>NZ_CM183446.1:1490000-2393726 GCF_059511785.1 Agrobacterium sp. LEGMi-208b
GCAAGCTTAAGCCGGTAGGTGTAGGCGCAGCGAAAGCGAGTCTGAATAGGGCGATTTTAGTTAGTTGCATTAGACCCGAAACCGAGTGATCTAGCCATGAGCAGGCTGAAGGTTGGGTAACACCAACTGGAGGGCCGAACCCATAACTGTTGCAATAGTTCGGGATGACTTGTGGCTAGGGGTGAAAGGCCAATCAAACTCGGAAATAGCTGGTTCTCCGCGAAATCTATTTAGGTAGAGCGTCGACCGAATACCCTCGGGGGTAGAGCACTGGATGGGCTATGGGGACTCACCGTCTTACTGATCCTAACCAAACTCCGAATACCGAGGAGTACTAGTCGGCAGACACACGGCGGGTGCTAACGTCCGTCGTGAAAAGGGCAACAACCCTGACCTCCAGCTAAGGTCCCCAAGTCATGGCTAAGTGGGAAAGGATGTGAGGATCCCAAAACAACCAGGATGTTGGCTTAGAAGCAGCCATCATTTAAAGAAAGCGTAACAGCTCACTGGTCTAAATAAGGGTCTTTGCGCCGAAAATGTAACGGGGCTAAAGCCATGCACCGAAGCTGAGGATATGCCGTAAGGCATGTGGTAGCGGAGCGTTCCGTAAGTCTGTGAAGGCGGACCCGTGAGGGCTGCTGGAGATATCGGAAGTGCGAATGTTGACATGAGTAACGATAAAGGGAGTGAGAGACTCCCTCGCCGAAAGACCAAGGGTTCCTGCTTAAAGTTAATCTGAGCAGGGTTAGCCGGCCCCTAAGACGAGGCGGACACGCGTAGTCGATGGGAACCACGTTAATATTCGTGGGCCTGGTGGTAGTGACGGATCTCGTGTGTTGTTCAACCTTATTGGATTGGTTGGGCGGCGAAGAGGTTCCAGGAAATAGCTCCACCGTATAGACCGTACCCGAAACCGACACAGGTGGTCAGGTAGAGTATACCAAGGCGCTTGAGAGAACTATGTTGAAGGAACTCGGCAAATTGCACGCGTAACTTCGGAAGAAGCGTGACCCTTTTGTACGCAAGTATGATGGGGTGGCACAGACCAGGGGGTAGCGACTGTTTATCAAAAACACAGGGCTCTGCGAAGTAGCAATACGACGTATAGGGTCTGACGCCTGCCCGGTGCTGGAAGGTTAAAGGGAGGGGTGCAAGCTCTGAACTGAAGCCCCAGTAAACGGCGGCCGTAACTATAACGGTCCTAAGGTAGCGAAATTCCTTGTCGGGTAAGTTCCGACCTGCACGAATGGCGTAACGACTTCCCCGCTGTCTCCAACATAGACTCAGTGAAATTGAATTCCCCGTGAAGATGCGGGGTTCCTGCGGTCAGACGGAAAGACCCCGTGCACCTTTACTATAGCTTTACACTGGCATTCGCCAAGGCATGTGTAGGATAGGTGGTAGGCTTTGAAGCAGGGACGCCAGTTCCTGTGGAGCCATCCTTGAAATACCACCCTTATCTTCGTGGATGTCTAACCGCGGTCCGTCATCCGGATCCGGGACAGTGTATGGTGGGTAGTTTGACTGGGGCGGTCGCCTCCGAAAGAGTAACGGAGGCGCGCGATGGTTAGCTCAGACCGGTCGGAAATCGGTCGTCGAGTGCAATGGCATAAGCTAGCCTGACTGCGAGACTGACAAGTCGAGCAGAGACGAAAGTCGGTCATAGTGATCCGGTGGTCCCGTGTGGAAGGGCCATCGCTCAACGGATAAAAGGTACGCCGGGGATAACAGGCTGATGACCCCCAAGAGTCCATATCGACGGGGTTGTTTGGCACCTCGATGTCGACTCATCGCATCCTGGGGCTGGAGCAGGTCCCAAGGGTATGGCTGTTCGCCATTTAAAGCGGTACGTGAGTTGGGTTCAGAACGTCGTGAGACAGTTCGGTCCCTATCTGCCGTGGGTGTAGGAATATTGACAGGATCTGTCCCTAGTACGAGAGGACCGGGATGGACGTATCTCTGGTGGATCTGTTGTCCTGCCAAGGGCATAGCAGAGTAGCTATATACGGAATGGATAACCGCTGAAGGCATCTAAGCGGGAAACCAACCTGAAAACGAGTGTTCCCTATCAGAGCCGTGGAAGACGACCACGTTGATAGGACGGGTGTGGAAGCACAGCAATGTGTGAAGCTTACCGTTACTAATAGCTCGATCGACTTCTTCGTTCCCATTGAATATGTTCATCAAGCAAAGCTTGATGACATCATCTTCTGTCCTCACGGGCCAAAGGCCCTGCGGACGGCGCGCCGGACAACCGGCGACGGACTAGCGTCCTGTATGGCTGCCAAACTCGATCTCGAGCAAGGCAACATGAGGATGGGTCACAGAAAGACGTGTAAATTAAATAGAGCCTTGGCTCTCCAGCTTCTCGAAACAGCAGTTTCCATGTGAAAACATGGAGCATGTTGCGTTTTGCCGACCTGGTGGTTATCGCGGGGCGGCTGCACCCGTTCCCTTTCCGAACACGGCCGTGAAACGCCCCAGCGCCAATGGTACTTCGTCTCAAGACGCGGGAGAGTAGGTCGCTGCCAGGTCTGCAAAACGCAACACAAATCTTCTCATTCACAAATAAGGGCCAGCGCCCAAATCAACAGGCCGCGTAAGCGGCCTTTGTGTTATAATGAAATCACTTCGGTTCTTTGCCAAAAGCAAAAACCAGATCTAGGCGACAAGTTCTTCCGACTTCTCGCTGGTGCCGCGGGGTGGAGCAGCCCGGTAGCTCGTCAGGCTCATAACCTGAAGGCCGCAGGTTCAAATCCTGCCCCCGCAACCAAATCCCTACGCTACAGTATCCGGCAGTAGCCTAAAACCACGATCCAGTGCGCTAAACAGCTACGATCAAACAGGCTAAATCCCCGTCATAAAATACAAATTCCAAAATCAACAGGTCCAAAGCGGGGCTGGCCGCAGGCGATGACAATGCCATATGTTCGAGGGATTTACATGAGGCAGTATGCCAACGCCGCTTCTTTATAGGCCGAAAGCGCCAACGCGGAATGCATATCTTTCCGATGACGCCACACACGCTCTCGCGAGGAAGAATGTCATACAACAGCATTGTCGCGCAGCATCGCCATAGCCTACGGGTTTTTTGGCGGCCGCCGAGATCGGCAGTAAAGAGCATGACCGGCTGACGCTTGCGAAGACGATGATGGACCGAAAGCTGGAGGGGCGGCGGACATCTTCAAAATTGCCGGAACTCGTCGATCTCGTCATGGCTAAACCGCTCGTGTCGGCCGGGATGGTGGCGAAGACGCTCGACGTCACGCCGCAGGCGGCGCGGCGGATCGTTTTGGAGCTCGGCCTCAGAGAGATGACGGGGAGGGGGAGGTTTCGGGCATAGGGGATCGTTTAGCCGCCTCACTCCCCTAGGGTGGAGGAAGATTCTCGAAGTCTTTGCTCGCTTCAAGTGCCGCCCATGTGGTCTTGGTCAATGTCGCAACGCCCGATCGATGGTTAAGGAAAAGAACGTGGGTCTCTGGGTTGTCCACGTCCGACATCAGCAGAAAATGCGGTTCAGTGATGACCACAGTTCCAAAAGTTCCGTCTGCTCCGAGCCGTATGGCGGCACGCTGGCCGCGGGCACGTGCCTCACGTACCCCTTGCTTCAACCAAGACCAATCTGGTGAGACGCTAACGAGACGATTAAGCTTGTGAAAGACCGGGAAAATGAGCGTATCGAACAGCTCGAGGGCTTTCTCCACCATCGCGGTGTTTGTCTCCTTAAGCGCTGACAGCTCGTTCACTAGAGTTTGCTGTCTATCGCTCAATCCGCCGTTGTGCTGCTGCTCGTCAGCGCAATTGAGCGCGGCCTGTCGCACTTCGATGATCTCCAACTCTAGTTCTTTTTGATGTTCGATCGCGCCGGGACCACCAACAGACAAGTATGGATCGAAAGCAACATTCCCTTTAAGCCCTAGGTGGAACGCGGTCACGTGAGGATCTGAGTTCGCCAAAAGACCGGTGGTGATCCATTGTGTTAGGCCTTGAAAATTGTCTTCTGAATAGGGAGCAGTTCCCAAGCTGTAACGGACGGTGCCATCAACATCGCTCATAGTTTCTGACGACATGTAGATCAATCGAGTCTGCTCGAGAAGGATCTGCATCCGAATGGAGTGCCAAAAGCGACGCGGAGAAAGCGTGCGCTCCGTTTCTCGTTTTAGCGATAGGTTATCCAAATTCTGCCTGAGAACTGCATCTATAGCGAGATCTCGCCCGAGTGTGAACGCGTCTATCATACGAACCTCGCCATCAGCACAAAAGGTAGGTGCGAAAAACTCGTCTAGAATTTGCAAACCAACTGACGGCGACCGCCAGTCCTGCATCCCATTGCCAAGCAAGTCTGGTCGTATTTCCCGTATTGCTGGGTGCATAACGTAACGCCTCGCGTGGTCGCCGAGGATCCCCCAAAATTCAACGTAAACAGGCTCTGCGCGATGCAGGTATGTTTCTTGAGCTTGAAGCCAATCCATGAAACCTTCTATTGTTGGTTTTCCGACCTCGGAGACGACGGGCTTTATGTAGCTGTACAGAGATAGAAGCGCGCCAGGTGTGGGGTCGATTTCCCCGAGTAGGGACGCTGACAGAGCTTTAGCTAATTTGCCCTGATCATCTGATATTGTTCCTACCTCCCTCGCGGCGTTGAAGAACGCGGAGGGGGATACGCCACATAGGGTCAGATGATATTGGCCTCTGTCGCCAAACCATCGGTCTCGCCACAACATTGCGAAGCCATGCCCACCTTGGCGATCGCCTTCACGAGCAAGCAAATTCAAAGCCATCGGTAGACGTGGGTCAGGCTCCTCGAAGGTACCTTCGCCGATCCCGTCAAGAGAGATTTGAAAGCAGGGTAGGCTTTTGTTTGGGAAGTGTGCCACCCCTGTGATCGTCCAGGATTCCGGGACACGAACTTTTAGCGTGACCGTGCCATCAGGTGCTTTGCCAGCCTCAAGACCAAGCACTTTTTTACGAGACCACGTGCAAGCCGAAGCTAGACTGTGATCCAGCAGCGTGGACCATTCACTCGCAATCAGGACGAAATTTATGTCCCAGTCGGCCAGAAACGGGAGGTAGTTTTTGATCTCATGCTCATAACCGAGTAGTTCGGTGAAAGCCTCCCGCGCGGTCTGCCCACTATTTTTTAACTCGATGACCCAAACCGATCGCGAATCCTCAGAAATTCCGACAAAATCAGGTCGAAGAGCTTCGCCCCGACGCATGGAGACGTTTTGATCGTCGGTGAGGATCTGGATATCGTTTAGATCCTTCATGCAGCCAAGCGCGGCTCTGATCATCGCAGTTCTTGATAGGCGATCAATCGAGAATAGCGGCAGGACATCTGGAGACTCGTCCAATAGACCAGCCAAATCGTCCTCATTCACTATGCAGTTTGCGAGTTGCCCAGTCCGAATAAGCTCGCCGATTTCGCGCTGCATATCGCTTTCAGTCTTGAAACCTGTCACTTCCCACCGCATTGTTCTGGTATTTGTGAAAACATCTCGCAAATAACGTCGGAGAGAGCTTCACTGTTGGCTCGCCCGGCGAACGCACAATTATTTAAGCTCCTCCCAGCCTTTGCCCCACTCAGTAACGCTCTTCCCGGAATTACTGCGTTGTAACGGCCAGAACCTGCGCTGGAATTTCCGCCCTTCATACTCCACGACCTCCTTGCTTTTTGCGGAGGGAAACGCGCGGTCTAGTGTCTCCGCAAGCTCCTCCTGCGGAGACAAGGGCAAATCACCTCGAGCTTTGAGCCCATCTTCTAACTGACGCACGCGGCGCCGAGCTGCGTTGATATCGGATCTGTATTTATCCGGGTTGTTACCTGAATAGTTATCAAAGCGGTCCAACCAGTCCGCCAAGTGGCGTCGCGCGGCTTCAAGCTCTTCCAGTGTAGCCATGCATAGTTTCTCCCAAATCTAAGTCTGCAGCCGATCGTTATATTCGCCCTGCGAATCGTGCTCGCTTGGGTTATCTGTAGAACGAATGAATGCTCCCCATTTCGCAAGCATGTGGGTGGCCTCCCTCGCTACATTTCTAGTTCTCGCATCATTACTCGCAACGCCGCTGAAGAACGTAGCTACTGCCGCGATCTGAAGATCTACGATGTCGTTCAGGCGTTTGGTCAGCTTTTTTGAGCCTCGTCCCAACTGAACCCACTCCAGGTAAAAAAGGACCACGCAAAGCGCATATCGAAACGCGAACATGTTCTTTGCGGTAGCTACGTTAAGTGATTTAGTTCGGTTCGGCTCTTGATAGGACAGAATAAAGTGGCCGGTAATCTCATAGAGAAGGGCGTTTATTTTTTCGCGGGTCGCATCCGTCACGACGTTCCCAGTTCGGATTTCGGCAAGCTGACTTGCTGAAAACTCCTTGGCTTTTTCGAGGAGAGCAATTTCATACTCACCCATTTCTTCACTTAGCCGGTCAATGTAGTTAACTGCTTCCGCCTGTCGTGCCTCCAAGCGAAACGTGATGCTGTCCGTTGGTGGGCCTTGAAACAGGCCTTGGCAAAGCTCTCGCAAATCCTTCGTAGCCTCTAAGTCGATGAGGCGTTCCAAATCGCGATTACTCGTGATCACGTCATCCAGCCAGCGATGCGTCGGCTTAATCACATAGATTTGGTCGATAAAGTCAGCCGCGATAGCAAGACTTTCTCGACCTGTAACAAGAGGGTTCTTCTTAAATATCTCGAAGAGGACCAAATGATCGATCACGATCGCATTGTCGAGGGACGCTTTGAGAAAATCCCGCAACTCTGGTGATCTTAGGCAG
Source organism: Agrobacterium sp. LEGMi-208b (assembly GCF_059511785.1). Taxonomy (NCBI): domain Bacteria; kingdom Pseudomonadati; phylum Pseudomonadota; class Alphaproteobacteria; order Hyphomicrobiales; family Rhizobiaceae; genus Agrobacterium; species Agrobacterium sp. LEGMi-208b. Next base: position 1,496,775 of record NZ_CM183446.1, read on the forward strand.
TTGCTATCCACCAGAAGGAGTGTTGAAGGCAGCATTGCTCATCCTGCGGAGGCCAGCGGTGTAGTTGTTACAGTCCGACAAGGCTCATCGCCTGTTTTCGAGTTGTCGATTTTGTAGATGTGAATGCGCACTCGCGGTCGCTTGCGAAATTTGGATTGGTTGTTTTTAGCGGCCATCTTATTCATCGAGGGCGACCTGAGGTGAGGGAGCGAGAGCTATTTCGATGCGCGAACGTAGATGATCGCGATCAATAAAGCGCACGACCTTGTCCAAAACTGCTTCCTCAACTCGGCGAACCACAGCCGCATCGAGTGATGCGAAACCCAAGGGTACTGGTATTCCGATTGGAGCACCGACTGGTGTGTGGGCGAGAACCACGACGGCCACGGAAGGGATTACGTAGAGCTCGATCGACTGCGGAATCTCATGGTAGTCGATGCCAGCGGCTACGTCGAAGGCCTCTGCAAGGTATTTCTGTGGCCTTCCGGGGACTAGGCAGATGGTCTCTGGCGAGGCGTTCTCGTCTTCAGTCTCAATCAGCAGTTTCTGCTTTATCGAAATATTTGCCTCCCGCAACAGCGTCGTTGCGCCCCAATTTTTGCGTTGGCACGGGATGGATAGGATTACTGAAGGTTGGCCTGATTCACGAACCCTACTGTCGATTAGACGAAAGACTTTATCGAGGTTCGATCGTGTGGTGAGTGATCCTGCGATTGGGATGGTCTGTCGATCCAAACGGGTATCACCTTGATGGGTTATCGCATAGCGCCAGTATCGCGCTGCCGCAAACCCACGGCCGGTTCGATACTCCTTGAAAAAGTCGGGCGCAAATTCCATCAGCATTTCGTAGGCGCTTTGATCTTCCTGAACAGTTAGACTTAGGGCCGAAACGAATTCTCCGATCGCCTTCTCGACTTGGGGGCGGTCTGATAGTTCCTGCTCAGGGCGCCAGCTGGAGAGATCGACTTCCGGCAAGGTCGGACTTGAGGCCTGGCAATAAACATTCAAGCGAATGGGGACCTGATAGCGCTCCGCTGGAACGACGCTGTCGATCGAATAGAGGTTTCTTCGTTTTGATCGCCGCTCTTCCCGGTCACCTAGCTCCCGGAAAAACTGTCTGAACCGCTCCCCAACGACCTTGGACGGAGCTCCTCCTCCGAAAGGGCTATCAGTAGACAGGTCTGGGAGTAACATCTCGAGACGGTCAAGCGGCATTCTGCGCTCTGGTGAGAGTGATAGCTGATCAAAACCGAACTGTTTGGATCTGCTTTCAACTTTGAAGATAGCGGGTTGCGATCCTCCTTCAGAAAACAGTGCGTCGCCAGCCACGGTTAGCCAAAGCCGGGATTCGATCCGATCAACATATCCTGGAGTTGTCGCTTCCGAGATGACGTATTCCATCTCCGTTCGCGAAAACCCAAAAAACGTTCTCGCTTCGTCCTCCTCTAATCCGTCGACAGTCTTAACCAAGCGAAGAAGAAATTCTAGTGTCGGGCTGATATTACCTAAAAGCGCAATTTTATAATTTATCTCGTATCGCCGGCAAGGAAGAAGCAAATCAAAGGTGTATAGGTCGACACGCATATCATCGTCAGATGATAAGACATCGATGACTGGCTTCAGTGTCAGAGTTGGTCGCTTTTCAACCATCGCTAGCAACCTCTTTGCGCTGAAAATTCCTGTTTAAAAATGACGAAACCTGGATTGTTTGTGCATTTCCGCGATCAGATGCTTCCTGAAATCTTTGTGTGAGATCTGACATCGGACCGGCTTTGGGCCACCTATCTAACGTGCCAAAAATGACGAGGCGATCCATAGCTCGGCTCGCCGCGACGTTTATTCGGTTCGGAGTAGACAGAAAGCCCTCAGCGACGAGACGTTCGTTCTCTGCTTTAGAGCCGTCTCGGTTGTTCCGTACCAATGAAAGCAAGACTATAGGGTTCTCTTTGCCTTGGTAGCTGTCAACCGTTCCAACCTTGATGTGCCGATCAAGATGAGCGGCCAGCGGTGATCTCAAAATCTTCCGTCTAATCAGGTCGCGCTGCGCCGCGTACATGCAGATGACGCCGACCCCGAATGGCGCCGTGGTCTGGTTTGTCAACCAAGTCTTGAAGGCATCATGCTGATGCCACCGCTCGAGAAGAAGCACGATTGCATCGGCTTCAACCTTGTTTATGCGGCTTCCCGTCTTACCACCCGGACTTTCGAACGATTGTTCCTTAAGGCCACTCGTGTTGACCCACATCAGAGGCCTATCGAAGCCTTCTGGGAGGCAGCCCGATGGCAAGACAGCTTCAGATCGGCCTGCTCGAAGCCTTAAGTCCGGGTAAAAGGCTTCTGAGACCAAACGCCCTATAGGTTCGAGCATCCGATACTGTGTCTTGAGGCGCGCGCCGGCGATTTCGCCGTAAGAACTCGAAAAAACTCGATCAAAGTCACTACGCTTGATCTCGCGTAGTGGGAACTGGGTGTTCCGCCGAACCTCTCTTACAACCTCACCGCGGTGAAGGGGGTCAAGCTGTGCTTGGTCTCCTACCAAAACTGCCCACCTCGCCGCTTGCAAAGGCACCAGTAGCTCGCTGGCGGTGCATCGCGCTGCCTCATCTATGATAACCAGATCGAAGGCTGTGTTGACCAAGCCAAGGGAGGCCCTGCCAAGGCCGACGCAGGTTCCAAGGACAATCTGCCTGGTCGCTGCTAGAAAGGGCTCGAAACTTCTGAAGTGATTTGATGTGCTCGTGACAAAGTCAGTCCCAATTGCGATAGCCGATCGCAGGCGAGCAATCTTCTCTTCGCTTACGGTTAGGGATCGGTGCTTATTGACAAGTGCTACCAGGGCCTCGTTGACGAATTCGTCCGCTCCGTAGTCGAGCAATTCCGTGTAGTCTGGGGATAGATCCAAACGCTCAAGAATCGCTTTCAATGTCGCTACGATACTTGCTATTCGCGAATCGTCTCGATCAACGTTTTGTCGCAGATCGGTCACACGTCTGGCTATTGGTACGGCGTTGCGCTCGAATATAAGAACGTCGGATACGACCTGGGGCTTTAGCCCTAGCGTTGCACCTACCATTGTCATTCTGGCGTCGAAGCTACTGTCAAAGCGATCTTTTAGAGCTTGTTCGACTCTCAATGTGTGAAATGGCCGAACAGCGTCTGAGACCTGATCTTCATTCATACCAACACGAAGAGCGCTGGGTTCGCCGCCCGACTTCCGAAACAGTTTCAACAGAGTTTCGCCTGCAGTATTTACGGCTTCGTGTGATTGGCTCGAAAGCAAGACGTTCTTAGCAAGGCCGCTCGTAATAGCATAGTGCGCAAGCGCGGCAATAAACCTGGTCTTTCCGGTACCCGGCGGCCCCTGGAGCAATCCTACCGGACGAACTGTAGCGATGGTTCGCAAGGCATCCTTTTGATCTTCATTGAGGTCATATTCATCCAGGTCCTCGTCGCGGACGACGTGGTTGTTTCGCATCGGGATCACACCTGATGCTGGATCAAACACAGACACCAGACCGCTAGCACGACCGTCACCCGCCAAGATTCGATCGACAGCTCCCGCGCGTCTTTTAAGAGATTCCGCCTCAAAGTGGCTCAAAAAGCGAAGTCTTTGATCCGCTTCGACGAGCGCGCCGCCGTAACCATACTGATATGCATCAATAACCGCGCCTTCCGCAGTCGACCGCGATAAGTCTAGTTCACCGAGGCGCCGCCAACTGCCGTTATGCAGTCGTTGTACTTCGACAGCGTCATTGCGATCAAAATCGAACACACCGCTTTCAAGGTCCATAGGTACCTTGTGACGGCGTAGTTGATGGTCGTAGGAACTGTCTGCCAGTGCGATCGCCTCTGTGGTCAGCTCCTTTTCAGTGTCGATGAGCTGACGCCAAAGGGTTGGAACATCGATTTCGACAGCATCCCTGGTCGGCGCTGTGGCTGCCAACTCCTCAATGATCCCCTCTTCCACATTCTCCTCGGGAAGCAGCTCATCGCGCTCCTCCTCATCAGCTTCTGCAGGCTCCGTGGGAGGGCGATGCGACTGAGCTTCAAGAACTGAAGGGTCCACCATGAGTTCGTCGAATTGCTGAAAATCATTCTTGACGCTATCCAGAACAGCGACTTCCCCTTGGAACTTGAATATTTCGTGTCGCTCTATCACCGCGATCTTCGTCGGAGTAATCGGCTGTCGATTGACAGCCACCGCCTTTCCAGCATCGTCAAAACGAAATTCAAGTTCCTCGAAAGCACCTCGGATGTAAACGCGCATTCCGGGTTGCTTGAGCTTGCCGTACATTCGTAGGTAGTACGTTCCTTCCTCCGGCTCCAGTATGCCTGGCTGGCACTTTCGTCCTGAGAGATGGAGTTTGATCGTTGCGTTTTGAGCTGAAAGCGGCTGACTTAAAGTATAGAGCTGGGCCTCGAGTGCTTCAGCCAACGGCGTTAGCGTCGACAAGCGCGGCGACATGCTTCGGCATGTTTCAATCGCGGAGGTCAGGCTTGCGGCCATTTCTTCGGGCATAACGGCACATAAAAGGATTTCTTCTGCGATCTTCAAAACAGCGTACCGATCACGCTCGAAGCGATCGCCACCTGCCGAATACCTACGGTTCTGTATCTCGCCATCGGCCATTGGTGAGAAATCGACCACGTCAATTAGTGAAAACTTCAAGCCGTCTGACAATATGATATTGTCAGGCTTCAGGTCGCCATGCGCAAAGCCCTGTTCATGCAAAGTGCTGATCCGGCTTTCGAGTGCTTGAACAGCTCGGATCGCTCCTTCTGGGATTTTCCAATGATCTGGAGGAGATGCGATAACGCTCTCCAGGCTGTCCCCGTCTATCCATTCTTGTATGACGGCAAAGGAGTCTGACAGCCAAAGCACCTCTGCCACCTGAGGTAGGCCGGCAAGTCTATCAGCTCGAAATTCTAATGCCCGTTCAAGGAACGCAAGGATACGCTTGCCCTCTTTTTCGAAGTCACCCCAAGCCGGTTGCTTCCATAGTTTGACAAGCCAGCGGGTCCCGTCTTTCGTTGAGCGCCAGATGTCTACCGCGTTAGTCTCCTTGAGAGGTTCGCCATCTACCGGATACGCAGCGAAGAGTTTTCTCTGTGAGCCGACTTCGGAAGCTAATCGCTCCAACCCTAAGCGTATTTCTTCTTTGGTTGGCCGTTCTATCGTTGCTGAATTCAATGCCTCCAGTGCGGATCGAGCGTTTGCAAACCGAGCTGACTGGTCCAAGTCCAGGGCTTGAGCGAACCAGCTGTGCAAGTTCTCGCATTCCGAAGCAGTATCCACGTCAGGGTTCCATTCGGGCGGGTCGCCTTGCGGCGGCTCGCCGAAAATAATCTGATGGGCGGCAACCCCTGCCAAATAAACGTCACGCCGGAGGGGGTCTCCAGAAGGCGCCCCGAGGATGTCCTCGGGTAGTTGGACACTTGCAAGGAAGTTGTATCGATCAGGCCCCATCGATCGAACATCGTCGTGGCTAGCAGCGAACAGGTGGGACAACTTTACAGTGGTGGGCGTTTCTACCCAGATGCTGTGAGACCCTAGGTCCAGGTGGGCGGCTTTAACCTTATGGAATTCGCTAATCGACGTAAGGAGTTGGCGAACAAGCTCAACGCGGGTATTAGGACGCGTTCCCTTAAACTCGGTAGCAATCCAGTCGGATAGGCGTTTGAGACGCTTTCGCCGGTCGAAGATTTCCCAATATCTGACGCTCGCAGCTTCATCATCCGTTTTCGGAGCGAGAACGTATCTATCGAGTGATTCAGACCGGTCACGAAGCCAATGATAGACACGGCGTTCCCGTCCGGCGATTTCTTTTCTACCTGTTTCCATTTGGAACCGGGCGTCTTTTACCTCAGAGAAATCCCAAAGACGCAGAGTTCCGAGGCTCGGCGGAGTACCAGCTTCGCGCGCGCTGTACTCGCGATAGATATTGTTAGGATGTTCGAACTCCGACGCGTCTTCGGGAATGTAGCGCTCGAATTTTCGCCGACCTGGCTGGAGAGGCGAGGTGCTTCCGGCGTTGAAGAAATTTGTGAGGCGCTGTTTCCAGAATGAATCGATCAGAGACCTATTAAGAAACTCCTTGGCAACGTTGCCGAATTTATCCCGGCTTGTCTGATCATCTCTTAAAGCATTGACAAATTCGTCAAGCCAGAGAACCTTTCCGCGTTCTGCAGCTGGAATTCCAGACTTGTCCACCTGCTGAATGAACACCGTCAGCCCGATTATTTTCGGTACGGGTAGGGCTCTCGTCAGTTGATGCTTACTGAGTTCTTCCTTCAGCAAAATGTAGAGGTTTCGTTCGATCTCGCAGATCTTGGCTACGGGCGAAGAACCCATATCTTTTCCGTCTACCGACCAGTGTCCGTCGGAGCCCGACACCTTGCCAGACCAGTTCTTGAGGTCGACGATGAATACGTAGCGAGGCGAGATGATGATCATGTCGACCTCGCGTGCCGTCCCGGCGTCGATCACGAGATCAAGATTTGTGAAAGCGAACCAGTCGGCAGGTAGCGCGTCACGGAGAGTTTCTACCCCTTTGACTTCGTTACGATGAATTCCTCGCCCGCAGTTGTTGATTCTCAATGCCAAGCCCGCCCGCAAATAGTTTTCGATGAGGATAGACTGGACACCAGAGAGCGTCGACTGATCGACGTCATTTTCCACGTATAAATGTATGATATTTTTATTGTAACCGCTGCGCGCATCGACTGCGTCGACCCCGAGACCGGGATCAACGCGAAGGGTTTCCGCGAGCCAATGCGCAGGCCTCCAAATCAATGACCCACGCCGTGTCGCACATGTCGACGTCTACGGGTTTCCGACGATAGCGGTTGCGCTCTCGATCCAGTTGATAACGTCGAGCTCAACCCAAGCATCGAGGTCTGCTCTGCTACGCCCGCACTCGTCTGAGAAGGCTATCGATAAGTTTGTAGACGACCATTGATTTCAGCATACGGCGGAACTGGCCGCCCCTCTGAATCGATGTCTCTTAAAACTCGGACTGCTTCGCCGATAGTGCTTACGTCCTTGGAAAAAAGGTAAGCCATGACATTCAACAACTTCGGAAGCTCAAAGATCCGCTTCAGCTCAAGATGCCGTAGCGCTTGGTCGCGGGCGGCACCTGTTGCCCAGACCGTTGCCGATATGGAAGCCGCGAAATGAAATTCGTCCACTACATCCCGGATCCATAGCCAAGGGTCAAGCCGCTCGACCATTCCGGGGGTAACTCGCCACAACGGAAAGTAGTCGCGCGAGAAAATGACCTCGGAGCCGTCACCAAGGGTCCAGTATCCATAAGGAAGCCATAGGCGTGACGGTACGAAGTCTGGGAGCGGCCGGCGAGGTGTCGTCACCTCGAAGTCGGCGCGTGTGCCGAGGCCAGTGTCGAAGAGTACGTAAGTCGGCCGCCCAGCTCGGATTAGATACGCTGGTTCGTTGGCGCCATACGCTTTGTCTTTGACTACAGTTCCTGCCTTCCCTCGACCGGGAGCGCCGAATAGCGTCTCCCGCCAAATTGCGGAGCAGAGTTGGAGTTGCTGCCCCGATGGACTGTGGGGCCCCCATAGGATTTGTGCTCTGGAAAGAGCATATTGTACGTCGAGCGCCCGCACACCCGATGAAGACGCGATTTCCGTAACTACGCGGAGCAGGTCCGCGATTTGAATGTCTTTCTGCGGCGAAGGTGGGCCGGATTTTGTAACGCCTGATAGGTCGTGCCAGTCGCGATAGCCTAGCGATATAGCAAGCATCTCATGCATCGCTGAAAGATTGAGGTGCGACGATTCACGAACTAGAAATTTTGCGGCTTGCTTAAGCCGTTCGCGATCGGGAACGATGATCCTCATAAAACCACTCCGACAGTGCATCTAGGAGGCGTGTCCACTTAGCCCGTGCACCTGGAAGAGGTTCGAACGGTCAATACTCAAGAATCCTGCCCTTGAGCTACGCCATTGTGGACGGCATGACCGGATCAGCCATAGCCGACAGATTAGCCGGACTCGTGGAAATTTCCAGTGGAAAATCCTCAACCCAAGCAGTCTCGAAGAACAATTCGTGTGAGATTTCACCGGATCGATGGCCGCACAAGGTGAGCCAATGATCGAGAAAACGAGGGCACATGGGAAGGCCGACAGAGCAGACCATCAAGAGACTTTTCGCACTGTCGGGGAATCTTTGCGCATTCCCCGAGTGTGAGCTTCCGATCATTGAACCAGTGGGAACTATCACAGGGGAAATCTGCCACATCCACGGACAGAACAAAGGTGGCCCTCGATATGACGAAGGCCAGACGGAAGAACAGCGTCAAGCGTTCGAAAATCTCATCCTGCTCTGCCCTCGCCACCATACAATGGTCGATGCTGAACCAGATATCTATTCAGCTGATGCGTTAATTGAGATGAAGCTTATCCATTCCGATGAATATGGTCGGGAAGAGAAGAGAACCGATGGGTTTTACGCGAAGACGCTATTGGGAGCACTTGGCCGCTCAGAGATGAATAGCAACAGCGGTAACATCATGATTGCTAGTCCCGGGGCTCTATCCAGGCCAACACCATCCATATCAGATCTTCTCGGAAGAACGTGGCGATTCAGCCTGCGAACGGTACGATCGGAGCGGATCAGGATGCCAGCCGCTATGTCCAATATCTCGTAGGCCGCTACAACGAATTTGCAGCTTCAGACAAGAGTCGGTCCACAAAATTTAGCTATGGCGCACTTTCAAAGAATATTGAGACGAATTTTCGAGCACCTTGGAAATTGCTAGCTATGAATGATTTTGGCGACGTATGCGCATATATTCAAGGCAGAATAAGTCGAACCCGCATCGGAAAATCGAACCGTGCCAAGGGAACAAAGTCGTTTTCGAACTACGATGAATTTCTACAGCGCGAATGCTTCTAAAAGTGCGCGCGTCTCTATTTTCTTCTTTGCGCCGATGTAGGAATCGTGTTGTTTTCTGATGCGTTTGGATCGCGCTACACCGCATTACCGAAGTCATATAGCCGATTTTTCAAGCCGTTAGCTGAAATCCAATGCGACGGGTCGCTGGTTCAGATCCTTTCAAGGCGTAGGACTTGCTCAGGGCCTCAATTGTGTTTTTAGAAGAAGGCAGAAAGATTGCGCCGTCCATCCACCACTCGGACGATCTCAACCGTATGAACAGGTCCGTCCTGAGTGTCAGGCTTTATTTCGTAAAGAATAACGTAGGGCGCCTCCACTAACATCCGGGCAGTACGGAACACTTCCGGGTGACGCTCGCCCAGACGAGGATGCTCGATCAGCATTTCCGCCTTTTTGCGGAGTTTGGCAAAGTAACGTTCCGCGCTCCGAGGCTGCTCCTTAGCGATGTCGACGTAGATCTTCTTTACGTCGGCTCGAGCCTTTGTTGTCCAGAGAAGCTTAACGGGCATGAGGGTTGGCGGCCGCCATTTCCTGACGCGCTTCATCCAACACCGCGTCAAAATCGACCTCGACTGCGGGGCCACTGGCCTTGCCTTCCTCCCACATCGCGCGCAACTTTGCGATATCGTCGCGCTTCTGGATCCACTTGGCCGACCAGTCACGCATTGCTTCGCGGACAACTTCGCTTCCGCTGGCATAGGCGCCGCTGTTCACAGCATCGCGCAACAGCTCGGCGTGTTGTGGCGTCATCGAGACGCTTACTTTTTCAACATTGGGCATGGTGACCTCCGAACGTAGTGGTAGCAATTATTACCACCACCCTGCCTTTGCGGCAATGCCCATGTTTCCACTTGCACCGTGGAAACTATTGATCGATCTCGGGTGCCTTGATGGCGCCAGAGGTTCATATCCCTTTATACTTAGCATCTTCGTAATCTTAAAGGCGCTTTGAGACTGCATCTCCGGGTTCGTGTTCGAGGTCATGACCGTCGCAAAGGTTAATGGCGATGCCTTGGAGCGCGCCATAATCAAGCCGTTCTCGAAGGGTAACCATCGTCATCAGGTCCAATGACAGATGGCTGTCGAAGCGTGCGATGTTTGGCCGGGCCACCCCCGTCATCAGGGCTTCGATCGTTGGCAGATTGCCTGTCGCCCACTGCGCGAGGCATTGTTTGACGCCTTCGGGATCACAGTCTTGTAGTTCGAGGGAGTGTTGATACTGGGCTGTCCGGAAATCACGCGAGAGGAAGGCGAGGGCAAGGGTGGTCAACTTCCTGGTCCCGATCCAAGGCAGAACCAGAGCGCCATCGGCGTATGGCAGGATTGATCGAGTGGCTAGACCAAGTTCGCCAAAACACGCCCGGGCGTTACCCAACATGTCCGCAGCTATGCGATCAATGTAAGCGTACTGTTCGCTACTTTTGAGCACGCGGTTCATTTCCAGCGCGATGCGATCGTGCAGCCCACCGGCATTTCCGCTGAAGCGTGGCGGCTTCCCACCACGGGTTGGCTTCACAGTGATGACTCGGATGGCGTCGTCAACCTCGAGAACCTGCCAACGCCGCCCGGCGAAAATCAGAGTCTCCCCTGACCTGATCGCCGAATCCAGCGGGTAGGTGCCCAGTGTTCTGGCGTCATGCATGATCCGGTATTCCCGCTCCGTCGAGAAGACCGGGTAAAAGTCGTGGGCCTCGGTGATCCTTTCCCCAAACTCTCCGATCATCAGCAGGCCCTCGGGCGACTGTTCGATGAGCTTATTTTCTTCGGACGCCATACAGCGTAGAAGATCGGCGAATGTCGTGCGTTCCACCGACTTGAAGGGACCTCGGTCGCATAGCACTTTCCACGCGGTCTGCGGTGAAACTCCCCCTTTCTGAAGGATTAGGGCGAGGACTTGGTGAAGGAGTGTCGAAAGGTGAACGCCTGTCGGCGCAGGCGGCTCGCACCAGCCGTCCTTGAGGCACTCGATCATGGCGATCGATTGGACGAGCCCGAGGTTCAGGCGCTCGAGCGGATGCTGTCCGCGGCCCGGATTGCGCTCGATGACGAACATCCGCATGACGGCCGGGCTCCCGGCCCGTCGTCCCGAACGGCCAAGGCGCTGCCTGAGGGACGACACTGAAAAGCCCGGCCCGATCTGGGCAACGGATTCCACGTCGCCAATATCGATGCCGAGTTCCAAGGTCGTCGTAGCGACGGCCGTCGTCGGCCGGGGATCGTCCCGTAGCCTGAGCTCGACATCCTCACGTTCGGTTTTTGACAGGCTACCGTGATGGGGGAAGAACTCGTTCGGGACCCGGTTCTCCTCACACATCAGGCGGAGGCGATCCGCATAGAGTTCAACCCGTTCCCGAGACCCGCCGAACAGCAGGTTGCGGTGCCCTCGCAGGAAGCGGAAGAGGTCGTCGGCGAGGCGTTCCGGGATGCCATGCCGCTCCTCCATCTCTCTGTCCGGCGGCGTCTCACCGTCTTCGTCACGTTCGTCCTCGGTGACCTCTTCTTTATCGTAATATCCGCGGATTTGTAGTTTGAGGCCGTTACCTTCGTCGTTTCCCTCGATTACCGTGACGTTCGCGCCGCCGGCGGGCCGGAGCGCGTCGGCGGCCAACCGCATATCCCCAAGCGTCGCAGAGAGGCCTATGCGATCAATCCTCTCCCGGCCGCATTCTATCTCGATCCGATTGAGGATGGACTGAAGCTGCATGCCTCGCTCGGTCCCGATGAAGGCATGGAGCTCGTCGATGACAATGGCCTCCAGCGAGGAGAACAGGAAGCGTACTTCCTTGCCCCGGCGGACGAGCAGCGCCTCCAGCGATTCCGGCGTGATCAGCACGACCCCGCTCGGGTTCTTCCGCGCCCGCGACTTGGCGTCGGCCGACACGTCGCCGTGCCATTTATGCAGCGGGATGTCACAGGCCTCGCAAAGCGGCTCGAGCCGACGGTACTGGTCGTTGATGAGCGCCTTGAGCGGGCTTACGTAGAGAATACGGAAGCCGTCCCGCCCATCGCCGTCGAGAACGCGGGTCAACAGCGGCAGGATCGCCGCTTCAGTTTTTCCCGCGGCGGTCCGGGCGGATACGACGACGTCGCCGCCCGCGAGAACGGCAGGGATCGCCTTCTCCTGAACGTCCCTCAGCCGCTGCCACTTCTGTGTCCAGATCCAGCGCCGGATCGGTTGGCTGAGACGCTCAAAGGCGGAGGGTTGCAAGCTCGTCGTCCCCGTCGTCGGCATCTACAGGGATTTCCGCCTCGTCCGCGCCCTGGCGATCCTCGCTCACTTCGACACGGGTCAGCAGGTCGTTCCACTTGACCTCGGGGTTCTGCTCGAGGACCGCGAGAAGGTCCACGAACGCCTTCACGGTGTTGCGCGGCGTGCGGAAGTAGGCGTCACCGATGGTGTTCGAGCAGTGCTCCATGAAAGCGACGAGAGCCTCGTCCGGGACCAGATGTTTTTCTGGATCGCCCCCCGCGAAAACATCGCGGAGCCTTTCCAGCAGATGGAAGAGCTCTTCCGGGGTGAGGCTAGGGAGGTTTATGACTGGCCCCGAATAGTCGGCGAGGCCGTTCACCGCGAAACTGTTCTCGGCAAGCCTGCTTTGGAGTGCCTCGTAGGAGTAGAGACCCCGGCGGGTATCGAGCAGGAACTCAGGCGTTCCACCGAGGATGAAGCCGACGCCTTCGGTTGTCCCTTGGAGCACGTCGTTCAAGATGCGGAGGATCTGCTCGTAGTTCTGTTTCCGGGCCTGCGCGCTCTGCAGCTTGTAGAGGTTCACCAGTTCGTCGAGGCAGACGATCATCCCGCCAAACCCGGTGACGCGGACGAACCTCGCCAGAAGCCGGAGGCCGTCGTAGAAGGACGCGTCGTCGAGGATGGTCCTGACGCCGAGATCCTGCCGCGCCTCTGTCTTGGTGGTGTATTCGCCGCGGAGCCAGCGGAGGGCGGCATCCTGAAGGGGGCTGTTACCGTCTTCGTATCCGCGGGCATAAGCGGCGACCACGGTCGCGAAGTCGTAACCAGCAACCATCTCGCGGATATCACCGAGGCCGTCCTTGACAGCCGTCTCGATCGGTACGCCCGTCGCGCCGGCTTTCTCGGTTACCTTCTGGATATAGCTTTCGAGAACGTTGCGTAGCGCGCCGCCGTCGGGCGCGGTGCGGGTTGAAAGGCTTCGCGCGAGTTCGGCATAGAGCGAACGGGCCTGGCCGTTGGTGGCATGGATGCGGCGGTCGGGAGAAAGGTCAGCCTGGCATACAGCCAGCTTGCTTTGCAAGGCGATCTGCCGGACGAGGAAAAGGAAGAAGGTCTTGCCCGCTCCGTAAGCGCCGATCACGAAACGGATGCTCGATCCGCCTTCGCTCACTCGGCGGATGTCACGGATGAGCGCCTCAATCTCTCGCTGACGCCCGACCTGGATGTGCTGGAGACCCAGCCTCGGGACGACACCCGCCCGGAGCGCACTGATGATTGTGTCGCGATCACGCGGCTTGATGGCGGGTGGCTTGGTCGTCATGCGGGCATGCCTTCTTTGATAGCTGCTGGGCTTGGCGGAGGTGCGGGAAGGAGATGGCGATTGATGTCCAGTTCATCGTCGCCTTCGATCATGAGTTCGTCGAAACGGTCGAGAGCCCAGTCGTTGATCGCTTCCTTCGCCGCGCCCGGCATGAGTGAAGCGTCCCGGGCAAGATGCTCGAAATCGTCTTTCGACCAGCTCGAGCGCTGCAGGATTTCGGTCAAGAACGCGCCGTATCGCTGCTCGAGCCCTTCGAAAAGCTCGCTCTGCGGAGCTTCCACCGGGATCTCGGGGAGCAAAGCGACAGCTTCTTCCTCTTCGTCGACGAAAATGTTGGCGAGGACGTTTGAGGTAACCCGAGTCTCCGAACGGATGTTCTGAAGCCTGGAAAGGTTGATACGTGTCGGTGAAGGGGAAGTTGCCGTCTTCGGGGTAGGCGCCGATGCATGCCCAGCCGTACGCGTCGCGCTGCTTCCGGCGTGAAGACGCTCGTAGAGAGACTTCTGATCGATCCCCATTCGCTTGAAGATCGCCTCCAGCTTCCTGACCTCGTCGGCATGCAGATCGCCGTCGGCGGAAGCGAGCGCGACCAGTTCGGCGGCGACAGCGTCCCGGGCACGTTCGGGGATATCTTTCAAGCGTTTAAGCCAGTCATCCAGGCGCGCGGGATCCTTTTCGTTGAGTGTTAGCTCCGCTTCCAGCCTCCGTTTTTCGTCTCCGGACAGATCAGTGGCCGCGCCGATCCGGTCAAGAAGAGCCTTTCTCTCCAGTTCGTGGAATTCGCCGTCGGCATGGCCAACAACCATCCCCAGCATCGTGGCGAGCTGCTGCGTCCGGTAGGCGTCGTTCGCCTCCGCGGGAAGGGGCTGCGAGATCGGAAACAGGATAGCCCTCTCGTCGCCCGCCGACGACTTGACGGCAAACACCGGATCGAAGGTCGCCCCGATCCCAAAGCCGGAAAGGGCCTGGCTTAGGTCGCGGAGCTTGGCCTTGCCCGGGTTGGTCGCGATCTCGAGGCCGACCTGCTCGGCAAGGCGATCGATCCGTGTCTCGGCGGCTTCGTCGGCAAGACGCCGGATACCTGCCAGCGGATCGCCGGGCAGGCTCGCGGCGGCCGTCTGCCGCAGAGCCTCGGGGAGCTTCGATATGGCAAGCAAATTCGGCTGCAGGCCGGGAAGGCGTCCGAGGGTACGGCTGTAGTCGTCGAGCTGCTCCATGCAGTCGTTGAATACCCTCCGCGCTATCCTGATCGGCTCCTCCCGGTCGGTAATGTCGGGGATGTCTCCGCCAAGGACCTTGATTTCGAGAGTGAAGCTTCCGCTGCAGGCTTGGTATTGCTTCTTGAGCTTTTTTGTCCGTCCGGCCCTCGGCCGATAGCCAGCCGGATAGAGCTTCGCGAATTCCAGAAGGTAGAGTTCTCGTAAAAGTGCAGGCACGCGCTTGGCAGGCGTGCGGACGCTGGTCTCCGGATGCGTCAACGCGAAGCGGAGCATCAGATCGGCCTCTATCGGGCGTTCGTCGCGGACGCGGATACCGAGGGCAATCTTGACAGCGGCAGGGACCTCGTAGCCGTTGGGCTCTACCTTGGCGAGGAACTGCGCGGAGGGTTCACCGCTCCTAAGCTCGGCTGCCGTCAGCAACTCAGTGGCGTAACGGTTGAAAGAGCCGTTGTGGCCGTAGACATCGAGAAGCCGCCTGACCTCCGTCAGCACGGCGATCGCGTCGGAAGGCTCGACATCAAGCATCAGGCGTCTTTCGAGACCGTAGAAGTACAAGAAGACGTAGCCAATATAGTCGTCGGGGTTCGACCTGCTGCCCGCCAGCCATTCGAGATACGACCTCCTGGCGTCCGGGGACATCCCGCCGTATGTGGGCCAGTAGCCCATGGATACGCCCGCCGGATCGCGGCCTCTTCCCACGGTCAGCGCCGGATTGACCAGGCAGTTCTCGTTTTCGCTTAGCCTTCCTTGTTTACCGAGGAAGCCGCCAAGGTAGAACATGCCGCCCGGGATCGTGATGGAAGCGACCGTGACGGACTGCCCCGGCGATATCCACTCGGCTCCGGCCATTCTGGCGGCGGCGGAGTCCTTCGTCACGGGAGGGGATGGGGGCTTTGGTTCGGCTGCCTTTGCTCGATGGAAATTCAGCAGGGTGCCCGTCTGGTTGGGAATCGGGGGAGGGACAACACCAGTCTTACGCCCCCGCTCGGTAATATCGGTCAGATCGTCATTCTCGCCATCGGACAGCGATTTCGGTTTGGAGGCGTTTGCCTTGATCCAGTCGTTGACACCCCTGTTGTGAGCGTCCATCGAGGCGGCACGGTCCAAAGACGGCGGTGTTACTACCACAGCCGTGGACTTTTCCGTTAGAACGCGGAAGGCGTCCTTGTCCCATATCAGCTCTGCGGCAGTATCGCCGTCAGGGACCGCAGACACGCCATTGCGGCTAGCGGCTTGCCGCCTTCGCTTCTGTCGCCTCCAGAGCAGAGCGACACCGCCTACCGCAACGCCGACAAATGCCAGGTTCCAAGAGGCGTTGTTACCATCGGAAGGAGCCGCGGATGACAGGGGAGCGACAGCGTCGCCGCCCGAACTTCCTGTCGTCGGCGGGACGCTGTCGGCCTGCCGCCCGCTTTGAGCCTGCTGCGTAGTTGTGGTGTTTTCGACGGGCTTGACCTCCACGGTTGGTGCGACCGTGCTTGAAGAGGACGCGCCGGCAGGACCTAGTGGCTTGGCCTCGACCTCCGGGACCTTGGGTAATGGCGTTACGTTTTCCGACGCCACGGCAGGCTTTTGGTCTTCGGCTGCCGGAGGTGGCGGGAAAAGGCGACCCATCGTCGCCTGGTCCGCCGCGCCCGTAGGAGGCAGGCCGTTTGCCGTCTGGTACGCCCGTAGCGCCGCGACCGATCTCTTGCCCCACACGCCATCGGGAACGCCCGGCTTGAAGCCCCTGTCGGCCAGCGCCTTCTGGATGTCACGGATCGACGGTTCGGCTGCTTGCGCGGAAACCGCGGTCAGCGAGCCTAGCAGGGACGCAGCAACAACCAGAACAGCAATCGGTCGGAACTTCACGAAACCTCACCCCGAAGTAGACGACCACTATACACGGGAGACTTGTATGGCCAAGAGCTTGTTTACATTCGCGGTCTTGAGATCGCACATTAGATCCGTTGGGACCTATTCCTCGCCGCTGCCGTGTGGCGTCCACGGCTCGATGACATGTAAGAGTTCGACCGGCTAAATAGCTATCGCCCATTACCGATATTCGATATATGCATTCATGACACAAAGCTTGCCTTTTCATGCACTTATACTGTTTTGTGTACCGGTCCCCGGTTCGATTCCGTTCAATAGCCTCGATATTTCCTTCACGCACCACAGATGGTCGATTGACGGCGTCACGGCACGGGAAGATGATGCTGTTGCGCCTTTTGCGTGGTGCAGGTAGTACATCTTCCTCCTGCTTATCCTCTGGATAATGTGACGCACAACTTCTCTTTGGCCTTGGTTGCTGGCAAGGGGCGTTCCCCTTTTGAAATGCCAGGAATGCCAATGCCAAACGTTGCCCTCTATGCCCGATACTCCTCCGATCTCCAGAGCTCGCAGTCGATTGACGATCAATTCAACCTTTGCCGCCAATTCGCAGAACGTCAGGGGTGGAGGGTCGTTCAATACTATCGCGATGAAGCCATCTCCGGCGCCAGCATCCGCGGCAGGGACGGAATTGCCCGGTTGCTGGATGATGCGCGGGCAGGGCTGTTCGACATTTTGTGCGCTGAGGCGCTCGACCGAATTTCCCGCGACCAGGAGGACATGGCTCATATTTACAAGGCGCTTCGATTTCGGGGAATTGCCCTGCATACGGTGACCGAAGGATTGACCGATGAGATGCATATCGGCCTCAAGGGCACGATGAATGCGCTGTTCCTCAAGGATCTGGCCGAGAAGACGAAGCGCGGCCAACGCGGACGGATCGAGAAAGGACGTTCGGGCGGAGGTCTCGCCTACGGCTATGACGTATCCAATGATGGTGAAGGCGGTGCCGGAGGCCGCTGCATTAACGAGCAGCAGGCGATTATCGTCCGTCGCATCTTTGTAGCCTTTGCCAAGGGAGAGACGCCCAATGCTATTGCGGCTGCGCTGAACCGGGAAACCGTTCAGGGGCCGGGCGGACATTCCTGGGGTGCCACTACCATTCGAGGGCATCGGGCGAGGGGGACCGGTATTCTCAACAACGCCCTTTATCGCGGAGAGCTTGTCTGGAACCGCCAGCGCTTCATCAAAGATCCAGTCACCGGAAAGCGTCAGATACGCCTTAACCCAGAGACCGAATGGGTCAGACAGCATGTTCCCCATCTGCGGATTATCGACGAAGGCTTATGGCTGGCGGTGAAGGACCGGCAACAGGAGGCGGAACGGCGTCATGGAGGTGTTCGTGACGGTGTCTGGAAATCCAGAGAGGCTCAAGCTCTTGGCCTCAGACCAGCTTCCTCGAAGCTATATCGTCTCCTGACCTGTGGGCAATGCGGTGGCGAGTTCTGTAACGTGGGGAGGGATCGTTACGGCTGTGCGGAGCATTACCGGCGAAAGACCTGTGGCAATGGCAAGACGGTCCAGCGAAGAGTGATGGAAGCAGCGGTCAGAGATACTCTTGCCGAGACTGCCATGTTGATCACCCATCACGCGGACGCGTTGGCTGCCGACGAGCAGGTGAATACCGATGAGCAGAGCCGCCAGATGCAAAAGGATCGGTTGCAGCTTGAGAAGATAGGTCGACGGCTTCAAGGCTTGATGTCCGCCATCGAGGACGGGCTATATACGGCAACCTTGAAGACGCGCTTTCAGCAGCTCGAGGATCAAGCCGAAAGCCTGCGAGTGAGATTGCAGGTCAGTGGGCGGATACTGGCGCCTGCAAAACGAGAAGCAGGACACAAGTGGAGCGAATTGCGAACTCTGATTGCCAGATTGCAAGCGAGCGACACCGAGTATGATGTCCTGCAGTTCAAGCGGATAGTCGGAACGATCAACGTCATTCCCGGAACGGCTCGCAGTACTTGCAGGTTCTCGCCGGCGTGGCAGCTGTTCAAGCCCACTCGCAAGTAAGCTTGGCGGTACATGTTCCAATCTCAGCTTGCAGAGAGGGAGGGATTCGAACTCCTACCTTCAAACGTCTGCACTCTCGTGTACCCAAAACGGTAGTCAGACGAAGTTGTCATGCTGTAGGAAGGAAGAACGTGATGGTCGTAATCGGGTACATCGCTTGGAAGAGACAAAAGACATTATAACGATACGCCTTTCGGAAGCGGATGCCGCAGTGGTTAAGCGTGCAGCCGAGCAATGTGGTCATTCGCCGGCAGAGTTTGCCCATACCTCCATTCTACGATTCGCAGACGACGTGATAAATGGGCGTTTGATTGTCATGACGCCGGAGGGGTTTTCGGATTTTTGCTTGGCTTTATCTGAACCGGCTGCATCGGTTCCGGAAATGGTCGAATTGATAAATCGGCCAGCGCCTTGGGAACGAGGACAGACTGCCGATAAGTGATTGGACTTCACTGGTTGCTCGCCCCCTGGTTTGAAGGCGAGGTAGCTATGCCCATGTTGCAAAAAGTTCGCCTTGCGGAATGACGATATCCTTGGAAGTCATTGTTAAATAATCTGAAATTGCGCGATTTAAACCTGCAACCATCTTTACTTGCTTGGAGCGCAAGTAAAGATGAAAGCTCGCCCCCGCAACCACTGAGACTTGAATATTTTGCCATTCAAGTCGCTTCATAGAAAGCTCCTCCGCGTAAGCGTCGAGGAGCTTTTTTTGTTTCTGCTCCGTGTCCAGCTCGCCGGCGCGAAGCTTCTCCAGATAATCGTGCTGCTTCAGTGCCTCGAACTGCTTCTCCAGGATCGTTGCGGCTTCCATCGCAGCCAGGATCGAGGCGATGCGGCCGTGGACTTCGAGTGATGCCGGCTGATGACCCGGGGTCTTGCCGATCACGACCTTCTGGATGAACTGACGCACGATGTTGATGAACGGCTGCTTCGTTTCCGTGTCGGCGTGCTCGCGGATGTAATAGAAGGCGGAGTTGATGATCCGCTCTACGGCCTCGGGACTGACCTGCGCCTTCAGCTTCCTGATCTTCTCCCCGAAATCTTCCTCCGCCGGCGCCTGCTTCAGGCGCGCCTCGAGGCCGGCACGGCGTTCCTCAAGCGTGTCGAGCATATCGTCGAGGGCGGCAAGGCGCGGCCGGCCCTCGGTTGCGCGATCGCTGATCTGCTGGATGATCTGGCGCTGTTCCTGTTCGGCAGCCTTCAACTCCCCGGAAATGCGCTGGCGCTCGTCCGGTTCCTTCTTCATCGAGGCCGCAAGGTTCTGGCGGGCCTGTCCGGCGACATCGTCGAATACTCCCATCCCGAAAAAGGCGGCGGGGAGGCAGGACAGCACCCGGTCCTCCAGGTTCTTGCGGAGAATAGTCTTCTGGTTGGAGCAGCAGGCGCCGTCGAGTCCGTCGATCGGCAGCTTGTTCTTGTGGTTCGAGCAGCCGTAACGCTCCTTGGCCATGATGGCGTAGGATCCGCCGCACTCTGCGCATTCCAGCATTCCGCTCAGCAGGTAGCTCGGCCGATGTGTCCTGTTCAGCCGATTGGTGGTCGTGCGGGAGAAGTTCTCGAGCGTCGCCAGTTGCCTTTCTTTTACGCGCGCCCAGAGTTCGTCGCTGATGATGCGCATGGACGGCACTTCCGTCACGACCCATTCGCTTTTGTCGTTGAGGCGGGCGGTGCGCCGTTCGGTCTCGGGGTTCTTGCGGTAATTCTGCTTGTTCCAGACGATCCGGCCGACATAGAGCTCGTTGTGAAGAATGCCGGCCTGCCGCTTGCCGTCACCACGGATCGTGTCGTCGCGCCAGTACTTGTGCTGCGGTGCAGGGATATGGCGCGCATTGAGGCTCGCGGCGATCGCCGCGGGACTGACGCCATTTGCATATTGCTCGAAGATCCAGCGCACGATCTCTGCCTTGGCCGGGTCGATCTCGCGCAGGCCCTTGATCCGGTCGCCGTTGGCGTCGCGCTGCTGGCCGATGCGGTAGCCATAGGAGAGGCGGGTCGTTGCAGTGCCCTTGCGCGCCGCTGTCTTCATGCCTTCTCGTGTGCGGAAGCGACCTTGCTCGACCAGTTCGTGACTGAGCGTGGAGCGCATATGCAGTTCGATATGACTGATCTCCTGCCCGGCCTGGACCGTCCAGATCGCCGTGTCGTGGTAGTTGAGTTCCTTGAGGATTTTTGAGCTGTGCTCGACGTCACGCGACAGCCGGTCGACGGTGACACAGAGCACGACATCAATCCGCTCGCGCTTTACATGCGCCAGTAGTTGCTGGATGCCGGGACGCGATGTGAAGGAGGTTCCGCTGATTGCGGAGTCGGCATAGGTCTCGACCAGCTTCCAGCCCCTGTCGGCGACAAACGTCTTGCCGAGTTCGATCTGCGTTTCGATCGACACTTCGTTCTGGCGGTCGGTGGAGTAGCGGGCGTAGAACAATACAGTCTTGGTCATCGGGTCTCTCGTATCGAGATGAAATTGGGGACATGGTAACCGGCGGCGCGGGACCTGGGAGCCCCAGGCGCCGCCAGGCACTCATGGTCCGGCATGAGCGAGCGCCGACGGCAATTATTGCCGCCGGCGCTTCTTCTATTGGGCGGCAGACTGACGATCATCGATCTCCTCGAGACGGACCAAATAGCGGCTCTGTTCTTCCATCTCACGATCGAGAAGCGCACGAATAGCCGAACCCAGGTCCGTCACCGGCGTGTCTCCGGCCATGGTCTGGAGCTCCACGCCGTGATCGAGGAGCTCCTTGTAAATCTCTGAGCTGCGCCCGACGTCGCGCGACAGACGATCCATGGAGATGCAGACAACCACGTCGATCTCTCCTTCCGAAGCGCGCTTGAGCAACGCCCGGAGACCGGGGCGCGTCTTGTGGGTCGTGCCGCCGCCCATATGGTCGGTGAACACGTCCACGAGCTTCCAACCCTGCTTGCGTATGAATTCCTTGCCGAGTTCGATCTGTGTTTCGATCGACACTTCATGCTGAGGGGCAGTCGCGCAATGCGCGTAGAACAGTACTGTCTTAGTCATGTTCTTCTCTTCATTCGAGAGGAATTTGGGGAACATGGTAGCCGGCGCCACGGGGCTTGAGAGCCCCCCGCCCGGCTGCCAGGCCATCATGGCCCGGCATTCGGGGCGGGTTAGCGCGTCAGGAAATCCGTCGCCAGCCAGTGGGCGGTGGCTTCCATCTGGGCGATATACTCGGGCAGGAGACCCTCCAGCGTGCCAGCGGTGGGTTTGCCGACGCTGTAGATGATATCGCAGACACGCACTGCATTACGGATGCGCATCGCTGCAATGGCGAATGCGTAAACGATGGCCGGCGTGCCGTGCACACTCGGATGGCGAGCCGTGAGCATGAGGGTCACGCTATGACCTGCGCCGACAACCAGCTTCTGTTTGGGTGCCTTGCGTGACAGACCCACCGTCTTTGCGGCGATGGTCATATAGACCGGCTGTGCAAGGACATGACGGCCATCGATCAGGGATGCCGGCGCCTTGTTGAAGACGCCGGAGAGGCGATCGAGGAGGCCGCAGTGCTCGCGGATGAATTCCAGAATGTCCTGGCGATCGCCTTCAGACTGGAAGAGCGTGAAGGTATCGTTCTTGTGGTGTGGCGTACGCGACATGGTTGGTCCTTTCTCTCGCGGTTCGTCGTCTTCGACGACGGACCGCGCGAAGAACTTCCTCGCGCATGCGGCCGGTGCAGATTCCGAGACCGGAATCGTCCTTGCACTCGATGTCCCGGGACGGCTGGATCGTGGCGCCGTCGACATGGAAAACGTGAACCATGGGCGCCTCCTTTCCGTTGCAGGCTGGCCTGTTGAACACTTGTCGGCGCCAATAGCGCACAAAGCCCGGCACTTCTCAAGTGCCTTTATCTGTATGGCTTTCGACGCCAGTTTGCCGAAAATTACCGGAATTCCCGAAATGGCACGGCCAGAATCGTTGATCTGCGGGGAAGCGCCATCAGCGACCCAAACGGCGGTAAGTCATTGTTAGGCATAGAGTTATGAAAACTGTGGCTGATCTGCAACACACTTGTTCCCGTGACCTCTTCGCCAGTCGTGGATCACGCGTCGGCCCGCGTCCCCTGTGAATATGCTCGAAACATTCGATTCAGGACAAACGGCGTTTAACCGAGTAATGGGGGGAGGTGTCGTAGAGATTGCAAACGCCGTTAGGCGTTGCCATGACAGCGTTGGGATGACCAAGGGGCAGGAACCGCAGTTGGCAGTACGGACGCAGCCGGTCAGTCAGCCTCGTCGGCACCGTCAGGATAAAGCAGATGGGGCTTGCGGCGGAAGGGCCAGTCGCCATCTGCGTACTTCTCGACGAGCTCATCGACGACGGTGCGGGACGCGCGTTCATCGAAACCCTGCCGAACGAGCATCTCGATGACGAGAGACCGAAAGGCTTCCAGCGCGTCGTGGCTCCCTTTCGCTACCATGCTCGAAATCGACATGAACAGCGCCGTGCGGGCCACATCGTCGCGTCCGGGGCGCTTGGCCTTTCGGTCGGCATCGCGCAGCTTCTGCTGTCGCTCGCGCTGTTTGCTGTTGCGGATCTCCTCGGACTTCGCTGGCATGCATTCTTCCCCGTCAGGTCTCCGGCTACCGTTGCCAGACCGTTGTCACTGCTGCAACGCCGTTTGCATGGAATCGGAAATCCCGGTTTATGAATCGTTTTTTTTGGGTTCTGAATCAAATGAGCGCAATTTGAGATCAATTGCGGGCACGTTGAGACAGGTCAAGATAAGCTGGCGAGGGACAAACGGAGGTCGTGAATCAAATGACCAGCGTTCGGAATCAAAAATATCGGACCTTGAATCAAATGATCGCAATTTGTCTCGACGTGTGGGCACGTTGAAACGACCTGTGGGCAAGGTGACGGAAATCGTCTAGGGCTTCGTGTCGCGCTTGCGCCTGCCGGACCATCTCCCTTCCGGCCTATGAGGCTGTGAGCCGAAACCTTCCCGTTTGGTTCATCCGCGAAGCTGCATGTCATATGTCCCAACCGTTTGCGCGGAACGTGCCGTCTTCGGGTGGAAATCGAGCATCGCTCTCAGACGGCGAGACGCTGGCTTTGTGTTTACTTCGTCGCGTGTTTGGGTGACGGCCAAACTACTTCGTGAAGGGCTTAAATGGGGGATGTCGGGTGTCCATCTCCGGATTCTGGATTTTGTCGTGAAATAATGTCAATCAAATTTGAAGTGAAAAATTTTTATAAATATCGTATATCTCGATATTAAATGATTAATGTGTCGTTTATATTCAAATATAATCGCTAAAAACTGCAGAAAAATAAAGATTATAATCGAATATATACTATAATTATATTTTACTTGAATTTGCAATACATCAGTATTGGCGCGATCATATAGTCATCCGATGCATTGTTCGTCGGATACATTGTAAACGCGTCACACGGAGACTTCCATGCGCACAAAGGCCACCAAGACGACCACGACTGCCGCCTATTCCTACGAAGATAACGGTATCGGGCACTCGATGCGCGAACAGCTCGAAACGAGCGCGGCCCATATCTTCGACCTTGGGCGTCGCACGACCGAGCAGACTTTCGAACTCGGCGATCATCTGGCCCAAGCTGCAGACCTGCTGGCCGATGGCCGGTTCGACAATTGGGTGAAGATGCGCTGCGGTCTCGCACCGCGCAGCGGTCGCAACTATATGGCAGTGTTCCGCAACCTCGGCCATGTTCGTGATGAACTGGTCGATCTCTCGGTCGGGGCAACAGCGCTGTTCCATCTGAGTTCGGCAACGACCGACCAGATCACGGCGGCCATTGCCTTCGCCGAGGAGAACGGGCGTCTGCAGATCGCCGACGTGAAGGCCATT
Source organism: Agrobacterium sp. LEGMi-208b (assembly GCF_059511785.1). NCBI lineage: Bacteria > Pseudomonadati > Pseudomonadota > Alphaproteobacteria > Hyphomicrobiales > Rhizobiaceae > Agrobacterium > Agrobacterium sp. LEGMi-208b. The sequence goes on from NZ_CM183446.1 coordinate 1,521,155, forward strand.
CTCGCTAGCGGCGAGGAAGGTAACGACAAGGCCGGGAAGGACGATCAGTTCTCGACCGGCGGTGTTGGCGGACTGAAAGTGATGATTGCGGCCAAGATCCGCGATGGATTGAAGGCGTTCCTCGCCCATGTCGCCGCAATCTGCAAGGCCGTCGAGGCTGCGCTGGCGAGAAGCCGCGTGATCAAGGAAGCGCTGGCGAAGGAAATCCAGGACATCGCCCGTGTCGCCCGTCAGGAGCTCGAAAACCTGGCCTTGTTCATCGAGCCGGAGCTCGATTATGGCCGCAACACCAAGCCAACGAAGTTCCCCAAAAAGACCGGCTGGGCCGAGGTTAACGACACGCTCTACACATTGGGGGGTGTCGATGGCTGGCCGAAGTCGAAAGACATGCGTGACTGGCTTGCGCTGCATGTGCTTCCGGTGCTCGGCTGGGCGGTGTCCAAAGAGCGGAAGCCGGAATGGCCGCTTGCGGTGCCAACTGCTCCGGCTTTCGAACCGGCGGTTCCGGCGGAAGCGGACAGCGTCGGTGATCGCCACGATGCCGAGCCGGTCATGTCGGACGAGGTCTCTGATGATGCCGATGTCCCGGATGAGGCGATCGACCGCTTTGGTGCTGCGCTCGAGGAGGCGACCGGCGGCTTCATGACGGTCAGCCGGGAGGCGGCGCGAAACCGCAGGCAGTTTGCCAAGGTGCCGGCGCTTGCCGATGACAACGTCGCCGAGGCTGAACTCGTACCCGCCGTCACGCCGTAAGATGCAGTTTGCACGAGGGCCGGGCGACCGGCCTTCCCGCCAAACTCGAAAGGGCCGCATGTCGGCCCTTTTCTTTTTGCCTGATGATGGCGAGTGAAACGCTGAGGTCGACCGTTGTGATCACGGGGTGCGTTCGTCGGCCCGGACTTCGTGAGCCCGCCGTTAACTATGTACCGGCTTTGTTCTTTTTTTGCGCTTCCGGGTCCTTGAGCCCGGCTCCCGGTCCTGCCAGGTTGGGGTCGTTCGGAAGACCGGACACAAAACGGCCCAAGCCGATGCTGGTAACATCGACAAGGGCCTGACCCTCAGCCTTCGTGAAAAGGAATCGGGCTATGACCACGTTTACCTCTATGACCCCCACAGGGAAAGTTCTCCGTTCGACCGCAGCAGCGGCATCTGTCTTCTTCCACCGTCCGTCCGTTTCCGGCGCCCGGACCGGCCTTGGCGAGCCGCCCGCGCTGCGTCGCCATCCGCACATCGTTCGCTTCCGTGACGTCGAGGCCGATCTCGATCTGCTGATCGATCGCGCCATTGCGGCCATCGCCGACGGCGAGCCGGTCGAGGACGAAATCCTCGGCCACTACGTTCACATCGCCTCGCTCGTCCGCGCCGTCTCTTTCCGCGAAGGCAAACTCCTGGAGCAGGCGGTCGAGCGTCTGGCGAAGGCCAACCCCAACATCGTTGTCTTGACGCAGTCGCTGAAGTTGCCTCTGGTCAAGGCGGCGCTCGAAGCTGTCTCCGGAAACGACTGGTTGAGCCTCGACGGGATCAAGCTTGACTGCGAGGCACCGGCCAAGGGATCGTATACGCCGGACTTGATCCTTGTGAATCGCGCCCGGCACACTGCCTACATCCTCGACCTGAAGCGTTCGCTCGCTTCTTACGGCGACACCAGCCGTCTCGAAGAGCTGAAGCTGAAGATGATGGCCTCGGCAATGGTGCTGCCGGACTGGCTCTATAAAAACCAGAAGCGCCTGATGGTCGATACGGTCGAAGTTGCAATCGTCGATGGCGCCAGCCGCCCGAGCGATCATGCCAACGGCATCTGGGCTCTGTCGGAGATCGACGACCTGCTCGAGATCGACGGAGTTGCGGCCTGCATGGCAGAACTGCGTCTGCGCTTCGGCCGCCGTGTGCAGCAGCTTCTTGAGACTGAGGCCCGCAAGGCCCTTGGTGTCATGGCGGTGGCCGTGTCGGATGCGACGTGCTCCTCTACCGGGACCGGAAAGCCGCTGATTGCGCTGAACGGTTCGTCTCGCGCTTACGAGGAAGAGCAGGCGATGGCCCCGCCGGACGAGGACGATGGTCATTACGATCTCGGCTGCTTCGACGATCAGGACGACGAGCCCGAACCGGTTCGTATCCGGGTCGGCTTCGCCCGCCGTCCGCGCCGGCACTGACGAGCCGCCAGCCCAACGGCACTAGCCGCGGTCGCGCCTGAAGCGCGTGGCCGGCTTCTCCAGTCCTTTCCATTCCACGAACGCCGGATGCGATGTGCTCCGGCGAGGAGACAGTCATGTCCATCGATAACCACAGCCCGTCTGTGGCCGGCTTCCGTTGCGAAGCGGTCACGACCGATACCATCGCGTCGCCCTGCCTTCACGGCAGGCTCGCGAATATCCCTCCTGTACACTCCGATGATGTGGATCACGGTTCGAGCGATCGCGACGACCCCGCCGTTCTGATCGGCCTGGCGCTTGCCTTCGTCCGGCAAGATCGTTCGTTAGACGGCCTTGTTCCGGAGCCTCTGATGCTGCGGTTGCGTGCTACTGCCGACGGCGGCGATGCGGTATGCCGCCTGCTGCTCGACTGGCTGCGGAGCCGCAACCGGCATCTCGATCGGTCCCGGAGCGAACACCTGAGCCTGTCTGTCTCGACCGGTTCGTCGGCTGACGCGCATCCGCCGCGTCGTTCGCCGCGCGAGCGTGTGTTGGCGCGGATCCCGAAGCCCGGTGTCATTGACGGGCGACGGCGTGGTCGGGCGCGTCGGCGCGATCCGGTGCAGAACGCCCAAACGGCAATTATTGCCGCGGAGACGGGAGGTCGGATTGATGGATAAGCTCGCCCGGCTGTTTATCCGCCGCCTCCGTCATCTTGCCCGCCGCGAGGCGCGCCGGATCGCTCTGCGCAACGGTCTGCTGGAAAGCAAGATCGTCGATGTCGATGGTCATCTCACCTGCCGCTTTAGCCCGGCGTTCGACACGACACGACTGAGTGGCGATCCGATCCGTGACGATACCTGGTTCCGGCGGAATTTTGGTGACTGGCTTATCCCACCGAAGGAAACCGGCAATCCGACGGCCGGCTCTGGTGGCGATGGTGTCGTGACCGCAGGGATCGTTCATCCGCCGCTCGCCTCGCAACTCGTGGCCCTCCCTCGGGCGCGTCACGGCGCAATCGCGCAAGACGGAGTGCTGGGCAACGGAGTTGATCGGCGTACCTACGCCGTCGGCGTGGTGGATCGGGCAACAGCTATGCCACTGGTCAGTCACATCGTGTCCGCCCTGGTTCTGGCGCGCGCGGTGCAAAGGAGCGGACGGTCGCTTCGGGAGATCGTTTATACGCTGACCCGTGTGACACCGGTCGTCACCCTCCATGCGCCACTTGCGGGCTTCGAGCGGGAGGTGCTGCGGCTCCTTGAAAAATCCCGGCTGGTGCCCGGCGGCCCGTTCGCAATCATCGAGTCGGATCACATGTTCAATGACGATCACTTCGATGTCCTCGAAGCTGAGGCACGCCGGCGCCTAATGACCTTCTCGGGCGCGGGCGTGCATCGTGTCACGGGCAATGCCCTGCGCCGGCGGATGCTCAGCGCGCTGTCGCGCGACTTATCCGTTCTTGCTATCGCGGAGAAGCGATCTGACATTCCCTCGCTGCTGCAGATCTCCGCCGACCTGTCGCTGGAAACGGGAAAGCTTGATCGCAGGTTTGTGGCCGATCTGGTCGAGGTGCTTTATCCGGACGTGGCAATCGAGACGCTTGGCCTGCCGTCGGATTCCGATGCACGCTGGCTGTCGCTCGAGGATCTGGTGCTTGCGTTTCGTCCCGGGCGACATGTTCGCGACGTACTGCATGTCCTTGCGGTGCTCATTGAGCGCAATCGCGGTGACTTCGAGGAAGAGGAGGGTGGTGGTGGTGACAAGGCATCAGGATCGGCATCGTCCAGCACGTCCACCGAGAAAACTTCAAAACCGGAAGAGAAGCCTAAGTCATCATCGAGTGAAGGCAACAGTGGCTGGAAGAAGGACAAGCCGTCCGGGGCCGAAGTGATCCAGCCGGAGCCAATGCCGACGGTGGGCGAGATCGGCCACAAGCCGCCAATGACCGTCGAGACCCTCTCCGGATATGGCAAGGCAAAGGACTGGGCGCTCGATCTCAAGGAAGATCTGGACAATTACCGCGCGAGTATCCTGGCTTGGTCGGAGATGAGCACCAAGCTTTTGCTCTCCGGCCCGCCCGGAACCGGCAAGACCACCTTTGCCCGGGCGCTGTGCAACAGCCTGCAGGTCCCGCTGGTTGTCACATCCGTATCGACCTGGCTGCAGGGCGGACATTTGAACGACGTGATCGACAGGATGAGCAAGACATTTGTCGAAGCGCGGGCCATGGCGCCGGCGATCCTGTTCGTCGACGAGATCGACGGCATCGGCAAAAGGCAGCCGGCCGAGCGGGAATATGCCGACTATTGGAATACCATCGTCAACAAGGCGCTGGAACTGCTCGATGGCGCGATCAAAAACGAAGGGCTGATTATCGTCGGTGCCACAAACCGGCCCGATCATATCGACGAGGCCATCAAGCGCTCCGGACGATTGGAGACCCATATCGAAATCCCCAGGCCAGATGTGCCGACGCTGGCCGAAATCCTGGCTCATCATCTCGGGGACGATGTGATGTCGCTGATCTCTGAGCCGGAAGCGGACGCCGATGCTGAAGCCGATGAAGGATTCTCGCTGAAGAGGATCGTTGCCGACTATCTGGAGGAAGACGCAGAAAGTGAACGGAAGGGAGCCAGCCGATGACAGAGCCGCACAACAGCAGAAGGGCGGAAATGCTGGCCGCCGCGCAAGAAGGCAACTCCGCCGATGCGATCCTCAGGCATCTCGCCACGCGGGCGATGGGGCTGACGGGTGCCGATATCGAGCGCATCGTCCGGGAGGCGCGATTGAAAGCGCGCCGCGGCAAGCGGGCGATCCGCTATGAGGACATCGAAGACGGCATCCGCGGCAATCGTCCGCCGGTGCCTTATAATCTGCGTTGGCGCTACGCCTTCCACGAGGCCGGACATGCAGTTGTCCATCATGCCCTCGATCTCGGACCTGTTCGCGGCCTCAATATCGATACCGGCGAGGGCGGCTACAATCTCGTCGGCTTCCACGTCTGGGCCACCGACACCCGCGACTGGTACGAAAACATGCTGACCATGCTCATGGCCGGGCGGGCTGCCGAGCAACTGGTGCTGAAACGTGTCTCGAGCGGTTCCGGTGGTACCGACGACAGTGATCTGGCGAGGGCTACGCGGCTTGCCTTTGACATGGAGCGCACCCTCGGCTTCGGAACCGAGCATCCGCTGCTCTATCGACCCCACCGCGATCCGGGTGCCGTGTTCGACCGTGATCCCGAGTTGGCGGCTCGGGTTCACGCCAGGCTGGAAACTGCAATCGATCGGGCGGTGGTGATCCTCAGGAGGCGCCGGCCGACATTCCATGCCCTCGCAAAGGCGCTGTTCGATGCCCAGGCAGTGGATGAAGTGGCAGTGCTGACAGTGCTCAATAGTGAGCTTGGGGTGTAGAAAAATAACCAGAGTTCAGACTGTGTTGAAACGACTCTACTTCGTTCCGCATTCCGATCGTCAGGTCGGATCAATCATAAGTGCATCGCATAATTTAGCTAGATTCCCCCGCGAATAGGGTAGTTTCCCCCTGTGCTTCCGCCACATTCGTTAACGCCGTCGGACCATGCTTGGACTGCGGAGTTTCCGCTTTTCGGTACATGATGATGCCGCACTAAAAAGATCCATTTCAGCGGCATCATGATGACGAGTATCCTGACGAACACATCAGCCATCGCGGCACTGGCCACCTTGCGAACCGTCAACGGCCAATTGAACCGGAACGAGAACGAGGTTTCCACCGGATACCGTGTTGCGACCGCTTCCGACAACGCCGCATACTGGTCCATATCCACCACCATGAAATCTGATGCCGGAGCCATGGCGGCCGTACAGGACTCCATGACCTTTGGAGCAGCCAAGCTCGATACTGCATATGCCGGCATCGAGGCCGCGATCGGCGTGGTGGATGCATTCAAGGCAAAGATCGTGGCGGCAATGGAAACCGGGCTCGACAGGACAAAGCTTCAAGGCGAACTGGAACAGCTCAAGCAGCAAGCGGTGTCGATCGCGGTGTCCGCGAGCTTCTCCGGTCAGAACTGGCTCAACACCAACATCGCTGACATTTATGATTCAGTCACGAGGAAGGAGTATCTGACCACCGGGTTCGTGCGGAGCGGCAATTCGGTAAGCGTCACGTCGACCGAGGTTGATCTCTCTGCAATCTCACTTTTCAATTCGACCGGAGGTGGGCTTCTCCAGAAGGATGACCGCAGCCTCGGCACCATCGGAGGCCTGCGCAACACCGATGCCTTCACCTATGGCGGCGGATCCATCCAGTCTTTTAGCTTTGATGGGCCACTTGTCTTCATCGACGATACAACCGCCATTACTTTCCAGATGGTGCTGGATGCCGACGATCCAGCGACGACAACATCGCCGGGAAGCGGAGCGACGGTCAATGTTACGCTCAACCGGACGCTGATGGATCAGGTCTACCCGACGCTCAACGGCGTGATCTCCTCCCGCGACCAGTTCGCCTGGGTGATGCGCGAGGCGATCATTCCCTTGGGAGCGCAGTTCGCGAGCCGAAGTGGCACGACCGACGGATACGCCCTCTTGTCTCGCGAGACATCGGGACTGACCGGTTCGTCGATCCAGGTTTTGAATGTCTCCTCCACGCTCACTGACGGAAAGACCGGCGGCCTTTCGGCAACCGGAACGAACTACGGCTCTCGCCCATCGGTGGTAAGCTACTGGGACGAGCCATTCAACGTCCACAGCACCGCCGAGATCTATGTGCCCGTCAGGGTGAACGGAACAACGACGACGGTCAAAATCGACAGAGAAGCCATCGACCACGCCCTCGGCACGACGACAGGCGACGTGACCTCCGCCGACGATCTTGTTCTCATTCTAAACACGCTCTTCACTGAGCAGAACGTAGGAATGACCGCCACGAACATGGGTGGATACATCATCTACGAAGTTGACGAGACGGTACATAAGGCTGCGGGCAGCAAGACTTCGCTTGGCATAGGTCCAGCCTATGACGGCTATGGTAACCTCGCGGATTTCGGTCTCCTTGATGTCGACATAACCACCGACGATGCCGACCTCGCCCGTTATCTCGATGGCATCGAAGCTATGCTCGGAAAGTTGTCGGATGCGGGTTCGGTTCTTGGCTCTCTTGAGAAAAGGAATGCTCTCCAACGGGATTTCCTCTCGACCCTTCTGGACTCCATAGACAGGGGCGTGTCTCGCCTGATCGACGCCGACGCGGAGGAAGCGTCAGCACGGATGAAAGCCTTGCAGACGCAACAGCAACTTGCGATCCAGTCTCTCCAGATCGCCAATTCGCAGCCGCAGACTCTTCTCAACTTGTTCCAATAAAACTGGCTTCAGGAGATTTGCGACAACTCCAGACGTTCGATCCCATAAACCATTGTTCTGGGATGAACATTGTATCGACCGGCAACATCCTAGACTGATGATCCCTAATCGATTGCGGCGCGAATTTCAAAACATTGCGCCGCGTTCAAGGCAGATGGCCGTCTTCGCTTTGCGAGGAAATCGCAGCGTAATTCAATTACCATTACAGGTTCGTGTGCGGCGGTCGATCTAACGAAAGACTGTTTTCAAGGTTTGTACACAATACGTCTGTCAACGCCTTCGACCACTATAATACTGGCGAGTTGGGCAAGATTTTTGGCGCCGAGTTTTCTTCGCATATTGTCGAGTCGATGTTCGATAGTACGGGGCGACAATTGCAGACGCGTAGCGATCTCTTTAGTGGTTTGTCCCTCCATTAGATATTGCAGAATACTCTCATTTATTCTGTCGAGCTTAATCGCGTGCGCTGACGTTCTCGCTATGAACCGCATATAGGTGCAAACGATCAGCCAAGACGGGGAAGCTACAGCTTTCTGGGGTAGAATGAGACGATCATATATTAACTTAACGCCATTCAATCTTGCATCTACGGTGTCAATAACCGGTTTTCTTTTTTCTCTCGCGGCTCGATATTGCGGTAAAATAGTATCTCTAAGGTAGGCCTGATCAGAAAAGTCTCCGAGACGTCCGTCGGCAAAGATTTGGTGGAGGTTGAGGTGAGGTCCTGCAATCTTTGAAGGACGTATCGTTTGCAAGAACCAGTCATCAGACTGCTGTGCACATATGTTGACTAGGGCAATACCAACTCGCCCGTTCAAACGATTCAAGACCCTGCCATAAACGTCGAATGGTTGTGGATTGTGAGCTTCAATCCAGAAATCAATCATTTGCTGGCAAATCGAGGCGAAAATCATCTGCTCGGCGCTTAAAGAAAAGGAAGGGCCTGCTTCCATCCGCAGGCATTCGTGCCTTCGTTAGCAGTTTTATTTGATATGGTCACTATAGTGACTGGAGGCTAGCAACATTTCCTTGTCGCTATGCATTTATGCGCATGGCAATGATTTTTGGACAAAACGTTAGACGTGTTCGCCAGGAACGCGGACTGACCTTGGAAGCATTGGCGGCCGAGGCGGAACTTGCATATAGCTACATGGGTGGAATTGAACGCGGTCAGCGCAATCCAACTTTATCTGTTGTCGAGCGGATCGCTAAGGTTCTGGATGTCGCTCCTGTCACTTTGTTGGTCATGTCCAGCCAGTGCAGTGATGGCACTTGGGATCCGATTGAATAAGGTAAGTTCTTGATTTGCAAGTTAGATATGAACCGTGATTAGCTCCGTCGTCCTTTCGATGGGCTGCGTGTCGGTTTGGATTGAACATCCATCTGGCACACTTCCTGTTCGGGTCGGTTGTGGCGCTGAATGACCAAGCACTCTGGATGATTGCCGGCATGCGATGTTTCCGGTGGCACCATTACGAATAACGCAACCTTTGGAACCGTGAGGCTAAGTTCCGCCGGGATTTCACCAACACCACGGGTGCTGGTGCCAGTGCGATCATCAATGCTTGTAACATCTCAAATGCGGAATTAATCGCTTCCGTAACGAACACGTCTGGAGCCTTTACGAACAACTCCGGTGGCATGACTACTGGAACCACAACGGTTTCCGGCGGGGCCGACGTTGATGTTGCGGCAGTGGCTTCCTTCGCCAAATAACAACGGGTTAAATCAGTAATTCAGGGGCTACTGAAAGGTGTGACGATGCAACGCGATATCTTGTGGTGAGAGCGGGCATTGCCGCCAGTCTATCCAATTCTGCTCGTTTGACCCTTACCTATTCCGGTGAGTTTGCAAGGGATTTTTCAATCGAACGCAGCGGACGCGAACCTGTCGCTCAATTTTAATCAGATACAAGTCGCGGCTTTTAGCTTTGTGTATGGCCCCATAACTTCTTGGACATGATCGCTCCCACCTGAAGTGAAGAAGGATCTCAAGTCAGCAGATAAATTCAATGGTGTGAGGCGGCTTCACTGTCTTGAACTGTTGGCCCTATACGCGAAAATCAGATGGAAAAGTGCCTTTGCAACACAACAATTGCAGACGCCGGAATTAACGAGGGACAATTTATAGCATTGATGTCGTGATTGGCGGTGATGGAGGATGCTACACACCGGTCTGCTCACCAAAGCAATTTTTATCTAGGGAGTCGCAACATGGTGCGTGAAAATGAAGTCCGTTTGAATGAGGTGGCTGTTGAAGCGCCGGAACCTGTTGATGCAGGACTGGTCTATATTGGCCGTATCACAAGCCCATGGACCTCGCGAATGGAAGCGCCACGACAGGGCCGCCATGACGGCCCGGTTTGCGTCATCGAAATATTCGAGCCGTGGGTGGCGGCCCTCAACGGGATTGAGAAATTCGAGCGACTGGAGGTTCTCTACTGGCTTGATCGTTCCCGTCGCGATCTTGTCCTGCAAAGCCCTGCCTCCAATGGCGACGTGCATGGTACCTTTTCAATCCGCTCGCCGGTACGGCCAAATCCCATCGGCACGTCTATTGTCGTTCTGGAGAAGGTTGAAGGAGCAAAACTGTTTGTCCGTGGTATGGACTGCCTTGACGGAACGCCGCTTATCGATTTGAAACCGGACAGAACATTGTTCAAGCCGATCGCGCCAGCGCAGAAAGGCGATTTCGAAACTGGCGATGGGCACGCATTGCCAGAATGCTTAAAGTGACTGATGGGGCAGATGTGATGTTTACGACAAAAGCAATTGAAAACACCGATAAGGCATCGTTCTACAGGGAACTAGCCAGCCAGCTTGAATGCCTCCTGCATGGTGAGCGTGATTTTATCGCCAACGCCGCTAATTTTTCAGCGCTTGTTTTTAATCTCATGCCAGACCTCAACTGGGCAGGGTTCTATTTCCTGAAACAACAGGACGAACTTGTCCTCGGTCCGTTTCAGGGCAAGGTCGCCTGCGTGCGTATTCCGGTCGGTAAGGGCGTATGCGGAACTGCTGTTGCTGAAGCAAAGACGCAGCTTGTGCCGGATGTTCACGCGTTTCCGGGTCATATCGCCTGCGATGCTGCCTCGCGATCCGAGCTCGTGGTGCCACTTATCACAAATGGGCGCATCATCGGTGTGTTTGATCTCGACAGCCCGCTGCCCGGCCGCTTCGACTTGGAAGATCAGGCAGGTTTCAAGGCACTCACCGCGCTCTATGTCGCAGCAAGCGACTTCTGATCCCTCCTGCCTTTAATCCACGGCAACCATGACGTCAGATGCTTTGACGACTGCATAGGCATCGCCCCCGACGGCCAATTCCAGTTCGTCCACGGCTTCGTTGGTGATTGAAGACGTGATGACAATACCATTGCCGATGTCGATACGGACATGCGCAGTGGTTGCCCCTTTGGTGACTTCAACGATTTTACCTTTCAAACGATTGCGGGCGCTGATCTTCATGGATTTTCTCCTGCTGGCTGGACACAAAAAATGTCATAGCAGGCAACTATCGCCAGAGGCAAAAGCTTCCGTTTACAGCAAGACGAAACCCAGAGGTCGCGCTGCCTCTGGCAAGTGCTGCGGCTCTCTGTGCTCATTGCGTGTTTGGGGGCAAAGAGCCTTTGGGAATATTAGCAGTCCACGATTCCTGCTCTTCGATTGCGGCAATAAACAGCGCCGTCGCGCTGGAGACCTGTTCGTGGCGCGCATGACAGAGTGCAAGCGTTGGCGTTCGCAAGGCTGTGTCGGACAAGGGAACGAAAGCCAGGCTGTCATCAGCTACTTCTGCGACGACATCGAGCAGGCTCAAGACCGTGATGCCGCCTCCCTGTACGACCAGAGACTTGATCATCGCGATATTGTTTGACGCGAGCGCTGCATCGACCCTCAGGCCGCTCGCTATTTCGAGCACCCGGAACAGGTCGGCAACCTCCAGCGGTTCGGCGGGCCTGATAACGGCGTGCTGCGCCAGATTGCTGAAACGAAGGCTACTTCTGTCAGCGAGTGTGTGCCCTTTCGGCAAGACGATGCCAACCGGGATTTCACGGAAGGCTCTGACGACAATCTCTCGTGATGATTGAGGGTTTAGCAGCAAGCCGATGTCGAATTCTCCGCGTGCAACGGCCTGTCCGATATCGTCGTTTGGCATGACGCTGACCTCCAGCGCAATGCCCGGATATTTCTCCCGCATACCAGCGATGACCTGCGGCAGGAAACCATGCACGGTCGCTTCGATCACGGCTAACCTTACAAGACCCCGGCGAAGGCCTGACAGATCGTTGATCTGCTCGCGAATTCTCGAAAAGTCACGCTGCCAGTCGAGAGCGCCGCGTAGGAACAGTTCGCCCGCCGCGGTCAGCCGCATTCCGCTTGGAAGGCGGCTGAAGAGCGGAACACCAAGGCTTTCTTCGGCAGAAAGTATCTGCCTGTCGATTGCCGAGGCCGATACGTTCAGATGTTCGGACGCCTTCCGAACCGATCCAAGTCTCGCGACCTCGATAAAATAGGTCATCATCCGGGAGAAGGGCTGCATCGGGCGTTCTCTTTTTTGCAATGGATCATGCGAAACATGATGTTTGAAGTTTACGCTTACGTCCAGCATCGATGTGTCCATAAAGATATATCGAAAGGATCGCTTGCCATGAACGTCCAGACAGTCCCTGCACCTTCCATTCCATCCGATCTGCCACGCAACTGTTCCTTCGATGCCGACGACTGGCGTATTCTCGCACGGCACTGGTACGCCGTGGCGCTTGTCCGGGATGTGGAGGAGAGGGGCCTGGTCGATGCGGTACTGCTCGATGAGAAGCTGGTGGTCTACAAGGTCGGTGATGAGATCGTGGTCGCCAACGACATCTGCACGCATCGCGGTGTACCTTTGACCATGGGATCGAACGAAGATCGCAAGGGTGTACGCTGTCCTTATCACGGACTTCAGTTCGGCGCCGGTGGGAAATGCGTCAAGGTTCCGGCGCATCCAGACAACGCCATTCCCTCAAAGCTCCATTTGCGAACCTACCCCGTCGTGTTGCGCTATGATCTTGTCTGGACTTGCCTGCGCCCTGAAGAGGGGGCAGATGCCGCGAAAGTGCCGTTCATGCCCCATTGGGATGAAGCAGGCTTTCAGCAAATCAACTGTCCCTCCTTCGATATCGCCGGTTTCGCCGGGCGACAGGTCGAGGGCTTTCTCGATGTCGCGCACTTCGCCTTCATTCACACCGAAACCTTCGCCGATCCCGACAACCCGGTCGTCCCGGCTTATGAAACGAAGCCGACGGATGTTGGCTTTGACGCGGAGTATTACAGCACCGTCGGCAACTACCCGCATGGAAAGCAGGATGAGACGCCGAACGACTATATGTGGCTGCGCCACTTCCGCGCCCATTTGCCGTTCACAGCACATCTGACAGTGCATTTTCCCGATGGCGGCCGCCTGTCGATCCTGAATGCGGCCTCACCCGTTTCCGCACGCAAGACCCGCCTGTTCGTGCCGATTGCTCGCAACTTCGATACGGAGCGCCCTGTACAGGAAGTTTATGACTTCAATCTCAAGGTCTTCAAGGAAGATGCGGAAATGGTGGAGCAGCAGAAGCCGGAGAACCTGCCGCTCGATCCCCGCATGGAAGCCCATATTCCAGCCGATCGAAGCTCCATCAACTACCGGCGAGGCTTGCGCGATATGGGCCTCAGCCATTTCTTCATTTCGTGAGGCGAAGCCTATGGAGCTGATGGTTTCCGCGATCCGTATCAACGGCGACGACAATTTGGATATTGAATTCACTGATCCGAAAGGTACTGAGCTCCCGCCATTTACGGCAGGCGCCCATATCGATATCCGTACGCCGGGAGGGCAGTTGCGGCAATACTCGCTTTGTGGGCCGGTCGAAGATCGCCGCGCCTATGTGATTTGTGTCCGCCGGGACGAAAGTTCACGGGGAGGTTCGCGCTCGCTGCATCAGGACCTACGCGTCCGACAGAAGGTCGAGGTATCGAACCCACGTAATCTCTTCAATCTGCCTGAGGCAGGGCGGTACATCCTGTTTTCCGCTGGTATCGGCATCACTCCGATCATCGCCATGGCCCGCACACTTGTCGAGCGTGATGTTAAGCTTGAGTTGCACCATTACGAGCGCAGCAGATCACGGATCGCATTCCTAAAGGAGTTATTGGAAGGGGGGCTGGGTAATGTGACCACCCTTCATCTGAGCGAGGAAGGCAAGAGTTTTCGCGCAGGCGGCCCGTCCTGCTTGTCCGAGGTCGATGAAGATGCCGTAGTGCTCGCCTGCGGGCCAAACGGGTTTCTCGATCTTTTGTCCGACCGCCTGAAGGCTGCTGGCTGGGGCGATCATCAGTTTCATTGCGAGCGCTTCGAGGCCGGGCCGGTTGCAAGCGCGCCAAGTGACAACAGCGCGGGGTTTGAGGTTAAAATTGCATCATCGCAACAGTCATTCATGATCGGACCAGACCAGACGATTGCCAATGTCTTATTGGCCGCGGGCATTCCCATTGATCTATCCTGTGAGCAGGGAATGTGCGGCGCCTGCGTTACCCGGGTTCTCGAAGGCGATCCTGAGCATCGTGACATCGTCTTGAGTGCGGCGGAGCAGGCGGCGGGTGACCAGATGACGATATGTTGCTCCCGGTCGCGCTCTTCCGTGCTTGTTCTCGACCTGTAGGTGCGGTTGTCAGTCGGGAGGAGAGGCTGCTGGATCGCAATGCAAGAATTGTTCAGCCTCGGCTTTCAGCCAATCGCAGAAAAGGCTGGATTTTCGATTGCGCCGCGCGCGACGTAACGCGACATATTGGTGACCGCTGTCCACGAACCCGAACGGAGCTACCAACCGCCCGGCTTTAATATCGTCTGTGACGTAGGGCCACGGCGCGACGCTGATGCCGAGACCGGCTCTTGCAGCTTCCAGCATGAAGTAGAAATGCTCGTAGTCCACTTTGGGGCCGTTCGGTGATGTGTGGCCGGAACGTCCGATCCAGTTTTCCCAAGCCTTCGGGCGTGTCCTTGTGTGGAGTTGGGGTATTCCGTCAAGGCCACCCCGCCGATCACCGGCAAGCGCCGGGGCCAAGACCGCTCCGGTTTGCTCAGGGAAAAGCGGGATGACGTCCGCTCCCGCAGGCCAGGGTGGATCGCCCACCCTTATGGCAACGTCGAAGCCGTCCCGATCAAAATCGACCGGTCGCGAAGACGCCGTCAATCGAACCTCTATCGAAGGGTGATCGGCCTGGAAGCGGTAAAGACGTGGGATAAGCCAGCGCATCGTGAAGGTGCCGGGGCATGAGACGTCAAGTGGGCCATCCTCCGTGTCGGAAACGGCACGTACCGAAGCGTCGATCTGATCGAAGGCAACGCCGAGGCCAGCGAGAAGCACTGAGCCGGCTTCCGTCAGCCGCAACCTGTTCTTCGGTCCTTCAAAAAGCGGTACGCCGATGAGATCCTGCAAATGCTGTATCTGCCTGCTGATCGCGCTATGCGTGACATTCAGCTCGTCAGCGGCAAGCGTCATCCGCCCGTGACGTCCGGCGGCTTCAAATGCACGAAGCGCATTCATGGATGGTATACGTCGAGCCATGTGCGTTTTATGAACATCAAGTGTTCGATCTGATCGATTTTCATTCGATGGATAATGCCGTTTTATAGCGATGTCGAGAGCCGATTTTGATGATGAGGAACATAGCTATCTCTAGGCAGTAGCTATTGGCTGAGACGGGCGTGCCTTCCCAACGAGACAGAATGGAGTAAATTTCATGGACGAACGACATCAGGATGGCAGCGCCGGAGATGCGAATTACGGCGTCATCGGGCAGGGTTATGTGAATTATCGCCAGCCGGATCCGCATATTGCGAACGTTATCCTCACCGCACTTGGCGACGCCAGGCGCGTCCTCAACGTCGGTGCGGGTGCGGGGTCTTATGAACCGTTTGATCGCAACGTTATTGCGGTGGAGCCATCGGCCTCCATGCGCGCGCAGCGGCCGGATCATCTGCCAAAAGCGATCGATGCAACGGCGGAAAAATTGCCGTTTGAAGACGGGGCGTTCGATGCCAGCATGGCGACCTTTAGCGTGCACCAGTGGTCGGACCTCAAGGCCGGGCTTGCCGAGATGCGCCGCGTCACCAAAGGACCAGTGCTTATACTCTCGTGCGATCCGGGCGAACTGCAGCACTCCTGGTTGCATGACTACGCCCCGGAAATGATCGAGGTGGAGGCGCGGCGCTATCCTGACCTGTCGGTCATTTCCCGAGCGCTTGGCGGTGCAGTCGAGATTCTTCCCGTGCCAATACCGCTCGGCTGCGTCGATGGTTTTAGTGAAGCCTACTACGGGCGGCCCGAGCGATTGCTGGAGCCCGGTGCGCGACTTGCGAATTCAGCCTGGAGCTTCGTCGACAAGAGCATTGGGGAGCGCTTCGTCATCGATCTTGCCCGTGACCTTGCTAACGGAAGCTGGGATGAGCGCTACGGCACCCTTCGCACGCAGCCGTTTTTCGAAGGGTCCTTGCGTTTGATCGTAGCAAGGCCGGAGGACGGTCGATGAAAGACGAACTCCGCACGTTGAAGTCTTTGGCGGGTCCCTTGCCGGATTTCGACATCAGGCATGCGCAGGACGACCCTCGTGATCTGTTTGTGGAATGGCTTCGGACGGCCATCAATGCCGGTATTCGGGAGCCGCATGCCATGACGCTCTCCACTGTCGATGGAAAGGGCCGTCCGGATGCTCGTGTCCTGATTCTGAAGAATGCCGATGAGCGCGGCTGGTATTTCGCGTCAACCTCGATTGGACCAAAGGGCCGTCAGATTGCCGAAAATCCATACGCAGCGCTAACATTCTGTTGGCCTGCACTGGGCCGTCAGATCAGGATTCGAGGTGGGGTTATTCGCGCGGACGATGAGGAAAGTGCTGCCGATTTTCGGGAGAGATCGGCAGGCGCGCGCGCTGTTGCGCTCACGGGCCAGCAGAGCGACGTGCTCAAGGCGAGACAGGATTTTGATGAAGCCATAACAGCGCAGACCACCCGGTTAGCTGATGATCCTGGCACGGCCGCACCGCATTGGTGGCTTTTTATCGTTGTCGCGGATGAAGTCGAATTCTGGCAAGGCCGGGAAGGTCGACGCCACCAGCGACTTCGCTATCGGCGGCACAGAGAGAACTGGGCGCGTGAGGAGCTTTGGCCCTGACCGGATGAGCGTAGACGCGAAGACCCGGCTTCACGTTTTGGTGTATTTATTTCGTCACCTGTAACTTCTGCGGCACTTCTACCGTATGTGTTGGAGAATGGATATATTCAAATGAATATATCGCTAGGCCAGTACGGTGTGTCTGTCGATGCGGCGTACAAGGAGGAGTGAAATGGTGAGCAGACGTCTATTCCTAGCAAGTGCTGCGCTTGGCGCGGTAGGCCTTCGCCTCGGTCTCTTCTCTGGGGATGCCAATGCGGCAGAGAGCTTTGCAATCTCGCATACGGATGCTGAATGGCGGAAACTTCTGACCGCCGACCAGTACGCAGTTCTGCGGCAAGAGGGGACGGAGCGTCCGTTCACCAGTCCTCTGCTCAATGAGCACGGCAAGGGCAACTTCGCCTGTGCCGGTTGCGATCAGAACGCCTTTTCATCGACCACCAAGTTCGAGAGCGGCACGGGTTGGCCGAGCTTCTGGAAGCCTCTGGACGGAGCCATCGGAACCACGACCGACAATTCTCTCGGCATGGCTCGTACCGAAGTGCATTGCAGTCGGTGCGGAGGGCATTTCGGCCATGTTTTTGACGATGGCCCCAAGCCAACGGGCCTCCGGTACTGCATGAACGGCATCGCCTTGAAGTTTCATCCGGCTGTGGCCTGAACGATTGAGGACAAGATAATGCTCCTCTTTCTCATTGCTTATCTCGGCGGTGTGCTGACGATCATCAGCCCCTGCATCCTGCCTGTCCTGCCCTTTGTGTTCGCTCGAGCTGGTCAACCATTCCTCAAGAGTACGTTGCCGATGCTGGTCGGCATGGCGGCGACATTTGCAGCCGTGGCGTCGCTTGCGGCTCTCGGCGGCGGCTGGGCGGTGCAGGCCAACGAATATGGGCGTTATGCCGCCCTGGTACTGCTTGCGGTGTTCGGTCTTTTCCTTCTATTTCCGCCAGTCGCGGACCATCTGACTAGACCCATCGTTGCACTCGGTGCGCGCTTGTCACAATCGGCAGACAAGGAAAGCCGAAACGGCGGCTCTACCGTCGTCTCATCATTGCTACTCGGTGTTGCTACGGGCCTGTTGTGGGCACCATGCGCCGGCCCCGTTCTCGGTCTGATCCTTACGGGCGCGGCACTTCAGGGGGCAAGTGTTGGAACCACGTTCCTACTTCTTGCCTATGCGCTTGGTGCGGCAACGTCGCTGGCGTTGGCTTTGTTGATCGGTGGTAGGGTCTACCAGGCCATGAGACGGTCGCTCGGTATAGGCGAATGGGTGCGACGTGGTGTTGGCGTCGCGGTGCTGGTGGCTGTTGTCGCAATCGGTCTGGGCCTCGACACCGGTTTCCTGACGCAGGCCTCGCTGGCCAGCACGGCGTCGCTAGAGCAGGGCCTGATCGACAAATTCAAACCTCAGGAACAGAAAGAATCCTCTTCCATTGTCATGAGCAAGAATGATGGTGGCGCGATGCTGATGAGCGGCGCAAATGCCATGATGATGCAGGCCAAACCACAAAAAGCAACCGACGTGCTACCGGTTGAAGCCACCGTGGCGTCTCTTGATGGCGCTGTCCAGTGGCTGAATTCCCCACCTCTTTCAATGCAGGGCCTCAAAGGCAAGGTGGTTCTTGTCGATTTCTGGACCTATTCCTGCATCAACTGCATCCGCGCCATTCCCTATGTCAAAGCGTGGGCGGAAAAATACAAGGATCAGGGGCTGGTGGTCATCGGTGTCCATGCACCCGAGTTTGCCTTCGAGAAGAAAGTATCGAATGTTGAAAAGGCGATCAGCGATCTCGGCATTACCTATCCAGTCGCCATCGACAACGATTATGCGATCTGGCGGGTTTTCGACAACCAGTACTGGCCGGCGCATTATTTCATCGATGCAGAGGGGCGTGTCCGCCATCATCATTTCGGAGAAGGTGAGTACGCGCAGTCTGAAAAGGTTATTCAGGATTTGCTGGCCGAGGCTGGACGCAAGAATGTTTCTGGAGACGTTGTCGAGGTGAAGGCAAGTGGCGCGCAGGCCGCTTCCGACCAGAACAACGTTCAGTCTCCCGAAACCTATGTCGGCTGGCAGCGTTCCGAGAATTTCGTCGATGCGAAGGGTGCCGTTCACGATTTGCCGTACGATTACGTGGCTGCAACACCTCGGCTGAACGAGTGGAGCCTGTCTGGTAACTGGACCGTCGGCGCGGAAAACGCCAACTTGAACGCCGGAGACGGCAGCATCTATTATCGCTTCCATGCCCGTGACCTGCATCTTGTGCTTGGTCCGGGCGCCGATGGCAAACCGGTACGCTTTCAGGTGACGATCGACGGCAAGGCGCCGGGAGAGAGCCACGGCATGGACACCGATGCCGAAGGCAATGGCACGGTGACCGAGGAACGGCTTTACCAGCTCGTCCGCGAAGCCGGACCTGTTGGAGAACACACGTTCGAAATCCGCTTCAAGGACCCCGGTGTTCAGGCTTTTGCATTCACATTCGGCTGAAAGGAGATCGAAATGAAACGTCAATCAAACGAGTGGACCGCAAAGCAAACCTGCTTTCGACCCCTCGCGGCGATTTCCGCGATAACGTTGTTCTTCGCCGTTGCAGGCGTTGGCGTGACCGCCTCTGCCGCGGAAGAGCCACGCGTCATTCCAGCTCCGATTCAGGACGAGCAGGCGTCATCAGGAACGCAGACTGCGGTTTTCGCCGGTGGATGTTTCTGGGGCGTGCAGGGCGTTTTCCAGCATGTGAAGGGCGTCGTCAGCGCGACCTCTGGTTATGCCGGTGGTTCAAAGAGCTCGGCGCAATATGAAACCGTCAGTTCAGGATCAACCGGACACGCAGAATCGGTGCGGGTCGTCTTTGACCCGAAAGTTGTCAGTTACGGTCATTTGATGCAGATCTATTTTTCGGTGGCTCACGACCCGACTCAACTCAATCGCCAAGGCCCGGATCAGGGTACGCAGTACCGGTCGGCAATTTTTCCGCAGTCCGATGAGCAGGCGAAACTGGCGAAAGCCTATATTTTGCAGCTCAATCAGGCACGCGTCTATAACGCTGCCATCGTCACCAGAATCGAGCCGGGCAGGGAGTTCTTTCCTGCCGAGGCCTATCATCAGGACTTTCTGACGAATAATCCGACTTATCCGTATATCGTAATCAACGATCTGCCGAAGATCGATAATCTTAAGCGGATATTCCCGAAGGATTACCGTGCAGAGCCGGTGCTTGTGGCGCAAAAGAGCAATTAGCTTTTCACCGGTGGCGAGCGCTATCGATGAACCTTGTGTCTCCGCTCTCGTCAGCGAAGCGTTGTCTGGCTGCGAAGGTCAACCACGATGATACTCGCATTGTCTGGCGCCCCGGCGTCAAGTGCGGCCTCAATAATAGCATCGGCTGCGTCTTGGGCAGAAATGGAACTAAGAAGAAGCTCATAGATATCTTGTGTGGTAAGAACGTCGGACAAGCCATCGGAACCAAGGACTATGAAAATCTCATTGGCCTGTCGTTCAAGCAGGACTATTTCCGGTTCCTGGCTTATGGCCGTCCCATATGAAGTCAGGCCGAGCGCTCTTGAGAGGGCGATACCACCCAAATGATTTTTCTCGGGACTAAAGGTCCGAAACGGTCCCCATGGCACCAACTCTCCGCTATCAAGCATTCGTTGCTCGCGGCGGACTTCTGCTCCGCAAGCGGTAAGACGGATGGCTTCATCATTTCGATCCGGATGGTGTGCCCGGATGAGTGAAAGTGCTTCGGGTTCCACATCCTCAGACGGCGTTCTGAAGAGCCAGGCGGGAGAATCACCAAGCCAGGCAATCAACAATTCGTTTTTATGAGCGAGGAGAACGGTGGCCGTGCTGCCACTTTGTTGACCGGCCTCCAAACGCCGCAACGTTGCCTGTGTACGGGAGAATACGTCTCTGATCGCAGTTGCGTTGTCTACGCAGGCCCGATCAAGCTTGTTAGCAATGGTCAGCGGAACTTGCCAGGATGCCAGTTCGCTTATGGCCGAGCCACGGAGACCGTCAAAAACCCCGCAAATCAGTGTATCGCCGGTGCTGACAATGGATGACGCGTCTTCCATTGTTCTACGCACCCTGCCGATCGTCGCCGCAACGCCAAGTGCATCGATCGGCTTTGATGTCTGGCAGGTTTCATACACCTTTCGAAATGTTCGATGGGGACCTGAAACTGGCTTCAGTGTTTGAAGGATTTCCGTGAATTCAGGGCGTGAAGCCGGATCGGTGGCCCAGCATCTTTCGGCAAGCCGTCGAAGGTCGTCATCTTGATCCCGCCAGACCGGGCGATACGTTTCATTGACAACTTTGCTGGCGAATTCGGCACGGGGCAATGAACCAGGCATTCCCGTCGCTACGTTGCTATACGGTCTTGCTCCATCGTGCATCACCTCGAACATTAGAATCCCAAAGGCATAGATATCGACACGCCGATCATACTCTTTCCCCGCCAACAGTTCGGGAGCCATATGAAAAAGCGATCCAACTGGCTCGGTGAGGACCAGACCCTCTGGTAACAGCACACTCCGATCGAAATCGGAGACCTTGGCCCAAAGGTTACACGAAACCGCAGTTTCGTAATCTGCATCCTCGAACATCAGAATATTCTCAGCCTTGAGGTCACGATGCACCACGCCAGTTGAGTGGATCTGAGCCATAGTCCCGGCGATCTGTGCCAGAATAATTTGGGCGTGTTCTCTATCGATGACGACAACTTCTTCGCGACCGTTGCAACGAAGTGCCGTTTCAAGCGATCCCATACCTGAGCGCTCCATCACGCGAACCAGATGGTCTGCTGTCGCCGAGACGCCTTCCAGTCGAACAATTCCCGACAGGTTGGTGATACGATTGAAAACCGAATAGATTTCAATTTCGCTGCGTGCGAGGGATGAGTTTTCCCATGGGGTAAATTTGTAAAGAAGCGATGGAGTGGCGTTTGGTGCGACGATGATCGTTCCGTTGGGGAGCTTGCGTCCAACAGGCTCCGGTATCTCCGGTATCCAGGGTATATCCAGAAGCTTGTTCGATTCTAAGGGGCCTAGTGAAACGAAATGCGACATTGGAATTGCTCTTGAGTGGAAAATGGCTGGCCGCCTTATTAGTGAAAAAAGAAGAAGGCTTGGCGGCCAGCACGGTCCTGCCGTGTCACCTGAACAATGCAGCAGTGGTCCGCAGCGTCGTCCAGATGCCCCAAAGCAGCGGGAAACCAACAACTGCCCAGGCGAGAGCCGCCGTCAAATCGAAACGGTCTCGATCTATACCGAATGAACCATTTTGTACTCCCGTCTTCCTGGCTTTGGCTTGAAGAGCATCAACTTCCTCGCTGGACATGAACCACTTCTTGTCCAGCGGACGCACAAGCGCATTGGCCAAAAGACCGATCGCAAGGAAACCCGCCAGGATGTACATCGTATAGTCGTAGACCTGAGCCCGCGGCACGCCAGCGGAAATCTGCGCTTCGCGGATGTAGTTGACCACGACCGGCCCGACTATCCCTGCGGTTGCCCATGCGGTCAGAAGCCGCCCATGAATTGCGCCCACGAACTGAGTGCCGAAGATGTCTGCCAGGTATGCGGGAACGGTTGCAAAGCCGCCGCCATACATTGACAGAATCACAGCGAAAATCGCCACGAACAGAAGCTGGCTGCCCATGTGTGCGGCTGACGGTGCCAAGGCATAGAGTGCGATCCCGAGGGCAAAGAATATGAATAGGTATTCTTACGTCCAAGCCGATCAGATGCCGACGCCCACACAATTCTCCCGCCGATATTAAACAGTGACAGCAGGCCAGCGAAGCCCGCCGCGACCGCGGCGATGTCGGCCACCTGTTCGCGTGACAGGTCGGTGAAGGTCAGCCTGGGCTGTCCGATCAAGCGTCCGGCGAAAATTTCCTGCAGCATGGGCGATGCCATGCCAATGACCCCTATACCTGCGGAAACGTTCATGCAGAGCACCAGCCATATGAGCCAGAATTGTTTTGTCTTGTGGGCATCGCGCAGATGCACATGTCCTTTTGTAATCATGGTGGCCGCCTTCGCCGCGGGCGCAGACCAGCCTTCGGGGTTCCAACCCGCAGGCGGAACCCGGTAACCGAAGGCGCCGCAGATCATGAAGACGAAGTAGATTGCCGCCATTACTAGGAATGTCTGCCAGACGCCGACCGATGTTGGCGTGGCGAACCACCCCATCAGAAGATTTGCCAGGGGCGCACCGATCATGGCTCCGCCGCCGAATCCCATGATCGCCATTCCCGTTGCCATTCCGCGACGGTCCGGGAACCACTTGATCAACGTAGATACCGGCGAGATATACCCCAAACCCAATCCAATACCGCCGATGAAACCGGATCCGATCCACATCAGCCAGAGTTGATGTGTCATAACGCCGAAAGCGCTCAGTACCATCCCGCCGCACCAGCAAACCGCTGCCACGATTCCCGCTTTGCGTGGGCCGGCCGTCTCAAGCCAGCCGCCCCAGATGGCTGCGGAAGATCCTAGAAGTACGAAGAACAAGGTGTATATCCAGCCGAGATCAGCGACACGCCAGTCGCAGCTCGTGGTGAAAAGCATGGTAACGAGGCTCATACTTTCGCAAACTATCGGACCGCTCCCGCCAAGCGAGCGAGACAGCGGTAGCCAGAATACGGAGAATCCGTAGGCCATGCCGATGCAAAGGTGGATGGCGAGTGCTGCTGGTGGTACAAGCCATCGATTGAAACTTGGCTTTGCTATGGTTCTTTCGCGAGACAGCAGGGAGAAGACACCTTCTTCCTGCTGCCAACTTTCCTGAGCGGTCGACATGCTTCCTCCTCATTTGGCGACGTTCGCCAAGTTAGCGGGATGTCATCAACAGGCCTCCTCTTGCCGCTGGTGATGTCCCGAAATGCGGATCTTCCGCCCGCTCCGCCTTTCAGGCGGGGTAGGCCCTCCTTGAAACAAACCGATGATAAAGCCACGCAATGACAACGAGGGTGATGGTTCCGGCGAGGATCGGTGTGGCCAGAAATGTCCATCCCGCACCGGCGAGAATAACGACTAGCGGGTCTCCACCGGCCGGTGGATGCAGGGTTCCTGTGAATTGCATGACGGCAATGGCGAGACCGACACCTATCCCCATCGCGATGACGCCGTTGCCGATCAGGGTCAGCACCAGCAGGCCGACGAAAGCCGACAAAAAATGACCGCCTATCACGTTGCGTGGTCTAGCAAGCGGGCTTTGCGGGATGGCGAAAAGGAGCACGCAGCTCGCGCCGAACGGTGCAATGAGCAGAGCGTAGTGAAGACCTTCAGTCAGCCCGGCGAGAAGCCAGATGGCGATAGTGCCACCAAGGCCGGAAACAAGAGCCGGTACGGTGTTTTTCGTCGTATGCAGCAAGAAGGTTTCCATCGGCGAGATGGCCTTCGCGGTATCTGTATCCGGGGACATTCATAACTCCAGATGAAATTGGCCCGCGCAAATCGTGTCCGCGCGGGCCTGGATTATTAGTTGACCTTCTTGAATTTGGCGGCCTCTTCGGAGCCACCGGTCGCATTGCCTTTTGAGTAGGAATGGGCACCGGTACCAGCAAGTCCACCGCCCTGGACAATCAGGTATTCGTCGCGGATCGGTCGACCTTCAAAGTAGCATTCAAGGATCTCCCTCGTGCCGGCCGCATAGCGCGTCTGAGCCGAAAGAGATGTGCCCGAAATATGCGGCGTCATTCCATGGTGGGGCATTGTGCGCCATGGGTGGTCCTGCGGCGCAGGTTGCGGGAACCAGACGTCGCCCGCATAGCCTGCAAGCTGGCCTGACTCCAGTGCGCGGGCAATCGAGTCGCGATCGCAAAGCTTGCCACGGGCCGTATTGACCAGATAGGCGCCACGCTTGAACAGCTTCAGAGTCTGGTCATTGATCATGTGCTCTGTTTCAGGATGGAGGGGGCAATTGAGCGTGACTACGTCGCAAGCCGCGTAGAGTTCTTCACGGGTGGCATGCCAGGTCAGGTTCAACTCCTTTTCGACTGCATCAGGCAGCCGGTGACGATCATTGTAGTGAAGATGAACATCGAAGGGCTTCAGAAGGCGTAAGACGCGCAGGCCGATACGGCCGGCGGCCACCGTGCCGACATGCATGCCTTCCACATCGTAGGAACGTGCCACGCAATCGGCGATATTCCATCCACCCTTAATGACCCAGTTATAGGATGGAATGTAATTTCGCACGAGACCGAGGATCATCATCACCACATGCTCGGCAACTGAATTCGAGTTGCAATAGGTGACTTCCGCGACGGTGATATTGCGATCGATCGCGGCCTGAAGATCGACGTGGTCGGAACCGATACCGGCGGTCAGAGCGAGCTTAAGTTTCGGTGCCTTGGCGATACGCTCGGCCGTCAGATAGGCAGGCCAGAACGGTTGGGATATAACGACTTCCGCATCGGCGAGATGCTTTTCAAGTTCAGAATTCGGCCCATCTTTCGATGATGTTACTACCAGTTCGTGGCCTTGTGATTCCAGATATTTGCGCAGGCCAAGTTCGCCGGAAACGGAGCCCAGAAGCGTACCGGGCTTGAAGTCGATGGCCTTTGGTGTCGGCAGTGTCTGACCGTCAGGGTACTTGTCGAGCTTGGGAAGATCGTCTCGCGCATATGAGGTGGTATAACCGTCAATGGGATCGTCGTAGAGAACGCAAACAACTTTGGCCATGAAACTTCCTTTCTGTCGTTGAGACAGCCAGATACCCTCCCGAGCGCTCTCTGGGCGCGACGGATTCTCAAACCTGAAACGTATGTCAGGCAAACCTCGCCTGACGGCGGGGAATATGGTCGGGCTTCCTCCCTGGATGCCTCGGTTTAATGAGGTGCCTTCTCAGGCGAGGGCACCATGCACCGGTGGAGAGGGGCCATCCAATGGAAGTTTTTTACGAATCGATAGGTAGAATCAATGAAGATGCAGCGCAGCAATAGGTGTACCCAATCAATTCAGTACGTTCGGGTGCCAATCACGTTACTCTTCGCAAAGCAAAATCCTTGAAACAATATCTTGCTCGCAACTGCACATTTGCCGTTATGCCATGTTCGTACCGTTTTCGGACTTAGTGCGTCTGGACATCATCTCGAATCGTTGTTCTATTTGAGCTTTCCCGGCACATTCCTGAAGTGCTAACGCGATCGGCGACTGTGGTAGCCGGTCTGCCAGGACAAGGCCTATGGTTTGCTGATGAACAGGTTCGATCATATCCAGCAAAACGAGATCGTCCGCTCCGCCGAAAACGAAACCGAAGGTGTGGGGCACTATCGCGCACCAGAAGCCCAGTCGTAAGTGAGATGCCACCCCAAGGAAGGAGTTACTGACCACCTTTGGTTTGAGATCTAGCCCCGCACTAGCTGCAATTCCGTTCAGGATCCTGCGGTTTTGCATGTCGTCAGAGAGGAGGCAGAGTGGTTCCTTCACAGCCTTTGCCCAAGTCACTGTCCCTTCCTCCGCGAAGGGATGATCGTTCCGGCAAGCGAATACGTAACGCTCATGATAAAGCGGGAAACGGCGGACATGCTCGAGCGGTTCATTGTCCAGATAAGTAATGCCGCCGTCTACCTCGAAGTTTTCCAACGACCTTTCGATAACGCGCGACGACATGGATCGAATTTCGATCTGCACGAGAGGATTTTGCTCCTCAAACTGGTGAGAAAGAAACGAAACTGATGGCATGGCCGCCGGAATAACACCAAGCCGCAGCGTTCCGGTCAGTCCTCCTTTCGTGTCGCCATTCAGATCATCATGGAGGCTCTCATAGTCCGAGAGGATTTGGCGACCCCAGTGAAGAACCTTTTCGCCTTCCGGCGTCAATGAGACGAACCGGTGCCCTCTGATGATGAGCGCCAGATCCAGGTCTTCCTCGATCTTTCTAATGGCTTGCGACAGCGTAGGTTGGGTGACACGGCACAGTTCCGCAGCACGCCCGAAATGCTGTTCCTCAGCGAGAGTAACGAAGAACTTCAAATGCCTGATCAACATGCTACACCCCCTCAACCGATATATTCCTTGAAATATATCGGTTGAGGGTTCAAGCCTTGTCACTCAGCATTTACACAGTCCGTCGCGTAAAATCGTTCTTTCAGTTCGTACAAAGGCGAACGAACAGGCGGCCTCCCAAGCCGCACTATCAAGGCTCGGTGGCAACTCTGATCCGATTAGCCACAGTTATTGCATGTTGCTCCAGAACATCGCTGAATTCATTGACCAGTGGAGACGGCGGTCGGTGGATGGGGCGGGCAATGTGGACAGAAAACGGGATCGACACCGAAAACTGCCGGATATGAACGCCGTTTGCCGCGTAATCCAGCGCGGTCAGAGGATTGACGATAGCGACACCTGTTCCTTCGCGCACCATCGCGCAAATCGAGGCTGCGCTATGTGTTTCGACGACCATGCGCCGGCGTACTTCGGTTTCCCGGAATATCTGATCGATCTGTTGACGGTAGTTGTCGGTCGCCGACAGACTGACGAACGGTTGCCCCTCAAAATCCTCGGGCACCAAGGTGGTCTTTTCTGCTAGGGGGTGCGATTCCGGCAGCACGCAAACTTCATCAAGTGTCAGAAGCGTTTTTGTTTCGGTCCCCTGAGGCGCTATGCCAGTTTCCGTGAGGCCGAAATCGTAGCGCTGGGCCGAGAGCCACTCCTCCAGCAACGGAGACTCCTGCGGCGTGATGGTAACACCCACCTGCGGAAAGCGCTCAAGAAACATTTTGCACACTGGCGGCAACAACGTCTGCGAAAAGACCGGCAGGCTGATGATCGAGAGCTGGCCATCCTCGAACTGCCGCAACGACATGGCCGCATTCACAATCCGGTCAAGCCCGAAATAGGATCGTTGAACTTCCTCGAACAGTTGAAGTGCGTGAGCGGTTGGCCGCAGCCGTCCACGCACACGCTCGAACAGCCTGATCTGCAAGAGGTCTTCAAAGCGTGCAAGTTCCCGGCTCACGGTCGGCTGTGAGGTGTTCAGCATTCGTGCCGCTTCGGTTATGCCGCCTGCGGTTATGATAGCCCTGAAGATTTCGACGTGCCGGAGCGTGACATTCATTGGTTTTCGCCGTTAAGCCATATCAGATATGAATGAATAAGAAAAATATCAGTATTTTTATTATGTCGGGCTTTGTGGTGAAACTGCAAGCGAAGATTGCAGGCGAATAAATCCATTCATTGAAACAAGGTTCGATTTTTCCATGGAACACATATGCTATGATGTCGCAGGCGTTGGCGCTGGTCCCTTCAACCTGAGCATTGCTGCCCTGCTGCACCCATTAAAGGAAGTCCGCAGCAGGTTTTTTGAACGCCAGCAGCAATATTCCTGGCATCCGGGAATGCTGCTGCCCAATACCACGATCCAAAACAGCTTTCTCAAGGATCTGGTGAGCTTTGCCGATCCGACGAACCCCTTTTCGTTTCTCGCTTTCCTTCATGCGAAGAAGCGGCTTTATGAATATGTGAACGCTGGCTTCCCTCGTACCTCGCGCGTCGAGTTCAACCAGTACCTGCAATGGGTCGCTCGCCAGCTTCCTTCTGTCCAATGGGGGCAGAGTGTTGAAGTCATTGATCGGCACGAAGCAGGCTTCCGCATCATCACCAACGAGGCCACCTGCATTACCCGTAATCTTGTAGTGGGTACGGGTCCTTCGCCGTCTGTCCCGGCCATGGCCGAGGGGCTCATCGGAAATCACGTTTTCCATAGCAGCCGCTATATGTTCAACAAGGACAATCTTTCGGGCAAGCGCGTTGCTGTCATCGGTGGTGGCCAGAGCGGTGCGGAAATCGTGCTCGATCTCATCAACAGAGGTGTATCGCCTTGCGAAATCCATTGGATAAGCGCCCGCCGCGGCATTGCGCCGCTGGACGAGTCTCACTTTGCCAATGAATGGTATACGCCAGCCTATATCGAATATTTTCATGGTCTTCAGGCTTCGAAGAAGGCGGAGCTACTGGAGCAGCACCGGCTGTCGAGCGATGGTATTTCACCAGAAACCATCGAGGCGCTTTACCAGACGCTGTATCGCCTGAGGTTTCTCGAAAGTGGCACGTCCTGCCGCGTGATGCATTCCCGCATTGTCCGGAACATCCGTGCCTCGCAGAGCTGCTACAATCTTGATATCACTCATCTCGATACTGATCAGACGGAAACAATCACGGTTGACGGCATCGTTCTTGCCACCGGCTACAGGCAAAAGACCTTGCCCGAGGCTCTTGAGAGCGTTGCCGATGGTATCCGGTTCTCAAACGGGAATCCGGTCGTCAATCTGGACTTCTCCCTGAACTACGATGGTCCCGGAAAAATATTCGTCGTCAATGCCTCCAGAGCAAGCCATGGAGTTGCGGAGCCTAACCTCTCGTTGAGTGCGTGGCGAGCCGCGACGATCATCAATTCGGTTCTCGGTCGTGAACACTATGTCTCGCCGCAATCAGATTCAGTGCTCGACCTTCCGGGCGACACCTTCTTGGCAGGAGCCGCCTGATCATGCCTCCTCTCTATATGCTTTATCTGCTGGCGGCGGCCTTCCTGTGGGGTACATCTTTCGTCGCGGGAAAGTTCGCGATTGGCATGGCCGATGCCCCGCTTGTGGTGCTCATCCGTTTCATGCTCGCGGCGGTTTTCTGGCTACCGGTTTTCTTTCCAGCACTCCAGGCACTTCCCCGCGCCAGGCTTGGCAGCCTGATGGTTCTGGCTTTCCTGATGATCCCTGCGACCTTTCTGTTACAGTTTATCGGTCTGCACTACACAACTGCCGCCAGTGCGGCAGTCATGATCGGCTTCGAACCATTGATGTTTGTCCTGGTCGGATGGCTTCTTTGGGGTGAACGTCTGACTGCGATCAACCTCACCTTCGGAGGACTTGCACTGACCGGTGTCCTGCTCGTCATGGGCTGGCCGCAGGGAGCCCAATTTGCCGGATGCGCCCTTGTTCTGCTATCGACGGCAGTGGTCGCTATCTGGGTTCGCTGGTCAAAGCCCTGGATGAATGAAGTAGGTGTGAAGCACTTTACGGCGTTGACGACTGTCATCGGGACCATCCTGCTTGTGCCTTTCACAGCCTTTCTCACAACCAGTTGGGATGTGAGGTGGTCGGGAGAGGGCGTCATGGCGCTCCTCTATCTAGGCATTGGATGTAGCCTTGCTGCCGGATGGTGTTGGAACAAGGGCATGGAGGCAGCGAATGCGAATTCGGGCGGACTGTTCCTTGCGCTTGAACCCGTGTTCGGGGTCGGTGTGGCTGCATTGCTGCTGGGTGAAACACTCGGACCGGTCGCCATCGGTGGAGCTTGCCTCGTTATCCTGCCGGTCATCCTGTCTTCAATCCTTCCATGGCTGCGCGCGCGGCCAGTAACCACAGGACAATCTGCGTCATGAACAACATTCCTGAAAATCTCCTGGCCCGCCTTGCAAATGAGCATTCTACACCTCTGTGGGTCTATGATGCGCCGATTATCCGTGATCGGATAAAGCAACTCGGTGCCTTTGATGTGGTTCGCTACGCCCAGAAGGCATGTTCCAACATTCACATCCTATCACTCATGCGCGAGGCGGGCGTACATGTCGATGCTGTCTCGCTGGGGGAAATCGAGCGGGCGCAACGCGCAGGTTTCTCTACGGGCCGTACCGGAAGCGGTGCCGCAGGCATCGTTTACACCGCCGATATCTTCGACCGTCCGACACTTCGCTATATTGTGAAGAACGGGATAGAAGTAAATGTTGGATCAACCGACATGCTGCACCAGCTCGGAGAAATTTCGCCCGGTCACCGCGTCTGGCTGAGGATCAATCCCGGTTTCGGCCATGGTCACAGCAAAAAGACCAATACCGGCGGCGAAAGCAGCAAGCACGGTATCTGGCACAGTGAACTGCGCGAGGCGGTGGAACTTGTGGGGCGCTACCGTCTGCATCTTGTCGGACTGCATCTCCATATCGGTTCAGGCGTCGACTACGCTCATCTTGAGCGGGTATGTGGCGCCATGACCAGCCTGCTGCAGGAACTGGATCACGATTTCGAGGCGATCTCGGCGGGTGGCGGGCTTTCCGTACCGTATCGCGAGTGTGAACGGCCGATAGACATTGGGCATTATTTCAGTCTTTGGGATGATGTTCGCAAGAAGGCTGAAGAGAAGCTCGGCCATGCCGTGCGCTTGGAAATCGAGCCGGGGCGTTTCCTTGTGGCGGAAGCCGGGTTGTTGATCTCCGAGGTTCGCGCCACGAAGCAGGTTGGCAGCAATCACTTCACGCTTGTCGACGCAGGGTTCAATGACCTGATGCGACCAGCGCTATACGGCAGTTATCATGCGATCTCCGTGCTGCCAGGTGATGGTCGCTCATTGAGCAATTCCGACGCTCGACCGACAGTCGTCGCAGGCCCGCTATGTGAATCCGGCGACGTTTTCACGCAGGGGCCAGAAGGGGTAGTTGAAACGAGAGCGCTTCCAGCGGCAAAGGTCGGAGACTTCCTGATTTTTCATAACACTGGAGCGTACGGAGCGTCGATGTCATCGAACTATAACAGCCGCCTTCACGCTACTGAATATCTCATTGACGGCGCAGCCTCACGTGTCGTCCGCCACAGACAGACATTCGATGAGCTTGTCGAACGTGAAATGTCGGCGATTTGTATCGAGAAAGCCGCCTGAAAAAGACATTGAGAGTGGCATAGCTAAATCGCTTACACATTTCGCCATGACGTTTGATTTTGAATGACTATACGCCCGCTGATGACGCGGGCGTTTTTTGTATTCTGCGGTCAGCAGGCATGCTGGCAGAGGAACTCTACCTCACGAAGTGCTCGGTCCTGCAATTTGAGTTCTGAGTAGTGCATTGACTTATCTTTTCGACAGAAGGGGCGAGATGGCATGGATGAGGTGAGCCAAAGATGCTGCGTTTTCGGTCTCGTCCCCGGATGCCTCGAACTCGGCAAGCTCAATCCCTACAATCTGATGTTGGGGGATTGCCTCGAAAATTGCGCGTAACTTCTCCGGCACCAAACCTCCGGGGATAGCGTACGCGGCTGGAACAAAGCCCGGCTCCAGGACGTCCCAGTCTGTATGGATCCAGACAGGGTTGTCTCCGATCATTCGCAGGATCGTTTCCGGCCGAGAGTCCGCCGGCGATAGAAACCGAACACCTACCCTAAGCAAGGCATCTCGTTCCAACTGATCGATATCTCTTGCACCGGCAATCACGACTTTCGACGGATCGATGCCGGCACCCATCCCACTTTCCCACAGCCCGCAGGCCGCTGCGAGGACCATCCCGCCGAGATAACCACTTGCCGTTGTCTCGGGCGTATTGAAATCGCCGTGGGCGTCGATCCACAGGATCGTAGCGTCGGGGTAATTGCGAGCCAATATGGGCAAGGTTGCAAGGCTTGCCGAACAAGTATTTGCAATCATGAAAGGCTTGTTGTCGCGCGAGATGATTGCTGAAACGTTATTTTGCAAAGCCTCAAGCGTTTCGCGGGCTTCCGGCAGGCTGGAAGACCAGTCGTCGATTTTATGTCGAGACGGTGTGCCCACGACGATTGGCTCCAGGCCGCTCAGTTTTCCGACCGCGTCTGCTGTCAGTTCTGCGCCGCGTATTGCGCCGGGACTGCGATCGGCCAGACGGCCTTGGGAAACAACAAGCTCGAAAGGCAAAGTTACACTCCTCGTCCGGTTGGACGATCGATTGGAAACGATGTATCTGTCGGAATATATCGTGCGCAGGTCACTGACAACTGGTTGCCCTGCCTTAGTGACAACGGAAAAAGCCCTATGCTCAACGCAACCCTTCACCTGTTCTCTTACGGCACGCTTCAACTGGAGAGCGTCCAGTTGGCCTCGTTCGGACACCGACTGACAGGTCAAGCCGATGCGATGCCTGGTTTCAGAAAAGAGATGGTCGAGATCACCGACCCCGATGTGCTCGCTAAAAGCGGAGAGAGGTTTCATCCGATTGTCGTGCCATCGGCTAATCCGGCAGATACAGTCACAGGAACGGTGTTCCTGATTACTGAAGAAGAACTCGTGGCTGCGGACGAATACGAGGTCTCGGACTACAAACGGATTGAAGTGGTCCTCGCATCAGGCAAAAAAGCCTGGGTCTATGTGAAGGCGTAAGCAACATTCAATTCCGCTCTATTTCAGGACCTCTTATTTACGGACATTGACTGCTGATCAAGGCTGTTCTCTTGGGCGGTGGACCCGTAAGCGGCGTGCAATATTGCCTCTTCAAACGGGGCAGAAGGGCAAAGGCGAGTGGCCGCACATCGACCCGGGCGGTCTGCTCACTTGCTTGATACAATCGTCCTTCCTGTCCGCACATAATATCCAGTATTCCTGCCACGTCTTTTGACGATCGCCCAATGGGGAGGCATTCTTTTGGATGATCTCTCGGTAAATGCTGATTTTCTCAGCTTTTATTGGTGTTCAATTCCTTCACGAGCCTACCCCGAAAAGGAAATCTATACTGGCACAATTATTGCTTCAGTTAGATTGATCGCCGAGTGTGGTCACCATAGCGTCCAACGGCGGACGATACATTGCAAAGCTGCAGATCTGAAACTGGCGTCCTTTCCGGGACGGCAATTTTTGGTCTGCAGCTTTTTTGTTTTGGGCTTTTCTCGGGACCGCAACAGTCCTGGTTGTGAGGGATAGAACGGGATGTCTGCCAATCATCTGAAATCGCCAACAGCTATACCAGACGAGATGCGAACTTTCGAATTCGAGAAGGATTTCGTCGGCACCCTACGGTGTATTCCCATGGCCGTGCGGTTCAAACTGGATCTTTCCGGCATCAAACTTTCGCTGCGCCAGTGGAGCCGCTTGATTGAGCCGGAACGTCGCTGGCTGCTTGAGTATCGATGCGACACGCCGGTCAATGTTCAGTTTTACCGCGACACTCTGTCAGAATTTATCGAGAACCGCACCGGTGAGGTCGCAAAGCCGATTGCGTCTGATGAAGCAGTGGAATGGACATCGTCGAACCGGGTACCGGAAGCGGTGACGATTCAGTCCGCAGTCAAGAGAGTTGCTGCGCCAACAGCCGATCAGTGGAGAAAGCTGACCGATCTCCAACGGTTCGCGCTCATCAAGCTGACGCGAGAGGGGCATGACAATGATAATTTTGTCCCTGCGCTGTTGGAGTTCGGCCTGCTGCCAGAAGCGGAGGCAGTTTTGTAATGTCCAGCGTGAAAACGGTCAAAGGCTCCTGTCCCTATTGCGGCGTCGGCTGCGGTATCGTCATGGAGGTCAAGGATAACAAGATCACCAAGGTCTCCGGTGACAAGACCCATCCGACGAATTTCGGGCGACTTTGCACCAAGGGGAACACCTGTGGACAGGCCGTTGCGGACACCGGGCGGATGGAAAGCGCCCACATGCGCACGTCTCGTGGTCAGGATCAGATTCCTGTTTCCATGGATAAAGCAATCACTGAAACCGCCACGCGTTTGAAGTCGATCATCGAGCAACACGGCCCGGATGCCGTTTCGCTCTATGTTTCGGGCCAGATGTCGCTTGAGGCGCAGTATCTTTCCAACAAGCTTGCGAAAGGCTTTATCCGCACAAAGCATATCGAATCCAATTCGCGGTTGTGCATGGCCAGCGCCGGAAGCGGTTACAAGCTTTCGCTCGGTTCCGATGGACCGCCCGGTTCCTATCAGGACTTTGACAAGGCCGACCTGTTTTTCGTGATCGGCGCGAACATGGCCGATTGCCATCCTATCCTGTTTCTTCGCATGATGGACCGTGTGAAGCAGGGGGCAAAGCTGATTGTCGTTGACCCGCGCCGCAACGCCACCGCCGACAAGGCGACACTGTTCATGCAGATCAGGCCCGGAACCGATCTGGCTCTCATGAACGGCTTGCTGCACCTGCTCGTCGTCAACGACCACATCGACACCACCTTCATTTCCGAGTTTACCGAAGGCTGGCAGCAAATGCCGGATTTTCTGGCGGAATACACGCCCGAAAAAGTGTCGGAGATCACAGGCCTCGCAGTAAAAGATCTCATCGAAGCCGCAGACATGATCGGTACGTCACCGGAGGTGATGAGCTGCTGGACGATGGGGCTGAACCAGAGCACCCATGGCACGTGGAACACCAACGCCATCTGCAATCTGCACCTGGCGACCGGAAAAATCTGTCGCCCGGGAAGTGGCCCATTCTCGCTGACGGGCCAGCCCAACGCCATGGGAGGACGCGAGATGGGCTATATGGGGCCGGGCCTTCCCGGTCAACGCTCGGTGCTGGTTGATGCGGATAGGACATTCATCGAAGACCTCTGGAAAGTCCCGCATGGCACATTGCGGGCAGAGGCGGGTGGTGGAACCGTCTCGATGTTTCAGGAGATGGCCGATGGCGGGATCAAGGCATGCTGGATTATCTGCACGAACCCGGTCGCAACGGTTTCCAACCGGGACAATGTCATCAAGGCGCTGAAGGCTGCCGAACTGGTGGTGACACAGGATGCGTTTCTGGACACCGAAACCAATATCTACGCCGATATCCTGCTGCCTGGTGCGCTCTGGGCAGAGGGTGAGAATGTCATGATCAACTCCGAGCGTAACATGACGCTGACGCGCAAGGCCGTTGAGCCGCCGGGGGACGCACTGCCGGACTGGCTCATCATTGCGCGCGTCGCCTGTGAAATGGGTTATGCCGATGCGTTCAGCTACGCTTCTTCCGCCGAAGTGTTCGAGGAGATCAAGCAAGCACGGAACCCCAAAACGGGCTATGACATTCGCGGCGCAAGCCATGAGCGCCTTAGCGAAGGTCCGTTGCAGTGGCCGATTGCATCTGCGGAAAGCGGAGACCGCAATCCCATCCGCTACATTAATAACGGCATCAGCCAGTATCTCAAGGCCGGAGATAATGGGTCACCCCGGCTGAGTTTCGCCACACCCAGCGGCAAAGCCGTGTTCTTTGCCCGCCCGCATATGGACCCCGCCGAAATGCCCGGTCGCAAATTCCCCTTCGTGCTGAACACCGGGCGCCTGCAGCACCAGTGGCACACCATGACGAAGACCGGAAAAATTCCGACACTGAACAAGCTCAATCCCGGTCCCTTTGTCGAAATTCATCCTGAAGATGCTGCCGAGCTTGGTATAGAAGATAAGGATCGAGTTGAAATCCGCTCCATGCGAGGCAAGGCGATTTTACCAGCCGTGGTGACGGATCGCGTCCTTCCAGGAAACTGTTTCGCGCCATTTCACTGGAACGACAGTTTCGGCGATGACCTTGCGATCAACGCCGTCACCAGTGATGCAGTCGATCCCATCTCCCAACAGCCCGAGTTCAAGTTCACTGCCGTTGCGATCCGCCTCAGTGAAAAAGCCGTTTTGTCTAAACCTGTAGAGGAGGCGCCTCCTTTGAATGCACTGGTCCACACCGAAGCAGCCGTTTCTCTAGCGCCCAAGTCCGAAATTGCTGCGTTCAGCATGATGACAGGTGTGGGCCTCGCGCCGGTTCCGCAATTGACGCCGCCGGAGCAGATATATCTTCAGGGCTATATCACGGGCCTGAACGCGGCGGCGGCAACGGGATTGATTGATGTTCCCGTCTTGCCGGATCACGCACCTTTTGCGCCAGAACGCCGTCTGTTGATTGACGGTATGCTGGCAGGACTATTCTCCCGGGGGCGCAGCACCTATTCGGACAGCGTGTCTCTTCCGTCTGGCAGCGTTTCCACCTCTGCAGCGAAACAGGAAGCTCCGGTCGTGCTCATCGCCTGGGCTTCACAAACGGGCAATGCTGAAGCAGCAGCCAACAATTTTGCCAAGGTTCTGCAAGGGCAGGACCGAAAGTTCCGTCTCGTCGCACTGGATGACCTCACCGATGATATTTGTGAGGCCGGAATATGCCTGTTCTTCGTCAGCACTTTCGGGGATGGCGATCCGCCCGACAACGGCGGCGGCTTCTGGAATATGCTGAACGGAAAGGCTGCACTGCGTCTGGAAACGCTGCGCTATTCGGTCTGCGCGTTCGGTGACAGCAATTACGATCAGTTCTGTGGCTTTGGCCGCAAACTCGACCAGCGGCTGGAATCCCTTGGTGCTCAGCGTATCGCTGATCGGGCCGATTGCGAACCGGACTATGAGGAGCTGGCAACTGCATGGGGCAGGCGTGTTCGCGACGCGCTAAACCCTGCCAAAGTCCCTGAGTTAGTCGGGGTATCATCGCAGACGTCTGTCGCTTCAGAGGCAACCTCGCTGGTGCCTGATGTCGTCGCTCCGTCTAAGCCGGTTTTCAGCCGGAAAGCGCCTTACCCGTCCCGACTGCTTCTCAATAAACGGCTGACCGCAGAAGGCGGCGGCAAGGATGTGCGGCAATTCGTGTTCGACCTTGGAGATGGTGAGCTCAGTTACGAAGCAGGCGATGCCCTGGGGGTCTGGCCCAGCAACTGTCCAATGCTGGTCGACGAAATTCTGACGACCCTGAAGTTGAAAGCCGACAGCCCGGTTCGGGTTGATGGCGTAGGCGAGCTGCCAATCGCCGAGGCACTTCAGAAACATTTTGAAGTCGGTCGGGCGAATGCCGACTTTGCGAAATGGTGCGCAACGCAATCCGGCAACAGCGGACTGGCAAAGCTACTGGAAGGAGGTCGTGAAGAGGTTTCAAACTGGCTTTGGGGCAAGCAGGTCGCAGATATACTCGCTTTTGCGCCCTGCAAGGTTGAAGCGCAGGAATTTATAAGCGGTCTGAAACGCCTCCAGCCACGCCTCTATTCGATTTCGTCCAGTTCGAAAATGAATCCGAAAGAGGTCCACCTGACAGTGTCGGTCGTCAGATATATGAATGACAAAACGAGTAGATCCGGTATAGCGTCTGCTTTTCTGGCAGACTGCGCGCTTGATGCTTCCATTCCGATCTTCGTTCAACCTTCGGCACATTTTCGTGTGCCCAATAATCCCGAGACACCCGCGATCATGATTGGACCCGGCACAGGCATTGCGCCCTTCCGCGCCTTCCTTCAGGAGCGTGAAGCATCCGGCGCAAAAGGACGAAACTGGCTGTTCTTCGGAGAGCAGCGGCAGGCGACAGACTTTTACTATCGCGATGAAATGGAAAGATGGACCCAATCCGGTCATCTTGCGAAGCTTGAGCTCGCATTCTCTCGAGATCAGGACACAAAAGTCTACGTGCAGGACCGTATGCGTGAGCATGGCGCGGAATTGTTCCGGTGGCTAGAAGACGGAGCACATTTCTATGTTTGCGGTGACGCGAGCAGAATGGCCAAGGATGTCGACGCGGCCCTCAAGGAAATCGTCGCACTGCATGGAAATATGCCGAGCGACCTGGCGGAAAATTACGTCAAGGCGCTCGCTGGCACGAAACGATACGTCCGTGATGTGTATTGAGGTGATTTCGTACCTACTATACTTCGCTGTAGCGCGCCCTGATGTGGTACGCGCCCCGTGTTAATTGCGCCAGGAGACAGGTTTCTGAAATCTGCCTTCCCTGTGTTGCTTAACAAGGTTGCGGCAGGAGCGTAGGAGCGAATGAAATTGGGATGACGGAGCGTATCGGCTCATTGGACTCTTCCGAGCGGAACGGCCGGATCTCATCGAACGATCCGGCCGGTGAAGGGGCAGAAGTAAGCCGTTATGCGACCTGTGCGGCAAGCTTTACGGCGTCCGCGCCGGCCAGGATGCGAAACGGCGAAGAGGCATCGGTTACTGCCTGCCAGACCGCTTTTGCCACGTCGCTCGCAGTGGTGATTTCGGCCGGCTGCGGCGGTGTTGCGGAGAACACCTGTTTCGCCCAGCTGACATAGGCTTCGGGTATGCTGTTCTGCGAGCGGTCGCGGGCGGTCGCGCTAAAGGAGGTTTCCGGCGCTCGACCGGGGACGATCAGCCGAACGCGCACCCCAAACGGCTCCACCTCCAGCGCCATGTTCTCGCTGAATGCTTCCACGGCCGCCTTGCTGGCAGTATAGGCGGACAACATCGGCAACGGCTTGAGCGTCACGGCGGACGACACATTGACGATCACGCCCGTCCCCTGCGCGCGGAAGCCGGGCATTGCTGCTTGCGACATCGCCATGGTGCCGAAGGTATTCAGTTCAAAAAGCTGGCGTGTTGCGTTGATCGAAACGCCTTCCAGCGCTCCCATCAGACCGGCGCCGGCATTGTTGACGAGGGCGTCGATCGGCCCTGCTTCGTCCAGAGCGCGGGTGATGCTGGCAGCGTCGGTCACATCGAGGGCCACGACGCGCAGCCGTTCGGATGCGGGCAACAGATCCCCTCGAGGCGTGCGCATCGTGGCAATGACAGTCCAGTCGCGATCGAGGAAATAGCGGGCAGTCTCAAGCCCGAAGCCGGACGAGCTGCCGGTGATGAGGATGGTGGTCATGTGAAACTCCTGTTTGTAGTGATGGTATAGCGCAGCCGTGGAAGGGCTGAACGCGCGTTACGAGGGAGCCGGAAAAGGCGGACCCGGCGACCTACTTCGTCTCGACGCTGCCTTCCGGCGCAGCATCGGCTGCCAGCGTCGCGATCGTATCGGAAAATGCGAGATCGCCGGGATAGAGCGCGCTGCGGAGGTAGGCGGTTGAAAGCCGCTGGATCGCGTCGACCCGCTGGGGCCGTTCGTCTGTCGTCTCGCGCGCCTCGTAACCGGGGATACCGCCGAGAGCATGCTCGCCGCCAAAGGCCGTAAACAATGCCTTGGGTGAAGGGCTCAAATCGTAGGCATCACGCCACCATTCGGCGCCACGTGTCGAAAGCGTGCCCACATCACGGTCGCCGACGATGATCAGGGTCGGCGCCGTCATGGTCGAGAAATCTGGATACATGAATGGATAGGTACGTGCTGCATATTCGGTCAGGTCATTGCCTCGGCCTGGCGCCGCCAGCAGCACGCCCGCCTTGATGCGATTATCCTTCCTGTTGACGACCGATCCGTCGTCGGGATCGAGGTGGGTGGCGCCAAGCAGGGTACTGGCGGTCTGCCCGCCCCACGAATGGCCGCCAACCGCGATGCGCGAGTGATCGAGCCGCCCGCGGATCATCGGTGCCTCACTCTCGATGTGATCAAGTCCGTCGAGAATGGCTGCAAGGTCTTTCTCGCGGAAGCGCCAGAGTTGCGGGCGGCGAGGGTCGTCCGGTGCAAGACCGAGCATCCGCGAATCCAGGTGTGTTGGCTGGATCACGGCGAAACCATGTGCTGTCCAATAATCGACGAGTGGACCGTAAGCGTGAAATGACTGGCCATTGCCGTGCGAGAAAATGATGACGGGCAGCGCGTCGCCTGCGACGGGGAAGGAAACCCGGACGTGCAGGTCAATGCCTCGTCCCGGCGATGGCAAGGTTATGGGAGCGATGGAAACAATAGCGGGGAAGCCGGCGGCATGCGCGTGGGTTCTAGCGAATGAGCTGGACATGGGACTGCGAACCTCCGGGCTAGCAAACGGATCAATGATCCGCTATACTTTAATACGGATCAATGATCCGTTTAGCAAGAGGGATCGCAAAAAATGTCGTCCGCCAAATTCCGGAATCCAGCCGAGGCAGTGTCACCGGTTCCAGGTGATGCCCAAGCGCCCGCACCGCGAATGCGTGCCGATGCCCGCAGGAACGAGGAAGTCGTTTTGGAAGCCGCCAAGATCGTGTTCGCCCGTTCGGGGGTGGATGCGCCCATCCGGGAGATTGCGACGCAAGCGGGCGTTGGGCTGGGCACGCTCTACCGCCGTTTCCCGACCCGCGCCGACCTGGTCGCAGCGGTGTTCCGCCGCGAGGTTGACGCCTGCGCCGATGCGGCCGGGCCGCTTGCCGCCGAGCGGGGGCCAGTCGATGCGCTGGCA
This sequence comes from Agrobacterium sp. LEGMi-208b, assembly GCF_059511785.1. Classification (NCBI taxonomy): domain Bacteria; kingdom Pseudomonadati; phylum Pseudomonadota; class Alphaproteobacteria; order Hyphomicrobiales; family Rhizobiaceae; genus Agrobacterium; species Agrobacterium sp. LEGMi-208b. The sequence continues at coordinate 1,561,633 of NZ_CM183446.1, forward strand.
GCCTGGCTGATCCGCTACACGCGCTTCCTCGCCACCAAGCAGGGTTTGGCCGCCGCGCTCCATTCCGGAGATCCTGCATTCGCCACCTTGCCGGACTATTTCCGAAGCCGGTTTGAACCCGCCCTGTCGATGCTGCTGAATGCCGCTGCGGATGCGGGCGAAGTCCGTGCCGACGTTGCGCCCTACGATCTGCTGCGCGCGATCGGAAACCTCGCCGTGGCTTCGGGGGAGGATGGGCCGGCGCACACCGAACGAATGCTCATGCTGCTGCTGGATGGACTGCGTTATGGTGCGGCGAAGTCGAAATAGCCACACGCAATTGCCAGTAAGACGCTCGATAGGACCGGCGCGCCCGCTCGCGCAAGCGGTCTTTACGCTCCAGTACTGAGTGATGCCGTCGTCCGGACGCCCAAGCAGGTCGGCATGTTCTCGGCGCTAGTTCTCTTGCACCACGGCGCTCTCGCGATCACAACGGGTATAGAGGCAACTGCCATCCTCCAGTCGGTGCGGAGGCCGCGGCTGTTCGGTGGTTGAGGTCGCGGAGTAGCCGCAGCCTCAATCCATTACATAGGGCCAAATGATGCGTCATAGCTGCGCTGGCAGTCCTGGATCACATCGATGTTCTCGACCGTCCAATCGAACAGGATCGAGAACGGCCCTTGCAGCGATCGGCCGAGCGGCGTCAGCGCATACTCGACGCCGAGCACCCGCCCATCCAGAACCCTGCGCGTCACCATGCCATTGCGCTCCAGTTTGCGTAGCGTCTGGGTCAAAACGCGCTGGGTCACGCCATCGAGGCGGCGCTTGATCGCGTTGAAACGACGGGGCTCGCTGAGCACCGCCAGCACCATCATCGACCATTTGTCGGCGATCTGGTCGAGGATCACGCGGCTCGGGCAGTCGGCACGGTAGACAGGGTCATTTTCACTTGTTGGTTCATCCATCGGTATGCTCCGGCATCCCTGGGATACTTTAGGTGCGTAATTGACGCTAGGTATCCGATGAATACTTTAGGGTCAATGGCGCGAAACATCGGCGCCAGAATTTCCCGAAGAACAGAGATATTACAGATGGCAGACACAGATTTCCGCAAGATTCTAGTTTCCCAGGCGGACGGCGTCGCGACGATCACGATCGACAATCCTCCAGTCAACGTTCTGGATGTCACTTTGATGAGCGAGATGCGCCGCTTTCTCCTTTCCGTTCGCGATGACCTGGACACGCGCGTCCTCGTTTTCCAGAGCGCAGACCCGGAGTTCTTCATTGCTCATGTCGACATGACATTGATCGATGAGCCGCACGCCTTCGACGAAATTGCTCGTGAGGCTCCGGAGGGCCTCAATCCTTTCCAGGCACTCGGGGAACTTCTGCGAGAACAGCCGCAAGTCACGATCGTCAAGCTGGCCGGCTTGGCGCGCGGTGGCGGCGCGGAATTTGTCGCGGCGGCCGACATGGCGTTTGCCGCCGAAGAGCGGGCGGGACTCGCCCAATGCGAAGCGCTGATGGGCATCACGCCCGGTGGCGGCGCCACGCAATATCTGTCCAGCCGGATGACGCGCGGCCGGGCTCTCGAACTGATTCTTGGCGCCGATCTCATCGATGCGGCGACGGCGGAACGCTATGGAGGGATCAACCGGGCTCTGCCGGGCGCGGAGCTCGACGATTTCGTCGACCGGTTGGCGCGCAATATCGCCGCCTTGCCCGAAGGCGTGATCGCCGCGGCCAAGAGGGTGTTGCCTCCTCAAGATCTGCGGGATGGCTTTAAGCGCGAGCATGAGGCCTGGGCAGGATTGTTCGAGCGCCCCGCTGCCGAAAAGCTCATCCGGGGCGGATTGAAAGCAGGAGCACAGACTAGGGAGGGTGAGAGAAATCTGGAAAGCTTGCTGCGTGCGTTGAAGATGTGAGGCGTGACTGATCAGACTATAGCGAAACCGCTCCAACGAGCTATAGCGAAGCGGTTTCGGTCTCTGATGGGCGCGCCTGCGCTTTTGAAAGCGGTGACGCCAAAATCATGACTTCGTTCGCACCGCCGTCTGCCGCGGGAAGAGGATCTCTCCAGATGATGTCTTTACTCCGGTAATGGATATTCGAAAATCATACTGCGCCGGGCAGGGTATTCCGAGCGTCGCGTGCAGCCTGGAAGCTGTTTCAGGTAAGAACGGGAGCAAACATTGAGCAACGATGGCGAGGCCGTAGACCTGTTCTGCCAGAGTAGCCCCAAGGCGATCGGATATCGCTTGTCGTTCCGCACTACCGAGTTCAACGGCTAAAGCCTTGGCATCGGACCAGGGTGCTTTGCGTGTAAACTCCCGGTTCGCGGACCCGAGGTAGGAGAAAATCTCACTCAGGCCGATATGGAGCTCGTATTTGTCAAACGAGTTCAAGATCTTTTCGGGGAGGATGGTTGCCTCGCGGACAAGAGCGCTGTCCGGGACCGAAGGCGTAATTCCGGAAAAGGATGATGCCAGCAACGTGAGAACCCGATTGAGGAGATTTCCCAGCTGCCCGCCGAGTTCTCCAGACCATGCGGCCTCAAGCCGTTCTTCAGAGAAATCGCCATCATCAGCGGAACGGATGTGCCGTAGCAGATAATAGCGCAATGCGTCCGGGGTCTTGTAGTCCTGCACGAAGACCTCGGGATCGACGCCGTTGCCGGCCGACTTTCCGATTTTTCGACCGTCCAGGGTTAGATAGCCATGAACGAAGATCGAAGACGGGAGCGGCACTCCGGCTGACAGGAGTATTGCCGGCCAGTAAATCGCGTGAAACTTGGAAATTCCCTTGCCGACAAAATGGATGCGTTCGCCCTGTTGCGACCAATATCGCTGGAACAGGCTTTCGTCGGAACCATAGCCGAGGCCTGTGAGATAGTTCGCGAGGGCATCGAACCAAACATAGATGACCTCGTCGCTCGCAGGCACGGGCACGCCCCAGCCACGCGCGCGGTCAGCACTGCGCGACACGCTGATATCCTCGAGCCCTCGTCGAAGCAGGGCGAGTATTTCGTTACGCCGGTGAACTGGGACGACCTCGATCTCGTTTGTCTCGATCAGACGTTGAAGGCACTCGCCATATCGAGACAGGCGAAAGAACCAGTTTTCCTCTCTCACGATCTCAAGCGGGATACCGTGCTCCGGGCATCTTCCGTCGTCCAGATCCGTGAGTTCGTAAAACTGCTCGCAGCCGACGCAATAAAAGCCCTCATAGCTCTTTCGATAGAGGTCGCCATTCCTGGAGCACGCGTTCCACAGCGAATGAATGCAGGCAATATGTCTCGTATCCGTGGATGTACGAACGAATGCATCGTTCGAAATTTGGAGGTGCCTGCCGAGCTGTTCGAAGCGGTCGGCATTCTCTCCCACGAAGTCGGCCACCGGACGTCCTGCTGCTTCCGCGGCGCGAACGTTTTTCAGACTGTTGTCATCCGTACCGCACTGAAACCTGACGTCTTTGCCCAGAAGTCGAGAGTGGCGGGCATAAGCATCGGCCTGCACGAGTTCGAGCGCAAAACCAACGTGCGGCGCGGCATTGACGTATGGAATCGAGGTGGTGATGTAAGTTTTCGTGCTGTTCATCGGGATATCCTTGTGAAGCTTGCATTTCCTTCAAGGCGGATCGACCAATGAAAAAACCGCCTCAAGGGCGGTCTAAGGTGCATGACAAGCGCACAAAATCCGCCACGCTAGGAGCGCGGCATCATCATCGTGGCGTTGGCGAGGTATGTTCTCATGCTGTCAGTGCTATCATCCGGTTGCGAGCGAAACAAGCCCGTATTGAGGGGCGTCTCCAAATCATATCGCTGTTGGTTCGTTCGCAACAGATCACCGTTTCGATCCATCGAAGTAAGCTTTGGATCGTCAGGGAACGAATGCCTGGAGACATTCGGTGACGAAACGGGCTACTTCCTCCGCAAGCTCCATATCTTCCGGAGACTCCGAGAATCCACAATGCGGCATCGCCTCGAACACATGAAGTTCGACCGGGGCTCCCACGCGTCGCAACTTGCGATGGAGCCGCACCGAATTGGAGAGGAACAGGTCACGCGTTCCGCTCTGCAGGAATATCGGCGGAAACTCGGCCGACATCTCTCCGAACAGCGGGGATAAATACGGATGCGCCAAGTCGGCACCGCCCGCATAAAGCAGATTGTTTCGCATAAGGGGATGGGGAAGCACGACATCGATGGTGCGGTTGGTTTGAAAGCTGTCGCCCGATTCCGTCAGATCTAATTCTGGAGACAACAAGACGACGCCTGCCGGAAACCGCAGGCCTTCATCGCGTGCCCGCAGGATGGTGGCGAGGGCAAGATTGCCACCGGCCGAGCGACCGCCAAGTACGACGCGATCGGCCCCATAGTGATCGATCACGTGCCGATACACCGCCAGGCAGTCGTCGAGCGCTGCCGGATAGGGGTGGTCGGGTGGCATCCGGTAGTCGATACCGTAGCAGGTCATCCCGAGCCGGTTTGCCTGTAGCCGTGTGCTCTCACGACAGGCATCGCCACCACCGAATACGAGCGCGCCGCCATGCAGGTCGATGAAAACGCAGTCTTTGAGCCGCGGGCTTTCCGGTAACGCGACATGGACAGTTGCGGTGCCCAGGCGCCGCGTTTCGATCTCGGTGCTTGTTTCATTCGTTGCTGCATTGAGAGCCGCGGCGTAATGGGCCTCGGCTGCAGCCTGCAACTGACGCCAAGCTGCCCGATCGTTTGGTGCCGGTATTGGATAAAGCGCATTGAGTGGTGTGCCGTCATATTGTACGGCTGCGCGCAGCATGGCCTGCGCTTCCTGACTGATCGACGTTGGTACAGGAATGATCCGTTCGCCGACGTGTACACCTTCCACGGGGGAGAGGTTCTGTTCGTTCTTCAAGCGGGCACTCCTGTTCACACTTGGTTTATTGTGCAACTACCCGAACCAACGCAAATGACCCACGCCGACAAACGCAACGGTAGGTCGGCAGAATCGATCGTCCACATCACGTCGAGCTCGATGATGTGGGTTCTGGCTGCTGCCAATGAGGAAATGTCACATAGGCGGTCACGGCGCCCGTCTCATGAGAACGGATGGTCACCTTGTCGCCTGTCTGCATTGCAATGATCTCGCCAGGCCTCGCTGTCTGCGATCCATGTGCGTCTGAGACAGTTATGCTTCCTTCCAGGACAATCATCGTGTCGTGTACGGACATGGTCTCTTGCAGAACCTGGTTCGGGCCGTAGCGCCCGAACCCGATGGTGACTGGCCCGCCGTGGCGCTGGTCGAGCAGGTTGCCGGTGAAGATCTCACCTTCCTGCCCCGGCGAGCGTTCAAACAACACGTCGGCAATGGCGAATTTGTAAACGGTCATGGGCTGTCTCCTGAAGATTGGAGCCGAGCGAGGGATGGGTCGATAGAGTGACCGCCGCGCAACGGTTGATGACGCGGCGGCCCGAATTGATGGAGCCTGCTATTTGGCAATGAAAGCCAGGATATCCTCGTTCAGAACATCGGCGTTGACCGTGAGCATTCCATGTGAGTACCCGGGATAGGTCTTCAACGTGCCATTCCTGAGCAGTTTGACCGCCTTTGAAGCTGATGCCGCAATCGGAACGACCTGGTCGTCCTCGCCGTGCATTACCAGTGTCGGAACGGTGATGGCCTTCAGATCTTCTGTCTGGTCGGTTTCCGAAAATGCCTTGATGCCGTCGTAATGTGCCTTGGCGCTACCCATCATACCTTGTCGCCACCAATTCTGGATCACGCCTTCATGGATTTTCGAACCCTCGCGATTGAACCCGTAGAACGGACCGGAGGGAACGTCTCTGAAGAACTGGGCACGGTTGCTGGCCAGCGCTGAACGGAAGCTGTCAAAGACCTCGATCGGTGTGCCCTCGGGATTGCTGCCGGTCTTCAGCATCAGCGGCGGAATGGCGGCAACTAGAACGGCCTTGGCAACACGATCGGCCGGTTCGCCGTGCCGCGCCACATATCGCGCGACTTCGCCGCCGCCGGTGGAATGGCCAACGTGAACTGCGCTCCGCAGGTCCAGGGCCTTGGCTACGGCAAAAGCGTCGGCTGCGTAATGGTCGATGTTATGACCTTCGGCAACCTGCTCCGAGCGGCCGTGCCCGCGCCGGTCATGTGCGACTACGCGAAATCCCTTCGACAGGAAGAAAAGCATCTGCGCGTCCCAATCGTCGGACGATAGAGGCCATCCATGGTGAAACACGATTGGCTGGGCATCTTTCGGGCCCCAGTCCTTGTAAAAAATCTGTACACCGTCGTCTGTGGTCACGAAGCCCATGTTACGCTCTCCTTCTGATGATTTAATTGTGGCAGGTTCGTCGCCTCGCACGTGGCGCGGCCAAAATATTGAACTGGCAGCAACGGCTGCTGCAGAGGTCAGAGCCTCGCGGCGGCTGAGCGGCAGGTCCAGACCAAAATAGCGATGCATCGACTCGTCCCTTGGTCTGATTAAAAACAGGTGGCGTTGCAGAACAGCTTCGTCCTGTGGCCGTTGCGGCGTTGGCAAGAGCACTCGGACCTGCGGCTAGAGAATTGGGAGTTTGGTTCTTTCAAAACTTGCGTTTGCAGGCTTGCTGGAGCACCCGTTCAACCCGCGTTGAGACTTGATGGCATCTCAAGACGTGAACCGATAGGCCGCTTTCATGCAAAGCTGTGTCGCAAAAAGCGGAACACAAACGAGTTTGGCGCTCGCGGGCCTTCTGTTTCGGCTTCGAGCCGCCTGACGGAAGACTGAAGAGGCTGCGTACGAAATTGCCGCTGCTCCAATGACCCCTCGGATAAGGCGGCTACCGGTCGCACCGCTGAAGGAGATGATCGCGGTGTAGAGTGGCGCCTGAAAGCTTAGAAGTGCCATTAGGGCAGGACATGGCGATGGAAGGTGGGAAAAGCCTGCCATCCATCGCGTAGCTCATCAAAAAGCTGATAAGAGATACCGAATGCTGTTCACTCCCCTGGATTGTGTGCCGGCCTAAACACATAAATCCCTGATCAATTTCTTTTTCTGTTAGCGGAAACGACTGAGTTCACCGCTCAAGATCAGCCATCGGCGCGTTGCCGAACATGCTCTTGTATTCGCGGCTGAACTGCGACGGACTTTTGTACCCCACCTCATATGCCACGCGCGATACGCTGGTGCTTCCGCCGGTAAGGAGCTTGCGTGCCTCAAGCAAGCGGATATGACGCTGAAACGCGAGTGGGCTGAATCCCGTAACTTCCTTGAAATGTCTGTGAAAGCTTGTGACGCTCATATGAGATGACGCTGCCAGTTCAGGAATGTTGACAACCTCGCTGTGATTGACGGCGAGCCAATCGGCTGCTGCCTTGAGTTGCTGGAACCGGTCGTTCCGTTTGCCAACCTGTCGGAGGGTATCGCCCATCGAGCTTTGGAGAAGACGATAATAAAGCTCGAACTCGTAGTGTGGTGCCAGCGCGCCAATATCCTCTGGCTCGTTCAGCAACCCAACTAGGCGAGTGAGTGCATCGCCGACCGACCCGTCGAGATCGCCTGCGGCGACTGCGCACGTCCAGCGATCCTCGCGTTTGGGCATATCGAGCATGACGCGCGTCAGGATGTCGGCATCAAGATGAAGACTGATGCCGACATAAGGCAGACCGGGTCTGGCCCCGGTCAATTGGTGGCTGTAGGGCAGGCCGAAGGACGAGACTGCACAGGTACCCGCTGTCAGCTCGAACCGATTGGCGCCCATGATCAAGACCTTTGTTCCGCGTAAGACAGCATAGAACATCGGTTCGAACACGGCCGGAGTAGGCGACGTCACCCTTGTACTGGTCCAAAGCATCAGGCGCGGAACTGGCGTGGGAAGGCCGATGGTTCCTCCCTGTTCCGGGATAAACGGAGCGACATCCTTCAGCAGGTGTGTGGTCGGCATCACCAAGTTTAGCATCGTGTCAGTATGTCGTGATTTGGCAGGATCAGGCAAGTATCTGAGAAGATCGGGAATGCTGTCTGCATCGTTGCCGCTTATCTTACGGCTGAACGAAAGCCTGTCGGAGCAACCAGTGGCGAGGAATGGACCTCGAAATCGGTAATATGGCGACAGAGAAAGCAAAGGGTATGACTATGCATGAACTAGCTGGAAAGAATGCGCTCGTGACCGGTGGGTCGCGCGGCATCGGGGAGGCGATTGCAATTGCGTTGTCCGAGAAGGGTGCAAACGTCGCGATAACGTACGAGCGATCCGTAGACAGCGCGGAGCGACTTGTCCGGACTATCGAAGCGAAGGGGGGCAAGGCCATCGCGCTACAGGCCGACAGCGCGGATCCTTCGGCCATCCAGCGGTCAGTGGACGAAACCGTCCGTGCGCTGGGCGGTCTCGACATTCTCGTCAACAATGCGGCGATCGCGCGATATAACACGATCGCAGATTTCACAGTCGATGATATCGACGTACTGCTTGCCGTTAACGTACGCGGACCGGTTCTCGCTGCAAAGGCCGCAATTCCCCATCTCAAGAAAGGTGGGCGCATCATTACCATCGGATCGGCGGGCGCAGATCGCATCGCTGGTGTACCTGGCACGGTCTACTACATGACCAAAGGCGCGCTCCAGGCATTTAACCGCGGTCTCGCGCGCGAACTGGGGCCCCGAGACATAACGGTCAATCTCGTGCAGCCAGGATCGACAAACACGGAATCGAACCCGGAGACGGGCGAATTTGCAGACTACCAGCGTAGTCTGAGCGCACTCGGTCGCTTTAACCAGCCAGAGGATGTTGCGGCTGCAGTTGTTTTCCTGGCGACACCGGCCGCCCGGCAGATTACCGGCACCATCCTTACGGTGGACGGTGGCGCTCTCGCGTAGTTCTTGGTGACGGCTGTGGTTGCTCGACTGCAAACAGGCAACCTGCGTTCGCCCCTGGCGGACCAGTCGCATAAGTCGCGTTCCCCTTTTCGCGACAGTGTTTTGCCGATGCCGCGACTATTCGTGCCAGCGCCGCAACGATACCAAACTCAATGAGAAGCGGGTCGGCCAAGCAAGGCCTATTGCCGGCCGCTGCAAAACAAAAGACCGGGGATGTGAGTGTATGGCTGAAGCGAGCTTGGGGCAGACGATTGGACCGGCGATTGTCCTGATGGGAGCGGCCGTGGTCGCGGTGCCCCTGTTTCGGCGGTTTGGCCTGGGCTCGGTTCTCGGATATTTCGCAGCCGGTGTGCTGGTTGGGCCGTCGGTGATCGGGCTGTTCACCGATGCCGCGTCGATATTGCATTTCTCCGAACTCGGCGTGGTGATGTTCCTTTTTATCATCGGATTGGAACTCAGACCCCACAAGCTTTGGGCCATGCGCGGCCAGATTTTCGGGCTCGGCCTCGTGCAGGTGGCGGCGGCGACAACCGCCCTGTCCTTGGCGGGTGTGCTGGTCTTCGGCCTGCCTGCCACGGTGGCCTTCGTCGCCGGCGCGGGTTTCGTGCTGTCGTCGACAGCCGTCATCATGTCGGTACTGCAGGATCGTGGTGAGATTTCCTACCCGGAGGGCCAGAAATCCGTATCCATCCTTCTCTTCGAAGACCTGATGATCGTGCCGCTTCTGGCAGTTGTCGCCTTTCTGTCACCACTCTCGCAGGGACAGTCGGGATGGGTGGATGTTCTCCTGGCGCTCGGCGCACTGCTCGTTCTTCTCGGCGTATCGAAATGGGGGCTGAACCCGTTCTTCGCCCTTCTGGCGCGGGCAAGGACCCGAGAGGTGATGACGGCCGGCGCGCTGCTGGTGGTGCTGGGGGCCGCTTTGCTGATGGCGGGTGCCGGGCTTTCCATGGCGATGGGCGCCTTCCTTGCCGGCGTGATGCTTTCGAGTTCGAGCTATCGGCACCAGATCGAAAGCGATATCGAGCCGTTTCGCGGCCTGCTGATGGGCCTGTTCTTCATGGCAGTCGGCATGTCGCTGGAGCTTGCCGTGGTGGCAACCGAATGGCGGCTTCTGCTGGCCATGCTGGCCGCCTTCACCATCGCCAAGGGCGTGGCGGTCTATGCGGTTGCCCGCCTGTTCGGCGGCTCCAGCCACCAGGCTCTGCACCGTACCTCGATGTTCCTGCAGGGCGGCGAGTTTGCCTTCGTGCTCTATGCTGCCGCAACCGCTGGCGGGGTGATCGATCCGCGCGAGAATGCGTTGTTCACGACCGTCATCATATTCTCCATGGCGCTGACGCCGCTGCTGATGATCGCTGCGGATCGGCTGCTGCGCGGCGAAGCGTCGATGGAGGGTGTCGAGGCGGCGCGTGATCTCAGCGGAAGGGTGCTCGTGATCGGCTTCGGCCGTTTCGGCCAGATTGCCTCGCAACTGCTTCTGTCTAAGGGCGTCAACCTTTCCGTCATCGACATGAACCCCGACCGTATTCGGGACGCGGGGCGTTTCGGTTTCAAGGTGTTTTTCGGCGACGGCACGCGTCTCGACACGCTGCACCATTCCGGCGCCGGTTCGGCCGAGGCCTTGCTGATCTGCATCGACGATCCGAAGGCCGCCCTGCAGATCGCGGAACTGGCCCAACATGAATTCCCGCAGGCCAAGATTTTGGTGCGCAGCTATGATCGCGGCCATGCCGTGGACCTGATCCGCGCCGGCGTTGACTACCAGATCCGCGAAACGGTCGAATCCGCCTACAGGATGGGGGCGGAAGGCTTGCGCGCCCTGGGTTATGCCGAGCTTGACGTGGAGGAAGCGGCAGAGGACGTTCGTCGACGGGACAATGAGCGGCTGTCCGAACAGGTGCAGGGAGACGCCATGTCCGGCATGGATCACCTGCATCTCGGACCCGTTCCCGAGCCGCTGAGCGGTGTGGCTGCGAAATAACGGAAGAGCGGGACGATGAACACGGTGAGGATTGCGATAGCAGGTTTCGGCGGCGTGGGACGGGCAACGGCAAGCCTGCTTCTGTCCCGGCGGGAGCGTTATCGCGACGTTTACGGCGCGGATATGCGGCTCGTGGCCGTCTGCGGATCCCGGTCCGGTGTAAAAAGCGCGGATGGACTGGAAGAGGTGCATCTCTCCACCTTGGCGGATGGGTTCTCCGGGCCAACTTTCATTGAGGAAAGCGGCGCTGATATCCTGATCGAGGCAGGCCCGAGTGACTTCCGCACCGGTGGCCCGGGGCTTGTCTATCTTCGTTCGTCGCTTTCGGCCGGGCGTGACACGATCGTGATATCGAAGGGCGCGCTGGTTCATAGCGGGCGGGAACTGCGGGCGCTTGCCAAAGGCTCCGGCGCGATGCTCAAGCTCAGCGGCGCCGCCGCGGCCGCGCTGCCGACGATCGATCTGGTCGAGTATAGTCTCAAAGGCTGCGAGGTGCTCGAAGTCGAGGGCATTCTGAATGCCACGACCAATTATCTGCTCGATGCAATGACGACACGTAGGATCGGCTTCGAGGAGGCATTGCGGGAGGCACAGCTTGGCGGCTTCGCCGAAGCTGATCCACGCAATGACACCGAGGGTTGGGACACTGCTTGCAAGCTGCTGATCCTCGCCAATTTCGGACTGGGTGCTGACCTCACGATGAGCGATCTGACCGTAGCGGGTATCCATTCGGTCACCGCGGAACGGATCGAGGCGTGGCGCGGGCAGGGGCTTGTCCCGAAACTCGTTGGCCGCCTTTGGCGCGAAAACGGTGCGATCCGCGCCGAGGTCGGCATCCGGACCTATCCGCTTGCCGATCCTCTCGCGAATATCCGCGGCAAGGACAAGGCGATCCGCATCGTCACCGATGCGATGGGCGAGACGCTCGCGATTGGGGCTGGGAAAGAGCCGCTTGCGACGGCCGCCGCAGCCTTGAAAGATCTGGAACATATCCTGGCGGTAAGGATGGTCTGAAACCGGGCGATACAGCCACCGCGACCACTCAAGGCAAGAGGTCCCTAACGGGAAAGGAACATCGCATGAAAGCTGCAGTCTATGACAACCCCGGTCCGCCGACAGTCTTGAGGTACGCAGATGTGCCCGATCCCGTCTGTGGGCCGCAGGACGTGCTGATTGCCGTCGAGGCGATTTCGATTGAGGGCGGCGACTTGATCAACCGGCGCTCGACACCGCAGCGATCCTCTTGGATCGTTGGTTATGCGGCTGCCGGGACCATTGTTGCGGTTGGCGAAAACGTGGGGGACCGAAGCGTTGGTCAAAGGGTGACGGCCTTCGACATGCAGGGATCGCATGCCGAACTATGGTCTGTGCCCGCCTCTCGCACATGGTTGATCCCGAATGACGTCGGCACGGTGCAAGCCGCGGCACTGCCGATCTCCTTCGGGACGGCCCGCCACTGTGTCATCACCAAGGGCCGGCTAAATGAAGGGGAGACGGTTCTGATCCAGGCGGCCGCGGGCGGTGTTGGTCTGGCGGCCATTCAGCTCGCGCGTCAAGCGGGGGCCACGGTCGTTGCGGTCACCGGTGGTCGCGAACGACAAGCGCGTCTGGCCGCACTTGGCGCCGCGCATGTCATTGATCGATTTGAGCAGGATGTCGTTGGGGAAGCCCGTCGGCTGACGGATGGCAGGGGAGTTGATCTCGTGATTGACCCCGTTGGATCGACCTTGCAAGCCTCCCTTTCCGCGCTTGCCGTCGAGGGACGTCTCGTCTTCGTCGGAAACGCTGGCGGTGGCGGTCTCGACGTCGATCTCTGGTCGCCCATGCAGAACAATCAGACGCTTCACGGCGTTTTCATGGGGCCGTTGTTCGAACGGCCTGCCGTGCATCGGACGGTTGACGAACTTCTGGAGGCTGCGGCAGAAAAGCGGCTGGACGTGGTTATCGATCAGGTTTTTCCGCTTCGAGAGGCAGCAAGAGCTCATGAATATGCCGAAACGGCAAAGCCGTTGGGTCGCGTCGTGATGACACCCTGACGCGGAGGCGTCGAAAAACTGATCTGGCGGCAGGAAAGCCGCCGGCATGGAGCGGACCTCGTTGAGGAACAGTTGCTGCGAATGTCCATCTGCCGACGGGTTTTGATGAGACCTGTTCATATCCGGTACTTGTTTTGTCGATCCCAAGCAGCAGTGCGAACGAGCAAACCTTCTTGGCTTCGACGCTTTCAACCTTGTGCCTGAGCTTCTGATACAGTCTCTTCAGGTCATCATCGGAGGTCGCCACGGTGCCACCGGTCGATGCGAGGCCGGCCACCGTCTGTTCGATCTCTCTCCGTTCAGCGAAAAGGACTTTTGTCGCCGAAGGCGCCGGCCGTTACTGCATGTATTGCAAGCCGGCTAGCGATAACGTTAGTCGATTCGTTGCCCGCCGCTGTCGAAGCACTCGATCAGCATTTCGGTCAGAACGCGGACCTTTCTTGAGGGGTGCTGTCCCGGCGGGCGAACGACATAGATTCCGGCCGGTGGCGGCGGATGATTTTTCATGACCGTCACCAATGCTCCGGAATTCAGATAGTCCCGGGTAAGGCCATCGGGGAGCGCGGCGACACCCAATCCTGCCGCGGCAGCAACGACGAGAGCAGCCCCGTTGTCAGCCTTGAATCGGCCCTGTGGGCGAATGGTGACGATCTTTTCGCCATCCATCACCTGCCATGTTTCCATTCCCTGCATAAGCGCCTGATGCGTGACGAGCTCCTCCGGTGTTTCCGGGGAGCCGTGAGCTTTGATATAGGCGGGGCTTGCGACGTAGTTTCCGTACAGGGGGCCAACGCGTCTCGCGATCAGGTTGGAATCCTGAAGTGTGCCAACCCGGATCGCGCAATCAAACCCTTCCGCAATCAGGTCCACGAAACGGTCGCTGTAGCTTGTCTGGATCTGCAGTTGCGGATGGCGCAATGCCATGTCCGCCAGGACAGATGCAAAGTGGGTGGGACCGAAGGAAAGGGGTGCGGCAATTCTTAGTCGACCGGTCAGCTCCCCGGCGGGCAGGATCGTGTCTCTGGCGACATCGATTTCGGCGCTGACCCTGGCAGCATAATCACGGAAAGTGGCGCCCGCTTCCGTCAAGGAAGCTCCGCGCGTGGACCTCGCAAGCAACTGCACGCCGAGCTCCGCCTCAAGCCGCGCAAGCCGCCGGCTCACCATCGATTTGGAAACGCCCAGCCGAAGCGCAGCGGGCGTGATGCCGCCCGCGTCCGCGACCTCCACGAACGTTCGTAAATCCTCGATATACATGCTGCGTTCCCCTTTCCGCGACACTGTTCGGCGCAAACGATGACTACCGCATCGAAATTGGGAATGACAAGGTCCTATCGCAGGCGGCGCTTCGGAGGGCACTTCATCCCTCCAGCAACGTGTCTCAACCAACCGCGAACCTAGGAATTTATCCATGACCTTCCGTAACGGCCTTGACTCCCTTCTTCGCCCTGAAGACTCTGTTCTCGTCCTGATTGATCATCAGCCCTATCAGCTCGCAAACCTGAACAGTCACGATCCGCAAGCTGTGGTCAACAGCACGACCGCGTTGGCGAAGCTGGCAAAAGCCTTCGACGTTCCGACCATCCTGACCAGCGTGATCGCGGATCGGGGTGGTCTTCTTTTCAAGCAGATCACCGACGTATTTCCCGGCCAGGAGGTAATCGATCGCACCTGGGTCAACACCTGGCAGGATGAAAATGTTGTCAACGTCGTCAAGGCAACCGGCCGCAAGCAATTGATTATCGCCGGCCTGTGGACCGAGGTGTGTGTCGCAATGCCAGTCATCCAGGCAGCCGGCGAAGGCTGGGACGTGACTGTGATCACCGACGCGTCAGGCGGGATTTCGAAGGAGTCCCACGAAGTTGCCGTCCAGCGCATGATCGCTGCCGGCGCGAACCCGATGACCGTGATGGCACTCGCTGGAGAATGGCAACGCGATTGGGCGCGTACCGGGCATGTCGAGCAGTTGACCGAGATTCTCATCCAGCATTTTGCCGGCAGTGGTATTGCCTATCTTTGGGAACAGCAGCTCCTCAACACGCCCGTAAAGGCGGCCAGCAAAGCCGGTTTGTAAAAGTGCGACCGGGATGGCGGAATGTCGAATTGATATTACCGCCACGGCGTCATTCGAACCTCGCCATCCCCACTCCAGAACGCTCATGCCTGGCAGAACGGCGTCCCGGCGCCGTTTGCCGTCATGACGGCACTTATATGGCCGTCGAAACGAAATCGGCCCGGTAACCGTGGCGGCAGACAATTCACTCAATTCACAGGGACCAGGCATGGAAATAGGTATCGATAGTTTTGCAGCGATCTTGCCGGATCCTAGAACGGGCAAGCTCCCATCGTCGACGGATCGCATGGCCGAGCTTATCGAGGAGGTCGCTGTCGCGGATCGCGTCGGCCTCGACGTCTTCGGTATCGGAGAACATCATCGTAGCGAGTTTCTCGATTCGGCACCGGCTGTTATCCTGGCTGCGGCCGCGGCTCGCACCACTCGGATCCGGCTAGCAAGCGCAGTCACAGTCCTGAGTGCCGCCGATCCGGTGCGCGTCTTCCAGGAATTCGCAACCCTTGACCTGATTTCCAAAGGTCGCGCCGAACTTGTCGTCGGCCGGGGATCCTTCATCGAGGCCTATCCCCTGTTTGGCCTTGATACCCGGCATTATGACGAACTCTTTGCCGAAAAGCTCGACCTATTTCTCAAGCTCGGAGAAACGACCAATATCGCCTGGGAAGGCCGCTTCCGTCCGCCACTCGAAGGGCAGGGGGTCTTTCCACGTCCGCATCAATCGCGGCTCCCCGTCTGGATCGGAGCAGGCGGTTCGCCGGAATCCTTCGCGCGGGCCGGCGCACTCGGGCTTCCCTTGATCGTGGCGATCATCGGCGGCAGCTTCGACCGCTTCCGCCCGCTTGTCGATCTCTATCGCGAAAGCGGTCAACGCGCCGGACATGATCGCGAGAAGCTGAAGGTGGGTGTTCATGCGATGGGTTTTGTCGCTGAAACCGATCTGGCGGCGAAGGATGCCTTTTTCCCCGGATGGGCGCATCTGACGACGAAGATCGGCCGTGAACGCGGTTGGTCGCCGCCCACGCGCCAGCAGTTTGAAGTGATGGCGGGGGCCGGCGGCGCATTTCTGGTGGGTGATCCGAAGACCGTTGCGGCCAAGATGCTGCAGGCCAGCGAAACGCTTGGCGACCTTTCCCGCATCACATTCCAGATGAGTACCGCGTCGCTCGAAACGGAAGCGATGAAACGGTCGATTGAACTTCTGGGGACCGAGGTCGCTCCGATCGTCAGAGCGGCACGATAGGAGCCCTGCCAATCGTCATGACGGAGGAACGCGAGATGGACATCGAAGATCTGCGGATATTCGTGGAGGTCGCCGACTCGGGAGGGATCACGTCGGCTGCGCGACGACTGGGCGTTTCGAAGTCGATGGTCAGTCGTGGCCTGACCAGAATCGAAGCTGCGCTTGGGATCCAGCTGCTTGCACGAACGACACGGGGAGCCGGCCTGACGGAGGCTGGCGCCCTGTTTCGCGACCACGCGGCAAAAGTCTGTGCTGAAATCGACGTCGCGCGCGAGGCGGTCCTGCCGGAAGGTGATCTTCGTGGACGGTTCCGCGTAGCAGTTCCGCTCACATCGGGTCCGGTCCATTTCGCTCCGGTTCTTGCTAAAATGGCGCGCCAGCATCCCCAGCTTCAAATCCATGCCGACTATAGCGACCGGTTTGCTGACCTCATCGTTGACGGGTTTGATTGTGCGATCCGTGTCGGCTCACTTCGCGATTCAAACCTGATCGCAAAACGGGTCGGCCAGATCTATGGTAAGCTGGTGGCGAGCCCGGACTATATCAAATTGCATGGCGCGCCCGAGACGCCGGAAGACATCGCGTCCCACCAGGCTCTGGTTGGTGCGGAGACGTGGCGATTCATGGACGGCGACAAGATCGTCACTGTGCAGCCGCAAGGCCGCTTCAGGACTGACAATGGCATGGCGCTTGCGACTGCTGCTGCTGAAGGGCTGGGTATCGCCTGGCTCCCCGATTGCGTCACCCAAGAATATCTCGTGTCAGGGGCGCTCGTTCCAGTCATGACCCACTTTCCGTTACCCCTCGGCGGAGTCTATGTCGTGCGGCCTCCCAGCCCGCATCCGTCCCGAAAGGTACGGGTTCTCTCCGAGTTCCTGATCAAATCCTTTGAGAATGACACGCATTGTTGGGACGTCGAGATGTGATGGGGCGACAGCGTGTTGCGCCTTCGGCGACACAGCGTAGCGCTATCCGCAGCTAGTCGCCGTCGCTTTCTATTTTTATTGTCGGGTTTGGTGGGCCGGCTCGTAAAAGAGTAAGCGCGCGGGTCCATTTTATAGAGCAAAGAGGAGAACGCGCATGAGTTGGAATCCCTCCTTGGCACCAGCTTGTCCTGATGGGATCGGTCTGGATGCGATTGACACCCTCATCATTCCCCGTTCGCGCGACCTCGGCGGCTTTGAAGTTCGACGCGCCCTGCCTGCGCCGAATCGTCAAATGGTGGGGCCATTCATCTTCTTCGATCAGGTCGGGCCTGCTGAACTCCTGACTGGACAGGGCATTGATGTGCGGCCGCATCCGCATATTGGCCTTGGCACCGTCACCTATCTCTATCGCGGCGAATTCCATCACCGTGACAGCACAGGAGCCGATCAGATCATTCGACCTGGAGCCCTGAACTGGATGGTTGCGGGCCGGGGTGTCACGCATTCCGAGCGCACTACACCTGAAGGCCGCAGCGGGCCGCAAAGCTTGCTAGGAATCCAGACTTGGGTTGCGCTTCCTGATAGCCACGAAGACATGGCGCCGATGTTCGAACATTATGAAACACAGGCGCTCCCGATAATTGAGGATCGCGGCGTGACGGTCCGGCTTATTTTGGGAAACGCCTATGGCGCGGTAGCTCCTGCGAGGATGTTTTCCGAGACCTTTTATGCCGATGTCACGCTCGAAGCAGGTGCACGTCTGCCCCTGCCGGACGATCACGAGGACCGCGGGCTCTATATCGTGGAAGGTTCAATTTCGATTGCTGGCCAGGACTTTGAAGCGCCGCAGATGATGGTGTTCCGCCCCGGTGACAGGATCACAGTCACCGCAGGCGGTCAGGGTGCAAGGCTGATGGCGCTTGGCGGCGCAACGTTTTCAGGACCACGCTACATCTGGTGGAACTTCGTCGCCTCCTCGAAGGAACGCATCGAAGAAGCTAAAGCCGAATGGCGTGCAGGAAACTGGGGGGAGGGGCGTTTCGATCTTCCAGCCGACGACAGGGATGAGCACATTCCCTTGCCCGATTGATTTTCTGCGGGCCGACTTCAACGAGAAGATCACCGCTGGATGGGCGATTGGCACAATGAACACAGACTTGCTGATGGAGGACATGTGATAAGCGAAGAGGTTGAGCGGGAAGATGGCGCATCCAAGGGACGCTACCGGATCGTCGTCGATGGGCACGAAGCCGAGATGACATACAGTCGTGCGGGGCAAAAGCTGATCATCATCGATCACACTGATGTTCCTGCTGCGTTGCGTGGCCGGAAAACTGGCGAGCAATTGGTCCGCCGGGCTGTTGAGGATGCCAGACGGGACGGCATCGCGATCATCCCGCTTTGCCCATTCGCCAAAGCGCAGATCGAGCGCCACGCGGAATGGCAGGATGTTTTAAGAAAGTGAAAAATTCAACCGAACAATGAGCCAGAGCCGGTGGCGAGCTTTTCAAGCTGCTTGCAGAGAGATGAACAATGGCCGAAAACACACCTGATCGAACTTTGGCAGACCGCCAGATCGCCGAGGTCATCAGTCGCACTGACAAGACGCTTGCTGTCGCGGTCTCCTGTGCTCTGGACGAGGCAACCAAACGGGCGCTCGAGGAAATGCGAGCGATCGGCCACGAAGATGCTGCGCCAGCATTGCAATACTTTGCGGCAGTCGTTCATCAGAGAATGTATTGCCTCATGTGTGGTGCAGACCCGGATACCTTCGAAGGCGGAAACCCTAAGACCGCCTATCACGTTATCCGTAACGCCCAGAACATCGCCAGGCACTATTGGTCCGCAGACATTGAGCCTTACCCGGAAAAATAGCGATGGGTTGTGCATCGATAGTGAGGGCGCCTTTCGTCGCCAACGCCTCTTCGATGTAATCGGTACTCCATGGCGTAGGGAAGCAATGACCCGCGCTTGCCATCTCGAACCGCGGCGACCGGTTTTTCCCGCCGCTGGATTCGACCGGGGCAACTGTTCGCAATACATCGCACTTTAGACTTTGCTACGGCAAGCTCATCAACCGTACTTGCCGAGGCTCGGTACACCGTCATTGATGGTCGCGGCCCCAAAGCGTTCTGCGAGCAACTCAGTGAGGGTCCTCACCTTGCGCGAAGGATGCTGGCCGGGCGGCCTTACGACAAAGATGCCGGCTGCCGGAATAGGATAACGCGTCATGATGGGGACAAGCGCACCTGAGGAAATATGGTCCTCAACAAGGGGTTCTGGAAGATAGGCGATCCCGACACCATCCAGGGCGGCAGAGACCAACGAAACCCCGTTGTCAGCTATGAAACGTCCCTGCGGAAGCAATGTGACAATCTTGTCGCCATCCTTGAACTGCCACCTCTCGTCGCCTCGCATTGCGACTTGATGATTGACGATTTCATCTGGCGATACGGGAGCGCCGTGGGCATCGATGTATTCAGGACTTGCGACCAGGATGCCGCAGACCGATCCGACACGCCTTGCGACGAGCGCAGAATCCTGAAGGTAGCCAACCCGGATGGCGCAGTCAAAACCCTCTCCGACAAGATCGACGAAACGATCAGTGTAGGAAGAAAAGATTTTCAGCTGCGGATGTCTTAGCGCCATTTGGGAAAGGACGGGAGCAAAATGCGTCGGCCCAAAAGACAGCGGTGCAGCGACGCGCAATCGGCCGCGGAGATCGTCAGAGTGGAGAATAGCCTCTCTCGCAATATCAAACTCGCTGCAGATTTTGGCAGCGTGCTCCCGAAACGTCGCACCGGCTTCGGTCAGGGATGCGCCGCGAGTCGTGCGCGCCAGCAACTGGACGCCGAGATGGTTTTCAAGCCTGGCAAGCCGCCGGCTGACGAGCGATTTGGAAACGCCAAGTCGGCGCGCTGCCTGTGTGACGCCAGAGGCATCAGCAACCTCCACGAAAGTGCGCAGTTCCTCGATGTCCATTAGTGTTTCCTATTCCGCGACATGGTGTGTCACTTTGATGGCCTACCGTAGCCGAAATTGCAATGGCATTCTCTACCTCGACATGGTTGCCACGGCGCCGTTTGACGAGGCGCTTGCAACGACGGATGGGAAGCGATGACGTTTCGCGACAGCTTTAACGCACGTCAACCAGTCGCAACGTCCGTAAGGAGCGGGCTTCCGCATCTGCGCAATTAGAGAAGCAGTCGATCGAGGGGAAAATGATCAGGAAAATATGCATCGCGTTTGTGACAAGTCTATCTTTCTCGGTGGTTCAGGCACAAACGACGCAGGAGCAGCCCGGCGCCGATCTGATCGTTTTCAATGCAAAGATCTTCACCGGCAACCGTGCTCAGCCCGAAGCTTCGGCTTTGGCAGTCAAGCAAGGGCGCATTTATTCCGTCGGTTCTGATGCGGATATTCTCGACCTCAAGGTTTCACGTACCGAGATTGTCGATGCGCGCAGCCGCAGGCTGATACCCGGCATCATCGACGCCCACATCCACGTTCTCAATGATCTGGCCTACACCTACAATGTTCGATGGGACGGCGTGCCGACGCTGCGCAAGGCGTTGACGATGCTGAGCGAGCAGGCCCAACGCACCCCACAGGGGCAATGGGTCAAGGTGATCGGGGGCTGGTCGCCCTACCAGTTTGAGGAGAACCGCTTTCCCACACTGGACGAATTGCACGCCGCCGTGCCTGACCGGCCCATGATCGTGCAATATGCCTACAACCAAGCCTTCTTGAACAGGCAGGCGATGGAAGCGCTTGGCGTCGGAACCGATCGGTTCCCGAAGATACCGGACGTCGAATTCGAAAAGGACGGCGGCGGCAATCTCACCGGTGTGGTCCACGGCTATACCTGGTTGTTTCTCGCCCTTGAGGCCATGGTGCCGCAGGCCACGTTCGACGAACAAGTGAGTTCGTTGATCTACAGCATTCACGGTCTCAACCGCTTTGGCGTGACCTCGATCATCGATAACGGTGGCAGGTTTCCTTACCCGGAGGCACAGGCAAGGGTCGACGTGCTTGCGCGGGATAACCGCCTCAACGTGCGTATGCCCTTTGTGGACCTGCAACTCGGCGACGGTGGGCCGATAAACATGGTGGACCTGGAAATCGAGGCAATCACCAAAACGGCGCCGATAAGTCCGGGACAAAACCTGCATCCAAACCTGGCACATGGCCACGAATATCGGGGTGCCGGGGAGGTCTTAAGCGGGGAAGTGCATGATCATGAGAATTTCGACCGCCCGGCGGTCATTATCGAGCCTGAGAGGATGCGGCGTTTCGTCGAGCAGGATGTGATGAAGCTCGTCCAGCGGCGTGTCCCGTTCCGCATGCACATCAGCTATAACGAGAACATCTCCCCGTTTCTCGACGGTCTGGAGAAGGTGAACCAGACGATCCCGCTCGATGGCCTGAAATGGAGCCTCGAACACGCCGAAACCATTAGTCCGGAGAACATCGCCCGGGTGAAGAAGCTGGGCGGCGGAATTGCCCTGGACGCCAAGATGGCGCTGCACGGCGATGGTTTCATAAAAACATATGGTCGCGAAAAGGCGTTGCAGACGCCGCGACTGGGCATGCTTGTGGATAGCGGTATTCCTCTGGCCATGACCACCGATGCCTTCAGGGCAGCGACGTACAATCCGTGGGTCGCTTTAAGCTGGATGGTGTCCGGGAAGTCGGTGTCCGGATCCGAGATTCTTGCCAGCGACAATCGCCTTTCCCGCGCGGAGGCACTGAAACTGTTCACCAGTGGCGCAGCGTGGTTCATGAACACGGAATCCGAAATGGGCCTCATCGCCCCCGGCAATCTCGCGGATTTCGCTGTTCTCGACAGGGATTACTTTTCGGTGCCGGAGGATCAGATCAAATCCGTTTCTTCCGTTCTGACCGTCATGGACGGCAGGGTCGTGTTTGGCGCGCAGGACTATAGCGGTCTGTCGCCGCAGCTGCCCTCAATTCTTCCGGATTGGTCGCCCGTGAAATACTTCGGCACCTACTATGGGGAAAAATGAACCCGGCGGAAGGTCTTCAGCGCTCTCCCTGAACAGTCATTGGACCAAGGTTTCGACGCCATGCCGAACCATTCCAAATCGACAGGGAATGCCCACCCCTCATCGAAATAAAGCGCGGCAAGGCGTCTGCCGTTGCATCAAGGAGAATATAAATTGCCTGACTTCAACCCACAGGTTCAGAGCACATCATCGCCCTTCGCCGATATGCGCGGACATCACGTTGCGATCCGAATTCCTGATCGGGACGTCGCCATAAAATGGTATCAGGACAAGCTCGACTGGCGTGTCATCCACATGTGGGCTCACGGTGATCAACAGCTCGCCTTTCTCGCGCCGCCAAATGACGATCGGTTCATGGTTGAACTGCTTGCCGGTGGCGACCCGAGCCCGCACCCACTACCGCCTTACAAGGATCTGGTCGATAGCTTGCGATACGCCGGCTACCACCATTTCTGCCTAACTGTCGCGAACATCCAAGTCGCTTTGGACGAGCTGCGTCGCCGCGACGTAAGGATTCTCACTGAACCGTTTCAGGTCGACGAGATCAACCGTAAGATCGCTTTCTTCGCCGATCCTTTCGGGAACGTTATTGAATTGACCGAGGCCATTTAACCGCGCGGCGGAGCATAGCCCCCGCGGACGAGTCCGACAGATTTCACGCAAAAACACACCGGGCTACGGGTCCGACCTTCAGCCAGTCGATAGGCAGCTGGGATGACCGCGCGCGCCATTCTTCACCTGGCCCTTCGGGGTTGGCCGCAATCCCCGCAAAAACTCAAATAGGACGTTCCCATGTGGCGAAAGCCGAAGAGTGTGCCGATGATCGGCAAAAAGAAAATTGCTTTGCCCCGCATATCATTAGCGTTTCGCCTTCAATCCGCTCGATATACGCAGGCACTCCTGCTTTCGCTTGCCGCCTTTGCCTTCGCTCAATGGGACTACCGGTCAGCCTTGGCGGCGGATGAATTACTCCTGGAGCAGAAGAGACCGTCGATAAAAGCCGACAGGTCGCGGGAGGACTGGTCGCTTCTCGCGGGTCCGAAGCTGCGGACTGAGCCGCTGGATCGTCTCAAATACATTCCGTTGTTTCCCTCGAATCCCGACAGCTATATCTCGTTCGGGCTCAATCTACGAGAGATCTTCGAAGTCAGTCATGCGCCGGCTTTCGGGACCGTGCCTGCGAACCCCGGAGATTCCTACTGGTTACAGCGCGCGCAGTTCCACATCGACGTTCACCTGAATGAAAACTGGCAATTGTTCACGCAGTTCGAGGATGTGCGTGCCTTCGACAAGACGGTGATCGGCCCTAACGACGCAAACCGATTTGACCTTCGGCAAGCATTCATCGGCTATACGCAAGAGACTGACAGCGGAACGTTCAGGGCAAGGGTCGGCCGTCAAGACTTTGCCTTTGACCTGGAACGGTTCGTTTCGACGCGCGACGGGCCGAATGTCCGCCAGTCATTCGATGCTGTCTGGGCCGGGTGGGAGACGGATGCATGGCGCTTCTATGGTCTCGTCAGCCGGCCTGTTCAGTATCGCGATGACCGCCCTTTTGATGATCGATCGAGCGGCGATGCAATGTTCAGCGGGGCCCGCGTCGAGCGACAGCTTTCGCCGGATATTGAGGCTTCCGCATATTACGCGCTTTATCAGCGCAAGGACGCTATCTTTCTCACCGCGTCGGGTGAGGAGGACAGACATATCCTCAATATCCGGACGGCCGGCAAATACGCCGGTTTCGACTGGGATGCGGAAGCGATGGGACAGGTTGGCAAGGTCGGCTCAGCCGACATTCTGGCCTGGGCCGTGGGTGCGAGGACCGGCTACACTTTCGAGGATCTCACCTGGTCGCCGCGGATCGGTCTGCAGTTCGACGTGGCGTCAGGCGACCGAGCCGCAAGTGATGGCACGCTCGGCACCTTCAATCCGCTGTTTCCGAACGGCTTCTATTTCTCGCTCGGTGGTCATACCGGGTACGCCAACCTTGTCCACATCAAACCATCGGTCACCGTTCAGCCGACAGAAGACCTGACCCTGATGGCTGGGGTTGGACTGCTCTGGCGACAGACAACACAGGACGCCGTCTACACTCTGCCAAGCATTCCCGTGGCTGGCACGGCGGGTCAGGGGCCGGCATGGACTGGGGCTTATCTGCAGGTCAAGGCCGACTACCGCTTCAATCCCAATCTCACGGGGTCGCTGGAGGCTGTTCATTACCAGGTCGGATCGGCGCTCGAAGCTGTGGGCGGCCGCGATAGCAATTATTTCAGGGCAGAGCTGAAGCTAGTCTGGTAACAATGTCACGTTTACGCCCCCGCAACCAAATCTATCCAATTATCAAAGGGCTCAGAGGAAAATCGGAGCCCTTTTTGTGTTTTGCGGAAATTGCCATTCAGCTCGGCCCCCCCCCCAGGCAACACTCACTTCCTTGAGATGGATAAAACCCTCGAGGGGGAATTTTTGCACATCCATGAATGTTCCTAACCACTGTTGCTGACCCAATGAATCGGTAAACAGCGACGCCGGTAGGACGGGCTCCAGCCCATCTGGGAAGCACTCATTAGCGCTATCTAAGAAAAACGTTCCCTGCGTGAGGCCGGTCCGGCGTGTTTAGTGTTTGAATAGCAATCCTTGTCTTCACTGAGGCAGATAGGCATCGCCTCCTCTGGCAATGATGTCTTCCTCGCTGAGGGACCGGTGCCAGTGCGAATAGAGCACGAAACGGTCACGGGGAAGTCCGATTTCTTTCTTCAGGTGATGGTGAATCGCACTGAATGCTTTGTGTTCACATCCACCCCAGAAGAAGGCGCTCGTCGGGCATTCTGGCCACCGAATGGCGCGGATTGCGTCCTCAAGCTGCGTCGTTGTGCCCGCACCCTTGCCGTTGCGATACAACCATTGGATCGAAACGCTGCTGGAAGAGCAGAGCGGCAGTTTGTCGGCGGCCGTGTCGACTTCGATAAACGCATGGCCGGTCGCCGTCGGCGGCAGATGTTCGAGAATTCTGGCAATGCCGGGCAATGCGGTCTCGTCGCCGGCGAGAACGTAGAAGTCCGCCGGCCCCGGGCCGTTCGCCGCCGGCCCCAGAATACCGACGACATCGCCTGCCCGTGCATTCATCGCCCACAGGGTCGCGGGACCGGGATGAGCATGGAGCGCGAAATCGATTGTGATCGTCTGTCTTGCCGTGTCGATGAAGCGGATCGTATAGACGCGCGTCGGAACCGCAATATTGTCCGGCCAGACGACATGCCCGCGATGGTCAAGTAGCGGCCAGCGTGGTGCGGCGATATCGCGCGGCTGGAAAATGAGACGACAGTGGAGCTGGTCTTTACGGTCGTAACGTTCGAGGTTTTCCCCCTTGAAGACGATCCTGCGAAAGCGGGGCGACAGATCCTCAATGGTCTGCACCCGCAAAATGCGCAGATCGTCGGGTAAGGCGGGGTCCGCATGATCGCCTTCCCATTGAATATCGAGATTTTCACGGGCGGCGATAAAACCGATCGGCCCGACCAGAGCATGTTTCAGCCGGTTCAGGCCGCCGGGATCGGGAGCTTCCGCCGTCAACCGAAAACCGTTTGCCGTCGCCTCGAATGTGGCGTCGCCGAATGGCGAATGGATATGATGAATGCCACCTGCCTTCTTGACGGTCATGTCGTGCGTTGCAATCGATTCAACAATCGGTTCGATATAGTCGTTAATCTTTTCAAACTGGACAGCGGCATGTGCGCGGTATCGGTTGTTGCTGGTCGATGGCATCGGGCGTGGCTCCGTGTCTCAGATCGCCGCCCACAGCGGTCCCTTTATGGGAAACGCCGCGAAGTCGCGATTGATGGTGTCGAGAATGGCGGTTGGATCGATATCGGCACATCGATCCGGATGCAGCCATCTGGCTGCCTGGGCGATAAACAGCGCGTTGAGGGGCAAGTTGGTAATCAACCCGGTCCATATCCCGTAAACACGCTTTGAACGAACGCTCGGCAGATGTTCGAAACTCGGGCGGCCCTCGATCAGGTGCTGTAATCCCTGTCGACCCTGTTCGGCGTCGATTCCAGGGCCGATGGACGGGCGGCCACCCGAGGCCCAGCCGCCGCCGGAGGCGATGTAGACCTCATGCGGTGTGGCGAGAAGATATTCGAGCGACAGCTTCTCAAACCACGGCGCGACCACGCCCGGAAGCGGCTGACCACCGGCCAGCGCCAGCAATTCTCCCCAGTTCTTTCTGCCCGCCGCCCAGCAGCAGTCGTCGAGCGTCGACTGGACCTCCAGATAGGTCGTGACGGGCTTCGCACCTGAAACGCACGTTGCAATGCCCGCCAGTTCCCGCTCGACAAAGGTGATATAGGCCTCTGCTTTGCCTGAAGCACCCAGAAGTGTTCCCCACATGCGCATAGATGCTTTCATCGCATCAACAGGGCCGCTTGCCCGCGCCTCATCGGCCGCGTTTGAGGAGGCGTCGCTGAACACCACGGGAATGCCGATCTTCTTCAGCCTCTGCAGCAGGGAATTCTCATCACCCTGCGGCGTCATGAAGGCCGTGGTTACGATCAGGTCGGGAGACAGGGCGATCAGCCCTTCAAGGGAAAGCGTGTCCGGGCTCAGCGTCCCGACCGTGCTGACGGAATGGCCGTTCAGCAGGATCGTCTGCAATTCACCGCTGTCGAGCCGATCGACGGCGGCCCAGCCCACGACCAGCGACGCAGGATCGCGATGCAGGAGCGACATCGTCAGCAGGTCATGCGCCTCCAGCAGAACGATCCTTTTCGGCAGGGCGGGAAGATGTACCTCGCGCCCCGCCATATCCCTCACGGTAACCGGCTGCTCGGCTCCGGCGGGCTGAATGCCGGAAAGGATGCCGGCTGCCGCAAAGGAAATGCAAAAGCCTCGTCTCGTTATGATCACGGCGACATCACCATTTATATCTGAGGCCAGCGAGCACCGTGCGGCCGTTGCCGTACTGGCAATAATACTCGGAACTGCAGGAGGAGTAATAGTCCTTGTCGAGCAGGTTGGTGACGTTCAGTGTCGCCTGCAGCCCCTTGAGTTTCGGGTTCGTTGCTCCAAAATCATAACGAAGTGCGGCGTCAAGCAGGGTATAGCCATCGGCTTTCACCGTATTGGTGTCGTTACTATAGCTGGAGCCGACGAAACGCATCCCGCCGCCGACGCTTAAGCCCTCCAGCGCACCGGAATCGACGGTGTAGTTCGCCCAGAGCGAACCATAGTAGCGCGGCACGGCCTGCGGGCGGTTGCCTATGATCGATGTGATGCCGGATTCGGAAACTTCCGTGTCGAGCAGGGAAACCGCAGCGATAAGTTCGAGATTGCTGGTGAGGTTCCCCCTCGCCTCGAACTCCAGCCCGCGGGAGTGGATCTCGCCCTGTTGTTCATTGAAGCCTGATGAGGCGTTGTAATAGACCACATTCTGCTGGCGAATATCGAAAGCGGAGAGCGTGAACATGGCGTCCAGCCCTGAAGGCTGGTATTTGACGCCCACCTCATATTGCTGCGCTTCCGTCGGCTTGAACGGACTGCCATTGGCGCCAACGCTGGTGGAAGGTTCGAACGAGGTGGAATAACTGACATAAGGCGCAATGCCGTTATCGAAAAGGTAAAGCAGGCCGGCGCGATAGCTTGTTGCGCTGTCGGATCGTTTCAACGATGTTCCGGCAAGGAGATTGTCAGTGTCCTGACGGGCCCAGTCGTGCCGCACCCCGAAAACGCCGCGCAGCCCGCCGATCTCGATCTGATCCTGGAGATAGATGCCTGTCTGGCGAAGCGACTGATCATTGTCGACTGCCGTCATGAACGGCCCGACCGGTCGGCCGTAAACGGGATTGGCCACATCAAGCGGCGTCGCGCCACCCAGCAGATATTCCCAACTGCTGCTTGAGCGCTGAATGTCGAGGCCGGCAAGAAGCGTATGACCGATGGCGCCGGTTTCGAACTTGAATTCAGCCTGGTTGTCGAAGGAAAAGCCTTCAGCGCCCTCAATGGAATGGACAGCCCAGCGGGGAATAATACCCGTCGCGGACATTGGCCCGTTCATCTGGAGCGAACGCATATCGGTATCCACGCCGGAATATCGGAAGTTGGAGCGGATGGTCACCTGGTCATCGAACGTGTGCTCGAACTCGTAACCGGCACCATACTGGGTGCGCCTGAACGCGTCGTAGTTGGGATCCCCGACATTGAGGTCCCGACTGAGGAAACCGGCATAGCCTGCGGGAGCCAGAAACTTCGGATAAAGCGAGTTGAAATAGCCACCTTCCGGATCGCGCTGATAATAACCGGAAACAACGAGCGAGGTATCCTCGTCCGGCTGCCACTTGAGGGATGGCGCAACGCCGAGACGCTTTTCATCCACATCGTCATAGCGTGTGCCGGAGGAACGGCCAACAATGCCGATACCATATTGCCATGTTCCATCCGTGGCGATGGGGCCGGTGGAATAAAGACCGCTCTGAACCCTTCCATCGGTCCCGACTTCGAGTCTTGTCTCGTTTGACTGTACGCTCGATGGCTTGCGGCTGACCTGATTGACGAGGCCGCCGGGGCTCACCTGGCCATAGAGAAGTGCTGCCGGCCCCTTCAGGACGTCGATGCGCTCAAGGAGAAACGGATCAATGGAGGGTGTTCCAAAGGCCTGACCACGTTGAAGTTTCAAACCGTCGAGATAGTTCACATAATTGGTCGCCGTGCCGAACGCGCCGAAGCCGCGCAGAAATACGGAATCGTAACGTGAGTTCGAGTCCCGGTCAGACAACACACCGGCTGTGTAACGCAGCGCCTCACTGACCGTTTGCGGATTCTGGTCGTCGATCTGCTTGCGGGTTACGACGGTAACGGATTGCGGCGTTTCGGCTAAAGGTGTTCCGGTCTTGGTTGCCGACCGAGTGGACTTGGCGACAATCGCAGCGGATGTTCCTGCCGCTGCGGCATTGCCCTGCACGACGATTGTCTCCAACTGCGTGCCCTGCTCCTGCGCCAGGGCGTGGGTTGCCACCAGAAAAGTTGTGGCCGTCAGAATGTTTTTAAAGGAAAGACCTTGCTTCACGAATTCGCCCCCATGGTCGAAGCTTGGGAAATCTGCTAGAGTGAATAAATCAAACGGGACCGTCCTGTCCAGTTAATATGAAGGCGCTGGTCAACTTTTATGTTGGCAATCCTGGTCGACATCTTCAAACAGGTCGGGCACGTGCAAGTGCGGAGGAAATCTGGTGTCGGAAAGAATAAATGCCACAGCGCGGGTCGGTCGTCCCTTGAAGGCGGAACAGAACGCCGCAGCCGAACGGATAATTGACGCTGCGACCACACTCTTTGCTACGCGCGGCTTTGCCGGCACGTCCATGGAGCAGGTCGCGTTGCAGTGCGGGGCAGGCAAGGATACTGTCTATCGCCGCTTTCCCTCGAAAGTCGCCCTGTTCGAGGCGGTAGTGGAACATGCTCATGCCCAAGCGGTGGCGCGGCTGAAAGACTTGCCGATGGCGCAGGGCAACGCTCTTGAGCGCCTGCGGACCCTGATGCGCGAACTGTTACATATCAACATGGAGCCGGACCTCATTGCGCTGAAGCGCATTACCTTCAGTGAAGCTGTCGTGTTCGAAAAGAAAGCACCGATCCCGCCGCAGCCCGATCCGATCATGAACCGGCTCGTCGATGCCGTACAGACAGCGCAGGATGCGGGCATGATTGCAGCTGGGGACGTGAGCCTGATCGCCAGCCACCTCATCCACTGTCTTGTCGCATTGCCCACCTCATCGGCGATGATGGGCAGCGCCGAATTTGATACAAGGCAGTCTGTCGATCTATATTTCGACAGGACCTGGAACTGGCTTTACAGAGGAATATCGGCAGATAGCTAACAGCAGGGCCATCATCTTGTGGAGGGTTCTGGAGCCTGAAATCGAGCGCCCGTTTGTCTGCCGCGCCGCTTTGTGATGTCAAGATCCTGCTTCAAGCTGCTTCCTTCCTTGGTAATAAACAGACTGACCTATTGACCAGTTCGTCATGAATGGTTAATGTTACTTTATAACATAACGAAAGGCTTCACTGTAGAGTTCTCAGCACTGGTGCAGGCGGTTGACAGTGACAGGCGGCAGTGTAGGGTCGCTCCGTCATGGTTCTTCCGCCGCCCGGCGGAAGCTAAGAGGGAATCCGGTTAAATTCCGGAGCTGTCCCGCAACTGTAAGCGGTGAGCCTATCGCCCACGATGTCACTGGCAGCGATGCCGGGAAGACAGGTGAGATGGCCTCGACCCGCAAGCCAGGAGACCTGCCTGACATCATGTAATTCCGTGGTCGGGGGGTGCCATGGGAATGATGGCTGTTTCCGGTCTTCTGCCGGAGACCCGTCATTTTCGACGCCGCCTCGTGAATGAGGCAATGTGACAGACAATACCCATCCCACCCATCGCGAGCCTTCCGTGCCGGAAGCGGTGCTGCTTGTCGCCAAGTCGGCCTTTGCCGCCGCGCCTCATCAGGACATGCAGCGGCTGGCAATGCAGGCCGAGGGGCTTTGCAGTGCGCAGACCGTTCGCATCGCCTTCACGGAGCAGGGAACACCATCACTCCATGAAGCGCTGTTCGAGCTGATCGATGCGGATGTCGGCCATATTCTGATCGTTCCGCTGATGCTGCCGCTGGAGCCCAGTTTTCGCAACTGGATGACCAAGACATTGAAACGATGGCGGGCAGGTGACCTCCGACCATGGCCGTCCCTTTCCATAACAGCAAGCCCCACATCGAGCAGCCTGATGGCACGCCTGCTCGAAGATCTGGCCGCAACGGCGCAGGTGCTTGACCTTTCAGGGCCTGTTCGCCCGGCAGGCGAAGGATCGCTGGTCCCGGCGCAGAAGCGTCGTGTGCTCGTCTGCCAGGGGGCGCCATGCAATTCGGCGGGTGCGGATGTGATCTGGGGTCATCTGCGCAACCACCAGGAACGGCAGAAGCTTCGGATTGCGGGTGAGGGCACCATGACCGCCAAGTCAACCTGTCTTGGCCCCTGCAACCTTGCGCCTGTCCTGCAGGTCTTTCCCGAGGGCACTTATTATGGCGGCGTCACGGAAGAGGCGGTCGATCGCATCGTTGCCGAACACCTGCTGGGTGGCAGCATCGTTGACGATTTCGCCTACCACCCGACCGGCCGCAAACAGCGGCTTCGTAATCTGTCCGAATAGCATGAGAGGAAATAGAATGTCGGCAAAGAGCTTTTCACGTCTGGCCGCGGCCGGGCTTGCGGCCTTGATCACGGGTGTGGGCGCCAGCGCTCTCGCCACCGAGCCCTTGCGCGTTGGCGCCACCTACATCACGAGCGGTCTTGACCCGGCAAAGGGATCGAACGGCTGGGCGCTTGTCAGCCATGGTGTGGGTGAAAACCTCTTCACCGTCGATCGGGAAGGGCGGCTTGTGCCCGGTCTTGCCGAAAAAGCGGAACGCACCGGCGATCTCGGCTGGAAAGTGACGCTGAAACCGGGCCGCGCCTTCTCCGACGGTTCGCCTGTAACGGCGGCTGCGCTTGCCGCCGGTTTCGACCACACATTTGCAACCAACAAGGCGGCGCTGGCAACGGGTGGAAAGCTGGATTTCAAGGCAACTGATGATCTGACGCTGATGATCACGACGCAAAAGCCGGTAGCCTTTCTTCAGGCGCTCTTTGCCGAATGGCCGCTGATCGCCTACAAGCCTGCAACCGACGGGAAGGCGCTGTTCACCGGGCCGTATCAGATCGCGGATTTCAAGGCGGATACATCTCTGACGCTTACGCCAAACACCCATTTTGCCGATGCGGATGCCCGTTCTTCGGTTGATTTTCGCAGGTTCGGCGATGCGCAAAGCATGACGCTGGCGCTGGAAGCCGGTGAACTGGACCTTGCCTTCGGTCTGCCGTCAGAGGTCGTAAGCCGTCTGAAAACAAATCCGGATTTGACGATCAAGTCTTTCCCCGTCGGTTATCAATATCTCGCTTTCCTGAACACAACGAGGCCGGCTACCGCCGATATCAAAGTGCGCCAGGCGCTCGATCTTGGCTTCGACCGCAGGGAACTGGCTGCCGCCATCAATGGTGGTGAACCCGCGACCGGCGCTTATGCCGCCTATTTTCCCTTTGCCGGGAAAGAGCAGCGGCAGACCGATCTTGCGAGAGCCGAAGCGCTTCTCGATGAAGCCGGCTGGACGAAGAATGCGGCAGGAAAGCGTGAGAAGAACGGCACGACGTTGCGCCTTCTCGCCATTACCTATCCGCAGCGCCCGGACCTCGTCACCATGCTGCCGGTGGTCAAGGCTCAGCTTGCCAGAATAGGCATCGAACTCGATACGAAGGTCGTGGAGAATATTCAGGACGTGGCTGCTGCCGGCGAATTCGACATCGCTCTCTGGGCGCAGCATACCGCCCCGAACGGAGACCCGGCCTTTTTCCTCAATTCGATGCTGCGCAGCGGCGCCTCGCTCAATTATGCGAAATACGCCTCGCCTGAGTTCGATGCCATTCTCGATCGTTTCGCGACGGCTGGCGATGCGGGCGAACGCGCCACGATAGCCCTTGATGCGCAGACGAAACTGTTTGCGGATGTTCCGGCATCCTTCCTGGTCTCGCCCGTCTGGTATGTCGGCCTTTCGAAGCGGCTGCAGAGCTACGAGCCGTGGGGCTCCGATTATTACGTCCTGCGTGCCGATATCGGCGAGGCGAAATAGGCTCGATGCGATTGCTCCGGTTCGGCATATATTCCGTGGTGGGAATGGTTGCGCTTTCATTCGCATCCTTCACGCTCATCGCATGGATGCCCGCCGATCCGGTGCAGATTGCCATTCGGGTGTGGAACCTGACGGCCACGAGTGAAACCGTTGCAGCGCTGCGGGAAGGGTGGGGGCTCGATCGCCCGCTCATCCTGCGTTATCTGCACTGGCTAGTGGATTTCGTGACCGGCGACTGGGGACGATCCATCCGTACCGGCGAATCCGTCTTTGCGGAATTTATCGAGCGTCTGCCTCTCTCGCTCATGCTCGGTATTTCCGGCCTTCTCCTCGCCATTGCCGTCGCCGTACCGCTCGGTTTCAGCGCTGCGGCGCGGCCGGGCGGCATTGCTGATCGTGCCAGCCGGGCATTTTCGGTATTTGTGCAGGCTGTTCCCGGTTTCTGGCTGGGGCTTGTCCTGCTCTGGCTCCTCGGCGTCCAGTTGCGCTGGATTCGTCCGTTCAGCACCGACATCACCGCAATCGTTCTGCCCGTCATCCTGATCGCCTGCCATTCGGCCGCCGTCTTTGCTCGCATCTACCGCCGCGACATGATCGAGACCACACGACAGCCGTATTTTCGCACCGCTCTCGCCAAGGGGCTTTCACACCGGCAGGCGCTCTTGCGTCACGCGCATCGTGGCGCGTTTTATGCCCTGCTTTCGGCGGTGCGCTCGGAGGCGGGGTGGGTGATCGGTTCGACGGCGACCATGGAAATCCTCTTCAATCTCCCCGGCATCAGCCAGTTTCTCGTGCAAAGCATCGCGGTGCGCGACCAGATGGTGCTGCAGGCCTATGTGATGGTCATCGCGCTTTGGCTGCTCTTCATGAACCTGATCGTGCAGCTGTTTCAGCGCCTTCTGGATCCACGGCTCGTCTGATGCTCCGGTATTTCGCGCTCGCCGTCCTGGCCCTTTTCCTGCTCCTCAGTGCCCTTTGGCAGCCCTATGATCCTGACGCCGTGGATATCCTAGCCCGCCATTCCGGTGTGACGGCGCAGCATCTGCTGGGAACCGATCATCTCGGCCGCGATCTTCTTTCGCGCCTCATGGCGGGCGGATGGCGCACCGCGCTTGTGGTTCTGTCGGTCGGCACCATCGCCTTTACCGGCGGCACCTTGCTCGGCGCCGGCGCTGCGGTGCTGGGCGGCTGGCAGGAGAGGGTGGTGCTACGCTGTTGCGAATTCTTCATCACCGTTCCGACGCTCATCATAGCCCTGACGGCGGCGGCGATTTTTGGGCTTACACCGATGACGGTCGGGCTGGCGCTTGGTCTTGCCGGCATCGGCCCGACGGCTCTGCTTGCCCATTCCCTCAGCCGGCGCGTGCTTGGGCAACCC
Source organism: Agrobacterium sp. LEGMi-208b (assembly GCF_059511785.1). Classification (NCBI taxonomy): domain Bacteria; kingdom Pseudomonadati; phylum Pseudomonadota; class Alphaproteobacteria; order Hyphomicrobiales; family Rhizobiaceae; genus Agrobacterium; species Agrobacterium sp. LEGMi-208b. The sequence goes on from NZ_CM183446.1 coordinate 1,595,818, forward strand.
TTTGTCCATGCCGCACAGGCGCTGGGCGTTCCGCCCTTGCGGATGGTCCTGCGCCATCTTCTGCCGAATATCCTGCCGCTGATGATAACCCATACCGGAAATCAGGCGGGTTTTGCCGTCACCGCCTATGCCTCGCTGGCCTTTATCGGGCTTGGCGCGGACCCTTCCAAACCGGACTGGGGCTCGATGTTGTTCGAGTATCGCGTTTTCATCTTCGATCATCCAAGCCTGATGATCTGGCCCGGCATCGCAATCGCCATCACGGTTGCGACGCTCAACACCGTATTCGACGCTTCCGACTGATCATTTCGCTGAGCTTGAACATGGAACACACAAGGAACGACACGATGGATGGCGGTAATTTCGATCTCAAGGAAGAAATCCGCGACTACTGGTCGAAAAGATCGGAGACCTTCGATCTCGCCTTCGGACACAGGATCGCCGCCGGTCCGGAGGCTGATGCGTGGCAGAAACCGATCCGGCAGCTGATCGGCCCGGAGCCGAAACGTGTTCTTGAACTGGCCTGTGGCACCGGCGAGGTGACGCGCCTGATCCACGATCTCGGCCACGATGTTACGGCACTCGACTTTTCAGAGGCGATGCTGGCGGTGGCGCGCGCCAAACACGCCGGCAAACCGCGGCTGCGCTTCATCATGGCGGATGCCGAAAACACCATGGAGCCCGATGCATCCTATGACGCGATCGTCTGCAGGCATCTGGTCTGGACTTTAACGCAGCCCGAACAGACGTTCTCCGAATGGTTCAGGCTTCTTCGTCCGGGCGGCCGGCTTCTGTTTTTCGATGGCGACTGGGCGACGCCGAAACCGACCGGACGCCTTGCGAGCGTGCTGATTTCGCTTATTGATCATGTGATGGGTGCTGACAGGAATTATGACGGGGCTCTGGGCAGTCGCCATGCGGCGATCATGAAGGCGCTTCCATTCGGCCGGGGGCTACAGCCCCAGATGCTGACGCCGCTGCTGATCGCTGCGGGCTTTGATAAGATAGAACTCCATTCCCATCACCCGATAGCGAAAGCACAGCGGAAAAATGCCAACCTGCGCAACCGGCTGCGCACCTTCGTCTACAGGCGCTTCATTCTGACCTGCAGCCGGTCGTGAAGACGTGCCGAGCAGTTTTGAGCTACCGCATTTGAGGTTGACGTTACATCCTGTTCTCGGCCACAAGGTGCCAAGCAACGGTTATATGCAAATGAAAAAGTCGATTCCCGGCCCCCTAGATTTGGCAAACGCCCGGCTTGAAGCCCGCACCGTCAAGCTGACCTATGGCGATCGGGTAATTTCTGAGAATTTGAGTTTTAAAGTCCCTGACGGCCTTTTTACGGTGATCGTTGGCCCCAATGCCTGTGGCAAGTCCACGCTACTGCGCGCGCTCGCTCGCATCATCCGGCCCGAAGCCGGGAGCGTCGTCCTTGACGGCAGGGAAATCGAACGTTTGCCCGCGCGCGACGTCGCACGCACACTCGGCCTTTTGCCACAAAGTTCGGTTGCTCCCGACGGCATCACAGTAGCCGATCTCGTCGCCCGTGGACGTTATCCGCACCAGTCTTTTCTTCAACGCTGGAGTCGGGCGGACGAGGAGGCCGTCAAGCGGGCGATGCAGACAGCGCGGGTCCAGGAACTGGCCAACCGTGCGGTTGACGAACTTTCCGGCGGGCAGCGGCAGCGTGTGTGGATCGCCATGGTCCTGGCTCAGGAGACACCGCTTCTGCTGCTCGATGAACCGACGACGTTCCTTGACATCGCTCACCAGATCGAACTTCTCAATCTTTTGCGCGATCTCAACAGGCGCCAGGGCAACACGGTTGTGGCGGTTCTGCACGATCTCAATCAGGCATGTCGCTACGCTGATCACATCGTCGCGATGCGCGATGGGCGCGTCATCGTGGAGGGTGATCCGCGCAGCGTGATGACAGCCGATCTCGTACAGACCGTCTTCGGGCTGGCTGCTGTCGTTATCGACGACCCGGTGACCGGCGATCCAATGGTCGTGCCGCTCGACGACCCTTCGCCAGTCGCTTGAGGTCGAATTAACTCCGCTTCGATCGGGTCAGAAGCCACAGAAGATAAATACCACCGACGAGTCCGGTCATGCGGCCAATCGGCAGCACCACGTTGGTGGCGAAGAGCTGCGTCAGCAAATCTGCAGATACCAGCAGGAACGCACCCATCATGGCGGAACCGATAACCGGTATGCCGCGGCTTGCTGTCAGCCTGGTTGCAAGCTGCGGTGCGGCCAGGGCCAGGAATGCGATCGGTCCCGCAGCACCCGTTGCCACGCCCACAAGAAGGACCGCGCATGCGATCATGCCGAACCGTGTCCGTTCGACGTGGACACCGAGCTGGCGGGCGATATCATCACCCATCTCGATCATGCGAAGTCTGTTTGCGGCAAGAGCCGCAATCGGTATCAGCAGCAAGGCGCCCGCCACGACCGTCAAGGCATGATCCCAGTTGCGCGCATCAAGCGAACCGGCGAGCCAGAGATTGGCGGCGATGGCATTGTCGAGGCTGCCCTTGACGAGCATCAGCCCGTTGAGAGCGTTGAGTGTCGCTCCCGCACCGATACCGGTTAACACCAGCCGGTAGCCACCCGTAACCCCCTGCTTGAAGGACAGAAGGTAGACGAGTGTTGCAGTCACCAGCCCGCCAAGGACTGCCGACAATGCCACGGCAAGCGGTCCGCCGCCAAAGATCACGATCTGTGCCAGTGCGCCCGTTGCCGCGCCGGTGGTAAAACCAATGACGTCGGGAGAGCCAAGCGGATTGCGCGACACTGACTGGAACACGGCGCCCGAGACACCAAGCGAGGCTCCCGCGAAGACGGCAACGAGTACGCGCGGCAGACGCAGGTTGAAGACGATCTGCTCTCGCATGCCGCCCTCTCCATCTCCGAGCACCGCTGCAATGACGTCAATGAAAGGTACCGGGACACGGCCAAGCGTCATGGCAAAGAGTGCCGCGAGTACGGTGGCTGTTGCAAGTAGAAGAGAGATGGCGACCGGACGCATCTCGACGGCGAACGACACGCGCCGGCTTCGCCAGACAAATCGCCGAGGGGTTGAGGACTGAGGGTGTGCGGGGCGGGTCACAGCTTTGATATCCGGTGGCGACGAACAAGGGCGATAAAGAACGGCCCGCCTATCAGCGCCAGCATGATGCCGACGCTCACTTCGCCGGGTGGGGCAATCACCCGTCCCAGCGCATCGGCACTTACCGTCAGCAAGGCGGCGATCATCATTGCATAGGGTAACAGCCAGCGATGGCCAGGACCGGTGATCAGCCGGGCAATGTGCGGCGCCGTCAGCCCGACGAAACCGATCGGTCCGGCACCTGCCGTCGCCGCCCCTGAAAGGATGATGACCGCAAGTGCCGAGAGTCCCCAGATGCGCAGCGGATTGCCACCGAGTGCCCTGGCAAGATCTGCCCCGAGGGCTGCCGTATCGAGCGCCTTCGTAAGTGTGAACGCAATTGCGGCCCCGATGGATGAAAGAGCAAGGACGGGAAGCAAGACTCCGTACCCTCGTCCCTGCAAGGAGCCGACGGACCAGTTGCGGAACTGGTCGAAGACCTGTTCGTCGCTGTTTACCAGAACGATCTGCGTCAGCGACATCAGGACGACGGAGAGTGCGGCGCCTGCCAGGACAACGCGAACGGGATTGCCGCCGCGCGACAGATTGCCGAGGAGATAGACAGCTGCGCCGGCAAGAGCAGCACCTGCCATGCCAAGCGCCATATAGGCCGTGACTGAGGTGATCCCGAAAAGGGCGATGGCGCAGGTGATTGCCACCGCCGCTCCCGCGTTGATGCCAAGGATGCCAGTATCCGACAGTGGATTTCGCGTCAGCGCCTGCATGATGGTACCCGCGACACCAAGTGATGCTCCGACCACGATGGCGAGCAGTGTGCGCGGGATGCGCAACAGGCGCACCAGGAGATGATCGCTGTTTGTCGGATCAAAATCGACGATCGCATCCCAGGATGTCGAGAGGGGTATCGGTCGCGCTCCGGCGATGATGCCAAAGATGACAGCCGCAGCAAGCAGGAAGGCAAGCGCCCCGAGCCCGATCAACCGGTTACGGTCGATCGTGCGTGTTGGCGTCGCTGTGCCATCCAGCCGGTTCCGCAAAGGTGTCAGTGTCCAAAATTGGCAACGATGCCATCGACGATTTCCTTGCCGCTGTAATAGTCTATGCGGAAAGAATTGACGCCAAGCCCATAAACATGACTGCTCTTTACAGAGGGAACGTTGGCGAGAACTGGATCGTTGCGGAAGGCGACTGCCTTGCGGTCATCCACCCGCAGGATGAAGGTGGTGTCCGCTTTAAGGTCGACCAGATGTTCGTAATTTGCCCAGACGAAATCGTCGCGGCTTTCCGCCTGGGTGTGCCAGGCCGGATCGGGATCTTCGATATCGAAACCGAGCGCGGACAGAAGGGCGGCATGCGGGCCTGTTGCGCGGCCAATGGGGTTGCTTTGGCCCGCGCCATTGAAACTGATGATGTTGGCCTTCCCGCCAGGGATTTTGATTTTTGCGCGTGCTGCCGCAACGTAAGCATCGAAATCCTTGATCGATGCGGCCGCCTCCGACTCAAGGCCGGTTGCACGGCCAAGTTCTGTCGCCAGGCCCTGCCAGGAGAGTGCTCCGTCGTCGACAAGAATGGTCGGGGCGATCTGGCGGAAGGCGCCGAGTTGATCCTTGACCGAACCGGCCCCGCTTGTCGTCACGACGATCAAATCGGGTTGTGCTGCATAGACGGCTTCGAGATCGACCTTGCCGGCTGGCCAGGCGTTTTCAACCTTGCGTTCGCTGGCCACTGCCGCCCATTGCGCGAAGAACTGGCCATTCGCTGCCGAACCGCTGGCAACAACCGGTGCATTGATTGCGAGAAGCGTGCCGGTCAGCGATACCGAAGTTGAAAGGATTTTTCGGGGTTTGGCGGGTATTTCCGTTTGGCTGCCATCGACATTGGTGAAGCTGCGCGGCCAGTTCTCCTCGGCGTTGGCGGCGGACCAGAACAGCAGGAAAGCAATCGCTGCTGTGACGATTCTCGCTGCGAATCGGCCGATTATCCCAATGCTCATGGCTGAATTCTCCGCTGAAGACGTGGAAAAAGCAGGGGCTTCACCGTCTGCTTCTTGCCCGTGCGGGCGGCAGCATTAGCATCACTGACTGGCGCTCGCCACCAAAAACATGAGTGCAGCGCACAGGATAATTCTGGTGGCCCTGCTCAGCCTTCGGTCGGACCGGAATGTCTTCGAAGCGAAGAGGGTGGATAACCGAACCGCTTGCGAAAGGCTGCCGTGAAGTTAGAAAGGTGCACATATCCGGCTTCGAAGGCAATCTCGGAGATGCTGCGATTGCTGAAGAGAAGCGCTTGACGGGCCTCATCCAGCCAGCGGTTTCGGATGAACTCGTTCAGGGAGCAATTGTGCGCTTTGCGCACCAGGCGCTGCAGTGTTGCCTGGCTGGCGCCAAGCTCGCTCGCCATGGCGGTCACGGCAAGCTCCTGGGCCGAGTGGCGATCGATATAGCGGACGAGGGCATAAATCCGCTGCTGTTCGGCCGCAGTCAGGTTGGTCGGCGGCATCACCGCCTCAGGGCTCGTACCGAATGCGGTCGTGAGCGCCTCATAGACGATGGCAAGCGTGTGGCTCTCCAGCAGTACGGACGAAAACGGCGGCTTGCGGGCAGCGATATCGAACATCTGCCTGGCCAGAAACTCGACCTTGCAATTGGGTCGCCATTGCCAGAAGCCCGGCTCCCCGCCCAGAAGCGCCCGGAAACTCGCTGGAGTTTCCGCACTTTCGGAAAACCGCTGCAACCATTCGCGAGACATGCCGATGACCATTTTATCGAGATATTGGCCCTTGCGTGCCCGTCGGCGCAGGCGTGCACCACTCCCGTGCGAAACGATAATGGCCGATGACTGCCAACGCCCCTGTTCTGTCCGTTGCGGCATTGGCATCGGCACGCCGTTCAACGACGCTTCGACAAAGCCTTCGAGGAAAATCTTGATGCACACCTGCGCATCAAGCGCCACTTCCATATCGAGGTCATCGACCTGCATACGGCGGCCGAAATTTGCGTGAATGCCGTCCATCCTAACCTTTCCGACGAGGCCGCATGCAACGACTGCGTCGCCCTGATCACCACCGTCGAGCACGCGCACGCCGTTTTTGCGTAACTCGCGTCGGGTCAGGATGGGGTTCGGATCTGCTGCCACGGGCGGAAGAGGGGCGATGGCTCTGTTCACAGAGGTCTCCTGCATAAGTTTATGCGCGGTTAACGAAAGCGGGCGCTTTCAAAACCGCTTATACGAATACATGAAATAAGCACTCAAGAATAGCCGCGACGAGGGACGTCCGGCACTGTTTGGCGCGTAACGAGCGACAATCGTGTGGAAATAGCCAGTCGTCCGGGGGTATGGAAATGAACGGAACTGAGATAAACCTGCAACGGCCGGCGATGAAGCGGCTGGCTCATATTCTACTGGCAACCACCGTGCTGACGGGTATGGCGGCAAGTGCCAGGGCTCAGGATGCCACAAGCACCAGGAGCGAAACCACGGAACTTGCGCCGATCGTGCTTGAGGGCGCGACCTACGAGACCGAAGGCACGAACAGCTATACGACCAGGCAGATAAGCGTTGGCGACAAAGACACGCGCGCGCTGCGCGAAGTACCGCAATCGACCACGGTAGTCACCCGCGAACGCCTTGAAGACGGAAATTTCTCTTCCCTCGATACGGTTATGCGCAAGACGCCCGGCGTCGTTGTCCTCACCAACGATGACGGTCGTTCCAGCCTCTATTCCCGCGGCTTTGAATTCGACACGCTTTATATGAACGGTCTGTCGACGCCGGTTTCCTCGATCTACGGCACGCAGCCGGACATGGCTGTTGTCGACCACATCGAGATACTGCGTGGCCCCTCCGGCCTGTTCGGCGGTGCGGGCGAACCGGCCGGTGCCGTCAATATGCGCCTGAAGCAGGCGTCGGACGAATACAAGGCAAGCATCAATACGATCATGAGTTCGTGGGATGGCAAGCGCGTCGAGGGTGACATTACCGGGCCGCTGACCAAGTCGGGCCGTGTTCGCGGTCGCCTTGTTGGCGTTCTCTCGGGCAAGGACAGCTTTGTCGATGGCGTCGACAACAAGGTTGGTGTTGTCTACGGGACGATTCAGGCCGATTTGACGGAAAACACGACCGCAACGGTCAGCATCAACCATACAAAGCGCGATATCTCGCCATTCAACGGTTTGCCGACGCTTGCAAACGGCACGCTGCTCGACCTGCCCACCGCGACATATACCGGCGCTGACTGGAACACCTTCGAAAACAATGTCACGCAATATATTGCCGAACTCGAGCACCGTTTCGAAGATGGCGGTCACGCCAAGATCTCGGCCCTTTATTCACATGTCGACGTTGATTTTCTGTATGCATATGCTGCCGGCGCGGCAAACGCGTCAGGCGTTGTCACAAGTGGAACACGGTGGCTTGCACGAGACTATGAGCAGGATTCGGTATCGCTCGACGCTCACATCAGCCGACCGTTCGAAATCTACGGCCTGGAAAACAACATTATTGCGGGCGTCGACTATCGCGGCAGCGATGACAGCCTGCGATCGGCGACAGGCGTGATTTCCGGCGCTCAAAGCCTATACAACTGGAATACACACCTCGCCAGGCCAACCGTGACTTTCGGCAGTGCGACGGAAACCGAGTCCGACCAGTACGGTATCTACGGTCAGTGGCGCATCAAACCATTCGATAAGCTGACCTTGATCGGTGGCGGGCGTTTCACCTGGTATGACGCCCAGTCCGGCAGCAGCGAAGTGAAGGTCAACGGCGAATTCACGCCTTATGCCGGCATTATCTACGATCTGACAGACCGTTTGTCCGCTTATGCCAGCTACACCCAGATTTTCCAGCCGCAATCGGCGGTTGACTCCTTGGGTGCGATCATCGATCCGCGCACCGGCGAGCAGTATGAAGTTGGCCTGAAGGCGGAACTGACCGATGGCCTGAATGCTTCGCTTGCGTGGTTCGATCTGACCGACGAAAACCGTGCTGTCACCGACCCGAACAATACCAGCTATTATCTCGCGCTTGGCAAGGCGCACATGCGCGGCATTGAATTTGAGGTCAATGGCGAAATCCTGCCCAACTGGGAAGCAACGGCCGGTTACACCTATACGGACACGGAATACAAGAACACGACCCGTGCGGCAGGATCGGAATATTACACGCCTGAGCATATGGTGCAGCTCTTCACCAAATACACGTTCGAAGATACTGGAAACTGGACCGATGGCTTCTTTGTCGGCGGTGGTGTGAAGCTATTCTCGTCATTCAAGAATGTCTCCCGTACTGCAGCCGGTGGCGCCACCACCATCAATGCACCGGGCTACGGTGTGGTTGATCTGCAGGCCGGATACAAGTTCAACGAACATGTAACGGCCAGCCTTACGGTCAACAACGTCTTCAACAAGACCTATTACGAACGCGTCGGCGGCACTTCGGTCTTTAACTTCTACGGCGAACCACGCAGCTTTGTCTTCAAGATCGGCACGACGTTCTGACCCGATCAAATATGGGCTTGAATGAAAGCGACCCGGAGCATCTGCTTCGGGTCGCTGGCATTTCAGTCGGCTTGTCAGTCACATGGTTCCAGTTCGTCGAAGGCCATCGCCCGTACGCGCCTGGCGCCATGCATGAGCATGTCAAGATGGTCATGGTCGGACGCAACGGTCAGATCGACCCGCAGGTCTGGATTGGCGCGCGCGATAAGTCCGGCCGCTTCCACTGCATTGTCCACCATCGCCCGCCGCGAAAGGTGCTCCTGTCGTCCTGCCGGCAATGCATGCTCAGCGTATTGTTCGTCCTTACCGACAGTAATGACCAAACGCTCGGCTGAACCGGTCACCGCGTCACGCCGCATCTGACGCATCATCATGAAATCACTAAACCACAGTGACGGGCTTGCTGCCCAGTACCGCTGGAAATATTTCGGACAGGAAAGCAGTGTGTGGACGACAAAAAGGCCGCCGTAAGAAAAACCAAACAATGTCTGTCTTGTGGGGTCAAGGGGGTAGAGCTCGGACAGGCTCGCACGGAGTTCCGCGGCAATGAAATGAAGGAAATCCTCCGAGCCACCGAAATCGACCGACACCATGTCACCGGTCTCGCGATCCGGCCGCGGCGTGTAGTTGCGTGAACGGGCAGGTGCATCGAAAGGCGAGCCACCGGGAAAACCTATCGCGATCGTCAGCCCCGTGCTGCTCGCCGCCGGCGCCTGAAAAAGCCCGTGCGCAGGCTGGCTGAAAATGAGCGGAAAGCTGGCGTCTCCATCCAGCATCCACAGCGCAGGATAACCTGCTTTGGGGGGTGGTCCGGGAGGAAGTCGGATCAATATCCTGTAGTTTTCACCGGTACGCCGGGACTGAATTTCGAAAGTCCGCGCAGCCGGAAGTTCTACCGGTTGCCATTCGCTCATTCGCTTTTCCATCATGTGATCTTCAACCGGCGGCTCATTATGAGGTCATCCGGCAGCCTGTAGCCGAACTGACATAGATTCTCGCCGAAAACTATCAGATATCAGTGGGTTATGATACTGGCCCAGTTCACCGCAATAATTGTCTTATCGGTAAACCCTGTCGCCGCCGCCCGCCTTCGTCAAGGCCAAACAGGTGCGCCGTCCAATCCCGCGGTTTCTGGCAGGCCGCAGATCAGGTTCGCATTCTGCACCGCCTGGCCTGCCGCGCCCTTGCCGAGATTGTCGACCACGCCCATCGCGATTACCAGGTTGCGCTCCGGGTCGGCCGCATAGCTGACGAACGCGAGGTTCGATCCGGTAGCCCATTTGGTCTGTGGCGGCTTGTGGCGGTTTCCCGTCGCGACCCGTGTTGGACACGATAGTAAATATGGCAAAGCAGGCAGGTGCGCCGGCCTACCATTGGGGAGACATGGATGGGGGCGGGGTGCGCATCTTTCGCTACATTGAGCAACATCTTGAATCGATCGGAGTAAGCTTGCAGCCGCACATGATGAATGTAGATTTTCTTCGGCAAGTCGGTTCGAAAGCACAGGCCGCAAATCGCTTTGTCAGCGACATGGCGGAGAGCGCGATCGCAGAGCTTGCTTCGTTTATTGAGCAGGTAGGTCTCGTACACGAACAGGAGGAATTCGATCCCAAAAGTCCCCTTGCAACTTCACGGCAGGTCCGGCCGTAATATTCTCGGCGACATCAACTATGGCGAACGCCATCCCTTGGTGCGCTCTTTTTCTTGAAGAACTGTTGCGAGGGAGGGATAGACGATTCGTAGATTGGCGATGGCCCTGAATTTACAAGTCTCTGTTTGCTCAGGCTCCCGCAACCAAAATTTACGAGACTTATCAAAGGGCTCCGAGGAAACTCGGAGCCCTATTTGCAGTCGCTGTGGTTGCTCACAACATCAATCGCGCTACCTGCTGCCACGACCAACTCCATCTTCGGCATTGCCATCGATCCCAAAACCGTGATGATGCACAATCATTCCACTTCGGATAAAAACCGCCGTGACCGCTGATCCCTCGCATATCCTCAAGACTGTCTATGGCTACGATGCGTTTCGCGGCAGGCAAGCCGGCATCATTCGGCATGTAATGGCGGGAAACAGTGCCTTAGTTTTGATGCCGACGGGCCTTCCGACAGGTCCGATCTTTGCCAGTGGCACGGCGGGGCAGCTCTAGGATATGCCGGATCGAACTCTTTGCCTGACCGCCGCGTTTCTGATGATCGGCTGCTTCGCGCTGATTGCTTGTAAAGCGGTTGCTGCGCCAAAGCGAGACGATCAAGCCCGCACCGATGTCGGTGGATTCAAGCTCAACAGCGTCTTGGTTGAGACTGGTCGGAAGCCAGACTTGCCACCAATCGTCTTTATTCATGGCGCCAGCGCCAGCCTTTACGATCCGATGTTCTCGTTTCGGACAAAGCTGCAGGAACGGGCCAAGCTGTTGTTCGTCGATCGTCCGGGTCACGGCAATTCCGACGTCGGTGGTGAGCAGAACATTTTGCCCGACGGTCAAGCCGACTCCATTGCTGTCCTCATGCGGAAGCGCGGCATTAACCGCGCTATTATTGTCGGTCACTCCTTCGGGGGAGCAATTGCCGCTTCCTTCGCCATTCGCCATCCGGATATGGTCTTAGGCCTCGTTTTCCTGTCTCCGGCGGTCTACCCATGGAATAGCGGGATCGCCTGGTACTACGAGGCCGCCAGCGCCCCGATTATAGGCACTCTATTCAGCACTCTTATCGTGCCACCTGTCGGGTTTATGACGATCGATAATGCCACGAAAGGCGTCTTTGCCCCGAACCCGGTTCCTGCCGACTACATCGACGAGACACGTGCCCTGCAGGCGCTGCGGCCGCTCGCATTTCGGCACAATGCGAGAGAGGTTGCGGCTTTGAGCGACTGGGCCAGAGCGGCTTCCGTGAATTACCGCAAAATCAAAGTGCCTACAGTCATCATCACTGGTGATACTGATAGTATCGTCTCCCCTGAGGTCCATTCCCGTCATCTCGCCCGCGATATTCTCGGTGCCCGTCTGATCGTCGTGCACAATCTCGGGCACAAGTCGGATTTCGTCGCCAGCGATCTGGCAATCGCGGCGATCGAGACGGTTGCGGGCCGCAAGTCGAACCTCAACGCCGTAAAAAGGGATGTCGAGCAGAGGATAGCACGTGACGGCAAGGATTGATGTCTGGCAGCGGCGCTGCCAGTGGGGACTATCCAGCGTCTATGGTCTCGCGGGTATTCTGCATATCGTCCTGCCCAAACCCTTCCTCGGTATCACGCCCGCCTGGGTTCCTGAGCCGGAGGCCGTTATTTTCCTGACTGGTCTGTGTGAGATTGCCGGTGCGGTTGGACTGCTGGTGCCGCGGCTGCGGAAAGCCGCCGGCATTGGCCTGGGGCTCTATGCAATCTGCGTATTCCCGGCCAATATCAAGCATGCCATCGACAGCCTTGGTGCAGCGACTGTCTCGCCATGGCAATGGTCCTACCATCTCATCCGATTGCCTTTGCAGCCTTACCTGGTGTGGTTGGCGCTCTTCGCGGGAAACATCGTCGTCTGGCCATTCAGGCGTGGCAAGAAATAGCTTTGATATCGTCTGACGAAATTCGCAAAGTTTCATCGTCGGCGGATGCAAGGCTAGGGAAAGCATGGGCAAGATCACGCTCACCGACAAGATGGGTAGTGTTGCGCACGTGACGATTGCCGACGTCAAACAATCCGACGGCGTCATCCATGTCATCGACAAGGTTCTTCTGCGCAAGACGTAGTCCGGGGCCAATCCATCATCAGAAAGGCCGGCGACATTTGAGGTCGCCGGCCTTTTCAGTTTTCATCGTTGAACGTCTGCCGAATTACATGTTCGGCAGAACGGCGATGTCGCGCACTTCGTTGTCGAGCCCTGTGATCGGGCCGACGTCGGTTGCCGCTCCAGTTTCGAGGTTGACCGTGTAGAGCGTCTTGGATGCGGCGAGATAGGCCATGTTCTTGCCGTCCGCCATGCCCTGAATATCAAAGGCATAGGCCGCAGGCTTGTCTTTGAGGCCGAGCTTGCCGATTGCTTTCAGCGTGCCGTCATTCGGCTTGGTCTGCTGGATCAGCGCGCCGATCGTGGCATCGATATTATACATGGCGGTCTTTTCAGGCTTGCCGACGGAATTTGTATAGGCAGCAGCGACGATATTCGGCGTCTCGCCCTTGTGCATGTCGCCCTCCTCGAAGGCGAGCACACCGTCAACCGTCACAGCGCCAGTATCCGGGTGGACACGATGGTTGGTTGTTCCGGTCATGAAGCGCAGCCGATCGGCCATAGGGTTGAAGTCGACCACGACGGGGGCTTGCGTCATGGTCAGCATCTTGTCCATTTTGGCGACGTCGGTGGCGGCGCCCGTTTCGAGATTGATCGAGACGATGCGATGATCCGGGGTGACGCCGATCACCGTCTTGTTGCCGGGGCGGAAGTCGATGCCGACAAGCTTGTCGACGCCAGTCACGTCCATCTTTTTTGTCACCGCCGGTTTCTCCGTATCGAAGATGACGAGCGTCCTGTCGCCGGTCAGGCCGATGACGGGGGCAGCGAATGCGGTCGATGCCGCTGCGATGGAAGCAGAGGAGGCAATCAGTGCGAAACGAATGATCTTCATGTCTTTCTCCCGTGTTGAACCGTTCGGAAGTCGTGTAGCGCTCGGCTCTCGACGCTTCCTGAACTGAAGACACGCCAGCAATGCCGCTTGGATGCAGCCTGTGAAAAAATAATTTCGACTTGCATCCATTCGTCGATCCAGCGGGTATAGCTTTCAAAGCCGACAGTCTTCTTCGTCGGTATTGGGAGAAGGTATTGCTGTGATGGGCTCTACGCCGGACGACCTCGATACGGCACTCGCTGCCTGCGCCAAGGGTGATCGCAATGCTCTGCGCCTGATCTTTGATCGGGAGGCGGGACGCCTGATCGCGGTCGCCGAGCGCATTGTCCGGCGTCGTGAGCTTGCCGAAGAGGTGGTGCAGGACGCCTTTATCCGGATCTGGACCCATGCGCATCAGTACAGGGCCGATCACGGCTCCGCCCGAGGCTGGATCTATGCCATCGTCCGCAACCGGGCACTTAATCTCCTGCGGGACGGAAAACGCGAGCATACCGTCGAGGAAGTGGAGGCCCTGCGCGAAAGCGAGCAGGCGGATGAGGTCATGGCGGCGTGGCACAGGCTGGACCGCAGTTCGCGGCTCTATGATTGCCTCGGCGGACTTGACGAGAGCAAACGGGACGGCATTCTCATGGCGTATATCGGCGGCTACTCGCATGGCGAGATCGCCGGGAGGCTGCGCATTCCGCTCGGTACGACCAAATCCTGGATCAGGCGTGGCCTTGCAGCTCTCCGGGAGTGCATGGCATGATCTACGATCGCGAGGATATCCCTGCTATTGCCGATGAATATGTCCTGGGCCTGATAGAGGCCGCGGATGTTGACGAGGTTGAGGTTGCCATGGAACGCGATGCTGAACTGCGCGCCGCAATTGCTGCCAGCCGCGAGCGCTTCCTGCCACTCGACATGAGCGTGGTACCTGCTACCGTCACCGAGCAGCTTTGGCAGCGCATCGAAGCGGCCTTGCCGGTCCAGGATCAAACCGGTGTTATGCCTCTGATCTCAAATGCCAATGACAACCGTAGAAGCGATTGGCGAATGGTCGCGATCTCGGCCCTCGCCGCCACCTTTTTGCTCGCAATAGGGCTTGCCTACAGCCTGACCCGGACGGTGGAACCGCTTGTCGTCGCGGTTCTGATCAATGATGCCGGGGAGGTGCAGGCGATAGTCGAGGATTTCGGCAATGAACAGGCGACGATCCGTATGCTGGCCGACTTCAACATCCCCGGGGACAAGACGATCCAGGTCTGGACCCTGCCGTCCAAAGACAGAGGGCCAGTATCGCTTGGCCTGATCGACGGTGTGCGCTCGGTACGTCTGGCTGTTCCGCAATTGCCAACACCAAGGGGGGACCAGCTCTATGAGATCACGCTGGAAGAGGCTGGCGGATCTCCGACCGGGCGGCCGACCGGACCAATATTGGCGAAGGGCCTCGCGAAGCTGCTGCGATAAAGGATGGTTGTAACTCATGTGACGTGTGCACTGGCATGCTTACCAGGCAACCTCGTAGATACTGGCGGCATCCGATAGCGTCATGGTACGAGGGTTGTTGACCAGCAGGCGGGTCTGCTCCATCGCGCTTTCCGCGAGCAGAGGAATTCCCTCCTTTGGAATTCCGACATGCCGCAGCCTTACGGGAAGATTAAGGCGCACTGGCAGCATCGTCAGTCCGTCGATGAAACCGGAGAGCCGTCCGTTCTGATCGGCAGGCTCAAGGTGAGGAAAGAGACACGGCGCCAGCTCCGCGTAGGCGTCACCACACACCGTCGCGTTGAAGCGCAAGACGTGCGGCAGTACCAGACTGTTGGAAAGACCGTGGGGAACGCTGTAGCGGCCTCCGATCGGATAGGCGAGAGCATGAACGGCAGCGACAGGCGAATTAGCAAAGGCCTGTCCCGCCAGCATTGCACCCAGCAGCATCGACTGTCTGGCGGCAAGGTCGGTTCCATCCTCGACGGCGACCGCGATATTCGCTCCGAGAAGCCGCAGGGCTTCTTTGGCAAGGGCACGGGAAACGGGATTGTTGTTTGCACTGGCGGACGTGAAGGCCTCGATGGCGTGGACCATTGCGTCAATTCCCGTCGCCGCGGTCACGGCGGGAGGAAGTCCGATGGTCAGGTTCGCGTCGAGAAGTGCCAAGTCCGGCAGAAGTACGGGTGATACTACGCCCTTTTTCTGGTGTTCGCCCGTGGTGACGATCGAAATCGGCGTGACTTCCGATCCGGTACCGGCCGTTGTCGGCACGAGCACCAGCGGCAGACGCTCCCCCGTCACTTTGCCAACGCCGTAGATAGTCTTGAGCGCTTCGCCGCTTTTGGCAATGAGCGCCACAAGCTTTGCGACATCGAGCGACGAGCCGCCGCCGATGCCCAGCACACCGGTTGTGCCAAACGTCACCGCCTGTGCCAATGCCGTATGGATGATGGCTTCCGGCGGATCAGCGACAACGCCGGTGAAGATCGATGTTTCGGCGCCGGCCTCTGTAAGGCTGGCAAGTGTTGGCTGAACGAGCCCCGCCTTGACGACACCATCGTCTGAAATCACCAGAACGCGCGGACCGAGCAGGCTCCTCAGCTCCGAAAGCCTTGCGATAGAGCCGGGTCCCGCAATGATCTGCGGGACGGTTGCGAATGTGAATGCGGACATCCTGCCAGCCTTTCACTGATGCCATTTGACGAGGGGCTGATAATGATGCGGCTGCCGCATGACAACAAGGTCTTTTCGACGGACGATGTTCGTTGGATAGGGTGTGTCGAGATTGGTGGTGTCGACAGTCGCACCGGCTATTCCTTCCTCATCCAATATCACCGATTCCTGACGCGGAAAGGCAAAGGAGTCCGGCCCGAACACGGCACTCTTGCCCAGATATCCCTCCGTCTCATCAAGCACATTGGCGAAGGCCAAATAGACATTGTTCTCGCCCCCACGAACCCGCAAAGCATGCCAGTGAAAGGGGTCGGCGCCCTTCGGGATGGGATAGTTGTGCGGGATTTTCGTTCCCGCGTGGCTTCCGGTGAACGTACCGGCAATTGCCGAAGGGCAGGCTATCAGATCGCACCCCATAAGAGAGAGCGAACGGATCGCTTCCGGATAAAGCGCGTCGTGGCCAATCGCCAGACCCACTCGGCCGATGGCAAGATCGTATATTTTCCATTCGTCACCGGCTGCCGCCCAGCTGTCGGCAATACCGAGATGCGTCTTGCGATAGCTGCCCACCAGCCCCTCGGGGCCGGCGAGCACTGCTGTGTTATAGACTTTGTCTCCGTCCGCCTCGGCAAATCCGGCGACAAGATAGAAGCCGAGCTTCATTGCCAGGCGCACGAAGGCGGAGACCGTCGGGCCTGAAAGCGGTTCCGCCCGGGTGTGGGGAGCCTCAAGCCCGGTCAGCGACAGTTCCGGGAAAACCAGAATGTCCGGCGCTGTCGTCGCCTTTGCTTCTGTGGCCAGTGCGGTGATGCGGGCGATGTTGTCTGCGATCACGGAGGAGGGGGCGAACTGGGCAACGGCCGCGTGCGATTTGCGCCCGCGCGGGATGGGCTGATAGCCATAGAGGCGGAAGTAGTCGCCCGGATTCCAAGTGAAGCTGTTGGTCATCATGTTCATGTAAAGCTCGGGTCGTCGGGACTTGAAGACGGGTTCGCTTAAGACTTCGCGGCGGCGTGCGCGGGCGAGATCGACCTTGCCGTAGGCAATCCCGTCGCCAGTATCAATGGACGCGGCAACCGTTCCGTCGGGCTCGATCAGGCAGCTTCCCCCGGAAAACTGCACCGTTCTCTCCAGCCCCCACCGGTTGCTTTCGATGACATAGCAGGCGTTTTCAAAGGCGCGGTTGATCCAGTAGGGGGCAGGTGCTCTCTCCTGCAGCCAGTTGGAGATGTGGCAGATGATGTCGGCACCGGCCAGAGCTTCCAGCCGTGCCGTTTCGAAGAAGTGCAGATCCATGCAGACTAGCATCGAAATCCGGCCGATCTCCGTTTCGAAGACCTCATGGACGATATCGCCATTGGCGGCCCATTTGGGCTCGGCGATATAAGGATGTGACTTACGATGCCGACCGACAACGCCATCGGGACCGATCAGAACGGCGGTGTTGTAATAGAGATCGCTCGCCGGTTCGACTTCCGGCATGCCGATGACGATATAGCAGCGGTGTCTGCTGGCAATGGCCTGAAAAACATCGGTTGTCGGTCCGGGAATGGCTTCCACGAAAGGCTTTACTTCGGCCCTGTCAAACCAGCAATAACCTGTCGTGCCCATTTCCGGCGTGACGATTAGGCGCGCACCTGCTTCTGCCGCTTCCTCGCAAAGAGCGGCCAGCCGCGCGATATTGCGCGCCTTTTCGAACATGGTCGGCTCGAACTGGATGGCGGCAGCGGTGTAGCTCTGTGTCGATGTCATGATGGTCCCCATTTTCTTTACCAAGGATTTCAGTCCGTTTCAGACAGCCATATGCCGATGAATAAGTGCATCGGAGAGCGTGTCGATGGCGCCTGCCGCGACCACGGTTCCCTTTTCCAGCATGGCGAACTGGTGAGATGAGTGCCGCGCAAATGCGACGTTTTGCTCAACGAGAATGATCGTCATGCCGATCTCGCGATTGAGCCGTATAATGATCTTTTCGATCTCCTCGACGATGGAGGGCTGAATGCCTTCGTTTGGCTCATCGAGAAGCAACACTTTCGGATCTGCGGCCAGCGCACGTGCGATGGCGAGCTGCTGTTGCTGGCCGCCTGAAAGCACACCACCCGGTCGATCGAGATTGGCCATCAGATACGGAAAAAGTTCGGGCACCAGCGCTGGAATTTCGCGTTTGCGATCGGCACGCGCGAAAGCGCCCATCAGGATGTTTTCGCGGATGGTAAAATCGGGAATGATCTCCCTGCCCTGGGGGACATAGGCGATCCCCGCCCGTGCTCTCATATGCGTCGGGGCGGCGGCGATATCTTTTCCCTGCAGATGCATTTCACCCGTCACCCGGTCGGTCAGCGCCATCAGGGTTTTCAACAGGGTCGTCTTGCCAGTGCCGTTGCGGCCGAGAATACTCGTCACCTTGCCGGTTGGAACATCGAGTGTGACCCCGTGCAGGATATGGCTGCGGCCGTAATAACTGTGCACGTCTTTCAATGTCAGCATCAGGAAATTCCTTTCGAACCGAGATAGGCTTCACGGACTTTCGGATTGTGCTCGATATCCTCGACGCTTCCTTCTGCCAGAACCTCTCCCAGATGAAGGACGGTTATGCGCTCGGCGATTTCACGCACAAACCCCATGTCATGCTCGACGACGAGAATGGTGTGGCGGCCTTTGAGGTTTTTGATGATCTGGGCCGTCTTGCGGGTCTCGGCCTGGGTCATGCCGGCTGTCGGTTCGTCCAGCAGAACGACCTTGGGATCCTGAACGATGAGCATGCCGAGTTCCAGCCATTGCGTCTGGCCATGGCTGAGATAAGCGGCCGTCATGTCCTCTTCCGCTTCGAGGCCCGTGAGGGCGAGCACCTCATCGATGCGTTTGGCTTCCGCGCGCGAAAACCCAAACCGGAGGTTGGCGAAAACGGAGGGATTTCGGCAATTCGCCACTTCCAGATTCTGACGCACGGTAAGATCGCGAAAAATGCTGGGGATCTGAAATTTCCGACCGATGCCGGCGCGCGCTATTTTGTGCTCAGGCCAATTGGTGATGTTGGTGTCGTAGACGAAGACCTTGCCCTGCGTGCTGCGTGTCTTGCCGCTGATCAGATCCATCAGGGTCGTCTTGCCGGCGCCGTTTGCGCCGAGCAACACCCGTAGCTCGCCATCTTCGACGGTGATGCTGGCATTGTTGACGGCTCTGAAGCCGCCGAAATCGACGCTGAGACCGTCGATGGTCAATGCGATTGCACTCATATCACAATGCCTCGCTTTGTTGCTGCAACGATGAAGACGCCGCATCTGGTTTGACCCGGCGGAGGAGCTGTCGCAGCACATCATGCGCGAGGCCGCCAAGTCCGCGCGGCATGAACAGGACGACGAGGACGAAGATGAGGCCGATGATCGCTTTCCACGCCTCGACCAGCGCTTCGGTTTCGCTGACCTCCGCCTCGATCATGTTGATCAGGATCGCGCCGATACAGGCACCGAGCAGGGAGGAGCGACCGCCAACGGCAGCCCAGACGACCATTGTCACCGAGAAAGACAGATCCATGAAGGTCGGAGAGGCGAACTCCGCAACGACCACATAAAGCATACCGGCAACGCCGGCGATCCCGGCTGAGATGGCAAAGAAGAACACCTGGTAAAGCGAGACGTCGAAACCGAGATAGCGGGCGCGCACCTGATCGTCGCGGATCGCCTGCAGGATCATGCCTGCACGGGTTTCCACAACAAGACGCGCACCGATGAGCGTCAACGACAGGCATATGGCACACAAATAATAGGTCGCCCGGCTGTAAGGGTCGAATTCGATGCCACCGATCGTCAGCCAGCCAAGATCGGTCAGGCCGTTGAAGCCATTCGTCACCGGCTGCGCATCGACCATCACGAGACGCACGAGCAGAACCAGCGCCAATGTAATGATCGAGACGAAGACACCGGAAATGCGCTTGCGGAAAACCAGCATACCGAGTGCGCCGGCCACCACCACCGGAAGCACGATGCCGAGCACGAGACCGACCGACTGGCTTTGAAACGGAAGCCAGAGGAAAGAGCCCTTGTTGATACAGCACAGTTCCGTGGGTGCACCGGGTTCGGCGTTCCAGAGCATGAAATCCGGCACCGGCTTGTCGGAGCCCTGTTGCAGACTGGTCAGGCTCGACAGCTTCAGGGACATGGCGAGCATATAGGCGCCCAGACCAAAAAACAGTCCCTGGCCGAGATTGAGAATGCCCGCATATCCCCATGTCAGCGCAATGGCGACGCCGAGCATGCCGTAGACCAGATATTTCGAGATGCGATTCAGCCAGAACTCGTCACCGAAAACGGGCGCTGCAAAAAGTAATGCTATGAAAATGACGTAAGCGGCGATCTGGAATTTTCGTTGGATACTCATGTCAGCGCCCCTTGAACGAGAACAGCCCGCTGGGCTTGACGAGAATGACGAGGATGACGACCCCGAAAACAACGGCGCGCGCCAGAATGTCGTTCGTGCCGATGGCCACCAGCGCATTGACCTCCCCCAATAACCCCGAAGACAGGATGGTGCCGAACAGGCTGCCAATGCCTCCCATGACCACGACCATGAAGCCGTCAACGACCATCGTCGTGCCCATGTCCGGGAAAACGGTTTTAAAGCCGGACATCATGACACCGGCGACGCCCGCAAGACCGGACCCGAAGGCGAAAGTCATGGCGTTGACGCGTTTCACGTCGGTACCACAGGCTGCGGCCATTTTCGGATTGCGGATGATCGCGCGAACCTGCATGCCCGCCGTCGTTCGATAGAGAATGAACCATGTCACCAGCGTCAGCGCGGCGGCAACCGCGATGATGAAAGCGCGGTAAGCATTGATCTCCACGCCTGCCAGGCTGAAGGTACCCTGCAGATACGAAGGCACGCCGACGTTTTGCAGGCCGGCTCCAAGGCCTTCGATATGGATGCCGAAAAAGGACAGGCCGAATTCGAGCCTCACGGCCTGCTGCAGAAGGATGGCGATGCCCCAGGTAGCGAGAAGCGTATCCAGCAAACGACCATAAAGTCGCCGCACGACCAGCCGTTCGATCAGCAGGCCGAGCAACGCGGTCACGATGAACGCCAGCGGTATCGCGAGCAGCAGGCTTGTCTTGAGCCATATGCCGGAGAGGACGGCGACGTAGGCGCCGATCATGACCATTTCGCCATGGGCCATGTTGATGACGCCCATGGCGCCGTAGGTTATGGCGAGACCGAGCGCCACCAGAAGAAGGATCGAGCCGAGACTGAGGCCGATAAAAAGAATGTCGAGCATGAAGCCACCGTTCGTGAGAAGGGCGGGTCGGGTTTTCCTGCTTCTTGCCAATCCGAAAGCGGATTGGCGCCGCGCAGAAGAAAAGCGCAGATCCGCCTTGCCGAGACATGGTCCCGCCAGGCATGGCTGGCGGGACAACGCGCAGGAGGGGTCAGCCCTTGAGTTTTGCTGCGTCGAGACCCTTGGCGGTGCAGAACAGGTTGCTCTCCGTCTCGCCATAAGCAGAATAGGGAAGCGGCTTGATCGGTGCCGGATAGGCGTTGACCACCTTGCTCTGGCCGTCCGGCTGCCACTGTCCGATGCGTGGCGTCAGCCAGCAATGCAGGTTGTCGGGGTCGGTCGTCACCTTGCCGCCGGGCGCGTCATAGGTCTGGCCGCGAATGCCGGCCCGGATCGCGTCGGCTGACAGATCGCCGGACTTCTCAACTGCCTGCTTCCACAGAAACACCTGGAAATAGGCGGCCTCCAGCGAATGGTATGTCACGGCCTTGGGATCGTTGACGAAGGTTCTGAAACGGTCGATGAAGCTTTTGTTCGCCGGCGTTTCAATCGACATGAAATAGGGGAAAGAGGTGTAGCTTCCTGCCGCGTATTCAGCCCCCATGGCCGCGATCTCGATTTCGGAAGTTACCGTCGCGCAGATCGGGATGACGTCCTGCGAGAGGCCCTGGTTCTTGAATTCGCGGTAAAAGGCAATGATCGAGTCGCCGACCACGTTGGAAAGAACCACATCCGCGCCCGATTCCTTGATCTTGCTGACCATGACCGCCCATTCCGAGTGGCCTAGCTCCAGATATTCGTCCGCTACCCATTCCGCGCCGGCTGCCTCGATCAGTTTTTTGGAAACCTTGGCCATCTCGCGCGGATAGACGTAGTTCGAGCCGACGATGAAGAACTTCTTCTTGCCCAGTTTCTCGACGATCCAGGGAATGTAGTTGGAGAGCTGCTGGTTCGGAACGGCGCCGGAGTAGATGACGTTGCGTGAGCACTCGAAGCCTTCATAATGTGTCTGATAGAACAGCATCGCGCCGCGCCGTTCGAAGATCGGCAGCACGGCCTTGCGGCTTGCGGATGTGTGGCAGCCGAATACGGTTGAAATCTTGTCCTTGAGGATCAGCTTCGAGGCTTTCTCGCTGAAGATCTTCGGATCGGAGGCTCCGTCTTCAACGACTACCTCGACCGGACGGCCGAGAACGCCGCCGGCGGCGTTGATTTCGGCCACGGCCATCATCACGCCGTTAGCAAGAAGCTTTTCGGCAACGGAAAGCCCGCCTGTCTGCGAGTAGAGTGCGCCGACCTTGATCGTATCGGCTGCAAAGGCCCGGCTGCCCAGGGCAGGCAGGGCGAGTGCGGCGGAAGCGGTGGCTGCGGTTTTGAGAAATTCACGTCTGTTGAACACCATCTTGGTTCCCCTTTTTTGATTGGCGCACACGGTGGCACTGCCCGGCTCAACGGCCCGGCTTCATGCCGAAAAAAGTGTAGGAAGGCTGACGTCACTGTCAGCAGACAACAAAAAACCCGCGAGGCCTGTCACAGCCTGCGGGCACCCTTGCCATCACAGCATCACGGCCTCGCCGCGTGCAACAGCGGCACATGGCTTCGCAAAACGAAGGGACGTGCCGGAGGTGTTCCTTTGAAACACATGAAAAACTAATCATGTTTTTGGGGACGGCGCAAGAGCTGTTCGGCGTTGATAATCGAATTGGCGATTTCATCGATCGGTACGCGCCGGGCCATCGCCTGCTCCCGCATTTCGCGGTACGCCTCGTTTTCGCTGGTGCCACGATTGGCCATCAAGATCGCCTTGGCGCGGGCAAGTTTCTGGTCTCCCAATACCTTGCGCTTATATTTGCGCGCTTCCTTCACGAGCTTTTGGCGCTCCAGCCACAGACTGCGGGCGATGGCGAGATTGGTCAGCAGACCGAACGGCTTGATCGGCCTCTCGACAATGGCAAGGGCGCCGCTTTCCAGAACGATCTGCAACGTCGAGGGATTTTCGTAACCGACGATGGCGAGCATGGTAGGAGCAGGATTGGGCAGACATTTGAGTAGGCGCTCGATTTCCGGTCGTGCCTCATCTTCCATGGCGAGGAACACGACATCCGTGCCGTGGGGTAACTCTGCAGGGACCGGCCAGAGGCAACTGACCGTGCAACCGATACGTCGTAGATGATCAACGAGAAACTCTCCTTCGGATGTCCGGGGATGGATGACCAGAACCTTGAGATCGCGCAAATCTCTGAGAAGGGCGAAAGACATCGTCGCTCCCTCTCAGACCTGAACACGATGTGGGAAAGTCTGCGTCAAGTCCGGGCGATATTCGCGCATGAACGGATCCGGCGCCACCCGCAGCGACGGATCGTAGACGATGTCGTAGCCGCCCTGCGCATTCACCCTCGCCACTCTTGGCCACAGATGTGTGTGGTTGGTCAGCCGGTCTATCTTCACAGCGCCCTGCGGGGCATCATATTCCACCTCGTAGAGGGCCGGCAGAAGCTGCTCAAGCCCATCACCACCGGCTCGCTGCAAAGCCGCCGCATAGAGATAGACCTGGAAATAGGCCGCTTCGGCCGGAGCGGTTGGCAGCATCTCTTGACCATAACGCTGTTGGTAAGCCGAGACGAAAGCGCGGGCGCGGGGTGTATCCAGAGAGGCGAAAAACGGCGCTGCGGTGATATGCCCTTCGGCCACGTCTGGCCGCATACGGATCACGTCGGCCTCGCTTGTCGACTGACTGGCGATCGGCATCGTCGCTGCATCAAAACCCGCCTCCCTGAACGCGGTGTAAAAGGGAATGATACCGTCGCCCACGATCGTCGAATAGATGACATCCGGCTGTGCCGCTCGAATGTGCCGGATGATCTTGGCGACGTCCTCAGTTTTGAGGTTCAGCGGAACATACATCTCGTCCAGAACCTGCCCGCCGAGCTGAAGGAAGAGGTCGCTGATCGTACGGTTCGATTCATAAGGATAGACGTAGTTCGACCCCACAAGAAAAACCCGCTTTCCATAGTGCTTGGTGAGGAAATCGACCAATTGAACGGAGTTCTGATTGGGAGCTGCACCTGTGTAGATGCAATGCCTGGAGTATTCGAACCCCTCGTACAAAGTCGGGTAAAACAGCAAAGCATCACGGGCCTCGATGACGGGAAGAGCGGCTTTGCGGGTGCTCGACATGTGGCAGCCGAAAACGACACGGACCCGATCTTCGTCGCAAAGTTTGACCGCAAGCTCCTTATAGAGACTGGGAGTTGATTGCGGATCGTAGGCCACAGGCTCTATCGTTCGGCCGAGCACGCCACCGGCTGCGTTGATTTCATCTATCGCCAGCAAGGTAGCAGCTCTCTGGGTTGTTTCCACGGCTCCGGTCACTCCCGTTTCGGAGAACAGCACACCCACCCGCCAGCTTTCTGAATGCATCATCGCCCACCAAAAAATAAAAAGCTCCCGCCCGTTTCCGGTCGAGAGCCACCCTGCTCATGGAATATAAGCGGCCCATTTTGAGCCTGCCGGCCGATGATGTCAGTTTCTTTATCTGGTGACAATAGCGGAACGAAGGGTTGTTCTGGCTATGTCGGCTCGAGCGTGTTCAAAATTTTAGTTTTTAGTTGATGGTATCGCTTCCCACGCCGCCGATGTTCAGGGATGGATAAAGCGCACTCACCGCATCGACATCCGCCTTTAATTCACGGATCATCCATTCCTTGACCTGCGTGACGATTGGTCGGGCGGGTTTGGTTCGCAGCCGGATAAGATGGCAGCGCCGGCCGGTGACCATCAGGTGTTCACTCGCTGGAACCAGTGTCCGCGTCCGTAGCCAATGGGCGACGACGTTGAGCCAGCCAAGCGCCACGCCCTGGCCCAGGAGAGCAGCCTGCACGACGATGGCGTAATCGGAGAAGATCATCGAATTCTGCGGGTCGCTGCCGCTGGCCGGTGTGAACAGCGTCGACCAGTTGGGCTGCGCATCGCTTAAATTGATCGTCGTATCCGGCACGCGATCAATATCGTTGCCGGAAATGGCATGGCTTTCCCTGTAACCCGGACTGCAGATCGGCAGCAAGATTTCGGGCATGACGAAAGCTGCCTCGTGATGCCTGTCCGGTCCATCGACGAAGCGCATCCCAAGATCGACGTCATTGACCGGCCCCGACAGGGCGCCCATCATGAGCTGAAACCGAAGATCGACATTGGGAAATTCCCTTTTGAATTCGGCCATTCTCGGCATCATCCAGTGCGTGGTGAAGCCGGTCGAGACGGAAAGGGATACGGTTTCGATACCGGTTCGGCGATCCTCGATTTCCCGCAGGGCGCTTTCTATTCCGGCGAAGCCTCTGGCGATCGCATCGAACAGCAGCTGGCCGGGTTCCGTCAGTATCACGCCACCGGGCTGCCGAAGAAACAATGTCGTATCAAGATGTTCCTCCAGCCGGGACATCATGCGGCTCACAGCTGCCGGCGTCACGTTCAATTCGTCTGCTGCCCTCGAAAAACTGCCGCAGCGCGCAGCGGCCTCGAAAGTAAAGAGGCCATTCATGGAGGGCAGGGAGCGGCGAAGGAATGTCATTACATTTTGTAACATCGAATAGATTTTTTTTCAATTGCGTATCCGCCTTTTGTTTGGTCTCTTTGCTGTCAACGAAGGCGAGAGACCTTCCATGAATTGAGGGGAACGCGGCAGATTGGTTTCAGGCCGGCGCTGGGCGTCACAGGCTGAAAATCTGCTCTTCGTTCCGCAAAAACGCGCTGCCATACGTCGGAGCACCACCGAACGTACTGGGATTTTTTAGTGGAATCATATGATTGAGCAGCCAAATACAGAGCGGGTAGGCGTTTCCATCAAAGAGGCGGTCAAGTGCTACGGAACGTTTCGTGCGCTGGACGATGTCAACCTCGATGTCGCTCCCGGCGAATTCGTTTCCATTCTCGGGCCTTCGGGGTCAGGCAAGACCACGTTGCTGGGAATTCTCGGCGGCTTTGTCCAGCCGACATCGGGGTCAATTTGGTTAGGCGACCGGGATATTACATTTGAGCCGCCGCATAAGCGGGATATCGGTATCGTCTTTCAGAACTACGCGTTGTTTCCGCATATGAGTGTGGGCGAAAACATCACCTTTCCGCTAAGGGCGCGGCGGCTACCGAAGGCGAGCTGGCCGGCGAAACTCAAGGCCGCGCTCGAGATGGTCGAACTCACCGGCTATGAGAACAGGCGTATCCACGAATTGTCGGGCGGCCAACGTCAGCGCGTGGCGCTGGCGCGCGCCATGATCTTCGAGCCCGGCCTCATTCTCATGGACGAGCCGCTTTCGGCGCTCGACAAGCAGCTGCGCGAGACCATGCAGATCGAACTCAAACGGCTGCATAAGCGGCTCGGCGCCACGATCGTCTATGTCACGCACGATCAGCGCGAGGCGCTGACGATGAGCGACCGCGTGGCGATCATGCACAGGGGACGTCTGGTGCAGGTCGATACGCCGGAGCGTCTTCATGACCGTCCCGTCAACGCCTTTGTCGCCCGCTTCATAGGCGAGGCGACCCTGCTTGCGGTTCGGCGCGAAAGCGAAACGGCGGTGCTGCTGGGAGACCGGCTGCTGCACACGGCGCATCGCGTGCCGGAAGGCGAAAACCTGCATCTCGTGGTCCATTCGGAAAAACTCGTGGTGGCGGATGGCGCTCAAGCCGATGGCGGCAACAGGCTGACAGGCACCGTCACGGATACGCTTTATCAGGGCGAAAGCATTCGGGTTTTCGTGCGGCTGGACAGCGGCGACGATCTGAGTTTCCGGCTTCCCAGCAACCATGCCGGCCGTGCGCTGATGAAATCGCCGGGTGAGGCGATCGCGCTTTCACTCCACCCGGAAGACACGGTGATCGTTCCCGAAGCGGGTTGAGACATTCCATTCCATGCAGTCAACAAGGATAAAGACTATGCAGCTTACGCAATTCAAGGTCATGACCTTCGATGTGGTCGGCACTTTGATCGATTTCGAAACGGGTGTGCTCAATGCGGTGCGTGCGCTTGGCGGTGAAAAGGCGGCCAGGGCCACCGACGACGAGATTTTCGAACCCTACAAGCGCGGCCGCGACAAGTTCTATGGACGGTCTTCCTTCGCCATGAAGGACGTCTATCTTTCTCTCGCCAACGAACTCGGTTTCAACAATGATGACGCCACGGCGGAAGCCTTCCAGCTTGCCGTGCTGCGCTGGCCTGCTTTCGCGGATTCCGTGGAGGCGCTCGCCCGCCTGCGCAAGAACTTTCGTCTTGTCGCCATGACGAATGCCGACCGGACGGCGTTTTCCGCCTATTCCGATACGCTCGGCAATCCGTTTCACGACAGCGTCACCTGTGATGAGGCCGGATGCGCCAAGCCCAATCCGCAATTTTTCGCCTTCAACAAGGGGCGTCAGTCGGCTTTCGGCTTCAAGCAGACGGAAATCCTGCATGTCGCCCAGAGCCAGCATCACGATATCGGCGTGGCCCGCGAACTTGGCTACACGACCTGCTGGATCGAGCGTCGCCAGGGCCAGCAGGGGTTCGGCGGCACGCCGGCTCCGAAGGTGGTGACCAGGCCCGACTTCCACTTCTCCTCGCTCAAGCAACTGGCCGATGCGGTGGACGCGGAGCTTGCTGCCGGCGTCAAGACGGCGACGGCAGCCTGAAAGCGAGAGAGCCGGACCGATGGCCGCACGCCCCCCTTTTCCTGATATCCACTCCCTCTGGCAGGAGACGGCTTCGAGCCGTCCCGCCTTCGACCGGCTCTCGGGCGATCGTCGGTTCGATGTCGCGATCATCGGCGGCGGCTATACGGGCCTTTCCGCGGCGCGCTATCTGGCCCGCCGCGGCCTGTCTCCGGTGTTGCTGGAGGCAAGCCGGATCGGTTGGGGTGCGAGCGGCCGCAATGGTGGCGTTGTGTCGGGCAAGTTCCGGCTTTCCTTTTCCGACATCGCCGCCCGCTACGGGCTGGAGACGGCGCGGCGCATGCATGATCTCGGTATCGAGGCCATCGATCATGTCGGCGAACTGGTAGACGATTATGCAATCGCCGCTGCCGATTATCGCCCAACCGGTTCGCTGCGCTGTGCCCACAATCAGTTGTCGCTCGATGGCCTGAAAAAAGAAGTCGAGTGGCTGCGTGGATCGCTTGGCGACCACGCCTGCACCATTCTCTCACCAGAGGAAATGGAGGCGGAGACGGGCTCACGCGATTTCGTCGGCGGCATGCTCAATACCCATGGCGGCGTCATTCACCCCTTGAATTTCGTTTTGGGCATGGCGGCCGGATTGAGTGCCGCAGGCATCGCGATCCACGAGAAGACGCCGGTGGCGGCATTCAGGCAAGATGGCGCCGGCATCGTTCTTGAAACGCCTGACGGTGTCGTTTCGGCCCGCCAGGTGGTGATCGCCACCAATTCCTATTCCGATCTGACGCCGGCCACGTCGGCGGTCCGCAAATCCATCATTCCCTTCCGCTCCGCGATGATTGCGACCGAGCCGCTGACCGGCAGACCGGGTGCTTCCCTCCTGTCGCAGGGACGTAGCTATACCGAGACGCGGCGCATGATGCGCTGGTTCCGCAAGGTCGGAGACCGTGTGATGTATGGCGGGCGCGGCGCCTTCGGCAAGGCGGATTCCGAAAGCGCGTTTGCGGCACTGCACAAGGCCATGGTACGGCAGTTTCCAGAACTCGCAACGGTATCTGTCACCCATCGCTGGTCCGGCCTCGTGGCCATGACGATGGACAGCATTCCACACCTGGGCCGGCTGGACGACCGGGTCGTCTATGCAGTCGGTTATAATGGAACCGGGGTAGCCATGGCCTCCAACATGGGCCGCTACGTTGCGGCCATGGTTGCCGGGCAAAGCCCCGATCTCGGGCTCTTGACCGCGGAGCCGCTCAAACCCGTGCCATTTTATCCCATCAGGGAGCCAGCCGTCCGGCTCGTCGCCGGCTGGTATCAGTTCCTCGATGCAATCGGGCGCTAAGACCCGACAGTCGCATGCCAACAGGGGCGACATCGCCTCGCCATAAAAGAGGAGAACGACAAATGAAATACAGATTTTCCATGCTCGTGCTTTCCGCATCCGCCGCCGTCTTTTCGGCTGGCCTGGCGTCGGCGGAACAGGTCACCTTCGTCTCGCAGGGCGGCGCCTATCAGGAGGCGCAGACCAAGGCGATCCTCGATCCCGTCGCCAAGCTGCTTGGCATCACTGTCAATCAGGACAGCGCGCCGGATGCCTGGCCGGTGATCAAGACGCAGTCCGCATCCGGCAAGATCGTCTGGGACGTCATCGACACGCCGGCGAAGGATTGCATACGCGGCGGGGAACAGGGAATGATCGAGAAACTCGATTTTTCCAAGATACCCAATGCGGAAAAGATGCCGGCCGAATACAAGAGCCCCTATTCGGTCGCCTATGAATTCTACTCGAGCGTGCTCGCCTACAACAAGGACAAGTTCGGCGGCAACCCGCCCAAGAGCTGGGCGGATTTCTGGGATGTGAAAAAATTTCCGGGCACGCGGGCGCTTCGTAACCATCCTCTGGCGACGCTCGAGGCCGCTTTGCTCGCCGACGGCGTGCCAGTGGACAAACTTTATCCGCTCGATGTCGACCGGGCTTTCAAGAAGCTCGAAGAGATCAAACCCTATGTCACGGTGTGGTGGACCTCCGGCGCCCAGTCGGCGCAGCTTCTGGCTGATGGTGAAGTCGACATGGAGATGGCGTGGAACGGCCGCGTTGCTGCGGTGGTGAAGGAGGGCGCGCCGATCGGTTATTCGTTCAATGAAGGATTCCTTCAGTATACGTCGCTCTGCATTCTCAAGGGAGCGCCGAATCTCGAAACGGCTGTCAAGTTCGTCAATGCGGCGCTGACCCCTGAAATCCAGGCGAATTTCCCGGCCTATATCGATTACGGTCCAGGCAATCCTGAAGCGTATAAGACCGGCAAGATCTCGCCGGAACGCGCTGCCGAAATGCCGAGTTCGCCGAACAATGCCGCACTTCAGGTTCTGGTGTCGGACGAGTGGTGGAGTTCACCGGCCGGCGAGGAGGCCCAAAAACGCTGGGCGCAGTTCATCCAGAAATAATCATCGGCCTGTGGAGGGTCACTGATGGCACAGTCGAAACGAAATCCGTCGGCGCGGCATGAGCAGCGTGAACAACGGCTCATGCTGATGCTGCTGGCGCCAGCGCTTGCTATCGTCGTCGTTCTGCTGGTCCTGCCGCTTCTGTGGCTGGGCTGGCAGTCGATCCGGCAGGATGGCGGCTTTACGCTTGATCACTATCAGCGGTTCCTGACGGATTCCGTCTACTGGATGACCTTCCTTCAGACCTTCCGCATTGCGGCGGTCGTCACACTGATGACCGTCCTCCTCGGCTATCCCGTCGCCTATGTGGCGGCGGGCCTGCCTCAGCGCTGGAGCGTGCTTGTTCTCGCCATGGTGCTGCTGCCTTTCTGGACATCCGTTCTGGTGCGCGCCTATGCCTGGCTCATCCTGCTGCAGCGCAACGGCATCATCAATTCGGCTCTGACGGGATCGGGCCTGATCGATGCGCCGCTCCGGCTGGTCAACAACGAATTCGGCACGGTCATGGCGACGATCCATATCCTGCTGCCCTTCATGGTGCTGCCGCTTTATGCGACGATGAAGAAAATACCCACGGAACTGACCATGGCCGGCGCCAGCCTCGGCGGCTCACCCATGCATGTATTCTGGCGGGTTTTCCTGCCGTTGTCGCTGCCGGGCATGATCGCCGGCATGGTGCTGGTCTTCGTGCTCACCCTTGGTTTTTATATCACGCCGGAACTGCTGGGCGGCGGGCGCACCTACATGGTCTCCATGCTCGTTTCGCGCAACATCGAGGTTTATAACGAATGGGGTGCGGCCTCGTCGATCAGCGTCGTCCTGCTTGTCTGCGTTTTTCTGGTTTTCCGGCTGGCGAGCCTTATCATTCCGTTCGAACGCATCATGGGAACGAGGTGACGCATGAGCCTGTCGAAAATCCTTCTCTACGGCTTTGTCGCCCTCGTTCTCGCCTGGCTGATGATCCCCATCCTGATCATCCTGCCAATGTCCTTTTCCGGCGCGCGCTTCCTCGCTTTCCCGCCGCCGTCCTGGTCGCTGCGCTGGTATGAGGCCTATCTCGGCAGCGCCGCCTGGATGCAGGCAACGCGTGTAAGCCTGATCGTCGCTGTCTCCAGCGCCGTCATCGCCACCATTTTCGGCACTGCGGCGGCCTATGCTCTCAACCTCACGCAATCGCGGCTGGTGCGCAGCCTGCAGGCGCTGCTGCTTCTGCCGCTGATCGTGCCGATCGTCATCACCGCCGTCGGCGTCTTTCTGGTTTACGCGCAGATCGGGCTTCTTGCCTCGCTGGCCGGGCTGATCCTCGCCAATGTCATGCTGGGCCTGCCCTATGTCGTCACCTCCGTCCTGGTCGGGCTGCGCAAGTTCGACCATACGCAGGAGATGGTGTCGCGAAGCCTCGGCATGAACCGCTGGCGGACCTTCTTCATCGTCACCCTGCCGCAAATCCGCCCGAGCGTCATTTCCGGTCTGCTCTTCGCCTTCATCTCCGCCATCGATGAGACCGTGGTTTCGCTTTTCATTTCCGGCGGTGAATACCAGACGCTCACCAAGCGCATGTTCACCGCGTTGAGGGACGAGATCGATCCGACCATCGCCTCGATCAGCTCCCTGCTGACGGCGATCTCGTTCATCCTGCTGATGCTGGCGGCGATCAACGCCCGCAACACCGAATATTCGCAGGGACGGGCAACATGATTGTCGATCACCTGATCCTCGGCGGCGGATCGGCGGGCTGCGTGCTGGCGGCACGCCTTTCCGCAGATCCTCGGCGGACAGTCGTTCTGGTCGAGGCCGGGCGCAATATTTCGGCGGACGATATCCCGGATGAGGTGCGCAGCCGTTATCCCGGCCGTGCCTATCTCGATACGCGCAATATCTGGTCGCAGCTCACGGCGTTGATGGGCCATGCCCGTTCCAACACGGCGCCCCGTCCACCGCGTCGCTACGAGCAGGCGCGGCTTCTGGGCGGAGGTTCGGCGATCAATGCGCTGATGGCCAATCGGGGTGCGCCGGCCGACTATGCCGAGTGGCAGGCACTGGGGGCGGCCGGATGGGGCTGGGACGATTGCCTGCCCTATTTTCTGAAGATCGAAGCCGACAGGGATTTCTTCGGCCCGCTTCACGGCACGACCGGGCCGTTGACGATCCGGCGCATATCCGACGATAGGATTTCACCCTTCGTCGACCGAGTCATGAAAACGCTCGACCGCCGCGGCCATCCGACACGGCCGGACCAGAACGGACCTTGGGAAGACGGCGTCTTTCGCGGCGCCATCGCCGTCAGCGATAGCGGGGAGCGCTTGCCGACCTCACTTGCCTATCTGACGCCGGACGTGCGCAAACGTCCTAATCTCAGGATCATCACCGAAAGTGTCGCGGACCGCATCCTGTTCGATGGTCGTCTGGCCACGGGTGCGATATTGGCGGGTGCTACGGCGGAGACGATCCATGCGGCGGAAGTGATCGTCTCGGCCGGCGCAATTCACACGCCCGCATTGCTGATGCGCTCCGGTATCGGCCCCGTCGGTGACATCGCCGCCGTGGGGGGCAATGTCGTGGCCGGCCGCAGCGGCGTCGGGCGCAATCTGATGGAGCATCCCTCGATCGCCGTCGCTGCCTATCTGCCGCGGCAGATGCGGGTGCGTGAGAGGGGAGAACACCACGAACAGGCGATCTGGCGTTTCTCGTCCGGCCTCGAAGGCGCGCCGCAGGGTGACATGCATGCCGCCATCCTGTCGCGATCCGGCTGGCACTCCATTGGTCTGCGTCTGGGCAGCCTGTTCTTCTGGGTCAACAAGTCCTATTCGCGCGGCTTTGTGAAGCTTGCTTCGCTTGATCCCCATGTCGAGCCCGAGGTCGACTTCAGAATGCTGAGCGACGAGCGTGATCTGGCGCGGCTGAAGCTTGCGCTGCGCGTGGGCGCTGAAGCCCTATCCGATCCTTTCATGGCGGGGCACAGCGGCACTGTTTTTCCATCGAGCTATTCGCCCCGGGTGGCGAAGGTCGCTGTACCCGGGACATGGAACGCGTTGCAGCGGGGTCTTTTATCGGGTCTTCTGGATGTGGCGGGTCCGCTGCGCCCCGCATTGGTGCATTCCGCGATAACACTCGGCACGACCATGCGGGGGCTGCTTGAGGACGACGAGGCGTTGACGGAATTCGTCCGCCGCCATGTGGGCGGTACATGGCATCCTTCTGGAACGTGCCGCATGGGATCGGCTGACGATCCCATGGCGGTGGCGTCGTCTACGGGCCGCGTGTACGGCGTGGAAGGATTGAGGGTTTGCGACGCATCGCTGATGCCGTCGATCCCTTGCGCCAATACCAACATTCCCACAATCATGATCGCGGAGCGGGTCGCCGACTTCATCCTGGCCGGCCGCTGAGATCATTGGAGACGGATATGGACAACTATCTCAAATTCTATATCGACGGCGCCTGGGTCGATCCTCTCGGCGGCCAGCGTCTATCCGTCGTCGACCCCGCCACCGAAGAGCCTTTCGCGGAGATAGCCATGGGATCGGCGGCGGAAGCCGAGCGCGCCATCGCCGCCGCGCGTCGCGCCTTTGCTACCTTTTCGCAGACGACGCGGGAAGAGCGCCTCGGTCTGCTTGAGCGCATTCTTGAGATATTGAAACGTCGGCAGGACGAGATCGGCGACGTGATCTCTCATGAGATGGGCGCTCCTCGAAAAATGTCGCGGGATGAGCAGGCGGGTATCGGAGTGGCGCATTTCGAGCAGACGATCCGCGCCATGCGTGATTTTTCGTTTGAATACATGCAGGGCACGACCCGCATCGTCCATGAACCGATCGGTGTCGTCGGCATGATCACGCCGTGGAACTGGCCGATCAACCAGATCGCCTGCAAGGTCGCCCCGGCACTCGCCACCGGCTGCACCATGGTGCTGAAACCCTCGGAAATCGCGCCGCTCAACGCCATACTTTTCGCAGAAATCCTGCACGAAGCCGGTGTTCCCAAGGGCGTGTTCAACCTCGTCAACGGCGACGGCCCGACCGTGGGCACGGTGCTGGCGAGCCATCCCGATATCGACATGGTTTCCTTCACCGGCTCGACACGCGCCGGCATTTCGGTCGCGCAGGCGGCGGCCCCGACGGTGAAGCGCGTGCATCAGGAACTGGGCGGCAAATCGCCCAATATAGTGCTCCGAAGCGCTGACCTCGACGCTGCCGTGCGCGCCGGCGTGAGCAGGTGCTTTGCCAATTCCGGCCAGTCCTGCAATGCGCCGACCCGTCTTCTCGTCCCTGCGGAGCAAATGGACCGGGTGATTGGCATCGCCCGTGGGGCGGCGGAATCGGTCCGTGTCGGTACACCCGGCGATGCCGAAACGGATATCGGGCCGGTTGCCAGCAAAACGCAATTCGACAAGATTCAGAGCCTCATCCGCAAGGGAATGGAGGAAGGGGCGGAGCTCGTTGCCGGCGGGCTCGACCGGCCAGCGCATCTGAACAGCGGCTATTATATACGGCCGACAGTCTTTGCGCGCGTTACGAACGACATGACGATCGCGCGTGAAGAGATTTTCGGGCCTGTGCTTGCCATTCTCGGTTATGGCGGCGAGGACGAGGCGGCGGATATCGCTAACGACACGCCCTATGGGCTGGCATCTTATATTCAAGGCGCGCCCGAGGAGGCACGTGCCTTCGCACGACGGCTCAGAACAGGCATAGTGCGCCTCAACAACTCCGCCTGGGATGGCGCTGCCCCCTTCGGCGGCTACAAGCAGTCGGGCAACGGCCGGGAATACGGCAGGTTCGGTCTGCACGAGTTCACCGAAATAAAGGGCATCGTCGGCTTCGGAGACTGACCGTTACGACCCATATCGGATCGTGACGCGTTGATCTGGACTCGCCTCGAAATCGGCAAGCTTCCGATATTCATCCCCATCGCGCCGTGCCGATGGCGATAACAGGGCCGGTTGCCTGACCAGTCGGCGAGCCGCCGAAAGGTTCGACGCTGATCGCGAAGGTGGTGCCTTCGGTGATGCTGTTGCGCATGTCTGCGGGGATTATAAGATCGCCATTCGTGCCGGGCTGGAAGACGCCGAGCGAGCGGGTCTTGCCGCCATCCATCACCAGCCACAGTTCCAGCGATTTTTCGTCGGTCTTGCCGGTTGCAACGGGCACAATGCGCATCCGTCCGGATTCCGCATCGTAGGAGGCGAGGAGATTAACCTGGCTGTCGGTCGTTGCAAGTTCGGCCACCAGCGGGGTGGCGCCCTGCCACTTTTCGGGGAAGGCGGCGTAAACGATGGCGGCCACGGCGGTTGCGCTGGTGGCAACCGAGATCCAGCGCCAGAAGGACGCGGAATTCCAGAGGCCGCCATTGGTATTGACTGTCCTGCTGCCGAACAGGCGTTCTTCGATACGCGCAAGAACAGTGGCACTCGGTGCCTGCTCCTGGTAATCGGCATTGAAGTCGGAAAACTCCGCCTCCCAACGCTGCACCAGCTGTGCGAAGGCCGCGTCGTCCTGCATGCGTCGTTCCAGTTCACGACGCTTTTCGAGTGGCAGGACGCCCAGAACATATTCACCGGCGAGAATGTCGTCGCGCGAATGCTTGCCGCCGCTCTGTTCGCCCGTCGTCATCGCTGCATGCACTCTCTGAGTTTGAGAAGACTGCGTCGTAGCCAGGTTCTGACCGTGTTGAGCGGCACGCGCAATTCTTCGGCGAGTTCGAGATAGCTCAGGCCCTCGACATAGGCCCGGCGCACCGCCTGTGCGTGTACGGTCTCAAGCTCGCGCATGCAGTCTTCGATCCTGCGGCCTTCATCGGCGAGAACGATCTGCTGCTCAGGATCGCGGACGCTCTCGTCGGCAAGATCGTAGACTTCCTCAATGTCGTCGGTTATGGGCTTGCGCGCGCGGATCGTGTCTATTGCATGGTTGCGGGCAATGGCGGCAAGCCATGTGGCGGGTTTGCCAGCACCGGCGGCAAATGTTCGCGCCCGCTGCCATACCTTGATATAGATTTCCTGCAGCGCCTCCTCGGCTTCCGTTCTGTCACGCAGGATTTTCAGGCAGATCGCGAAAAGCTTCGGACTGGTTGCCTGATAAAGCGAGACGAATGCTGAACGATCACCCATGCCGACGCGGTTGATAAGGCCTGCGATCTCTGTGCCCTGCATTCGAACCTTCCTTGCTGCGCCTCCTTTATAGGGTCGTCTTTCGCAGGAAGACAAGAGATGCATGCTCATGCTGCGAACCCGGCAACGACTGGGCCGCAGGGTTATCGCACTTAAGCGGCCGGTAAGAAGGGATGTCGTCATCATAGGCCCGTCGGATTTTCCAGCGGGCCGATCAGCCGCACCGTGATGAGATAGCCGATTGTAGCCGCTGCCGCGGAGACGAAGGTTCCCCATAGAAGATCGGCGACGGTCAGGGTCGTGGACCAGCTTTTCAACGTCGCCTGATTGGTCAGGTCGTAAGTGGCATAGGCCATGAAGCCGACCACTGCGCCATAAAGCAGCGCGGTCGTCCATTCCCCCGTCTGAAAGGCCGGGCGAACCGCAAGAAAGGTTAGGCCGGCGGCATAGATGAGGTAAAAGACGACCGCCGGAGCAAGCCGGAAGTTTTCTGCCAGAAGATCGCCGATGGCCGGGCGGTAAAGACGTGACGCCATCGTGCTCAACCAGATGAAATCAATCACCAGAAAGGCGACGAGGGTAAAAAGGTAGGCTGCGAAATAGGTTTTCATTGATGGTTTCCTTTGCAGGGCATCGATAAGGAAGCGACGATGTGGGTCGAAGCAACGTGGAGATGTGGCTAGTCGATCCTTGTCCAGTTTATGCCCTTGCACAGCAGACCGGCGATGATACAGCCTTTCGTGGTCATGCCGTTGCCGTTTATTGTCACTGTTATCCTGTAGGATTTATCCCGCTGGGGGTCGAAAGCGGTGCCGGAATAGCTGCCTGCCTCTGTCTGCTTTATGTCCATGATCAGCCGGTCCCCGGCCTTTTCCTTCGGGGTGCCCTGCTTGATCCAGGTGTTTGTGGCACAGATATTTTCACCGCAGGGCGCGATCAGTACTTTCGCCTTGCCGTCTCCGCGCGCCCAGTTGCCGTCGATATCGGCCGCCGCGGCGTTGGACGCGACCAGCAGTGGCCATAGGACGGAAGCAACCGTCAATCCGTTGATCATCATTGTCTCTCTCCGCAGTTTGGTCCCGCCTTATCTGTGTTCGATCGTGTAGAAGCCGACGTTTATGCTCCCCTCGGCAAAGCCTGCCTCGCAATAGCAAAGATAATAATCCCAAAGCCGCCGAAAGCGGTCATCGAAGCCGAGCAGGGAAATCGTCTGCCACCGCGCATGAAAACGCTGGCGCCATTCGGCGAGCGTGAGCGCGTAGGACTGGCCGAAAAGTTCCTTATCGGTGAGCTTCAGGCCGGTTTTGCCGACCGCTTTTTCGAGCGCGGCATTTGAGGGCAGAAAGCCGCCGGGAAAGACGTATTTCTGGATGAAATCCGCCTTACGCCGATATGTATCGAAGCGGCTTTCTTCAATCGAAATGATTTGCAGCACCGCGCTGCCGCCCGGTTTCAGGCATCTTTTCAGCGTTTCGAAATAGCTCGGCCAATAGGCCTCGCCGACTGCTTCGAACATTTCGACGGAGACAATCCTGTCGAATTGGCCGTTCAGGTCGCGGTAATCCTGCAGCCTAAGATCGATGCGGTCTGTACTGTCCGCTTTTTCCGCTGCATTTTTTGCCCATTTTAACTGGGAGGGGGAGAGAGTGATGCCGGTGACGTTGGCTTCGGCCTGGGTGACAAGGTGAATGGCGAGTGCGCCCCAGCCGCAGCCGATCTCCAATATGTTTTCGCCGCCGCTCAATTGCAGTTTATCGACGATACGTTTCAGTTTTTTCAGTTGGGCGGCTTCGAGCGTAGACGCCGTGTCATCGAAAATCGCCGACGAATACAGCATAGAGGGATCAAGCCACTGCCGGTAAAACTCGTTGCCGAGATCATAATGCGCTTCGATATTGCGGCGGCTGCCGCGTCTGGTATTGGCATTCAACCCGTGCGCAGTGCGGTTGAGAAGGCGCATCGGCAGGCTGCCGCGCATTGACCTTGCGAACGCCTCGCGATTTTGGGCCGCAAAGCGGATCAGCGCCGTCAGATCTGGTGTGGTCCAGTCGCCTTCGATGAAACCCTCTGCAAAGCCGATGTCTCCGTTCAGCAGCATCCGCCGGATCGCCCGCCAGCTATGCAGGACAAGAATTGCCTCGCTGCCATTCGTTGCGCCGGATTTTTCAATGAAGCCGCCGCCGGGAAGAATGATATGTAATCTTCCCCTGTCGATATTGCTCAACAGCCGGTTGATGAGCCACATGCCTGGGCCGAAGCGGTCGTTCAGGCGCGTATTCTTCGCCGATAATTCCGTGAGATTGTCAAACGGAGTCATGAATTTTGGCCTCGATTTGCGACGATGAAGGATGACGGAAGGAGACTGGACCGGCAGGCGGCAGCGGCCGTTTTCTGAGCTGCACGCCTTTCAGCCAAATTTTCAGGGCCTCCCAATAAATGCCCAAAATGACCTTGAGCGTCAGGAAAGGAATGGCGAAGAAAGCTTTCAGAAGCGCGCCGTCCGTCAATTCGACACGCCGGGCCAGATGCCGCGCCGTCAGGATCAGGCCGTCATTGTCGAAAGTATCGATGACGATTTTCAGCCTGTCGCCGGGCGGGGCGACGCGGAAAACATAGTGGAGATCCATGTCCATGAATGGAGAGACATAAAAGGCCTTGTCGCATCGCTGGACGATCTCGGTCGATTTGCCGGCTTCCACGGGGATCAGGTATGAGTGTCTCTCGCCAAACGTGTTGTCCACCTCCCAGAGGATAGCTTTGAGCGACAAGTCGCGCCCGTAGCAGAAGAAGACACTGAGTGGGTTGAAGGCCCAGCCGAGTACGCGCGGCATGGTGAGCAGACGTATCGGCCCTCCGTCCACTGCCATGCCTGCCGCCGTCATGGCTGCCTCGATCTGCTGGCGCAGTTCGATGGCGCTGCGGTTGCCGCGGTCCCTGCTGTGAAATGAGAACAGGTTGAACCGGTCTACGGAGAAAAATCGCAATTTCCGGTCGAGCACGTTCAACTCATCAAGGTCGACGAGCAGCGAATAAATCCGGTAGGCGAGCTTATGGGTTTTCGGCTTGAAACGCGCATGCGTTACATGGCCGGGAAAAAGCGCCGAGGTGAGGGGAGGCGTCATGCCATCGCCTCCATAATTTCCGTGTCTGTCGCAATCGTCGCCAAATCCAGGCGAATGATCCGGTTGTTGTCGTCAGCAACCTTCCATGGACGGGATACGCCGCCAAGATCTTCGGCGACGGCAAGGCCGGCCTGAAGACCATCTTCATGAAAACCGGATCCGAAATAAGCGCCGCAGAACCAGGTGTTTCGCAGACCCTGCAAGGCCCATAGCTCCTGACGCATCTGTTCGGTGCCAGCGTCAAAAACCGGATGGTGATAGGTTTCCTCGGCGATGATTTTTCCTTGATCCGGTTCCCGCGCCGGATTCAGCGTTACGAAAATGTCCGGGATTTCGCCCAGCGGCTGAAGCCTGTTCATCCAGTAGGTGATGCTCGGCTGGCCCGCTTCAATGCGCGTGTCGGCCACATAGTTCCAGCTTGACCAGGCAGCGCGGCGGCGCGGCATGAAACGGCTGTCGGTGTGAAGCACGGCACGGTTTTGGGTGTAGGCAAAAGCGCCAAGAATGCGCCGTTCGGCGCGTGTTGCATCCGCGAGCATGTCGAGCGCCTGATCCGCATGGGTTGCTATTACCACGTCATCGAAGCGCACGGCTTTGCCGTCCGCAGTGGTGATTTCGACGCCGTCCGGCAGGCGGTGGATGCGCTTCACCGGCGTCGAGAGGCGAATTCGATCCGCAAACGGCGCCGTGATGCGTTTCACATATTCGCGCGAGCCGCCGATGACTGTGCGCCAGACCGGCCGATTGCGCAGCAACAGCAGGCCATGATTGCGGCAGAATTTGATGAAATGCGCCGCCGGATAACGGCCGACCTCCATGGCCGGCGTGGACCAGATGGCCGCAGCCATGGGGTAAAGATGATCGTCGCGGAACGCTGAACCATACCGGTTGCGGGAGAGATATTCGTCGAGAGACAGATCGCCCATCAAATGCAGGTCGCGTGGGGCGTTGCGGTAAAAGCGCAAAAGGTCCGCAAGCATCGCCCAGAAACGTGGCCTCAGGATGTTGGACTTCTGGGCCAGCAGGCCAGGGCCCGTTCCGCCGGAATATTCGAAACAGCCATCATTCAGAGAAACGGCGAAAGACATGTTCGAAGCCGCGGTCGCCACGCCCAGTTTCTGGAAAAGCGCGGTGAGATTGGGATAGGTCCGCTCGTTATAGACAATGAAGCCGGTATCGACATGGACTTGTCCCTGGTCCGTGCTGAACGTCACCGTATTGGCGTGGCCGCCGATGCGGTCAGCCGCTTCGAAAACCGTGACATCGTGCCGTTGCGACAAAAGCCAGGCCGCCGACAAACCGGAAATTCCCGTTCCGACCACGGCGATCCGGCGCCGGCTTTGTTCTTTTTTCGCGTCGGTATCGACCATTTTTCCTCGCTATCGAATTGCCAATCCAGTCTTGGGGACTGCGACATGTACGAGGAGGCCGCCCGATCAGTTTCACCGGCGCATCGATTTTTTGAAATTTTGTCCGGCGCCTGAAACTATTTTGCCGGTCCGCTCGTATTTGCCATCACGAAACCCGACCTTAAACCATTCAAAATGGCGAGCGAATTAGTGATGTTTTCTGTAGTCCTGACGCTTGCCATTCTCATGTCGCTTCTGATGGCGGGCGCTTGGGCGTTGCAGAGAGCAACCGGTTCAAGCGGCTGGATCGACACGGTCTGGGCTGCGAGTGTCGGGCTTGGCGGAATTTTCGCTGTTGTTTTCGCCGGCGGAGACGGCTGGCGGCGCGGTGCTACACTTTTCCTGGTCGTTGTCTGGTCCCTTCGGCTTGCCGGCCATATTGGCATGCGCACGCAAGGAGGCGGGGAAGATCCCCGCTATGCAAAGCTTATGGAGCAATGGGGGAGCGCTGCCGCCCTGCGGCTGTTCATCTTCCTGCAGATACAGGCAATCGCCGCTTTCGTGCTCGTTCTTGCGGTCTATCTTGCGGCAAGCAACACCCATGTGTTTCCGCGTATGGTTGACGTTATCGCCATGGTGGTTGCCCTTGGCGCGCTGGCAGGTGAAGCGCTCTCCGACGCCCAGCTCTCGAAATTCAGAAAGACCGCAGCGGCAAAAAACAGTGTCTGCGAAATCGGACTGTGGCGTTATTCCCGCCATCCCAACTATTTTTTCGAATGGCTTTTCTGGTGCGGTTTTCCGCTGCTGGCCATTCAGGGGCAGGCCTTGTCATGGGTATCGCTCGCCGCACCGGCGATGATGTACTGGCTGCTTGTCCACGTTTCCGGCATTCCGCCGCTTGAAGACCATATGCTCCAATCGCGCGGGGAAAAATTCCGCGCCCTTCAACAACGCGTCAACGCCTTTTTTCCGGGGCCGCGCAAGAACGAGGACAGGCCATGAACATGCTCGCACTCGCCATCAACGCCGCCGAGCGCGCGCCGCTCAGCGACAGCGTGACGCTCGCCGGAATAGATATGCTCTGCGCACGGACGAAGCGGCGGCTTGCCGCCATTACAGCGGATGCGGAAGAGGCTTTCGCGGCGGATATGGTGAAGTTTCCCGTTGCCAGCCATACCGACGATGCAAACAAACAGCATTATGAAGTGCCAGCGGCATTTTTTGCGCTCGTTCTGGGAGAGCAGCGCA
The DNA here is from genome assembly GCF_059511785.1 of Agrobacterium sp. LEGMi-208b. Classification (NCBI taxonomy): domain Bacteria; kingdom Pseudomonadati; phylum Pseudomonadota; class Alphaproteobacteria; order Hyphomicrobiales; family Rhizobiaceae; genus Agrobacterium; species Agrobacterium sp. LEGMi-208b. The sequence continues at coordinate 1,637,872 of NZ_CM183446.1, forward strand.
AATATTCCTGCTGTTATTATGACGATGCCACGACCACGCTGGATGAAGCTGAAAATGTTGCTTTGGCCCAGACCTCGGCCCATGCCGGCCTTGAGGACGGCATGGATATTCTGGAACTCGGCTGCGGATGGGGTTCATTATCCCTCTATATGGCTGGCCGTTTCCCAAATGCGCGCATCACGTCAGTCTCGAACTCCGTGTCGCAGCGCGAATATATAATCGGTCGTGCCGGAGAATGGGGGTTTTCAAACCTTTCTGTAGTGACAGCCGATATGAACGATTTCACGACGGGCGATCGTTTCGACCGTGTTGTATCGGTGGAAATGTTCGAGCATATGTCGAATTGGCGTGTGTTGTTCGAGCGTGTTCACTCATGGCTGAAGCCGGACGGCAGGTTTTTCATGCATGTGTTTAACCATCGCGACCGATCCTATCGTTTCGACCACAACAATCCTGCCGACTGGATCGCCCGGCACTTCTTCACCGGCGGCATCATGCCGGCCTTCGACCTTCCCCATCGCTTCAATCAGCTTTTCACCGTCGAGCGGGAGTGGCGCTGGTCAGGGTCGCACTATCGTCGGACAGCGCTCGATTGGCTCGAAAATTTCGACAAAAAAATTGACCGTATCCGACCCATTCTGCAGCAAACCTATGGTGCCGATGCCCGGCTGTGGGAAAGGCGATGGCGATTGTTCTTCCTGGCGACCGCGGGGCTTTTCGGGCATGAGGGCGGTAACGTGTGGGGTGTGGGGCACTACTTTTTTAAGAGGTTTTAGTGTTGGCGCCGCACAATCGGCGTCGGCACGCTCTAAAAACCGCGCTCGAAACGTTTGCCAAAACGAATGTTTACATCCCGCAATAATGAATAGGCTGGCCGCATCTTTTGAGCATGTCGAACGTTCTTGCAGAGAGAGCGGCTGGATAAAGTCATGAGTTCAGTTACGCCGAAACTGGATAGTTGCGGTGCCTAGCCCATCCATATCCCCGACGCCATTCAGGAGCATGGGGCTCTTCTTGTCCTGTCTGCTAGGGAACTTTTCGTGGTGCAGTTTCTTTCCATTCGGTTCCTTCCCGGAAAGCTAATATTATTCGGACGCCGACCTGGTCGTGCTAAACGCCGCCGCGACGCGCGCCATGGCGCTCAAGATGGAAGTTGTCACGACCCTACCGGAGGAACTTTTCCTGCTCCAAACCGTGGCTGCGTGAGACGGTGCGCGGTTGGATGTCTAATGCTGGACTGTGGTTGTCGCGCAAGCAGCGGCGGACGTTTCGTCAGCCGCAGCTGCGACGTGAAGCCTATGGCGATATGCTGGCCTATATTCTGGCCTGTATTAAGGAGCGTCAGGACCAGCAGGCCAAGCCGACGATAAGAGTAACAGCGACAAGAATGGCTACGTCAAGCATGCCCGTAGGCCGGGCCGGCGGAAGGACATCATGAGCGATCCAACGGTGATTGCAGAACGAAAGAAGGCGCTGTTGCCACTCGATATTGCCGAATAGCGCATCGATAAATTGTCTCAAAGCTGAAGCCGAAGGGGTGTATCTACCACCCGCCCCGATCTGACAAGTCTCCGTGGATTCAGGCCCCCGCAACCAAAATTTACGAAGAAATTCAATACGAAAGCCCTCCCATCGCGGGGGGCTTTCGTGCGTTTTAAGCCTAGCACAAGTCCGGCCCCTGATTTGACGGGTCCTTGTCGGCGTGATTCCCTGTTCCAATATCGAAGATGGGGAAGAAACGGCGGCCCTTTATGGCGAGCCGCGAAATCCTCGGAGGAAAGGTCAATGTCCGGTGCGGGGGCTTTATATGGCCGGATGTTGCCTGCAAATGTCTTGTACCCTCAATCTGCGCGCCATTTGGCGAGGCCGAGCAGGTCGAGCGTGGTTACTCCTGCCGAAAGCTTCTCCATCATCGCGGCTTCCATGTCGGCGCGGGCTTGTCCCTTCGCCAGCACGGCGTGCCGGCGAACGTGATCGGCCTGCCGACCGATGGCGCGCTGGCCTTGACCGTGCCGCGCATCAAGACACCGCGCGTAAAGATCGGGAACTGCCGCGCCCGAAGCGCCGCAATGTCACGTGCCCCGTCGTCGATAACAAGGCCGACCACGCCAGCTGCCTCGGCGTTCGCTTGACGAAAAAGCCAGCGGCTTCTTCGATCATCGTGATCCGGCAATGGTGCAGTGGCCTTACACGCGCAAGTTCTGATTTAAGACTGCCGAATATGGTGCCTCGCCAGATTCCGAGACGATGCGATCAGTCACGGCGTCATTGTTTCGATCCGCAGCTTTCTCTTACGCAGAGCATGTGCGGAAGATATTCGGTCATCAATGAAACCCTGCCGTTTTCCAAATGTTGAACCAGTGCCTTTGCGCCAGTGTAGCCGAGCAAGTGACGGGGTATTTTAATCGTTGTCAGAGTTGGCGTGAATGCGCCGCTGACCGGGTGATCGTCGAAGCCGACAAATGCGACATCCTCTGGTACCCTCATGCCCAATTCCTTCGCCACCTGAATTGCCCCGAAAGCAAGCTCATCACTTGCGCATAAAATCGCGCTCAGCCGCGCTTGCCTGGAGCGAAGTTGCTGCATCGCCGCGCGTCCGGCGTCAATTGTAAAGGCTGGGAGATGGATAACCTCTATTCTGTCGGCCAACCCCGCCTCCGTCATGCCGTCCGCATATCCTCTGGCCCGGGCTGTGAAAATGGGGCTGTCGCTTGGCCCGCTCAAATGAACGATCTCGGATTTCCCCAGTGAAAGCAGGTGCCGGGTGGCGTCATGGGCTGCCCTTCTGTCATCTATGCCAACAAAGGCTACGTCGGGGATATCGACTGGACGCGAGATTGCGATGATGCGATGCCGGTAGTGCGGTGAAGCTGAAAGGCTCTCGGGGATTCTCCCGGTGAGGATAATGACACCGTCTGCTGCTCCGGCGACAAGTTGTTCCGCAAGCGCGGTTTCGCGTTCAGCATTTCCTTTTGTGCTTCCAACGATGACCCCGATACCATGTTCTTCGAGAGCGTCCTCAATGCCGGAGATGATCTGAGGATGCGAAAACGCGGCGATATTGGGTAACATCACCAGGACCTGCCCGGCCTTGCGCGATCTCAGGCGTCGCGCGCTATGGTTGGCAACGTAGCCGTTCGCGCGGGCGATTTCGCCGATCCGTCGGCGAGTTTCTTCCGTCACCGCCCGGGAACCGGCCAATGCGCGGCTTACCGTTGACGGATTAACACCAGCAAGCCGGGCAATATCGACAATGGTGATTGCCGATCTTGTCGCCGGCTGTTCCGCCTGAAAATCCGTGTCGGTCACGATTGATCCATCCAGGCGTTACAGGATGCCGTGCTCATTCCGTTTCCTCCTGCAACTCGTCCACGTAAGGCGCTATCACGAACTGCGGTACAAGCTGGGAATATTTGGCGCGTTCCTCGGGGTCGAGCCCCTCATCGGTAATGATCCGTGTAACACTCTCGATTGGTGCCGTGCGATAGATGGTCCGGCTGCCAAACTTACTACTGTCTACAAGCAAGGTGGTTTCCGCTGCCGCCCCAATCATTGCTTTTTGTAGCTGGACCAGCTCAAGCGAGGTGTCGCTGACACATTCGGTGTCGACCGCCTGGGACGAGAGGAAAAAGTGGTCGCACCGCAATTCGCGCACAAAATTGATGCCTGTTTCCCCCAGAAGCGAATAAGCGCCGTGGCGACAGATGCCGCCGGGAACCACCAGCTTGATGTGCGGCTTGTTGGCCAGGATGTAAGCTACGTGGACGTCATTTGTCACCACGGTCAGCGGTATCGCAAGATCGGCAACAGCATGGGCAAATTGATGGAGCGTCGAGCGCGAATCAATCAGTATGCTCTGTTCGGGCTGCAGCAGCTTTGCGGCGGCTGCGGCAATCGCCCGTTTTTCCTCCACGGATGTCTGGCGCGCTTCCTCGACAAGAGGCTCATATGTCGTATTGCGGCGGACACGCACCGCACCGCCATGCGTACGGCGGACGATGCCTTGTGAAGCCAGATAATCCAGATCCCGGCGAATTGTGGATATGGATGTGTTGAGGCGCTTGGCAAGTTCCTGACTGGACGCAACCTGGTTGGTGGCGAACCATTCCATGATTTTTTCACGCCGTTCCGCCGGCAGGAAGTCGTCCATCTGAATGGGATTGGTATCGGCCAAAAAATAAGTCCTCGAATTTATCGGTTTCGGCGCATCTTACAGACAGGGTGAGAAAACTGAAAGCTGATGGCCAAACTCAAGGATGCTGGGGCGCCCCGGCCACTCCATTTCGGTTTGGCCGGGTGCTTTTTTCACAGGCTGACGTTGATATATTCCGAACCAGCGGCACCAACGCCCTTGTAGGCGGTGACTTCGATCTCGACGCGGAAGTCCAGACCGCCAAGCGGAGGGCAGGTGACGGTGCTGCAGGGGTCGATGCCGCGAAACTTTTCTCCGACATAAGCCATCACGGAGGGAGCATCTTCCACATGAGGAATGACGACGCGCGAACGGACAACGTCAGCGAGCGTTGCTCCCACGGCCGCGAGCGCGCCTTCGATGTTGTGAAAGCACTGCTTGGCCTGCTCAACCGGATCGGTCGACATTTCACGGGTCTTGTAATTGCGGCCGGCCGTGTTGGAGACGAACACCCAGTTGTCCACTGCCACGACGCGTGAATAGCTTTCCTTTTCTTCGTAAAGGCTGCCCGACTTGACTTTCGTTACCTTGACCACGTTTGAATTCCTTCCATTTCTGAGTGGTGATTGATGATCAGGCAGTCGCTGCCCGATGTGTTTCCGGCAGGGCCCGGTATCCGTAGATGCGCTCGGCGAATTCGGGCGTGATGCGGTCTTCACGCAGGTCCCGTTCGATATCGCCAGCCGCGCGTCCGGACGGCAGGCCGTAACCGCCGCCACCGGGCGTGACCAATTCGACGATCTGACCGGCCTTGAGCTGCACGGTGCCCGGCAGATTTTTCTGGCCGTTTCCGAAATCGAACCGGGAGCCGGCCGCCTGCAGGCCGCCGTTGAGACCCCATGGGTAGACGGCGATCCGGCCACCTTCAACGCTGAAGCGGCAATCGGCCTCGATGCGATAGACACGGCGCAGGCCCATTCCGCCGCGCCATGTGCCGGCGCCGGCGGATCCGTTGACCAGTTCGTATCGAAGCAGTGTGAGCGGATATTCCAGTTCCAGTGCCTCGACCGGCAGGTTGGAGGTGTTGGTCATATGAACATGGATGCCGCTCAGGCCATCTGCGGTCGGGCGCGCACCGCCCCCGCCGCCGATTGTTTCGAGATAGACCCAGAGTGAACCGTCTTCACGGGTGCCGGTGAAAAGGGCGCCGGTGCAGGCGCCGTTTCCTGCCGCCGTAACCTTGCCGGGCAAGGCCTTGGCAAGAGCGCCCTGCACGAGATCGGCGACACGCTGGCATGCGGCGATGCGGCCATCGACTGCGGCCGGGTGCTTGCAGTTGAGCAGCGATCCGTAAGGTGCTTCCACCGTGATCGGTCGCGACAGGCCGGCATTTGGCAGTATGGTTGGATCGATTACGGCCTTGACGGCATAATAGCAGGTTGCGAGCAGGGCCGTGTAGATGACGTTGAGACCGGCCGCCACCTGGGGCGGCGCGTCAAATGCCAGATGCATTGAATCGCCCGTGACGGTGATATCAACCTTGAATTCCATCACGGCGGAAAACTGGTTGCTGTCGAAATAGTCGGTAAATGAGTAGGTTCCGTCTGGAATGGCGGCGATGCCGGCTCGCATCTTGCGCTCGGCGTAATCCTGCAGCGCGTCTCCCGCTGCCAGAACCTTGTCTGCCCCGTATTTGGTGCAGAGGTCCTGCATACGCCTTACACACAGCCGGTTTGCCGACATTTGTGCCCGGAGATCGGAAAGCCGTTCATGCGGAACCTGGCAGTTTAGCAGAAATAGATCCTGAAGATCCTTTTGCAAAACGCCTTCGCGGTACAGGCGCACCGGAGGAATGCGGATGCCTTCCTGATAGATGTGGGCGTGACCCCGATCGGCGAAATCCGCGTGGTGGGCGGTGTTTACAGCCCAGCCAACCATGGTTTCGCCATGGAAGACAGGTTCTGCCAGAACAATGTCGGGCAGGTGGGTTGCGCCACCCTCATAGGCATCGTTGCCGATGAAGACGTCACCGGGTTTGATATCGTCGGCGACATAGCGTTTGTTGATATGCGGAATGATGCCGATGAAACTGCCGAGGTGCATGGGGATGTGTTCCGCCTGGCACAGGGTATTGCCGTGCCGGTCGAACAGTGCCGTCGAGCAATCACGACGTTCCTTGATGTTGGTAGAGTAGCTTGCGCGGACCAGCGCCTCTCCCATTTCCTCGACGATCGAGGTCAACGCACTGCCAATGACTTCCACAGTAATCGGGTCGATCTTGGTCATGCCGGCATCTCCAGAATGAGGTTGAGGTAAGGATCGACAATGCCTTGCATGTCCGGCAGGATCACGGTCGTGGTATCCATCTGCTCGACGATGGCAGGGCCGGAGATCCGGTTGCCTGACTTGAGCTTTTCACGCGCATAAATGGGGCAGGATACGAAATCCCTGACTTCGTCCATGTAGACGTCACGCGTGCCGATGATGGCGGTATCGCAGGATGGCCCCGCATCCGGTTGTGGCGTGAACTGAGCCTTGTTGACGATGCCTGCCGCTTCAAGGCGCAGGGTCACGATCTGGATGGCTTCACCTTCGGCGATGAAGCCGAAACGCTGCAGATGCGCCTGTTCGAAACCATTCACCAGCGCGTCAAGCGTATCGCTGCCGACCGGGCCTGCCGGAACCTGAACCTGCAATTCGTAGTTCTGGCCGACATACCGCATGTCAGCGGTGCGGTTGACCACCTGATTGTCCGGCTCGATGTCTTCCTGGCCAAACCATGTGGCTGCCTGCCCTTCGAGTGTGGCAAAGCCGCTGATCATCGGTTCGACTGCGTTCAGGTCGACTTTCATCAGGCGCGATATCGCGAAATCGGACCGCAGATCAGTCAGGAGCAGGCCAAGAGCGCAAAGCGTTCCGGGTGTGAGCGGCACGATGATGCGGCTCATGTCCAGCTCTCTGGCGAGGCGCGCGGCATGAAGCGGGCCAGCGCCGCCGAACGCCATGAGCGCGTAATCGCGCGGATCATGGCCCCGCTGCACGCTGATCAGGCGAATGGCCTTCGCCATATTGGCCGTCACCACGGAAATGATGCCTTGCGCGGTTTCCATGAGCCCCAGGCCAAGCTGATCCGCCAGCCGCTGTATGGCCTCGACTGCGAGATCACGTCGGACTTTCATGCGTCCGCCAAGAATCTCGACCGGATTGAGCGTCTGCAAGACGATATTGGCATCGGTGACGGTGGCTTCCGTATTGCCTCGTCCATAGCAGACGGGTCCGGGGTCGGCACCCGCAGAACGTGGGCCCACCTTGAGGAGGCCGCCGGAGTCAACGAAGGCAATCGATCCGCCGCCGGCGCCGACTGTATGAATGTCGAGCATGGGCGCCTTGATCGGGTATCCATGCACGTTTGCTTCGCCGGTCAGTTTGCAGATACCGCCTTGCAGAAGTGCCACGTCGCTGGACGTCCCCCCGACATCGAAGGTGATGATATTGTCGAAACCTGCCATTCGTCCAACGGCTTGCGCCGCGACGACGCCAGTGCTTGGACCGGACAGGACGGTGCGCACGGGAAGCTGTGCGGCGGTGTCGAATCCGATGACGCCACCGTTTGACTGTGTCAGTTGCGGCGCGACCGGTACGCCGAGTTCCGTCAACCTCTGCTTGAGGCGCTCGATGTAACGCTGCATGACCGGGCCGAGGTAAGCGTTCACGACCGTGGTCGACATACGTTCGTATTCACGAAATTCCGGGGCAACTTCGTGCGATGCGCTGATAAAAACGTCCGGCATTTCTTCGCGGATCACCTCGACAACGCGGCACTCATGCGCGGTGTTCAGAAAGCCGTAGAGGAAGCAGATCGCGATTGCCTTGATGTCTTCATGAGCCAGTTCGCGCACGGCAGCGCGCAGTTTTGCCTCATCTAGGGCAAGGTCGGCGGAGCCATCGCTTTTCAGCCGTTCCGGAACTTCGTGGCGATGGTCGCGGCTGACGAGCGTTTCAGGCTTTTCCGCGTTCATGTCATAAAGACTTGGCCGTTTCTGACGCCCGATTTCAAGCAGGTCGCGAAAGCCGTCGGTGGTGATCAGGCCGGTTGCGACACCCTTGAGTTCTATCAGGGCATTGGTGGCGACCGTCGTGCCATGCCCGAGAAAAGCGACATGCTCCGCCGTGCTGCCGACGGTTGCGAGGCCTTCGGCCACGCCGTTTGTTATCCCGCGGGAAGGATCGTCGGGGGTTGAGGGCACCTTCCAGATGTCAAGCTTGCCTGTTGCCTCATCGAAGAGGCAGACATCGGTGAAAGTACCGCCGGAATCCACGCCAATTCTCAATGCCATTACGTTACCCTCTTTGGCCAAGGTTGTTAGGAAGCGGATCAGGCTGCCTTGGTCTTCTTGAAACGATCAAAGCGGAAAGGAGCGGGATCGACGCATGGGGCCGCGCCGGTCACCAGATCTGCCATCAGACGCCCGGAACCCGGCCCGATGCCGAAGCCGTGCCCGGAAAAGCCGCTGGCAATGAAGAAACCCGGAATATTGCCTGCCGGGCCGATGACCGGCACGGCATCCGGGGTAACATCGATCAAGCCGCCCCAGCTTTGGGTGATGCGGCTGTCTGCAAATGCCGGAAACGCCTTGATCAGGTGCTCAAGACCTTCGCGATTGAAGCGTTCGAAGGGGACCGGGTCGAGAATCCGGACCTGTTCGAAGGGCGATATATTGTCTGCCGACCAAGAGCGCGGTGTCCGCCATTCTTCGAGAAAGCGGTTACCCACACGCAGTTTCAGCTCGCGCCAGCTCTTGATCAGGGTGGGCATGAAATCGCTAAACAGGCGGAAGCTGTCGGGAACGATCGGCGCGATGTTGGCATTGCGCATGGCAATCGAAAAACTTCCATCCAGGCGCCGGCGGAACGAGAAATTGTCGGCTCCGACCGGAAGATCCGGGACGCCGTCTACCGTCGTTGCGCGGGCGACTGTTCCAAGGATCTTCAATTGCGGAAAATCGATGCCCATGTTGCCGGCAAAGAGCCGTGACCAGGCGCCGCCTGCGAGGATGACGGAAGAGCAGGCAATAGGTCCGCGTTCGGTCACGACGCCGCTGACCCGGCCCGCCGAACGCTCGATCGAACGGACCGCGCATCCGGTAACGATATGCGCACCGGCGCGCAGGGCGCCGCGGGCTATGGCGGGCGCCGCCTTCAGAGGTTCGGCCCGGCCGTCGCTCGATGTATGCATTGCAGCCGTGAAGTCCCCGGTCATGCCAGGCAAATGCTGGCGCAGCTCTGCACTGCGCAGCAGCCTCGAATCCAGCCCGAACTGCTGTGCATGCACCAGCCAGGCTTCATATTCGGCTTCCTGGCGGGCGTTGCGGCACAGATAGACGATACCCGTCTGGCGAAATCCGGTTTCTTCGCCAATCCGGGCGTTCATTCCCTTCCAGAGCGCCAGGCTCTCCAGTGCCAGTGGAATTTCGGCAGGATCACGGCCCATCTGGCGAACCCAGCCCCAGTTACGGCCGGATTGTTCGCCGCCGATCAGGCCTTTTTCGCAGAGCGCGACGGAGACGCCCCTTTCGGCAAGCTCCAGGGCGGTCGAGACACCGACGATGCCACCTCCTATGATCACGACATCGACCTTGTCCGGCAGGGAGGCGCTGGATGGAACGGCGTCCGGAATGATGCGGCTCATGGTGTCGACCTCGATAGATTGTTCAAAGCATGTCTTCGAGGCGGCAATTCACCAGCATCTCGGCCATGGCTGCGGTATTGGGCAATTCAATCGCCGTGCGGACCAGCGACGCCAGCGTCTCCGGCTGGATCATCTCCTCGGGCGTGACCTTGTTTGTATAGGCGCTCATTTCCGTGCGGACGAAACTCGGACAAATGGCTGTTGCGCGTACACCTTTTTCCCAGGCAACGTGCCGGGTGGTGTGGGTCAGGCCCATGACCGCGAATTTCGTCATGTTGTAGCCGACGAAGGCGTTCCTGACGCGCTTTCCGGACATCGAGACGATGTTGATGATCCTGCCGGTGCCGGTCTGTTCCAGATGAGGCAGGCAAAGACGCGTCATTCTCAGGGGCGCCTTGACGTTGACGGCGAACAGCCGGTCGAGCGCCTCGTCATTGTCATCCATCAGCGAAACGCGCTCACCGAGGCCTGCATTGTTGATAAGCGCATCAATTCGTCCAAACCTTGCCACCGCGCCGGTCACCCATGCTTGGGCGCTCGCCGGTTCGTAGGCATCGAAGTGTGCATAGTGAAATTGCCCGCCCTCCGGCCCGAAGGCGGCCTCGAGCGCCGCCGTATCCCGCGCGCCGAGGCTTAGCCGATAGCCATGTTCTGCAAGTTCGCGGGCGATTGCCATTCCAATGCCCCGGCCAGCGCCCGTAACCAGTGCCACGCGGCCAGAATTTCCAGCGGTCATTTCGTTTCTCCGGTCTGGCCAGTGGCCATGCATTCGTTTGCATGAACGGTAGGCGCGGTTTCGAGATATGACAAGATACTTTTTGGGAGAAATTTAAAAAAAGCTCCAAAAACTACCAAAAATGAAAAGAATCATCAAAAATGCAAACGTATGCTTGACGTAGTTTGAAGCTTTGTGCCTAATGTTTGTAAATAAGCGCCACAAGCGTTCAAAAAACGGGAACCTGCTCCTGTCCTTCAGGAGCCCATCGCAGATCGGATCGCGGTATGCCGGGCAGGGAAATTCTGAAAATAGATAATCTTTCCGTCGCGTTCAGGTCGGGCTCTGAGCTGCGTCCCGCAGTGAAAGGCGTTTCTCTTTCGCTGGTGTCGGGCGAAATCCTCGGCCTCGTCGGCGAGAGCGGAAGCGGCAAGACCATCATGTCGCTGGCGGCTATGGGGCTCTTACCCCACAACGCGGTCGTCACGAGCGGAAGCGTCGAATTCGCCGGGGTCGATCTTCTGACTGCACGGCCAGATGTGCTGCGCAAGCTTCGCGGCAAGCGGATTTCGATGATCTTTCAGGATCCGATGGCATCTCTCGATCCCGTCTTCACCTGCGGCCAGCAGATTGTCGAGGCCATTCTTCTGCATGAAGATGTTTCGCGCCGGGAGGCGGGAAAGCTTGCGTTTCAGCTGCTGGAAAAGGTTGGCATACACGATCCTGCGCGCTGCATGCGTTCCTATCCGCACGAGCTTTCCGGTGGCCAGTGTCAGCGCGTGATGATCGCCATGGCGGTTGCCTGCAAGCCGGAGGTCATCATTGCCGATGAGCCGACGACGGCACTGGATGTAACGGTCCAGAAACAGGTGTTGACCCTGCTGCGCGGCCTCAATCGCGAAATCGGAGCGGCGGTGCTGCTCATCACGCACGATCTCGGTGTGATCTATGAAGTCGCAGACCGTGTCGCGGTTATCTATCACGGCGACCTGATGGAGGAGGCAACCACCGCCGATCTGTTTTCGAACCCCAGGAGTGACTATACAAGGGCGCTGATTGCATCCATGCCGTCGATATCGGAGCCGAAAACGCAGCTTCCGATCATTGTGCGCGGTAAAGACGGCGTCATTTCCAGCACCGTTGCCGCAACTCAGGTGAAACGCACCGTCCCATCTGATGCGCCGCATGTCCCGCTTCTGGACGTACGCGATCTGACAAAGACCTATTGGGTGCGGGAAAGCGCGCTTGCGACACCACATGCGTTTCGTGCGGTCGACAATGTCAGCCTTTCCATAGCGCCGCGTTCGACGCTTGGACTTGTCGGCGAATCCGGCTGCGGCAAGTCGACCCTTTCAAGGCTGGTGATGCGGCTGATCGAGCCCGATAGCGGTTCGATCCTGTTTGGCGGTCGCGATCTCGTTTCGCTTGGTCGAGAGGCGATGCGTGCTGCGCGTCGCGATATCGCGCTGGTGTTCCAGAACCCTTACGGTTCGCTCAATCCCCGGCAGACCGTTCTGGATCTCGTGGCCGCGCCGATCGACATTCATCTTGGCGGTCGGGATCGGGTGGCTACCGTCACGAAGCTGATAGATGCGGTCGGTCTGCCACGCACGGCGCTCAGCCGCTTTCCCCATGAGTTTTCCGGCGGGCAGCGCCAGCGCATCGTGATTGCCCGCGCGCTGGCGCTCAATCCGAAGCTGCTGATCTGCGATGAGGCAGTTTCCGCATTGGATGTCTCCGTTCAGGCTCAGGTTCTCAACCTCCTGCAGGAACTCCAGGGCGAATTCGATCTGACCTACCTTTTCATTTCCCATGATATGTCCGTCGTTCGCCATGTGAGCGATACGATTGCCGTCATGCAGAAGGGAAAAATCGTCGAAACCGGCCCCGCGCGCGACGTCTTCGACAATCCGAAGGCGGAATATACACGCACGCTCCTCAGTGCGGTACCGAAGATCGGTCGGGCGCAACCAGCCCTTGCGGAGGTCTGACGATGCAAGCTCTCTCATCATTCATCATTGTCCTCGGCTCCCGGCTGGTCACGGCCCTCATACAGCTTTGGGTGATCGCGACCCTGGTGTTCTCGATCATGTACATCATGCCCGGCGATCCGGTTCTGCTGCTGCTCGGTCCGGAGAGCAACCCGTCGCCGGAAACCGTTGCAGCCATGCGCCAGCAGCTTGGGCTCGATCAGCCGGTCATGTCGCAATATGTCAAATGGCTCGGTGGGGCCGTGACAGGCGATCTCGGCAAGTCGCTCGATGGTTATCCGGTGATCGAATATGTGACCGCCAGCCTGCCAAAGACCATGGAACTGGCCCTGGCCGCCATCATGGTCGCAGCGCTTATCGGCGTTCCCGTCGGCATTGCCGCGGCCCTGCGACGGGGCAGTTTTCTCGATGGCCTGCTCACCTCGCTTGCCACGCTTGGTATTTCTGTGCCGGTTTACATTCTTGGATCGCTATTGATCCTGTTGCTCAGCCTGAAACTCGGCTGGCTGCCGTCCAGCGGGTACACCGATATTTCCCGCAATGCTTTCCTGCACTTTCAGAAGCTCGTATTGCCCGCGCTCACGCTTGGCCTTGGACTGGCCGCGTCGATTGCACGCATGACCCGATCATCAATGCTCGAAATCCTCGGTCGCGACTTCGTCCGCTCGCTGCGGGCGCGCGGCATGCGTGAGCGCAGAGTGATCTGGCTGCATGTTCTGCGCAACGCCGCCATCCCGATCGTTACCATCGTCGGTCTGCAGCTCGGCAATCTGATGGGCGGAACGGTTCTGGTCGAGGCTCTGTTCAACTGGCCTGGCCTCAGTACGCTTCTGGTAACGGCGGTCTCCAACAGAAACTACCCTCTCGTACAGGGTAGCATCATGACGATCGCGGCTCTTTTCATTCTCATCAACCTGTGCGTCGATCTTCTGTACAGCCTGCTCGACCCACGCATCCGCCGGAAGCGCGCATGATGACGTCTGTTCTTTTTCGCCGTCCGCTTGTCCTCGCCAGCCTGCTTGTTGTCCTCGCCGTTCTCGCCGTGGCGCTGATGGGGCCGATGATTGCACCGCACGATCCGCTGCTCATCAACCAGAACGCCGTGAACCAGACGAGTTCCGTCCAGTATCTGCTGGGAACCGACGAATTCGGCCGCGACATTCTCTCCCGTCTGCTCATCGGTATCCGGCCGACCATGGTCGTTGCCGTCATCTCGACTGTCATCGCGGCAATTGGCGGAACGGCATTCGGTATCATCGGCGCTTATAGCCGGCCGGTTCCTGCTTTTTTTGTCATGCGCGCGGTCGATATCATGCTGAGTTTTCCGGCGATCCTGCTTGCACTCCTCGCCGTCGGCTTCTGGCGTAGCGGCGTCGTCAGCCTCAGCGTCGTTATCGGCATCATCTTCATTCCGCAATTTGCCCGCGTGGCGCAGTCCGCGACCCTGCAGGTCATCCGTCAGGAGTTCATTGAAGCGGAGCATGCCATGGGCGCCAGTTACCTTCGTGTCGTGTTCAGGGCGATCTTGCCGAATATTCTTTCGCCGCTGGTGGTTCAGGGGACACTGACAATTGCCGCGGCGATCCTGCTGGAATCGGGCCTGAGCTTCCTGGGGTTGGGCATCGTGCCGCCTGAACCGTCCTGGGGGCAGATGATCGGCACGGCTCGCGGCTATCTCAATCAGAACCCGATGTATGTCGTCTGGCCATCGGTCTGCCTCGCCTTCACGGTTCTTGCCATCAACATTCTCGGTGATGCGCTGCGCGATCACCTTGATCCCAGACTTCGCGAAAACTGATAAACAACAAAGAAAGGGAACAATTATGCAGAGATTTCTCCGATTGGCTCTGGCCAGCAGTTTCCTTGGCTTGACCGCCACGGCGGTTCTGGCTGATGGCACACTGTATTTCGGTCTGTCCGGCGAGCCGTCAACGCTCGATACGGTTGTGCAGCCGGGCACCTCCGGACGCACTGTGAAACTCGCGATTCATCGCGGGCTCGTTAATTACGGTATCGATGGCAAGATTTCGCCGGAACTCGCCGAAAGTTACGATGTCAGCCCGGACGCGAAGGAGTTCACGTTTCACCTTCGCGCCGCAAAGTTTCATGACGGATCGGACGTCACTGCGGCAGACGTGAAGGCGTCGCTTGAACACATGCTCGACCCGGCCGGCAAGGCTGCTTTTCGCAACGAGCTTTCAATCATTTCGAAGATAGAAACACCGGATCAGAAGACGGTGAAGCTGACGCTTTCCAAACCATCGGTCGCTCTCGTCGATTATCTCGCATTGCCGGAATCAGTGATCGTGCCCGCCGCATGGCTGGCGAAGAACGCAAACAATCCGACGGCGACGCCGATCGGCGCCGGACCGTTCAAATTTGCGACCTGGACACGCGGACGCGAAATCGTCGTCGAAAAATTCGATGGCTACTACAAGCAGGGAAAGCCAGATCTCGATGAGGTGCATTATGTTTTCTACAGCGACGAAAACACGCGTGTGAATGCGCTGAAGTCAGGGGATGTCGATATTATCGATTACGTTCCCGCCAAGGATGCCGCGGACCTGGAGAAAGGCCCGGAGACGCAGCTTCTGAGAAATACCGGTCCGTTCATGGGGCTGCAATTCAATACAAAGTTCGAGCCGTTCTCGAAGCCTGAAGTCAGGCAGGCCATCGCCTATGCGGTGGACCGGAGCGCCATCATCAATACCGCCTTCAACGGCCTGGGAAGCCCGATCTACGGCATCGCCATTCCCAAGGGTTACATGGGCTATTCCGATGCCAAAGCGAATTACTTCAAGCACGATGTGGCGAAGGCAAAGGAGTTGCTGACCAAGGCGGGATACCCGAACGGCTTCGAGGTGCGGCTGCTCGCGTCATCGCAATATAGTTTCCACCAGAATACAGCCGTCGCGATCCAGTCCGAATTGGCCAAGATCGGCATCAAGGTCACGCTTGATCTGCCGGATTGGGCCAGCCGAATGGCGAAGGCATCGGCAGCCGACTATGATTTTACCGTGCTTGGAAGTCTCGGTGAAATCACCGATGCCGACTGGCTGAGCAATTATTATTATGGCGGTGACAAGCTGGTTCGAACGAACAACTCGCCTTATTTCAATGATCCGCAGATCAATGAATTGCTTGATACGGGTCGGGCAACCGTCGACAAGGCGGAACGGGAAAAAATCTACGACAAATTCGTGGACCGTGCGCTGGAGCTGTCGCCTCTCGTTTACTTCATGTGGCGTGAGCAGAACTATGCCATAAAAAAAGGCGTGACAGGTTTCACGAACATGCCCGGCTTCCTGACCTTTCAGTCAGGGTTGAGCATTGAGAACACTAAGGTTGAATAACCTGAAATCGCCGGGGATGCGGGTCTTGCCCGGCGGTTTTTCATCAGGCAATCATTTTGAACTCGAGCTTTGCCAACCGGAATACCTCTGATCGATGGCGGCGAATGGAAGAGCCGCCTTCGGCAGCAGATCGGTCTGTCGCTTGTCCTCGTTGGCCTGCCTGCTCAGCGGGTTCTTCAGCCAGATGTAAAATCCGCTGGGATGGCCCCGCAGAAGGCGGCACATCGTCCGCCGCAACCGGATAGCCTCGCTCCGTGATCTGGCGCACCGCGTCACGCTTAAAATCTTCGCTGAAATTCGATTTACCCATGATGCTCTTCCTGCCCCAAAATCAGGAAAGAAGGTGTCTACAAATCTCAAGGCTATTCACAAGTTGACGCCGCCATTTCGCAAGCTGGGTCGTCGAACTCTCCGATGAAGAATCGCTATTGGTTCAGGAATAAACTATAGCGAAACCGCCAACGCTGTTTTTGAGGATCGATAGTTGCCAAACAACACGCCCCGCATCCAGCATTTGAACTGGAACCTGCTGCGGACCTTTCTGGTCATCGTTGAGGAAGGCAGTATCACGCGGGCGGCCAACCGGCTTTTCGTGCGCCAGCCCTCGGTAACCGCCGCGCTGCAAAAGCTGGAGGAAACGCTGGGGTGCCAGTTGATCCAGCGCGACAGCCGCCGTTTCGTGCTGACGGTCCAGGGCGAAATGCTTCGTCAGGAATGTGCCGAAATTTTCCTGCGTGTCGAGCGTATCGGCGAAAAACTGTCGACCGAGGCGGATGATCTGACGGGTCAGGTGCGTGTCCTCATCGTCACCAATCTCGTGCTTCCACAACTCGATCAGGCTCTTCGTCAATTGCGGCGGCGCCATCCATCCGTCACCATCCGCATTGATGTCGCCAATACGCAGGATATCGTTCGCGCCATCGGCCAGAAACAGGCCCCATTCGGCATTTGCCTGCTGCCGAAACCGCTTGCCGGAATGGACTGCAAATTCCTGCTCAGGGAAACATTCGGGATTTATTGCGGTGCTTCCCATCCCTTTTACGGCCGTGGCGATATCACCATGGAGGAATTGCGGCAGGAAGCCTTTGTAGCCTTCACCTGCAGCCAGGAAGGCGGCGCGCTGGAACCGATGATCGCCCTTCGCGATGGTGTGAGGCTCGGTAAATGGACCGTCGGCTCCAGCCCACATATGGAAGAAGTACGGCGAATGATCATCGCCGGCATCGGCGTCGGAATTCTGCCACTGGATGCGGCGCGCGGCTTTGAGGAAGACGAGCTTTGGCAAATCCCGCTGCTGCAGGATTCGCTCGGAGCCGACGCCTATTTCCTCCGCAACCCCGATATGGACCTCGGCGGCGCCGAGCAGGCATTTCTGACGATTTTCGAAAACGAGCTTTTCGACGCCCAGGCCGCGGCCGCCCTTGTGGAAACGGGGAGCGAATAGGAAAACGGCGAAAAGCGATCACACTTTTCGCCGTTCCATTTAAAGTATTTTCCAGTAAAACCGGATCCGGCATTGCCGGCCGGGAATACGCTAAAACAGAGTATTGGAGCCCTTCAGCGCTTCACAGAAAAGCGAAAGCGCTCCAGCATCAGTCCGCCCGGTTCGCGCGTTCCAGCACGGCCTGAACGAGAACATTCACACCGGGTTCGATGTCAGCAACCGTGACATTTTCCGCCTCGTTGTGGGAAAGACCGCCCTCGCACGGTGTGAAGATCATCGCCGTCGGAAGATATTCGGCCACATGCATGGCGTCATGCCCGGCCTCGGTGAGAAGGTCCATCGAGGAATAACCGAAAGCGCCGGTGGCATTGCGGATGAGTTCGATGCAGCCGGCGTCAAAATGCATGCCGCCATAGGCCCAGCCTTCCTTGACGACGATCCTGCAGCGGGACCGCTCTTCCAGTTCGGGAAGTCTCGCCTTGAAGGCATCGAACATGGTGCTGACCACCGCATCGTCGGGGTGGCGCATGTCGCAGGTCATTTCCACGAAATTCGGCAGCGCGCCAAGGAGATTGGGTTCCGCCCTGATGCGCATTGTCGTGGACTTGCCGCCGGTCTCGTGACTGGCCCAGCCGATCTCGTTGATTGCCAGCGTCACCTCAGCGGCGCCCACCAGCGCGTTCTTGCGCGCCGGCATCGGCGTCGGGCCGACATGGCCGGTTTCGCCGTGCACTTCCACCACGAAACCACGCACGCCGAAAGCGCCGGTGACGATGCCGAGTTGCTTGCCCGCTGCCTCCAGACGCGGCCCCTGTTCGATATGCAGCTCGAACAGACTGTCGAAAGCCTCCGCCGAAATCGCGTCTTTACCCTTGAAGCCGATGCGCTCCAACTCGCCGCCAAGCGTAAAGCCATCGCGATCTTTGCGGGAATAGGCGAATTCCGCCGCCTTTGCCCCGGTAAAAACCGCCGAGCCGATCATCGGCGGCTCGAAACGCGCGCCTTCCTCATTGGTCCAGTTCACAAGGGTGATCGGCCGGCGTGTGGCGATCGCATGGTCGTTCAGCGTGCGCACGAGTTCCAGCCCGGCCAGCACGCCAAGAATACCGTCGAAGCGGCCGCCATGAACCTGCGTGTCGAGGTGGCTGCCGACCAGTACGGGCTTCGCATCCGCATCGGTTCCTGGCCGTTCGGCGAAGATATTGCCGACGGCGTCGATCCTGACCGTCAGGCCCGCCTCCTCACACCAGTGAATGAACTGGTGACGCATCGCCGCATCCTCGTCGGAAAGCGCCAGCCGCTTCAGGCCGCCTTTTTCGGTCGCGCCGATTTCGGCGGAACGCATCAGCGTTGCCCAAAGGCGTGACATGTCTGGCCGGATATTGCTCAATCTCTTCATTTCGGTCCCCTGTTATGGTCTCGCTGCTGCAATGCCCCCGGCGTAACCGGCAGCCCGCAGGCGACCTCTTTTCAGTCCATGGAGTGACAAAGGGGATAAGACCAAACCGGAAAATTCAAAAATAGATAGATTCGATACTTAGAATAAGAGTGGCGGTTTTTCCGGCCGAAAAAGAAATTTCAGCCGGTCAAAAGACAGGCAGGGGCTGCGCAGCCGAGCGGCAAAGAAAAACAGCGCCTGCGATATTGCCATGATTTTATTATCTATTTCAAAATTTACGATCGGCGCCGAGATGCCCGAAAATGCTCAGGATTTGGTCTATAGCGCCGCCCTATGGAAGAAATCTGCATTATCTATTTGTCGGGAGCCTCCTGCTTTCCCATCATTGCGCAAAACAGGGGAACATCGCAGCATGTCGGACTGACGGAGAGAACCGAAAAACGGTTGCTCCGCCGGAAAAGGCTATCGGCATCTCATGCCTTCGGCATGCCGCCGCTCCGCTTCGTCGTTTCCCCGTTTTCCTTCACAGCAACATAAAGGGGAATGTTCATGCAAGGGGAAACCGCACTCGTGGGCTCCGTCGAAAAACAGCCGGTCGGCGTTCGGCGGATCGCCGTCGCAAGCGTCATCGGCACCACCGTCGAATGGTACGATCTTTTCGTCTTCGCCACCGCTTCGGCACTGGTCTTTAACAAGGTCTTCTTTCCAAGCTTCGACGCAATCGTCGGCACGCTTCTGGCTTTCGGCACCTTCGCCTCGGCCTATCTCGCCCGCATCGTCGGGGCAGCGCTTTTCGGCCATTTTGGTGACAGGATCGGCCGCAAGTCGATGCTGCTTGTTTCCCTGGTCATGATGGGTGTTGCGACCTTCGCCATCGGCCTTCTGCCGAATTATGAACAGATCGGCGTCTGGGCGCCCATTCTGCTTCTGGCGCTGCGCGTCGTGCAGGGGCTGGCGCTCGGTGGCGAATGGGGCGGGGCGGTGCTGATGGCGGTCGAGCACGCGCCGCAGAACCGGCGCGGCCTTTATGGCTCCTGGGTGCAGATCGGTGTTCCGGCCGGCACATTGATCGCCAACCTCGCTTTCCTCGCCATAGGTTTCACGATGGCGCCCGAGGACCTGATTTCCTGGGGCTGGCGCATTCCGTTCCTCGTCAGCATTCTTCTGGTCGCTGTCGGTGCCTATGTTCGGCTCAACACCGCCGAAACGCCATCCTTCGCCAAGGTGAAGACCGAAGAGGCGACCGTGCGCGTGCCCTTCTTCGAACTGCTTTCCAAATCCTGGAAGACGGTTCTTCTCGGCGGCATCGCCACCATGTCGACCGGCTCGTCCTTCAACCTCATCGTCGCCTTCGGTCTGAGCTATGGTACGCAGGCGCTCAACATCTCCCGCAACGAGATGCTGGTGATCGTGCTGATTTCCTGCATGGCATGTATTTTCCTGCTGCCGCTCTTCGGCCTGCTTTCCGACAAGGTCGGCCGCCGGCCGGTCATTCTCGGCGGCATTCTCGCCGAAGCGCTCGTCGCTTTCCCGATGTTCTGGTTGATGGATACCGCCACCTTTGCCGGCGCACTTGCGGGCTACCTGCTGATGATGACGGCCTTTGCCGCCAATTACGGCCCGATCGCCACCTTCCTCGCCGAACTTTTCGGCACCAAGGTTCGCTATTCCGGCCTGTCCATCGCCTATATGCTCTCGGGTGTTCTGGGCAGCGCGCTTACTCCTGTCATCACCACATGGCTGCTTTCCGCCACCGGCAGCGGCGCTTCCGTCGCCTGGTACATGATCGGCTCCGCCCTGCTTTCGGCCGTTGCCCTGCTGGCGCTGACCGAGACCGTGAAACGCGATCTGGCCAAGACCAACTGATCCATATTTGCAATATCACAGACGCCGGCCCTCGCGCCGGCGTCTTTCTTTTGGAGAAGTCAATGGAAAGTCCCGACACAATCAACGAGGCGCTCGAACTGCTCCGGGGCGTCGAGACGGCCACGATCGGTCATTTCAGATCGGAAGGATTCATGGATCCGGCGATGCAATGCGTGATCGACGGCGTTCGCATCGCCGGTCGCGCGCTGACCGTCAGCCTGCCGGGAGATGACGGAACGGCGCTTCCGCATGCTCTTTCGCGCGCCATGCCCGGCGATATCCTCGTCATCGAGCGACTGAGCGACGACCGGCACGCCTGCTGGGGTGCGGTCATGACCGCCGCAGCGCTCGCGCGCGGTGTCACCGCCATCATCCTCGATGGTTACGTCACCGATATAGGTTCGATCCGCAGCGCCGGTCTGCCGGTCTGGTGCCGGGGACGCTCGCCCATCACCACCAAGCTCAAAGGCCGGGGAAATGTCGCGGGGCCGGTTGTCTGCGGTGGGGTCGAGGTTCAGAACGGCGATATCGTACTGGCCGACGAAAACGGTGTCTGCATCCTGCCGCCGGGGGAGGCATTGGCAATAGCACGGCAGGCTCTCGCCATTCAGGAAAAGGAGCCCGGCATCATTGCAAGGCTCGAAAAGGGGGAAGATATCGTGGCGGTTTATGGGCTTTCACCGCTGGAGCATTCCACGTAAAGCCGGCATGCAATCTCGCGCCCCGGGAAATGCATATGGGCGCGTCAGCCGATCCGGCCGACGCGTCCTCTTTCATGCTGACTGTCCTCAGAGGACAGCGAGGCACTCGATTTCGATATCGAAAGGCAAGGACCAGGGTTTGATGGTTGCCGAAGTGCGCGCCGGAAAACCGGCTGCGAAATATTCGCGGTATATGTCGTTCACTGTTCCCATCAGCGCTGCATCGGTGACATAGATGGTAGTCTTGATCACATCTTCGAAGGTGGCGCCCGCTGTGGCCAGTGTCACTCGCAGGGCTTCCAGCGAGGCCCGGGTCTGGGCTGCGATATCGCCCTTGACGATGTCGCCCGTTTCAAGATCGACGGGCGGCATGCCGCAGGTGGCGATGATGTTGCCGGAGCGGACAAGCGCCGAGGTCGGCGCGCCCAGCCGGCGGATCGCCTCTGAAACCACCGGCACTTCAAGGATTTCGCGTTTGGCCATCTCTGTCACCCTTTTCCGTTCAGCGTCGCGGCTTCATAGACCATGGTGGCTGCCGCAAGATCGGCGAGCGCGGTTCCGACAGCCTTATAGAGCGTGATCTCGTCATCGCCACTGCGCGCAAACCGGTTTGCCCTGCAAAGTTCGGCGAGCGTCGACCTGACGCTCTCCTGCGAAAACAGGCCGGCTTTGATCGGCTGAACGAGATCACCCGCTTCGTGCAGCGCTTCCTCCGTATCGATAAAGACCGAGGCGCGGCCTATGGCCTCGTCATCTGCCTCGCGCATGCCGGGCGTGAAGCCGCCGATGAGATCGACATGCGTGCCGGGGCGCAGCCACGCGCCCCGGATGAGCGGTGTGGTGGCAAGCGTCGCGGCGCTGACGATATCAGCTTCGGCAACCGCCCTTTCCAGATCATCGACCACCGTGGCCGCAAGGCCCGACGTCTCGATGCTTTGCGCCAGCCGCTCGGCATTGCCGCGATCGATATCCCAGACGGCCACCTGCTCAAGTGGTCTGATGGCCCGGTAGGCGTCGGGAATGAGGCTCGCGACACGGCCGGCACCCAGCACCAAAAGCCGGCTGGCATTCTTGCGCGCCAGATAATCCGCTGCAAGCGCCGACGCCGCAACAGTCCGGCGGCCGGTAATGACATTGCCGTCCAGCGTGGCCAGTTGGATGCCGGTCTGTGCGTCGTAAAGCATATAGGTCGAGGTCAGTCCCGGCAGGTTTCTGTTGGCGTTTCCGGGAAAAACGGTGACGATCTTGATCCCCAGATAACGAGAGGACCGCTGGGAGCCATGCCAGGCGGGCATCAATAGCAGTGTCGCGGCGGCCTCATCTGGCACATCGATCGTGTGGTGGTGCCGGACCGGCATCTCGCAACCTTCCGCGAAGGCGGAGGCAAGCGCTTTGATGAGCCCGTCAAACGGCAAAAGACCGGCTGTTTCCTGTGAATTGATCATGAGCATATGCGCCTCCCTTCAGCTTTCTGGCGGAGGTCAAAATGGCGCAAGTCAGTGCGTTTTATAACGTCGAATCTCGCTATTCTATTTATAGCCTATGTGAAGGCAACATAAGCGCATGCCGCAAAGTTGGAATGTCACACTCCCCGGGGTCTGAGCGATGCCTGGGAGATTGCGGATGGGATTGATGGCGATGAGTGAGCGCGATCTGCAGCGGAGCGAGATTTTATCGAAAGTGATCGCCGGCCGGATGACCACGGTGTCAGCGGCACATGTGCTTGACCTGATCACACGCCAGGTGTGTCGGCTGCTGGAGGTGATACGAACTGGCGGCGCGACGTCTTTCGTCCTGCCGTTCATAGAGCCTCGTTCAAGTCGAGGTCCACAATGGCAAAAATGACACGGACTAAAGTCGATCTTGGGTCGCCGAAATCATTGGCCGTGATTTAATGGAATCGATGTCCGGGAATTACCGAAACCCGCAAGCTATATTGGCGTTGTTTGGCTGACGTGTTTTCTCGCAATGAGCAGACTTGTGCGGAGCGCTGCTCGACCTGGCATCCGAATGTGAAAAACCATGTGCTTGAGTGCTTAACAAGTCTCCAAGATAAATTCACTCTATGGGTGGCATAACTATTCCGCGTTGACCGTGATGCGCGCGCGTGGAACCCTCATCGCAATTTGTAAAACACTGTCCGCCAGCCCCTGCTTGATGAGGCCGTTCGCGAGGAATTGGACGCTCTCGTTGAACGCCGCAAGCTTGAAACTCAAACATGACGGAAGACCGAACGCTTACGCGGTGGTCCGGCGGACATTGCTTGGGTCCATTCCAATACTGTTCACGTGAGAGATGTTATGACCAAAGCAGACAACCAATGTGCGATGATTGACGTGGCAGATGTGCATGTTGGCGGCGATGTTCACCGCATCGTCCTTGGCGGTGTCAAACCTCTGCCTGGGGCAACTGTTCTCGATCAGATGAAATATCTTAAAACCGAAGGCGATGGACTGCGGAAAATCCTGCTCGATGAGCCCCGTGGTGGCCATCCTTCTTTGTTTGCCGATCTGGTCGTTCCCTCCAAGAACCCGGAGGCTGATGCGGGCTTCATCATTATGGAGATGATGGGTTACCCGCTGATTTCAGGAACGAACACGATGAGCACCGCGATTGCACTGCTCGAAACCGGCCGTATCCCGATGCGTGATGGCGTGTGCTCGGTCACACTGGAGGCGCCCGGCGGCCTCGTAAGGGTGAGCGCCGAATGCAAGGATGGAAAAGTGACCAGCGTGACCTATGAGGCGCAAACCCCGTCTTTTGTTGCCCGGAAAGGTGTAGAGATCAAGGTTCCAGGCTGGGGGCGCGTTTCCTTCGATGTGGTCTGGACTGGCGCGTTTTATCCTGTTGTCGATGCGGCTGCGATCGGATTTGATCTGGTTCGCACTGAAGAGGAAGAACTTGTCCGGTTTGGAAAAGCTTTCATTCCGGTCGCGCGGGAAGCGTGCCGACCGATGCATCCCGTGTACGGTGATGAAGGACCGTTGACGTTCGTCGTATTTGCCGGGGATCTTGCGGGCAACGCTAGTCATGGTTGGGAACGTCGCATTTGCTGCTATGAATATCCGCGGCCCAGCGTTTGCCGTTCTCCCGCCGGGGTCCCGACGACTGCCGCCACCGTGCAGCTTTTGCACTGCGGTGCGCTTACTCTTGGAGACAGGCTGCGATCTGTGTCGGTCTTCGACATGGACCTGCGCGCACGAATCACCGCGATAGAGGATTATCACGGATACAAGGCTGCTCGTGTTGCTGTAACCGGCGCTGGCTGGATGATCATGCGATCGCAAGTCCTTATCGACTTCAGAGATCCGTTGACGCCGCAGGAGGGATTGAAGGCTTTGCTGGCATTTTGATTGGGTCATGCCGGCACAGATTATGATCGTATCTCTCTTCATCGAGTATTTGCTGCCGATGGCAAGTTCGAAGAATTATCTGCAAATAGTCGATTGTCAAACAATCGATTGACGGAAGAAGCCGTCTGCTATAAACGGAAAAATGAAAGGCCTGATAACCAGAACTAATGAGAAGTGGCCATCTATGGGTCAGTCGAAAATTTCCTCAAAAAACTAAAGAGTGCCATCCATGAAGATTTTGGTCCCAGTCAAGCGGGTCGCTGACTACAACGTGAAGATCCGCGTGAAGTCGGATGGTTCAGGCGTTGAGCTTGCGAATGTGAAGATGTCGATGAACCCGTTCGACGAAATCTCGGTGGAAGAGGCGCTGCGTCTCAAGGAAGCCGGCAAGGCCGAAGAAGTCGTGGTCGTCTCCATCGGCCCGGCCAAGGCGGAAGAAACGCTGCGCACCGCACTCGCCATGGGCGCCGACCGCGCCATCCTGATCGAGACCGACGAGACGGTCGAGCCGCTCGCCGTCGCCAAGCTTTTGAAGGGCGTGGCGGAAGCCGAACAGCCCGGCCTCGTCATCGTCGGCAAACAGGCGATCGATGACGATTCGAACCAGACCGGCCAGATGCTGGCCGCCCTGCTCGGCTGGGGCCAGGGCACCTTTGCCTCCAAGGTCGAGCCGTCCGACGGCAAGGTCGCGGTCACCCGTGAAGTCGATGGCGGCCTGCAGACCGTGGAGCTGAAGCTTCCCGCCGTCGTCACCACCGATCTGCGTCTGAACGAGCCGCGTTATGCTTCACTGCCGAACATCATGAAGGCGAAGAAGAAACCGCTCGACAAGAAGTCACCGGCCGATTTCGGCGTCGACGTCTCGCCGCGCCTGAAGGTGCTGAAGACCGAGGAGCCGGCAGGCCGCAAGGCCGGCATCAAGGTCGGCTCGGTTGCCGAGCTGGTCGAAAAGCTCAAGGCCGACGGCGTCCTCTAAGATTTCGGAAAAGGGAGATATTCTCATGGCCATTCTTCTTCTGGCAGAACACGACAACGCAACCCTTTCCGACCTGACGGCAAAGACGCTGACGGCGGCAACGCAGATTGCCAAGGGGACGGGAAGCGACGTGCATGTGCTGGTCGCCGGTTCCGGCGCCAAGGGCGCAGCTGACGCAGCCGCAAAACTCTCCGGCGTTTCCAAGGTGCTGCTCGCCGACGACGCCTCCTATGCCAATGCGCTGGCAGAACCGCTGGCGGCGCTGATCGTTTCGCTCAGCCCTTCCTATGATGTCATCATTGCGCCTGCCACCGCCTCGGCCAAGAACGTGACGCCGCGCGTTGCGGCGCTTCTTGACGTGGCGCAGGTCTCGGAAATCATTGAGGTCGTATCGCCCGACACCTTCAAGCGGCCGATCTATGCCGGCAACGCCATCCAGACGGTGCAGGCAAGCGATGCGCAGAAGGTCATCACCGTGCGTCCGACCGCCTTTGCGGCAGCAGCGGAAGGTGGTTCCGCCGCAGTGGAAAGCATCGGTGCGGCGGAAAATCCGGGCCTTTCCAGCTTCGTGTCCGATGCGCTGGCCTCGTCCGACCGTCCGGAACTGACCTCTGCGAAGATCATCATCTCGGGTGGCCGTGCGCTTGGTTCCTCGGAAAAATTCAGGCAAGTCATCCTTCCCGTCGCCGACAAGCTCGGTGCCGCCGTTGGCGCCAGCCGTGCGGCGGTCGATGCCGGTTATGCGCCGAACGACTGGCAGGTGGGCCAGACCGGCAAGGTGGTTGCGCCGCAGCTTTATATCGCGGCGGGCATTTCCGGTGCCATCCAGCATCTGGCCGGCATGAAGGACTCGAAGGTCATCGTCGCCATCAACAAGGATGAAGAAGCGCCGATCTTCCAGGTGGCGGATTACGGTCTCGTCGCAGATCTCTTCGAGGCGCTGCCGGAACTGCAGAAGGCTGTTTGAGAGAACGTATTCGCCTCCTAAGAGACGAATGGTGTTGCGTTCCGGCTATGCCATTCTCCCGATAATCCATTGTTTGAAAGTCTCCCCATGAAAGATTACGTTTTGACCGTATCCTGCAAGTCAACGCGCGGTGTCGTTGCGGCGGTGACTGGATACTTGGCCGAAAAGGGCTGCAATATCACCGACAGTTCGCAGTTCGACGATCAGGAAACAGGCCTGTTCTTCATGCGACTGACCTTCGTGAGCGAGGAAGGCATCGGACAAGTCGAGCTCGAAGAGGGCATGAGGCCGGTCTCCGCTCCTTTTGGCATGACGGTCAAATTCCACGACAGCAGGCACCGGATGAAGGTACTGCTTATGGTATCGCGCTTCGGCCATTGCCTGAACGACCTGCTCTACCGCTGGAAGATCGGCGCGCTGCCGATCGAGATCGTCGGTGTCGTCTCCAACCATTTCTATTACCAGAAGTTGATAGTCAATCACGATATACCCTTTCACCACATCAAGGTGACGAAGGAAAACAAGCCGGAGGCGGAAGCCAGACTGATGGACGTCGTTGAGCAGTCAGGAGCTGAACTCATCGTACTCGCCCGCTACATGCAGGTTCTTTCGGATGCGGTATGCAAGAGGATGTCTGGCCGGATCATCAATATTCACCATTCGTTTCTGCCGTCGTTCAAGGGTGCCAATCCGTACAAGCAGGCGTTTGAGCGCGGCGTGAAGCTGATCGGTGCGACAGCCCACTACGTCACCGAAGACCTCGACGAAGGTCCGATCATCGAGCAGGATGTCGCCCGTATCACCCATGCCCAGAGCCCAGAAGATTATGTCTCGATTGGCCGGGATGTCGAAAGCCAGGTTCTGGCGCGCGCCGTCCACGCTCATATTCACAATCGCGTCTTTATGAACGGCAATAAGACCATCGTATTCCCTGCAAGCCCGGGGTCGTATGCATCCGAGCGCATGGGCTGATGATGGCAACGATAATCGATGGAAAAGATATTGCCGCCTCAGTGATCGTTGCCGTCAAGGCGGCGACAACGGCGCTTGAGACCGGAACCGGAGCAAAACCCGGACTTGCTGTCGTCATCGTCGGTGATGATCCGGCAAGCCATACCTATGTCGGCGCCAAAAGCCGCATGTCGAAGGAATGTGGTTTCAACTCCATCCAGCATACGCTGCCGGAGCAGACGACGCAGGAAGAACTGGCTGCTCTCGTCGAGACGTTGAACGCCGAGGAAACCATCCACGGTATCCTCGTCCAGCTGCCACTGCCCAGGCACATGAATTCGGACCCGATTATCCAGTCGATCCTGCCAGAAAAAGATGTTGACGGTCTTCATGTCGTAAATGCCGGCAAGATCGCGACGGGCGATCTCGATGGCGGCCTCGTCTCCTGCACGCCGGCCGGCGCCATGGCCTTCGTCCACCGCATCCATGGAGAAGACCTCTCCGGCCTCAACGCTGTCGTGGTCGGGCGCTCCAATCTCTTCGGCAGGCCCATGTCAGCATTACTGCTTGCCGCGAACGCGACGGTAACGACTGCCCATTCCCGCACAAGGGATTTGGCCGCCGTGTGTCGCAACGCCGATATCCTCGTTGTAGCCGTCGGTCGTCCGGAGATGGTCAAGGCAGATTGGGTGAAGCCCGGTGCCACCGTGATCGACGTCGGCATCAATCGCATACCGGCTCCGGAAAAAGGTGAGGGCAAGTCCCGCCTCGTTGGTGATGTCGCCTTCGATGAATGCGCCAAAGTGGCGAGTGCCATCACGCCGGTGCCTGGCGGCGTTGGTCCCATGACCATCGCCATGCTCATGGCCAACACCGTGATCGCCGCCTATCGCAAACTGGGTTGCAAGCCGCCGAGGTTTTGAGAGATTGTCTGTGACCAAAGAGATGTTCCGCCCCGAACGCGAAGCGATGGAATTCGACGTTGTTATCGTCGGCGCGGGTCCTGCGGGTCTTGCCGCGGCGATCCGTCTGAAGCAGGTGGAGCCGGAGCTTTCGGTCGTCGTTCTCGAAAAGGGTGCCGAAGTCGGCGCGCATATCCTCTCCGGCGCGGTGGTCGATCCGATCGGCATCGACAGGCTGCTGCCCGGCTGGCGCGAAGAGGAGGGGCATCCCTTCAAGACCGAGGTCAAGGACGACCAGTTCCTGTTTTTGGGCCCGGCTGGCGGGATCCGCCTGCCGAACTTCATGATGCCGCCCCTGATGAACAATCACGGCAATTACATCGTCTCGCTTGGGCTGGTCTGTCGATGGCTGGCGGAAAAGGCGGAAGGGCTCGGGGTCGAGATCTATCCGGGTTTTGCCGCAACGGAAGTGCTCTATAATGATGAAGGCGCCGTCATCGGCGTCGCCACCGGCGATATGGGCATCGAAAAGAACGGCGAGCCGGGTCCGAACTTCACCCGCGGCATGGAGCTGCACGGCAAATATGTGCTGATCGGCGAAGGCGTTCGCGGGTCGCTCGCCAAGCAGCTGATTTCCAAATTCGACCTGTCCAGGGATCGCGAGCCGCAGAAATTCGGCATCGGCATCAAGGAACTCTGGCAGGTGAAGCCGGAGAAGCACAGGCAGGGTCTGGTGCAGCACTCCTTCGGCTGGCCGCTCGGTTTCAAGACCGGCGGCGGCTCGTTCCTCTATCATCTCGAGGACAATCTCGTCGCCGTCGGCTTCGTGGTGCACCTCAACTACAAGAACCCCTATCTTTATCCCTTCGAGGAATTCCAGCGCTTCAAGACGCATCCGACAATCCGCGATACCTTCGAGGGCGGCAAGCGCATTTCCTATGGCGCGCGCGCCATCACCGAAGGTGGTTACCAGTCGGTGCCGAAGCTCACTTTCCCGGGCGGGGCGCTGATCGGCTGTTCCGCCGGTTTCGTCAATGTGCCGCGCATCAAGGGCAGCCATAATGCGGTGCTGTCGGGCATGCTGGCGGCGGACAAGGTTGCGGCAGCGATTGCGGCCGGTCGCGCCCATGACGAGGTGGCGGAGATCGAGGCCGAATGGCGCGACGGTGATATCGGTAAGGATCTGAAGCGGGTCAGAAACGTCAAGCCGCTGTGGTCGAAATTTGGCACGCTGGTTGGCGTCGGGCTCGGCGGTCTCGACATGTGGACGAACCAGCTGTTCGGCTTTTCCTTCTTCGGCACGCTGAAGCACGGCAAGACGGATGCTGAGAGCCTTGAACCGGCTTCGAAGCACAAACCGATCGCCTATCCGAAGCCGGATGGCGTGCTCACCTTCGACCGCCTTTCGTCGGTGTTCCTGTCCTCCACCAACCATGAGGAGGACCAGCCGGTGCATCTTCAGGTGAAGGACATGGCGTTGCAGAAGCGCTCCGAACACGACGTCTTTGCCGGTCCTTCGACGCGTTATTGTCCGGCCGGTGTTTACGAATGGGTGGAGAAGGATGGCGAGGAGACCTACGTCATCAACGCCCAGAACTGCGTGCATTGCAAGACCTGCGACATCAAGGACCCCAACCAGAACATCAACTGGGTGCCGCCGCAGGGGGGTGAGGGGCCGGTTTATCCGAGTATGTGAAAATAATCGCGCCGCTTTTATCTATAGACGCCGACAGGCGCTATAATTGGCCGCTCTCGCAAAACATGTGGGCGATTGCCTCCCACATGTGTCTTATTCTCGTGTCTGATGGAGTGATAGATTCCAATCGCCTGATAGGCGTCGGCGATTTTGTCATAGGCACTGCGCATCACGTCCTCCAGGCTTACCTCTTCCCGTCGCCTCGGTGCGGCCGGCAATGCCGCCGCACGCAGGCGGCTTCCCGGCCAAGATGATGTCCGCCGGTTGTGGTTGTGGCAGCCCTTGTCGAAGGCAGCACTCTGCGGTGCCGACGGACTGATTTGCGGTCTAAAACTCGCGGCCGTTCAGGCCTCCAGCCTTTGGCACCAGAGCGCGAGGAGGGGCTTCGAGGCGCATCGCATCGCGAACTGACGTCCTGCGGCACACAGTATAGGCGAGCCGATCTGGCTCCTGATCCATTCGCCGTTAATCGCACGATAGTCACCTTCGGAAAGTGGGAACATCACGCGTGGTTGCCGCAGTATGTGGTCGGGAAAACGTGTATATGGGGCCATGATCGTTACACCGAACAGTATGGCTTCATTGCCGTCCATTCTCCTCGAACTGCCCAGGATTGCATGAGCGTGGTTTCGCTCAAAATTGGCACTCGCAAATGGTCCGCTTTCGGCGGAATACCAGTCCAGTCCTTCATTGAGTTGCTGTAGGCCCTCTACAAGGGTACGGACGCTCGGCCCTTCCTGGTGCAAGGCGTTGAGCGCAGATTTCAACTCCGGCCGCAGTGGAAAATCTGGGTGTCCGGAGGGGACGAGGTTTCTGATGCCGGTTGACTGAAGAAGATTTAACATCTTGCAGCCTGGAATGGTGCCGGGAACGGCCAAATCCTGCGCAAGCAGAATGCCCTCCAGGGACTTCACGACCTGCTTCAGTGCCTTTGCCCTCTTCCCCCGCGGGCTCTCTTCCGTACGAAGGCCGGATGAGGAGGGTCCGAAGAAATGGCTTTCGCCCACGGATCTGGCGGTGCTGGTTGGCCAAGGCACGGGCATTTCCTCACTAGGATCTCGACGTTGTCGAAGGTGCAGCGATGCAGCCCCGGACAACATGGACGCCGGCGCACCATCTCGTCGCAAAATGAAACATTTATAGTAGATTGTCAAACAATCAATTATCGACAAAATTGATGACCCGCTCAGTGCACGGGCTGGAACTTGCTCAAATCGTAAGGGAGGAACTCTATCGCCAGTTAAGGGACATCGAATGAAAATCAGACGTCGAGGCCGACTAAAATCAGCCCGGCCGTGCAACCAGCCATGGCGCGCTCAGCAATTTCTACGAGCGAATAAATAGCTTACCTGGCTATGCGCGGCACATGAAGTTCTTGTGCTGCGAGATGTCGAGCGAGGATTTCTCCATCCACCAGATTGTGATCTTCCGCGAGATCTCCCGCACTGGCAATATCGCCAGAGATGATCGCTTCTGCTATTCTCTCATGCTGCAGGATTATGGTCGATGGGTCAAAAAGCAGGGAGTCGAGCGAGCGGATATACATTCTCACCTGGGATTCGATCGAGAAATATTGTGAACAAAGACGACTGTTTCCGGCGAGCGCCACAATCGTCTTGTGGAATCTAAAATCTGCATCGGCGATTTTATCCCACTCCGCAGTTTTGCATTGTTTTTCAAGGTTATTGAGCGCCTTCTTGATCTCTGTCACTGATTGCGGATCAATCTTGGAGGCAACTAGACGTGCACTGAGACGCTCCATTGTCGAGCGGACCGTGTAAAGCTCCCAGACGTCAGAAGGGGAAAGGCTGACCACCGACCATCCTGCATATCTCTTGAGGGTTGTCAGCCCTTCTCCTGCCAGTTGCTGTAGCGCACTTCGGATCGTCGCTCGGGAGAGTTGCATTTTCTCCGAAAGTTCGCCTTCGGTTATTCGGCTACCCGGTGCGATCGTGCCATCGACAATCGCGTCCCGAAGAATGTCGGCGGCCTTAATCTCGGCTGGTACCTTGATAACCTTGCCAACTTTAAAACTCTGCATTTCTTCCACTCTTCGATTGGATCGCCATCTGCCGTTGCCCGAAAGTAGCCACCTCGGAGATTGATGTCGATAGTCGCATTCATACAGGGGTTACGATGCCGTGATTAATGGTCGACCATCGACAATTATTCCTTTTCTTTTTTCTTTGTTTTTTGTATTCTCCTTTCAACAAAGGGGACGGGGTCGAAACAACTGACTCCAATGGAAGGCGCTCGGGTGATCCGGAGGAGATATATAGTCGCCCATCCTCCTCGCAGCAGCACTCATGACCGTGTCGAACACGCTTCAGGCTCACGCACAGAAGATTAAGCGCACATCCTTTAATTGAAGGGAGAAAACACTTGAATCAAATCGCGATACCTGCGCCGTCCGAAGAGACCGTAGAGCAACTTCGCGTTGATCTCGCCGCAGCTTTCCGGCTGGCAGCCAAGTTCGACTGGAATGAGTCCGTGAGCAACCATTTCAGCTGCGCCGTAAGTAGTGACGGCAGGCAGTTTCTCCTCAATCCGAAATGGAAACATTTCTCAAGAATTCGGGCAAGTGACCTGTTGCTTCTCAATGTCGATGATAAGGAGACCATGAGTCGGCCGAATGCACCGGACGCTACTGCCTGGTCGATTCATGGGGCGGTGCACAGCAAGAGTCCGGCGGCGCGCGTTGTCATGCATGCTCACCCGCCCTATGCGACCGCGCTTGCGAGTCTGAAGGATCCGACCCTCAAGCCGATTGAACAGACGACGGCCCGGTTTCATGGTTTGGTGAGCTTTGACCTGGGATTCGGTGGCATGGCTGACAACGAGCAAGAAGCGGGGCGACTCGCTGAGGCATTTGGTAATTACCCAATTCTTCTAATGGGCAATCACGGCGTGACGGTTTCGGCGCGAACGATACCAGAAGCCTTCGAGCATCTCTATCTCTTCGAGCGAGCTGCGCGGAATCTGATCCTTGCCTATTCGACAGGCCAACCACTTTCCATCATGTCCGACGAACTTGCCCGGCAAACTGCGGCCGAATGGCTCGAATATACGGACCAGGCTTATGCACACTTTGAGCAATTGAAGAGCATGTTGGATGAAGAGGATGGGAGCTTCCGTGAATAATAAGCCTCATGCATCTAAACAGCAGCGCCTTGTGCCAAAACCCGACGACGGAACTTGTAACCAGGTGCGGGTCAGTATGGGTGGGGGAGTAAGCATCATCGATTGTTGCTACTCTCCCGAGCCGCGTGGTGAGATTGAAGCAAGTCCCATCTTGAGTTGCGGGGTAAGAGAGTTCTTTGCGCGGCTCCAAGCTTGGTTCCTGGGTCGTCAGTGTTGTGACACGTCGCAAGAAAGTTCATCGTCGAGCGTGTAGCTCTTTGATGTCACTGTTCGACAATCGAGCCCGGTTTTGGTAAGTCTCTTCCATGGATAATGGCTCAATCACGATTAAGAAAGTCCACAAACGTGGCGCTGAAGCCCAAGCCGCAGACCGGCTGCGCGATGCGATCATATCCGGGGATATTCCCTTGGGCGCCAGGCTTACGGAAATACAGGTTGCCGAACAGGTGGGTGTCTCCCGCGGAACGATTCGTACGGCGTTTCACCAACTGGTGCAGGAAGGTTTGCTCATTCAAATTCCCTATACCGGTTGGACAGTAATGACTCTCAACGCCCACGACGCCTGGGAGCTTTATACACTTCGCGCAAGTCTCGAGGCGCTTGCGAGCCGCCTCGTTGCCCGCCGGGTTCGAATGGAGGGCGCTAGGGAAGAGGTTGTCGAGGCTATCAAATCCGCCTTCGGACAGTTGGAGAGGGCCTGTTCGACGGGGTCCAGAAAGCGCATTGCCGAGGAGGACCTCGATCTTCACCGGAGAATTGTCTCTCTCTCCAGTCACAAGCGCCTGATCGATCAATATTCTCTGATTGAACACCAGATTCAAATTTACATCCAGTCAAGCGATGCGTTGGTCCAGAATCCGGGTGAGATAGCAGCCCAGCATTTGCCGATTGTCGAAGCTATATTAAATGGCGACGAAGAGGCGGCGGTCGCCGCTGCTGCCGCGCATAACGAAAGGGAAGGGGCAATATTGGTTACTCATCTGGAGTTGCAATCCAGCAGGACCTGAAGACCTGAACTGACAAAGTTATTCACCCCATAGATTGTGCCAACGTTTAGAATTGTATGTCCGCCTTTGGGGCTGCGATGGTTCGCCGCACGCTGGTCGTTAATTTGGACTGAGAGCCGACCGCGTTTTGGAGCGGAGCCCTTGAAGTGGACCAGGGAAGAGCTTCAACCAAGCCGCCTGCTGGACAAACCGTGCTTGGACGATGGGTCGAGGGTTTCAGGACGCCCTAGTACTCGGCGTCGCTAGGTCGACGCTCTGTTGCTCCCACCGCTCCTGAATCTTTCGTCCTTCCTCGATCATCCAATCGCGAAAATTCTTTGCCATACCCGTGAGACGCATTCCTGCTGGTGCCACAAGGTAGAATGCTCGATCGGTACGAATCTGGTAAGTCGTTGGCTTAATTAACGACCCGGTTTCGAGAAGGTGATCGGTCATGCCCAGCCAACCGAGGCCTATTCCTTGGCCATCGACCACTGCGGCCAACAGCGCCTGCTGGTCTGAAAATGTAATTCTCTCATGTGCACTACCGATCGGCGACCCAGCCTTCTCGAAAAAATCGCGCCAGTCTTCGCGGGACCGGAAACGTTCTTTTAAGTAAAGAAGGTTGCTCGATTTAAGTCGGTCCAACGTCACCAACCCTTCCGTGTCCTCGAAGTAGCGAGGAGCGCAAAGCGGGAAGTAGACTTCATCAAAGAGCCGCCATCCGTCGAGATCCTCCCAATGCCCGTGTCCGAGCCGAATTGAGAAATCCCCGTTCTCGGCAGCGGGATTAATGTCCCGGCTCATAATTTTTATGCTCAAATCAATTTCGGGGGCCGAGGCACGAAGTTCCAGGTAGCGTGGAAGCAGAAAGTGCGCTGCGGCAGAAGATGAGGCGCAAAACGTGACGAGATTACCGTTTGCCTTGTGTGCAATCTCAGCAAGACCCGTCTGAATATTGGAAAAACCCCTCTCTACCGATTTAAAGAGGATTTCACCGTCATCAGTCAGCTCGATGTTGCGTCCCTTGCGATCAAAGAGACGCGTGCCAAGATGCTTCTCCAAGTTTTTTATCTGGTAGGAAACGGAAGGCTGAGTGACGTTCATTTCGAGGGCCGCGGCATGAAAGCTTCCGAGCCGTGCCGTTGCCTCAAATACGAAGAGAGCTACAGGAGATGAAATCTGTCTACGCAAACTATCCGACATACGGACCCTTGAAAGATTAGCCATGGCAGCAACCTTAAGCATAAGCCTGATTTATCATTGGCGCAAACGACTTCGTCGTCTCGCCAGCGGGAATCGCGGCGTGTGAGGGCCCTACGCTGTTGATTTGTGAGTGGTGAGGAAACCACATTCACGGGGTTGAAGTCCCTGCCAGTGGCTTGAGAGGATCACATTGGCAGGGTCTTTTTTGATATTGCCCCGTCGCGTAGAAGCCGCGACGGGGAGAGGCGGGGGCAGGAATCACGCGACGCAGTTGAGGCCGCCATCAACGTAGATTTCAGACCCGGTGATGTACGAGGACTCGTCACTGGCGAGAAACAACGCTGCGTTGGCAATATCCCAGGCCGTGCCGGTCCGTTTGAGTGGAACGCGGGCGGCACGAGTTTTTGCCAGTTCCTCGAAGTTGATCTCGGATTCCGCTTTGCCGCTGTTCTGGATGGTGGCGTCTCGCGCCATCGGCGTGTCAATGATGCCGGGAAGGATGGAGTTGGCGCGGATGCCGTTCGCGGCGTAGGTGGCCGCAAGGTTGCGAGTGAATGACACCGCAGACCCCTTTGAAACGTTGTACGCGATATAAGGCGCGCCAAGATTTCTGAATCCGGAGATGGACGAGATATTGATGATCGAGCCTTTGCCCTGCTTGATCATATGGGGCAGGGCATGCTTGCAAGGGAGAAAGAACGCCTTCGTGTTGACGTTCATCACGAGATCCCAATCTTCGACCGTCGTGTCGGTTGGGCTGCCGGCTTTGAGAATGCCAACGTTGTTGTGCAACACATCGATGCTTCCGAAAGCTTCAACGCAAGCAGCCACCATCTTCTTCACTGAAGACTCGTCGGTGACATTGCCCGCGAATACTTCCGCTTGGCCACCCTCTTCGCGGATGATCTTGACGGTTTCGGCGGCAGCAACCTCATTGAGGTCAACTGCGAGAACCTTCGCTCCTTCGCGAGCAAACAGAACCGCGGCAGCTTTGCCGTTGCCCCATCCTGGCCCCATCGAGCCTGCGCCTGTTACAAGTATCGACTTTCCATTGAGACGACCTGACATCTGGAACCCCATTAAACACTGTGAAGGAAATGGCTCATGCCGCCATCGACATTAAGCAGCTGGCCGCTGACGTAGGACGACGCGCCGGATAGTAGAAACACTGTCGGTCCGCCCAGTTCGGCCGGATCGCCCCAGCGAGCAGCGGGCGTACGGACGTTAATTTTGTTCGCAAAGGTTTCGTCCTTAAGGCGCTCCTTGTTGATATCCGTAACGAAGTAACCCGGCGCAATCGCGTTCACGCGGATGCCGAAACGGCCCAGTTCCGCAGATGCAGCTCGCGTAAAGCCCACAATTGCACCCTTTGCAGAGGTGTAATTGCAGATGCCTGCCCGAGGGCTCGTGAACGCGATCGAGGAAACATTCACGATACGCCCGCGGTCATTTGCATCAGACTTCTTCATCTCCGCCGCCGCAGCCTTGGTTAGAATGAAGGGGGCAACCATGTGGACAGCCATGATCTTTTCATAGCTCTCGATCGTTTCGTCCCAAAGGGAATCGTGAAGCAACATACCGGCGTTGTTTACCAACCCCCAGATGCTGCCATGCCGTTCGACAATCGTCGGCACGGCAGCGGCCACCGCCGCATGATCCTCCATGTCGAAGGCCAGATAGTCGGCCTTCAATCCATCAGCTTCGAGCTCGGCTTTGCGGCTACGTCCTGCTTCTTCCGTCCGGCCGTGCAGCACGACTGTTGCGCCAGCCTCGGCGGCGGCGCGGGCGGATGCCCATCCCAGACCTCGGGTTGACCCAGTGATAAATACGACTTTGCCGTCTAGCGAAAAGGGGTTCTTCATTACTTCCGTCCTGGTTGCATTGGGGCAGAGAGTGGCTTCAGGCCCGCATCCGAGAAGATGTCGGGTCAAAGAATGGTTTCAGGCTCGCCTTCGCCGGCTGTGCCTTGCCATTGACCTGGATTGCAAATCGGCTCTTCGCGAGAAGATCTGCGGTCAGGGGTTCGTCGGCAGTCACATAGCCCATGCCAATGGCGGCGCCGAGATGATGCGCGTAATTGCCAGACGTCAGGTATCCCACTGCCTTTCCATTCATCAAAATCGGCTCGTTGTGGAAAAGCAGCGGATCCGAATCCTCGAGAAGGAAGGAGACCATGCGCTTTTTGCTGATGCCAGCTGCCTTCTGCTGGAGGAACGCGTCGCGACCGATGAATTCGACGTTCTTCTCCGGCTTCGCGGTGAATGCCAAACCCGCATCTACCAGATTGTCCTCATAGACCACATCGTGTCCCCAGTGACGGAAGGCCTTCTCCATTCGAAGTGCGTCAACGGCGTGCATGCCCAACGGGCGCAGGCCGAAGCTCTTGCCGGCCTCGAGCAGCGCGTCGAGGAAGCGCAGGGCGGTGCCGCTCGGGATGAAGATTTCCCAGCCGAGTTCACCCACGTAGGAAATGCGCTGAGCCCAGAGATCAACGCCGCCGCATTTCATCCAGCGGCCGGTGCCGAATGCAAAAGCCTCGTTCGACAGATCCACATCGGTCAGCGTTTGGAGCACTGCCCGGGCATTTGGTCCCTGCAGGGCGATCACGCCGTAATTGTCAGTCACATCCTCGATCTTGACATCGCTGCCCTGCTCAGCGTGTCTCTGCAGCCAAGACCAATCCTTCACATGACTACCGCAGGGCGTTGTGACGAGGAACTCGTCATCACCCATCTTGCTGATGGTAAGGTCGGCTTCAATGCCGCCACGCTCGTTCAGCCACTGGGTGTAAACGAGCTTGCCAACCGGAACTGCGACGTCCGCGCAGCACAAACGCTGCAGCAAAGTCTCAGCATCGCTGCCCGTAATCTTGAACTTGGCTAGCGACGTAAGGTCGTAGAAACCGACATTCTCGCGGACGTTGTTGTGTTCGCTGGCGCTGTACTGGAACCAGTTCTGGCGACCGTAGCTATACTCGTATTCAGGCTTCACGCCTTCCGGAGCGTACCAGTTCGGACGTTCCCATCCGGCCACTTCACCGTGGACCGCCCCCAGTTGCACGAGCCGATCGTAGAAGGGGGATTTCCGAATTCCACGGCTAGACCGGTACTGGTAATACGGCCAATGCATCGCATAAGAACGCTCGAGCGCCTCGGCAACGCGATTTTCGAGATAGGTCTCGTCGCCCTGGAAGGGCATCGCACGTCGGCAGTCACTTTCCCAGACGTCGACAGGCGGGTAGCCCAAGTCGATCCATTCGGCCATGACCTTGCCGATGCCGCCGGCGCCGCCGATGCCACGGCTGTTGAAACCGCACGCGACGAAGAAATTCTTCAGCAGAGGGGCCTCGCCCATGAGATGCTGATTGTCCGTCGTGAAGCTTTCCGGACCGTTGAAGAATGTCGGAATGCCAATTTCGGCCAACGCCGGATAGCGGATCATCGCCCGCTCCAGGTACTTCTCGAAGTGGTCAAATTCATAGGGGAGCTCACCAAAGCTGAAATCGGCGGGGACCTTGGACATCGGCAGCGGGTTTGCGTTGTCTTCGAAGAAACCGATCAGCAGCTTGCCCGCATCTTCCTTGAAATAGACGCCGTGATCGAGGTCACGCATGATGGGCAGGTTCTTGGGCAAGTCCGGAATTGCATCGGTCACGACGTAATAGTGCTCGCATGCAAAGAGCGGCAGCACGACGCCGACCTGCTTGGCCAGATCGCGCGACCACATGCCGCCCGTTAGCACGACTTTCTTTGCGCGCACGGTGCCCTGGGTTGTTTCAACGCCCGTGACCTTGTCTCCGTCTGTCAAAATTTTGGTGACGGTGACACCTTCGCGGATGGTTGCCCCGTTCATGCGTGCACCTTTGGCAAGAGCCATGGTCACGTCGATCGGGTTTGTCTGGCCATCCTTGGGCAGATGCAAGCCACCGACGATGTCCGTGGTATCAATACCAGGATAAAGCTCTCCGAGCGTCTTCGGACCAACGACGTCAACTTCAACGCCGAAAACGCGGGCCATTTCCGCGGTGCGGGTTAATTCTTCCAGTCGGGCGGTTGTCTGGGCGAGAGAAATCGAACCGTTACGCTTGTAGCCTGTCGCCTGGCCTGTCTCGGCCTCGAGTTCCTGATAGAGGCGGTGAGAATAGGCGCCGAGTTGCGTCATGTTCTTTGTCGGCCAAAGCGTACCGACCAAGCCCGCTGCGTGCCAGGTCGTGCCGCAAGTCAACTGACCACGCTCGAGCAGCAATACATCGGAAACGCCACGCTTTGCCAGATGGTAGGCGATCGAAGCGCCTCCGATGCCACCACCGATAATGACGACCTGGACCTCTTCGGGAAGGGCAGACATAATGAACCTCACTTTGCGGGTTTTAAAGCGACGTGAAGCAGTCCGCCCGATTTTTGGACGCTGTATTCCATCGCTGTTTTGATGTTTTCGATACCGAAGCATTCGGTACGGATTTTCGAGAGATCAAGGGCGCCGCAAGCGATAAGGTTCAGGACCTCGGCAGCGACGGCGTGTGGGAACCAGAAAGATCCGACCAATGAGTTGCTGTTGCGCATCAATGCGCTGGTGTCGAACGACGCTCGCGTGTTCAAGGCACCAACAAATGTCAGGGCGCCGAAACGGGTCAGTCTCTCGGCCAGTAACTCGGTTGTCGCGACATCTTCGCCTCCGGAACAATCGAGGGCGAAATCGATGGGAGACTTGTCGCCGGGCGCCTCGACCACGACGCGGCGATCCAATCCCGCCAGTTCATGCAGGATGGTGGTCCGTCGACCGATCAACCGAATTTCAGAGGCGCCGATTGCCAACGCCACCAGCGTTGCGGAAGCTCCCAGGAGGCCGGTAGCGCCATTAATTGCTATGGTCATTCCCGGTTTGAAGCCACCGCGCTGAAAGGCAGCGAGCGCGGTTCCGAACCAGCCAATTCTGCAGAGAACCTCCGGGGAAGAAGTCACGCCGTCGGGGATGGCCGTGAAGCATTGTTCAGGTCCCACGAACTCTTCGGCAAAGGTGCCGTTCGGCCAAGCAGCCAGATGGCGGGAGGCTGCGGGCGTAAGGCCGAAGCATCCGATGAAGCCGTGGTCAGCCTCAGCGCCAGCCCCCTCGATATACATATCGCAATAGACCCGCTGCCCCGGCGTGAATGGGCTGTCGCCTTCAGCCTCAAGAACAGTGCCAATGGCGCATTGGCCGGCAGTGAAGGGCCGGGGAGGCGTGCGCCACGACCCTTCGGGGAGATGTGCGAAGTAGGGCGGGAGAAAAGCGGCTTCGATTTTCACACGGACGGCACCAGCCGGCAGCGCGGGGCGCTCCACCTCTCTGACGACGAATTCTTTGATGTCGTCGACCACTCTGACAGATTTCATGGTGCGCGAACTCCTACTTGCGAGACGGTGCGTTCAGATTCATCCAAACAGTCTTTACTTCTGTATACTGCTCATGCGCCTCCAGGCCGTTGTCGCGGCCGCCAAAACCGGACTGCTTAAAGCCGCCAAACGGGGTTGCCATATCTCCTTCGGAGTAGCAGTTGACTGAAACCGTTCCAGCATTGATCTGGCGGGAAAGTCGATGCGCCTTGCCGACATCGGTGGTGTAGAGCGAAGCGGTGAGACCGTATTCGGTATCATTGGCAAGTTCGATGGCGTGCGCGTCGTCTTGCGCTTCGATGATGGTCAGTACGGGGCCGAAGATTTCTTCGCGGTAAATCGTCATTTCCGGGGTGACACGGTCGAAAACCGTAGCTTCTATGAAATACCCGTCCTGGTTCAGTCGGTTGCCGCCGCATGCTACGCGGGCTCCCTCGGTCTTGCCCTTATCCAGATAGTGCTCGATGCTGCTGCAATGGTTTTCGCCAATGACCGGGCCGAGTTGGGTGGAAGGATCGAGGGGATCGCCGAGCTTCCAATTTTTGCACGCCGCGACAATCTTCTCGACCAGCTCTTCCTTGACTGCCTTGTGCACGATAAGGCGGCTGTTGGACGCGCAGTTCTGGCCCATGTTTGTCAGGATCGAGAAGGCCTGTTGCTCGGCGACGAAATCCAAGCTCGGAGCGTCGGCGAGAACAACCGCAGGGTTTTTCCCGCCGAGTTCCAAGACGATCCTCTTCAGGTTGGAGAGCCGGGAGTAGTCAAGAAATTTCTTGCCGACCTCTGTCGAACCAGTGAACGATATAATGCGCACGTCGGGGTGTAATCCGAGCGCTTCACCCACCGCCCCCGACCCGGTAACAACGTTGAACACACCTTCCGGAACGCCGGCTTCAAGGGCCAGCTCCGCGAGACGCAGCGCAGTCAAAGTCGTCATCTGGGACGGCTTGAGGACGACGGAATTACCCGTCGCCAGAGCAGGGCCGACTTTCCACCCTGCCATGAGCATCGGGAAATTCCAGGGCAGTACCAACCCGACCACTCCCAGTGGCTCGCGAACGATGAGACCGAGTGTATCTCTATCGGTCGACGAAATTCGCGAGAACAACTTGTCTTGTGCCTCTGCATGCCAGGCAATCGCATCGGCAGTCGCCGGGACATCGACCGTCAGGCAGTCTGTGATAGGCTTGCCGGAATCCAGGCTTTCCATCACAGCCAGTTCATGCAGATTTGACCTGATAAGGTCGGCAAAGCGCAGGAGCACTGCCTTTCGCTCAGAGGGATGCTTGGCAGACCATACTCCGGACGTGAATGCCGCTTTGGCAGCAGCGACCGCCGCATCGACATCCGAAATCGAGCATGCTTCAATCTCGGCGAAAGCCTTGCCCGTTGCCGGGTTCACACTTTCGAGAAGCTTACCACTAGTCGCTTTGCGATAGGCGCCGTTGATAAAAGGCCTCGTAGGCAGCTTGAGTGCCGCTGCCACCGAAACCGCGTCATCCCGAGTAAAGTTTGTCATTGGTCTACTTCCATTCCGGGCGCTCGGGCTATGCCTGCGCTTTGCCGCTATTGATGTTTGGGGGTCAGGCTGCCTTGGCCAGCTTAAGGGACTTGAGGGCCTCGGCGATCTTGGCTTCCTCTGCCGATCCGACTTCACAGACCGGAGCCCGGACCGTGCCGCCATCAAAGCCCATCTGACGGGCTGCTGCCTTCACTGCCGGAATATAATCGTTCTGCCAGCAGTAGAGGACGATCGGGAACATGGTCTCCCAGAGCTTCAGGCCTTCCTGATGCTTCCCGGCCTCGATCAGATCGAACAACTTGACTGCTTCGCGTGGGAAAATGTTCGCGCAGCCCCAGATGGTTCCGGAAGTTCCGATCATGAAGGAGAAGGGTGCAATCGGATCTGCACCATTGAGGATCTGGCCGCCGCAAGCGAGCAGTGCCTGCTGCTTGAGCAGGTCGCCCGAGCTGTCCTTGATGAAGTTAAAGTTGTCCAGTGCCATAAGACGGGTGTAGAGGGCCGGGGTCAGCTCAATACCGGTAGCGGCAGGAATGTTGTAGCCGATAACGTCGATTGAAACTTCCTTGCAGACGGCTTCGTAGAACGCGAAAATTCCGTCGTCGTGCTTCGGGCCTTCAAAGAACGGCGGCAGTATCATAAGCGCGTCGGCGCCTGCGTCCTGAGCCGCTTTCGACCGGCGGATAACTTCCTGCAGGTTGAGAGCAGAGGTTTGGGCTGTGATTGACGCACGGCCGTTAATGCGCTTGACGCCGGTCGTGAAGAGTTTGTTGCACTCTTCTTCGGTCAGGTAAGCGTGCTGCCCCGTTCCCGAACTCAGGACAAAACCATGCATCCCGGTATCGAGATACTGGTCGAGAAGGTGATCCCAGCGCTTGTAGTCGATCGATCCGTCCTGGTTGAAGGGGGTCTGCATTGCGAGGTTGATGCCGCGTAGATTTGCCATTTTGTAACTCCTGAATTGATCTGGCTGCTTAGACTTCGAGTCCGGCCTTCCACAGCCGGTATCGGGTGGACCATTTCACGCCCAGCGACGTGATGAGCTTGGGATAAGCGCGGCTTGGTCGTGCCTTATTCTTGAGAATCCGGATCGCTTTGCTGTCCTGACCGCATGCAAGTTCCGCAATCGACTTGCCGAATATGGCGCCCTTGGACACGCCGGTACCGTTGCAGAAGGCCGCACCGAACACGCGGTCACCCAGCTTGCCGAAGACCGTTCCGCCGTTCTGTGCCAGGCTCAGCGCGCCGCCCCAGGTATGTTCGAAACCGATGTGGGAGATTTCCGGAAAGCGTCTATCGAACGACTTCTGATGGCTCCGCTTCGCACGCTCCAACTGAGGCTGGGTGGTGTGAAAATCATCGGCGTAATCGTAGATGT
This sequence comes from Agrobacterium sp. LEGMi-208b, assembly GCF_059511785.1. Lineage (NCBI taxonomy): Bacteria > Pseudomonadati > Pseudomonadota > Alphaproteobacteria > Hyphomicrobiales > Rhizobiaceae > Agrobacterium > Agrobacterium sp. LEGMi-208b. Next base: position 1,681,612 of record NZ_CM183446.1, read on the forward strand.
TTCGGATAAACAGGCGATTATCGGCGGTCCTGCGAACGGTTGTTCCAAAACTTTCTGCAGGAATGAGACCCCAGGTGTTGCGGCCGCCGATCTTCGCCATTTCGCTTTCCGTCAGCGGACGGGTCATGCTGGCATAGGTGTAGACCGGGATTGGGCTGTTTTCATAGAAGCCGAACTGGCTGATGAAGCCATTGTTCGCCAGAATGACGTTTTTGGCATGGACTTCGCCGTTAGCTGTCTTGACGACATGGCGCGGGCTACCGTAACGGATTTCAACCACAGGAGTATTTTCGTAAACGGTGGCGTTGTTGCCCAGGTTCGCCGCAATACCCCGAAGCATCGCTGCCGGCTGCAGCAACACCGTTCCTGGGGTGTGCAGGCCACGAGTGTAGTATTTGCTGCCCACCATTTCGCGCATCCGCGCCTTGTCATACCAGTCGTACTTCACGCCAATGCGATCGAGGGCCTGGGCGAAGGTGGTGAGGCAGGCTTCGCCACGACCGGTCACGGCCGCGTGTGTTTTCCCCTCTTCACTCCAATCGCACTGGATATTGTATCGCTGGACACCGTCGCGGAGGTACTTGATGCCTTCAACGTTGATGTCGCGTTCATCAATGTTGCCTTGCTCGTCTTCGGCAAAATTTGCATTGCGTGGGTTGTGGGCAAGGTCGATGGCGTAGCCTGCGCAACGACCAGCCGCATTGTTTCCGATGGCGCCTGCGTCGAGCAGAACAACACTGTCCTGACCACGCAGTTCGGCGATGCGGCGAGCTGCGTTTATCCCGAACCAGCCGCCTCCGATGATCAGCCAGTCGGCTTCGACCCGTCCCTTGAGGGAGGGCGTGAGGTTGACATCCGGCAACGTGGCAAACCACCCGCTGACGCTGATCTCAGCTGGAAATTTTTCAATTTTTACGACTTTCTGAGTCGTCGGTGATGGCTCGGTTTTGTTAACTTCGTGAAGCCCCATGATGTGCCGCTTTCGATAAAATGGATCGGGTTAAAGACTGTAAAGCCAGTTGCCTGCGTCAGCCCTTCATGATGACTACATTATTATGGTTGTTGGGTTTTGATGAGTAAAAACTCGTCAAGAGCAACGGCATTTTTTCGCGCCTTTGATAAAATGAGTTTATGTGTTCACGGAACTTCTCTGACGTTTGCTGAAGGGAGGCGCGGGATCAACCGGGTCGCTGCTATGGTCACGCCGATGCGAGGGAGAACGGGGGTAGGGCGCCGTGGCGGCGTCCGACTGTGGACGGCGTCTTGCACGGCTGGCGGCTGATCAGTCACCTGCGAAACGGGTGGTGCATGAGCCTAATTGGTCTCTCGGCTCTACCGAACAGCCGTCGTCCCCAAACCAAAACGCCGTGTGAGGATCACACGGCGTTGAATGTGTTATGAATGTTCTGTTCGAAGCGTTTCTAGCTGCGCTTTGGCGATCGAGTGAGTGTCGCATGCGATAGCCGATCAAGCAACAATGCGATTGCAACGATGCACAGGCCGGACCGCAGACCAAGTCCAAGCTGCATTCTGGTCAGACCTCGCGTAACCTCACCGCCAAGGCCACCTGCCCCAACCAGTCCGGCGAGAACAACCATTGACAAGGAGAGGAGGATACACTGGTTCAGCCCAACGAGAAGCGTGGGCTTCGCCAAAGGAAGCTCAATTTTCCAGAGCACTGTCGCCCTGGTCGCGCCTACAGCCTTTCCAAGTTCCAAGAAGGGTGTTGGCACCTGCATAAGAGCAAGTGTTGTAAAGCGCAGCATCGGAGGGACGCCATAGATGACAGTCGCAATCAGTGCGGGTGTCCGGCCAAGGCTGAAGAATATAACGGCAGGGATGAGATAAACCCACGGGGGTACCGTCTGCATGATGTCGAGAACGGGGCGAAGTGCAGATCTGACTGAGTAGCTCCTTGCTGCCCAAACTCCCAAAGGAAAGGCGATTGCGACGGAGATGATCACCGAAACGATCACCAGCGACAGGCTTTCCATGGATTTTTGCCAAAGGCCCATCGCCCAGCAAAAGCCAAGCGCTGCGAGGGTCAGAGCACCAATCCTCCATTTCGCAAGAAGCGTTGTTAGAGCAACGGCGACCGCGATAAGAGCAAAGGGGGGAAGTGCGGTTAGGGTATCCTGCACCACGGAAAGTATCGCCTCGACAGCGGTCGTGATAGCGCGGAAAATGAAATGGGCATTCGAATTGAGCCAGCTTATAGCGGGTGCCACATAGGAGCCAGGGGAGATTGTAAAAGACGGTTCCATCATACTGCTCCAGCTTTTTCTTTTGCTGCTGCCTGGGTGATGCGATCGATGATCATGGTCAGAATTACGATCGCGATCGCGGCATCGATCGAGTGTGCGATGTCAAGCTTGCGGACTGAGTTGTAGATTGCCGTCCCCAAGCCACCCGATCCAACGATACCAGCGATGACCACCATCCCGAACGCCAGCATAAGGCACTGGTTTATGCCTGCCATAATGCTCGGCATTGCATAGGGCAGCCGCAGCTTGAAGAAGGACTCCATCGAAGTGCAACCAGAGGCCTGCCCCAGCTCCAAGTAGCTCAACGGCGTAAGGCTGATACCCAAAGCGGTTAGTCGAAGTGCCGGTGGGATCGCAACGATAACGGTGGCCGCCAACGCGGTTTGTGGCCCGAACCCCAGCAGAGCGATCGCAGGCAGGAGATAGATATAAGGAGGAAGCGTCTGCACCAGATCAAGGATCGGTGATAAGGCGCTCAAAAATTTGGGCCTGAACCCCGCAACAACACCAATCGGTATCGCAATGGCAAGTGCCATAGTGCTTGCGGCGACAACGAGAGCCAGCGTTTGCATGGTTTCCTTCCAGAGACCCATGTAAAAGCAAAGCAATAAACCAGCCATCGCAAGCAATGCGAAACGCAAGCTCACTGCAAACCAACCCAGCAGACCAATGATCAGGATGATCACATAGAAGCCCGGTGTCAGCAAACTCCACGACAACGCACCGAAGAGCGACTTGAGTATGAGGCTAAACGTACCAAAAAAGCCTTCGCCGTATATTTTTAGCCAATCCAAACCCGCTTCGATGGCGTCGTCTATATTTGAAGTCCAGTTGACGGTATCCATCGTCTCTATCCCCACAATCAACTGAGTTAAAGCGCAAGAGCTTCGTCTGGTGCTCGTCCCTTGACGCCTTGCAAAAGGCTCCGGGTCGTCACTATTCCTACGACTTTCCCGTCATCCACTACGGCGATGCCGTCTTGCTTGTTGTCGAGGTTGATCTTGATGAGTTGGTCCACGTCCGCATCAGGAGGAACCTGGACAAGGCTAGCAAAATCGACGGTCGGGTTGGCGCTACGATAAGCGTCGACGGGGTGCATCATTGAATGCGCCTTCACCAGGTGCAGCCGCGAGATGCCTGCCACAAAGTCCGACACGTAAGCATCGGCAGGATTGAGCACGATTTCCTCGGCAGTACCAACTTGAATGATGGCACCGTCTTTCATTATTGCAATTCGATCGCCGATGCGAATGGCCTCGTCCAGATCGTGAGTGATGAAGATGGCGGACTTACCGAGCGATTTAGATAGGTCCCGAAACTCGTCTTGGAGCTGACGTCTGATGAGAGGATCAAGAGCACTAAAAGGCTCATCCATCAGGATAACCTCGGGATCGGCAGCCAAGGCCCTGGACAACCCCACGCGCTGTTGCATGCCACCCGACAATTCACTTGGGTATCGGTCTGCCCAATCAGCGAGACCAACCTTTGCAAGAGCTGTTTGCGCCAGCTGCTTGCGTTTATTCTTTTCTACCTTTTGAACTTCAAGCCCAAACGCCACGTTTTCGAGCACCGTGCGATGCGGCAAGAGCGCTACACTTTGAAAAACCATGCCGACGTTGCGAGCACGCGTCTGACGCAGTTGCTGCGGCGACATCGCGCCCAGATCCGTGCCTCGGTAGAATACTTGTCCGAGGGTGGGCTCGATGAGGCGATTAAACATGCGGATCAGCGTCGACTTTCCGCTGCCCGAAAGGCCCATGATGCAGAAAATTTCACCCTGCTGAAGTGAAAGGCTCACATCGCTGACACCGACCACACAGCCGAACTCCTTCAGTATATCCGCTTTGCTGGCGCCACGCTCCGAGATCGCGGCGATAGCTTTAGAAGATTTATCTCCAAAGATCTTCCAAACGCCGTGACACTTAAGCAGCGGCTGGGTTTCCTGTGATGTGCTTGCGTACATAATTTTGCTCTTTGTATTTGCGCCGCCAGTCGAGCCATCGTCGAGTGTTGCGGTCTTGCAGTTGCCAGCCGATGAGCGCGATCCGTCGGGGCAGGGGCTCAAGAAGACCCCAGTTTTTGCTCAGCAAAAGCTTACTCTCGGGAACGTCGATGCGCTATACGTCGGAGGCTCAGCGCAGCAAAACGCTGCGCTGAGCCCTCTAACCATTGCCTTTATTGAATGGACCACTTCTCAACAACGGAGGCGTTCGCCTTCCACCAATTGTCGGCTGCCTGCTCGGCGGTTTTGCCGTCGGCCATCTCGATGCACATCTGGCCGATATCGCCGATTGGCAGGAATACCGTGGCAATATTCGCCCGCAGTTCTGGATTCTCTGCGGAGAATCCCTTGTTGGCAACCCAATAATAAGACTGATATGGCGCAAAAACCTTCTTGGGGTCCTTGAGGAACTTCACGTCAAACTTGTGCATCATCCAGGACGGATCCCACAACATCGTGACGATCGGCTCCTTGCGATCAATTGCCGACTGCAACTGGGCCACCATCGCCGCGGTGCTGCCTTCAATAATCTGATAGTTCAGCTTGTACTCGTCGACAGCTTTCGCTGCGTCGCGCATGATGCCTGATCCAGGCTCGATACCGATGATCTTGCCGCCGACCTGATCGCTGATCGTGTTCAGCTGATCGATCGAGTCAATGTTCATGTATGAAGGGACCGCAAGGGTCTGATAGTTGCCGAAAGAAACGACGGAGACCTTTTCAAGTTTCTTGCGGTTTTTTTCCCAATAGTCAGACGTTACGTAATCCGGCAGCGCCGCCATCACGTCCACATCCTTGTTCTCCAACGCAGCAAATGCGATGCCCCATTCGGAGAACTCCGTGACCTCGACCTTGTATCCCTGCTTTTCAAGGAACTTCTTGGTCACCAGGGTGATTGCCATCTCATCTTCCCAGCCCATCGTTCCGATCTTAACGGTCTTCTCCTGGGCTTGAGCAGGCATCCAAGCCAATGTCGCCATGGCGGCAGCGGCTACAAATTTCAGTATATTTTTCATCTGATTCCCCTTTTCTTTCGAAGCGTTTGGCTTGGTCGCTGCTGCATTTTGAATGCAGGAAGAAATTAACAGTCTCCTATCATCAATGGAGCAACGCTAATGCATGAACGTCCGGCCTGTGCCGGGGCCTTGGGCCATCTCCCGATCTCCCTTTGGCACGTTAAGCTTAATCAGTTTGCAGAAGTGCGATAGGCCGAAAAATGCGGCGCTTTGATAAAATCAGTTTATGTATAACCCAAACTGGACGCGCTGTTTCAGCCTGGAACTCTATGGTAGAGTGCAAAGAAATCCAACAAAAATAACGTGTTGTGACAATCTCGTAAATGATAATCAAGGCGGAGGTGCATTGATGACGCTCGTGGGTAAATCTATACTAGTGACTGGCGCCACAGGCGGCATCGGTCGACCATTGGTTAAGCTTCTTGCGGCTCAGGGGGCGAGACCGATCATACACTATGGTCGAAAGAAAAAGGATGCCGAGGCGCTCCTTGAAGAGATTTCTGGCAACGGCGCAGTCGTGCATGCTGACCTCACCATTCAATCAGAGGCCCGCGCGCTTTGGCAGAGAGCGGAGCGTGAGGCGGGTGATATCTATGCACTTGTAAACAACGCTGGAATACGATCCGAAGTGACAGTCGATGCCGACCCGGAGACCTGGGCCTCAATCTGGGAGCGAGAGTTTCGCGTAAACTTCTTTGCTGCCGCGGATCTGTGCAAGGAAGCCGTCCAGCATTTTATCGCACGCAAGGGCGGGCGGATTATCAATATTGCAAGTCGGGCAGGACAGCGTGGTTATGCGGCAGATGCAATGCCTTATGGCGCTTCAAAAGCCGCACTCATCAACTTAAGCCGATCGCTTGCCCGCTCATTCGGCGAGCATGGTATCGTCTCGGTGGCTGTCGCACCCGGATGGGTTCGGACGGAGATGGTAGAAGGCTTGTTGGACCGGGTTGGAGAAGAGGCCGCGACTGGAGATATCCCGATTAGACGGATGGCGGACCCTCAGGAGGTCGCGGAGATCGTCACATTTGCACTACAACCGTCTCAGATGTCGATAAATGGCGCTACCATTGATGTTAATGGTGGAAGCTATATCCGTTAGGAGCCGAAAGAGAGATGCGCCTTGGCACTTTATCTGGACGGATTAATACATTCCGCACAGAAGCTTAGGTAATAGCATTTCTCAAGATTGCAGATGCATGTCAAGCAACTGAGATCAGGCGTGAGCTAAAAGGAGGCCGAGATAGTCCGGAAATATTACGGGTTGCCACCTTTAACGACGCTGGCGGTTTTCGAAGCTGCCGCACGCAACTTGAACTTTTCTCGCGCGGCAGACGAATTAAACGTAACGGTGGGAGCGGTCAGCCGACAGGTCAAGGCGCTGGAAGACGGGCTGGGGGTGAAACTCTTTGTCCGAGAGAAGAATGGCGTCCAGCTCACGCCATCTGCTCAAGACCTGTTTGCTGAAGTCGCCGCAAGCTTTTCACGCTGTTCGAGCGCGATCCAAGCTGTGAAGTTGGATCAGCGACGCGCCAAGGTAACATTCGCATGCACTGATGGTTTCGCGACATTCTGGCTGATGCCACGAATGCAAGATTTTTGGTCTCGGTATCCTCATATCAGCGTCAATCATCTGATCTCCGAGCATGTCCGGGACATGCGCAATGCGGAGGTAGATCTGTTCGTGAGGCCCGCCTCGGGCGTTTGGCCGAATGAACGCACGGAAATGCTGTTCGACGATCTCATATATCCGGTATGCGGGACCGAATTCGCAAAAAGGCATCGCGACGTCACTCCTTCTGATCTGCCGGATCTTCCATTGCTTGACATGGATTGGGTCAATCTCGACTGGCCACGATGGCTAGAGTTTTTGCAGGCGCAAGCTGTTCCGCATCAGGGGCTTCGAGGCCAACGTTTCGGGCAACTATCCGTAATGCTCAGCGCCGCAGAGGCAAACCAAGGCGTTGGGTTAGGCTGGGATTCGCTGGTCCGTCCTTTGATTGAGAAGGGAAGACTTGCGCGGATCACCAATCTGTCCATGCCAGATCCTGTCGGCTTCTGCCTTGCATGGAATGAGCGGAAACCACTGTCGCCTGCAGCGGTCATTCTGAAAGAGTGGATATTAGAGCAAGCAAAGCCGATAAAGGCGTAATTGCGCGCCTCCGCCAACGAAGGATTCTGCAATAAACTCAAGGCTCCATGAGTTTATTGCGCGATACTGGACGAACGAGGCGATGCTACAACGATGCTGTCAGCGATTACGCAGCTGCGGCGATCCAAGCCCGGCGGCAAGCGCGCTCCACCCGCTCGTTCCCCGAAGAGGCACCGATGGTTACCGAAGCCTATATGTTGAAACTGCTGGAGAGCCGGGATCCCGGATTTTCTCTGGAAGGGGCATTTTACACCGACCCAGACATCTTCAAGCTGGATCTCGAGCATATCTGGTATCGCGAATGGCTCTTCGCCGGACATCTCTGCGAATTGCCTAAAACTGGCAGCTACATCACCCTCCAAATCGGCGAATATCCGATCATGATCGTCCGCAATGCAGATGGTTCGGTTCGCGCCATGCATAACACCTGCAGGCACCGAGGCAGCAAGATCTGCAAGAGTGAGAGGGGGACTTCCGCTCGGCTGGTCTGTCCGTATCACCAGTGGACTTATGGTCTCGACGGGCAACTTCTGTTCGCTCGCCAAATGGGTCCAGATTTTGACAAGACGCAATACCCTCTAAGACAGGTTGCCTGCGAGGTGGTCGAGAACGCAATTTTCATCTGTCTCTCTGAGAACCCGAGCAATTTCGATCTGGTTCGCGATCACATCGTCCCCTATCTCGGCATTCACCGTCTGAAGGATGCCAAGATTGCTCATGAGTCTACGATTATCGAGAAGGGTAACTGGAAGCTTGTCTGGGAGAATAACCGTGAATGTTATCATTGCGCGGCCAACCATCCTGAATTGCTGAGGAGTTTCCCGGAAAATTCCAGCGCGGTAGGCTTGGCAGGCGAGAGAGTGGATCCGGACGTTGCCGAGCTTTGGACACGGTGTGAAACGGCTGGCATCGCAAGCCAATTTAAAGCAAATCCATCGGGTCAATTCCGGACCACCCGGCAGCCGATGCTCGGCGACGCTGTCAGCTATACTATGGACGGCAAAGCTGCCGTGGCGAAACCACTCTCGGAGGCCAGCGTTGCGGGTCATCTGGGCGCGCTCCTCTTTTATCACTACCCATCGAGCTGGAACCACTTCCTCACCGATCATGCGGTCACTTTCCGCGTGTTGCCAATCAGCCCAACGGAGACCGCTGTCACGACCAAGTGGCTTGTTCACAAAGACGCGGTCGAGGGCGTTGACTACGATGTCGATCGGCTGACCCATGTTTGGATCCAAACCAATGACGAGGATCGCCGCGTCGTGGAGGATAATGCCGCTGGCATTCAGTCTGCTGCCTACCAGCCAGGCCCGTACTCTGAGGAAATTGAAGGCGGGGTGATGCAGTTCGTTAACTGGTACGCCGACACGATGAAGCCGCGTCTCGAAGGCAAGGCGGACACTCCCCTTCGGAGCGTCGCATGAATTCGGTAGCTAAGGTTGCAAAGGAGGAGGTGGCGCTCTTTCCCGCTTGTCCACCCGCAACAAACGAGATTTGGACAGGAGCTGCCTCGAAACTACGCGTTGTGAATGTTGTTGACGAGGCACCGAACGTAAAAACGTTCGTATTTCAACCCGAGCATCCGGCGATTTTCAAGTATACGGCCGGGCAATTTCTTACCCTGGAGTTGTCCGTTCCGGGCGGGCTGCTTTTGCGGACCTACACGATCGCATCGTCTCCATCGAGACCCATGACGCTATCACTGACTGTAAAGGCACAGTCCGACAGTGTCGGTACGCGCTGGATGTTCGAAAACCTCCTTCCGGGGAGCCTCGTCAGGGCAATCGGCCCCGCCGGAAATTTCACACTGGAGCGGTGCCAGCGACCGCAACTTCTCTTTCTGTCTGCAGGATCTGGGATTACCCCGATGATGTCGATGTTGCGTTGGCTATCCGACGTGGCTGCGAATGCGGACGTTGCGTTTGTGCACTGTGCCCGCAGCCCGCAAGACATAATCTTCCGGGAAGAGCTTGCGTCGGCGTCGAGGATATTGCCGGGTCTCATGCTGGGTCTTTTGGTCGGCAGGGGAGCGTCCGACTGGGAAGGTTTAACAGGGCGTCTGGACATTGCTAAGCTTGAGAGCCTCGTGCCCGATTATCTGGATCGCGAGATTTTTTGCTGCGGCCCGGAAACCTTCATGGCAAATGCAGAAACTATGGTAGCTCAGCGAGGGTTTTCCATGGGGCATTTCCATCAAGAGGCTTTTACTTTTGCTTCACCTGGTAACGTCAATCTCCCGATCAAGGAACGGGAATCGAAGGTTCCAGAACCAGAAGGCCTGGCGGATAGTTCACACCTTCTATGCTTTCGGTCTTCCGGCGTAGAGGACGTAGCAAGAGCGGACGAAACCGTTCTAGACGTCGCACACCGTAACGGAGTGAATATATCCTCAGTCTGCGGGATGGGGCTTTGTGGGACCTGCAGAGTGAAGAAAACCAGTGGCGAAGTCGCGATGGACCATAACGGCGGCATCACCGACGACGAGATCGAGGAGGGTTACATTCTCGCATGTTGTGCGAAGCCGCTCTCCGACATCGAGATTGAAGAATAAGGGAACGGTTAGATGCATGTAATGGCACTTTTCAAAGGAAACATGTTCGACGCGGCTATCAACGGCCAACCTGCAACGCTCGAAGACGTGTTCCCGGGCTGGCACGACCACGATCGATTTGGTCTGGTCATCGATGAAACCTTCGGCGGGATCGGGGCTACCCACTTGCTGCAGCTGGCCATGACGGCATTTTACGATATCAAACCATCGCGTCGTACCGCCGTTACTGTCTATCCGGAAATCTTCGCCTTCCATATTGGGAAGGGGCGCGGGGCTCATGCTCATTACGATTTCTGGCCAGCGCGGCGGGAAGTTATTCTGAAGACTGACGACCACCGTGAGATTCTCGACGCGATCAACGATCGAGGCATCACGAGATTGGCCGTGCCGGACCGGCCGATGCGGGATGTTGTTCATCGCCCAAAGGAAGAGGATGCCGCCTTCGATCGCATTGCATCCGCATTCGTTTACAGCCCATCCGGCAGGACAGCGGACGCAGATCTCACCATTTCCGGCAATGACAAGCGCACAGAATTCAACCCCACTCAAACGTTGAGGCCGCTGGCAGAACTGAGCGTCAACCGAGTTTCATCAGCGACCGGCAAGCCGATCAAAGAGGCCGACGACGCTTTCCTTCACTGGATCAGAGAGCGCGAGAACGATCTGACGGAGGAGGACAGACCGCGTGTTCGGGCGATGCGCGAGGCCTTAAAGGTAAATGGCTTGGTAACGGAGAGTTATCGTCGAGTAAGCGTAGAAGAGGCTCTCAAACGCCTGGCATCTGCCGGGCTTTGGGAAAATCCTAACCTCTAGATTGAGGTGCGAATCCGAGAGCATGACCCGCTGTCGGTCGCTCGGACGCGGAACTGAGCTTATGCCTGCGCTTCGGATAGCCGTGCGTACGAGGTGAAGTTTGACCCGCCGATCTCAGGCGCAAACATTCTCTCGGGAGAGACAATCTCCAGCTCCACCCCGGCGCGAGCAATTATCTCGCCGGCAGTCATGCCGCTGTGCGCTGCGCCGTCGTCATACAGGCGCACGGGGCCTTCCAGCTTTATGGCCCCGGCGATGATATCCCAGCTCGACGTGACCAGATCGTCACCCTGTTCCAGTGTGGGGTTCTGCGCGATTCCGTCCGTCGCGATCACCACCAGATCAGGATGACGCTGCAGGAGGGGCGCCGATCCTACGGCGCCGCGCAGATGTCACAGGGAGGCCTTGATCTTTTCAGCCGCCTCGGGCGAGACCCATTTGATCCACAGGTCCTCGTTTTCCTTGAGGAAATGCTTGGCCCCGTCCTCGCCGGTGGCCTGGTTGTCGGTCATCCACGCCATGAGCTTGTTGACGGTGTCGTTCGACCATGAGCGCTTCTTGAGGTAGTCCATGACCTCCGGCCCGGCCCGCTCTGCGAAGGGCTTTGCGACGAGCGTGACGATGGTGTCGCGCGGCCAGTCATTTTTCCTGGGGTCGGCGCAGTCGGCGACAGTATTGCAACGCTTCCATTCCGCAGCGTCGTAGGAGGCGCCATGTTCAAGCTTCACCAGCTTGTATTTGCCAAGGAGCGACGTTGGCGACCAATAATAACTTAGGAAACCCTGCTTGCGTTCGTAGGCCTTCGCGATCGCGCCGTCCAACCCGGCCGCGGAGCCGCTATCGACCAGTTTGAAGCCGGCCTTTTCCGCCCCGTAGGCCTTGAACAGATTGGCGGTAACGATCGTACCACCCCAGCCCTGGGGACCGTTGATGATAGCGCCCTTGCTCGAATCTTCCGTGTCGGGGAATAGTTCCGGATGCTTCAGGGCATCTGCGATCGTCTTGATGTCTGGATGCTTGTCGGCAAGGTATTGGGGAATCCACCAGCCCTGAATACCACCTTCGGGTAGGGGAGAGCCGACCTTTTCGATGTTTCCAGCTTCCTCTCCGTGCTTGATCACCTCCGGAAGAAGGTCTACCCAGGCCTCGGGTGCGATGTCCGGCTGAGCCTTCTCCGACATTGAGGTCATCGTCGGCACGGCGTCGCCGACCGTGATTTCGGCCTGACATCCATACCCTTCCTCAAGGATTACCTTGTCGAGGTTGGACAGAACCTCGGCGCTCTGCCAGGACATGCTGGCGATCGTCAGGTTTCCGCATTCCGCAGCCTGTGTGAACGAAGCGCTGGCGAGCAGACCCAGCGTCAATGCGGTGGATGCTAGAAGTTTGTTCATGTCAGTTCCCTTTTCATTGGCGGCACGATGGTCACGATTGGGAGCGCCGCTGCTTCCCACCGCGTTCGAGGTCAATAATAAGGCGTTTGCACCGGTCCCAGGCCGACATAAACCGTCTTCAACTCGCGATAATGCTCCAGCGCCGCCGCCGAATTCTCCCGCCCGAAGCCGGACTGCTTGGAACCGCCAAAGGGGATTTCCACCGGGCAGAGATTATAGGTGTTGATCCACAACGTGCCCGCCTCCAACTGATCGACCACGCGATGGGCGCGGGCGAGATCGGCGGTGAAGACGCCGCCGGCCAGCCCGAATTCGGTGGCGTTGGCGCGGGCGAGAACCTCGTCCTCATCGTCGAAATCCAGCACGCACATGACCGGCCCGAAGATTTCCTCGCGGGCTATGGTCATCCCGTCCGTCACATCCGCAAAAACGGTCGGCTGCACATAGGCGCCCTCACCCGAGACATTGTTGGGAATGCCGCCGCCGGTCACCAGCGTCGCACCCTCCGCCTTGCCCTTTTCGATATAGGCAAGAACCTTCTCCTGCTGGGCCTTGGAGACCAGCGGGCCGAGATGGGTGGCGTAGTCGAGCGGATCGCCAAGGATCATCGCTTCGGTGCGGCGCTTCAGGTTGTCGAGGAAACGGTCCTTGGCCTTTTTCTGCACGAAGACACGGGTGCCGTTGGAGCAGACCTGACCGGAGGAATAGAAGTTACCGAGCATCGCCCCGCCGACAGCGCTTTCGATATCGGCGTCGTCGAAAACGATCAGCGGCGACTTGCCGCCGAGTTCCATGGTCACATGCTTCAGATGTCCGGCAGCGGCGGCGGCCACCTTGCGGCCGGTCGGGACCGAGCCGGTAAGCGAGACCTTCGCCACATCCGGGTGGTTGACGAGCAGCGGCCCGGTATCGCGATCACCCTGAATGACGTTGAACAGGCCTTTGGGCAGGCCGGCCTCGATCAGGATTTCGGCAATCTTCAAGGCGCCGAGCGGGGTGTTTTCCGAGGGCTTGAAGACCATGGCGTTGCCGGCGACCAGCGCGGGTGCCGCCTTCCAGCAGGCGATCTGCTGCGGATAGTTCCACGCGCCGATGCCGACGCAGACACCGAGCGGCACGCGCTTGGTATAGGCGAAATCGCCACCGAGCGGGATATAGTCGCCATTCAAAGCCGAAGGCGCGATGCCACCAAAAAACTCGAAGGCATCCGCGCCTGATGTCGGGTCGGCGACGATGGTTTCCTGAATGGGCTTGCCGGTATCCAGCGTTTCCAGCGTCGAAAGCGCATCGTTGCGCTCGCGCATGATATCGGCGGCGCGTTTGAGGATGCGGCCGCGCGCCATGGGGCTCATCGCCGCCCATTCCTTCTGGGCGCGTTTGGCCGAGGCGATGGCGCGCTCGACGATGGCGGGCGTTGCCGCATGCAGTCTTGCGATCACTTCACCGGTGGCCGGGAAAATGCTTTCGATGACAGTGCCGGCGGTGTCTTCGACATACACCCCGTCGATGAAATGCGAGGCTTTCGGCTGCGCTTCGGTTCTCATGGAGCTGGTCATCCCTTAATCCTGTCTGCGGCTTTCACGTGGGGTCAGACCCCGCTCCTGGTGTCGTGGTACATGTAGAGGTTCGCGATCGGCTCTATGATGGTCCACACGCCCTTGATGTCAGGGGTAATGGTGACGAAGTCGTCGGGCTGAATGTCGAGCCTGGACCCGTCACTGAATGCGATTTCGGCCCGGCCGGCGGCGACGAAAAATGAGACCGGGCGTTCGTAGTGGATTTCGAACGGCGCCGGGCCGACCGCTTCCCATCTTGTCCAGGAAGCCGTCTCCAGCTTGGTATCCTGTGTTGCTCTCTCCCGCCTTACGCGGTCGGTGGCGAAGTTACGATCCAACTGCACGGTCATGGTGGACCTCCGTTTGAGCTTTGAAATAGGGGACGTCCAAGGGTGCGAGCGGCTTCAGGCCGCGGATGATGTCTGAAGCCTTCTCCGCAATCATGAAGGTGGCCGCGTTGATATTTGCGCTCGGAATGGAAGGAATGACCGACGCGTCGACGATGCGCAGCCGCTCCGCACCGATCACTCGCAGGTCGAGATCAACGACCGATCGAGGGTCATTCGCGCGGCCCATGCGAGCGGTTCCACAGGGATGGAAGGAGCTGGAGACATCTTGCCGGATGAAGGCTTCTAGGTCGGCATCCGTGACACAGCGTGCACCAGGCGCGTCCTCGCGTTTCCGGTAGGGCGCGAAGGCGGGTTGCGCCAGGATTTCGCGACCCATCTTCAATCCCTGCAACGTTTCGTGTCGATCACGTTCGGTATTCAGATAGTTCGGATCAATGAGTGGCGGTTGAGAAGGATCCGCCGAGCGCAGGCGAACCGTCCCGCGGCTCTCCGGGCGCATCGGTCCGACCCCGAGCCGGTAGCCGCCGATCCGCGCATCGGGAATCCAGTTCGCGCCGAAGAATACCGGGAAGAAATGAATCTGGAGGTTGGGATGGCTGGTCGTGGCATCGCTTCGAAGGAACGCGCCGACATGGCATTGATTTACGGCGGCCGGTCCTTTCTTGAGGAGGAACCATTGTATGCCTGCCGAAACCATCTTGTCTGGCCGGAGATATTGGTTGAGGCTATGTCTCAGATCGGATTCGACCTGGATGTGGGTCTCAAAGTGGTCCTGTAAATTCTGCCCAAGCATTGGGACGTCGAGAATGGGCCGGATTCCCAGCCGACGAAGGTCATCAGCGGGGCCGACCCCGGAAAGCATAAGGGTCTGGGGGCTGCCGAAGGAGCCGGAACTCAGGATGACCTCCTGCGATGCGAAGACGTCGGTGATTTCCGACCCGCGTTTGACGCGAACGCCAATGGACCGACACCCCTCGAAGAGTATCTTCAGCACCTGGCACCCGGTCTGTACATGGAGGTTCTTTCGTGCCGGCTGCGGACGCAGGTATGAATTCGACGAGCTGGACCTCACGCCGTCGCCGACGCTCATCTCGAATTTGCCGACGCCTTCCTGACGGAACCCATTGAAATCCATGGTTTCCTGGTGGCCTGCTTGTCGTCCCGCATCCAGAAATGCCTGGTTTAGGGCGCCTAGGTGCCGCTGCTTCTTCACGCGGACCACCCCTTCAGATGATCGAAAGGGGCCTGCAGCGTTTTCGAGACGTTCGAAGCGTTTGAAGTAGGGAAGGCAGTCCCTATATCCCCACCCTTCGCAGCCGTCCTGATCGCGCCAATTGTCGAAATCCAATGGGTTGCCACGCAGGAATGTCATGCCGTTAATCGAGGACGAACCGCCAAGCACACGGCCACGCGGCTGGTCGATCTCGCGATTGTCCAGATTGGCCTGAGGTGTGGTCTTGAACCAATAATTATAGGCGCTGGTTGGCTTGAATGCGGAGCGAAGGCCGGCGGGCATGCGCAGGATCCAACTCCTGTCTGACGGGCCTGCTTCAAGCAGCAGCACGGAAGCGCGTTCATCTTCGCTGAGCCTGCCGGCGAGAACGCACCCCGCCGTGCCTGCGCCAACTATGATGAAGTCGTATCCTTCGGCGCGGAAGGTTCTCAATGCGGTTCTCCATATTACAGGACAGCAACGTCACGCTCTCCAACGGGCAATCCATTGCGACACCTGAAGACTAGACTGACGTATTGGGATTGGTAAAATGAGAAGTCTTTATAGGCAGTATTGAGGATTTTAATAGTGATTGACCTGGATATCAGACTGCTGAAATCCTTCCTCACGGTAGCGTCCGAAAGGAGCTTTTCCAGAGCAGGTGAAAAGCTCGCCTGTTCGCAGGCAACCGTATCGTTGCGGATAAAAGCCCTGGAAGACGGTATCGGCCGCAAGCTGTTCGAACGGAGCTACCATCTTGTGGAGCTGAGCGCAGCGGGTCGGGAACTGCTGCCCCACGTGCAAGGATTGCTCGATCGTCACGATGCGCTGCTGGATTTTTTGCGAAACGGCAAGCTGGCGGGCACTGTCAATTTCGGCGTCGCAGAAGACTACGGTGAGGCTTTTCTGTCGCGATTGATGCGGGTGATGGACGAGTCATTTCCGGGGATCGAATTGAACGTGACCTGCTCTATGAGCGTAAAGCTTGAGAAGCTCCTGGAATCACGCAAGCTGGACCTCGCAATCGTCACACTTCCGAATACCAAGAGGCATTCTACAATACTTCGCCGGCCGAAACTCGTCTGGGTTTCGTCGAGCGAGTATGTGTATGACAAGAAGAGACCGTTGCCCATGGCGTTCTATGCCGAAGGATGCGCGTTTCGTGCGGCCACAATCGAATTGCTTCGCGAGAAGGGCATGCCATATCGGGAGGTGGTCACCACTGGAAGCGGGGAGGTCATCAAAAGCGCAGTGAGCTCCGGCACGGCGATTACCGTCATGGCAGAGGGGACGGTTCCCCCGGGCTTCATGGTGCTGCCACGGGAAGCGGGCCTCCCCGAGCTTCCAGTGAGCTGTATCCAGCTTGTTGAACGGGAGGACGGCATCTCCAAGGCCGCGCAACAGGTCAAGTCATCGGTCATGAAGCTTTTGGGCGTTCAACTCGCGACGTAGGAATCACAAACACCTGACCGCGTTGAGGAGCCTGGCATAATGCACCAACGGTGCGGGCAGGGACCTACACCCACACCGGTACGGTTCAATGCGCCTGCCAGTTGATCTCCGTTACGCGGAAGCTGCTACTCGGTTGGGCCTAGCGTGCAAACTCCAATGCCTTTTCCAGCACCGGATCCCGGCCGCCCACATAGTCGCTGAAGCTGGGATCGACAGAGATGTCGGGTGCAAGAGAGATATTGCGGGGTCCAAATGCGACGGTTGCCCAGTAACATGTGCGGACATCGTTGCACCCTTGCTCGTAATCCTCGAATTCGGAACTGTAGCGGACGCTTATCCGTGAGTTCGGCAATGTTATCTTATCGCCTTCTGCCCAGAATTGACCACCGTCTCCCATTCTTTCGCCGATCAGGGATACCTTCTCGCCACCGCTTCCCTTTATCAGGGCAGCGGTGACGATACCTGCGGAGAAGGTCGCGCGTCCGACCAGGACGGAAATCCGGCCTCGGTGGGGCAGAAGCCGTGGCAGGGCCTGTGCGAAGAGAATGCTGTTGAAGAAGTCGCCGCCATTGTTGAGACGAAGATCGACAACGATGTGCCTCGGTTGGAAAGGCAGGATGTCCCTGTGGATGATGCCGGCGAATTTTTCGACCAGTGACGTGTCGTCAATACTGCGGGCTGTATCGTTTCTGATGTAGAGCGTGGTCCTGTCGTCATCCAGAAAAGACGCTGTCACATCGCCCCGCCTGCTGTACAGGCGAGGTCTTGTCTTTAACGGGTCGAGCACATGCGGCCAGCGTCCTGCCATCTTGTCCGCATCCGGAATGAGGACCGAATAGCCTCTGTTCAGTCCCATCCTGCGCTCATCGCCCGGGTCTTCCCCTCCCATCGGTAAATACACCGTTTCCAGGATACCGTGCCCGAGATCGAGCGTCAGCGGGGTTTTCGTGGTGCTGTCGACGGCGCCTATATGCTGGAGCACCCGGGGCGTCACTAGATAGCCGGGGCCGAGGAAGCGGATTCTCTGATCCGTTCCGGCAAGATAAGGCTTGAGCCGTTTTTCGGCCTCCGCGGCGGTCAAGGAGCCGATCTTTTCCACACGCGCACCGAGCAGACGGGCATAGTCCGGATGGGCTTTTACAACGTACAGGCCATCGGCAAACGACCACACACGAATGGGCAGATCGCCGCCCAGAAAAGCGCCGATATTGGCATTCGTGTGCCCGTTTCGGGCAATCGCCACGGATCGCATGATCTCCATCGCGAAGGCTTCGGCAGTCAATTGCCCGATCGTGCTTTCGATGGACGTGACGTGACGCTCGAATGCTTGCCGTTGATCCGGGCTGAAGCTTTTATCCAGCGGAGCCCATTGCTGCTTCAGCACCGATAGGTCCTCCCGCATCTGCCGGGGCGTCAACGGGATCTCGCCGGCATGACCTGTCAGGGGCAAAAGCAGGATTGCGAGAAAGCAAGGGACCAGGTTGCGATGTGAGGTATTTCCCATGGCAATAATCCTTTATTTCTCACGCCCGCAAATGATGACGTCAGCTATGGTTGCTCAAATCCATGTAGGCGGGTTCGAAGACGTGGCCATCGGGGTCGGCGAAGGTCCGAAGATACATGAAGCCCAGATCCTGAGGCTCCCGCACATCCGCTTGACCGCCCGCTTTTGCCGCGGCCTCAACCATGGCATTGACCTCTTCGCGGCTGTCGCGCGAAAGGGCGATCAGCATGCCGTTTGTCGCATGGGCGTCGGCGATCGGCTTGGCAGTAAAGGACTTATAGTAGTCGTGCTGAAGAAGCTGGAACGTGATCGTGTCCGACCACACCATAGAGCTCGCGTCCTCATTTGAGAACTCTTCGTTCTTCACGCAACCGATAGCCTGATAGAAGGCGGTCGAAACAGCCAGATCTTTCACCGGCAGGTTCAGGAAAATCGTCTTGGTCATTGTCTTTCTCCTCATGTTTAAGCGGGGTTACAGGAAAGTCTGCTGGAATATCTCACTCGGATGGATGCAGATGACCTCCAGTGGGTCAGCGCCGATATTCTCGAAGCGATGGGGTATATTGGCAGGCCCCACGACGATATCCCCCGACGCGCCGCGCGTCCGATGCTCGCCGATGGTGAACTCGGCCTCGCCTTTGCGGACGACCCAGGTCTCGGCATAGGGGTGGACATGCAGAGCAGGGCCGCGACCCGGATCGACATTGACGAGAAAGATGGACACGGCACTTCCGTATTCGCACCCTTCGTAACGTACCGTTCGGCTTTCGCCCGGTTTCGGTTCCTGATGGCGACGGACTGAAAACATCTGATCTCCTCCCTGAGGCAGAACTATCTTCGCGAGAAGATATATGTCCAATTTATCTTCTCGTCAAGATATTTATCTTCTCGCAAAGATATATTCACGGAGCGGGCGAAGCCGTATATGGTTTTCCAGATTGGTGATGGGGTGGTGAAATGAAGCAGACGAGGCCGGATGTGACGGCGCAGGGGCCGATCGAAGCTGACGGAGAAGATCATGTCGACCGTCTCCGTGGCCAATGGGCGCGGGAAGTGCCGGATATCGATACGGAACCCATGGCCATCTTCGGCCGGGCCAAACGGCTCAGTAATCTTGTGGCGCCGTCCATCGAGGCAACCTTTGCCCGCTTCGGCCTTGACCGCGGGGAGTTCGATGTCGTCGCGACTTTGCGCCGGGCAGGGCCGCCTTACCAACTGACGCCAACGGAAATGTACACGACGCTGATGCTCTCGTCAGGCGGTCTGACGCATCGGCTTGATCGATTGGAAAAGTCTGGCCTTATCGAGCGCAGAAAATCGAATCTGGATGGGCGCAGCGTCATTGTATGCCTTCTGCCGGCCGGTATCGAGCTGGCGGAAAAGGCGTTTCGTGAAGACATGGCGAATGAGCTGGGTTTTCTGCAGGGCCTCAATCCGGAGGAGCGCGCCAACCTCGCCGCGCTGCTGAAAAAGCTGGTATTGGATATCGATACCCGATTGTAGTCCCCAGGGGGATTTTGCCGAGAGCCAGAACGTGTCGCTGGCTCGCGCTGTCGGTAAATTATGACCGGGCTTGTTTAATGGCGGCCTTGAGGCCTTTCTCATCCAGAACACCGGGATAGATCGTCTTGCCGATGACGAAGGATGGCGTGCCGACAAAGTTGAAGGCGAGCGCTTGGCGATAGTTTCGATCGAGCAGCGCGGAGATTTTCCTGTTGTTTCTGTTCACCGCCGCGGCGATGTCTTTCATCGCCAACCCCGCGCCGGTCAGGGCATTTTCAACATCGCTTTCGGAAATACGCGCTTTTGTTTTCATCAGCGCTTCCATGGCGATTTCATATTTGCCGATCTGGGCGGCCCCCAATACCGCCTGTGCCGCGAAGACGGATGCACCGCCGAAGATCGGCCAGTCCTTCAAAACAAGCCTGATGTCGCCGTCATTTGCGACAACCTTTTTCACCATGGCATGTGAGGTCTTGCAGTAGGGGCATTGATAATCGAAATATTCGACAATCGTAACCTTGCCCCTGGGATTTCCAAGCACGGGTGCGTCCCTGTCGAAGAACACCTCGTCCGTGCTGATCTGCTGCGCGAAACCGTCTCCTGCAGACACCAGCGCTCCGCTAAAAGCCGCCAATCCGCCGGCCATGAAATTGCGTCGTGAAAACACCAGAATTCTCCTTGTTGGATTATTGGATACCGGCAATGCGGCAGGATTGATCGCGACGCCGTTCACGGAGGCGATCCCTGTGCCCTGCGAGCCGATGCTGCCAGATCTGCGGCCGAGAATTCGCCGATCAGCCGTGTTGCTTCTGGCTCCTTTCGGTTGCTGTCGAGAAAAACCATCGTGGGCGGACCGACCACCTTCAATGTCGAAAGCAACGCCTGCTTATTCGCGTCCAGTTCAGTCAGGTCCAGACTAACGAGGTTCATTTCCTTCAATACGTCAACCACATCGGGTGCGGTCAGAAGTGACCGCTCGATCGTGCGGCAGGTCACGCACCAGTCCGCTGTCACATAGAGGAGTGTCGGTTCCTGTGGCGTTGCGCTGTCGAGCCGGGACCCCAGGCCCGCGATGGAGGAAATCTTCTGGAAGTCGCTTTTCTTTATCGATGCGAGCGATCCGGAGCCGCTGGCGGAATGCAGCGGCTTCAGGGGAGAGAGCGGATCCGTTGCACCGATGCCGAGACCGACGAAGATCAGAATTGCCCAGATGATGGATGCAAGACCTGTCGTGCGAGAAAGCACGCTCACACCGGACTTTGGATCGCCGGCGCCCGCACCGAAAGCAAAAACGCCGAAGGAAAGGGCAAGTATTGCCCATCCAAGCAATGTCAGCCGTTCCGGCATGAGCGGTGTTGCCAGCCAAAGTGCGGTGGCCAGAAAAATGAAGCCGAAAATCTGGCGCACTTTTTCCATCCACAGCCCTGCTTTCGGCAGAGCCTTGCCGCTTGCGGTAGCCATGATGACAAGTGGAATCCCCTTGCCCAGTCCAAGGGCAAATAGCGCGGCGGCGCCGATGACGACATCGCCGGTGCGGGCAATATAAAGAAGCGCACCTGCCAAGGGAGCCGTGACGCAAGGTCCGATGAGCAATGCCGAGGAAAAGCCGAGCAGCATCGCGCCCGGAATCGTGCTCGCGCCTCGCGGTGATTTCGCAAACCGGGCCGAGATCACGGCGGGAAGCTGAATGTGGAAAAGGCCGAAATTTGCGAGTGCGAGGACAACGAACAGAATGGATATCGCGGCTACGGCATAGGTTGATTGCAGGGCGATCTGGAGGTTTTGTCCTGACCATGCGGCGACCATTCCCATCAGCCCGAAGGCGGATGCGAGCGCAAGCGCATAAGACAGGGACAACAGGAAGCCGCGTCGTGCGGTCAGTCTTTCCCCTTCCCGGGCGAGCATGGCCGCAACGATCGGATACATTGGAAAAACGCATGGGGTGAAGGCCAGCAGTAATCCGAAGCCAAGAAATCCGGCAAGAAGCAGGATCAATCCGCCATCCGCCAGCAGCAGATCGACCGCCGTCTGCGCGTGATCTTCCGCCAGTGAAAATCTTTCCTGTGTGGGGCCTGTTGAGGCATCGGCCGAAGCCTGCGCGGCTGCAGCGAAGCTATTTTGGGCAAACAGACCTTCAGCGCTCACGGTCAGGCTTGCCATATCGACCGTTTTGGTGGTCGGCGGATAGCAGAGGCCCTTGTCCTGGCAACCCTGATAGGTAAGGCGGAATTTTGCCGGTGCTTCGGCGATCGATGCCGTTGCGGTCTTGTAGTAAATCTCGGTAAAGCCGAAACTGGGGTCCTCTTTCACCTCGCCGGGGAGGGATTGGATTTCCAGTTTGCGGCCGTCCTCGTCTTCTGCGCTCAGATAATCACGGTAGAGATAATAGCCGTCATTGATCGCCCAGCGAATGATGGCTCGGCCGTCGTTTCCCTGTTCGACCGTTGCCTTGAACGCCTCGTCCATGCCAAGTGGTGTTTCCAGCGCGGAAGCCGGGGAGACGACCCTGAAAAGCGCCAGAATCACAAATGTGAACGCCAATATGCGCATCCGGCATATCCCTTCATGTATTCTTCCATGCCGGGACTGATCTCGCCGGCACCTTAAGGCAGGCTTAAGCTGGGGCGCGCATGGCAAAACTGGATGGGCCGCTTGCGGAGGCGTGATTGCGAATTCTCATTGTCGAAGATGATCCGATCCTGCTCGATGGGTTACGGGAAGGTTTGAAGTTGAGCGGTTTTGTCGCGGATGGCGTGACAACGGCTGCCGATGCATCGGAGGCGCTGGAAACGGATAATTTCGACGCGGTCGTTCTTGATCGAATGCTTCCGGATGGTTCCGGGCTGGATGTCCTGAACGGCTTACGTCGCAGCGGAAACCGGATCCCCGTCCTGCTCCTGACGGCCAAGGATGAGGTTGGAGACCGCATCGATGGTTTGGATGCGGGTGCCGACGACTATCTTGGCAAACCTTTCGATCTGGATGAGGTTGCCGCCCGTCTGCGGGCGATCACGCGCCGCGCCGCCGGACGGGCGAGTGCGCAGATCAGTCTGCGGGGACTGACGCTGGACCCCGCTTCGATGCAGGTTCTTCGGGATGGGTCGACCATAATCCTGTCGCGCCGGGAGTTCTCGATCCTTCATGCGCTCATGGAAAGTCCCCAGACAATTCACTCCAAACAGGCATTGGAAGAGCGTCTCTACGGCTGGCAGGAGGATGTGGAGAGCAATACGATCGAGGTACATGTGCATAAGCTGCGCGCCAAACTTGGAAGTGCCGCCATCGAAACGGTGCGCGGCGTTGGCTATAGATTGGGGATGCTCTGATGCGTTCGATCCGGTTGCGGCTGTTTGCGATCCTTCTGGCGACGACGGGAGCACTCTGGCTGCTTGCCGGTATGTGGACCTATTTCAGCGTGCAGCATCAGGTCGAGCGGGTGCTGGACGCGCGACTGATGGAAGCCGCCCGCATGGTCAGCTCGCTCCTCACGGATCACCATATCGACGTGGCTGCCGCCGTGGACGATACGAAAGCCAGCGACGCCGCCTCGCCGTTCGACCTCCAGGGGGACTACCGACGGCAGCTTTCCTGCCAAATCTGGTCGCTTCAGGGGCAACTTGTCAGCCGGTCGGAAAGTGCGCCGCGTGAATCGCTTACAGACAATCGCGACGGGTTTAGCGAAACCACTGTCGATGGGGTGCGTTGGCGTGTCTTTGCGGTTGTGAACCCGAACCTCAATGCCCGTGTTCTTGTGGGCGACAGTCTGGAGATACGCGACAGGCTGGTTGCCGATGTGGTCAAGGGGCAGCTCGTTCCGGCCGTTGCCATTTTGCCGATCCTTGCGGTGCTGATCTGGCTGAGTGTCGGACAAGGGCTGGGACCACTCAACAGGATCGCCATGTCGCTGGGGTTGAGGTCCGCAGATGAACTGCACGCCATAGAAAACCGGGATACGCCCAGCGAAATCAGGCCATTGCTCAGATCGCTGAATTCCCTCTTCCTGCGGGTGGAAGCAGCCCGTGAGCGTGAGAAGACGTTTATCGCCTATGCCGCCCACGAATTGAAGACCCCGCTTGCCGGATTGAAGACCCAGGCTCAGGTGGCGCTGCGGAGCAAAGAGGATGATGTCAGGGACAAGGCGCTGGCGCATATTTCGACGAGCGTTGACCGGACCGGGCGTCTTGTCCGCCAGCTTATCGATCTGGCGCTCGTCGATTCGGCGGATCGCGGCGACGGGATCGAGACGGTGCGGCTTGCGGGGATAATGGAGGACATCCGTTCCGATCTTGAAGCCCAGAGCAGCAGGCGTGCCATCTCCGTGATGCTTTGCCTGCATCCGGATGAAATGGTTATCTCGAGAAACGTGAATCTCCTGCGTCTGGCCCTGCGCAACGTGATTGAGAATGCGATTCAGTATTCGCCGGAAGGCTCAAGCGTTGAGATTAGTGCACTGAAGAAAGGCCCCAAGGTCGAAATCGAGGTGAAGGATCAAGGGCAGGGCATACATCCCGAAGATCAGGCTACTGTCAGGGAACGGTTCAAGCGAGGACATTCGGCCCATGGCGAGGGCAGCGGCCTCGGCCTGGCGATTGTCCACATGGCGATGCGAAAGCTCGGCGGCGGACTTGACTTTCGCCAGGATGATTCCGGTTTCATCGTGACGCTCATTCTGCCGCAGGAGTGGTCGGGACTATGATTTAAGGCAGCCTTAAGGTTGGAGCTTCAGCCAGGTTTGTAGGCTTCAACCAGTTCCAGTAGGCTCCCATGATTCGTCCAATTGTTTCTCCTCGCAGGCCGATGGCCGTCGCGTTGACAATTTTCCTCACCGCTTGCGCGAGTAATGCCGACCGTCTTCCCGGTGTTGCACCGCGCCCTTCCGATGAGCATGTCGAAGATCGGGAGGAAGCCCCGGTCGGAACCGACCCAATGCTTATGTATGGCGAAAAAACTGATGCCGGTTTTCATATCGCCGGCGTTAATACCGGAAAAATGAATCCCGAGTTCGTGCGGCAGGTCGTCAGCTACGCTACCGACGAAAAGCCCGGTACGATCATCGTCGATCAACGAGCACGTTTCCTTTATCTGATTCAATCCGGCAATAAGGCGATCCGATATGCCGTTGGTGTCGGCCCTGTTGCGCGCGCCTTCGATGGTGGCGACGCGATTATTGCGAGAAAAGCTGCCTGGCCTCGGTGGATCCCAACACCCGACATGGTCGCAAGGAACCCCGCGCATTACGGTCCGAACAAGGATGGAGTCGATGGCGGCCCGTCGAACCCGATGGGTGCTCGGGCACTGTATATGCATAAGGATGGCAAGGACACATATTATCGTGTCCACGGCACGAATGATCCAGGCTCAATCGGCAAGGCCGTATCGGCTGGCTGCATTCGCCTTTTGAATCAGGATATCATCGACCTTTACAACCGGGTAAAGCCCGGTGCCCGGATCATTGTACAGGGATAGGGTAGAGCCGCTTCCCACGTATGAGCTGCATCACGCCATTCCCGCCGAAAGATGGACGACTTCTGCCGATGCCGCAAACCGGTGGCGACAACGGAAACTCTTAACCGCCCTGTCAGCGCACGATTGAAAGTCGTGCCGACGACGATATTCGCGTCCGGATCAACCTTCTCGCGAACGCGCGTCGCTGCTTGGTCAACATCGAAAAGTGTCATGCCCGGTCCGCCCGTACGTCCTGCAGCTTCAAAAATTAACGAAATCAAAATGGGCCATTCTGAAAACTTCAGAAAAGAAGCTCGCCCATCCGGATATGGTTACGGCAGGAAATCAGATGCCAGACCCATCGAGCTCCCGGTCGTCGTCGCCTTCCCATGGGGTGGGCATCGATGGGCTATCGATATCGGCCGTGGGCATCGGCATCCAACACTTCAATTCCGGCTCCGAATACGCGATGATCCGCCCCGGCGACGAGTCAGAAGCACGCCAGCCTTCTGAACCGTACTGGTCACCCTTCGACCAATACGCAAGGTCTACCTGCGACGGCCCTTGTTCGGACGAGCGGATTGTAACGAGAATGCGATCGCCATTTTTCGGCGCGCTTGCCATATGCCGCCATCGGCGTGGTTGATCCATTATTTTCCCTCCGTCTTGGCTTTTAATTGTGGCCTTGCCGTCGAAGAGGTCAACCAAAACTTTACATGGGCCCTCTGTCGATCCGACGGGCATCGACCATGACGAAACGAGCCGGCCATCGAGCGTCCAGATTGACACCGCAGGCGCGCTTCTCTTCGCCATGTAAGGAACTGCGCCGCGTCATTTCGCCAGGCGTCATCGGCCGACGGGATTGCTTGACGAAGGCTGCGATCTGGACTTCCGGCGCTGATCCGAGACTGTGGTCTTAGGCTGGCTCGGCGACCTGATCTTCCTTTTCGCGATGGATGAGGCTCATGATCGCATAGCTCATTGTGTCGTAAGCGCCGGTATTTTCGACCTCGCCCTGAACGCGGTAGTCATTCATGACAACGATCCGGTCGGCGAGCGCCACCATCTCTGGCATATCGCTGGTAATCACCACCACGGCCGTGCCCTGATTGGCGAGATCGCGCAGCAGATCGTGCAGATAGGCTTTGGTCTTGATGTCGATGCCCACCGAGGGCTCGTCGACAATCAGGATATTCACCCCCGCCGCCAGCCATTTGGCGACGCTGATTTTCTGCTGGTTGCCGCCGGAAAGATTGCCGACGGTCTGCGCGAGGCTCGGCGTCTTGACCTCGAGCCGTTCCAGATAGGGGAGGACGGTTCGTTGCACGCTGGCGTCGGAAAGATCGCCGAGAAAACCCGCAAGCTTGCGCCAGATGACGATGCCGGCATTGGCGAGAACGGAGTGGGGCAGAACCAGCCCCTCCTTCTTGCGGTCTTCGCTGACATAACCGAGGCCGTAACGATGGATCGCATCGGCGACGGAGGTGATGCGGGCCGGCTCGCCATTGATCAGCACGTCTCCGCCGGTGACCGCGATCTGGCCCATGATCGCCTTGGCCAGTTCGGTGCGCCCGGCGCCGATGAGGCCATAGAGGCCGAGGATTTCGCCCTTGCGGACGGAAAGGTCGATGCCGCGATGGCCGATCGCGGTGGCGACGTTGCGCAGTTGCAGCGCCACCGGATTTTCGCCGACATCGCGTTTGCGCCAGCTCCCGCTGTTTTCACCGCGCCCGATCATCAGCCGGACCAGATCCTGCCGGCCCAGCCCCTGCATCGGGCGGCTTTCGCAGGCGTTGACGCCGTCGCGCAGCACCGTCACCCGGTCGCAAATCTCCTGCACTTCCTCCAGCTTGTGGCTGACGAAGACGAGGCTGACGCCGTTGTCGCGCAGACGCCTCAAAATGGTGAAGAGCGTATCCGTCTCGCCTGATGTCAGCGAGGCGGTCGGCTCGTCCAGCAACAGCACGCGGCTTTGCAGCGAGAGCGCCTTGGCGATCTCGACCAGCTGCATCTTCGCGACGGACAATTCGGAAACCGGGGTTGCCGGATCGATATCGAACTGCAATTCGTCGAGCCAGCGGCGCGCCTTGCGATTGAGTTCGGCGTAGTTGATCGGCCGCAATGCGTGGCTGCCGAGCCGTTCCAGATGGATATTTTCCGCGACGGAAAAACGCGGAATGAGGTTGCGCTCCTGATGCACCACGCCGATACCCTTGGCGATGGCGTCATGGGTGCTGGAGAAATGGACCTCCTCGCCACCGAGCAGAAGCTGTCCGGCGGTCGGGCGGTGAACGCCGGTGATCACCTTGATCAGGGTGGATTTGCCAGCGCCGTTCTCACCCAGCAATGCGTGGATGGAGCCCGGCAGCAGCGACAGCGAAACGCCATCGAGCGCCCGCACACCGGGGAAGACTTTCTCGATGCGGCGCGCCTCGAAAATGGGGGAAATGTTCATGTTACGCCCTCCCGCCTGCAAGCCGCACCTGACGCAGCCGGTTAACGCCGACGGCGGCGAGGATCAGTAATCCAAGCACGACCTGCACCAGAAACGGATCGATGGAAAACAGCACCAGCGCCTGTGTTATCAGCGCCACGATGACGACCCCGAGAAAGGTTGCCGCGACGCTGACATGGCCGCCGGCCAGAACCGCCCCGCCAATGACGGGCGCGGCGAAGGACAGGATCAGCCAGTCATCCCCGATCGACGGCTGGCCGATCTGTAGCCGCGCCACCAGCAACATGCCGGCGCTGGCCGCCAGTATGCCGGAAATGGCATGTGCGAGGATCACGGTACGGCGCACGGATATGCCAGAAAGGGAGGCCGCGTGTTCGTTGCCGCCCACGGCAAGGATGAAGCGGCCGGCGGGCAGACGTGCGAGCAGGAACCACAACACGCCGGCGGCGATCAGGGTCGGAAGAAGCAGCATCGGCACCGGGCCGATCAAGGTGGCCGTGCCCAGTTCCTTCACGCTTTCGGGAATGCCGTAGAATGGCTGCGCGCGGGTGATGCCGAGATTGATCCCCTTGTAGATCGACAGCGTCGCAAGCGTGATGACGAAGGCCGAGATGCCGGTGACGGAAATCAGCACACCGTTCAGCACGCCGCAGGCCATGCCCGCCAGCAACGCGGCAATCGCGGCATAGGGCGCTGGCACGCCCCAGACTTCGACCATGCCGGCAAAGGCGACGGCGGAAAGTCCGCCGATGGCGCCCACCGACAGGTTCATCTGGCCGATGGCGATGATGATCATCTGCGAGAAGGCGATCAGCACGTTAATGGCGATGGCCAGCAGCAGGATCTGGATATTGAAGGCCGAAAGAAAGTTCGGGCTGAAGCTGCGGATGATCGCAACCGTGATCAGCACGGCCAGAAGCGGCCCGAACCAGTCGGCCCTGGTGAGACGGAAAAGAAATGAACTTTTCACGACGGTCTCCTCACACGAGATTGCGGTAAGCGAGATAGCTGCGGCGCGCCTTGTCCATGAAGACGGCGACCAGCAGCAGCAGGCCAAGGAAGGATTGCACCCAGAATTCACCCAGCTGGAGCAACAGCAGGCCGCTTGTCAGCAATGTGACGAGCGTCGCGCCGAGGCAGGTGCCAAGTACGGGCGCCTTGCCGCCATTGAGCAGCGCGCCGCCGAGCACCGGACCGAGGAAAGCCGGCAGAAGCCAGTCCTGTCCGAGTTGTCCCGCCATGGAAGGAATGGCCGCGCCATTGCGCGACACCAGCATCAGCGCCGCGATTGCCGCGAGCGCACCGGAGAGCATATGACAAAGAACCGTGATCCGGCCCACGCGGATGCCGGAAAGCTCCGCCGCTTCCGGC
This sequence comes from Agrobacterium sp. LEGMi-208b, assembly GCF_059511785.1. Taxonomy (NCBI): domain Bacteria; kingdom Pseudomonadati; phylum Pseudomonadota; class Alphaproteobacteria; order Hyphomicrobiales; family Rhizobiaceae; genus Agrobacterium; species Agrobacterium sp. LEGMi-208b. The sequence goes on from NZ_CM183446.1 coordinate 1,710,653, forward strand.
CGCGCGCCGGCGGCCAGCATCTCCCGGCCGAGCACGCTGCGACGATAGAGCCAGACGAGAACCATCGCGACGACAAGCGTGACGATGAGCAGCGGCGAGACATAGCCGAGGATTTTCATCTTGCCGAAGCTGCCGAACAGCGGCGGCAGGTTGCGATAGGCCTCGGCGCGGGTGAGGAAAATCATCGTGCCGAAGAAGATGCTCATGGTCGCAAGCGTGATGATGAAACTGTGAAGGCCGGTGCGCACCACGGCAAAGCCGTTGATGAAGCCGAGGCCGGCGCCCAGCGCCATCGCGCAGATCAGCGAAACGGTCCAGTGCAGTTGCAGCACCTCGATCGCATAACCGCAGAGCATGGCCGCGCAGACCCCGATCGCGCCCACCGCAAGGCTCAGCCCTCCGGTAACGATGACCGTCATCATCGACAGGCCGATCATGATGTTGATGGCGGCGCTGCGCCCAAGTGTGAACAGGTTGAAAGGACTGAGAAATCCCTTGGCTGTCAGGCCGAAGACGATAGCGAAGACGACGATGAGCAGGATCAGGCCGAACTCGTTTGATACGAAGATGCGGCTGAGCGGCATTCCCGCGCTCAGAGAAGGGCGGCGTTTGTGAATGTCTTCGGCGGCGGCTGGTATGTCATGCGACGACATGGAACGTTCCTCGAAATTCTCGCGATGCGCACGGCCTGCCCCCGAAACGGGCAGGCCGTTATGCGATACCGGGCGGAACGGGAGAGGCGTTGTTGCCTCTCCCGTCCGTTATCGGGTTGCTCACTTGCAATCGAGGTAAGTCGCCTCGAAATTGGCGAGCAGGGCTTTCGTTCCTTCGCGCATCGTATCGACATAAGTGTCGACCTTGGCCGCATCGATGAAGGCGGTGCCGGAATCGATGAACCTGGCCGTCAGCGCATTCGACTTGAACGGTGCGTTCTCCTTTACCTTGCAGCCCGAGCGCAGCTTGTCGACAGCGAAGGAGCCGACATAACCCTGACCATAGGGATTCTGGATCATCGTTCCGTCGAGGAAACCGTCCTTGATCGCCTTCAGAACGACCTCGTCATGGTCGATGGCGACCATGCGGATGCGCTTGTCGCCTATCCTGCGCAGGGAATTGGCGGCAACCACCGAAGGCACCCACGCCGAGGCGATGATGCCATCGACCTCGCCCGCATGGGCGGCCAGATAAGCGTTGATCTTTTCTTCGGCTGGCTCGGGGGCGTCGATATCGGCGATGACCTGAACGACCTCATTGCCGGATTCGTCCGCGGCCTTCTTCACGGCGTCGATGCGAAGCTGGGTGTTGGGATCGACGAGAAAGCCGGTCAGATGCAGGATGCGCTTCTTGCCGGAGCCCATCACGCGGATCAACTCCTTCGTGCCGAGATAAGCGGAGTTACCGGTATCGGTGCCGAGGCAGAAGGCTGCTGCCGACGGATCCTTGAAGCAGCCGCCGGCGGCAACGACAGGCGCATCATTGGACGACAGCTCGTCCACCGTGGAGACCGAGCCGACCGGGTCGCCAGGGAATATGACAAAACCGTTATAGCCCTGGGCGAGCGAGCTTTCCAGAAGCTGGTTCTGCTGCGAAAGTTCCCACTTCTGCGGCACCTTGTAGTCCGCGGCCTTGAGTTTGAAATCCCTGGCCGCATCTGCTCCCGCCTGTTCCCAGGCGGCAAAATAAGGGTGAGGCCCACCCGGCACCAGCGCAATCGACGTATCGTCCTGCGCATGGGCCAGTCCGGTGGCGCCGCTCCCGATCATGCCGGAAAGCAAAAGGCCGCAAAGGGCGCGTGTCATTCCTGTTTTCATCATTCCCGTAAACCTCCTCCAAGGTGCGCGCTTTGTGCGCGGCGCGATGGCCAGGGTGGAATTTCCATCGCCCACTTGCCATCGTGGCTGGGACACTATAATACTTGTATCCAAGCTGCAAATGGAATCTTCCGTTCAATTCGAGGGCATCATATGAAACTTCCTTCCAATCCTGTGTCATGGCCCGGCGGCCCCGGTACCACGCTCGGCGCGACGGGGCTCGAAGGTCTGGCTCTGGTGCTGGATCGCCACCGTTCCGCGACCGATCAGGTCCATGCGGTATTGAGGCAGGCAATCGTCGATGTGCGGTTGGCGCCGGGAAGCCAGATCAGTGAGAATTCGATCTGCCGCCAGTTTTCGGTGTCGCGCACGCCGGTGCGGGCTGCCATTCAGAGGCTGTCGGAGGAGGGGCTGGTGGACGTTTATCCGCAGGTCGGCAGTTTTGTCGCGCCGATCCGCCTTGTCGGACTTCAGGACGGTCACTTCATTCGCCGCTCCCTGGAAATTGCCCTGCTGCGCGAGGTCGCAACGCTCTGGAAGCCGGAGATGAGCCGCGCCATGCGGGATATTGTGGCCGAACAGGAGCGTTTCATCGCCGCTGGAGATGGAGACGGATTTTTCCGGGCCGATGAAGCGTTCCACCATCTGCTCGGCACCTTTGCCGGCCGCGAGGGCGTCTGGCAGGCGATCCTTGCCGCCAAGGTTCCGCTGACGAGGTTCCAGCGGTCCTGGCAGACGGCGGAGCGTTTGCCCGATGTTATTCGCGAACATCTCGCGGTGGTCGATGCGCTTGATCGCGGCGACCCGGCATGCGCCGAGCAGGCGTTGATAACCCATCTGGACATGATCTTCGTGGCTGTCGAACGCATGTCGGAAGAACAACGGAAAAACCTGACGGCTTAATCGTATAGGAAGAAAATTCATGGAGCTGAAGAACAAGGTGGCCCTGGTCACGGGCGCGGCCGGCGGTATCGGCAGCGCGATCGTCACGGCATTGACCGCCGCCGGCGCGCATGTGCTGGCCTTTGACCGCGATGCGGCGGCTGTGGCACGTCTCGGCGCCGAATGCGAGCCGGTCGCTGCCGATCTCGCCGATCCCGAAGGTGCCGTCGCTGCGGTACAGGATGTGCTGGCGCGTCACGGGCGTATCGATATTCTCGTCAACAATGCGGGTATTCTGTCACCCCACAAGCTGGCCGCGACAACGCTCGAGGAATGGCGACGGCTGATGGCCGTCAATCTCGACGCCGCTTTCCTTCTTAGCCAAATGGTCGCTCCGGCCATGCAGGCGAACCGGTGGGGCCGGATCGTCAATATCGGCTCCTATGCCGCGAAATCGGGCGGGCTGACGGCCGGCACCGCCTATGCGGTTTCCAAGGCCGCCCTGGCGGGGCTCACCTTCTCGGTGGCGAGGGAGCTTGCATCTTCGGGTGTTACCGCCAACGCCGTCGCGCCCGCCTTCGTCGTGTCGCCGATGATCATGGAACAGCTTTCCGAGGAAGACAGAAACCGGCAGCTCGCCGCCATTCCTGTGGGCCGGCTGTGCGAGCCGGAGGAGGTGGCCCATGCCGTGCGCTTCCTTGCCTCGCCGCTCTCCGGCTTCATGACAGGTGTGGTGCTCGACATGAATGGCGGGCTGCAATTCGGCTGAGGAAACAGGCATGCGCTACGCAATGGTGATCGGGTTGCACGACCATATGGTGGAGGAATACCGGAAGCTTCACGCCGCGGTCTGGCCGGAGGTGCTGGCGGTGATATCGGCAAACGGCATCCGCAACTTCACGATTTTCCTGAAGGAGCCGGAAAACCTGTTGTTCGGCGCTTTCGATTATGACGGTGACGATTATGCCGAAGCGGCCCGCAGCATTGACGCCGATCCCGTCTCCCAGCGTTGGTACAATTTGACCAAACCGTGCCAGAAGCCGCTCGACACGCGCAGAAGCGGCGAGTGGTGGGCCTTCATGGAACCGGTTTTTCACCTCGATTGAAAGTTTGTGCCATGTCGAATTCCCGTCTTTGTCAGGCTGCCCTTCCCGCCCTGCCGACCGCCATCGCCTTGCCGGCCTATGACCGCGCCGGCGTCACGCCCGGCATCGTGCATCTGGGTGTCGGCGCCTTTCATCGCGCCCATCAGGCGGTGTTCGTTGACGATTGCCTTAATCGTGGTGAAACCGGATGGGGCATCGTCGCCGCGTCGCTGCGCAGTCCCGATACCCGCGACGCCATCGGACCGCAGGACAATCTTTATACCTATTGCGAGCGCGACGGCCGGGACGAGAGGTTTCGTGTCATCGGCTCCATCCTCGAAATGCTGGTCGCGCCGGAAAACCCCGCCCGGCTTGTCGACCGGCTGTGCGACCCGCAGGTGCGGATCGTGACGCTGACGGTGACGGAGAAGGGTTATCTCGCCAACCTGTCGGAAGGGACGCTCATGCGCGACCATCCCGACATCCGCCACGATCTCGAAAACCCGGAAGCACCGCGTTCGATATACGGTTTCCTGCTGTCGGCTACCCGACGCCGCCGCGCCGAGGGGTCGGTGCCGCTGACGCTGCTGTCCTGCGACAACCTCCCTTCCAATGGCCGGGTGCTGCAAACATTGCTGGCGGAATTTGCGAGAATAAACGACCCCGATCTGGCGGATCATGTCGCCCGCGATGTTTCATGCCCCTGCGTGATGGTCGACCGCATCGTGCCGGCCACGACGGGTGTCGACCGGCTTGCGGTCGCCCATAGCCTTGGCATCATGGACGCCTGGCCGGTCGTTGCCGAGCCGTATTTTCGCTGGGTGATCGAGGAGCGCTTTCCGCATGGCCGCCCGCAACTGGAGGCATCCGGTGTCGAATTCGTCGAAGATGTCGAACCTTACGAGCATATGAAGCTCAGAATGCTGAACGGCGCCCATACGGCCATTGCCGCCATCGGTCAGGTCGCCGGGCTTGCTACCGTTGCCGACGTCTATGCGCAGGCGCGGGTGCGGACCTTCATCGACCGCTACTGGCAGGAGGTCGCGACCACGCTGTCGCCGCTCGTCAGCGGCGCGGATTATGCCGCGGGCCTGCGGGGTCGCTTCGCCAATCCCGCCTTGCGGCATCGGGCGGTGCAGATCGCTTCGGATGCGTCGCAGAAGGTGCCGCAACGTATTCTTGCGCCGCTGATGGAGCTTCGCGGCGACAGGCGCGCACATGGTGCGGTGATGATGGCGCTTGCGCTATGGATCCGGTCCTGCGCCGCCCGCAACGAGGCGGGCGAGCCGATCGTCATTCAGGACCCCGTCTTCAACGGCTGGGCGGCTCCCGATCAGGATGTCCTGCCCGCCGAAGCTGTGATCGAGCGGTTTCTCAGTTTCGACCGGGTGTTCGGCGGGCAATGCCGGGCCGAACCGGAATTCGCCGCGGCCCTGACGGCCGCTTATCACGCAATCCGGACGAAAGGCGCGCTGAACGCCATCGGAATGATGACAGGTTGAGGAGAGAAAAATGCAGGAGACATGGCGCTGGTACGGCGAAACCGACCCGATCACGCTCGAGCACGTTCGCCAGACGGGCGCATCCGGCGTCGTAACGGCGCTCCACGAAATTCCGGATGGCACGTCCTGGCTGGCGGAGGATATCGCCCGGCGCAAGGCGATGATCGAAGCCGCCGGACTTTCGTGGTCTGTCTGCGAATCCATCCCGATGGAGCAATGCGTCAAGCGCGGCGACGCAGACGCGCCGAAGGCCATCGCCCGGTGGAAGGATACGCTCGCCAATCTCGGCCGGGCAGGCATCCCGGTCGTCTGCTACAATTTCATGCCGGTGGTGGACTGGACCCGCACCGACCTGCGTTGGCGCACCCGTCGCGGCACCGGGCTGGCGTTGCGTTTCGAGATGACGGATTTCGTCGCTTATGACGTGTTCATCCTGCAACGTCCCAAGGCGGCGGATGACTACGATCCCGCTGTCTTGGCCAGGGCCGAGGCGCGGGCTGCGGCAATGGGCGAGGATGAAAAGCTGCTGCTTGAACGCAATATCATCGCCGGCCTGCCGGGTGGGGCGCTGGTGCAGACGCGCGCCTCCATCATGGCGTTGCTGGATAGTTTCAAAGGTATCGACGCGGCCACCATGCAGGGCAACCTGGTCGCCTTCCTGAAGGAAGTCGTGCCGGTTGCCGAGGAATACGGCGTGCTGCTCGGCATTCACCCCGACGACCCGCCATTCTCGCTGTTCGGATTGCCGCGCGTCGTCTCAACGCCGCAGGATGTACGCAACATCCTCGCCGCCGTCGACAGCCCCCATAACGGCATCACGCTCTGCACCGGCTCCTACGGCTCGCGCCCCGACAATGATCTGGCGGCGATGGCGGCGGAATTCGCACCGCGCATCAATTTCGCGCATCTGCGCAACGTCACCGTCGAGGTGGACGGTTCGTTCTTCGAGGACGATCATCTGGATGGCGATGCCGACATGGTGACGGTCATCGAGGTGCTGCTGCGCGAAGAGCGCCGCCGGGCCGCTGCCGGGGAGGGCCGCGCTTCCATTCCCTTCCGGCCCGATCACGGCCATCTGCTTGGCGACGATATCGGCAAGAAGACCAATCCCGGCTATTCCTATATCGGCCGGATGAAAGGGCTGGGCGAGCTTCGCGGCGTTGCGCGCGCCGTCGCCCGTCAACTCGACCGCGAGGAGGCAAGGGCATGAACAGCCGCGAACTCGGTTCCACGGGCTTAAGCCTCAGCACCCTGTCATTTGGCGCGGCCGGCATCGGTAATCTCTACCGCGAGGTGTCTCACGAGGATGCGATGGCAACGCTGGAGGCGGCATGGGCGGCCGGTATCCGTTATTTCGATACGGCACCCCATTACGGTCACGGCCTTTCCGAGCGGCGGCTGGGTGATTTCCTGCGCGGCAAGCCCAAGGGGTCGTTCGTTTTGTCGAGCAAGGTCGGCCGGGTTCTGAAACCGGTGCCGGAAAGCGAGGTTCCCGAATACGGCTTCGTGCGGCCGCTGCCCTTCGCGCAAGTCCACGATTATAGCTATGACGGCATCATGCGCTCCTATGAGGACAGCCTGACGCGGCTTGGGCTGAACGCGATCGATATTCTCTACATCCACGACCTTGAGGTCACGACGCTGGGTGAGCAGGGTTATGCGCGCCATTTCGCCTCGTTCCTCGAAAGCGGGGCGAGGGCGCTGGCAGAGCTGAAATCCTCTGGCGCGGTCAAGGCGATTGGGCTTGGCGTCAATGAGGTTCCGGCCTGCCTTAACCTCATCGACCGGTTTTCGCTCGACGCGATCCTGCTGGCCGGCCGATACACATTGCTGGATCGTTCGGCCGAGCCGGAACTTCTCGATCGCTGCCGAAAGGCCGGCACGAAGCTGATCATCGGCGGCGTGTTCAATTCCGGCATCCTCGCAACCGGCGCGCAGCCGGGCGCGACGTTCAACTATACCGAGGCCCCGCCCGATATCATGGACAAGGTGCGGGCGATGGAGGCCGTGGCGACGCAGGCGGGAACGACGCTCGCCGCCGCCGCCATGCACTTCCCGTTGCGGAACCCGCTGACGGCAAGCGTGCTGATCGGCACCGCCAAGCCTTCCAGTCTCAGGCGAAACGCGGAGATTTTTGCCACGCCGGTGCCGGAGGACGCGTGGCCCCGCTTCGACGCGCTGGCGCTGTCACAGTAAATTCGGAAGAGCGACGATTGGAGGATGACTATGCGCCGCATCGATTGCCACATGCATTTCTGGACGCTGGCCATGGAGCCGGACTATTCGCACTGGCTCAGCCCCGAACGCAAGATTCTTTATGGCGACTACGGACCGCGCGACGCCCTGCCGCTGATGGCGAAAAACGGCGTCGAGGGCGTGGTCGTCGTGGCGGCCGCCGCGTCCCATCATGAGATCGGCTATCTTCTCGGGCTGGCCGAAGGCCACGACTTCATCAAAGGCGTCGTTGCCTGGCTCGACCTTATGGATCCCGAGATCGTTGCCCGCCTTGGGACATGGGCCCGTCACAACAGGCTCAAGGGCATTCGCCCCTATCTTGAAAACCTGCCGGAGGACGACTGGATCCTCAAACCCGAACTCGACCCCGCCATTCGGGCAATGCAGGCGCTCGGTCTGCGGTTCGATGCCCTGATCAAGCCGAGGCACATTCCTCATACGCTCAGATTCATCGAACGTTATCCCGATCTTCCGGTCGTCATCGACCACATGGCCAAACCCGATATTGCCGGCGGCGCGCTGGAGCCGTGGAGGCGCGACATGGAAAATTTCCGCGACCTTAAACACGTCCATTGCAAACTCTCCGGCATCGTCACCGAAGACGGTCCCGACTGGAGCTCCGAACGCCTGCGGCCCTATATCGAGGCCGTTATCGATATCTTCGGGCCAGAGCGCCTTATTTTCGGAAGCGACTGGCCGGTCGTCAACCTTGTCGCCGATTATTCCGCCTGGATTGAAACTCTCGGCAAGGCGATGTCTTCCCTGACCCGAGCCGATCAACAGAATATCTGGGCCCTGAACGGTGAACGCTTTTACGGGCTCTGATGGCCAACGGATTTGCATCGGCGTAATGCCTGCCAATGGCAGGCGAGGCGGCTCGACCAATGCCTGGCAGATCCGGTTCCCCGGCCTTCAGGCTTCGACGGGTTCGCTAACGTCGTCCAGAAGAAAGTGCACGATCACATAGGGCGTGGTGTATTTCTGGCCGCTAGCGGACACACTCTCATCGCTGCCACCGTCGGAGGGATGCCATTGCTGGTAATGGGGGTTGTTGGCGATCAGCGTGATCGCTTTACCCGAGAACCGGCCGTTCAGCCTGTAGCGAGCCTCTGCGAGAGGCCAGATCTTTTCAAAATCCTGCTGGCTGATACGGGTTTTCAAGGCCTTTCGGGATATCGTTTTTCCGGGCGAACCATCGTCATGTGCTGCCAATGGAATATGCAGGTCAACCTCTTCGGCATCGTCCAGCAAAAAGGCGAGTTCGTCTGGCCACATCCGTCTCACGTATCGCTCCTCCCAAAGCTTACCGTCCTGAAGAACAGTCATGATAGCGCCTCCGTCGCGAGAGGCAATGGCGGAAATGCACCTGTGTTTCCCTCGCAAGAGATGCGTTCCGGTGCCCTGCGTTCAAATTGCGGGAACTTGAATTTGGCCGGCAGATCGTGCTTGTTCACGGTCAGCAGGGCACATGTGCGTCCCTCGCCAGTTGACGAACCGCATCGAGGAGTAAGGCATGAAGAAGCTCATCAACGATCCAGCCACCGTCGTGCGGGATATGCTCGAAGGCGTGGTGGCCCTCAGCCCTGCGACGATCCTGCTTGCAGATGAGAACGTCGTTATCCGGTCTGGCCTTCCGGAGGCGGAAAAGCGCAAGGTGGCGGTCCTGTCGGGCGGAGGCAGTGGTCATGAGCCGGCGCATGCGGGCTATGTCGGCGCGGGCATGCTGACCGTTGCGGTGGCAGGCGATGTCTTCACCTCGCCGAGCACCGATGCGGTTCTTGCCGGTATCAGGGCGGCGGCCGGACCCGCCGGGGCTGTGGTTATCGTCAAGAACTACACGGGCGACCGGTTGAATTTCGGATTGGCGGCCGAGCTCGCAAGGGCTGAAGGAATTCCGGTCGAGATCGTGGTCGTTGCCGATGACGTTGCGTTGAAGGACACGGTTCCCGCCGATCGCCGCCGGGGTATTGCGGGTACGGTGTTCGTTCACAAGCTTGCCGGGGCGGCCGCGGAGCAGGGGCTTCCCCTTGATGAGGTGGCCCGGATCGCGCGGGATGCCGCCGGAAGATTATCCTCCATGGGAGTATCGCTGGGTTCCTGCACGCTCCCTGCCGTCGGCAGGCCGGGCTTCGTTCTTGGCGAGACTGAAATCGAAGTCGGGCTCGGAATTCATGGCGAGCAGGGCGTCCGGCGGATGCCTGTCGCATCGGCGGACGAGCTTGTGCAGCTGGTCCTCGAAACGATCGAAGCCGATGGCAAGCTAAAGAGCGGAGACCGGGTTGCCCTTCTGGTCAACGGGCTGGGAGCAACGCCGCCAATGGAACTTGCGGTCGTGGCGCGATCCGCGGTCGCGCGCCTTGAAGCAAAGGGCGTGGTGGTGGAGCGGGTATGGGCCGGAACCTTCCTCTCCGCCCTGGACATGCCGGGTTTTTCTTTGTCGGTCCTGCATGTGGATGACGCAGCGCTCAATCTCATGGATGCCCCGACCGATGCCGGTGCATGGCCGCGCGGCGGCGCGGTGAACCGCGAGCGGGTTTTGCCTTCGGCGGGCGTCGAGCAGATCGTGACTGCGGAAGGCAAGACAACAGCAGCCGGCGAACGACTACGGTCCGCCGCAGGGCTGGTTGCCGAAGCCATGATCGCGGCGGAGCCCAAACTGACGCAGCTGGACAGTGTTACGGGCGACGGGGATCTCGGCACAAGCATGGTCCGGGGTGCCGAAGCAATCCTTGCATTGCCGAAGACGAGCTTCGGAGATGTTTCCGACGGCTTGATGGCGATGGCAAACGCCATGCGGAAGGCGATCGGCGGAAGCTCCGGCCCCTTTTACGCCACGGGCCTGATGCGCGCTTCGCGTCATCTTGCCGGGATCGAACAGCCGACGGCCCGGCAGATGGCGGAAGCATTTACGGCGGCCGTTGCCGCAGTCTCGGAACTCGGTGGTGCCAAGCCGGGAGACCGCACGATGATAGATGCGCTGCATCCCGCGGCGGAAACGTTCCGGGATAAACTCGCCGCGGGAGCTTCGACGGAAGAGGCCTGGCGATCCGCCACGGCGGCAGGCGTCGCGGGCGCCGAGGCGACAGCGTCCATGATGCCGCGACTCGGGCGGGCAAGCTATCTTGGCGAGCGGGCTGTCGGACATCCCGATGCGGGCGCGGTCGCCGTCAGCCTCTGGCTAGAAGCAATCAGCAACGACTAGCGCCGATGGGCAGCGGGCCGGAACCGGCATGCTCGACGCGCAGCCGAGCATAACGAAACAAGGGCGATCTCGGCCTCTCAGACGCAGGCCGAGATGGTTGAGAACTGGGATTGCCGCCTCGGGCGCGAAGCTCAGATACGCCGCGCCTTGATCGTGTTCATGACAAAGCTGGTCTCGATGGTGTCGACACATTTAAGCTTTGCGATCTTGTCCTTGATAAAACGCTCGTAATCCTCCAGCCCGCCGCACATGACCTTGAGCATATAATCCCTCGTGCCCGTGACCAGGTGACATTCGAGAACCTCGTCCCAGTCAAGAACCGCCGCCTCGAACATCCGGATTTCGTCATCGTGCTGGCGGCTGAGGCGGACGGACGCAAGGGCGGTCATGGTCCATCCCTCGATTGCCGGATCGATGATCGCGGAATACCCTTTGATAACACCCATGTCCTCCAGGCGTCGAAGCCGCCGCAGACACGCGGATGCCGACAGTCCGACCCGTTCGGCGAGTTCGTTATTGGTGATCCGCGCATCGGCAGACAATTCCCTGATGATCCGCCTGTCGATCGGATCTGCAATTTTCTGCGACATAGACGACCATTCTCCGCAATATATTGCTTCATCAGACATATCAGCGCCTCAGAATGCAAGGTATGTTGGTTTCAATGCGTGTAACCTGCAGACAGTTAAACGCCAGCTGAGGGATCATCGGAAATGACCGCGCCGCATCCGTCCAAAACCCATATCGGCAACCACGCCCTTCATCCCGAAACCCAGATGCTCAACTACGGCTATGATCCGGAATTGTCCGAGGGCGCCGTAAAACCTCCTGTGTTCCTGACATCGACCTTCGTCTTCAAGTCGGCAGAGGACGGGCGCGACTTCTTCGATTATGTCTCCGGGCGCAAGGAGCCGCCCGAGGGCAGGGGGGCGGGCCTCGTCTATTCGCGCTTCAACCATCCGAACAGCGAGATCGTCGAGGATCGTCTTGCCGTTTATGAACGCACGGAGAGCTGTGCGCTCTTCTCTTCCGGCATGTCCGCCATTTCGACGACGCTTTTCGCCTTCGTCCGTCCCGGCGACACCGTGCTCCATTCCCAGCCCCTATATGGCGGCACGGAGACGCTGCTGGCGAAAACATTCCATAATTTCGGCGTATCGGCCGTGGGTTTCGCTGACGGCGTCAGCGAGTCCTCGGTAATGGCCGCGGCGGAGGAGGCGATGGCGAAAGGCAGGGTGTCCGTCATCCTCATCGAGACCCCCGCCAATCCGACAAACAGCATTGTCGATATCGCGATGATGAGCCGGGTTGCCGGCGTGATCGGCGAAAAGCAGGGGCACAGGCCAATCATCGCCTGCGATAATACGCTTCTCGGCCCCGTGTTCCAGCGGCCCATCGAACATGGCGCCGATATCTCGCTTTATTCGCTGACGAAATATGTCGGCGGGCACTCCGACCTCATTGCAGGGGCCGCGCTCGGTCGGAAGGACGTCATGAAACAGGTGAAGGCATTGCGTGGAGCAATCGGCACGCAACTCGATCCCCATTCGTGCTGGATGCTCGGACGTTCCCTTGAGACGCTGCAAATCCGGATGGAGCGGGCGGATAGCAACGCCAGGGTCGTGGCGGAGTTCCTCAACGCGCATCCCAAGGTCGAGAAAATCCATTACCTGTCGTTCAGCGATCCCGCATCCGCGGTCGGCAAGGTGTTTGCCGCGCAATGTTCCGGCGCAGGATCGACCTTCTCGTTCGATATCGTCGGCGGGCAGGCCGCATCTTTCAAATTCCTCAATGCGCTCAACATATTCAAACTCGCGGTAAGCCTTGGCGGTACGGAGTCTCTTGCGTCTCATCCCGCAACGATGACGCATTCGGGCGTTCCTGCCGATGTCCGCCAGCGGATTGGCGTTCTCGATTCGACGATCCGGCTGTCAATCGGCATCGAACATCCCGACGATCTTATCGCCGACCTGACCCTTTCGCTGGATCAGGCCTGACGAACAGGTGGCCGACAAGCTGTAACCGTGCGCCAAAGGTTGTCCTGTGCAGGTGTATCGATGTATCTGGGGACGGATATTCATTTGAACCTGCAGGCACATGGAAACATCGCTTTATCTGCCCATCAAAGGCTTTCTTGAAAAGGCGGGATACACCGTCAAGGGCGAAGTTGGCGGTTGCGACCTCGTTGGCCTGAGCGATGGCGATCCGCCGGTTGTCGTGATTTGCGAGCTGAAACTGAGTTTCAATCTGGAACTCATTTTGCAGGCCGTCGATCGCGCGGCTATCGCCGATGAAGTCTGGATCGCGGCTCGGGTCTCGGCCAAGGGTAAAGGCCGCGAGGCCGACAGGCGTTACCGCGATCTTTGCCGCAGACTCGGGATCGGCATGCTCGGTATCGCCGATACCGGCGAGGTCAGCATGATCGTTGGTTCGATATCGCCGATGCCGCGAACCAATCCGAAACGGCGGTCGCGGCTCATGCGTGAACACCTGAAGCGGCGCGGCGATCCGACCGCAGGTGGGAGCACACGGGCACCGATCATGACCGCGTACCGCCAGCAGGCGCTTGGCTGTGCCTTGGCGCTGGCATCGGGGCCGATGCGTGTGCGACAGGTCAGGTCCAGCATACCCGATGCCGGGAAGATCCTGCTTGCGAATGTTTATGGCTGGTTCGAACGGCTCGATCGAGGGGTCTACGGCTTGACCGAGGCCGGACGTGAGGCGCTGCAGCGATGGCCGCAGCAGGATATGCCGGCAACAAGCGCTCTTCCCGGCTGATTTATTGAGCAATAGAATGCGCGTCGCGATCAGGGCTTTGCGTTGATATGCGAGGAGCGCAACAATGGCATTGTGCCCGTCAGGGGCTCGCCCCGTTCCATCAGGGTGTCGTCGAGCCGATTGAGCGCTCGATTGCGCCGGCAATTCTGCCGGGTGCAAACAAAGCCTGCACCGTTTCCGGGCAGGCTTTGAATACTGCACTTCATTTGGCGACGTGGGCAATCGCCTCAAAAATGACCTCCGCGACTTCCGTCGTGCGGGATATGTGCGGAGCGTGCCCGGCTTGCAGAGTAGTCACGTTTGCGGAAATCTTCTGTGCCATTGCGGTCTGAAGTTCCGGCTGGATCATGCGATCCTGCTCGCACACCACGTACCAGGAAGGCTTCGTGGTCCAAGCGGCGACCGACACCTTGCCGTCGAAATTCCCGGCGTGGGTCGGATGCTGCGTGGCGAATATCACCTCGGTTTGTTCAAGCGCGACGTCTTGGGCAAGGTGCTGTTGCACCCCTTCCAGGGTCAGGGTCAGGAAGCCATCCTTGTCTGCCTGCACGTGGTTGAAGCCGGAAGGGGGCGGATAGTCCTTGGCCGTTTCGTTGACCGACATGCCTTCGGACAGTGCGAAGGCCGCCACATAAACGAGTGCTTTCACATTGTCGTTCTGGCCGGCTTCGGTGATCACGGCTCCGCCATATGACCAGCCGACAAGCACTACCGAGCCTTGCAGTTTGTCAAGCGCGCGCCGAGTGGTCGCAATGTCGTCTGCCAGGGAGGTCAGCGGGTTCTGAACGGCTACGACATTCACACCTTTTGCCTGAAGCAGGGAGATGAGCCGGCTCCAGCTTGATCCGTCGGCCCATGCTCCATGCACAAGGACGACCGTTGGTTGCTGCGCGCCGGAGCGGGTGGCGGCGTTTATTACATCAGGGGCAGTCTGCATGGTCTTATGCCTTTTCTTCTAGGTGATGCTGACTTTGTGAGACGCCGGATGAGGACAGCGTCAGGCATATTGTAGTGATGAAAAATAATGGATATAATGACAGAATAATTTCAATAGTTGAAACGGATCATTTTTAATGGACAGGCTTGCTGCTATGAAAGTCTTCGTAAAGGCTGTTGAAGCTGGGTCCATCTCTTCGGCAGCGCAGGAACTGGGGATGTCGTCGCAACTGGCCGGCAAGCAGATACGCGCCTTGGAGGACGGTTTGGGCGTGAAGTTGCTGACCCGGACGACGCGCCGGCAAAGCCTTACCGACAGTGGGCAAGTGTTCTACGAGCGGGCGAAAAACATTCTTGCGGAAATGGATATGGCGGAAGCGCTGATGGCGGAGACGCGGTCGGAGCCCCGGGGAAGGATTCGCATCAGCGCTCCCGTCACCTTTGGCTGTCACGCGCTTGCACCGGAACTTTCAGAATATCTCAGGCGGCACCCGGAGGTATCGGTGGATATCAACCTGACGAACCGAAATGTAGATCTGGTCGAGGAGGGTTTCGATGTGATCTTTCGTGCAGGTGATCTTCCCGACAGCAGTCTTATCGCGAAGCGGCTTGCGCCCTATCGCCTCGTTCTTTGTGCTGCGCCTGCCTACATGGCCTCCGCGAGTAGCCTTCAGACCCCGCAGGACCTGACCGAGCATGAATGCCTGATCTTTTCGCATTCGTCGCTTCGCACCCATTGGTCCTTCATTGGGCCGGAAGGGCCCGTGACGGTTGCAATCACAGGCCGCTTTTGCGCCAACAGCGGCGAAGCGCTGCGCGCTGCGGCGCTCTCCAGCATGGGGGTCCTTTTTCAGCCATACGAGCTTGTTGCCAATGAACTGTCGGCAGGAAAGCTGGTCCGCCTCCTTCCTGACTATGAACCGCCGCCGCGTGCCTTACATGCGCTTTATGCGTCGGATCGACAGATGACGCCCAAGCTTCGGAGCTTTCTGGATTTCACGATTGAGAAATTTGGTGAGGGAAAGCGGTGAGGCGTCGCGATTGGAACCCTCCTCATCCTGCTTCCCGGTGGGGAAATATCGACATCATTCGCGGTCGGTCAGCTTGAGATGTTTGCTGACGGAGACGGCCATGCCGCGCCGGCTGACGCCAAGCTTCGCGTAGATGTTCTTCAGGTGGAATTTCACGGTCGCTTCCTTGCCGCCCGGCGGCATCATCGGCGCTCATGCGGCGATCTTCATAAACATCGATCAGGCTGTTGATATGGTCGAGGACGCTACGGTCGACGGCGGCAAGTGCGGCAGCGGACCATTCGCCGTTTTCTTTCAGAATATCGAGCCGTCCGTGCCCTGCTGCCGCATTGCATGTGCCCAATCGTGACCCGGGTGGAGGCGGTCGAGGCAGTCTCGCAGCCAAAGGCGTTCCGAAAGAGGTAGCTTTGGCTGGGCTCTTGCGAAGTCGGCCTCGTCCTTGGGGCGCCTGTGCTTCGCCTTGAACAGAAGCACGGCGGAGGGATTGAGATAAGGGATGCCGTCCGCGGTCAGCGACACCATTTCGATCCGCAGCCGCGTCATTTCCGGATTTCGCTTGTAAACCCAGGTGTCATTCGTTCCCGGCTCGATCATCATATCGGCGCGCCAGCACCCGGCAGGGCGATCGAAGCACCATATCTGGAAAATCTCGGGAGCCGGATGCTGATCCGCCAGCAGCGGTTCGATAATGCCATCGTTGACGGTATAGAACTCCATGTCACCCAGTTTCCGGCGAAAGATAGCGAGATCTTCGCTAAGGATCGTGAATTCGAGATCGTCATGCTCGCGTGTCTTGCTCCCCTGCCACAGATCGAGCGCCCAGCCGCCGACAACGCACCATGGCCGCGATACGCCGTTAAGTCGCCGGGAGAGTTCGGCAGGGCTCCAGGGGTTCCACGCATTCTGGTCCGGCACAGGCGGGTGATCACTCATCATATACGGTCGCTTCCATGCAATTTTCGTATTGTCGTTTATTTGCCGATGGCCTCAGGGCCAACGCTTCAGCAGCCCCGCCAGAAGCGTCAGCGCCTCCGTGAGATCGTCGAATGACGGGCCGCCGAGGCAGAGCCGAATACCGCTCGCCTGATCGTCGGGGTTCACCAGCATGGATTCCGGAGGGGTCAGCTTGATGCGCATCGCCGCAGCGGCGAATGCGAAACGATGGGCGTCGTCGCGTTCCATCGGCAGCCAGACGTTGTACGCATCGGGATGCGAGCCAAGCCGGTTCGTGCCGAGCAGCGAAACGGCCAGGCTGGAGCGCCGCCTCGCCTCGTGGCGTAAATCCCGCTGGATTGACGAGATGATGCCGGAGATCAGCCAATCCTCAACCACCGCGCAGGAGAGTGCGGATGGGGCCATCGGCATGTCCTGCAGAAGGTCTTCGGCGGTGTCGTGCAGCCCGGCCGGCAATGCAAGCACGCCGATCTGCAAGCCGGGGCCAACGGACTTGGAGAGCCCGTTCACATGAAACGAGATGTCAGGAGCCAATGAGGCGAGCGGCGGCAAGGCCTCGGCCGATGCCGCATAAACACCGTCCTCGATGATCCATACGCCCGCCCGGCGGCAGATATCCGCAATGGCCTGCCGCCGCGCCGCGCCCATGGTGACGGTTGTCGGATTATGCAGCGTCGGCGTCAGATAGACTGCTGTGCCGTCACGCGAGGTCGTGCTGGCGAGCGCTGCGGCAAGCGCCTCCGGCACCATGCCTTCGGCATCGATTTCAATACCCTGCATCCGGTATCCGTTACGCCGGGCCAGTGCGATCGCGCCGGGATAGGTGATGCGTTCGGTCAGGAGCAGTCCCTTTGGGCCGCAGGCGAGATCGAAGGCCAGGGCCAGCGCCTGACGGGCGCCGCTCGTCAGCGCCAGATGTGACGGATCGACGGTCAGACCCAGCGTTTCGAGCCAGCGGGCCAGAAGGCGGCGATGTTCCAGATGTCCGGCGGGTGGAGCATAAAGATTGATGTGATCCGCATCGATCCTGCGGGCGATCCCCGTTAGCGTCTTCGCCAGAATGCGGGCGTTGAGCATGGCCGGTGGCGCATTGGAGGAGAGGTCGAACTGCCGATCCCTGTACGCCTCCTGCAGCGCCACGAATGTTCCCCGGCCCTTGACGCTGCGTGTCAGCCCGCGCCGTTCGAGAACGGAATAGGCTTTTGTCACGGTGCCAAGGCCCACCCCCAGTTTCCACGCGAGATCGCGATGGGCGGGCAGGCGGTCGCCGCCCGTCAGCCGCCCCTCGATGATGTCATCGGCAAGAGCAAGCACCAGCCGTTCTGCGGCATTCGCCTCAATGTCTGCAAGACGGGGAGTCCAGGGGGATTGCAGCAGCACGCTCGCACCTTCGATAAAAGTGTCACGATACACTATTTCAATAAACAGTAAGTGTAACATAGGCTATGACGAGGCTGATTGAAATCCACACTTTACGGCGGGCGGGCGGCCATCGGTATTTGCCGCCGCAGGGCTGAAATCGCCTCTCTGGCAGCATTGACAGGCCGCCCGTCCCCATTGCCAATCGATCCTAACCGAAAGAACCGTGTCATGACCTTTGATATCCATATGATTGATGTATTCGGCTCCGGGCCGCTTTCCGGCAATCCGCTGGCGGTCGTCAGCGGTGCCGATGTTTTATCGACGGATGACATGCAGCGATTGACGCGATGGTTCAACCTTTCCGAAACCACCTTTCTGCTGCGACCCACCCACCCACAGGCTGATTACCGGGTCAGGATATTCTCGCTGGACAGGGAGTTGCCCTTTGCCGGACATCCCACACTGGGCAGCTGCCATGCCTGGCTCTCCGCCAATGGCATGCCCAGGAATGAAGCCGCCATTGTTCAGGAATGCGGCGCGGGGCTCGTGACGATCCGGCGCTCGCATGGACGGCTTTCCTTTGCCGCTCCGCCGCTGATCCGTTCCGGCGCACCGACCCCGGCCGAACTGGAAGAGGCGCGGCAGCTCCTGGGGATCGAGGTTCGCGACATCATCGATGCCGCCTGGGTCGACAATGGCCCCGGCTGGCTGGGACTCAGGCTGGCATCGGCCGAAAAGGTGCTTGGCATCAAGCCGGCCCGCAGTTGGTCCCGCCACATCGATATCGGTGTGGTTGGCCCTCACGCGGAAGGTGGTGAAACCGCATTTGAAGTTCGCGCCTTCTTCAGCGATCATCTGGGCGTCATCGTCGAAGATCCCGTTACCGGAAGCCTCAACGCGTCTTTGGCGCAATGGTTGTTCGCGACGGGCGTGGCCGGTGAGGACTATGTCGCGGCGCAGGGGACGAGCCTTGGCCGCCGGGGCCGCATTTACCTGACGCGCGATGATGCCGGCCAGATATGGGTTGGCGGCGAAACGCGCACGCATGTCGAAGGCCGGTTGCACGGCCTTTGAAAAGACAGATGAAAACGAGGTGATTTGATGAATGGCAGTGTGTACCGCCCTATTTCCGAACGCGTATTGGCAGATGACTGGGGGCGGCTGACCAAGTATGAGTATGAACTCAGGCTAAGGGACGGAAGCTGGCAACGGCAGACCCGGGAAGCATATGATCGCGGCAACGGTGCGACATGCCTGCTGTACAATCCGGCAAGCGACACTGTCCTGCTGACCCGTCAGTTCCGGTTGCCGGTGCTTTTGAATGGCGGTCTGGAATCGTTAATCGAGACACCGGCGGGGCTGCTGGAGGGTGCTGACCCGGCAACGCGGATGCGTGCGGAATTGATGGAGGAAACCGGTTATGAGGTTTCCGAACTTACGCATCTGTTCGATATCTATATGAGCCCCGGATCGGTCACGGAATATCTGGCCTTTTTCTACGGCGAATATGCCGAGAAACATAAGGTCGGGGCAGGTGGTGGTTCAGCGGACGAGGGCGAAGACATCGACGTGCTGGAAATCGCCTTGCCCGAGGCGATGCGGATGATCGGCCAGGGCGATATTCGCGATGCCAAGACGATCATTCTGCTCCAGCATCTTGCCATCCGGCTTTTGCAGGAAAAGGTCGCGGCACGCTGATCCTGACCTCCGTATATTGTCGATCCGGTGCCGGTCACCCCTGCCATCGGCGTAATTACCGGGCGAAAAGATTGGCGGCCATGTAGTCTACAAATGCTCTGACTTTTGGAGAAAGATATCGATTGGTCGGCCAGAGGACACGGAAGGTGCCTGTGTCTGCCATATAGTCGTCCAGCAGCGATACCAGTTTCCCCTGAGCAACTTCGGACGCCACGGCGAATGAGGGCAGGCATGTTATCCCGAACGATCGTTCCGCAAGATAGATCAGGGGTTCCAGCGTGCTCGCAACGGTGGCGACCGGCAGATTGATCCTGATTTCCCGCCCTTCGCGAACCAGTGGCCAAGGCTCGAGCTTTCCGGAATTGGCGAAGCGATGGTGGAGACAGCGGTGCCGGACAAGATCTTCCGGAATCTCCGGGCGTCCATGGGCCTCGAGGTAGTCAGGCGCGGCCACGATGCTGTGTCTGAACGTGCCGAGCTTGCGGCTCATCAGCCGTGTGTCCCTGATCTCTCCCGTCCGGATGACGGCGTCGAATCCCTCCTCGATGACATCAACCAGACGATCGGTAAAATCGAGGTCGAGGCTGATTTCGGGATATGCCTCCATGAAGGCGGATATCGTCGGCATCAGAAGCATGCCTGCCAGCGGAAGGCTCACGCGAAGCTGCCCGCGCGGGACCGCCTGCGATCTCGACAGCTGTGCCTGCACGGTCTCATATTCGGACTGGATGCGCCGGCAGGTATCAAGGAAGAAACTTCCGTCCTCGGTCAGGGCCATGCTGCGGGTTGAGCGATTGAACAGCCTTACGCCCAGCTCCTCCTCCAGACGTGCAATGGCTTTTCCAACGGCGGATCCGGAGATGCCGAGACGATGTCCGGCGGCCACGAAACTTCCCGCTTCTGCCACCTGAATGAATATGCCGAGGGTTCCGAGCTTGTCCATGATTCTGCAATTAAAGAATTTTTGTCCGGTATGTTGAGAATAGCAGCTCATTTATCCGGTATTTTTCCTCCGATATCCAGAGGTCGTCGCGGCTGAAATGGCCCGGCGCTTCAAAAGGAGATAATTCATGGAAACGAAACCTATCGCCGCTTTTGCGGGCTCTCCCGCCCCCACGACATTCGTTGTCAACGTCATTCATGCCCATCCGGGAAAGCAGGACGAAGCCTTCGCCATCATTCAGGATGTCGTCCACTATGTTGCCGCACGAAAGGAAGGGTTCCTCTGGAGCAGCCTCGCGAAAAGCACGGACGGTCAGACGGTCGTCAATGTCGAGGCCATTCAGGGAACCGGCAATGTCGACGAGTTCTTTTCCGATCCGCAATTCGTCGAAAAATTCCGGAAACTGGACACCGTCTCCAAGAGCGAGTTTCACACATATACGGTCGGGGATCTGGTTCTTCCAAAGCCCGTGGCTGTGTGACAGATAGCGCTGCCCGGTTCTGACAATGTGCCGGTCAGGTAACGGCCGGGGGGCTTCCCCCGGCATTGGAGCGGAATGCCGTCGCCGGGCCATGGTCGAAGCACTCGATCAGCATTTCGGTCAGCACCCGGATCTTTCTTGAAGGATGCTGCCCAGGCGGTCTGACGACGAATATTCCCGCCGGCGGCGGGGGGTGGCGTTTCATGACCTGCACCAACTTGCCTGAGTCCAGATAATCCTTGATCAGGTCTTCAGGCAGCACGGCGATGCCCAATCCGGCCGCTGCTGCAACGGCGAGGGCAGCGCCGTTATCGGCCTTGAAGCGGCCCTGTGGACGAACGGTTACCACCTTGTCTCCATCCATGACCTGCCAGCTTTCCGTTCCCTGCATGAGAGCCTGATGGGTTACGAGTTCCTCCGGTGTCTCG
Source organism: Agrobacterium sp. LEGMi-208b (assembly GCF_059511785.1). Taxonomy (NCBI): domain Bacteria; kingdom Pseudomonadati; phylum Pseudomonadota; class Alphaproteobacteria; order Hyphomicrobiales; family Rhizobiaceae; genus Agrobacterium; species Agrobacterium sp. LEGMi-208b. Next base: position 1,731,981 of record NZ_CM183446.1, read on the forward strand.
GGAGAACCATGAACCTCGATATAGTCGGGGCTGGCGACGAAAATTCCGTAGAGGGGGCCGACGCGTCTGGCGACAAGGTTGGAGTCTGGAAGGTTGCCAACCCGGATTGCGCAATCATATCCTTCTGCGATCAGATCCACGAAACGATCAGTGTAACAGGTCTGGATCTGGAGTTGAGGATAACGGCGCGCCATCTGCGCAATCACCAATGCGAAATGCGTAGGGCCGAAAGAGAGCGGCGCAGCAATCCGCAGGCGGCCGCGGAGTTCGCCAGCCGGAAGAACGGTCTCCCTCGCCACATCGATTTCGGCTGAAATCCTTGCGGCATAGTCCCGGAAGGTTGCGCCCGCCTCCGTTAGGGAAGCGCCGCGTGTGGATCGGGCCAGAAGCTGGACACCAAGCTCCGCTTCCAGCCGCACAAGCCGCCGGCTGACCATCGACTTGGAGATGCCAAGCCGCAGTGCGGCCGGGGTGACGCCTCCCGCATCGGCAACTTCGACGAATGTCCTGATATCTTCGATGTCCACTCAGCGTTCCCCATTCTGCGACACAGCTTGGCAGGGACAAGGACTACCGCATCATAAACAGCAATGACAAGTTTCGTCCCGCGGCACCGCCCCAGATGGGCGCATGTCCTTTGCGCAAACGCGCTTCAATAAACAGCCAACACAGGATGAACCCATGACCTTCCGTAACGGCCTCGATTCACTTCTCCGCCCTGAAGATTCCGTCCTCGTTCTGATCGATCATCAGCCCTATCAGCTCGCAAACCTGAACAGCCACGATCCGCAGGCTGTGGTCAACCTCACGACCGCGCTGGCGAAGCTGGCAAAAGCCTTCAATGTTCCGACCGTTCTCACCAGCGTGATCGCGGCGCGCGGCGGACTTCTCTTCAAGCAGATCACCGACGTGTTCCCCGGCCAGGAAGTCATCGATCGCACCTGGGTGAACACCTGGCAGGACGAGAATGTGGTGAACGTCGTCAAGGCGACCGGCCGCAAGCAACTGATCATTGCCGGCCTGTGGACCGAGGTCTGCGTCGCAATGCCGGTTATCCAGGCCGCCGGCGAAGGCTGGGACGTGACCGTGATCACCGATGCGTCGGGCGGAATTTCAAAGGAGTCTCACGAGGTTGCCATCCAGCGCATGATCGCGGCCGGCGCGAATGTGATGACGGTGATGGCACTCGCCGGCGAATGGCAGCGCGATTGGGCGCGCCTCGAGCATGTCGAGGAACTGACCGAAATTCTCATCCAGCATTTCGGCGGCAGCGGCATCGCCTATCTCTGGGAGCAGCAGCTTCTCAACACGCCGGTACCAACCGAACCGGGCGGGCACTAAAATCAATCAGGGATGGCGGGCGTCTGTTGGCTCCCGTCATCCCGCCGCCTCAAGGCTATTCTTCCGCTCTGCAAACGACGCCGGCGCAATCCCGTGAGAAAGGGAGGCGCCGGCTTTGATCGCTTGCCTATGGGCGCGCGCATCGGACATACTGCCCCTTGAACCACAAAGGCCAAGGGCAAGACGAAGCCAGAGACTCAGGGCTGGATCGCGAAGCCGTGCGAGAAGATGTCACCTCATGAATACGCGATTTCTCGAAACTTTCCTCTGGGCTGCCCGATTGAGCAGCTTTTCGGCAGCCGCAGAACGTTTGCACACGACCCAGGCGTCGGTCTCCAACCGCATCGCCGCCCTCGAGCGTGAGTTGGGTGTGGTGCTGTTCACCCGCGATGTGCGCTGCGTCAACCTGACGCCTGCCGGTCGTCTGGCGCTGCAACATGCCGAAAAGATCGTCAACCTCACCGGCGAGTTCCGGCAGATCGTCAGTAACCGGGAGGCGCTGAGGGGCACGGTGCGCATCGGTGCAGCCGATACGATCGTTTATGCCTGGCTGCCGCTTCTCATCCGCCGCATGAACGAGCAATATCCCGGTGTCAGCCTCGATCTGACCATCGATACCAGCCTGAAACTCTCCCAGCGCATCCAGAACGGCGAGGTGGATGTCGGTTTCATCATGGGGCCGATCATGGCCGCGGATATTTACAACTCGCCGCTCTGCACCTTCGAATCCTGTTGGGTCGGCGCGGTTGAGTTGCCGCTGCCGGAAACCGGTGTCACTCTGGAAGATATCGCGCATTTTCCGCTGCTTACCTTCTCGACCGGGTCGCAGCCGCACCAGGCATTGCGCGCGCTTCTCGATTCCCATGGCCTGTCCGATAGCCGCATCTATAATTCCAATTCGCTGTCGATCATGACACGGCTCGTGGCCACGGCCGTTGGCGTGGGCGCGCTGCCGCGCGTTTTGGTGGACGGCATCATCAAATCGGGCGAAGCGCGCATTCTCGACATCACGCCGCCGGTGCCGCCCCTCACTTTCCACACGGTTTATCAGGAGCGTGGCGACAACGCGATTGCCCGCGCCATCGCCGACATGGCGACGGAAATCGTCAGTGAAACCACCACGCAATGGATGACCGTTGCAGCTTAATTTTTATGCTGCATCGCAAAATGATTAATCTATAAGCTTATCTTATGGGTTTCGATAGAGTTTTTCCGTTTGTCAGGAAAACAGTTCCCGTTCTTAATTCTCCTCGCAACATGAGAGGAGAGCAACGTGAAAGTCTCACTTGTTCAAATGAATACCCAGAACGACAAGGCGGAAAATCTTAAGATTGCTGCCGATTTAATTGAGAAGGCAGTCAAGTCGGATAATCCTGATCTTGTCGTTCTTCCGGAATACTTCGCATTTCTTGGAGATAATCCTCAGGAAATGCATGAGAGCGGGGAGGAATTCCCCGGCGGCGAGATTTATACGCTGCTTTCGGATCTGGCCAGAAAGCACGCGATCACGCTGCATGCCGGCTCCATCGTCGAGAAGGAAGGCAACCGCTTCTACAATTCGACGCTCGTTTTTGGTCCTGATGGCAAGCAGATTGCCCGGTACCGCAAGATTCACCTGTTCGACGTCGATACGCCGAACGGCATCAGCTACCGCGAATCCGATTCCGTTGCCCGCGGCGAAGAGGTCGTGACCTACAAGGTTGGCGACAAGACGGTCGGTTGCGGCATCTGCTACGATATCCGCTTTCCGGAACTGTTCCGCGCCCTGCGGGACAAGGGCGCAGACGTCATCGTTCTGCCGGCCGCCTTTACGCTGATGACGGGCAAGGACCACTGGGAAGTGCTGGCTCGCGCCCGCGCCGTCGAAACCCAGACCTATTTCCTCGCTGTCGGCCAGATCGGCACCCATGCGGGCGGCAAGAAGGCCTGCTGGGGTCATTCCATGGTCATCGACCCCTGGGGCCACATCGTCGCGCAATGCTCCGACAGTGTCGGAACTGCCGGGGCTGCCCTCGACTTCGACTATTCGGCCAAGGTGCGTGCCAACGTGCCGGTGGCGAACCACCATGTTCTCTGATCGGAGAAAGACCTGATGTTTATCGTCAACCCCATGCCGGAACAGATCGGCGCCGACATCATCGAGCTTCTAGAAAAGGTCGAAGTCGCAACGATCGGTCACGTGCTTCATTCCGGCTTCGTCGATCCTGAAATCCGGGCCGTCCTTCCGGGCAAGCGCGTGGCGGGCACCGCCGTCACCCTGCGCATTCCGAACGCGGATTCGACCATGCTTCATTACCTGACGCAACTCGTGCGTCCGGGCGATATCGTTCTCATTGACCGTTGCGGTGATACCCGCCACGCCTGCTGGGGCGGCGTCATCACCAACACCATGAAAATGGCCGGTGTGAAAGCCGGTGTCGTCGATGGCCCGGCGACGGATTTCTCGGAGTTCACCAAGGTCGACATGCCCATGTGGTGCCGCGGCCCGTCGCCGATCACCACCAAGATCCTTGGTCTGGAAGGCGCGATCAACGTTCCGATCAGCGTCGGCGGCCAGATGATCAATCCGGGCGATGCGATCCTGTGCGATGAAAGCGGTGTTGTCGCCCTTCATCCGAGCCAGGCCCGCGCCATGGCGGAACGGGCCATTGGCATGCAGGAAGCCGAGATCGTGCTTCTGGAACGCCTGCGCAACGGCGAGAAGCTGCCGGACATTTCCGGCGCCAACAAATTCGTCCAGGCCAAGCTGAGCGCCTGACACGATCTTACGGGTGGCGGATCCGTTCGCCACTCCCAATAACAATAGAGGAGAACAGGACAATGAAGAAATCAGTACTTCTGAGTGGGATTCTCATGCTTGGTGCGGCCGCCCTGCCGGCGCAGGCCCAGCAGACCGTGACGTTCCTCGGCTATAGCGGCCTTTTCCAGGAGCGTTACACCAAGGCCGTCATCGAGCCTTTCATGGCCGCCAACCCTGATATCAAGGTCGACTATTTTCCGCAGCAGGGTTCTGCCGCCATGCTTGGCTCGCTGCGCGCCCAGAAGGCTGCTCCGCAATCCGATATCGCGCTGATGGACGTTTCCGTCGCCAAGACCGGAACGGATGAGGGCCTGTTCGACAAGATCGATGAAAGCGTGACCAAGAATGTCGCCGACCTCTATCCGAACGCCCGTTTCGAGGGTGTAGCCGGTGTTGGCGTGACCTTCGACAACCTCGTCCTCATCTATAACACCGATGCGATCAAGACCGCGCCGGACAGCTGGAACGCCCTGAAGGACAGCGCCTTCAAGGGCAAGATTGCCATGTTGAGCGCCCCTGACATCGTCGGTATCGGCACGACCATCATCATGGACCACATGAATGGCGGCACCGACTTCATCAAGAATATCGATGCCGGCATCAATGCGATGGCGGACGTTGCGCCGAACGTCCAGACCTGGGAACCAAAGCCGGAAGTCTATCCGACCGTCGTGAACGGTCAGGTTTCGCTGGGTGTGGGCTGGAATGCCCGCAGCCAGGTGAATGCCGATGGTTCCAAAGGCAAGATGAAGGTCGTTCTTCCGAAGGAAGGCACGATCCTCCAGATCAACACGCTCAATCTCGTCAAGGGTGGCCCGTCGTCCGAGGCGGCCCGCAAATTCATTGATTATGCGCTGAGCCCTGAAGCCCAGGCCGCCTTCACCGCCGCCATGTATTATGCGCCGACCAATGCCAAGGCCACGGTGGCTCCCGATGTCAGCGATCGCACGGTCGTCAAGGCGATGGACAAGGTCATCCCGGTCGACTGGATCGGCCTTTCCAAGGTCCGCGACCAGATCACGCAGGACTGGCGCCGCAAGGTCATCCCGCTCAGCCGCTGAGGTGTCCGTTCAGGGAGTGAAAATGACAGGGCTTCCGCATCGCCCTCATCGGCTGCGGAAGCAGCAAAACAAACCTCTCGGCTCATTCCCTCTGTCGGCGCTCGTGCCGGTAGAGGGGTGGATCGACACGGACAAGCATTCCGAATGGCCTGACGAAGCTGCAATATGGAAGCGCCGTGAAACAGCGCCGCGAATTTCCGCCGCGACTGTGTGATCAAGGGACAGGGCATGTTCGCGACCCCACGGGTCTGACATGTTCTGGAGAAAGGCAAAAAGCCAGAATGGGAACTTCAGACATCATGCAGCCAGGATTCCTCTCGATTCGTTCACTGACCAAGCGCTACGAGACCATGGTCGCCGTGGATAATCTCAATCTCGAGATACCAAAGGGCGAACTGGTTGCTTTCCTCGGTCCATCCGGCTGTGGCAAGTCGACGTCGTTGCGCATGATTGCAGGCCTTGCTCCCGTAACGTCAGGCTCGATCCTGATCGATGGCAAGGACGTGACGCAGCTTGCGCCCTACAAGCGCGACATCGGGCTTGTTTTCCAGAGCTACGCGCTCTTCCCGCACATGACGGTCCTCAAGAACGTCATGTTCGGCCTTGAAATGCGCAAGGTGCCGGCAGCCGAAGCGGAACGGCGTGCGCGCGAAGCGATTGCCATGGTGCGTCTGGAAGGACGCGAGGACCGCCGCCCCGCCCAGCTTTCCGGCGGCCAGCAGCAGCGTGTCGCACTGGCGCGCGCGCTCGTCATCCAGCCCTCCATCCTTTTGTTCGATGAACCCCTTTCCAATCTCGACGCCAAGCTGCGCGACGAGATGCGCTCTGAAATCCGCCGTATCCAGAAGCAGCTCGGCATCACGTCCATCTTCGTCACGCATGATCAGGTCGAGGCGCTCAGCATGTGCGACAAGGTCGCCGTGCTCAATGGCGGGCGGCTGGAGCAGCTCGGCACGCCGCACGATCTCTACGAGCGCCCGGCCACGGCTTTCGTCGCTTCCTTCGTCGGCCGCACCAACAGGCTGGTCGGAAACGCGGCCGGCGATCGCATCACGGTTGGCGATGCGGTACTGCGGGCACCCGGCTCGCACAATGGCAAGATCGACCTGATGGTACGGCCGCATCGCATGGCCATGACGGTTGCCGGCGACGCCGTGCCGGATTTCGATGGCGCGCCGGTCAATCGTATCGCCGGCGAGGTTCGTGACGTCTATTATGCAGGCGATATCCTCCACTACGAGATCGCCGCGGGTGGCCAGACATTGTCGGTGGAGCGTGCGACATCCGGCGGTGAAACGCCAGTTGCGGCTGGCAGCGCGGTCAGTCTCGTCTGGCGCGTGGAAGACACGCTGGTCTTCGGAGCAAACCAATGACGGCGGCTGTCATGATCACGGCTCCCGGCAGCCGCACGTCCTCCATGGTGTTTCTCGCCACGCTTCTTCTCGGGCCGATCATCGCGGTCAATGGCCTTGCCTTCGTGATGCCCGTCTTCAACCTGCTCTTGCTTTCCTTTCGGGAAAGCCTCGGCGGCGGCGGTCTCGGAGAAGCCCATACGCTCGACAACTGGTCGTCCACGCTGACCGACGGTTTTTATATCGAATTGATCGGCCAGAGCATCCTGACCAGTCTCCTGATCACCGTTCTGACGCTCATCGCCTCCTATCCCATCGCGCTTTACCTGCACCGGGCGCAGGGTCGCTGGAAGACGCTGCTGCTGGTGCTGGTCATTTCGCCGCTGCTCACCTCGGCGGTGGTGCGAACCTATGGCTGGATCGCGATCCTTGCCGATGACGGCCTGATCAACAACATTCTCTTTGCATTCGGTGCTGAAAGCGGCGTGCGCCTGCTGTTCAACAAGGTCGGCGTTGTCATCGGCCTCACCGAAATCCTGATGCCCTATATGATCCTCGCGCTGCTTGCCGGTTTCGGCAGGCTCGATCCACGGGTGGAGGAGGCGGCCGAAACACTCGGCGCATCGCCCTGGAAGGTGTTCTGGCGGATCATCGTGCCGCTCACCATGCCCGGCGTCGCGCTCGGTTGCCTGCTCTCCTTCGTTCTGGCGGTCAGTTCGTTCATCACCCCCAAGCTGCTCGGCGGCGGACGTGTCTTTCTTCTGGCGACGGAAATCTACGATCAGGCGATCGTTACGCTCAACTGGCCACTCGCCGCGACGCTGTCGATGATCATCCTCGTGATTTTCGGTGCTGCCCTGGTGCTTTATTCCCGGCTTCTGCGGGCCATTCTTTAAAAGGAGATCGAAGATGGAAGAACGTCCCGCTCCGCTGGCGCTGAAAATCGTCGCCTTCATCATGTTCCTTTTCCTGCTGGCGCCCGTGGTTCTCGTCGTGCCGATCTCGTTTTCGGCCGACAGCTACATGACCTTCCCGCCCTCCGGCTGGAGCCTACGCTGGTATGTCGATCTCATGCATAATTCGAAGATGATGGGCGCGCTGGGCACCAGCACCCTTCTCGCCGTCATCGTCACCGTGCTGTCCATGCTGATCGCGCTGCCGGCCTCCTATGCCATCGTCCGCATGCGGGTGATCGGCGCGGATGCGCTTCTCGCCTTCTTCACCGCGCCGCTGCTTCTGCCCACCATCGTTCTCGGTCTGGCGATCCTGATCGTCTTTGCCGGCGCCGGCCTGCTCGGCACCTTCACCGGCCTGGTGATCGCCCATCTCATCATCGTGCTGCCCTATGCGCTGCGTGTCCTCACCACGTCGCTTGCCGGCCTGCCGCTGATCTTCGAGGAGGCCGCCTCCACGCTCGGGGCATCGCCGCTCACTATTTTCCGGCGCGTCACCATGCCGATGATCGCGCCGGGTGTCGTGGCGACGGCGGCGCTTTCCTTTCTCGTATCGTTCGATGAAGCGGTGATTTCGCTGTTCCTCACCGGCCCGCGGATCACCACGCTCCCGGTCGCCATGTATCAGCATGTGGAAACGCAGGCGGATCCGCTCGTTGCGGCCATTTCCGTTCTTCTGATCGTGCTCACCCTTGCCGTCGTTCTCATCGTCGATCGCACGGCGGGCCTGACCAAGACTTTCGTGAAATAAAGGCGGGGAGGGCGGCGCATCCGGAGATCGTCAGCGTGAGGCTGGCGAATCCAGAGTCGTGCCCGCCCGCCTGACGGAAACAGCGCGAGTTTCACTCCCGTTTATGAACGCCGCTGCTGCATCGGTGCGATCGGTCGCGCCTGTTGATTTCGCTTTGAACGATGAAAGCAAAGGGAAGCCCATGGCTCAGATCCCCTCCACGGAATTTGATGTCGCCGTCATCGGCGCCGGCGTCGTTGGTTGTGCGGTCGCCCGCCGTTTCGCACTGGCGGGTGCGAAGGTGGTGGTTATTGAAAAAGGCCCCGATATTCTCTCCGGAGCCTCCAAGGCCAATAGCGCCATCCTCCATACCGGTTTCGATGCGCCGGAAGGCAGTCTGGAGCTGGAACTGGTGAAGGCGGGCCGGGAGGAATATCTCTCCATTCATGGGCAGATGGGCCTCAGCCTCGTCGAAACAGGCGCGCTGGTCTGCGCCTGGAACCCGGAGGAGGCGGAAAAACTGCAGGCGATCGCCGATCAGGGGCGGCGCAACGGCATTGCCGGGCTCGAGCTTCTCACGGCGGGGCAAGCCCGTGAAACCATGCCGGGTCTGTCCGAACGCCTTGTCGCCGCGCTTGACGTCCCGGGTGAACATATCATCGATCCCTGGTCCGCACCGCTGGGTTATCTCACGCAGGCGGTGGCGCTGGGCGCAAAGCTGGTGCGCAACGCAGAAGTCCTGTCCGGTGTCTTTGACGGCGTTTGGCGGATCGAGACGACGGCGGGTGCCGTCCTTGCCGCGAGCGTTGTCAATGCCGCCGGGCTGTTCGGCGATATTGTCGATGCCCGTCTCGGGCTTCCGCCCGACTTCGCCATCAGGCCCCGCAAGGGTCAGTTCGTCGTGCTGGACAAGGCTGCCCGCCGACATGTGCCGCGTATCCTCCTGCCCGTTCCCACCGAAATCACCAAGGGCATCGTGGTGTGCCCGACCGCCTTCGGCAATGTTCTCGTTGGCCCGACGGCAGAAGAGCAGGACGACCGCGAGCGCGCGACGGTCGAGACGGCGACGCTGGAGGCGCTGCTGAAACGCGGCGTGGAGATCGTTCCGGCGCTGGCCTCCGTTTCGGTAACCGCCGTTTATGCCGGTCTGCGCCCGGCGTCTGACAAGAAGCATTACCGGATTTCCGCCCGGCCGGACCGGCGGGCGATCACGCTCGGCGGCATTCGCTCCACGGGCCTCAGCGCCGCACTCGGTCTGGCGCAATATGCGCTGAGACTTCATGAAGGTTTCGGCACCGGTTTTGCCCCGCCGCCGCCTCTCCCCGAGGTGACGATGCCCAACCTGACCGAAACCTGTGAGCGGGACTGGCAGCGTGCCGATCACGGTGAAATTGTCTGTCATTGCGAACTCGTCACCCGACGTGAGATCGAGGCGGCCTTTGCAAGCCCGGTGCCGCCGGGCGATTTCGGCGGGTTGCGGCGGCGCACCCGCGCCGGCATGGGGCGCTGTCAGGGCTTTTATTGCAACGCCCGGCTGGCCGCCATGACCGGAGACCGTCTGGCAACCCCGCTTGCCGTTCAGGAGGGAGCGGACCGATGAACGCAACTGCGGAACCTTTTCGGCGAGAGCATCAAAACGTTGAGAACGCAGATGTCATCGTGATCGGCGGTGGTCCGGCGGGCGTGGCGGCGGCGCTGGAGCTGAAAGCGCGCGGTGTCGCCCGTGTGATGATCCTCGACCGTGAGCCGGCCCTTGGCGGCGCGACCCGGCATTGCCTGCACTCGCCCTTCGGCATGCGTGAATTCGGACGGGTCTATTTCGGGCCAGCTTATGCACAACGCCTGCAACGGCAGGCGCAGGATGCGGGTGTCGACATACGCACCGGTCATTCCGTGGTGGAACTGGGGCAGGATGGCACGCTGCTGGTGACATCGGCGCTCGGCGTCAAGACGTTGAAGGCCCGGCGCATCGTGCTGGCGACCGGTGCGCGGGAAAAACCACGCTCCGTGCGGCTCCTGCCCGGCGACCGGCCGGTGGGTGTCATCACCACAGGCACGCTGCAATCCTATGTCGCCTTTCACGGCATCATGCCCTTTCGCCGCCCGCTTGTCATCGGTTCGGAACTTGTTTCCTTTTCCGCACTTCTGACCTGTCTGACGCATAGTGCCGGGCCGGTGGCGATGATCGAGCCGGAGCCCCATCCGCTGGCGCGGTCGCTCTTTCGATGGTTTCCGCGACTGGTGGGCGTGCCCTTTCATTGCGGTGCGGCAGTCACGGATATTCGCGGGCGCGGCCGGGTCGAGGAGGCTGATATCCGTCTGGCGGATGGCCGCATCCTGACGGTTCAATGCGACGGTATTCTTCTGACCGGAAGGTTCACGCCTGAGGCGGCGCTTCTCAACGCATCTCCCATGGATGTCGCGGCAGGCAGTGCCGGGCCGCTGACCGATCAGGACGGACGGATGGCCAATCCGCTCTTCTTTGCCGGTGGAAATGTGTTGCGGGCCGTGGAAACGGGCGGCTGGGCGTTTCGTGAAGGTCGCCGGGTTGGCGCGGCGGTGGCTGACGATCTCGCCCGGAAACCCTGCAACGCCCCGGCGCTGCCTGTCACATTCGCCGATCCGCTCAAACTGGTGGTTCCCGCCATGTTACGGCCGGGCGGGCTCGAAAGACCGGCATTTCGCGATTTTCAGCTTCGTTTCACCCGGCGTGTTCAAGGCCGGCTTTCGCTCCACCTCGGTGGAACGGAAGTGTGGAGCAAGACCGGTCTGTGGCTTCCTGAACGCCGTGTACTGGTCCCTATTCCCCGCGCTGCCTTTGCATCCAGCCAGGTTGCTTTTCACTTTCGGGAGACCAATTGATGCGCATAGCGGCGATCGATCAGGGAACGACGTCGACCCGGTGCCTTGTGGTGAGCGATGGCGGCACGGCAGACATTGTCGCCAGCCGGCGTCACGCGCAATTCTACCCGGCTGCCGGCCATGTGGAACATGATCCGGAAGAACTGCTGCGCAATATCCGCGCGGTGCTGGTTGCCGCCGGGCCGGTGGATGCCATCGCCATCGCCAATCAGGGCGAGAGTTGTCTGGCGTGGGATGCCGTGAGCGGAGAGGCGCTGTCGCCGGTTATCGTCTGGCAGGATGCCCGCACCGCCGAAATGCTGGCCGCCCTGCCATTATCGGCAACGGATCGTTCGAAAGAGATTTGCGGGCTGCCGCTCGATCCCTATTTTTCGGCCAGCAAACTCGCCTGGCTGGTCAGGCACAATCCGGCCGTGGCACAGGCAAAGGCCGCGGGACGTTTGCGGCTCGGCACCACCGACGCTTTTTTTCTGGACCGGCTGACGGGCTGTTTCCGCACCGACCTTGCAACGGCATCGCGCACGGGGCTGCTCGACCTTTCAACCGGAGACTGGAGCCTGGAACTCTGCGCGCTTCACGGCGTGCCGATGGATTGCCTGCCCGAAATCGGCCCTGTCGATGGTGGCTTCGGTTCGCTTGAGGGAACGCCCATTCACGTTTCCATCGTCGATCAGCAGGCAGCGCTTTATGGGCATGGCTGCCGCAAGGCCGGCGATTGCAAGATAACGTTCGGCACCGGGGCCTTTCTGCTGGCCGTTGCCGGTACCGGGCGGCCTTTGGCGGGCGAGCTTCTGCCGACCATTGGCTGGCATATGCAAGGAGGCGCCGCCGTCTTTGCCATCGAAGGCGGGATCTATGATGCCGGCGCGGCGCTCGAATGGGCGAAAAAGATCGGCCTCTACGCAGACAATGGCGACCTCGACGGTTTCGAGGGGCCATCGGCCATTCGCCGTGGCCTTGTGTTCGTGCCCGCCCTTTCTGGCCTTGCCGCGCCCTATTGGGACAGGGGGGCCGTGCCGCTGTTCATCGGCATGGACCACGCCACCGAGCGGAGTGACATGGTGCGCGCCGTGCTGGAAGGCATTGCCCTGCTGACGGCTCGGTTGATCGAGGCGGCATCGGCTGTCGCTCCCATAGGCGACACGATCTCCATCGATGGCGGCTTGTCGAACAGCCGCTATTTCGCCCGCTTTCTGGCTGCTGCCAGCGGCCGAACCATTTGTGTGCCGGCCATGCGCGAGTTGACGGCGCTCGGTCTGGCGGAACTGTGCGGCGTCGATGTCGCGGCCATGCGAGGTGACGCCGAGATATTCGTCCCCGATGGATCGATCGATGCCGAAGACCATGCCCGTTTCGCGCGCGCCCTAGACAGTGCGCGGAGTTGGCAACGATCCAAAACCTCTCAAGGTGCGGTTCTGTCGACCGTGCCGGCAGCGGGCATCTGATTTCTCCAATTTAAAGAACAGGCGACAAAGGCGACAGAATTTGATAAATTACAAAACAGCCGGTTGCGGTTTGACGCATCGATAAGAAGTCACCGAACGTTCCTATACCGCCAGCCGGATCATGGCGCAGGAGGAGAAGTGCTATGACGGCATTCCATGTCATGGCCGGTGCGAGTGGTGAATTTGCCCGCCCGGAAGTCCGCAAGATTGGTATCGCAGATATTGTCGATGCCTTGAGGCTGGGACTTGAAGACTTTAAAGAAAAACCGTCCCACTATGTTTTTCTCTGTCTTATGTATCCGATCGCCGGTGTTTTCCTGGTGATGTGGAGTTCCGGCGCCAATTTGCTGCCGCTGATTTATCCGTTGATGTCGGGTTTTGCGCTGATTGGTCCAATCGCGGCCATCGGGCTCTATGAAATCAGTCGACGACGCGAGCAGGGGTTGGATAGCTCCTGGCGGCACGCGCTGGAAGTTCGTCGCTCTCCGGCCCTGCCATCGATCATCGCGGTCGCCGTCATGCTGTTTGCGCTTTTCGTCGTCTGGTTGATTGTTGCGCAAAGCATCTATGCCACCACTTTCGATGCGACCGGTCCGGTCGCGCTCTCGACCTTTCTGTCGGACGTCTTGACGACCTCGCAAGGTCTCTCCCTCATCATCTGGGGCAATCTGGCCGGTTTCGTTTTCGCGGTCATCGTGCTGGCGACAACGGTGGTGGCGTTCCCGCTGCTGCTCGATCGCGATGTCGGTGCAGTCGCGGCGGTGGATGCGAGCATCCGCGCCACGCTTGCAAACCCGGTTCCGGTGGCGCTTTGGGGGTTGATCGTCGCGGCGCTGCTCGTCATCGGCACAATCCCGGTGTTTGTCGGCCTCGCGGTTATCATGCCTGTCCTCGGACATTCGACCTGGCACCTCTATCGGAAATTGATCGTCTCCGATTATCCGGGCCGTACGCCTTGAATTCATAAAGGAAATATATCGGTAGATGATCCTCTTTGCCGTTGCGGCCCCGCTGATGGGCGCCGCTGCGGTGGGGGACCATAATTGTTCGCCAGATCCATTCGTGAGATAATGCTAATATACTTCGCGATGGAGTTGTAAAACTATTCGTGGCCGGGTCAGGGGAGGAGACGATGGCTGTCGTTGTGGTTCTCGTTCTGCTGGTGGTGGGATCGATCGTGTTCCACCTGCTGAGCCCGTGGTGGTGGACGCCGATAGCCTCGAACTGGAGCTATATCGACAATACCATCATCATCACCTTCTGGATCACCGGCTTCGTTTTTTCGGCCATCGTGCTGTTCGTCGCCTATTGCGTGTTCCGCTTCAGGCACCGCACCGGCAATCGGGCGGCATACGAGCCCGAAAACAAGCGCCTGGAATTGTGGCTGGCGGGCGGAACCGGGGTCGGGGTGGCGGCAATGCTTCTGCCGGGCCTCTTCGTGTGGAACCAGTTCGTAACCGTTCCTGATGGTGCAAGCGAAGTGGAAGTGGTCGGTCAGCAATGGCAATGGAGTTTCCGGCTGCCCGGGGCCGACGGACGGCTCGGACGGGCGGATACGCGCGCCATTGCGCCGAACAATCCGCTCGGTTTGAACAGAAACGATCCCGCTGGAATGGACGATGTCATCGTTGAAGGCGGCGAATTGCATCTGCCCGCCGGCAGGCCGGTGAAGATGCTGCTGCGCGCGGTTGACGTCGTGCATGATTTCTACGTGCCGGAGTTCCGCGCCAAGATGGATATGATCCCCGGTTCGGTTACCTATTACTGGTTCACGCCGACCCGGACGGGAACCTTCGAGGTTCTCTGCGCGGAACTCTGCGGCGTCGGCCATCCGCAGATGCGCGGCACCGTCATCGTTGATACAGAGGCCGATTATCAAGCCTGGCTGCAGCAGCAGCCGACTTTTTCGAAATTGCTGGCCTCGGCGGAACCGTCGGCAGCCAGATAAGCGCCGTGCATATGGGAAGGGAAAGCCGCATCGGGGAAACTGGGAGGATGGAATATGGTCGAGATCGGATCCGGCGCCGGGCAGGTCATACAGCCCGCTGAAGTCGAGGACGTCGAGCTTTATCACCCGAAAAGCTGGTGGACGAAATATGTCTTCAGCCAGGATGCCAAGATCATTGCCATTCAATATTTCCTGACCGCGACTGCAATCGGCGTGGTGGCGCTGGTGCTGTCCTGGCTGATGCGGCTGCAACTCGGTTTTCCCGGCTATTTTTCCTTCATCGATGCTGAACACTACTATCAGTTCATCACCATGCACGGCATGATCATGGTGATCTACCTGCTCACCGCGCTGTTTCTCGGCGGTTTCGGCAATTACCTGATCCCGCTGATGCTCGGCGCGCGCGACATGGTGTTTCCCTATGCCAATATGCTGAGTTACTGGCTCTACCTCTGCGCGGTCCTCGTGCTGGTGGCCGGTTTCTTCGCTCCCGGCGGGCCGACTGGCGCCGGCTGGACGCTCTATCCGCCGCAGGCGCTGCTATCAGGGACGCCGGGCGGGCGCGACTGGGGCATCATCCTGATGCTGTTGTCGCTGATCCTGTTCATCATAGGTTTTACCCTGGGCGGGCTGAATTACGTCGTCACCGTGCTGCAGGGACGCACGCGCGGCATGACGCTGATGCGCATGCCCCTGACGATATGGGGCATATTCACCGCGACCGCCATGGCGCTGCTTGCCTTCCCGGCGCTTCTCGTGGCCGCTATCATGATGCTGTTCGACCGGCTGCTCGGCACGAGCTTCTTCATGCCTGCCATCGTCGAGATGGGCGAGCAGCTGAAGCAGGAGGGTGGCAGTCCCATCCTGTTCCAGCATCTGTTCTGGTTCTTCGGCCATCCGGAAGTCTATATCGTCGCACTTCCCGCCTTCGGCATCGTCTCGGATCTGATCAGCACCCATGCGCGCAAGAATATCTTCGGCTACCGGATGATGGTCTGGGCGATCGTCATCATCGCGGTGCTGAGCTTCGTCGTCTGGGCGCATCACATGTATGTCAGCGGCATGAACCCGAATTTCGGCTTCTTTTTCGCGACCACGACGCTGATCATCGCCGTGCCGACGGCGATCAAGGTCTATAATTGGGTGCTGACGCTCTGGCGCGGCGATATCCATCTGACCTTGCCGATGCTGTTTGCGCTCGCCTTCATCGTCACATTCATCAATGGCGGATTGACCGGCCTCTTCCTCGGCAATGTCGTGGTCGACGTGCCGCTTTCGGATACGATGTTCGTCGTCGCGCATTTCCATATGGTGATGGGGGTCGCGCCGATCATGGTGATCTTCGGCGCGATCCACCATTGGTATCCGAAAGTCACGGGCCGGATACTGAACGAGGCAATGGGGCGCGTCCATTTCTGGGTCACCTTTGTCGGCGCCTATGCCATCTTCTTCCCGATGCATTATCTCGGGCTGATGGGCGTGCCGCGCCGCTATTACGAGCTTGGCGAAACCGCTTTCATTCCGGAATCCGCTCACACGCTGAACGTGTTCATCACGATAGCGGCGCTCGTCGTCGGCGCGGCGCAATTGCTGTTCCTGTTCAATCTCGAATGGAGCCTGCGCTGGGGCAAAAAGGCGGGCGGCAATCCGTGGCGGGCGACGACTCTGGAGTGGCAAACGCCGCAGACCCCGCCGGTTCACGGAAACTGGGGCAAGGAGCTGCCGGTCGTTTATCGCTGGGCGTATGATTATAGCGTGCCCGGTGCGGATGAGGACTTCCTGCCGCAAAACCAGCCGCCGGCGGCCGGGCCGTCCGAAAGGGCCCTGTCATGAGCGCCATTCTTGTCTTCATGGCCGGGATCGCCGGCATCGTCACCTGGTGGATGGCACGGCAGCGGCTGGCCTCGAAACCCTGGCTGGAAGTTGGCCTGGCAGGCGATGCGCCGGAGATGCCGGGATCGTCGGCGACAAGAGCGAAACTCGGGCTGGGGATATTTCTGGCGGTCGTCGGCGCGTTGTTCACGCTGCTCATCAGTGCCTATCTCGGCCGTATGGGCGGCGCCGACTGGTGGGGTATTCCGATCCCCGGGCTGTTATGGGCGAACACCGCAGCGCTTGCCGCCAGCAGTCTGGCACTGCAATGGGCAAAAACCGAAGCCGGCGCGGGTCGTCGTGAACGGCTGAATGCGGCTCTTGTGACAGGCTTTGCGACGGCGGTTCTCTTTGTCGCCGGGCAATTTCTGGCGTGGCGGCAGCTCATCTCCGCAGGTTATGTGCTGGCGGATAATCCATCGAACAGCTTCTTCTACATGATCACCGGCCTGCACGGCCTGCATATATCGGGCGGGCTCTTCGTGCTTGGACGTACCGCGATCCGCGTCCGGGGCGAGCCCTTGTCGGCAAGGTTACGCCTCAGTGTGGAGCTGTGCGCCATCTACTGGCATTTCATGCTGGTCGTCTGGCTGATCCTTTTTGCGCTCTTTGCCGGCTGGGCGAATAGTTTCGTCGATCTCTGCCGTCAATTGGTCACCTGAGGAGTGTCGATCATGACCGCATCCATGGAGGAAAGACCGGTAAGTGATCCGCATCAACGCCCGGCGGGACTGCGCGGCATCGCCGCCGATCTGTCATCGGACCAGCGGGCGTTCAAGAACGTCTCCTGGGGCAAGGCGATGATGTGGATCTTCATCCTGAGCGACATCTTCATTTTCGGCTGTTTTCTTTTGGCCTACATGTCCGCGCGTATGTCCACCACCGTCGGCTGGCCCAATCCGAGCGAGGTTTTCGCCCTGACGATCGGCGGCAAGGACATTCCGCTGATCCTGATCGCCATCATGACCTTCGTTCTCATCAGCAGTAGCGGCACGATGGCCATGGCCGTCAATTTCGGATACAGCCGCGATCGCCGCAAGACCGCCGCGCTGATGGTGGTGACGGCAGCGCTTGGCGCGACATTCGTGGGCATGCAGGCATTCGAATGGACGAAACTGATCGAGGAGGGCGTTCGTCCCTGGGAGAACCCCTGGGGTGCGGCCCAATTCGGTTCGTCCTTCTTCATGATTACCGGCTTTCACGGCACCCATGTCTCGATCGGCGTGCTGTTCCTTCTCGTCATCGCGCGCAAGGTGTGGCGGGGCGATTTCGATCATGAAAGGCGGGGATTTTTCACCAGCCGCAAGGGGCACTACGAGATCGTCGAGATAGTGGGGCTTTATTGGCACTTCGTGGATCTGGTGTGGGTCTTCATCTTTGCATTTTTCTATCTGTGGTGAGTGAGGATGGCGTCATGGCAGAGCAACAGTCACAACAGGGACAGCAGCATCCGATAAGACTTTATATGGTGGTCTGGGGACTGCTTTTCGTCCTCAGCACCTTCTCCTATCTGGTCGATTATATCGGCATTCAGGGCTATCCCAGATGGTCTCTGATCATCCTGTTCATGCTGCTGAAGGCTGGGCTGATCATCGCGATTTTCATGCATCTGGCCTGGGAGCGGCTGGTGTTGATCTACGTCATCCTGTTTCCGCCGGTCCTCGTGCTTGTCTTCGCCGCCCTGATGGCGTCGGAATCCAATTACACCATTCTCAGCCGAATGACCTTTCTCGGCACCGGTTCGTAGCCCACCGGCGTCAGGCGCTCCTGACCAGCCAGTCCGCGAACAGCCGGGCCTGCGCAGACGCGCGCGGGTGAATTTTCAGATGAAACGCCACGGGTGACGCGATGCTTTCGGGCACAAGCGGGATCAGCGAACCGTCCCGCATCAGATTTCCGACCAAACCATCCCACCCCAGAACCGCGCCGATGTCGTCCTGCGCGCTCTGAAGCGCGATGGTGTAATTGTTGACATGGAAGCCCCGGCCTTTCGGAGCAGGCAGGCCCAGCGACTGGAACCAGTCGGACCAGCTCGTCCAGTTGGTTTCCTCGCTGCTCGAATGGATCAGCGGAGCCCTGAGCAAGTCTCTTATCGAGGAAATGCCGTGTTCCGCCTTGAAACGCGGGGTTCCGAGCGCGACGATCCTGTCCTGGAAAAGCTTGCGATATTCGCAATGATCGTCCTCCGGATTGCCGTAGTGAATGCTGAGGTCGCAGCGGTTCGCCTGCGCCGGAACATCGCTGACGATTTGGGCGATGGTGACTGCGGGATGAAATTTCCAGAACGCGGATATTTTCGGCGTGAGCCAGAGCGAACTGACCGCCGTCGTCGCCCGAATGGTCACATCGACCGCCTCGGCACGATCCCTTATCTCGCCGATAACATCCGAGATTGCCTCAAAACCGCGCTGAAGCGCAACAAACAGGAAAGCGCCTTTTTCGGTCAGCTCCACGCCCTTGCTGCGGCGGATGAACAGCTGGCAGCCCAGATCGCTTTCAAGCGCCTTTATCTGATGGCTGATCGCCGCCGGCGTCACGTTCATCTCGCCGGCTGCCTGTTTGAAGCTCAGATGCCGCGCCGCGGCCTCGAAGCAGACGAGGGCGGTTATCGAGGATAAGTCGTAAGGCCTCGGCATGCAGGGCTCTCCACATCATGAGTTTACTTAAACTAAATCAGCATGAAAATAATTGCTATTGTCAAAAACAGCGGCGAGGGGGATTTTTGCGGTCAGAACAAGGATAAACCGGGAACCTACCGCCATGAACGCACATATTTCTGCACAGGAACTGCTGGCCCGCCGCAAGCCCGGCCATGCCCTGGAACAACCCTTCTATACGTCGCAGTCGATCTACGATCTCGATCTCGAACATCTCTTCTACAAGGAGTGGCTGTTTGCCATCCCCGCCTGCCAGCTGGTGAAAACCGGCAGCTACGTCACGATGCGCGTCGGCGCCTACAACATCATCATCGTGAAAGCCCGCGACGGCGAAATCCGCGCTTTTCACAATTCCTGTCGTCATCGCGGCTCCATCGTCTGCAAGGCGCGTGAGGGGCAGGTGGCGAAACTGGTCTGTCCCTACCATCAATGGACCTATGAGCTGGATGGCAAACTTCTGTGGGCCAACGACATGGGGCCGGACTTCGACGCATCCTCGCATGGCTTGAAGCCGGTTAGCCTGCGTAACCTCGACGGGCTGATCTACATCTGTCTGTCCGACACGCCGCCGGCCTTCGAGCCCTTTGCCGAGCTGGCGCGTCCCTATCTGGCGGTCCATGATCTTTCCAACGCCAAGGTCGCTTACACCTCGACCATCGTCGAGAAAGGCAACTGGAAGCTCGTCTGGGAAAACAACCGCGAATGCTACCATTGCAGCAGCAACCACCCGGCGCTCTGCCGCTCCTTCCCGCTCGATCCGGAAGTGGCGGGCGTTTCGGCTGATGGTTCCATCTCGGCACGGCTTCAGGCCCATTTCGACCGTTGCGAGGCCGCCGGCGCTCCGGCGCAATTCCTCCTGGCCGGCGACGGTCAATATCGTCTGGCGCGGATGCCGCTCCAGGAAGGCGCGCTGAGCTACACCATGGATGGCAAGGCCGGCGTGGATAAGAGACTCGGCCGGGTCGCCGTGCCGGATGCCGGCTCGCTGCTGGTTTTCCACTATCCCTCGACCTGGAACCATTTCCTGCCCGACCATTCGCTTACCTTCCGCGTCGCGCCCATCAGCCCCACGGAAACCGAGGTCACCACCACCTGGCTCGTTCATAAGGATGCGGTCGAGGGCGTCGATTACGATCTGAAACGGCTGACGGAAGTGTGGATCGCCACGAATGGCGAAGACCGGGAGATCGTCGAAACCAATCAGGAGGGAATTTTTTCTCCCGCCTACCGCCCCGGCCCCTATTCGCCGGCGCAGGAAAGCGGCGTCATCCAGTTCATCGACTGGTATGCCGGCTGGCTGGAACGCTCGCTGACGACATCTGAGATGGCGGCCCAGATAGCGGCGGAGTGAGGCGATGAACACCATCACAAGGCCGAGACTTGCCTTCTGGTCGGATACGGAAGAGCTGGAATGCGTCTCCTGTCTGCCGGAAGCGCCCAATGTCATGACGTTCGGTTTCCAGTCTCCTTCCGGCGCCCTGTTCAGCTTCGATCCCGGCCAGTTCCTCACGCTGGAACTGCCGGTGCCGGGCGGAAACATCTATCGTACCTATACGATCTCGTCGTCGCCGTCGCGGCCGACCTGCCTCACCGTGACGGTCAAGGCGCAGGCCGATTCCATCGGCACGCGGTGGATGTTCGACAATCTGCGACCCGGCGTGCGGTTGCGCGCCACGGGGCCGGCGGGCCGGTTCTCGTTCATGCAGAACCCGGCGGAAAAATATCTGTTCATCTCGGCCGGATCGGGGATTACCCCGATGATGTCGATGACCACCTATCTCTACGATTCCGGACGCGAGCCGGATATTGTTTTCGTCAATTGTGCCCGGCGTCCCTCCGAGATCATCTTCCGGGAACGGCTCGAGCAAATGGCCTCGCGCGTCAACGGTATCGATCTGAAATGGGTTGTCGAGCAGACCGATCCTTTCAGACCCTGGACGGGCTATCGCGGTTTCTTCAACCAGATCATGCTCGGCCTGATGGCGCAGGACTATCTGGAACGCGAAGTGTTCTGCTGCGGGCCTGAACCCTTCATGCGGGCGGTGCGCGAGGCTCTGGCGATCCTCGGCTATGATATGAGCCGCTACCATCAGGAAAGCTTTCAGGCGGCCCCGCAGCAGGCCGAAGCGGTTCCGACCGATGTCGTTCCGGACGAGGACAAAAAGGCGGAGATCGAATTCAGCCTTTCCGGCATCTCCACCCGTTGCGCGGAGACCGACACGATCCTCGCCGCCGCGCGGGCGGCGGGTCTGATGATCCCTTCGGGCTGCACCATGGGCCTGTGCGGCACCTGCAAGATCCGCAAGCTCGAAGGGCAGGTGCATATGGTCCATAATGGCGGCATCACCGACGAGGACATTGCCGACGATTATATTCTCGCCTGCTGCTCAAGGCCGATCGGGTCCGTGAAGCTCGAAATATAAGCGCCTTAAGGCGAAACGCTGCGCGAAAACTCCACCCCGGGGATCAGTTGAAATCGGCCCGGATGCAGCGCGGCGCCTTGATTATCAGATCGTCAACCGAGTGAAGGCAAGGGACGGAAATGACACGTTTTCAGGGAAAATCTGCGCTGGTGACCGGCGCTGCCGGCGGCATCGGGGCAGCCGTGGTGCACAGGCTGCGCCTGGAAGGCGCTCGCGTGGCGGTGGCGGATCGAAGCCTCGCCGGGCTTGAGGCGGATGCCTTTCTGGAGGGCGATCTGCTCGATCCCGCTTATGCGGACGGATTGCCGCAAGCGGCTTTCGAGGCCCTCGGCGCGCTCGATATCGTCATCAACAATGCCGGCGTCATCACAAGGGGCGCGGTGACGGAAACGAGCGATGCCGATTGGTCGCTCTCGGTCGGCGTCAATGTCGAGGCTCCGTTCCGCGTCTGCCGCGCCGCCATTCCGATCATGGCTGCAAGGGGCGGCGGCGCTATTGTCAACGTGTCGTCCTGCTGGGGTGTCCGACCGGGACCGAACCATGCGGTCTATTGCATGACCAAGGCAGCGATCGCATCCCTTACCCAATGCATGGGCATGGACCATGCCCATCAGAATATCCGGGTGAATGCGGTGTGTCCCAATGAGGTCAACACGCCGATGTTGCGCACCGGGTTCATCAAGAGGGGCTTCGACCCCGATACGGCCGTCGCCGAACTCGGAAAAACCGTGCCGCTGGGGCGGATCGCCGAACCCGAAGATATTGCCGATGTCATTACCTTCCTCGCCTCTGACGCCGCCCGTTACATGTGCGGCGCCCTGGTCGAGGTCAACGGAGGAAAGCCGGTAGGATGAGCCGTTTTCATGGAAAAGTCGCTCTGGTGACGGGCGGGCGCAGCGGCATTGGCCGGGCGATCGCCGACAGGCTGCGCGAAGAAGGCGCCCGGGTTTTCACGGCGCAACGGGGCGAAGATCGGGAGTTCGAGGGTCTCGCCGTCGACTTCGCCGATCCGGCGGCGGCGTCCGCCGCCGTTCAGACCCTCATCGACCGGGCCGGCAGGCTCGACGTCCTCATCAACAACGCCGGAATGATGCAGGAGGCGCTCGTCGAGGCGATGACGCTCGAAGACTGGACCCGCAACCTGACGGTCAATCTGACGACGCCCTTCATGCTCATCAAGGCCGCCCTGCCGCACTTGCGGGCCACAAGGGGAACGATCGTCAATATCGGCTCCATCGAAGGGCTCGGTTCCAATCCGAAACATGCCGCATATTGCGCCTCCAAGGCCGGACTGCATGGCCTGACCCGCGCCGTCGCCGTCGATCACGGTGCCGAGGGCATTCGCTGCAATGCCGTCGCGCCGGGCTGGATTGATACGGATCTGAACATCGATTTCATCGAAAGCATGCCTGATCCGGCCGGCTTCAGGCGTTCCATCGGCAATATCCATCCGGTCGGTCGCACCGGCAAGCCGGAAGAAGTCGCAAGCCTCGTCGCATGGCTGGCGTCATCGGAATCGTCCTTTGTGACAGGGCAGGTCTGGAGTGTCGATGGCGGCCGCATGGCCAAATTGAGCCTGCCGCAATAGGGCAAGTTGGCCGGACAAGTGCGGCGCGCATTTCCCATCGCAAGCGCGCCGCCCAATTAGAGCGTTTTGGCTTTTCTTCGAATCGCCAAAGCGCCCTAACTCTTTGTTTTTCTGCATTTCCGGCGGAAACCTGGGTTCCACTTTTCCTGGAAATGCTCTAATGCACTGATATCACTGAACGGAAAGCGCCTTCGCTTTCCTAAAAGCCGCATCCAGTCCCGCCTCGACCACATTGGCGAAGCCCGCGCGACGCATCGCAAGAATGCCGGCGGCGGTTGTTCCCTTGTAGTCGACAAATGATGTCACGGTTTCGTCGGGAGAAGCGCCGTCCCGTTCCTGAAGCCGCCCCGCACCGATGATGAGCTGCTGAGCGGCGCGGCGGGCCACGGCGGTCGGTATGCCACGCGCGATCGCATCGTTCATCATCGCCTCCGCCAGCAATGCCGGGAATGCGGCGCCCGATCCCGACATGGCGGTGAAATAGTCGATATCCGTCTCGCGGCTGACGAGATCCACTTCACCGCAGCTGCGAAACAGCGTGCCGACAGTCTCTGCGTCTCCGGTTTCGGAGGATGCAACGAAGAAGGGCGTATAGGAAAAACCAAGTTCCGCTGCGGCGTTCGGCAGAGCGCGTGCGACACGCGCGGAGCCGGTTCTTTCCCTGATATTGTCGACCGTCACGCCGGCCATCACGGAAACCACCAGTTTCCCGGCCGCTTCGATCTCAACCGCATTCCAATCCTCAGGCCGCACCGAAAGGATGACGATATCGGAATTGTCCACCAATTCCCTGTTGTCCTGCGTCCAGCGGCAATCCAGCGGTTCTGCGGGTTTGCTGCGCCGGAATGAGCATATCAGCCGGTCAGGGGATACCGTGCCGGAGCGGACGAGCGCCTTCGCTATCGCCGTTCCCAGCCATCCAGCGCCTCCGACGATGCCGATGCGGCCGATATCCATCATGATCGAAACGCTCCTCAACCGATCTGAAATCCATGCGCCAGCGGGTCGCGATCATCCACGAATATGGTGTTGTGTCCAATGATCCGCGCCCAGCCGGAGACGCTCGGCAGGATTCCTCTAAAGCTGCCGATCTGCGTCTCCTCCTCGATCCTGCCTTCAAAGATCGTGCCAATCAGGCTTTCCTGACGAAATCTTTCCCCGGCTTTCAGGCGGCCCTTGCCATGGAGTTGCGCCATGCGGGCCGAGGTGCCGGTGCCGCCGGGCGAGCGGTCGATGGCCTTGTCGCCGTAAAACACCGCGCCGCGCCCATCCGCATCGGCTGAAACCGGTCTGTCGCACCAGATGGCATGGTGCACGCCGCTTATTCTCTCGTCCTCGGGATGCACGGGATTGCAGATTTGCGAAAGCGCGCCGCGCAGCTTGCGGCTGAGATCGACGATATCGCTCGCCGACAGGCCGTCGAGACCGGGCCAGGCGGCTTGCGGCTCGATGACAGCATAATAATTGCCGCCATAGGCGACATCGACCGTGAGCCTGCCGAGGTCTGGAACTTCAACCGCCACATCGGCGGCATGAAGATAGCTGGCCACGTTGAACATGCGGACGGATTCGACGAAGTCTGCGGGTTTCTCGTATTGAATATCGACCTTTCCAGCGGGCGTCTCAATCGACAGCCTTCCCGGCACCCTCGGCGTCACCAGACCCTCCTCGATGGCCGCCGTCACGAGCCCGATGGTGCCGGCGCCGCACATGGGCAGGCATCCGCTGACCTCGATGAAGATCACGGCGAAATCGCAGTCCTGCCGATAGGCCGGATAGATGATCGCGCCCGACATCACATCGTGGCCGCGTGGCTCGAACATCAATGCCTGCCGCACCCAGTCGTGGTCGCGCACGAATATGTCGCGGCGCTCGGCGATTGGAAGATGCGGCAGCAGCGGCCCGCCGCCGGCGACGAGACGAACGGGATTCCCGCAGGTGTGGGAATCGATGCAGAAGAAGCTATGACGCATGGCTCTCTTTTTCTCAGTGCGCGCCGTTTCCTCCGGCCGATACCCTGCGGCCCTGCAGCGCGCCTCTGGACAGTCGGTCGAGGAAAATGGCGATGGCGACGATGGCAAGCCCGGCTCTCAGACCCGGACCCATTTCCATGCGCGTCAAGCCGCGCGTCACTTCGGCGCCGAGCCCGCCGGCCCCGACAAGCCCGGCCAGCACGACCATGGCGAGCGACAGCAGAATGCACTGGTTGAGACCGACCAGAAGCGTGGGCGTGGCGGACGGGATTTCGATCTTGAACAGGATGGACCGGGGCGAGGCGCCCGTTGCCTGTCCAAGCTCCAGAAGGTCCTTCGGAACCTGGTTGAAGGCAAGCGTCGTGAGGCGCAGCATCGGCGGAACGCCATAGACGATCGTCGCGATGATCGCCGGGACACGGCCGAGGCTGAAGATCATCACGGCCGGGATCAGATAAACCCATGGCGGCACGGTCTGCATGATGTCGAGCACCGGGCGGATGAATGTCTCGAACCGCTTGTAACGCGACGCCAGAATGCCAAGCGGAAAGGCGACCGACACCGAAATGGCGACTGCCACAGTCACCAGAGAGAGCGTCTGCATCGATTCCGTCCACAGGCCCGCGAAGAAACAGAATGCCAACGCAAATATCGTGACCAGTGCGGCCTTGAGATTGATGGCGAAGAAGGCGAGCAATGTCGCGACCGCAATCAGAACAAAGGCGGGTGGATAGAGCAGCACGGCCTCGATGGCGCCGAGGACCGTCTCTATGAGCTTGGTCACGGCTGCGAAAAACGGGTGGAAATTGGTGTTCAGCCAGTCCACGGCGGGGGCGAGATAGGTGCCCGGCGAAAAGCGGAGGAGATCGAGGTTCATCTTGCACCTGCCTTTACGCGGTGGGCCGCGCTTTGCGTGAGCCTGTCCAGCACCATGGTCAGAATGACGATGGCGATTGCGGCATTGATGGAGGTGGCGATATCCAGCGTGCGCACCGCCCCGTAGATCGTTTCGCCAAGCCCGCCGGAACCGACGATGCCGGCGATGACGACCATGCCGAAAGCCATCATCAGGCTCTGGTTGATGCCCGCCATGATGCTTGGAATGGCGAAGGGTAGGCGGATTTTCGTGAACATCTGCCAGGAGGTGAGACCGCTCGCGTGGCCGAGTTCGATGAATTCCCGCGGTGTCATGCGGATGCCGAGCGAGGTCAGCCGGATGGCGGGCGGCATGGCGACGATGAAGGTGGCGATGAGCGCCGTCGCCGGCCCATAACCCAGAAGGGCAATCGCGGGCAGGAGATAGATATAAGGCGGCATGGTCTGGATCAGGTCGAGTACGGGTTCGAGCACCCGGTCGAGCGATTTGGCGAAGCCCGCAAGGATGCCGAGCGGAATGCCGACCAGCAGAGCAAGGATCGTCGCCGTGGCCACCAAAGCGAGGGTGCTCATGGTTTCGGTCCACAGCCCCATGGCGGCGCAGAACAGCAGCGCGACGCCGGCGAGAACACCGGCCGCAAGGTTTATCAGCCGCCAGCCGAGCAAAGCGGCGATGAGGGCGATGACGACGGGCGGGGCAAGCTGGAGCAGCCAGAGGATGCCGTCATAGCTGCCCTCGAGCAGCCGGCTGACGAAATCGAACAGCCCTTCGCCATTATCGCCGATCCAGCCAAGCGCATCTTCCGTCCAGGTGTCGAAACGGTCCGTGATGATCGAAGTGTCCATTTCCCGTCCTCCGCTATGCCGCCGCGAATTCTTCGGCAGGTGCGCCCGCTACGCCCCGCAAAAGGTCCCGGGCGGTAACGATGCCGATGACGGCATCTTTTTCGAAGACGGCGACAGCGTCGTGGTCGGACTGCATCGTCAGATCGATCAGCGCGCCGATATCGGCCTCCGGCGAGGCCCGCAGCAGCGTGCCGATATCGCATTGCGGCCGCGAGGCCGTAAATTCCGCAACCGGCTGCATGACCGAATGGGCCTTCACCAGATGGATTCTGGAGATGCCCGCCACGAAATCGGCGACATAGTCGTCAGCCGGTTTGGTGACGATATCCTCGGCGGTGCCGACCTGCACGATGACGCCGTCCTTCATGATGGCGATGCGGTCGCCGATGCGGATGGCCTCTTCGAGGTCATGGGTGATGAAGACGGCGGATTTGCCGAGCGATTTCGTCAGTTGCCGGAACTCGTCCTGCAATTGACGGCGGATGAGCGGATCGAGCGCGCTGAACGGCTCGTCCATGAGAATGATCTCGGGATCGGCCGCGAGCGCACGGGCAAGGCCGACGCGCTGCTGCATGCCGCCGGACAATTCCGAGGGATAACGGGAGATCCAGTCGGCCAGCCCCACTTTCTCAAGGGCTTCGCGTGCCACGCGATTGCGTTCGTCTTTCGCGACGCCGCGCACCTCGAGGCTGAAACCGGCATTTTCGAGCACCGTCCGGTAGGGCAACAGCGCCACGCTTTGAAAAACCATGGCCATGTTGCGGGCGCGCAATTCACGCAATTCGGCGGCGTTCAGCTTGGCGATATCCTTGCCCTTCACCGTGATCCTGCCGACACTCGGCTCGATGAGGCGGTTGAGGAGCCGGATCAGGGTGGATTTGCCGCTGCCGGAAAGCCCCATGATGCAGAAGATTTCGCCACGGCGAACCTGAAGGCTGGCGTCGGAGACGCCGACGACACAGTCGAAATCCTCCAGTATCTGCTTTTTTGACAATCCGCGTTCGGAGACGGCCTTGACGGCGGCCTGGGCACGCGCGCCAAAAATTTTCCAGACGTTTTGGCAATCAACCAACACTTCGTTGGGTTCGTTCATCACAGAATTCATCGCGTTCCCCACGGGCCTGCTCGGGGCCGGCCTTCAACTTTTGGAAATCCGCGTGCGGGCCGCCTTTGCGGCCCGCACGTTCAGGGTCATTCGCCCTTGATGTTTTCCCAGCGCTTCAGAAGATCGGCGTGGCTGTCGGTCCAGTCCTTGACTGCCTGATCCATCGTCTTGCCATCGTTGACGGCGGCATTGATGGCGGTGATATCGGCAAGCGGCACGTAGACGCTGGCGACCACTTCACGCGCATGCGGATATTTCTCGGAGAAGCCCTTCTGGCCGATCCAGTAATAGCTCTGCGGCGGCGGGAATACGGCCTTCGGATCCTTGAGGAACTTTACGTCGTAGCGCTGCATCATCCAGGAAGGTTCCCAGATCGTGACGGCGATCCATTCCTTGCGGTCGATGGCCGACTTGAGCGCCGCGGTCATTGCCGCCGTGCTGCCTTCGACGAGCTGCAGCTTCAGGCCGTAATCCTTCACGGCGTTGCCGGTGTCGCGCATCAGGCCGGAACCGGGTTCGATACCGACGATCTTGCCGCCGAACTTGTCGGCATTGTCATTCAATTGATCGACGGAATCCACGGTGACATATTTCGGCACGGCGATGCCCTGGAAGAGACCGTGCGACACGGGCGAAATCTTCTCGAGACGCCGCTTGTTCTTGTCCCAGTAATCCTGCGCGACATAGTCGATCTGCGAGGCGAGCAGCTGAATATCGCCCTTGGTCAAAGCGGCATAGGCGATGCCCCATTCCGAGAACGGCACGACCTTGACGGTATAACCGGAATCCTCGAGCACCTTTTTGGTAATGCCGGTAATGGGTGTGAGATCCTCCCAGGACATCGTACCCAGGGTTACGGTCTTTTCTTCCGCAGAGGCGGAGAATGCCGTCATGCCGACCATCGCGGCCGCGCAGAGCGCTTTCCATAAAGTCTTCATAATATTTCTCCTAGTTTTTGTTCCCATTCTTATCGAAGACCCGACGCCGGCCCGGTCCTCCTATTGCGCGGGAGGGATCATCCCTCGCGGCCTGCACGCAATTCCTGCAATCGGATCACCGAATTGATGCCGAGCCACGCGAAAGGCTCCGGCGGCAGCCGGGTGGGCTCGGGATGATCCATGTATTCTTCGAGGTGTCTGGAGGCGTTGCCGGTCGCCAGTTCCGCCGCCATCATGCCGGCAAGCGTGCTTTTCACGGTGCCGAGCCCGTTCTCGCAGCAGGCGGAATAAAGCCCCTCCTCGATCTCGCCAAAGGCGGGCACATGGTTGCGGCTGAGACAAAGCCTGCCGGCCCAGCTGTGCTCGAAACCGATATTGCGAAGGCCGGGAAAGCGGGCGTCGAGCGAACGCCGATGCGCGTTCGCCATTTTCGCAAGCCGTCGCTCGCTGATGCCGACCGTCGTCTCATAGGTGTATTTCGTGCGGATCGCGATGCGCGACTGGCCGCCCGAGGTGATCTTGCGCACGGTCGCGCCCATCGCATCGGCAGGCAGCAGCGCCCATCTGTCCTCGCCCGAGACGCGGTGGCCGAAATCGTCGGCCGCAAAGGGCGCGGTGATCGAGGCATAGGCGAAAATATGCATCAGCCGTCCGCCGAAATGGCCGAAATCGTCGATATGGCCGTTCACCCCGAGAATGACCTTCGGAGCGCTGACGCGGCCCTTCGGCGTCACCGCCGTCCAGATGTGATTTTCGTGTCTGAGCGCCGTGACGGGCGAATTTTCGAACAGGTCCACCTTCGACGACAGGCCGGCGGCCAGTTCGCGAATATAGTCCGCAGGCTGGATCAGCACCGCTCCCGGCGTATAAAGCCCGCCGAGATAATAATCCGACCCGGTCAGCGCGCGCATTTCGGCCGCATCGAGGAAACGGTGCTTTTCGCCGGCGTTTTTCAGCGACTGGCCGAAACTCTGATTGAGTTTCAGCCCCCGCGCGGTGGCGGCGGCATTGATCTTTCCGGCCGGATCGAATGTCTGGCGTGACATTTCGTATTCCGCCGCCGCCTCGCCGGCGAATTTTATCGCCGACCGGTTCTGCGCCATTTCGAGCTGGGTGGCATCGGCCGCTCCGCTCGAATATTCACCGGAGGCGAGGTTATGCGGGACGTCGATCATGAAACCGGAATTGCGCCCGGACGTGCCTTTACCAACCTCGCTCGCATCGATGACGACGATCCTGTCGCCGGGACGGAGCTGCGTGAGGCGGCGGGCAGCCGAAAGACCGGCAAAACCCGCGCCGATGATCAACCAGTCCGCCGTCACGTTGCCTTCCAGGCTGCGGACCGGGAAGGAACGTTTGCTGATCGCCTCCCAGCCCGAGATGCCGTTTTCGACCGGCAAACGTTTGACGGACCGGCTCGTCATCTGACCGTCTCGTCCACCGAACGATCCGATATGTCGATCCAGATCGTCTTGAGTTCGCAATAATTGTCGTGCGCGAAGATCGACTTGTCGCGCCCGCCGAAACCGGATTCCTTGTAGCCGCCGAAGGGCGTGGTGGCGTCGCCTTCACCGAAGCAGTTGACGGTGACGATGCCAGCGCGGATTTCGCGCGACAGCCGGATCGCCTTGCGCAGGCTTGCGGTATAGACGGAGGCGGCGAGGCCGTAATTCGTGTCGTTGGCGAGACTGACCGCCTCGGCCAGCGTGTTGAAACTCGTCACCGACAGGATCGGGCCGAAGATTTCTTCCTGGAAAAGCCGGCTCGCCGGCGTCACCTTGTCGACCACCGTGGGCTCGATGAAGATGCCCTTGTCGGTCTTGCCGCCGTGAACGATGGCGAGCTTCTCGGTCTTCACATCCTCGAGGAAGGAATGGACCTTGTCAAAATGGGCCTTGCTGACCAGCGCGCCGACGCGGTTTTCCGGGTCGAGCGGGTCGCCCATCTTCCAGTCGCGCATATAGGCGCCGATCCGCTGAAGCAACTCGTCCTTGATCTTCGCATCGACGATCAGCCGCGAGGAGGCCGAGCAATTCTCGCCCATATTCCAGAAGGCGCCATTGACGACCTGCTCGGCAACGAGATCGAGGTCTTCGGCGTCATCCAGCACCACTGCCGGGTTCTTGCCGCCGCATTCGAGCACGACACGCTTAAGGTTGGAATCGGCGGCGTAACGCAGGAACCGCCGTCCGGTCGGCGTCGAGCCGGTGAAGGCCACCATGTCGACATCCATATGCAGGCCGATAGGCTCGCCAACTTCCTTGCCGCCGCCGGTGACGACGTTGAAGACGCCGGCCGGAATGCCGGCCTCATGGGCGAGTTCGGCGACGCGCAACGTCGTCAGCGTCGTTTCCGCCGCCGGCTTGACGATGACCGAGCAGCCGGAGGCAAGCGCCGGGCCGATTTTCCAGGCGAGCATCAAGAGCGGGAAGTTCCAGGGCAGGACGCAGCCGACGACACCGACGGGTTCACGCACGATCATGGCAAGCGCATTGCCGGTGACCGGGGCCGTGTTGTCATAAAGCTTGTCGATCAGTTCGGCATGCCAGCGAATGGTATGGATCGTATCGGGAACATCGACCGTCTGGCACTCGCGCACCGGCTTGCCGCTGTCGAGGCTTTCCATGACGGCCAGTTCGTGCCGGTTGTTTTCCAGAAGCTTGGCGAAGTCGAGCAGAATCGCCTTGCGGTCGGCCGGTGCAAGGTTGCGCCAGCTGCCGTCCTCGAAGGCTTCGCGCGCCTTGGCGACGGCGAAATCCACATCGCTTGCGTCACAGGCGGCGATTTCGGTCAGCGTCTCGCCGGTGGCAGGGTTGGTGGAGGTGAATGTCTTGCCCGATTTCGCCGGGACGAAAGCGCCGTCGATGAAGGCATTGGCGGGCAATTGCAGATTGGCGGCAATCGCGCGATATTCGGCGGCGGTCAAAGGTTCATGCATGATTGGCTCCCGACGTGATCTGGGCAACGGTGCGCTTCAAGGTGGCGACGACGGTCTGGAGGGTGCGTTTTTCCTCGGAATTGAGCGGCCTGAGCGGGGCGCGCACGGGACCGGCCTTCAGGCCGATGATCTCGCAGCCGTGCTTGATGGACTGCACGAATTTTCCGCATTCGAGGAAATCCATCAGCGGCAGCATCGCGGTCATGATCACGCGACCCTTGTCGAAATTCTTTTCGAGAACACAGGCTTCGTAGAGCGCCACATGTTCGCGCGGCAGGAAATTCGAGCCCGCGCAGACCCAGCTTTTCGCACCCCAGGCGAAGAATTCCAGCGCCTGATCGTCCCAGCCGCAGGAGAGCGCAATATGCGGAAACTTGCGGGCGAGCAGATGCAGATTGCCCATGTCGCCGGAGCTTTCCTTGATGGCGACGATGTTCTTGGATTTGCCGACCAGGGAAAAATATTCTTCCCCCATCACCACGCCCATGCGGGCGGGATAGTTGTAGAGCATGATCGGCAGATTTGCGGCGCGGTCGACGGCCAGCGCATGGACCGCATTTTCACGCTCCGTCGGCAGCGCATAGGGCGGGGAGGAGACGAGAATGGCGTCCGCCCCGATTTCCTTCGCGGCCTTGGCATAGTCAATGGAATCCTCGGTGCGCGTCGCGCCGGTGCCGATTATCAGCGGCAGCCGCGTGCCGATGACCTGCTTGGCGTAAGCGGCGAGATCGAAGCGCTCCTGCGCCGTCTGCGCGTAATATTCACCCGTGGAACCGCCGACGATGATGCCATGGACGCGGGCTTCGATCAGATGTTCCAGAACGGCTGCGAAACCGTCACGGTCGATCTGCCCATCGGGCCCAAGCGGCGTGATCGCCGGAGTATATATGCCTTCGAACTTCAAGACGATTTCTCCATCGCTGCGACGGGCACCTCGACGAGGGCATCCGCCTTCATTCCCTGTGGTGCGATGAACATTTCCATGTTCTCGCGCGACAATTCCCAATGCTCGAAGACCAGATCGACAACGGCGTCCTCGTCATGCTTTTCAATCGCGGCGATGAAGCCGTCATGATGCTCGACGGCGAGCTTCAGGCGCTCGCGCATGTCGTCATTGCGCGGCCGGTAAAACGTGTGGCCGATGCGGGCGTGATCGATCAGCAGCCGGCCGAGGCTCGCCTGCAGATAGACGTTGCCGGACATGTCGCCGATCAGCGCGTGGAAATGGTTGTTTTCCACCACCATGGCCGGCGCATCGCCCGTCAGGCTTGCCGTGCGGAACCGCTCCTGCGTGTCCCGCAATTCGCCAAGCTGTTTTGGCCGGAAATTCTGTACGGCGAGGCGGCCGATCGCGGCATAGATCATCGGTGCGACCAGAAAGAAGTGCCGAAGCGTCTGGTGATTCATCGGAATGACACGCGCGCCGCGATTGGCGCGGATATCGATGTAACCCTCACCCTCGAGACGGCGGAAAATTTCCCGGACAGGCGTGCGCGACAGGCCGTAGCGTGCGCCGAGGCTCACCTCATCGAGATCCTGATCGGGGTCGAGTTCCATCGTCAGAATCTGATGCTTGATATCTTCATACAAGCCGTTCTTGCCGTTTTTCATCCAAACCTCCTGCCCGAACCGGTGTGGGCGCATTCCATTCCTGTCGACGTTGAAAAAGCTGACACGGCTTTTGCGATGAGTCAACGAAATTGTATAATCTCGTTATACATTGCTTATAAGAAAATAATTCATTTCCATGATTTCGCACGCCTGATGATGCATATATTATTGAAAATATTATGCTTTAAGGAATTTTGGTTGTTTGCATGGGCTGGCGAGACCGCCCCGTTTCAGCAGCGGATAGGGCGTGGAAAGCTCGTTTTGGCGATGATCTGAGCGCGGTCAGGGCTGTGGAAGCAGCACGCCGACGGCGAATTCCTCGTCGGTTGCCACTCGGCCGGCCTGGGTCTTGCGATATTCGCTGGGGGTGAAACCGCGCTCGGTTCGCAGCGTGCGGGAAAGGTGGGGTGCGTCGCAAAAGCCGGTGGCGAGCGCAATCTGGGTGATCGTGTCATGCGTGGTGCGCAGCAGGGAGAGTGCGCGGTCCAGCCGAAGCTCGAGATAGACCTTGGACGGCGTCGCGTTCAGGTCGCTCAGGAAACGCCGTTCGAGGCTGCGGCGGCCAAGGCCGAGATCATTTGCCAGTTCCGGCACGGTCCTCGGAACCTCGATATTCTGCTGCATCCGCAGGATCGCCTTTTTCACCAGGGGATCATTGGCCTTGCGTGCGCTCTGCTGGCCGGGTTGCGGTTTTTCGCCGCTCAGCGCGCTGTCGATCATCATGATATTGAGGCTTTTGATGGCGGCGGACTGGCCGACATGACGCTCGACGAGAAAGGCGGCCAGATGTGCGGCGCCATGGCCACCGGAACAGGTCAGTCGGTCGCGGTCGATGACGAAGATCTGGTCGGAGACCATCTGCACCGTCTCGAACCGGTCGAGAAAATCCTGGTGGTGGAACCAGCTCACACAGCAGCGATATCCATCAAGCAGGCCGGCCTCGTGCAGAATGAAAACGCCGGTGCAGAGCCCGACGATGGGAATGCCCGCCGCCGCCCGGTCTTTCAGGAAGCGCAGCGCCTCCGGTGGCAGGGCGCTGTGATCGCTGATCAGGCCGCCGACAACGACGATATAATCGTAATGCCCGGCATCCATCAGCCGCCTATCCGGCTGCACCTTCACGCCGCAGCTCGATTGCACGCTGCTCAAGGTTGCCGACAGCACCGACCATTCGCACAGGATCGGCCGGGAACGGTCCGCCTCGTCGGCGGCAAGACGCAGCACATCGACGAAATTCGCAAAGGCCGACAGCGTGAAACGGTCGGCAAGCAGGAAGGCGACGCTGAGGCGTTTTCTGGCGCGGTGTGAGGTCATGACGCAAATATTCATGCAAACAGACGCGATTGTCCAGCCGGGGCGCAACAAATGCTCCTAGCTTTTGCGACACGAGATTTTCCAACCATCGGGTCCGCTCATGACGCGTTTTAATGCCTTCAATCTTTTGCGGAATGCCCTGACCGGCCACAAGAACTGGGACGAGCAATGGCCCGACAGTCAGCCGAAAGCCGAATATGACGTGGTTATCGTCGGCGCCGGCGGCCATGGTCTGGGTGCCGCCTATTATCTGGCCAGCCAGCACGGCATCACCAATGTCGCCGTCATCGACAAGGGCTGGCTCGGCGGCGGCAATACCGGCCGCAACACGACGATCATCCGCTCCAACTATCTCTATGACGAGAGCGCTCGTCTTTATGACCATGCCGTCGACCTGTGGGAGAACCTCAGCCAGGAGCTGAACTACAACGTCATGTATTCCCGGCGCGGCGTGCTGATGCTGGCCCACAATGTGCACGACGTGCAGAGCTTCAAGCGTCATATTCATTCCAACCGCTTGAACGGCGTCGACAATCGCTGGCTCAGCCCACAAGAATGCCAGGAATATTGCCCGCCCTTGAGTATTGCGCCGAATGCCCGCTATCCTGTCATGGGCGGCGCGTTGCAGGAGCGTGCGGGTACGGCGCGCCACGATGCAGTCGCCTGGGGTTATGCCCGCGGTGCCGCCGCCCGTGGCGTCGATATCATCCAGAACTGCCCGGTCACCGCCATTCGCCGTAACGCCGATGGCTCCGTTGCCGGCGTGGAAACGGCGCGCGGCTTCATCAAGGCGAAGAAGGTCGCGGTCTCGGCCGCTGGCCACACATCTGTCGTCATGGATACGGCCGGTGTCCGCCTGCCGCTCGAAAGCTATCCGCTGCAGGCGCTGGTGTCGGAGCCGATCAAGCCGATCTTCCCCTGCGTGGTCATGTCCAATGCGGTGCACGCCTATATCAGCCAGTCCGACAAGGGCGAGCTGGTGATCGGTTCGGGCACCGACCAGTACACCTCCTATTCGCAGCGGGGCGGCCTGCCGCTGATCGAACATACGATCGCGGCCATCGTCGAAATCTTCCCGATCTTCAACCGCATGCGCATGCTGCGCAAATGGGGCGGCATCGTCGATGTCACGCCGGATCGCTCGGCCATTCTCGGCAAGACACCGGTCGATGGGCTCTACGTCAATTGCGGCTGGGGTACGGGCGGGTTCAAGGCCACGCCGGGCGCTGCCCATACCTTCGCCTGGACCATCGCCAAAAACGAACCGCACCCGATCAACGCGCCCTTCACGCTGGAACGCTTCCGCTCCGGCCGCCTGATCGACGAGGCCGCCGCCGCCGCCGTGGCGCATTGAGGAGCTGACCCCATGCTTTTGATCCGCTGCCCCTATTGCAACGAAACGCTGCCCGAAGCCGAATTCACCTATGCCGGACAGGCCCATATCGTCCGCGCCGCCGACCCGTCGTCGCAGACCGATGAACAATGGGAAGAATTCCTGTTCATCCGCGAAAACGTCAAGGGTCCGCATTTTGAGCGCTGGCGGCACCTGCATGGCTGTGGCCGCTTCTTCAACGCCGTGCGCGATACGGTGAGCGACCGGTTCCTGACGACCTATCGCGCGGGCGAGCCGCGACCTGAACTGTCTTCCCTGACCCGCGCGCCAGCAAGTTCCGAGGTGTCGAAATGAACTCCTATCGCGTTTCCGGCCGTGGCCGTGTGGATGCCGCCCGCTCGGTAAACTTTACCTTTGACGGCAAGACCTATCGCGGAGCGAAAGGCGATACGGTCGCCTCGGCGCTTTTGGCCAATGGCGTGCATCTGATGGGCCGCTCGTTCAAATACCACCGTCCGCGCGGCCCGGTCGCCGCCGGTTCCGAGGAGCCGAATGCGCTGATCGGCACCCGCCGCAGCGCCGGACGCTTTGAGCCCAATACCCGCGCTACCATGCAGGAAATCTGGAACGGGCTGGAAACCACCTCGCAGAACAAATTTCCGAGCCTGAAATTCGACATCGGCGCCGTCAACGACATGGCCTATATGCTGTTTTCGGCCGGTTTCTACTACAAGACCTTCATGTGGCCGAAGAGCTTCTGGAACAAGGTCTATGAGCCCTTCATCCGCGCGGCCGCGGGTCTCGGCGTTTCTCCCAAGGAGGAAGACCCGGATACCTATGCTTCGCGCAACCTGCATTGCGATGTGCTGATCGTCGGCGCCGGTCCTGCCGGTCTGGCGGCGGCGCGCGCGGCGGCGGTCGATGGTCTCAAGGTCGTGCTGGTCGATGAAAATGCCGAAGCCGGCGGTACGCTGCTTTCCGAACCGCAGGCGAAGATCGACGGCAAGCCGGCATGGACCTGGCTGGCGGATGAATTGCAGGCCCTGAAGGATCAGGGCGTCAAGGTCATGACCCGCACGACGGCCATTGCCTATTACCATCAGAACATGATCGGCCTTTGTGAAAAGCTGACCGATCATCTTGAGACCGTGCCGAAGGATACGCCGCGCGAACGCCTGTGGCGAGTACGCGCGCGGCAGGTGGTGCTGGCGCAGGGCGCTCTGGAAAAGCCGCTGGTCTTTCACGGCAATGATCGGCCGGGCGTTATGCTCGCGGGCGCGGCGCAGACCTATCTCAACCGTTACGGCGTAAAGGTCGGCAACCGCCCGGTGGTGGTGACGAGCCATGACAGCGCCTGGTATGCGGCGTTTGATCTTCACGGTGCCGGCGCGCGCGTTCAGGCGATTGTCGATACCCGCGCCAAGGTGCGGGAAGAACTGGTGAACGAGGCGCGTGCGCTCGGCATTCCGGTCAAGCTGTCGCATACGGTCACGGCAACGTCGGGACGGCTGCGCGTCAAGTCGGCTCGCGTCAATCTGGTGAATGGTTCCACAGTCGCTGCGGGACAGGAGATCGCCTGCGACGCGGTGCTGATGTCGGGCGGCTGGACGCCGTCGCTGCATCTCTTCTCCCACACGCAGGGCAAGCTTGCCTGGGATGACGAGCGGACCACCTTCTTGCCCGCCCTCACCAATGAGGACTGTGTTATCGCAGGCGCCGGACGCGGGCTCTGGGGCATCGAGGCCGCGTTGAAGGACGGCGCGGAGCGGGGTCGTGAAGTCGTTGCCGCACTTGGCAGGGCTGCCAATTCTTCCAGCCATGCGGTGGAGCATGATCGTACCGGCAGCGGTGTCTCGCACACGGAACTGCCGAGCGACCGCGATGCCGGCAAGGCCAAGGCTTTCGTCGATTACCAGAACGACGTGACCGCCAAGGATCTGAGGCTTGCCGTGCGTGAGGGCATGCGTTCCATCGAGCATGTCAAGCGCTACACCACCAACGGCATGGCCACCGATCAGGGCAAGATGTCCAACATCAACGGTCTCAACATCGCGGCGGAAGCGCTCGGCAAGCGACAGCCGGAAGTGGGCCTAACCACCTTCCGCCCGCCCTATACGCCGACGACCTTCGGGGCTTTCGCCGGTTATCACCGCGGCGCGCATTTCGAGGTGACACGCAAGACGCAGATCGACGGGTGGGCTGAGGAGCATGGCGCGGTCTATGAGCCGGTCGGGCAATGGCGTCGCGCCTGGTATTTCCCGAAGTCGGGCGAAGACATGGATGCGGCGGTCGGGCGCGAATGCCGGGCGGTGCGCGAAAGCCTCGGCATTTTCGATGCCTCGACGCTTGGCAAGATCGAGGTTGTGGGTCCTGACGCGGTCGAGTTCATGAACCGCATGTATACCAATCCCTGGACGAAGCTCGCTCCCGGCCGCTGCCGTTACGGCCTGCTGCTCGGCGATGACGGCTTCATCCGCGACGACGGCGTTATCGGCCGCATGACCGAGGATCGTTTCCACGTCACCACCACGACAGGCGGTGCGGCCCGGGTGCTGAACATGATGGAGGATTATCTCCAGACGGAATGGCCGGATCTCAATGTCTGGCTGACCTCGACGACAGAACAATGGTCGACCATTGCCCTCAACGGCCCGAATGCGGCAAAGCTGCTCGCACCGCTTGTGGAAGGCGTCGAGCTGACGGAAGAGGCCTTCCCGCATATGTCCTGCGTGGAATGCACGGTCGCCGGCATGCCGGCGCGGCTGTTCCGCGTCAGCTTCACCGGCGAGATCGGCTTCGAGGTCAACGTGCCTGCGCCGCTTGGCCGCAAGCTCTGGGAAATCCTGTGGGAGGCCGGCCAGCAATACGGCATCACGCCCTATGGCACCGAAACCATGCATGTGCTGCGTGCCGAAAAGGGCTACATCATCGTCGGCCAGGACACCGATGGCACGGTCACGCCCTATGATGCGGCGATGGGCTGGGCCGTGGGCAAGAACAAGCCCGATTTCGTCGGCAAGCGCGGCCTCGCCCGCCCCGATCTCGTCGCCAAGGATCGCCGCCACCTCGTCGGCCTTCTGACGGAAGACCGCTCGAAGCTGGAAGAGGGCGCACAGATCGTCTTCGACCCGAAACAGCCGATCCCGATGAAAATGGTGGGGCACGTGACCTCCTCCTATCATTCGGATGCCGTCGGCCAGCCAATCGCGCTGGCGCTGGTGGAAGGCGGGCATGAGCGGATGGGCGAGACCGTCTATATTCCGATGCTGGATCGCACCATTGCCGCGAAAATCACCGGGATGGTCTTTGTCGATCCCGAAAACACCCGCCTGAAGATTTGACCCGGAGATGACAATGAACATGCGTGTTTCCTCCCCCGTTTCCGGCACGCTGGCCGAAAGCAAAGCAGCCCGGGTCAGCATCTTGGCCGCACAAGCCCGGTTGTCGCTGCGCGCACGCGGCGATCTGGCGCCGCTCAGCGCCGCCCTTGGCCTGAGCTTGCCCGACCGGATCGGCACCCGCTCCGCCACGGGCGAAATCGAGGCCATGCGCCTCGGTCCCGACGAATGGACGATCCTTGCTCCGACAGGGGAGGTCGAGAGGCTGGTTGCGGCCTGCGGCGCGGCCTATGCCAGCCATCCGCACAGCCTCGTCGATATTTCCGGACGGGAAGTGACGCTGCTGATCGAAGGTCCGCAGGCCACCGAACTGCTGACGCTGGGCTGCGCCCGCGACATTGAGACGATTGCCGTCGGCGAGGGACGCCGGACGATTTTCGACGGTGTGACCGTAGTGCTCTGGCGCGATGCGGAAAACCGTTTCCGCATGGATATCTGGAACAGTTTCGTGTCGCATCTTGGCCATTTGCTTGAAACCGGCTGCAAGGAACTTGCAGCGGATATCGCCTGATCTGGGAGAAGAAATATGCTCAACCGCCTGTCACATCATACCGTTTCAGACACGGTCATCGCCGATGCCATCGCAGAGGAACTCGACCGCCAGAAGACGCAGATTGAATTGATCGCCTCGGAAAACATCGTTTCGGCCGATGTCCTGGCCGCTCAAGGCTCGGTGCTGACCAACAAATATGCCGAGGGTTATCCCGGCAAGCGTTATTACGGCGGCTGCGAATTCGTCGACAAGGTGGAGGCGGTCGCCATCGAGCGGTTGAAGCAGCTCTTCGGCGCGGAATTCGCCAATGTACAGCCGCATTCCGGCGCGCAGGCCAATCAGGCGGTGTTTCTGGCGCTGCTGCAGCCGGGCGACCGGATCATGGGGCTTTCGCTTGCCCATGGCGGGCACCTGACCCACGGTTCGCCGGTCACGATGTCGGGCAAATGGTTCGACGTCGTTTCTTATGAGGTCGATGCCGATACACATCTGATCGACATGGAGAAGGTGCGCGCAAAGGCGCTGGAAACGAAACCGAAGCTGATCGTGGCGGGCGCTTCGGCCTATCCGCGCCAGATCGACTTTGCCGGTTTCCGCGAGATTGCCGATGAAGTCGGCGCCTATCTGATGGTGGACATGGCCCATTATGCCGGCCTGATCGCCGGCGGCAAATATCCGAACCCGGTGCCGCACGCTCATGTCGTCACCTCCACCACCCACAAGACGCTGCGCGGCCCGCGCGGCGGCGTGATCCTCACCAACGATGCCGATCTCGCCAAGAAGCTGAATTCGGCCGTCTTCCCCGGCAATCAGGGTGGTCCGCTGATGCATGTCATCGCCGCCAAGGCCGTGGCTTTCGGCGAAGCGCTGCGCCCGGAATTTTCCGATTACGCCGGCCAGGTCATCGCCAATGCACAGGCGCTGGCTAAAGTACTGACAGAAGGTGGTCTCGGCATCGTCTCGGGCGGAACCGACAGCCATATGGTGCTGGTCGATCTGCGTCCGAAAGGCGTCACCGGCAAGGTTGCCGAAATCGCGCTGGAGCGGGCGGGTCTCACCTGCAACAAGAACGCCATCCCCAATGACCCGGAAAAGCCCTTCGTTACCTCGGGCATCCGGCTCGGCAGCTCCGCCGGCACCACACGGGGTTTCGGCGTGGCTGAATTCGAGCAGATCGGCGTGCTGATCCTGCGCGTCATCGATGCGCTTTCGGCGAATGTCGAAGGCGACGCCGCAATCGAGGCCGAGGTGCGGGCACAGGTTGCCGCACTTTGCGACGCCTTCCCGATCTACGGTTCGTAAATGTTCCTGTCGGTCTTCGATATATTCAAGATCGGCATCGGCCCATCGTCTTCTCATACGATGGGGCCTATGGTCGCGGCCGCCCGGTTTCTTGACGATCTGCGCGGCGGCGACAAGTTCCCGGGGGCCGGAGACCTGTTCGGCCTGCGGGCGAGCCTGCATGGCTCACTCGCCTTCACCGGCAAGGGCCATGCGACGGACCGCGCGGTCATTCTCGGCCTTTGCGGGCTGAAGCCCGATACGCTCGATCCCGACCGGGTGGAGGAGATCGAGGCGGAGGTGCGCCGGACCGGTCTTGTCCAGCCCGAGGGGCTGCCGCCGCTGCGGTTCGATCCGGACAGGGATCTGGTCTTCGATTATGGCCCGCCGCTTCCCGGCCATGCCAACGGGCTGGTCCTGATCGCCTGCGACCGTCAGGGAAACACCTATCACCGGGAGGTCTATTATTCGATTGGCGGCGGCTTCGTCGTCACCGAAACAGAGCTGCAAAGGTCGGCCGGCGGATTGAGCGCCGGCAAGCAGCAATCGGTGCCCTATCCCTTCAGCACGGCGGCCGAAATGCTGCGCATGGGCCGCGCGTCGGGCAAGACCATCGCCCAGATGAAGCGGGCGAATGAGGAGGTTGTTTACGGATCGGAACTGGATGCGCGGCTGGACCGCGTCTGGGAGGTGATGGAAAGCTGCATCGAGCGCGGCCTGACGCAGGATGGTATCCTGCCCGGCGGGCTGAAGGTGAAGCGCAGAGCCAAGGCGATCCATGAGCAGTTGCAATCGGAGCGCGGGCTGAACCTTAACCAGCCGCATCAGGCCAATGACTGGATGAGCGTCTACGCCATGGCGGTGAATGAGGAAAACGCCGCCGGCGGGCGCGTGGTCACCTCACCCACCAATGGCGCGGCGGGCGTGGTGCCGGCGGTGGCGCGCTATTATCTCGACCATTGCGTCGGCGCGCGCCGGGAAGG
Source organism: Agrobacterium sp. LEGMi-208b (assembly GCF_059511785.1). Classification (NCBI taxonomy): domain Bacteria; kingdom Pseudomonadati; phylum Pseudomonadota; class Alphaproteobacteria; order Hyphomicrobiales; family Rhizobiaceae; genus Agrobacterium; species Agrobacterium sp. LEGMi-208b. The sequence continues at coordinate 1,774,102 of NZ_CM183446.1, forward strand.
CATCCGCGATCTTCTGCTGGTGGCTGCGGCCATCGGCGGTCTCATCAAGCACAACGCCTCGATCTCGGGGGCGGAAGTCGGCTGCCAGGGCGAGGTGGGTTCGGCTGCGGCCATGGCGGCGGCGGGGCTTTGCGCGGTTTTAGGCGGCAGCAATGCGCAGGTGGAAAATGCCGCCGAAATCGCGCTGGAACATCATCTCGGCATGACCTGCGATCCGGCGGCCGGGCTCGTTCAGGTTCCCTGCATCGAGCGCAATGCGCTCGGCGCCATCAAGGCCGTCTCTGCGGCCAGCCTTTCGCTGCGTGGTGACGGCACCCATTTCATGCCGCTCGACAATTGCATCACCGTGATGCGCGAGACCGGCCGCGACATGCATGTGAAATACAAGGAAACCTCGCAGGGCGGCATCGCCGTCAATCTGCCGGAGTGCTGAACTATCAAGGGGGAGCAGGATTTGACCACCTATATCATGAAAGTCGCGTGCCCGGCGCGCAGCGGCATAGTCGCCGCCGTCTCGGGTTATCTCGCCCGGTCCGGCTGCAACATCAACGACAGTTCGCAATTCACAGACCAGGAGACGGGCCGTTTTTTCATGCGGTTGAGCTTCGTTTCCGAACAGGGATCGGGACGCGAGGCGCTGCTTGACGGTTTCGGTCCCGTCGCGACCGATTTCGATATGGACTATGACATCCACGACCTTTCGCGAAAGACGAAAGTCGTGATCATGGTCTCGCGTTTCGGCCATTGCCTGAACGATCTGTTATATCGCTCCCGCATCGGTGCACTGCCGGTCGAAATCGTGGCCGTGATCTCCAATCATCTCGATTACCAGAAGCAGGTGGTGAATGAGGATATTCCTTTTCACCACATTCGTGTCACACCGGAAACGAAGCCCGAGGCGGAAGCTGCGATCCTGCAGGTGGTGCAGGATACCGGGGCGGAACTCGTGGTGCTGGCGCGCTACATGCAGGTGCTGTCGGACCGGCTGTGTCAGGAAATGTCTGGCCGCATCATCAATATCCACCATTCGTTCCTGCCCTCCTTCAAGGGTGCCAACCCCTATAAGCAGGCCTATGAGCGCGGGGTGAGGCTGATCGGCGCGACCGCTCACTACGTCACCGCCGATCTCGATGAAGGGCCGATCATCGAGCAGGATACGATCCGCGTGACCCATGCCCAGAGCGCGATGGATTATGTGAGCCTGGGGCGGGATGTGGAAAGCCAGGTTCTGGCCCGCGCCATCCACGCACATATTCATCATCGGGTCTTCCTGAACGGAAACAGGACGGTCGTCTTTCCCGCATCTCCCGGAGAACACGTGTCCGAGCGCATGGGCTGAAGGCGACTCGTGGTTGACATCCCTGGTCAGTGGCTCGCCGGCATGTCGTCTCGCCAGTAGCAGGCGTTGAGACACCGTTTTTTGGACAGGAGCGATAATTTGTCCCGAAAGCCCTGCCACTGGGAGAACGCATTGGCGAGCCACAGGAAATAATCATTGGTGGAAGCGGCTGTCTCCATTGCCGCATCGCCAAACGGGATCGCCCCGCAGGCATGATATCATCGGCCGTGGACGGTATCATGCTTGCGGGGCGACAGCAAAGTAAAACAGTCGCTCTACTATAGATTAGTCTGTGACTCTCATGCGTACATATCAAATGCCGCGATGAGCAAGGCAGGCTACGAGTAAAGGTTGCTATTCGGCGGGCTGCGCGACGGCCTCCGTGCCGGGGCGTCCACGATCTCCGGAGAGGCTGCGCTGGCCGAGCGTGATGATGGCCACGGTTGAAAGGCTCGCGACAACCGAGACCCAGAAACCATTGTCCGGGCCGAAATTGTCGATCACCCAGCCGGAGATGAAGGCGCCGAGCGCCATGCCGATACCGATGCCGGTCATGACCCAGGTCACGCCTTCCGTCAGCATCGATTCAGGCACGCGGCGCTCGATCAGGCCGAATGACGTGATGAAGATCGGCGAGATCGCAACGCCGCTGAGGAAAACGGCAAAGGCGAGCAGGGCAACGCTGGTATTGGCGACGAGGAGTGGCAGCGCGGTGAGCGCAAGCACGCTGACGGCGATCAGCAACTGACGCTGCAACGGCATTTTGGGATTGAGCGCGCCGAGAATGAGGCCGACCACGAAGGAGCCGATGGCATAGACACCGATGACGAGGCTGGCGGCTTCCGGTTGGCCAAGCGCCTTGGTGATTGCGACGGCGCTAACTTCGGCCGTGGCGAAGGTCGAGCCGACGAAGATCAGGGCAAGCGTTATGATCTGGACCGGGCGCAGGGAGATGGCCGAACGCTGCGGGCGGCCGCTTTCAACCGGCCGCACCTTGGGCTCGGTCGAGCGTTGCAGAAGGAAGGCAAAGGTGCCGAGCGCCAGAAAGGCGGTGCTGATCATCATGCCGGCTTCCGGAAAGAGTGAAACGGCAAGGCCGACGGAAAGCGAGGCGCCGGAAATGTAGACAAGTTCGTCGGCGGCGGATTCAAAGGCGAAAGCGGTATTCAGCTCCGGCCGGTCGCGGAAGATTTCCGTCCAGCGGGCGCGCATCATGGCGGGAATGCTCGGCATGGCAGCGGCGAGAAAGGCGGAGAGGAACAGCGTCCAGGCGGGCCATCTCTGATTTGTCGCGATAATCAGCGCCGCAAAGGCGATGACCGAAACGATGGTCGCCGGGATGAGCACACGGCTCTGCCCCTTGCGATCCACCAGCCGGGAGATTTGCGGGGAGACGGCGGCATTGGTGAGCGCAAAGGTTGCGGAGACGGCGCCGGCCAGCCAATATTCGCCATGGGTTTGCGACAGCATGGCGACGATACCGATCGGGGCCATGGCAATGGGAAGGCGGGCAAAGAAACCAGCGGCGGAAAAACCTTTTGCTCCTGGAGCACGGAAAATTTCTCTGTATGGATTAGCCATCGGGATGCACCTTGTTCTGAGGGTATCCACCACACACATACGTGGCGTATGTGAAATGAGATAATTGCATACGTGGCGTATGTCAACTAATATACGCGGTGTATGTGGAGAATGGAGAGAAAATGCGCAAACCTCGCAGCGAAATGATTGCCGAGACGCGGGCGAAGCTTCTGGCTGCCGGCCGCAAGGCCTTTGGCAGCATCGGTTATGCGGAAGCATCGATGGACGACTTCACCGCCGAGGCCGGTCTCACCCGCGGTGCGCTCTATCACCATTTCGGCGACAAGAAGGGCCTGCTGCTGGCTGTCGTGGCAGAGATCGACGCGGAAATGACGACGAGGCTCTGTGAGATTTCGTCCAGGGCTGCCACCCGGTGGGAGGGTTTCGTCGAGGAGAATGTGGGTTATGTCCGCATGGCCCTCGAGCCGGAGATCCAGCGGATCATGTTCCGCGACGGGCCGGCCGTGCTGGGTGACCCGTCCCGCTGGCCAAACGCCAATGGCTGTATTTCGGCTGTCGCGCGAAGCCTCGACGCGCTGAAAGAGGAGGGGACCATCGTCGATGTCGATCCGGAGGCATGCGCCCGTTTCATCAATGCGGCAAGCAGCAGTGCCGCCCAATGGATAGCGAATTCAGACGACCCCGAAACGACCTCGAAACGAGCCGTGGAAAGTTTCCGGACCCTGCTCGACGGTTTGCGGATCAGGAAAGACTGATCCGGGTTTCACGAGGCCCGGTAAATTCCCCTTCAACGTCCGCTTTCGGGATATGGGCGCCCGCAAGTCATGCAACTGTCATCTGGCGGGTCTAGGAGAGATTGTGGTTTTCACATGGCTCGCGAGGGGAATATGCGCAAAATTGTTGCCGCTTTGGTCGCTACGACCGTTCTTGCCGGCGCCGCTCAGGCTGCCGAGGTCTATCCGCTTGATCGTGCTACGATCCTGACGGGTTCGCCGTTTGATTTTAAAGTCGAGTTCGCTTCCGTCGTGAAGCCGGAAGACGTCAAGATCACCGTCAACGGCCAGGATTACAAGGCCGCTCTCGGCAAGGATGCCGAGTTCGTCGCCGAAGAAAAGAACAAGGACAAGGTTCTTGGCTCGGCCGTCATCCTGCGTGGCGTCACGCTTGCCAATGCCGGTGACTACAAGGTTGAAGTTTCGGCCGGTTCCGAAACCAAGAGCGTGACCTGGGCCGTTTATGGCACGCCCGCCCAGGCAAAGGCCAAGAACGTCATCTTCCTGATCGCCGACGGTCTTTCGGTTGCGCATCGCACCGCCGCCCGCATCATGTCCAAGGGCATGACCGAGGGCAAGGCCAATGGCCGTCTCAACATGGATGACGTGCCGCCGGTCGCCTTCATCGGCACCTCCGCCACCGACGCCGTCGCCACCGACAGCGCCAACACCATGTCGGCTTACATGACCGGTCACAAGACCGCCGTGAACGCCATCGGCGTTTATGCCGACCGCACCCCGGCCTCGCTTGACGATCCGAAGGTGGAAACGCTGGCCGAAGCGCTGCGCCGCCAGACCAAGAAGTCGATCGGCATCATCTCGACCGCCGAAGTGCAGGATGCGACGCCGGCTGCCGTCGTCGCCCACACCCGCAAGCGCGGCGACAAGGCCGAGATCAACGGCATGCTGTTCGACGTGAAGCCGGATGTGCTTCTTGGCGGCGGCTCCGCTTATTTCCTGCCGCAGGCCACCGCGGGTTCCAAGCGCAAGGACGACAAGGACTATATCGCCATGTTCAAGGAAGCCGGCTACACGCTGGCGACCAGCAAGGCGGAACTCGCAGCGGCTTCGGGCACCAATACCGGCAAGATCCTCGGCCTGTTCCACACTGGCAACATGGACACCACGCTTGACCGCGAATTCCTGAAGAAGGGCACCACGGCCAAGTTCCCGGATCAGCCCGGTCTCGTTGAGATGACCAAGGTTGCGCTCGACAATCTCTCGAAGAACCCGGAAGGTTTCTTCCTGATGGTTGAAGCGGCCAATGTCGACAAGATGTCCCACCCGCTCGACTGGGATCGCGCCGTTGTCGATACCATCGAATTCGACAAGACCATCGGCATTGCCCGCGAATTTGCGGCGAAGAACCCCGATACGCTGATCATCGTCACCGGCGACCACACGCATGGCGTTTCCATCATCGGCACCGTTGATGACAACAAGCCAGGCACCGACATGCGCGAAAAGGTCGGCACCTATGCCGAAGCCGGTTTCCCGAACTACGAAGACAAGGACGGCGATGGCTATCCGGACAGTGTCGATGTTTCGCGTCGCCTGTTCCTGAACGCCAATAACGGTCCGGACCACTACGAAACCTTCCGTCCGAAGCTCGATGGCCCCTTTGCACCGGCCATCCAGAACGAAAAGAAGGAATACATCGCCAACGAGCAGTACAAGGATGTTCCCGGTGCCGTGCTCGTCACCGGCATCATTCCGAAGAGCTCGGACAGCGGTGTCCACGCGGTGGATGACGTCGTGCTGCAGGCCGAAGGCCCGGGTGCCGAAGGCTTCCGCGGTTACATGGAACAGAGCGATGTCTACAAGGGTCTCGCTGAGGCGCTCGCACTCGGCGCCAAGCAGACCAACTAAGATCTGAACGGGGCGAGGGCGCGCCGCCATGGCGTGCCCTCGTCGTCATTTCCGGTCTTGCATTGCCGGCCCTGTCGGCTGGCGATGAAGGACCTTTCAAGAAGGAGAATGGTCATGGGCAAGCCTGATCAGGCACGGTTCAACCGCCGCCAGACACTGGGTCTCATTGCCGGTCTGCCGCTGCTGGCCGCCGGCACGCGCGCGCAGGCGAAAAGCGACCTCACCTTTGACGAACTCTACGGCAAGGTCAGCGTCCTCGGGCTGGAATTTTCCGAAAAGGTCAAGCAGCTGAACGGCAAGGATATCGCCATGCGCGGTTTCATGGCGCCGCCGCTGAAGGCCGAAGCGCAGTTTTTCGTGCTGACCGAAATACCCATGTCGATCTGCCCTTTTTGCTCCACCGATTCTGACTGGCCGGACAATATCGTCGTGGTTTATCTCGGCGAAAAGCAGACCTTTACCCAGCCCAGCCAGACCATCGAAGTGCGTGGCACCTTGGAAACCGGCTCGTGGACGGATCCCGATACCGGCTTCGTCAGCCTGCTGCGCATTCGCCAGGCAGAATACGCGACGGTTTGAGACCATGCTGTCCCTGAAGATAGATCATCTTGCCGTGTCCTTTCCCGGTCTCGCGGCGCCGGTTCTCGTTATCGACCATCTGGAGATCGCCGCCGGAAGCCGCGTCGCGCTGACGGGCGGTTCCGGCTCGGGCAAGAGCACGCTCATCAACATCGTCGCCGGTCTCGAACGCGTGCAGGCCGGTCGCGTCGTCTGGGGTGAAGAGAACATCGCTGACTTGTCCGAAGGCCGTCGCGACCGCTGGCGGGCCGCCAATATCGGCCTCGTCATGCAGGAGTTTCATCTTTTTCCCGGCCTGTCCGCGCTGGATAACATCCTGCTGCCCGCCCGCCTGTCGCGCGTGGCGGATGCGGCGCTTATGAAACGCGCGCAAGCCCTGTTCGCCACCGTCGGCCTCAAGCGGCCGGAGCAGCATGTCGAGACCATGTCGCGGGGTGAAATGCAGCGTGTCGCCATCGCCCGTGCGCTGCTGCGCAGTCCCGGCGTCATCATCGCCGACGAACCGACCGCGAGCCTCGATCTCGAAAGCGGCGAGGCTGTCGGTGACCTGCTTCTGTCCGTCGCCACCAGCACCGGCAGCACGCTGATTGTCGCCAGCCACGATCAGCACCTCATCGGCCGTCTCGACCGGCGTCTGACCCTCAGTAGTGGCCGTATCGTTGCGGATAGCGAGCGGAAGGAGATCGCGGCATGATCGGCTTCATCCTCGCCGACCTGCGCCGCCTGTGGTTGGGCGGCGCCGTTGTGGTTCTGCTCGTGGCGCTCGCCACAGCACTTGGTGTTGCGGTGACGCTGCAGGAACGGTCGCTACGGCTTGGCAGCGCCCGCGCCGCCGATAAATTCGATCTCGTCATCGGCGCGGCCGGCAGCGAAACCCAGCTGGTCCTTTCTTCCATCTTTCTTCAGGCGGCCCCTTTGCCGCTCGTCGATGGCGCCGTTCTCACCAGGCTCTCCGCCGATCCGCGCGTCGCCTGGGCCGCCCCGGTGGGGTTTGGCGATTCCTTTGCGGGTTACCCCATCGTCGGCACGACGACGAGCCTTGTCAGCAATACGACGCCCGGTTTTGCCGAAGGCAGGATTTTCGCTCTGGAAGGCGAAGCTGTCCTCGGCGCTGCCGTCGATCTGTCGGTCGGTGCCGAGATCAAGCCGATGCATGGCACGGCCGAGACCGGCGGCCATACCCATACCGAGATCGCCTACAGGGTCGTCGGCAAGTTGCAACCAACCGGTACGCCGTGGGATCGCGCCATTCTTGTGCCGATCCAGGCCGTCTGGCACGTTCATGGCCTTGGCGAGGACCATGGTCATGACCACGAGGAGGGGCATGGCGAGGGTGAGGCGCATGCCGACGGGCATCATCACGAGGATGGTCACGATCACGCCCATGAAGATGGGGACCATCACGAGGATGGCGGCGCGCATGCCGAAGACGAGGCGGACCATGCCGAAGCGTCCGTTCAGCTTGCGGCCTCGCCGGCGCAAAAACAGGCCTTGGCCCTCGGTCCCGCAACGTCGGCGCATGGGGGAGACGATCATCGTGGCAACATCGATCCCGATGCGCCGATCCTGGAGAGTTTCGGCGATGGCCTGCCCGGCCTGCCGGCCATTCTCGTCAAGCCGAAAACGATTGCCGATGCCTATCGCCTGCGGCAGGAATATCGCAGCGGTAATACGCTCGGCGTGTTCCCGGGCGAGGTGCTGACCGGTCTTTATGCGACGCTTGGCGACGCCAAGAAGGTCCTGAGCGCGGTCGCCGCCGGTTCGCAAGGTTTGGTGGCGGCGGCGCTGATGCTGGTCACGGTGATCCATGTCGGGCAACGGCGTCGGCAGATCGGTGCATTGCGGGCGTTCGGCGCGCCGCGCGGCTCGGTTTTCGCCATCGTCTGGCTGGAGCTTTTCTTTCTGGTGGCGCTCGGTGTCGGCATCGGTTTTCTGCTGGGACTGGGTGCTGCCCATATCGGCGCGCAGCTCTTCACCGCGAAAAGCGGCGTGATCCTGCCGGTCGGCTTCACCGGCGAAGATTTGCGTCTTGGCCTCTTCCTGCTGGGATTTGCCGCCATTCTCGCGGCCATACCGGCGTTGCTCGCCTATCGCCAGTCCCCGGCTGCCGCCCTGCGCGCCTGAGACCACGCATAAGCTATGATAGCCAATGCGTTTTTCAGATTCGAATGACGTGCTAGCGGGGTCATTGGCACGACTTTGCCATACTGAGAGATCGCATTGCGTGGACAAGGACGGCCAGGAATCGGCGCTCCAAGGCGCAAAGAGGATGAGGCGGATAAAATATAGTTTTTTTACTGCGACTGCGTTTTATGGCAGGCTTGTGCCGGGGTTTTGGAAAACGATGGGAAGCCGTGTCACAATAGGAGGGAACCCGGATGGTGGAAGAGAAGCCGGGTAAAGCGCCTGAAATCGTAGGGACCGAGCGATCTGGCGCTGAACCGAAACTTCTTTCGGGCGGCAATCCACAGATTGCCAAGGGATATGGCAATGTGCCGGTGCGGGCCTATATCGCCGCCATGCCGGGTTGGAAAAGCCCGGTCGGAGCGCATATCGATGCGTTGATCGAAAATCTCGTGCCCGGCGTCCGCAAGGCGGTGAAGTGGAATTCGCCCTTCTACGGGATGGAGGACGATGTCTGGTTCCTCAGCCTTCACTGTTTTACCAGATACATCAAAGTCACCTTCCTCAACGGCGCATCCTTGCAGCCCCTGCCGCCCGGCACCTCCAAGCACCCGAAGGTTCGTTACCTCGATATCCATGAAGGTGCTTTTGACGAGGCGCAATTTGCCGATTGGGTGAAACAGGCGAGCCGGCTGCCGGGCGAAAAAATGTGAGTGGGCCGCTTCGCCAGTCCGGGCCGTAACGCAATCTTGCGGTCGGCGAATCGCGCCGTTTTTTCCCGCCGTGAAAAGCCGCAGCACGCCGCCGGTGATGAGAAATCACGGGCGTCTCGATACAGTTTTTCCTTCGCGAAGAAAAACCGGCCGATCCGGCCGATTTCTGTTTACTTTTGCCGAAGTTGCACGCCATCACGCTCACTGAATTCGCTGCCAGGCGTATCGCAAACCATGGAGGATGAGATGAAGGCACTGGTGCTGGAAGAAAAAGGCAAGCTCTCGCTCAGGGATTTTGATATTCCCGGTGGAGCCGGATCCGGTGAACTCGGACCGAAGGATGTGCGCATCCGCACCCATACGGTCGGCATCTGCGGCTCGGACGTTCATTATTATACCCATGGCAAGATCGGCCACTTCGTTGTCAACGCGCCCATGGTGCTCGGCCATGAAGCCTCCGGTACGGTGATCGAAACCGGTTCCGACGTCACCCATCTGAAGGCGGGCGACCGCGTCTGCATGGAGCCGGGTATTCCCGATGCCACATCGCGGGCCTCGAAACTCGGCATCTACAATGTCGATCCCGCTGTCCGCTTCTGGGCGACACCGCCGATCCATGGCTGCCTGACGCCGGAAGTGGTTCACCCCGCGGCCTTCACCTACAAGCTGCCGGACAATGTGTCCTTTGCCGAAGGGGCGATGGTCGAGCCCTTCGCCATCGGCATGCAGGCGGCATTGCGGGCGCGCATTCAGCCCGGCGATATCGCCGTCGTCACGGGCGCCGGCCCGATCGGCATGATGGTTGCCCTGGCGGCGCTTGCCGGCGGTTGCGCCAAGGTCATCGTTGCCGATCTCGCCCAGCCGAAGCTCGATATCATCGCCGCTTATGACGGCATCGAGACTGTCAACATCCGCGAGCGCAACCTCGCCGAAGCGGTTTTGGCCGCAACGGATGGCTGGGGCTGCGATATCGTCTTCGAATGCTCAGGCGCTGCACCCGCCGTGCTCGGCATGGCGAAACTGGCGCGGCCGGGTGGTGCCATCGTGCTGGTTGGCATGCCGGTTGACCCGGTGCCGGTCGATATTGTTGGCCTGCAGGCCAAGGAACTGCGGGTGGAAACGGTTTTCCGTTACGCCAATGTCTATGACCGCGCCGTGGCGCTCATCGCCTCCGGCAAGGCCGACCTCAAACCGCTGATTTCAGCCACCATTCCCTTCGAAGACAGCATTGCCGGCTTCGACCGCGCGGTGGAAGCGCGGGAAACGGATGTGAAACTGCAGATATTGATGCCGCAGTAACGAATGAGCCTGCCGCTGATGATAGAGCGGCAGAAATGTTGCGGAAAAGTATGAGTGTGGCCTGCCGGCATCCGGCAGGCCACACGTCAAAATTTCACCTGAAATCGCCTCCGGTTGCGCATTGTCTGGGCGCATCACGCCAAATTGAGCGGAAAAATCGGCACCGTCGCCGCCTTTATAGTCAGCCCTGTCGGGCGACTCTTCAATTCCTGACAAAAAAGAGTCAAAAAAGTATCGGCAATTTCTTCGGCGTGATGTGGATGCAGAGATGCCGCACGCCATATGCTCCTCATCAACGCCTGGGACGAGCCATAAAGAGGAATGGCTCCGCTCCGTGAACGCGGCGGACGCGACTGATGGGAGGAACCATGATGCAGCCCGATCTGGAACTGGTGCACATCCGCAAGGGCGAATCCTTCGCTGCCTGGCGGCATGGCTATCCGTTCCGCACCGTGCGCTGGCATTACCATCCCGAATACGAAATCCATCTGGTCGTCGCCACGTCAGGCACGTTTTATATCGGTGATTTCGTCGGTCGCTTCAGCCCCGGTCAGCTCATCATGACCGGTCCCAATCTCCCCCAGAACTGGATCAGCGAGATCGAGCCGGACGAAATCGTGCCGACACGCTCTCTCGTGATCCAGTTTCCGGAGAGCTTTATCGAAGATGCCTGCACCTCCATGGCCGAAATGGATGTGGTGCGCGCCCTGCTGGATCGCAGCCGCCGCGGCATTCTGTTTGACGACGAGACGAGTGACCGGGTTCGTCCGCTGGTGCTTCGGCTGATCGAGGCGCAGGGGCTGACGCGTCTGGCGCTTTTCTGGGAAATTCTCGATCTGCTCGTCAACGCGCCGTCTTCAGAAGTGCTGGCAAGCCTGAGTTATGAGCTTGATCTGACCGGCATTGGCGACAGCGGCATCAACCGCGCTCTGTCGCATCTGCGCCAGCATTTGACCGAACAGGTCGAGGAAATCGATCTTGCCGACATGGTGGGCCAGAGCCCGAGCGCCTTTTCCCGTGCCTTCAAGCGTCATACGGGAACGACGCTGGTGCGCTATCGCAATCAGTTACGCATTGATCTTGCCTGCCAGATGCTCTTGGCGGATCAGGACGTGAAGGTAGCGGAGGTCTGCTACGATGTGGGCTTTTCCAACCTTTCGAATTTTAACCGGCATTTCCTGAAATTGAAGGGAATGTCGCCGTCGAGGTTCCGAACCATATTCGCAGCCCAGAAGGCAGCGGTCATGGCGGAGTAAACCAGCGACACATCGCCGATTTTTACCAATTCGGGCAGAGGGCTGTCCGGAAACGGGCACTTGTTGCCCCAACTTTCCAAACGGGAGGAAGAGTGAGATGAAAATGAAATCCAAGTTTCTGATGGCGACAGCCGCAATTGCAATGATGGCCGCTCCGGCGCTGGCGCAGGAAAAGCTGAAGATCGGCATGACCTTCCAGGAACTCAACAACCCCTATTTCGTATCGATGCAGGAAGCGCTGAAGGAAGCCGCCGCAAGCATCGGTGCTGACGTCGTCGTCACCGATGCCGGCCACGATGTGGCAAAGCAGATTTCCGACGTTGAAGACATGCTGCAGCAGAAGATCGACATCCTGCTCCTGAACCCGACCGACAGCGCCGGCATCGAAGCCGCCGTTCACGCTGCCAAGTCCGCCGGCGTGATTGTCGTTGCGGTTGACGCCAACGCCAATGGCCCGGTCGACACCTTCGTCGGTTCGAAGAACCGCGATGCGGGCTACCAGTCGTGCAAATATCTCGGTACGTCGCTTGGCGGCAAGGGCGAGGTTGCCATCCTCGATGGTATTCCGGTCGTTCCGATCCTGCAGCGCGTCGAAGGTTGCAAGGCGGCTCTCGCGGAATTCCCAGAGATCAAGCTCGTTGACACGCAGAACGGCCGTCAGGACCGCTCCGTTGCTCTCGGCGTCGTTGAAAACATGATCCAGTCGCGTCCGAACCTCGCCGGTATCTTCTCGGTGAATGATGGCGGTGCGATGGGCGCTCTGGCCGCTATTCAGGGTTCCGGCAAGGACATCAAGCTGACCTCGGTGGACGGTGCTCCGGAAGCGGTGAAGGCGATTGCCGATGGTGGCCCTTTCATCGAAACCACCGCCCAGTTCCCGCGTGACCAGGTGCGTGTCGGCCTTGCCATGGCGCTCGCCCAGAAGTGGGGCGCACGCGTCGTGCCGAAGGAAGTCCCGATCGACGTCATGGTCGTTGACAGCAAAAACGCCGGCGAGTTCAGCTGGTAAGAACTCCTCCCAGGCCCCGTCCCCATCTAGTATGGGGGCGGGGTTAAATCCCGACCATTGAGGAGGGTGACATGCTGGAACTGAATGGAATAAGAAAAAGCTTTGGCAAGATCGAAGTCCTGCGCGGCGTCGACCTTGAGGCCCGTGCCGGTGAGGTGCATGCGCTTCTGGGCGAAAACGGTGCCGGCAAGTCGACTTTGATGAAGATCCTGTGCGGCATTCTGCAGCCTTCCGAGGGAACGATCCGCATTGACGGCAAGGATCGCCGTTTTGCCAATTACGATGAGGCGATTGCCGCCGGCGTCGGCATCGTGTTTCAGGAATTCAGCCTGATCCCCTATCTCAACGCCGTTGAAAACATGTTTCTTGCCCGCGAAATCCGCGGGCCGTTGCGCCTTCTGAACAAGGGTGCCATGCGCAAGCGCGCGGCAGAAATCATGGGCCGGCTGGCCGTGGATGTGCCGCTCGACGTGCCGGTGCATCGTCTTTCCGTTGCCCAGCAGCAATTCGTCGAAATCGCCAAGGCATTGTCGCTGGATGCCCGCATTCTCGTGCTCGACGAGCCGACGGCGACGCTGACCCCTTCGGAGACGGAACACCTGTTCAAGGTTATGCGCGAGCTGCGCCGTCAGGGCGTGGCGATCATCTTCATTTCGCATCACCTCGAGGAAATATTCGAGATCTGCGACCGCATCACCGTTCTGCGCGATGGTGAGCTTATCGGTTCCTGCCTGACTTCGGAGGTCGACAATGACCGTCTGGTGGAGATGATGGTCGGCCGGCGCATCGAAGCCAGCTTCCCGCCAAAGCCGCAGCTCGATCCTTCCGCCGCAAAGGTGATCGAAGTCGAAGAGCTGCAATTGAAGAAGGGCGGGCCTGTCTCACGCTTTTCGCTGCGCAAGGGTGAAATTCTCGGTTTTGCCGGGCTTGTCGGCTCGGGCCGCACGGAAACGGTTCTCGCCATGCTCGGCGCGCATTCCGCCTCGCGCCGCAAAATCAAGCTCGACGGCGTGGATACGCGTTTATCCGGCCCCGATGATGCGCTGATGCGCGGCATTGGCCTGCTGCCGGAAAGCCGCAAGGAGGAGGGCCTGATCACCAGCTTCTCCATCCTGCAGAATATTTCGCTGAACAATTATCGCAAATACCGCAAGGCCCACTGGTTCCTCGATCTCAAGAAGGAACTGGAGCACACGACGAAGGCCATGGCGCAGGTGCAGGTCAAGGCGCAGGGACCCTATGCCCGCGTCGACACGCTATCGGGCGGCAACCAGCAGAAGATCGTCATCGCCCGCTGGCTGAACCATGACATGCGCGTGCTGATCTTCGATGAGCCGACACGCGGCATCGATGTCGGCGCAAAGGCGGAAATCTATTCGCTGATGCGCGAATTCGCCGCCAGGGGGCATTCGATCATCATGATCTCCTCGGAGCTGCCGGAAGTGATCGGCATGTCCGACAGGGTCTGCGTCTTCCGCTCCGGCGGCATCGTCGCCACGGTTGAAGGCGAAGACATCAATTCAGAAACAATAATGACAAACGCCACCACCGGGAGAGTTGAACATGTCGCTTGATGCAAACACCGGCACTGCCGCGAAAACGGGCGGTTTCAGTTTCAGCTCGATGCTGCGTTCCCCGCTCGCCCTGCCGCTGGCGGGCCTCATCGTCGTATCGATCCTCATGGGGCTTGCGAGCGACAATTTCTTCAGCCTCAACAACATCATGAACGTGCTGCGGCAGGTTTCCGTCGTCGGCATTCTCGCCGTCGGCATGACCTTCGTCATTCTCACCGGCGGCATCGACCTGTCGGTCGGCGCGGTCATGGCGCTTATCGGCACGCTGTCGGCCGGCCTGATGGTGAATACCGGCCTGTCGCCCGCGATTGCCTTGCCGGCCGGCCTGTTCATCGGTCTCGGCATCGGCATCTTCAACGGGGCGCTTGTCGCCTGGGGCAAGATGCCCGCCATCATCGTCACGCTCGCCACCATGGGCATGGCGCGTGGCCTCGGCCTCATCTATTCCGGTGGTTATCCGGTCAGCGGCATTCCGAGCTGGATTTCATGGTTCGGCGTCGGCCGTATCGGCGTCGTTCCCGTACCTGTCATCATCATGGTGGTGATTTATGCCATCGCCTGGGTGCTGTTGCAGCGCACGGCTTTCGGCCGCCACGTCTATGCACTTGGCGGAAACGAGCTGGCGGCCCGTCTTTCGGGCGTGAAGACCCAGCGCGTCAAGCTCGCGGTCTATGGCATCTCTGGTGTCACGGCCGCTTTCGCCGCCCTCATTCTGACAGGCCGCCTCATGAGCGGCCAGCCCAATGCCGGCGTCGGTTTCGAACTCGATGCCATTGCGGCCGTCGTTCTCGGCGGCACGGCGATTGCCGGCGGCAGGGGTCTCATCCTCGGCACGCTCATCGGCGCGGTGCTGCTCGGCATTCTCAATAACGGCCTCAACCTGATGGGCATCAACCCCTATCTGCAGGATGTCATCAAGGGCGGCATCATCCTGCTGGCCATCTATATCGGGCGCGAATGGCGCTGAGCCGGCTCGGAAACACCTTCATAAACGCAGGAGAATTAAATGTCTGAATCGCTGCAAGGCAAGATCGCGGTCATCACCGGCGCCGCATCCGGCATCGGGCTTGCCACAACGGAAGCGCTCTTGGAACAGGGCGCAACCGTGGTCATGGTCGACTGGAACGAGAAAGCCTTGAATGATCTGGCCGCCAAGCTCGGCGACCGCGCCATCCCGCAGGTGACGAACCTGCTCGACGCCGACAGCTGCAATGCCATGATCCCGGAAATCCTGAAGAAGGTCGACCATGTCGACGTTCTCTATTGCAATGCCGGCACCTATATCGGCGGCGATCTTACCGAAACGACGCCCGAGGCCATCGACAAGATGCTGAACCTCAACGTTAACGCGGTCATGAAGAATGTGCAGGCCGTCGTGCCGCATATGTCGGCGCGCAAGACCGGTGATATCATCGTCACCTGCTCGATCGCTGGCCATTTTCCGACCTATTGGGAGCCGGTCTATTCGGGCTCGAAATGGGCGATCACCAGCTTCGTGCAGGGCATGCGCCGCCAGATGATCCCGCACGGCGTGCGCGTTGCGCAGGTCTCTCCCGGCCCGGTCGTCTCGGCACTTCTGGCCGACTGGCCGGAGGAAAACCTCCGCAAGGCCAAGGAATCGGGCAGCCTCATCGATGCGAGCGAAGTGGCAGATGCCGTCGTTTACATGCTGACGCGCAAGCGCACCGTCACCATCCGCGACATGCTGGTCTTGCCGACCAACTTCGACCGCGTCTAAGACTTCAGGAGCGGCGGGAAATCGGAACCGGTCCCGCCGCTTCAACCTGTTCACGCACCGGATGATCCGCTCCGAGGAGTATCGCAAATGGCTTCCTATCTTGTTGGCGTCGATGTCGGGACCGGCTCGGCGCGGGCCGGTGTCTTCGATGTCGCGGGCAAGCTTCTCGCCACCGCCAAGCGCGCGATCAGCATGCATCGCGAGGATGGCGCCATTGCCGAACAATCGAGCGCAGAGGTGTGGCAGGCGGTCTGCGACAGCGTCCGCGAAAGCGTTTCCCGCGCCGGCATCAATCCGGCCGAGGTCGCCGGCATCGGTTTCGACGCCACCTGTTCTCTTGTGGTTCGCGGATCCAATGACCAGACCCTGCCGGTCGGCGCTGCCGATCATCCCGAGCGCGATATCATCGTCTGGATGGATCATCGTGCTGTCGAACAGGCCGAACGCATCAATGCCGGCAAGCATGCCGTCCTGAAATATGTCGGCGGGCGCATTTCTCCGGAAATGCAGACGCCGAAGCTTTTGTGGCTCAGCGAAAACAGGCCCGATATCTATGCCCGTGCCGAGCACTTCTTCGACCTGACGGATTTTCTGACGTGGAAGGCTTCCGGCGCGCTCGATCGTTCCGCCTGCACGGTCACCTGCAAATGGACCTATCTCGCCCATGAAAACCGCTGGGATGCGGACTATTTCACCAACATCGGCCTTGGCGATCTGGCGGAGCAGGGCTTCCGCCGCATCGGTGAAAGCGTCGTGAATCCCGGCACGGCACTGGGCGCTGGCCTGACCGAAGATGCAGCCAAAGCCATGGGGCTGGTTGCGGGCACAGCGGTTGCCGCTGGCCTGATCGACGCCCACGCGGGCGGCGTGGGCACGGTGGCTGCCGGTGGTGATGCTTCGCGATGCCTCGGTTATGTCTTCGGCACGTCCTCCTGCACCATGACCACCACCACTGAGCCCGCTTTCGTGCCGGGTGTCTGGGGTCCCTATTATTCCGCCATGGTTCCGGGCTCCTGGCTGAACGAGGGCGGTCAATCCGCTGCCGGAGCCGCCATCGACTACCTCGTGCAGCTGCATCCGGCCTTTGCCGAAGCGAAGGCGCTTGCCGAGAAGGACGACAAAGCCTTGCCGGTTTGGCTTGCCGACCGCGCGCTCGGCCTTGCCGTATCCGCTTCCGCCGCGGTGAAGGTCGCCGAAGATTTCCATGTGGTGCCGGAATTCCTCGGCAACCGCGCGCCCTTCGCCGATCCGCATGCCCGCGCCGTCATTGCCGGTTATGGTACGGAAACCGGGGTGGATTCCCTCGTCGCGCTTTATGTGGCTGGGCTGCTCGGCCTCGGTTACGGGCTTCGCCAGATCATCGAAACACAGGCCCGTAACGGCGCGCCGGTGGAAACCATCAGTGTCAGCGGCGGGGCCGGCGCTCATCCGCTTGCCCGGCAATTGCTGGCCGATGCGACTGGCCTCCCGGTCGAACTCACCGAATGTGAAGAGCCGGTGCTTCTCGGATCTGCGATGCTTGGCGCGGTTGCTGCCGGAACCTATCCGGACCTGATGGCGGCGATGCCTGCCATGTCGAGGATCGTCAGCTGCGCTTCGCCAGATCCTGCATTTCAGAAGGTTCATCAGTCGCGGTACGACGCGTTTCTGGCGCTCCAGAATGCGGCGCGCGCCATTCGATCCGCCAGCCATTCCTGAGCCGCGTCACAAGTTTAGATCATCCGGCCGTATTGGCCGTAAAATAACGAGGATTCCATGCAGTTTTCCGGAAAATCCGTCATCATCACCGGTGCAGGCAAAGGCATCGGCCGCGCCTGTGCGCAGCTGATGGCCGCGCGCGGTGCGGAAGTGGTGGCGATCAGCCGCACCCAGTCCGATCTCGACAGCCTGAAAAGCGAAATCGGCGGCCGTTCGATCCGTGTCGATCTCGCCGATGTCACGGCCACCCGTGCTGCCATGGCGGAGGCTGGTCCCTGCGACTTCCTGATCAGCAGCGCCGGTATCAATGTGCTCGAAAGCGTGCTCGACATGAGCGACGCTGGTTATGAAGCCGTATTGGGCATCAACCTGCGCGCCGCTCTCGTCACCTGCCAGGAATTTGCCCGCGCCCGCATTGCCAAAGGCGGCGGTGGCGCAATCGTCAACATCACCTCCATCGCCGGTCATCGCGGTTTTC
The DNA here is from genome assembly GCF_059511785.1 of Agrobacterium sp. LEGMi-208b. NCBI lineage: Bacteria > Pseudomonadati > Pseudomonadota > Alphaproteobacteria > Hyphomicrobiales > Rhizobiaceae > Agrobacterium > Agrobacterium sp. LEGMi-208b. The sequence goes on from NZ_CM183446.1 coordinate 1,792,093, forward strand.
AGGATCACCTCTGCTACGCGGCGTCCAAGGCCGGACTTGAAGGGGCGACCCGCGTTCTTGCCAAGGAGCTTGGCCCGCACGGCATCCGCGTCAACGCGGTCGCGCCGACCATCACCCTCACCGAGCTGGCGGCGGAAGCATGGAACGATCCGGCGAAAAGCCAACCGATGATGGTGCGCCATCCGCTGAACCGGTTCGCCGAAGCGCAAGAGGTGGCTGAGAGCATCGCGCTGCTCCTGTCGGATGACAGCCGCATGATTTCCGGAGCCGTGTTGCCGGTCGATGGCGGTTTCCTCGCCGTTTGACGTGCGCGGGGAAAGTCTGACGCGCAAGCGCTTGCCCGGAAATAAAAGAACGCCCGGCAAACAGCCGGGCGCTCCTCTTAATGAATGACAATGCTGTTAATGACGATGCTCGGGCATGTCCTTCAGTTGGTCCTTGGTCCATGATGTGACCGCATGGACATCGCCGTCCTCATCCCGCATGAAATCAAGATCGCTGAGCGGTACTGCGACCGGCTTTGCGCCGATACCAAGAAAGCCGCCGACATCGATGATGGCGGTGCTGCCGGCCCCGACGCCGTGGACATGATCGACCTTGCCGACCTTGTGATCGTCTGCACCATAAACGGTGGCGCCTTCAAGAACGGACGGCGTCAGTTCCGTTTCAACCAGGCGTACGTGATTGGTGTGATCCATTGTTCTTGCTCCTGTCTTGGTTTGCACAAAACAAACTCCCGCATGGCAAAACCGTTCCATGGAATGTCGCCGGCACGGGCGTCGGAGGCCGGTGATTTCTCATCGATACATTGTTGGGGTTTGCGGCAGGCGCTTCCGAAAAGGTTGCGGAATGGTCACACCTTTTCTCCGGAAGACAAGTTTTCACTAAATTGCAACCGCTAAAGTTGTTGCGATGACGTGTCTGGATGTTATCTCTGCGTCAGGTTGAATCATCAAGGGGATGAGGGATGAAAAAGTTGGGGGCGGTTTTGCTGGTGGCTCTTTTGAGCGCATGTGCAAAGCCATCTGACGGACCGACCGCAGGCAATATCCGGTCTGCGACCTTGCCTCGAACCAACGAAAAAATCCCCGTCATCGAGTTGGCAAATGCACCGGCGGCCACGGTTTCCGCCGGAAGCCTGCAGGGCGCTTCCGGCCCCGGTCTCAACGCGCTTCGCAACACCGGTTACAACGCCCAGAGATTGCGGCGTGGCGATGTGATCGACATCACCGTGCTCGATACGGGTGAAGACGGCCTTTTCTCCCCGACGCAAAGCAAGACGCTCAATCTCGGCCGCTTTACCGTGGATCAGAGCGGATCGGTGAATATCCCCTTCGTCGGCAAGCAGCGGGTGGTGGATTCGACCCCCGAGGGCCTGCAATCGCAGGTCGTTGCCGGGCTCAAGGGATCGGCCGTGAACCCGCAGGCCGTCGTCACCGTCGTCGACAAGCCGACGAGCGCTGTCATGCTCAGCGGTGCGGTGAAAAACCCTGGAAAAATAACGCTCACCGCCCGTCAGGAGCGGGTGCTCGATGCGCTCAATCAGGCCGGCGGCCCGACCGTCGCTCCCGGCGCTGCCACGGTTACCGTGGTGCGCGGCTCGCACAGGGCCAGCGCGCCGCTTGACCGCGTCATGCGGGAAGATCGCCAGAATATCCGCCTGTCGCCAGACGATCAGATCATGATCGATGGCGATGCGGCGAGCTACACCGCGCTTGGTGCCTTCAAGAGCGCCGGCGAATTCCAGTTCGAAGCCGGGAAACTGACCCTGGCGCAGGCTGTCGGCCGTGCCGGTGGATTGCTGGATGACCGTGCCGATGCGCGCAATGTCTATGTCTTCCGCAACGAGATCATTCAGGTACCGTCCGCAACCGCATCGGGCGCGAAAGGCCCGGTTGCGACGGCCACGACCATGCGGCCGGTGATTTATCACGTCAATATGCGCGATGCTTCCAGCATCGCGCTCATGCAGCTCTTCCAGATGCAGAAGGGCGATGTGCTCTATGCCAGCAACGCGCCGCTGGTGGATTCGGCCAAGCTGCTGACCGTGTTCCAGAAGAGCGCTCCGACGGCGGCAGCGCCGCTTCCCGGCAGCGGCAACTGACGATAGGCGCTACAGAAGCTGTAGCGCTTCCATCGCCGATTGCGGACGCAAAGCGGGATCGTCATGGCAACAGGTGTCTGCAAAATCCACCAACCGTGGCGTGACTTGCGCTCCATCAGCTGTGGCAAGTCGCCGGGCAAGTCGTCCCACTGAAAATATATCCTGATCCGGCTTTGCAGTTGCGTCCCGCATCCGTTCCGGCGCTGCAAATTCACGCGAGGCGGCGAAGCTCATGCCCCGTTCCGCGTGTTTTTGGCCGATTTTCAGCGCAATGCCGAAATCGCCAAGCCTGCTTGTTTCGAAATCGCCATTCTCCAGCAGAATATTGGCTGGCGTGACATCGCAGTGAACATAGCCCCGTGCATGCAAGGCGCTCAGCCCTTCCAGCAGGCGGCGAAGGATTATGCGCGCATCCGACGCGGTAACCGGCCGCTGCGATGCGAGCGACGCCAGTGAACGCGGGAACCATGGCTGCAGCAGACCCGGACGGCCATCGGCCAGTCGCAGCAGCGTCGATGTTTCCACCAGACACGGATGGCGCAGCGCCAGTCCGACCTGTGCCTCTTCCCGCAATCTCTGCAGCAGTGCCGCGTCGTTTCTCGATGCCGGCGGTAAGGTTTTCAGCGCATGGAGGGAACCGAGATCGCGGTGCCGCAATTGCAGCAGCAGCGTGTTTTCGCTTTCGTAAGCAATGCGTTCAAGGGCAAAACTGTCGGCGATCCAGTCGGGTTTCGCATCGGAAAGATGCGAGGCTTTCCGGTCCAGCGCATTTCTGACCTGATCGATCAGATCCTTCTGCTCTTCGGCGGGCCTTTCCTGCCTGCCGTCATGGCGGATGCTTTGCCACAGATCGGAAAAGCGCTCGGCAACCTCCGGGTAGGCCTGCCCATCGCCCGGTTGTTTACCCTTGCTCAAGCCGGTTTCCAATCACGATGGCGCTGACATTCTCGCGTGTGTCTTCGATCAATGCTTCCTGGATCAGGGCACTGGCGCAATCCTTGATCGGAGTGTTGCCGATAATTTCGGCGATGGCCCGTTCCTTCAGGATTTGCACCAGCGGATAGCTGCACAGGAGCAGCCTGTCCTGCGAACCCCAGTCTTCCCCAGCGATATCCGGCCGGAACTGCTGGGAAAGCCCGACACATTGCGAGAGCTGCCTTTTCATGCCGACAACGACGTGATCGCGCGAAAGCGGGTGCATGGTTCCGTTTTTCAGGAGATAGGCGCGTGCATCGCCGGACCACAGGACACTCAGCCTGCGGCCGACAATGGAGGCGATGACGACGCTGGCCATCGGCCTGCCGTCGGCGCCCATGGCTTGCCGCGACAGAAGCAGGCTGTTGACGGTGCCGAGTTTTCCCCTGATCTGCTGGGCCATCACCTCGGGGTTTTCGGCATCGGGCGTCTCGGCAAGAATATTTGTGACCAGACGAGCGGCTTCCACGGCGCTGTGCGTGTCGCCCTGTCCATCCGCTATGGCGAAGAGGGCAGGGGTCTGGGAAACGAAGAGCGAGTCCGCGTTCAGGGAAAGCCGTGTTCCCGGGTGCGTGGCATAGCTGTAGATTACAGATGGCGGCTGTTCGCTTGAAGGCAAAGGCGAAGCCGCCGCAATGGGTGGGGTTTTCTGTTTCGCACTCTCCGGCGCCTGGGCAGGTGTTGAACCGTTGTCGTCGCCCTTGCTTGCCCCATTGCCTGCCATATCGCTGAAGAGACGCAGGAAATCGGAAGCTTTCGGCTTGCCGTCGAATTTGAGACCGCGGGCGCGGCGGCTGACGGGATCAATGTGCCACCAGATGCTCGTCGGTACGCGGCCACGCACCATGTCCGCCGCATCATCATCATCGTCCCGTGGTTTCGGCAGGCGCAGTTTCTTGACGGAGGCGTTGAACCGGGACATGTCGAAATCGCCTGTCATGGATGTTTCGGCCAGCGCCTCGGCGGCCATGAACCAGGTGTCGTCGAGATAGAGCGTTCTTGGATGTTTCCGGAAGCTATTGAGCTGCGCGATGATGGCAAGCGGATATTTGCGGCCCACCCGGTCTGCACTGGGCACCAGCACGCCGGCATAGGCGCAGTTTCCCCATATGCCGCGTTCGATGATGAAACGGATGGGAGGCGATGACGCGAATATTTCGGACCACCGGCCCGAGAACAGGTCAGCGCAGGCGTGAAGGCCAGATCGCATCCAGTCGTCAAACGTTCCGATCAGCTCCCGTTCAAGCCCGTCGGAGATGAAGTCGCCATGGCTGGGGACCTTGCCGAAGAAACCGATACGGTCGCTTTCCGCTGCGGTTTCCGCGGGCCTCGATGCCGGATTGGCCATCAGCCGTTATTGACCGCGGTGCTTTTCGTCGTTGCTTCCATCATAAATCCCCTCCTGTGAAAAACCGGTGTGTCGCCCCGCCGCTAGAATTGTGCGGGGCAGGCAAAGCCGGCGATGGCGTCCAGCCTGAATGGATTGAGAACGGAGCCGAACTGAATATCGAATTCGGCAACCTGACCGCCATTCGCAAATCGCACCCGCAGCAGATCACCGGACTGGTTTTCGATGTCGGCGCCATCGAACAGCCGGAATGGCGACCAGTCGCCGTTTTCGGTTTTTGCCTGCTGCCAGCCGCCCGGCTGGAAGGCGATGCGCGACAGGCTGGCCGTGTTTTCGCGCGAGGGCCATGTGATCGATTTCGCCTGGATCGGGCCGTGATAATAAACCACCCGCTCGCCCTCGATTTCCAGCATCACTGCGCTGGAGGCATTGGTGAGCGAAACGGGTTTGACATTGATCGACACCGCCGGCGTCTCGCTGCCATTCGGGAAAAAGGCGCGCGAAATCTTGTCGGCATTTTCGAACTGGGCGACGGCGCTGCTCGGGATGCCGGCGGCGCCGAAGGTGCCTTTCCAGCTCCAGGGGGTGGTCGTTTTGTCGACAAAGGCTTCCATTCGCTGTTTGAAGAAGGTCTGGAAAACCCCGGTCGGCCCGAAGAGCCGCGTAAAATCCGCAATCGCGACATCGCGGGAAGACGACCTGTCGAACGGATAACGGCCGGTCACGATCGAAGAGCAGAGGGATGCCGCATCGGCTGTCCAGAGTTGCGCAATGCGGCTGCGTGCTGATTTGACCGCAAGCGAGCCGACATCCGCCGCCACGCCCGCCACCCAGACATCGAGGGGTGCCGGCAATTCGCGGGCCTGCTGCAACAGATCCTGATTGGCCTTGGTGAGTTGGCTATCCACATCAAACACCTTGGCGACTTCGTCGGAGGTGGTTGCCGAACGGGCAAGCTGCTCGTTCAGCATCTTGAAATGCGCGAGCAGCTGTTCCGATGGCGAGCCCCCGGCCTTGCCGCCATTGGCCTGCTCACCGGTTGCGGCGGGTTCTTTCGCCGCCAGCATGTCCCGTAACCGGGCATAGGGATCCGCCGCGTTCACCGTGGCGGCCAGAACGGCTGCGGTCGCGTCCCCTTCCGCGGCGGAGGCGAGGGTGGCGGGGTTTGCCCCGGGGCGCAGATCGGTCGCCTCCGCGATCGATCTGGCGGCCTCCACCAGAATGTTGCGCTCATTGGCAAGCGCGCGGGTTGTTTCCACCGCGTCGCCAAGGGTCTGGGATGGCTTGACCCGGAGGTCGGCCAGCGTATCGGCCCATATTTTCTCGAAACGGTCGAAATAGATCTGCAGCGCGGCCTGCGCCACCTGCTCGACAGTCGCGCCCTTGATGGCGTCGTCAGAACCGCGCACCCAACCTTCGGAAAGCGCGACGCGGGCCGCATGGGCGACCTGGGGAATGACGACGCGGCGATATCCATCCGCGGTGAAGAGGCCTTCTATACCCTCCGCCATCGGCGTTTTGCTGCGTCGTTCGAAAGCACGCTCCCCCAGCGGGCCGAAGGCTGTAGCGGGTGTCCATTCCACCAGTTCCCGCACTTGCGGAAGGCCGGCGAGAATATCATAGGCGCGGGTGCCGATCGCCTGGTCGCGGATCGTTTCGCGGGCGGTGGCGATGAGCCGCGCATCTAGCTCGATCGGGGCGAGCACGCCGTCGGCCAGCGCCTTTGCGTGCTGGTCAAGCGCCTCTCTCGCCGCCGCCCGCCCGTCGCCGGGATAAAGGGATGCGAACATCTGATGTGTCTGCACGGTCAGGAAATCGCGGTCCAGCGCGCCCATTCCGCCCAGCATCCCGTAGAGTTTCAGCGAATTGAACGTGCGGGTGACATCCTTCTCATCCTTCAGCTGCTTTTGCAGCTGCACGATCATGCGCGGCAGCAGAAGCGCGTTGAGCGCGCGCTGATAGGCATCACGCTGCCGGCCGGCGATCTTGTCTTCCTGATCGAGGCCGAAGCTGACATTCCACACCCGTTCGCGGGCAAAGCCGGAATTGACATCGCGCAGATTGTCCAGTGCGGGGAGGATGCGCAGGAAATCGGCGTCGGAAACATCGCGCACGGGAATGCCCTGCACGAGCTGTTCATAGGCCCCGAGTTTGCGGTCGGCTTCCGCCAGCGCCTGCGTATTCGCGAAATAGGTGAAAATCCAGCCGGTGAAAACGATGGCGACCGCAACGGCGGAAACGCCATAGGCAATGCGCCGCACCAGCAATTGTCGCCCGGAAAGGCGCTTGTCGCGCATCACCAGCGCGGCCTCCGGGAAGATGACGTCCTTGAAGAGCCGCGACAGGAAATAGCTTCGGCGGGTTCTGGGTGCAGCGGGAGATTTTTCCGTTTCCGGCTGCGTGCCCGAAGCGAGATAGACGCCGCGCAGAAGCGGTGCTTCGATCAGCGGGGAGCTTGCGCAAAGTTCGGTCAGGGCCTCATGGAGCCGGTCTTTAAGCCGCGCGAGTTCGGCCGGGAAACGGAAGATGCGTCCGCGTATCTCCGCATTCTGCTCCTGCTGCAGGCGCTCGATCAGCATGGCATCAACCCGCTGCTGCAGCAGTTCGAATTCTTCCGTCAGACGCTGCGGCAGGTTTTCGGCGGAGTAACTCTCATCCAGCTTGAAGGTCGTGCCCCACACCTGCTGTCGGTCGGTCTTGTTGAAACCATCGAAGAATTCCACGAAACCATGCAGCAGGTCGGCTTTCGTCAGGACGATATAGACCGGAACGCGGGCATGCAGATATTCATCCAGTTCCGAAAGCCGCTGGCGGATGGAGCGCAGCTCCTGGCGCTGTTCCTCGGGATCGCGGTTGAGCAGATCGGGAATGGACAGGGTGACCAATGCGCCGTTGATCGGCTGCGAACGGCGATATCGCCTCAAGAGGCCAAGGAAACCTTCCCAGCCTGCCTTCGAGGAACCGTCGAGATCGTCCTGCGTGGTGTAGCGGCCGGCGGTGTCGATCAATATCGCCTCGTCGGCGAACCACCAGTTGCAGTTGCGCGTACCGCCGATGCCCTTCACCGCATTTTCGCCGAGCGCATCGCCAAGCGGAAATTGCAGGCCGGAATTGGTGAGTGCCGTCGTCTTGCCGGAGCCAGGCGCGCCGAAGATCACGTACCAGGGCAAATCGTAGATGTAACCGAAGCGCTTTTTCGTCACCCGCCGCAAGAGCGCGAGGGCTTCTTTCAGGCGGGTCTGGATTTCGCCGATTTCCGCCTGCCGGTTGGCCAGCGCTTCGCGCTCGATGCTGTCGACGAGTTCCTTGTCCTGCTTGCGGCCGCGGTAAATCGTGACGACGATATAGACCAGCCAGACGGCGATAATGATGCCGATGGCGATGAGCCGTGACTGCACCGTTCCAAGCGGTTTGAAATCGCCAAGCGCGATCAGATAGCCGTAGAACCAGATGACGACGCAGAGCGCGACCACCCATAAAAGCGACAGGAAACGCCGGCCGACGAGGGCCGCATAGCTCTCGACATAGGAACGGATCGTATAAAAATAGCTTAAGGGGTTCATGGCTGGACCTCTCCCGGCTGCTGTCCCGGACTGTTCTCTATGGTCGGCGAGAGGATGCCGGCGTCGCTCAGTTTTTCATCGGGATTGGTCAGGACCATGATTTCCGTTCTGCGGTTTATCTGGCGGCCTTCTTCCGTTTTATTGTCGGCGATCGGGTCGCTGTCGGCCCGGCCTTCCGTCAGGATCGCGTCAGGGCCGGTGAATTGTGAAAGAATGTCTCCGACTGCCTTGGCGCGCGCCTCGGAAAGGTGCCAGTTCGATGGAAACTCCACCGTCTTGATCGGCACGGTGTCGGTATAGCCGATGACGACGGCGCGGAATTTTTCAGCGGCAAGCGCACCGCCGATGCGCTGGATGAGATCGCGGAATTGCGGGCTGACATCGGCGCTGCCGGTGGTGAACAGGCCCGAATTGTTGATGCGAATGCGCAGCCGCCCGTTCACATCCGCAAGGGTCACAAGCTTCCTGTCGACTTCCGGCTGCAGGAAGGCCATCAGTTTTTCAAGCCGCGAGGGTTGTCTCGGCTCCACCACCTTCGGCGGTTCCACCACCTTGGGCGTTTCAACCTGGGCCGGTGGCTGGGGCGGTGGAGTGGCGATCAGCACGCTCGGCGTCTCGTTAGGGGGCAGATGAGCAAGCCTTTCGAAGGTGACATCCGATGCGTTGTTGAGCGACAGCGTGAAGAAGAGATAACCAAGCGCGAAGGCCAGCGCCATCAGCGATAGCAGGGTCCAGAGCGCGGCCATCGTCCGCAATGGCGTATGTCGGGCATCGACGCCTTTCCAATGCGGAGAAAGCTCCCGCTCGAAGGCGCCATATTGGCCGATCAGCGTCTTGTAGAGGCTGTCGCGGATGCGCGAAAGCTCCAGCGCTCCCTTTGGCGAAACGCGGGTGCGTCCTTCGAAAGCCAGCGACAGGCACAGATAGATCAGCAGCAGCAGATCCTTGTTGGCGCCGGGCGACTGGTGGAAATGGTCGAGAATGTCGAAAACCCGGTCGCCGCCGGTGACATCGTTGTGGAAGGTGGAGACGAGGCCGGAGCGCGCCCAGCCTGCCCGCACGCCCCAGGGTTTGCTGAGGACCACATCATCCACGGTTGCGCAGACGACATAATGCGCAGCCCTTGCCCGCTCCGGGCTGATGCGGGCAGAAGCGAGATCGCGCTCATAGCGGGTGATCGCCTCAACGCAGGCGCGGCGAAGCTGGTCGGGGTCCGGCTCCGCATCGCTGAAGCGTAACAGATGCGCGAGGTTGAGGAGTGGGGCTGCCGACTGCACAAGTGTCGGCACCTCTTCTCCACCGAAGTGGAAGCCGGTGAGCAGCTGTTCGACCGGCATGGCGGCCGCGCTTGACTTTGCTCGCCCGGACGGCTCGTCGGCGTCGACAATGTCTTCGAGGATTGCCGCCATGTTGCGGGCGTTCTGGTTGCGTCGGCGGCTTTCCTCGGTGATCTCGACCACCGTCGGCAAATCCTGCCACGAAGAGGGGTTTTCCTTGCTCATTCGCGTAACGCCCACATTTCCATCTCAAGCCCGGGAAACTCGCCAGCCAAATGCAGGGCGATGGCGCCGGAGGTCTCGAGTTGCTTCCAGAGTGGCGATTGCGTGTCGATCTCGAAATAGACGGTGCCGGATCGATAGGGCAATTGCCGCGGCAGAACCGGCAGGGAGCGCACGGGAATGCCCGGCAGCGCCACATTGACCAGTTCGGAAATCCGCTCCACCGGCCCGACCTTGATTTGTGCCGGCAGGCGGCGGCGAATGTCTTCGGCCGCCATATCCGCGCGCACGGCGAGCACGAAACCGGCATCGCGCAGCAATGTGCGGTCATGGATGGTGCCGACGCGGACGCCATGGCGGCGTTCCACCAGTTCGATCGCCACGGCCGCCTGTTCCAGAACCGCCGACAGCGATGTGCGCAGATCATCAAAAACAGCGCCGAAGGTGGCTTTCAGATCCTCGTGCCGATAGGGCGGGAAATCCGTTGCCCGTTTTTTGTCCGTGGTGAAGGTGGCAAGCTCGCCGGCAAGCTGGATGCAGTCTTCGTAAAAGCGGATGGGGTGAAATCGCGTGGCGTTGGCACCGCGGTGCGCCAGCAGCGGATCGGCCCGGTTGAGGATCTGCAGCAGGAAATAATCGCCCACTTCCGCCGTTCCCCGGATCGTCGGATCGCCAATGCGTTCGGCAATCGCCTGGGCGCGGTGGCGCACGATCCCCAGAAGCTCCGTCAGCAATTCGTTGAGGCGGGGTGCCGCCGCGCAGCTGAGGCTCGGAGGAATGAAATCCGGATCCAGAATGACCGCGCGGTCGGAGCGGACCTCGATGACCCTTGCAAGGCCGATGAGATCGTAACCGGAAAGATCGTCGCCGGTTTTCAGGAATTTCAGGCTGAGACGGCCGACATCGATCGGGGCCACGAAATCCGTCTCGATATTCGTGTCGGAGACCTCATAGCTGGAGGCGGTGAAGCGCACATTGTTCGCGTCATTGCGGCCGCTGGAGGACATGTCCGCCTTGCCCGGCTGCCGGGCCGGCAGGGCGAGATAGATGACGGCGTTCTTGACGCTTTCGTCGAGATCGAGCGGCGGCGGCAGGTCGGAATCTTCAGGCGCTTCGAAAGGCGTTCCATCGGGAAGAACGCCGCGCAGGTTCGAAAGGGCGAATTGCCCTATCGACAGCGCGCTGCGGTCCACGCCGATTTCGGCGATGCCCCAGGGATAAGGCGAGAGGTTGCGCGTGGTGTTGCGCACCAGCCGTTCGGTCCAGCGGTCGGATTGCTGAAAATGCTGGACGCGAAGAAACATGCCCTCGCTCCAGGCAACACGGTTCTCATGTCTCATCGTGGTTGTTTACCCCCTTTGCATCGGCCGTTATCGCGTCGGGTTCCTGGGTGGGCGCGGCGTCACCGCGCGCTGCCCGCTGCAGGAACTGCCTGACCGGCAATGGACGGCCGTTTTCCTCAAATTGCTTTTTGTAAGTGGACCAGTAATCGGTCTTCATGATCAGCCCCTGCCAGTCCCGGCGCTCGATCTTCGTCCGGAGATCGTTGCCGGCATCGACGGCGGCTTCGAGAAGCCTCGGCTCGAGCTTTTGCGTGCAGCCGTGGATCAGGGTTTCAAGAGAGGTGGCGAGACGCCGCTGCTGGCGGATGAGCGTTTGCATCCGCTCGCTCAGGGAGGCTGATGAACCGTGGCCGGCGCGCTCGACTTCGATGTCGAGAATAGCCAGACAATCGGCGCTTTCCCGCTCCAGCGTGGTCAGAAGATCGCCGATCTCCTGCGCTGTCGACGCGTCCGCAGCCGGCGCGTTTTCCAGCCGCAAGTCTTCGTCCGCCTCGGGGAAAACGCTGTCGAAATCTTCGCTACTTGCGGCCGAAACCGGACGCGAAATCATGACCGGCGTGTTCAGTGCGTCGGTATGTTCGTGCTCGCTGCTTGCAACCGGTTCGTCGTCCCAGTCATCAGGCAGAACGGTATCGATTCCGCGCGCCGAGGGCGGTTCGCTCCAGCCGATTTCGACATTTCGCGAAATGGATTTTGTCTTCCGGCCCGCACCCTCGCGCCATGTTTCGGACCAGTCATCGGCAGAGGCGGCGTTGCCCATCACGCCGCCGGCCGACCGGCCGTTCGGGGCGATATCGGCAAGGATCGCCGAAATGGTCAGGGGTTCGTCACTCATGCGCAGGGAAGCGTCGGGATCGGAAAAATCCAGTTCGGCATCGCCGCTGATGGCGACCTGAAAAACCTGCCCGCCAATGTTGATTTGCGAACCGTCGCGCAGACGCGCGCTTTCGCCTTCAAGCAGCAGGCGGCCATCGACCAGCGTGCCATTCGCGCTCTGGTCCATTATCGTGAAGCCCTCGCCATCGCGGTTGAGCGTGCAGTGCAGCTTGGAAACGCGCCGTTCATTGTCGTCGATCTGCCAGTCGCATTCCCGCGATCGGCCGATGACGCGGCGGCCACGCTCGAAGCTCCACTGACTGGCTCTTGCCGCTCCGATATTGCGTGTGTCCTTGAGTGCAAGCTTCATATCCATGCCCTCATGCGGAAATCGCCGAGCCTTCCCGCTCGGTCACCACAGCGTCAGCGCTGTCTTGTTGGGCGGGCGCCACGCGAGCCCAGCTGTTCCAGCCGAGGCGGGCGGGAGCATCGGAACGGCCGAGGCGGCAAAAGGGAATATCCTCCTTTTTCAGGATCACCTGCACGTCGAAATGCAAGGCGCTTCCGACGAACAGGCGTGTCAGCGAAAATATTTCCGCAAGCCGTTTCGATCCGGGCGTCAGCGCCAGATAATCGGCATAGCCGACAGGGCCGATCACGACCCGGAAGCCGCCGCTCATATCTTCGACAGCGCTGCCTGCCGTGGTATTCTGCCCGAGCCTCAGCCCGGATGCCTGGCCGATATGGCTCTGTTCGTGAAGCGGCAGAGCCACCCAGCGCCGGCGAAACTGTTCGACGTTGACCGGAAGTCCCGTGAATTCGCAAAGCATTGATGTCAGGGCCGAAACATTGCGGTTGCGGCCGGCCAGCAGTCCGCTGAAACGCAGGAGCGCATCTTCGCTCACACCAGCCTTCTCGACCAGACCGGCTGTGCGGAACCCGGTGATTGCAAGCAGGGTTTTGCGGAAACCATTCTCCCGCTGCTCGGCCGACCAGCGCAATCCCCTTGCGAGGCGGTATTTTTCCGTCGCTGAGACAAACAGTTCGCTGAACCTTGCCGCGAACAGATTGAAGAAGCCTGCCAGCGCTCCGGAACGATTGCGTTCTTCCCGCTGCAGCAACTCGCCATAGGCCGGCGGCAGCGAACCGAGCGGCCCGACAATGGGCGCGAAGGCGGATTTCAGTTCGGCTTGGCCGCGTTTGCGGTTGAAGCCGCTGATCGCCAGCGCGGTTGGCTGTGTTCCGCCATGGGCGCCGACGACAATACCGTCATCCGCCGAAACGAGCTGGGCGACGCGAAACGCCGTGGTGGGCTCAAAACGGCCGGGATCGTCGCTGAGAAGCGCCGCCTGCCGGTCTTTCATGGTTGGCGTCTGCTGTTCCATCCCGGTCTCCTAGAGCAGCGACCGGTCCGCGGCGCGGGCCGGCCAGCGGGCGATGGGTTTGGAGTGGCCGCGCATCGTCGCCGTCAGCCGTGTGAAACTGTTGATCGAGGTGTAAAGCCCGAAAAAGTGGTTGAGGACGCTGGCGAAAATAAATGCGGCGGGTCGCGCGATCAGCGCGGGATCGAACTCCACGGTGATATCGGTTCCCGGCACCATCGCCGAGCCGATCCGGGCATGGGAATTCTGCGCCTCGACATTGCTGATCGCCTCCACGAGCTGCCGGGTTTCCGGGCTGTCCCTGAAGGAATAAAGCGACAGAATGTCCTTCAGCGGTGCACCGCCGCTGTCGGTGAGGGAGAGATGGTTGAGGAGAAGATGCGAGATAAGCCGCCACTCGCGCGCCGAGCGTTCATTGACGCGGATCGCCGCCGTCGGCGGCATCAGCGCGTGGACCGACTTTACCGCTTCATTGCCGGTCGAAAGCTGCAGGAAGGGGTGCCCGCCGCCAAAGGGAAGCTGGCTCGGCAGCTCGCGGTTGATGCACAGCGTATCGATGCTCGCTACCATATCGAGCGGTCCGAGCGGGCCGCGCTTCTCATCCACGAAGGCGATGTCCGTATCGGATGAGCCGTCGTCATCGAACCGGCGCTGTATCTGCCAGAACACGTTGGCGCCATTGTTGCGCTGCGTACGGCCGAAAAATGGGGAGGTCTTTTCGGTCTGCCCGGAACGGCTGGTCAGTTGAACATTTTCGACGGCATAGATTTCGCGGGTCCGCTGCCGCCGTGCATCCGGCAGCAGGCGGTATTCCGTGCGGGTGCCATCGAGGCTGAGCGGTTCGCAGCTTTGTTTGAACAGGTTGATGACCGGCGAGGCGTTCAACACGAAATCCCCGACCGACACCATGCGCTCAAGCTGCGTGTCCGCCGCATCCAGATAGATATAAAGTTCGCAATCGCCGCCGCTCCATTTGTTGAGCCCGTCGATGTCGAGAAAGAGAAATTTCTGCGGCAGCGCGAAGAATTCGGTGAGAAGCCGGTATCCGTCAAAACTGTTGGCCGGATAGGGCAACATGGCCTGGTCGCGCGTATAACCGGATGGCGTGAGATTGCCGGCGGGCAGGAAAACGGCTTCCTTGTCCTCGGCGTGACGCGCCAGCGCCATGCCCACGCAATGATTGGTCAAAAGCTCGTAAAGCGCCGTGGCCTGCTGCCAGGCGGCGGACAGGAAAATCTGAAGTTTCGTCAGTCCCATTTCCGGAAAAGTGCCGCCGCGCGGCGCCGTGCTGCGTAGAGAAAGCCGCAGGCAGCTGGCGGCGCCGGCAAAGGAGGCTGAAAAAGGCGCGTCGATCGGCTGGCCGGAAAGTGTTGCGGCGGCAATTTGCAGGGGAACGATCTCCACCTCCTGCGTGGTGCGAAAACGGCAGCTTTCGCCGCCCACCGGTTCCGCCAGTATTTCGCTGTGCCGTGGAAGCGTCTGCACCGTTGCGAGCGCCGTGCTTGGGGTGAACTGAACGACGCTCATCGAAGGGATTGGCGCAAGATAATGCGGATAGAGCGTTTCCAGCAGGCTGTCCGACAGTTCGGGAAATTCGTCGTCCAGCTTCTGGCGCACACGTGCGGCGGAATAGGCGAAACTCTGGATCAGCCGCTCGACATGCGGATCGTCGGCGACATCGCCCGTCATGCGCAGCCTGCCGGCGATTTTCGGGAAAGCAGCGGCAAAGCGGGATGCCCGCTTTCTCAGCGCAAAAAGCTCGTCATTGTATTTTTCGAGGAAGCCGTCAGCCATTTGCCGCCTCCACCAGAAAACGTTGCGTGGAGGGATCGATCCGGGATTCGAAGCTGATCGGTGGCATGCCTTCCTGAAGACGGAAACTTGCCTGTATGCGCATGCGCAGTGCCCGGTCGCCATCCGTGCGGTTCTTCAGGATTGTCACATGCACATCGGCAAGGCGGGTTTCGAACAGGGAAATCCGCCGCTCGATGCTGCGTGCGAGCTGCGCCTTGGAGGCATCCGTTACCAGATTGGCCGAAAGAATGCCGTCCACGCCATAGCTCACCAGCGCATCGGACAGTTCCTTCAACACAGCCGGCGGCCCGGCGGGGTTGCGGCGGGTATTGAGCAATGCCTCGAGATCGCGGCGGATCACTTCGCGCATTTCCCGTGCCTGATCCTTCAGACTGACGAGCATATCCGTTTCCGCATCCGGCGCGTCATCGAGCAGCCGGTCCAGAACGGAGCGCGACAGCGTTCTCTGCCGTGCGCGATATTGCTCCAGCGGATCAACCACGGGCGATCTGCCTTTCTTCGTCGGAGAGGGCGGAAAGCGCGCCGATCTCATGGAACGGCACCACATCGTCGCCAATCAGCAGGCAGCGTTGTCCGAGGCCCGTCGCCAGCGGCTGGTCGCCTTCGCTCCAGCGGGTTTCGCGACCCAGAAGGAGGCCGACATCGTCGCCCGCGCCGTGATAGATCGCCGGCAGCAGCACGGATGCGACCGCCCCGTCACGCAGCGTCAGTTCGGCACCACGAAAGGCGAGATCACGCGGGCGACTCATGGGGTCGATGGCAAGGCTCTCGATGCGCCCGTAGTCGATCCAGAGGTAACGGCCGCCATTGGTCAGGACTTCCAGTGCGTGTGGAATCCGGTCGTCCAGATCGCGAATGTCGCCGGCGCTCTTGCCATCGTGGCCGATCGGTACGTTGCCGCGTTTGTCATCGAGTTCAGTCAGCGCGGTTCTGGCGGCATCCGCGTCGCCGCTGCGTGCGGCAATATTCGCCCGGATGGCCAGCTGATCGAGCGCGGAGGGACCGCCGGGGAAATCCGGCACGGCGCCGGTTTCGAACCACGCATTGCGTGCGGCCATGGCGCGCAGCTGGTGGCGAAAGAGGGAAAAGCCGACGCTGTCCTGAGGCGAAAATGTTGCGGCCAGATTGCATTGCGCATCGGCCTTTTCATAGTCGCCGGCAAGCACCAGCAGGTCGATGTAGAAATGGCGGCCATCCTTGTCGGTCGGTCTGACTTTCACATGGTCCCGCGCGAGCCCGATTGCGTCTTGCAGCTGGTTGTCATCCAGGAGGAGGGAAATATCGTCGCGCAGCGTCATGCGGATATCCTTTGCGGCTCGGCGGAAGACCGGGATGCGGCGGTGG
The DNA here is from genome assembly GCF_059511785.1 of Agrobacterium sp. LEGMi-208b. NCBI lineage: Bacteria > Pseudomonadati > Pseudomonadota > Alphaproteobacteria > Hyphomicrobiales > Rhizobiaceae > Agrobacterium > Agrobacterium sp. LEGMi-208b. The sequence continues at coordinate 1,808,282 of NZ_CM183446.1, forward strand.
CCGGCATCATGGTTTCGGCAATGAGGTGGAAGCTCGTGGAGACGTCATCGAGCTGGAAATGCGGCTGGAGGCGCACGGTGCAGGAGAATGTTCCGGGCTTGCCGGGAACCTCGAAGACATTGATCCCGGCAGAGCGCAGCGGATAGCGCGTGCGCAATGCCGCCTCCGCATCGTCATTGCCGAGCGTGTAGGAGGATAGCCAGCTTTCCAGCTTGCGTTCGATGGTCGTGGCATCGCTCAATTGGCCGATGTCGTCGCGCATGATGACCTTGAGGTAATGCGAGAACCGGGAGGCGCACAGCACATATTGCAGCATGGCGGCAAGGCGGGCGTTCTGCCTTGCCGCTTCGGTGGAATAATGGCCGGGCGCATGCAGGGACTGATTGGCGTTGAAGATCGCCATGCCGGAAAGATAGGTGGTGGAGACGGGCACGATGCCGAGATCGGAAAATTGCTGCTCCTGCCCGGTCGTCAGTTGCACCTCGACGGGCGGCTGGGCGGAAAGGCCGTTGCTCTCGATGCCGAGATCGAACGGTGGCAATTGCCGGGCAGAGAGCATGCCGCCATCCACGGCATCCTGCGTCACACCACGCAAATCCGCAAACCAGCCGGAATCCACGAAGTTGCGCACGACCACGGTTGCAAAGGCGAAGGCGGCATTGCCCCAGAGCAGGGTCTCGCCACTTTCCGCCACATGTTCGCGGAACGGGAAGCCATCATCGCGCCCGCGCGCATAGGGCCTGTAGGGAGAGCGCAGCAAAACACGCGGTGCGACAAGGCCGACGAAGCGGGAATCGTCGCGTGCACGAAGCGCATTCCAGCGAAGCCGCGATTTATCCTGCTTCAGCGAGGAAAAGTCGTGAACCCGGCTGAGTTCGGAAAAATCCTGCAGGCCAACGGCGGAAGGCGCGGCTGCAGCGACAAAGGGGCAGAAGGCCGCAGCGGCCACCATGCCGATCTGCGACAGCGTGGTGATGGAATCTGCGCCCTGAAGATCATCGGGGGAAAAGGCGTAGTCACCGATCATCAGGCCCACCGGTTCGCCGCCGGGCATGCCGAATTCGCGGTTATAGACGACTTCGAAAAGATGGCTCTGGTCGAAGTCGGTGGCGCGTTCCGTGTTTCGGGCAAGGTCGCGCCAGCTGGCGTTCAGCAATTTCACCTTCACGTCGGTGCTGCGGCCCGCCTCGCGCACGACCATGGCAAGCCCGCGCCATCTCGCTTCCATCGCCTGAAAATCAGGGTGATGGAGGATGGCGTTCACCTGGCCGGTCAGCGCATCGTCGATGAGGGCGATGAGCTGGTCGGCGAAAAGACGGGCGTCCGGAAAGGACTGATGCGCCATGAGCGGGCTCCGGGTGATGAACGGGGTCGGGGTGGCGGACCACCCCGGTCCGGGCTCAGTTCTTGGATGGAATACGGGCGACCATGCGCAGCGAGGTCGTCAGTTCTTCCATCTGCAACCAGGGCCGCATCCATGCGACCGCGTTGTAGGCGCCGGGTTTGCCGGGCACTTCCTGCACGGTCACCTTGGCATCGCGCAGCGGATATTTCGCCCGGCTTTCTTCACCCGCTTCGTCATTGGCGTTGACGTAGTTGGCGATCCAGCGGTTGAGCCAGACTTCGCAATCGGACGCTTCCATGAAGGAACCGATCTTGTCGCGGCCCATGACCTTGAGATAATGCGCGAAACGCGAGGTGGCCATGATGTAGGGCAGGCGGGCGGAAACGGCGGCATTGGCCGTGGCTTCCGGCTTGTCGTAGAGCTTCGGTTTGTGCGCGGTCTGGGCACCGAAGAACACCGCATAATCCGTGTTCTTGTAGTGGCAGAGCGGCAGGAAGCCGAGCTTGCCGAGTTCGGCATCGCGGCGGTCGGTGATGCCGACTTCGGTCGGGCATTTCAGGTCGAGATCGCCGTCATCGCTGGAGAAAACGTGCATGGGCAGGTTTTCCACCCGGCCGCCATTTTCCGCACCACGGATCGCCGTGCACCAGCCGCTCTTTGCAAAAGCGTCGGTCAGCTTGGTGCCCATGACGTAAGCGGCGTTCATCCAGCAATATTCGTCATGCTGCAGGTCGCCATTCACCGCACCCCTCGTTTCGTCATAGGCGAAATCGTCGATGGGGTTGGTCTTTGGACCATAGGGCATGCGGGCCAGCACACGCGGCAGGGCCAGCGTCACGAAACGGGAATCGTCGCTTTCGCGGAAGCTGCGCCACTTGGCATATTCCACCGTGTCGAAAATCTTTTCCAGATCGCGCGGACGGGCGAGATCGCGATAATCCTCGAAGCCGAACATGTGCGGGCTGGCGGCCGAGATGAACGGCGCGAAAGCCGCGGCCGCAATCGACGAAACGCCCTGCAGCAGCTGCACGTCATCGAAGGAGTTGTCGAATTCATAGTCACCGATGATGGCGCCGAGTGGTTCGCCGCCGGGGGTGCCGAATTCGTCTTCGTAGATCGCCTTGAAGAGGCGGGACTGATCGAATTCGACGGCTTTTTCCAGATCGCGCGCCAGTTCACGCTTGCCGGCATTCATGACGCGGATCTTGAGGTTCACGCTCGTCTCGGAATTCTTGACGAGGTAGTTGAGCCCGCGCCAGGTGCCTTCGAGCTTGGCGAATTCCGGCGCCTGCATGATGGCGGCGAGCTGCTCGGAAATCGTGCGGTCCAGTTCGGCAATCGCGTGGTTGAGGGTGACGGTGAGGTTGCGGTCATATTTGACCGTTCCCTTCAGGGCCTGATCGGTCAGCGTGCGCAGGAGGTTCTGCGCGCGGTCCGGTTCGGTCTGGCGGGTTGCGGAAACCACCTTGGACAGCAGTCCCTGATCTTCGGCGGTCGTTGCCTGTGCGTCGCTTTTCAGCAGGCTTTCAGCGCTCATGTTTCAGTCCTTCCACATGCGGCTTAGAAAATGCCGCTTGAACAGTTGAAGCCCTAACGGGCCGTTCGGGGAGGTTCTCCTCCGCACAGGCGATTATTCGCTCGCGCCGTTCTTTTCCTTCAGTTCGGAAACCAGCGTTGCGAGGTCGGTCTTGTTCTGCAGAATATCTTCCAGCATCCGCTCCAGATCTTCCGAGCGGTCGGCCTTGGAAAGCAGGTCGCGCAGCTCGTTGCGGGCATCCAGAAGCGCCTTGAGCGCCGGAACCTGCTGCACGACGGCGCCGGGTTCGAAATCGTCCATGCTCTCGAACTTCAGGTTGACCTGCATGTCCGTGCCGTCTTTCTGCAGCGTATTGGCAACGGAAATGTTGAGGCCCGGCGTCATACGGCGCATGACTTCGTCGAAATTGTCGCGGTCGATCTGAACGAATTTACGCTCGCCGAACGGCTTGAGCGGCTGGGTGGGATTGCCGGAGAAATCACCGAGCACGCCGACCACGAAAGGCAGCTCCTTGACCACCATCGCGCCTTCGGTTTCGACTTCGTATTTGATGTGAACGCGGGGCTTGCGAACCCGCTCCAGCTTTTCATGTACACTTGCCATTTCAACCTCCTTGATGCCCCTTGGCATGGATGACTGTTACGGGGCGTCGTCTCGCCCCGAGTTGGTTATTTTCCGTTGTTGTCTCCGCCGGGTTTGATGCCGGCGGCCGTCAGAACGGCGTTACGGGCCTGCGCTTCCGGCAGAAGCTCCGCCAGCAGTTCCGAAAAATCCATGCGCCCCCTGCGAACCAGCGTTTCGATGGAGAGCGAAATCGGTGAGTGCGGTTCGGTACGGCGAAAATAACGCGCAACCGAAAGAAGAGTTTCAAACGCCTCATCGCGCGAAGATATGCCTTCCGGGGAGGCTGCAGGTGCACGAACGGCCGGCTGCCCGCTTTCATCGGTGCCCGCAACGACGGCCGGTGCCTGTTCGACCGGTGCCGGTTCCTGGTCGCGCCCACCCAGCGTGCGAATTGCCGCGGCCGCTTCGATAAGCGTGTTGCGGATATTGGAACTCGGGGGGGCGGCCTGGCCGCAACGTTCGGAAAGAACGGCCGTGATGGCATCAAACGAGGAGAGACAGGCATTCACCGCCGCCAGATGGGAAGACATGGCGGCGACACCTGCCTCGGACGCTATCCGGTACAGTTCTTCGCGGCGTTTGCTCTCGTTCGGACGCTGCGCCAGCTGGAAATCCCAGAGACTGTGTTCTCCGAACTTCCCCCCGGGGATCAACGATGCCAGCCGGAGCGGCTGAACAAGTGTCCCCTCGCTGCCAATGCCATTCAATCCCGCAAAAGGTGCAAATTTTTCCTCGTCATTATCATCGCTGATCGAGCGCAATGAGTCCCAGTGGTTGTAAAAAAGATCACCACAAAGCTCGTAGATTTCGCGCAGCCCATGGAAGCCGCGCAGTCGCAGGCTTGCTTCCGCGAGCCACGCCAATATTTCAACATCCTTGCTTTCGGAATATATAATCTGCAATCCAAGATTGCTGACACTGTCCCAGCTACTGGAAATCTTCAGGTTATCCTGGGGGGATGCAGCCCGCTCTTCTGCGCGTGCCTGGTTTCTTTCGTCCTTAATTCTATAGTATATTTCACGCATTCTTGAATCGTTGCGGATATTATCTCCGCAATTCCCCAAAAATTCTATATCTCTTTTAACATGCTGCGTATCCAAGAGTAGTCTATCCCCAGAAAATAGTAATGGATTTTTTGTAGTTACTTCCCTTACGTGAGGCTATTGATCAGACAGACTTATTCAAAATGTGTCTAAATTGTGGCGTCTACTGCCTAATCTAACCCGATAAAAAATAAACTTCGGGGTGGACAACCCGGTTTCATCATCATAGTTATTCCACGTCACGTTGTGGAATGAACCGGGGCAGGAGGCTCATTGCATGTCGCATATCGATCTCAATCGCCTCATTGGAGCGCTTGAGCCAGACCTGCGCGTTACCCTTGAAGCTGCGGCTTCCATTGCGGTGCGCATGGGGCACAGATACGTGGATATCCCGCACTGGCTGCTGGCGGTTGTGGATACCGGTATCTATGCGGAAACATTCGAGGAATTAAAAATTCCACTTCCGGTATTGAAGGCTGAAATCGGCCGGAGTCTGGAAGAGGCCATTATCGGCGACGGGGAGGCCTTGTCGCTCTCCCAGAACATCCTGACGGCGGCCCGCGAGGCATGGGTTCTTGCTTCGCTGGAGGCTGGCCGTGACCGCGTGACGCTTTGCGATCTCTTGCTGGCGATGGATGAGGAAACCTCACTTCGCTCCTTCGTCCGCTCGGCATTCCCGTCTCTCAAGGCGATGGATCGTGCGGCGCTCGAACGTCTTCGCAGCTCGTCCGACACCGGCGCAGCCGCGGATATTCCTTCCGCATCGGTAGGTGCAGGACAGGCAGGTACCGCCGGCCAGAACGATTTCTTGCGCCTTTACACCCAGGACATGACCGCCGATGCCCGCAACGGCAAGGTCGATCCCGTTATCGGCCGCGATGATGAGTTGCGCCAGCTCGTTGATATTCTGACGCGCCGCCGGCAGAACAATCCCATTCTGGTGGGTGAGGCCGGTGTGGGCAAAACGGCGGTCGCCGAAGCGCTGGCGCTGGAAATCGCCTCCGGCAACGTTCCGGAAAAACTGCGCAATGTCCGCCTGCTGAACCTCGATATTTCGCTGCTGCAGGCCGGTGCCGGCGTGAAGGGTGAGTTCGAGCGGCGCCTGCACGGTGTGATCGACGCGGTCAAGCGTTCGGCCGAACCGGTCATCCTGTTCATCGATGAGGCCCATGGCCTTGTCGGCGCGGGTGGGGCTGCGGGTCAGGGCGATGCGGCGAATATTCTTAAACCCGCACTCGCACGAGGCGAAGTGCGGACCGTCGCGGCGACGACGTGGAGCGAATACAAGAAATATTTCGAAAAAGATGCGGCGCTGACGCGTCGTTTCCAGCCCGTGCATGTGCGCGAGCCGGATGAGGCGACCGCGATACGGATGTTGCGCGGTGTGGCGGATAGTTTCGTCAGCCATCACAACGTCACCGTTCGTGACGAGGCAATCGTGGCCGCCGTGCAATTATCCGCGCGCTACATGCCAGCGCGGCAATTGCCGGACAAGGCTGTCAGCCTGCTCGATACGGCCGCCGCGGCCGTTTCGCTGGCACGCCAGACCCTGCCGGAGCGGCTGCGCGCCATGGAAAGCGAGCGGCGCCTTCTGTCGGACGAGTTGAACTGGCTTCTGCGTGAACCGCAGGATGAGGACATGCAAAACCGCATCCAGTCGATACGTGACGAGCTTGAACGGCTTGAGGGCGGGATCGATGATCTGCGCGGCCGATATGACGCGGAGATGGCCGAACTGGCGGCGCTCAGCGAAGAGCAGCCGGCCGAAACAGGCGCGTCGAATGTTTCGCATCTGCGGCCTGCCGCGGATATGCGGCCGGCAAATGCCGAAAGACTTGTGCCGACCGTGGTCGATCGTGAAGCGATTGCCGCCGTCGTCTCGCGATGGACCGGGATTCCGCTCGGGAAGCTTCTGGCGGACCAGATCGAAAGTGCCCGCACGCTGGATCAGCGCATGCGGCAGCGGGTGGTGGGGCAGGATGCCGCAATTACCCGGATTGCCGATGCCATGCGCACCGCCCGTGCCGGATTGTCCGATCCGCGCCGCCCGCCGGCCGTGTTTTTCCTTGTCGGCATGTCCGGAACGGGCAAGACCGAAACGGCGCTGTCGCTGGCCGATCTGCTCTATGGCGGCAACAGCCATCTGACGACGATCAACATGTCGGAGTTCAAGGAGGAGCATAAGGTTTCGCTGCTTCTCGGCTCACCGCCCGGTTATGTCGGTTTCGGCGAAGGCGGGGTGCTGACGGAAGCGGTGCGCCGCCGGCCGTTCGGTGTTCTCCTTCTCGATGAGATCGACAAGGCCCACCCCGGCGTCCAGGATATTTTCTATCAGGTGTTCGACAAGGGCGTGCTTCGCGATGGCGAAGGCCGTGACGTCGATTTCAAGAACACCACGATCTTCATGACGGCCAATACCGGTTCGGAACTGCTTTCGGCGCTTTCCGCCGATCCCGACACGATGCCGGAAGGTGAGGCGCTGGAAGCGCTTCTGATGCCGGAGCTCTCCAAACAGTTCAAGCCCGCATTCCTCGGGCGCACGATCATTCTGCCCTTCATGCCGCTCGGCACGGAGGAGCTTGCAAGGATCGTGGACATGCAGATTGGCAAGATCAGGGAACGTGTGCTCGCAACATATGGCACCGACCTGAGATTGTCCGATGCGGCGCGCGATGCCCTGGTGGTGCGCGCCGGTGCAAGTGAAATTGGCGCACGCGCCATCGAGATCATGATCGGCAAGGATCTCCTGCCGCCTCTTTCCAGCTTTTTCCTCGAGAAGGTCATTGCGGGAGAACGCGTCGGGAAGATCGTTGTCGATTTTGGTGAAAACGGGTTCGGCATTCGTGCCGAAGCGGCTGGGGAAGCAGATGAATTCGCCGTAACCGAAGAGGTTGGGGTGGATAAAGTTGCCGCGTCGGATGGGGCTACCCGACGCATGCGGCATTAGACGAAGGGTAACGCGGCCTCGAAGCAAGAGGTCATTTCAGCTACAGGAGCTTACAGCATGCCAATTTATCTGCAGATTGACGGTATCCAGGGCGACGCCACGCATGAGGAGCACCGCAAGTGGATGGACATTGAAGCCATTCATTGGAACGTGGCCCGCAACATGAACACCTCTGCTGGTTCTGCTGCAAACCGCGAAGCATCCGAACCGACCATCTCGGAAGTCATTCTGACGAAGGTCAGCGATTCTTCTTCCACGAAGCTTTTCCAGGAAGCCTGCGCCGGCCGCACCGGCAAGCTTGCAACGATCCACCTGGTGACGACCGGCAATCCGGGCAACACCTATATCGAATACCTGCTGACGAACACGCTTATCGCCAGCTACTCGGTGGATTCCAGCGGTGACCGTCCGGTGGAGACCATCAAGCTCAACTTCACGAAAATGGAAGTGAAGTACACGCCGTTCGACGACAACAACTCGCCGCAGTCTCCGATGATCGCTTCCTACGATCTGGCGACGACCAAGGCCGCCTGATAGCCACGCGACCCGGTGCCGGCATTGCCGGCACCGGAACGTTTTCATTGCAGTTTTGCAGCTCACGTCGTGATGTTTCTCATCCACGTTGGACGAGGCGGGTTTGCCATGCGCTCCCTATATGCGTTTTTTGTTTCCGTGCCGGTTGTTCTGGCTCTGTCCGGTCTTTCACCGGCCGGGGCCGAGGAACGGACATGGATATTCTCCGGTGCCGAACTCAAGCAGGCCATCGAGGGCAAACTTGCCCCTGAAGTGTCTGATCCGGAAATGCGGCGGCTGGTTTCCGTCGCAAAATCGAGCGCCTATATCGCCGGTGTGGCCGATCTGACAAGCGGAACGGACTGGTGCGGTGCGGGTGCCGTGGCGCCCCATGAACTCACCGACCGGATCTACACCTATCTTAGCGATATGCCTGCGGAAAAACTGGATGAACAGGCAGCCATTCTCGTGCGGGAGGCGCTCAAGGTCTCCTTTCCCTGTGAGCAGAAAAGTAACTAGTGGGACGAACCATGCGTGTTAACTTTGATACTCTCTACAAGAATTATCCGAGCAGCGACCCGTCGCATCCGAATTATCTCAGCCAGCGTGATCTGTTCACCGAAATCGGCTGGGAAGATTTCATCGGCAATCCGAACTATCACAATACCTGCGCCATCCGCGTCAGCATCGCTTTCGTGAAGTCGGGCATCAACATCGTGCCCTCTTCGCACCGCATCCAGAAAGGCTCCTCTGCCGGAAAGGGCATAGAGGTGAACATGCACCGTCTCGCCAACCTGATGAAGAGGACGAGCTATCTCGGTGAGCCCGAGCCTTTCACCCCCACGACGGCGCGCAACGGCATCGGCGCGCGCAACGGTGTCGTGGCCTTCAACAATATCCCCGGTTATACCGGCGGCGGTCACATCGATCTCGTGCGCGGCGGTTCGGAAGCCACCCAATGCGCATCGGCCTGCTACTATAATTCGGAAACGATCTGGTTCTGGCCACTGCAGGCGAGCCGCGGATCCTGATCGGGTCGGGGGAACTCCCTATTGTCTTGCGGAGACCACGGGGCGGTTTGGAAGACGGCCTTGAACGGGTTTCGCCGGTTTGATTGGCGGAACCTGTTCTAGACTTTGCCCGTGGATGCTCTGCCTCCATGCATCCACGCCGAAAGAAATTCCAGGGCCTCCTGCTCTCCCAGCGGCGGCGCATAAATATAGCCCTGCACCAGCGTGGCGCCGAGGCCTTCAAGCGCGGCAAGCTCGGCTGGTGTTTCCACGCCTTCCACCACACATTCCAGCCCCATGTCCCGGCTGAGCGTGAGAAGGGATTTCACGATTTTGTAGCTGGCCGGTTTTTCGTGCAGATCCGTGACGAAGCTGCGGTCGATCTTGATCTTGGTCAGCGGCAATGCATGCAGTCGCGTCAGGCTGGAATAACCGGTGCCGAAATCGTCCAGCGAAATGCCGCAGCCGAGACGCCGCAGCATTTCGACCGACTGCCTGACCTGTTCGAAATCATGCGCAAAGGCCGTCTCGGTGATTTCAAGGTCGAGACGCCGCGCATCGAAGCAGCTGTTTTCGATGATGCCGAGCAGGGACAGCACGCCCTCATGGGAATTGAGGTCCTGGGCCGAGAGGTTGAACGACAGGCGAAGGGAAGGTTCCCACTTGGCGGCGGAGGCCAGCGCCATCTTGAGAAGCGGCCGCGTCAGCGAACTGACGATGCCGGCCCGTTCCGCGATGGGAAAAAACTGGGAAGGCGGCACATGGCCGAGAACCGGGCTGTGCCAGCGTGCCAGAGCTTCAAAACCTGCCGTTCTTCCGTCGCGTATATCGACGATCGGCTGGAACACGACCGAAAGCTCGTTTTCCATATCCCGCTGTTTGAGCAGATGCTCGATGCGGGCTTCGATATTGATCTGCTTTTCGTGTTCCGCATCGAACAGAACCGCATCACCACGCCGGGTTTTCTTGGCATGGTAAAGGGCATAATCCGCCCTGTCGAAAAGCTGCTCAAGCGTGGAGGCAAGGTTTGGAAAGACGGCTATTCCCATAGAAGCGGACACATGCACGGTCCCTTCCGGCATATGGTACGGCGCCTTCAACTGCTCGGAGATCGCATTGGCATTTGCGACGAGTTGCTGGTCATCGGGGATGATCGGAGCGACGATGGCGAATTCATCGCCACCCAGTCGAAAGGCCCTGCTGGCTTTCAGATTGGCCGTGAGGCGCTTGCTGACATTGACCAGCAGCCTGTCTCCCACCGAGTGGCCGTAAAGGTCGTTGACCGGCTTGAACCCGTCAAGATCGATGACCCCCAGCGCCAGCCGGGTTCCGTTGGCTCTGGCCTTTTCGAGTTCGGCTTCAAGATGGGCGAAAAAGGCGCGGCGGTTCGGCAGTTCCGTCAGGCTGTCGATATTGGCAAGCAGCAGGTTTTCGTTGCTCAGCGCTTCCGTGCGCTGCTGTGAAATGACCATGCGCTCGAAATTGCGGTAGTTGGTCAAAAGGATCGACATCATGCCGGCGCAGACCAGCAGCACGTTGATGGCGATGGCGACAAATGTCGGTTGCCGTGACGCCAGAAAGAAGGCGATGAAGGCGCCATTGACGATGACCGTCACCATGAAGGCGGCCGAGCGCACATACATCAGACAGAAAATGCAGGAAATGACGGTAATCGCCATATAGAAGGCGACATGGGATCGCGTATAGGCATCCCCATAGGGCACAAGTAGAAAAGACCAGAGCGTGAACGCCATGGCTATGCCGGCGGCGAGGCGGTTTGTGCGCCGAAGGGCTGCGTGCGCCACACGGGGTTCGGGATCCCTGCCACGTGTCCTCCACCAGAAGGCGACCCTGAGCGTGCAGCCGAGCGTGAAGAGAGCGGGAACTCCAACCGTGAGCCAGAGCGGCGCCAGTTGCATATGGGTCACCGCCAGCGCCCAGGTGCTTGAGAGCAAAATGAAATACATCATCGGCATCTGCCGGGTGAAAGCCCGGTACTGTGCTTTCAGCAAATCAGGATTGTCAGACCGGACGGACATGAAATCCTGCAATCTTTGTGTGGCGTTCAGTATTTTCATTCATGGCTCTTCAAGTACAGAGCGTCATTTGTAACATAATTCCTGTTACGTCATTGGAAATACACAGGGTTAACCGATAGACAACTCCATCAACCGCAAGATGCAGGCGCCGCACTTCGCAACAGTTTATTATTTCCATTATTAAGCACTTTCTCAAATACCCCTCGTGATGGTGTGAAGGCCCTTTGTCTCTTGTCATGAGCTGCCGCGAATCCATCGAATTGGCATGATGAGACTGGCCGCTTCCGATGGTCGTCAATTCCTTTTCAAACTCTCTTGAAAAGATTGAACGCGTGTGCAACATGGGCGCGTGTTCAAATTTTGAGAAATGGTTCTTGCGCATGGATTCGATCCACTATCCCGACACATTGGCGGCGCGTGCCGAATTGTGCCGCAACGTTATTCTTTCGGCAGGGGAGCTGGTGCTGAAAGGTTTTCAGGGCGAGGCGACGCGCAGCTTTTCGATGAAGGGGCCGCAGGATTTTCTGACGGTGACCGATGCGGCTTCCGAAGCGCATATTCGCGGCGTGATCTCGGCCGCTTTCCCGGAAGACAGTTTTTTCGGTGAAGAGGGCGGCGGCGAGATCGGTGAGCGCGTCTGGGTCGTGGATCCTATCGACGGCACCGCCAATTTTGCCCGTGGCATTCCGCATTTCTGCATCTCAATCGCCTATGTCGAAAACGGCCGGACCGAAATCGGCGCGATCTATAATCCCGCCCTTGGCGAGCTTTATTTCGCCCGTCGCGACGAGGGAGCGACACGCAACGGGCAGCCGATCCGGACTGCGGAAACGGAGCGTTTCGATGCGGCTTCGATCGAGATGGGGTGGTCTACCCGTATCGCGAACGCCACCTATCTCGATGTGGTCAAGAACCTGCTCGATATGGGCGCCAATGTTCGCCGCGCCGGCTCCGGTGCCTTGGCGCTTGCCTATGTGGCCGATGGCCGTTCCGATGGCTATCTCGAATTGCATATGAATTCATGGGATTGTCTTGCGGGGCTGCTACTCGTCAGCGAAGCTGGCGGCGATGTGTGCCCATTTCTGGAGATCGGCAGTCTCAGGGATGGCGGACCGGTGCTGGCCGCAGCTGCCGGTGTTGCCAAAGGCATCAGCCAGGCATCGAATATAGTCTTGGCCGCGCGGCAGCTTTCGGATCATCCTCAGGCTGCATCGGCCTGATTTATGACGGGGGCCCTGGGTCCTTCGTGCATGGGGAGGAATGACATGGATGGACCCGTTTATGCCCGGCCTGCAATCAGCCTGATTGCGGAAGGGCTCGGCCCGCACGGTGCTGCGCTTTACATCGGCGGCAGCGATGGTGCGGGTGATCTCGGGCTCCTTCGCCGGCATGGCATCACCACCGTCGTCAATTGCGCCGTCAATCTGGATATCAATCTCGTGCAGGCCGTGGCGGAAGAGGGCGACAGGCGCGCCGTTGGCTATGGCGATATCCGCTACTACAAGCTTGGCCTTATCGATGGCGAGGGCAGCCCCGACACCATGATGCTGGGTGCCTATTACATTCTCGACGGCGCGTTGCGTCAGACCATGCCTGAGCGGGAAACCTATCCCTTTGCCGATGGCGGCAATGTGCTGGTCAATTGCCGCAGTGGGCGCAGCCGTTCTGTCTCGCTGGTGGCGCTTTTCCTGCACAAGCAGCAGCCGGATCTCTATCCGACCCTCGACGATGCGCTGGCCGTGATCCGCACGAAACGGGAGCTGCGGCCTGACGAATGGTTCGAGACGCCGAAACCGATGCTTTATGCAGCCGCTCGCCGTGCTTCCGACTGGATCGACATGGTCGAGGGCAGAAAGACCGCTCAACCATGCTGACACGCACGCTTCCCTCCGTTGCCATCATCGCCGACGCGCATTTCCATGACACGGCAGCTGATTTCGGATTTCCCGGTATCGAGATCGGTGGCCAGCGCATCACCATGCGCAGCTGGTCGGATACACGCGAATCCACCCGGGTTTTCAACGAGAGCGCCGATGCGCTCCATGCGGCGCTCGAAGAGGTGCGGCAGCGCGGCATTCGCCATGTGGTGCTGCTGGGCGATTATACCGATGATGGCCAGCGGGTGACGACTGAAACGCTGAAGGGCATCCTGCAGCGCCACAGCGATACCCACGGCACGGCCTTCTACGCATTGCCCGGAAACCACGATATTTTCGGCCCTCGCGGGCGGCACCATACCAAGGAGTTTCTGACGGAGAACGGCAAATGTCTTTCCGTTTCAAGCGATGCACGGCGGGCCGGTGAGCGCGTTGTCGTCAGCGACCGGATGTATTGCGAGGGTTATCCTGCGGGCCTTGGTCCGATGGCGGCTTTCGGTTATTTCCGTCAGCCGGACTATCTGCATTGGGAAACCCCTTTTGGAATGTCCGATGCGGCGGAAGACCGGCTGTATGAGGTGCGCTCGCCCGATGGGCGCAATGTCTACCGCCTGATGGATGCCTCCTATCTGGTCGAGCCGGAGCCGGGCCTCTGGCTGCTGATGATCGATGCCAATATTTTCGAGCCGCTCGATGGTGCGTTTGAAACGGGCGAGGAGGCGGCTTTCACCGACAGCACCTCCGGTGGCTGGAATGCGCTTTTGCGCTGCAAGCCTTTCCTCATCGACTGGATCGCCGATGTGCGCCGCAGGGCGGAAATGCACGGCAAGACATTGCTCGGCTTTTCCCATTATCCGGCGCTCGACCCTTTCGATGGTGCAAGCGGCGCAGAAAGCGCCCTGTTCGGCGAAACCAATGTCGTGCGTCGCACGCCGCGCAGGGCCGTGGAGGATGCGCTGTTACAGGCCGGGCTTGCCGTCCATTTCAGCGGGCACCTGCATGTGGAAGGCGTGACGCGGCGCGGGGAGGGCGAAAATTCGCTCACCAATATCGCCGTGCCATCGCTTGTCGCCTTTCCGCCCGCCTTCAAGGTCGTCCATCCGTCGCGGCAGGAAATCCTTGTCGAGACGGTGGAGATGGCTGCCCTTCCGGTCAATGACCGCATTTGCCGTGGTTACGCGCAGGAAACGGGACTGGCGGGCGAGGAAAACGACCGGGCTTTTGCTGCCGGCAATTACGGTGATTTTCTGCTGGGCCATAACCGGGCGCTGATCAGGCAGCGTTATTTTACCAGGGAATGGCCAGCCGAGGTCGTCGCGGCAATCGCCGACAAAAGCATTCGGGACGTTCTCGGCCTGCTTGGAGACGAAGGCCTATCCTCGTCCGACGATGCTGTCCTGTCCTCAGAGCTGCCGATGTTCGAGCTGATTGCCGACTGGTATTGCCTGCGCCAGGGCGCAGGTCTTGCGCTGCCGCATATCGCGCCGCACCGGCTTTCCCTTTATCGAATGCTGGCGGAGCGCTTCGGTCGCGCGCCGGATCATCACGATGGTTCGGTGGAGAGTTTTCTCGAAATCTTCTTCGGAGCCCTCGGCCTGTTTCTTGAACGTGCCGAGAGCAGCCCGGGCGATCTGACGCTTCGGCTTGCACCGCGTCACGAACGCGTTGCGGTTTGAACGGAGGATGCCGGCGGATGGACGTGGAAGCGTCTAGCGCGCGGTGATGCGCTCCACCATCGAGACGGGTACGACCTGAAGCCGGGTTTCCGGCTCATCGCTATCGAGCGCGGTCAAAACCTTCTCGGTCAACGCGTCGAAGGATTGGGCAACGGTCGTCAGCTGGTAGCTTTTCCAGCCGGCCTGCGGAATATCGTCGAAACCGACAATCGATATGTCTTCCGGTACTCGACGGCCCATTTCCAGCCGTGCGGCATCCATGAAGCCGAGCGCCAGCAGATCGGTCACGCAGAAGGCGCCGTCTATCGTTTTGTCGGTCAGCAACTCGCGGCCGGCCTGATAACCGCTGTCATAGCTCGTCGGTCCGCCGGACCATGGAACGACCTCGATGCCTTCGATGGTCATGCGCTGGGTGAAGGCGCTGGCGCGGCGCAACTGGGCCGGCGTCTGGCTGCCGCTGGAAATGACCGCGACCTTTTTGCATTTTGCCTCCACAAGTCGCATGGCGGCAAGCTCGGCACCGCGGGAATCGTCGCTCAGCACCATGTTCGTATCGGTGCGGTCAAGACGCTGATTGATGAGGATGAGGCGCACACCATTGGCGATGCATTCGTCGACGATCGAGGCCGGCGGCTCGCCGGAGAGAACGACGATAGCCTGGGCGCGGAACTCGAAGAGCCGTTCGATCAGCGGAGCGATGTCCTTGCGCGCATCCGCCGCATTCAGCAGCAGGCATTGCAGGCCGCGACGCAGAAGCCCGATGCTCAGCAGATCGAGCTGCTTTGAAATGAAGGGAGAGCTGAGATTGGCGCCGACGACCCCGATGAGGTTGGAACGGTCATTGTTGAGGCCCTGCGCCAGACGGTTGACGCGGTAGCCGAGTTCCTGTGCGGCTTTCAGCACCTTGCGCCGGACGGCCTTCGATACGCTGCCGCCGGGTGTGAAGGTACGCGAGACGGCGGAGCGCGAAACCCCGGCCCTTTTCGCTACCTCTTCGGCTGTCACGAACCCTCTCGCCATTCGATTCCCCCCGTTGCGAACCATGGTCTGATATCACAGGCCATAGGGCGCCGCCTATTCCAATCGAGACATTCGGGCGGGAGGTGCCGTTGCCCACCACCTCCCACGCCCGGATCATCCATCAGAAAGGCTGGTGTTCCACGCCCGGATCTTTTCGATGTTTCGGTCGGAGCACGAGACGATCTCGAATTCGAACCCGTCGCCGGCAATACGCTCACCGATTTCGGGAAGGCGGCTGAGGCGCCAGAGAATATAGCCCGCGATAGTAGAGTAACGGTCGGCATCATCCACCAGATCGATATCAAGGAGATAGGAGACGCGTCTGACATCGACGGTGCCGTCGAGCAGCCAGGAGCCGTCTTCCAACCGTCCGGAAATCTGCGATTCCTCACCCTCGTCCGGAAACTCGCCCGCAATCGCCTCGAGAATGTCCGTGGGCGTGGCGATACCCTGAAGCGTGCCGTATTCGTCGATGATGACGGCCATCTGGAGTGGCGATGTGCGCAGCTGTTCCATGACCTGCAAGGCCGTGGCGCTTTCATGCACGACAAGGGGTTCGCGCAGCGAACGTTCGAGGTTCAGTTTTCCGTCATGCAGCAGATCGCGCAGCAGGTCTCTGGTGGCGGCGACGCCCAGGAAGGAGTCCAGCTTGCCCTGCGCCAGCATCAGCCGGGAATGGTCGAGTTCCAGCAGGCGGCTTCTCAACGTGTCGTGATCGGCGTCGATATCCAGCCAGTCGATCTCCGTCCGTGGGGTCATGATGGAGATGACGGGGCGTTCGGCAAGCGTGAGTACGCCGCGGATCATGTCCTTTTCCTCGGATTTGAACAGATCGCCTTGCGCGGCCTGCGCGGCAATGACGTCGGCGGTCTCGCCAAGGGACGGCTGTTCGCCGACCCGGCCACCCAGAAGCCGCAGAATGGCATCGGAGGTGCGCTCGCGCATGTCTCCGGCGGTGATACGCTTTTCACGGTTGCGCCGGCCGATCTGGTTTGCCGCCTCGATAAGCACGGAAAAGCCGATGGCGGCATAAAGATAACCCTTGGGCAGATGGAAGCCGAAGCCCTCGACGATCAGGCTGAAGCCGATCATCAAGAGAAAACCGAGGCAGAGAATGACCACGGTCGGATGTTTCGACACGAAGGTCATCAGCGGCCTGGATGCCGCCATCATCACGGCCATGGCCACGCAGACGGCGGTAATCATCACCCAGAGATTATTGACCATGCCAACGGCGGTGATGACGCTATCGAGCGAGAACACCGCATCGAGCACCACGATCTGCACGATGAGCTGCCAGAAGACCGCATGCACGACCTTGCCCTGTTTCGGCTTCTGGTCACCTTCCAGCCGTTCGTGCAATTCCATCGTGCCCTTGGCGAGAAGAAACGCGCCGCCGAGCATGAGAATGAGATCGCGCCCCGAGAAGGAATAATCCGCGATGCTGAAAAGCGGCCGCGTCAGCGTGACGATCCATGAGATGGAAAAAAGCAGCAGGAGGCGCATGATCAGCGCCAGCGACAGGCCGACGATCCGGGCCCGATGGCGCTGGTGCGGCGGCAGCTTGTCGGCAAGGATCGCGATGAAGACGAGATTGTCGATGCCGAGCACGACTTCGAGAACGATAAGGGTGACGAGGCCGATCCATATATTCGGATCTGCGAGGAATTCCATGTTCAGGAGCCTTTATGGGAATGGGTGCGAACGCGCAAAGCCCCGGACCGAACATCCGAGGCTGGAAGCATCTGCTTTGAGAAAAACAAGAAAATCCGAGGCTGGCGTCGCGTTATGCGAGCCAGCCTCGTTCGGTGTCGACTACTGTCGGTACTGTCGCCTTCGTCAGGCATAGGGCGGATTTATCCCACTATCAGTAAATTCTTGTGCCGGTCCAACTAGCAAATTTTCGACGGTTGGAAAAGCGGTTTTCGATTTTTTGCCGCCGAAATGGTGCGGTTTGGCAATCTTGGCGCGTATAATACGCGACAATTGTTCGAAACATCGGATGCTGTGCAATCTGGGCGATTGCTACCCGTTCGCCGGCAAAAAGCCCCTATTGCTTAGGCTCGCCAATATCGGAGGTGGTGCGCCGGTCGATGGCCTTGCCGTCGAGAATGTTTTTCAGGGTGTCGAGACGGTCGTTGATCAGCCATCCATAATAGTTTTCCACCGGCAACAGTTTTTTTGCGCCCGCATCCACGGCGGTCCGCAGGCGTTCCGCGCGGCGTCTTGGCTGGCCGACATTGTAGAGCGTGGCGGTGATGCCGGGGTTGCCGGAAATGTCGAAGCCCTTTTCCCTGTAGGCGTCGATGGAATCCCTGATGATGGCGGCGATGTAGAGGATGCTGCGGTCGGGATCCATGACGTCGCGGTAGATATCCTTCGGCCTGTCGGCCGACAGTTTCGCAAGGCCGCTCGTCTTGTTCACGAGATCGGTGACCTGCAGCGCCGTCAGCGGGCTGATCTGGCCGAGCCCGAAAGTCTGCCCCGCGTAAAAGGGCTGGAAGAAGGCCCGCTGGAAGGAGATCGCCTCATAGCTGGCGCCATCCACTACCTTGCCACGGAAGCTCTGGTCCCAGACGCTATCGCGGCAGCTCCATTGTTGCGAGGTGGTGGCAAGCGCCTCGCAGGAGCGGAATTCCGGCCGCTGGAGAAATGTCTTCAGGGCCACGCCGTTATAGCTGAACTTGATATCGAGTTCGGCATAGGAGATGGCCTTGATATAATAGGTCTGCATGCGATCCACGGCCGAGACGTTGAAGGTATGTTCCCCGACGATGGCGCCAACGATGTGGATCGGGTCGATGCCATAGGCCGCGCCTGCCTTCCTGATTTTTCCCAGCAGGCCGGGTTCGCTGTTCAGGAGATCGACCGTCTTGCGAAATTTTTCCTCGTAGGTCGTGGCGAACGCCTTGGTTCTGATGGCGGAGGCCTGCGGTATTTCGGGCTGTTCGACCGAGCGGTTGCCGGGAGGCACAACGACCATCTGCTGGGCTGCGGCATAAGAAGGCAGGAAGGCCAGCGCCAGAAGGACAGCGGCCGCGCGGGTGGACTTCGCAAACAGGCTCATACAGCGTTCTCGATGATGGGGATCGTGTTGCGGTGAGGGCTCCTTCTTAAGGCAGGCCGCCCACGCGTGGCAAGTTGCCGCCGCTCACTTTACCGTTGCTGCCGCCCCGAATGCTGTTGCTCCCTTCTTCTCGACCCATCCGGGCCGGAATTTTCGGGGTCGTTAAAAGTCGAACATTTTGTTTCATGCGACCTCAAGTCGCCACGGGTAGCGCATGTCGTCAGGAGACGAACATGAGCCATCTCATCAAATCGCTGCAAGCATGTTTCATTCTGGCTGTCGTGGGTTTGGCCGCGCCGGCGCAGGCGTCTCCCTCGATGCAGACGGGCAGGATCACGTCACAACCCGTCGGGCACTATGACTTCTGCCAGCGGCATTCGTCCGAGTGCCAGCCGGTAAAATCCACGCCGCCGCTCAATCTCACGCCCGATCTCTGGGCGACCATCGTCTCGGTCAACAATGCCGTCAATGTCGAGATCGACCAGCGGACCGACATGGAAGTGTGGGGTTATGAGGACTATTGGGAATATCCCTATAAGGGCGCAGGAGATTGCGATGATCTCGTGCTGGAAAAACGCAAGCGGCTCATGGATGCGGGTTTGCCTGTTTCCGACCTGCTGATCACGGTGGTGCTGGACGAACAGTCCCAGGGCCATGCCGTGCTGACGGTCAGGACGGATCGCGGCGATTTCATCCTCGACAACATGAAAACCAAGATCTTTCGATGGGATGAAACGCCCTATACCTACCTCAAGCGCCAATCCACAGAACATGCCGGCCGGTGGGTGGATATCGAAGGTTCGGGCACGCCTGCCATCGCCGCCCGCCAGCTCGAACGCGGTACTGCGGTGCCCGCAACCACCAGCCGTCGCAACATCCTCGACCTGTTCAGGAGCCGCTGATCCCTGCGGTTTTCTTGGGGAATCGCTGCCGAAGGTGCCGCAACGATCAGTCCTGACGTTTCAGGGCATCGGCTGCGGCCTCCGCGCGGGCCGCCGCCTCCTCTGCTTCACGCGCGGCCTCGAAGGCTGCATCGGAGTTGGTGGAGGAGCCGTCATAACCGCCCATGGCGCGTTCCCCTATGCCGATGTAAAAATCCTTCAGCTGGAAAGCGGCGAATGCCAGAAGGCCGGCAGCGGCAACAAAAAGGCATGTCTTCATGCGCAGGTTCATTTGCGTTTCCCTGCGCCTCAGTCGGTGATGTGCAATTCGATTGCCTGTGACGAAAAGCAGCCGATGAAGCAGGATATCGGGTTTCCGTCCGCGGCCCGGTCGATTGCGGTGTAGGCGAGCACCGGCAGCGATTTCGACGATTTGAGGAAATGATGTTCGTGAGGTGCGGGCAGCCGTGCGACGACGATTGTTTTTGCACGTTGATAGTCAACCACGCCGAACCGTTTCAGTGTTTCGCTGATCGATCCCAGCTCTTCGAAAATCTCCGGAAAGCCGGAAAACCGTGTCGCACAACAAAAGCGGGTGCCGATGCCGATGGGGTGACCATTGGCGTAAGCGCCGATTTCCAGGGCGAGCAGCGGCGCTTTTATGCCAAGACCGAGAGCTGCTGCGACATCTTCCGTCGCCGTTTCAAGCCACCAGCGCAGCAATTTGCGGTCCGGGCGCGCATTCACGGCTTCAAGATTGCGGTCGAAATGGACCCGGCGGCCAACGACGTAAGGAATCGGCGCGTCGCTGACGAAGGTGCCGCTGCCATGCAGAATACGGAGCAGTCCTTCTTCTTCCAGTGAGGCCAGCGCGCGGCGCGCCGTCATCCGGTTGACGTTGAATTCCCGGGCGATGTCCTGGCTGGAGGGAATTTTTTCGCCGGGTTTCAACTCTCCCTGTTCGATCCGCCCGCGCAACGCGGCGGCGACCTGCCGCCATAAAGATTTTGTTTCTGATGTTGCGTTGTCCATGCACGGCGTCCGGTTGTCTTGCAGATGTCACATGAATGAGGTTAAAGGTATATACCTCTTAACAGTGGTATATCCTATTTAAAACTCATTCGTTTCGGTTGTCCGCATGATTACCAGTATTTCGCCTGATCGCTACATTGTTTGGGACTTTGAGGGCACCCTTGCCGTTCGCAGAGGACGTTATACCGGCGCGCTGGAGACAGCCGCGGGAATGGTCGATCCCGCCTTCATCGGCATGGCCGACAATATCCGTCCGTTCTTGTCCGGCGCGTTTCCCTGGCATCGGGCAGAACTCGCACATGCCTTCGCGGGGGACGCAGAAGCGTGGTGGCGTGCCATTCTCACCGCAGCCGAAGCGGCGCTCGTGGCGCTGGGCATGGACCGAGGCATGGCGGCGGAGGTCGCAAAACATTCGCGCGAGATCTATCTCGATCCCACCGGCTGGGAAGTCGATCCGCAGGCCATGCCTGTGCTTGATCAATTATCCACTGCCGGCTGGCGCCATGTGATCCTGTCCAATTTCGCGCCGGAACTCCCGGCGCTGGTGAAAAGCATCGGCCTCTCCAGCTGCATGGATCATGTTTTTTCCTCTGGCCTGATCGGCCTTGAGAAGCCATCGGCCGCGCTTTTTCATCATGTGGCCGGAGTGCTCGCACCGCATCGTGCTTGCTGGATGATTGGCGACAATCCCCATGCCGACATTGCCGGCGGCCGGGCCGCCGGTCTCTCGACCATCTTGGTGCGACCTGAAGGCCCGGGGCCCGGACTTTCGGTCACCGAGCTTTCCGCCATTCCCGCCATCATTTTAGAGGAGAACCGACCATGACATGTTCCGAGGCCATTACCCTGTCGATGAAAGACAGGTTGCGCCAAATCCCGTCGCTGAAAGCGCCGCTTCCGGAGTGCGATCCGCTTGCGCTGCCCGATACACCACAGGACGCTTTTGCCCTGTGGCTGGACGATGCCCTCAATGCCGGTATCCGCGAGCCGCACGCCATGACCTTGTCCACGGTGGACGAGAACGGCTGGCCCGATGCCCGCATGCTGATCCTGAAAAACCTCGATGAGCGCGGCTGGCATTTTGCCGCAAAGGCCGAGAGCCCCAAGGGGCGGCAGATCGAAAACAGGTCGCACGTCGCTTTGACCTTCTACTGGTCGGCGCTCGGACGGCAGGTTCGCCTGCGTGGCCCCGCAATCATGCTTTCCGACGGTGAATGTGCGGAAGATTTTCTCGACCGTCCCGTAAGCTCGCGGGCCAGCGCCATCGCCTCGCGGCAAAGCGAAATTCTGGAAGCGGGCGAGGGCCTCGAAAGCCGCATGGCCGAGGCACAGGCGCTCATCGCGGCCAATCCGGATTATGTGTCCCCGGGATGGCGTGTCTATGCCGTTGCGCCCGTTGTCGCGGAGTTCTGGCAGGGGGCATCCGACCGCAATCACAAGCGGCTGCGATATGGTCTTGTCGGGGATAATCCGACGTGGGAAAGGTCCCTTCTCTGGCCGTGAAACCAACGCGGACCGTCGCGACGGTTCCTGATCCTGCCGATGGTCCGGGCGCCTCATTTGGCTCAGGCTTACCGGTTCAGGAGGGCGACACCCGTTTCGTCATCGAACAAATGCATATCGGACGGGTCGATGTCGAGGCCGATCATTTCACCGGCTTTGACCGCGCTGCGTCCCTGCACCGCGATGACCAGTTCGGTGGATGTTGCCGTTGTGAGGAAGGTCGCCGAACCGGTCGTTTCCACAGCGGAAACAGGCAGCGTCAATGCCGCCCCGACTGCCGTTGCCGGCCGGATATGTTCCGGCCTGATGCCGACGATTACATTTTTACCGGGAGGCAGGGAGACAGGGTTCCTGACCGACTGCTGCGGCTCGGCTTCGCCGAACCTAAGCTGAAGGGAAGCGCCATCCGGGCTGACGGTCGCCGGAATGAAATTCATCGCCGGCGAGCCGATGAAGCCCGCAACGAAACGATTGACCGGGCGGTCGTAGAGTTCCAGCGGCGTTCCCTGCTGTTCGATGACACCGTCACGCATGACGACGACATGATCGGCCATGGTCATCGCCTCGATCTGGTCATGGGTGACATAGACCGAGGTGGCATGCAGGCGATCGTGCAGCGCGCGGATTTCCTTGCGCATATGAACGCGCAGCGCCGCATCGAGGTTGGAAAGCGGCTCATCGAACAGGAAGGCCTGCGGATTGCGGATGATCGCCCGGCTCATGGCCACACGCTGGCGCTGGCCGCCGGAGAGTTCACGCGGATAACGCTTCATCAGCTTGGAAAGACCGGTCGTGGCCGCAACCTCTTCCGCCGCCTTGCGGGCCTCGGCCTTGGCGACGCCGCGCATGCGCAGCGAATAGGTGAGGTTCTCCTCCACCGTCATATGCGGGTAGAGCGCATAGGACTGGAACACCATGGCCACATCGCGCTTGCGTGGCGGCACGCCATTCATGAGCGTGCCGGCAATGCGCATGTCGCCGGCCGATATGGTTTCAAGGCCCGCGAGCGAACGCAAAAGCGTGGATTTGCCGCAGCCGGAAGGGCCGACAAGTGCGACGAAGGTGCCCTTCTCGATGGAAAGGTTGATGTTCTTCAGCGCATGGAAGGCGCCGTAATATTTGTTGACGCCGGAAAGTTCGATCTGAAGGGTCATTTGAGCGCTCCTGATGTCAGGCCGGAAACGATGCGGCGCTGCAAGAGAATGAAGAGGGCGAGAATGGGCGTCACATACATCGTCGCATAGGCCATGATGTTGTTCCATTCGCTGGTATTGGGGCCCATGAAGGAATTGAGGCCGACGCTGGCGGGCTGCAGTTCCGCCGCCTGAATCATCGATTTCGAATAGACGAACTCACCGAAGGCCTGCATGAAGATGAGGATGGCACTGACGAGGATGCCGTTTCTGGCAAGCGGCAGCACGATGTTGAAGAAGGCGCCGACGCGGGAATTGCCGTCCACCAGCGCCGCTTCTTCCAGTTCCTGCGGCACCGCCATGAAGGTGGCGCGCACCAGTACGACAAAGAAGGGCATGCTTTTGGCCGCAATGGCGAGGATGACCGACAGGCGCGGATAATCCAGAAGCCCGAATTGCGAGAAGCCGACGAAGATCGGCGTGATCATCAGCGATGCCGGCAGAACCTGCAGCATGAGGATGAGGAACAGGCCGATATCCACCCAGACATTGCGATACCGCGCCAGAACATAGGCACAGCCGACGCCGAGAATGGTGATCAGAAACACCGCGCTCGACGCGATCAGCACCGAATTCCACAGGTAGCGCCCCATGTTGCGGCTGTTCCAGACATAGGCATAGGTCTGCCATTGCGGATCGCTGGGCCAGAAGGAGGGCGGATTGGCGAACATCTCCGAGCCGCTTTTGAGCGACGTCAGATACATCCAGTAAAGCGGGAAGAGGTAGATGATGGCGAGAACGATGGCGATTGCCAGCATCAGGCGATTGCGGTTGGTGGTGCTCATCCGCGCACCTCATGCCGTGTCGAGCGCACATAAACGACGGATGCCAGCATGACGAAAACGATCATGATGACGGATATCGTTGCGCCCTTGCCGAAATCATATTGCCGGAACGACAGATCCCACGCCCAATATTGCGCCACGTTGGAGCTGTTATTGGGTCCGCCGTCGGTAATGGCGGCGAAAAGATCGAATTGCTGCAGCGTGAAGATCAGCCCGAGCGAAACGATCGCGCCGATGGTGGAGCGCATCATTGGCAGGGTGATGGTGTAGAAGCGTTGCCAGGCATTGGCGCCATCAAGCTTCGCCGCTTCGTAAAGATCACCCGGAATGGAGGCGAGGCCGACGGAAAGCAGGATCATGTTGAAAGAGGTGCCGAGCCAGATATTGGCGATGACGACGGCCCAGAGCGAAAAATTCGCATCCGAACGCCAGAAGATATTGCCTGATATCATGCCGCTTTCCCGCAGGAAGAAATTCAGGACGCCGAAATCGCCCGAGAGGATCCAGTTCCAGATGGCGCCGACGACGAGGCCGGGCATGACCCAGGACACGAGGAACAGGCCGCGCAGCCAGGTGGCGCCGGGAAAATTCACCCAGAAGAACAGCGCCAGTCCGAAGCCGATGGCGAATTGCCCGGCAATGGAAGCGACGACAAAGGTGACCGTGTTCATGAGAATGGGCAATGTTTCAGGCTGCCGGAACAGATCGACATAATTCTTGAAGCCGACGAAGGGGCGCACGAAGGTGCCCAGGCTGAACATGTCGACTTCCTGAAAGCTCATGACGATGTTGTAAATGAGCGGCAGCCCCGCCATGACGAACAGGAAGCCCAAAGGAAAGGCGACAAGGACGATATCGAAACCGCGACCGTCACTGACGCTGGAAAACAGTTTTTTCATGAAACATCCTCGCAAGCTCCAGTCGGGGCCGCCGCCGCTTGTCGCGGCAGGCAGCCCCACCGGGAGGAACCCGTTGAGTGGAGGCCGGAGAAGAGAAACCCGGCCGCCTGCCCGGATCAGCCTTCGACCAGCTTTATCTTTTCAGCGGCCTGATCGAGCGCGGCTTTCGGCGTCATCTGCCCCGACAGTGCACCCTGGATGGCATCCTGAATCGCCTTGGAAATCTTCGGCCATTCGGGTGAGGGGCCGCGCGGCTGCGCATATTTTAGCTGCTCCACGAAGGTCTTCAGCGCCTCATCCTTCAGCGCATTACCGGTTGGAGGCACGGGAATATCCGAGCGCGCCGGCAATTGGCCGAAGTTCTTGAACATGTCCTTGTCCTTCGAGGCGAAGAACTCGATCGCCTTGAAGGCTTCTTCCGGATGTTTGGTCTTGGAGAAGATCGCCCAGTTATAGTCGCCCATGGCCGAAGACCGTGGGGCGTCGGGCGTGGGCACGGGCAGCAGGGCCACGCCCCAGTCGAACTTGGCGTCCTTCAGCATGCGGTCGATTTCCCATGGGCCGGAAATGACCATGGCGGCGTTGCCGGCGTTGAAGGTGGCGGTGGAGTCCCACTGGCTGCGCGTCAGCGTGTCCGGTGATGCGAGCTTTTCATCCAACATCAGTTTCCACGTTTCGAGCGCTTTGACGGCGCCCTCGGTATTGATGTTCTTGTAGGTCGCGCCCGCCATCTGCGCCCAGGGCAGGAACTGGAAGGTGCCTTCTTCATTCGCCTTGGCGCTGAAGCTGATGCCGTAAATATTCTTTGAAGGATTGGTCAGCTTGCGAGCCGCCTCCACCAGCTCGTCCCAGGTCTGCGGCGGTTTTGCCGCATCGAGCCCGGCAGCCTTGAACAGGTCCTTGTTGTAATAAAGCGCGATCGTGTTCGTGGCCTTCGGCACGCCGAAATATTTGCCGTCCCACATCACCGATTTCAGTGGTCCCGGAAAATAATTCTCCGTTTTGATGACATCAGACTTGGCGATCATGTCCGTCACGTCGAGAAAGGCGCCGCGTGCGGCGAACATGGCGTGGTTGGGGTTGTCGATGGCGATGATGTCGGGCGCATTGCCGGTGGAATAGGCGCGCATGGATTCGCTCACCACATCGTCGAACTGCAATTGCCGGTATTCGATCTTGATGCCGTTATTGAGTGCGTTGAACTCTTTGATAAGGTTCGGCGCGGGCTGGATATCACGATCCAGCGACCAGAGGGTCAACGTCACATCTTCTGCCTGCGCCGCAATAGCGCCGGCGGATACGCCCGCCAGCATAAACGCGCCGGCCATCATGCATTTCGCGATACCCATAATCTCCTCCTCTTGGTTATCGTCTCTGCAATCTTCGAAAACCTTCTCCCAAAAGGCTTCCGTTATGTCGGGTCGACGACGAAATCGCCGCCGCGGCATTTTTTTAGATAGTTCAGACCATGCACCTGGCCCGTCATTTCCAGCGCGTCGCGGTAGACGGGGTCATGCCAGCCTTCGATGTCGATCGAGCCGGACCAGCCGGCGAGGCGCAGTTCGGAAATAATGTCCGTCCAGTTGCTGTCGCCGAAGCCCGGCGTGCGCATGAAGACGAATTTTTCCTTGCCGAAAATGCCGTGCTCGCGAATGACATCCCAGCGGATGGTCGCGTCCTTGCCGTGCACGTGGAAAATCTTGTCCGCCCATTTGCGGATCTGCGGCAGCGGATCGATGAGATAGACCATCTGGTGGCAGGGTTCCCATTCGATGCCGATATGCTCGTCAGGCGTTTCGTTGAAGATCAGCTCCCAGGCGTCGGGATTATGCGCGATGTTCCAGTCGCCGGTCTGCCAGTTGCCGTCCATGGCACAATTTTCAAAGGCAATCTTTATGCCCTTGTCGGCGGCGCGCTTGGCAAGCTCGCTCCAGATTTCCTTGTATCTGGGCAGGCTTTCCGGCAGCGGTTTGCCGCGCAGCCGGCCGGTGAACCCGGCAACGCAGGTGGCGCCGAAATGATGGGCATTGTCGATGCAGTCTTTCCAGCCCTGCAATGTCTGAAGGTCGATATCGGTTTCCTCCAGCGGATTGCCGAACATGCCGAGCGTGCCGATGGTGATGTCGCGGTCGCCGATCGCGTCAAGGCAGCGCTTGCCGAGTTCGGCCAGGTCCTGACCGTTGGTTGTCTGCCAGAAAAACGGCTCGAAGCTTTCAAAGCCGAGATCGGCGATCTGGCCGATGCGTTCAGCCGCCTGTCCCTTGCTGGCGCTGACCATGGTGCCGATGCGGATGGATGTTGCCGGATTGCTCACGTCTTTCAGTCCTTATGCTGCAATGGAAACACGCTGGCCGAGGCGGGCGCTTTCTATCGCGCCGATCACCATGGCAAGGCTGTTGATGTTGTCGAAGGAGGCCGTCTCCGGCATCTCACCCGTGCGGATGGATTGAAGGAACGAGAGAATGACGCTGGCATGGCCGCGCGTATCCTTCTCGGAAATGACATCGGAAACGTTTACGGTCCTGAATCCGCGCAAAAGCCCCTGGTCTTCGCCGGCCACGGAAGCGGAGAAATTGTCCTCCCCGTCCCAGAGGATCATGCCCTTGGAGCCGATCAGCCGCCAACGCGCTTCCCAGCTGGTCCGCTCGCCTTCGGCGCACCATGAACCGCGATAGGTGAAGACGACATCGTTGGAGAACTCGAAAATGGCGTTGGCGCTCGCCCCATGGGCATACCAGGAGCCGGCCGGGTTCTTTTCCACGCAAAAGACGGAGAGGGGTTTCTCATTGGCGACGAAACGGGCTGCATCGAAGGTGTGGATCGCCATGTCGAGAAGCAGGACGTTCTTCATTTCCTCACGGAAGCCGCCAAAATGCGGGCCGAGGAAGAAATCGCAATGAATGGCCGTCAGATCACCGATGACGCCGTCTTCGATGGCGCGGCGCAGCCGCCGGATACCCGCCACAAACCGCCGGTTTTGCACCACGGCATGAATTTTCCCGGCTTTTTTCGCCAGCTCCACCAGCGTGGCGGCTTCCTGCATCGAGGCGGCCAGCGGCTTTTCGCTGAGCACATGGCACCCGGCCTCGAGACCGGCTTCAACAACGGCAAAGCGTGCCTGCGGGATGACGATGTCAAAAAGGATGTCGGCTTTCGTTTCGGCAAGAACCGCGCGAAGATCGGTGCCGATGACCGCGTCGGTGAGGGCGAATTCTTCGGCAAGCGCGCGGGCCGTGTTCTCGTTCAGATCCACCAGGCCGGCGATTCTGATCGCGCCGGCGATTTCCGGCGTGGATTGAATGGCGCGCAACCAGCCTTTGGCCATGGCTCCGCACCCGCATAAAACGGCATTAAATGTCATCTCATCTCCCCGGGCTCTTTCGCAAACTCCTCTTTGCGCAGAGCGTCGTAAACGTTTACGAGACTATGACGATGATGTTAGATATGTCAAGACCGTTAAGGGCGCGTCGATTGTGCGCCGGGGCATGGGAGGGGAATGCATGAAAGGAATCCGTCAGCTTGCCGATTATCTCGACATATCGATAGGCACCGTTTCCCGTGCCCTGAACGGCAAGCCCGATGTGAACGAAGAGACGCGGCGGCGTGTTCTGGAGGCGGCGGAAAAGCTTGGTTATGTCGCCAACCAGTCCGGCCGCAGCCTTAGGCAGGGAACCACCAATGTCATCGGCCTGATGACCGGCAGCGACGCGCAGACCGTGGAGAACTCTGACAACTTCTTCTTAGGCGTGACGGATGGCCTGCAAAGCGTGTTTTCCGGACATAATCTCGATCTCATCGTTCTGCCCTGCCCGGGGGAGGAGGATCCGGATGAATATCTGAAGCGCATGGTGGCGCGCCGCATGGTGGATGCGATGATCATTTCCGCCACCCGGCGCACCGACAAACGTGTGGATTTCCTGAAGCAGACCCGCCTGCCTTTCGTGGCCCTCGGACGGACCGCTTCCAGCGACAATCACGCCTGGATCGATCTCGATTTCGAGGGTGTCGCGAAAAATGCCGTCGACCGGCTTGCCGCCGCCGGGCATCGTTCGATTGCGGTGGCCGTGCCCGACAGCGATATCAATCTCGGTTACGTTTTTCTGGAAGGATACAGGCGCGCACTGGAGGACAATGGCATCGCCTACGATTCCTCGCTGGTCATCCGCGCGAAATCGAGCGAGCAGGGCGGGTATCACGCCGCCAGCGAATGGCTGCAGATGCGGCCACGGCCAACGGCGATCGTGCTGATCTACGAGCTGATGGCGGTCGGTCTTTATCGCCGGCTTGCGGAAGTGGGGCTGAAGCCGGGGCGCGATCTTGCCGTCATCGGCTTCCGCGATGGCCCGCGCGGCCAGTTTCTGGAACCGCGGCTGACCAGTTTCCGAATGTCCCTGCATGATCTCGGCGTGACGGTGGCGCAGACGCTGTTATCGACCATGCCGGCCTACGCGCCCTTTTACCCCGATCAGGCCCGCCATTGCGTGTGGCCCATGCTGCTGGTGGCAGGCGAGAGCGACCCCGCACCTGCTCCACAGGCGGCTGTGCCCGGGGGCGTCAAAGCTTGAGGTCATCAATGCCGACGACACCGAAAGGATTGAATTTATATTCGTCTTCCTCATAGCGTGTATCGTCGGTGAGGGTGGCGCGACGATCCTTCAGGACCGCGTCGACCCCGTCGCGCGCCATTTGATCGGCGATATCGTCCATCAACGCGGCGATCTTTAACTGGTCTGCATTCGTGGACGGCTGATCCCCATTTTTGGTAAAGCGCACATGCACATCGGGCAAGCCGATGAGGTGAAACCCCACGCTCGTCATACCCTCGGCATCGCCGCCTATGGGGCGACGTGCGAAAGCCAGACGGCAGGTTCTCGCAAGCGCCATTTCGTCATCGGCAGCAGCTTCGCTGCGCGATTGCTCGAAGAGCTGCTTCCAGCGCCTTGCCCCATGCGCGACGCCCGCGCTTTCTCCCTTCACGGCGAGGGCGCCGTGATCAAGCATGTGCTGTACGAATCTGAGGGCATGTGTGGATGTCTTTACGGCTGTTCCGGCATCCATGGACGGGCCAAGCACATAAAGAACCGAGCCGTGCCCGGCGACGGCTTCCTCATCCGCCGGCTGATAGGCATCCGGGTCGACGCGGTCCCAGCAGACATTGAAGGACCGTTCCATCCGGTCGTCCGGCTCATCCTGTGAATAATCCTCGTCGAGGCTGAAATCGGGCGCGAAACCATCGATAGCGGCGCGGGCGCTCTTCTGGAGCGCCGCCAGCCCGTTTTCGGGGCCGAGAAAACAGAGGATGTGCCGCGGTTTATATTCGGAACGGGATTCGGCAAAGGCCGCTGACTTGCCCGGTGTTGCACCGAGAGAAGGCCTTGCCAGCACAAGGCCGCCCAGAAATGCGAGAACGCCACGACGCGCTGAATTCATCCGATATCCCCGGCTTTCCAATAACAGGATGACGGGGGTTTTACACCGGTACGTATGGTTCAGGCCATATGGCGTTCCATTTTTTTTGGTGCCCCGGCATCAAGCCCGCCGAGGCCGGCTGGGCTGAAACGGTGCCGAGTCGCAGCCCGATTCCGTTTGTCGCCTTCAGCCGAAATGCCTTATTTCGTGGTGTAACCGCCATTGACGAGAATGGTCTGCCCGGTCATCCACCAGCCATCCGTCACGAGGAAGCGGATATAGGGAACGATGTCCTCGATATCGGTGAGACCGGTTTTTGAGAAGCCGGAAAGTGCGGCGGCACTCTTGTGATAGGCCTGCGCGTCCGGTGTTTCCTGACCGTAGAAGAACGGCGTGTCCATCGGTCCGGGGCCGATTGCGGTCACCGAGATACCGCGTTCGCCAAATTCCTTGGCCGCGGCGCGGGTAAAATGCTCCACCGGGGCCTTGGTGCCGGCATAGCTGGCGTAAAACGGCGTAAAGGCACCCAAGAGTGACGTTACGAGGGTGCAGATCCTGCCATTGTCGCTGACGTGGCGGCCGGCCTGTTGCAGGAAAAAGAAGGCCGACTTGGCGTTGACGGCAGTCATTTCGTCATATTCGGCTTCGGACGTGTCGAGGATCGGTTTCTTCAGCACCTTGCCGACCGTGTTGATGGCGATATCCGGGCGGCCAATGGCGGCAACTGTATCGGCAAACAGCTTTTCGACCGCGCCTGCCGTGGTGAGATCGGCCTGAAGGGCGACGGCCTCGGCACCGGCTGCTTTCACGGCGGCCACTGTTGCTTCGGCATCGGCCCTGGTTGCGGCGCTGTTATAGTGGATGGCGATGGCGCCGGCGCCCTGGCCGGCAAAATCGCGGGCAATCAACCCGCCGAGGTTTTTCGCGCCGCCGGCGATGATGACGGTTTTGCCCTTGAGGGAATGGTCTGTCATGGGTCGGCCTCCTTTTGCCGGTGTCCGGTCACGCTGATGACCGCTTTCGTTGTGGCAGGATATCGTCTAGTATTACGTGATAAAGGCGCTTATTCTGACAGGACTTGTCAGAAAATCCGCACAATAGGGTGTTTCCGGTTGGACCGTATCGACCTGTTCCGTATCTTCACGCGCGTCGTTGACTGCGCGAGTTTCACTCGGGCCGCCGATACGCTCGGTATTCCGCGTTCCTCGGTTTCGGCGGCGGTGCAGGAACTGGAAGGACGCATCGGTGCGCGGCTGCTGAACCGCACGACGCGCAAGGTCTCGCCAACCGAGGACGGTTCAGCTTTTTATGAACGCTGCCAGCGGCTGATCGCCGATGTCGAAGATGCGGAAAATCTCTTCCGGCAGACGGCGGCACAGCCTTCGGGACGCTTGCGGATCGACGTGCCGGGCCGGATCGGCCGGCTGGTCATCGCGCCGGCGCTGCCGGAATTTCTCGACTTTTATCCGCAGATCGACATAGGCCTCGGCGTGACCGACCGCGCCGTCGATCTGGTGGAAGACAATATCGATTGCGTGCTGCGCGTCGGTCCGCTCAGCGATTCCGGCCTGATCGCGCGGCCGATCGGCAAGCTGCCGCTGGTCAATGTCGCAAGTCCCTCTTATCTGCAGCGTCATGGAACGCCGAAAACGCCCCACGATCTCTCCCACCACTGGGCCGTCAATTACGCTTCGCCCTCCAGCGGGCGCGTGGAAAATTGGGAATGGCTCGAAGGCGAGGCGCTGCAATCGGTTTCCATGCAAGGCCGCGTTACCGTCAACAATGCCGAGGCCTATATTGCCTGCTGTCTCGCCGGTCTCGGCTTGATCCAGATACCGGCTTACGACGTCAGGCCGCATCTGGAGAGCGGCGAACTCATCGAGGTCATGCCGGCCCATCGGGCCGAGCCGATGCCGATGGCGTTGCTTTATCCGCATCGCCAGCATCTTTCGCGAAGATTGCAGGTCTTCGCGGACTGGCTGGAAGCTCTTTTGCGGCGACGGCTTCTCTAGTCGGCCGGCGCCCTACTATTCGGGCGAGATTGTGCTGAAATGGTTGATTGATTTCCATCAGGAAGGCGATAGTCGTTGTAGCCATGCGGGCGACAATACTGAACGCATAGGCGGGCGATGCGGAGGAGCTTGAGGGATGGCGTCGAAACGGCAGGGCAGGCGTGTCACGATCACGGATGTTGCTGAACGGGCAGGGGTCGGCACGGCAAGCGTCGACAGGGTCCTCAATGATCGCGGCAATGTCAGCGAGGCGGTCAGCAAACGGGTCTTGCAGGCGGCAAAGGAACTTGGCCTGCGCCGCATGTTGCCGCAGGCGCATCGCAGGCTGATCCGGATCGATGTCATCCTTGCCCGGCCGGAACTGCCGCTCATCGCCCGCATGGGTTTCGAGTTCCGGCGGATCGCAACCTCACTCGACAGGTCGATCGTCATTCACCGGACGGTGCTGGAGGATGAGAGGCCGGAAACCCTGGCAAAGGCGCTGGCAAAGACCGGCTGCGATGCGGTCGTCTCCTATATGCAGGATCATCCGCTCGTCCATGCAGCGGTGGAGGAGCTGAGCGCCCGGGGCATTCCCGTCGTCACCGTCATCTCCGACGTTCCCGGCTCGGCGCGGATCGGTTATGCCGGCACGGATCACTATCGCGCCGGTCGTTCGGCCGGTTATTTCATCAGCAGGATAGCGCGCAAACCGGGGCCGGTCATCCTGTTGTGCAATCATCTCGGTTTCCAGTCACATGCCGACCGCGTGCGTGGTGTCACGCAGTTTCTGGCGGAAAAGGCGCCGGGCTGGAATGTGGCGCGCATCGTGGAAGGAGGCGACGACCGCGCCCGTTCGGAGCTTCAGCTGCGCGAGGCTTT
Organism: Agrobacterium sp. LEGMi-208b; assembly: GCF_059511785.1. Lineage (NCBI taxonomy): Bacteria > Pseudomonadati > Pseudomonadota > Alphaproteobacteria > Hyphomicrobiales > Rhizobiaceae > Agrobacterium > Agrobacterium sp. LEGMi-208b. Next base: position 1,841,555 of record NZ_CM183446.1, read on the forward strand.
TCATGCCGAGCCCGATACCGTCGCCGTCTACAATGTGGGAGCGGCCAATATCGGTGTGGCGCGGGCCATCCGCGCCGATATTCTCCCGGATCGCCCCGTCTTTGTCGGGCACGAACTGACGCGCAATACCGCTGCTTTTCTGCGGGAAGGGCTGATGTCGCTCACGATCGACCAGAGCCCGGAACTGCAGGTGCGGCTGGCGGTGAACATCCTGCTTCGCCATTTCGAATTCTTCGATGCCGGACAGGGATCCTTTCCACCTGAAACGGAGGTGCCCATCGTCCTTTACGGGCCGGAAAACCTCCCGAACCCGCTGCCTTTCTGAGAAGCCGCACGGCTGATGGTTTTCCATCAGCGTGGCATTTGCCGGGCGTAATGCGCCGGGGCATGTTTGCCGCGTCCGAGGGCGTTCTTGGCAGGTCAAAGGCGGGCGTCTCTCCAGGGAGGAAACATCATGAACGACATCATCGCCCCCGTCCGGTGGGGCATACTCGGCGCCGCGCGCATCGCGGACGGTGCCATCATTCCCGGCCTCGTCAAAAGCGCCGTCTGCGAGGCGCTGGCCATCGGTGCGCGCAGCGTGGAACGGGCAAGAACCATGGCCGACCGGCACGGTATTCAGCGCGCCTATGGCAGCTATGAAGAGGTGCTTGCCGATCCGGATGTCGAGGCGGTCTATATCGCCCTGCCGAACCATCTGCATGTGGAGTGGGCCCGCAAGGCGGCGAAGGCCGGCAAACATGTCCTGTGCGAAAAACCGGCAGCCATGACGGCGGCGGAACTCGATCAACTCGGGGATGTCGATTCGGCGCTGAAGATTTCCGAGGCCTTCATGGTTCGCCAGCAGCCGCGCTGGATCAGGCTGCGGCAGCTCCTCCAGTCGGAAGACTATGGCAGGCCGCTTTCCTTCTCCTCGCTCCTGTCCTTCATGATGACCAATGAAGCGGATTTCCGCCAGAAGCCGGAATTCGGCGGTGGCGCCTATTACGATCTCGGCTGCTATACCGCCATGGCGGCGCGTTATGTTTTTGGTTCCGAACCGAAGCGCGCTTTCGCAGCCGCCGCCCATAATGCCGGCGGCATCGACATGTTCACTTCGGTCATCCTCGATTTCGGCGACGGCAGACACGCGACCTTCATGGTTTCGATGGCGCAGGCCTCCTCGCAATCGATCCAGATCGTCTGCGAAAGGGCCTTCATCTCGCTGCCGCAGGCCTATGTGCCCTCGCGCGTCAGCCCCAACATCATCGCCATCGACACCTCGGCCGACCACGCGAATTCGGACATCCATACGCTCGAATTCCCGCCGCTCGACCAATACGAGGAAGAGGTGACGAATTTCTCCCGGGCGGTCCGCGGCGAGGCGGTGCCCTATTTCGACATGCGGGACGCGCGGGCCAATGCGGCCGTGGCCGACGCGGTTTTCGCCTCGGCGAAAAGCGGCGCATGGGTTGATGTGAAAGGATATTGAAATGACGATCAAACTTGCCCTCATCGGCGCAGGACGTATCGCAAAGGTACATGCCCGGGCGATTGCCGGCAGTGACGATGCCGAACTTGTGGCCGTTACGGACGCCCTGCCGGCCGCAGCGGAAGCTCTGGCGCAGGCCTCGGGAGCGAGGGCGGCGGATGTGGATGTCATCGCGGCGGATCGATCCATTGACGCGGTGCTGATCTGCACGCCGACCGATACCCATGCCGACCTCATCGAAAAATTCGCGAGAGCCCGCAAGCACGTCTTCTGCGAAAAGCCTGTCGATCTCGATCTTGCCCGGGCCGAAGAGGTGGTCTCGATTGCCAGGGCGGCGGGCGTGACGCTGATGCTCGGCTTCAACCGCCGTTACGACCCGAATTTTGCCGGTGTGCGCGCCGCGATCGATGCCGGGCGCATTGGCGATGTCGAAATGGTGACGATCACTTCGCGCGATCCGGGGGCGCCGGACTTGTCCTATGCCGCGCGTTCTGGCGGCATTTTCCGTGACATGACGATCCATGATCTCGATATGGCGCGTTTCCTGCTCGGCGAAGAGCCGGTCGTGGTGTCGGCCCATGCTTCGGTTCTCGTCAAACCGGAGCTGAAGGACATAGGCGATTTCGACAGCGCCACCGTCATTCTCGAAACGGCGTCGGGCCGGCAGGCGGTCATCACCAATTCGCGCCGCGCCACCTATGGTTATGATCAGCGGGTGGAGGTGCATGGTTCGCTCGGCGTGGCCCGTGCGGAAAACCATCATGAGAACACGGTCGTCATCGGCAATGCGGATGGTTATCGCAGCGCACCGCTGCAGAATTTCTTCATGACCCGTTATACCGCTTCTTATGCCGGGGAAATTGCCGAGTTCATCGCTGCCCTCAAGGACGGAAGGCAGCCGGCCACCACAGGTGAAGATGGCGTCTTGGCCCTCAAACTTGCCAATGCCTGCGTGCAATCGGTGGAAACCGGAAAGCGCGTCGCGGTTTAAGGCGAGCCACGGCAATTGCATGGCGCGTCACGACCTGGCGCGCCGTGCTTCAGATTTTCGTGCCGGAGGAGCGCCGGACGATCAGTTCTGGGGCGATGATGCGGTTGCGGATCGGGGCTGCGGGATCGGCAAGCCGGGTCGTTAGCGTTTCGACAGCGGCGGCAACCGTGTCCGGCACCTTTTGACGGATGGTGGTAAGCGAAATCGGTTCGGAGGCTGCCATGGGTATGTCGTCGAAACCGATGACCGCCACTTCGTCCGGCACCCGGAATCCATGCCCGGCGAGCCGGCTGATGGCGCCGAGCGCAATGAGATCGTTTGCCGCGAAGATTGCGGTTGGCCGCTCCTTGCGGGCCATCAGCGCGTCCGTTGCCATGCTGCCGGCGTCGATATTATATCGGCCTTCGGCGATGATGGGTTGAAGGCCATGCTGCAGCATGGTGTCGCGATAGGCGTTCGCGCGACTGCTGGCACCCGCGCCGCTGCCGCCGGTAATATGCGCAATGGCGCGATGACCGAGCCCCAGCAGGAACTCCGTTGCCAGTCGCGCGCCGAGCGCGTTATCCGAACTCACGCTTTCCACCATCTCCGCCGTCAGATTGCGCCCGATATAGACGGTTGGCAGGAGCTTGGAAACGGCGGCGATCTCCTCCTGCTTCTCCGGTGCGCCAATGAGGACAATGCCGGCGATACGCTGGTCGATGAAGGCGCGCAGCGTGCTGGCTGTACTGGAGACGGCCAGCATCGCGAAATAACCGGCATCCCGCAAAGCTTTATCGCATTCGCGCGCCAGCATCGCTTCGTAAGGATTGAGCACATCGCCGACAACAAGGCCGATCGAACGGCTCTGGCGGCTGGCCAGTGTCTGGGCGGCAAGGTTCGGCGTATAATTGAGGCTGGCGGCAGTAGTGAGGATATGGGCCTTCGTCTCGCCACGGACTCCGGGGTCGTTTCGCAGCGCGCGCGACGCCTGCGAGCGTGAAACACCCGCCGCCTTGGCGACATCTTCAAGCGTTACTCCGGGGCGGGTGGGAAAGTTGCTCATGCTTTCCTATAAAGAAGGCTGGTGGAAACTGGCAAGCGTCGGCGCTTTAATTTCGCGGTGCGGCCCCGGCAGGCGTCATTTGACGCCTGCGGATTGTTCGATGCAGAAGCGCAGGGTGGTTGCCGATGTGGCGACGGCGTCGAGCGGCGGCATGGAATAGTCCTCGTTCTCGATGCTGATGACGTCGTCATAACCGGCCTTGCACAGCGCCCTGACAATATCGAGCCAGCCATGCACGGCGGTGCCGTGGCCGAGCGAGACGAAATTCCAGGACCGGCCGTCTACCGGCATCACATGTTTGGTGTCGAGCAGGCCGTCGATCCGGGCGCGCAGTTCGATGCGCGAATCCTTGCCGTGGACATGGTAGATGCACTCCCCCAGCGTCTCGATGGCGGAAATCGGATCGCCGCCCATCCAGATCAGGTGGCTGGGGTCGAAGTTGACGCCGACCGTTGGCCCGACCGCGTCGCGCAGGCGGAAAAAACTCTCGCTATTATAGACGCACTGGCGGCCGTGCTGCTCGACGCAGATCTTCAGGCCCTTTTGCCCGGCTGCTGCCGCGTATTTTCTCCAGAAGGGCAGAAGCCTTTCGCTCCATTGCCATTCCAGCATCTCCATGGCCTCAAGCGGCCAGGAGGAGGTGATCCAGTTCGGGTTCCGGTCCTCCGGCCCGCCGGCGGGAAGGCCGGACATCATGACGATCCGTTCGACGCCGAGCAGGACGGCAAGCTCCAGCGTGTCATAGGCAAGTTTGCTGTCGTCCACCCCGATCTTCCCCGGATGCAGCGGATTTCCCGAGCAATTAAGTGCCGATATTTCGAGGTTTCGCTCCTTCAGCATACCTTTCAGGCGATCACGCGAGGCGGCATGGGCAAGCAGATCGGCGATATCCACATGCGGTGCGCTCGACCAGCCGCCAAGTCCGAATTCGACATGGGTGAGGTCAAGTTCCGCGATCTGGTCGAGGCAGGCGGTAAGCGGCAGCGCGCCGAAGCCGTCGGTATTGAGACCAATTTTCATCATTCGCTCCTTTGGCATCAGGCGGCGGCGTGCCTGACCTTTACGGGCCGGTTGGTATCTGCGCTCTGCTGGATCGCATCGAGGATTTCGCTCGCGCGCAGGCCGTCGAGGATGGAGCCGTTCGTCATCGGCCCGCCTCTGGCGATGGCGTCGAGGAATTCATGGATCATGAAACCGAAGACCTCCGCATAACCGATGGCGACGCCGTCATGCGGCACCGGCAGCAGCGCGGCGAAAGGCAAAGCCGGATGGTTGGCGACGATGGTGAAGGGCGACTGGCCAGAACCGTCGAAACGGGCGATCTCGTAATGCGCCGGCGTGCGGGAACTGTAGCGAACCGTGCCTTTCGTGCCGGTGATTGCAACTGTCAGGCTGTTGCCCATGCCCACTGCAACGCGGCTGGCAAGGAAGGTGCCCTGGCAACCATTTTCGAAACGCAGCAGGGCGGACATGACATCGTCATTGTCGACCGGCCGGCTTTCCTTGCTCAGCGCCACATGATTATGACCAATGCTGGCGCCGGCCGGCAGGAAGCGCTGCTTGATGGAAATGGTCGCGATCGCGCCGGCGATCTCCTCGACTTCACCGCACAGGAAGCGGGCTATATCGACGGCATGGGTGCCGATATCGAGTAGCGCGCCCGGCCCGGCCCGGTCCCGCTCATAACGCCAGCTATGGGGCAGCTGCGCGTCGGCGGCATATTCGCTTTCATACTGGACAAGCGCGTTGACCGGTTCGCCGATCTCGCCGTTCTGGATCAATTGCCGGATTGCCGCGATTGCGGGGATACGGCGATAGTTGAAGACGGTTGCGGAAACGGTGGAAGTCGTTTTCGACGCCTCATAGATACGGGCTGCCGTTTCCGCATCAAGCGCCAGCGGCTTTTCGCAGATGACGTGTTTGCCAGCCGCGAGTGCGGCAAGCGTGACCTCCGCATGCAGGAAATTCGGCAGGCAGATGCTGACGATGCCGATTTCCGGATCCGCAAGTACGTCCTTCCAGTCCGAAGCGATGGTTTCGAAACCCCAGCTTGCCGCCATCGCGGCGGCAAGCTCGCCATTGGCGTCGCAGATGGTCTTCAGGCGCAGGCCGGGGAGCCGATCAGAGAGCCGGTCGATATTGACCCTGTAGCCAAAGGCATGCGCAGCGCCGATCATGCCAGCGCCAATGACCGCAATTGCCGATCGTGTCATATGTTCCTCCCAGAGACGGATATGTGATCTGTCAGTTTGATATGAGAGCGCTCCCACATTGTCAATATCGCTATGATCTCCATCGGGGATGGGCTGGTTGTCGTTAGATTTCCCGTATTCTGCAGGGTTTTGTCCTTCTGTGTCAGGGCCAACGGCTCGGCCAGAAATTCCAGCGCGTGGAAAATAATTGTGATCGGATTCAATCAAGCCCTGCGGTGCGGACCCTTCATTACCATTATCGAGGTTGACAGATTGAGAGCGCTCCCATTATTGGTGACAACAAGGGTTGAGGAGCCCTTGGTCAACGTGGCGCCGCAAGCCGGCGTATTGAGGAGGAAACGATGAAATCCCTACTGTCCGCACTGCTTTTGTCGTCCGCGCTTTTTACGACGGCGAATGCCGCCAATATCGGCATTGCAATGTCGAGTTTCGATGACAACTTCCTGACGATCCTGCGGCTTGCGATGCAGAGCTCGGCCGAGGGCAAGCCGGATATTCAGCTGCAATTCGAGGATGCCCAGACCGATATCGGCAGGCAGCTCGACCAGGTCAATAATTTCGTCGCCCAGGGACTGGATGCGATCATCGTCAACCCGGTGGATGCCTCGGCGACCCAGCCGATTACGACTGCCGCCGCTGCTGCCGGCATTCCGCTGATCTATGTGAACCGTCAGCCGGTCGAAAAACTGCCGGAGAGTGGCGTCAGCTTCGTCGGCAGCGATGAATATCAGGCGGGCAACCTGCAGATGACCGAAGTGTGCCGTTTGCTCGGCGGCAAGGGCAAGGTCAATATCATCATGGGCGATCTTGCCTATGAGGCTGCCCGTGTCCGCACCAAGGCGGCCGAGGATGTGCTGAAGAAACCGGAATGCGCAGGTATCACGGTTGCCGACAAGCAGGCCGGCAAATGGACCCGTATTTCGGGCGCCGACCTCGTTACCAACTGGCTGAGCGCCGGCCTCGATGTCAACGCGATCATCGCCAATAATGACGAGATGGCGCTTGGCGCGATACAGGCGCTGAAGGGTGTGAAAAAGCCGCTTGGCGCCGGCGAAGGCAAGATCGTGGTTGGCGGCATAGATGCAACGCAGGATGCCATGAAGGCCATGAAGGCGGATGAGCTCGCCGTCACCGTGTTTCAGGATGCGGCAGGGCAGGGCAAGGGTGCATTGGAAACCGCGCTCAAGATGATCGCCAAGGAGCCGGTCGAACAGAATGTCTGGATTCCGTTCGAACTGGTAACCCCCGCAAACCTGGCCACCTATGACAGCCGCAACTGATGCTCTAGGAGAATAGATGGCATGGCGGCGGGGGCGCCGCCATGCAATGCCGCTTTGGTCAGATGTAATGCAGCTGACGTTCGGCGACGGTGAGGGTGACGTGCTGGCCGGGCGGCGGGTAAAGCGCATCCTGCGCGCTTGCATGTTCGACCTTGAGCGCCACGCCGGCCGCATCCAGCTGGTAACGGACCGTGGGGCCGACGATGCTGATGTCTTTCACCTCGGCGGTGAAGGCCACGCCAGTTCCGTCCGGCGCGTTGCCGATCGTGAAGGCGTGTGGCGGGATGATGCAGGTGCGCTCGAAGCGGTTGCCGGTGATGCGTGACATGTCTTCGGCGGTGATGATGTTGGCGTCACCAATGAAACCGGCGACGAACAGGTCGGCCGGCCGGTAATAAAGCTCCTGCGGTGACGCGGTCTGGGCGATGCGGCCGGCATTCATCACCGATATGCGGTCGCCCAGCGACAGGGCCTCGTCCTGATCATGGGTGACGAGGATGCTGGTGAGGCCGCTTTCGCGCTGAATGCGTTTCAGCTCGTCGCGCAGGCGCTTGCGGATCTGGGCATCGAGCGCGGAAAGCGGTTCGTCCAGCAAAAGCAGCTTGGGTTCGAGCACCAGCGCGCGGGCAAGCGCCACGCGCTGTTTCTGGCCGCCGGAAAGTTGATGCGGCCGCCGGTCGGCGCGGTCGCTGAGGGAGACGGTTTCGAGCGCGGCGGAGACCTTGTCGTCGATGGTCTTTTTTGCCAGCCGGCGCTGCTCCAGACCGAAAGCGAGGTTCTGCCGCACCGTCATATTGGGAAAAAGCGCATAATGCTGAAACACCATGCCGATGCCGCGATCCTTCGGCGGCAGGGTGTCGATGCGCCGGCCGTCCAGCGTGATCGATCCGGACGAGGGCGAAACGAGGCCGGCGATGGAGCGCAGCAATGTCGTCTTGCCGCAGCCGGACGGCCCCAGCAGCACATGCATCTCACCCGTGTCGATGCCAAGCTCGATGGCGTCGAGAACGGTAGCGTTGCCATAAATGGCGCTGATATTATGGATCGCAAGATGGGTCATGATGCACGCTCCGTTTCCCGGACCATCCGAAAGGCGATCAGGGTAAAGGCAAGGATGAGCAGGAAATAGAGAATGACGATGACGCTGGTGATGCGGCCGCTGAGGCTGCGCTGGGCGAACATGTACATTTGCAACGTTTCGAAATTGCCGCCGACCAGCATCTTGGCGTAGACGAATTCGCTGAACAGCGTCGCGAAATTCAGCACGATGGCAACCGCGATGGACGGCAGGATGCTGGGCAGGACGACGCGTCGCAGAATGGCGAGGTCGCTCGCGCCGATCAGCCGGCCGGCATCCAGAAGCTCGTCGATGTCGAGGTTGCGCAGGCCGTTCTTCACGGCGATGTAGAACATCGAAAAGCAGAGCGGCACATAGGTCAGTACCAGTACCAGCGGTGAGCCGCCGATCTGCAGCGGCGGTGCGGAAAATATCCTGAGATAACCGACCACGAGAATGATGCCGGGTGCGGCATAGGGCAAGATCACCAGCCGTGCGAACCAGCGGTCAAGTGCGGGCCAGTAGATATGGGCGGAAACCACGGCAGGGACGATGATGAGGGTCGCGATCGTCAGGGCGGCTGCGGCAACCAGCGTGGAGCGCAGCAAGGCCGCATGGAAACGCGCGTCCGACAGGATGGTAACGAAATTATCCACCGTCAGCCCGGCCGGCAGCAGGGTTCCCGACCAGTCGGTTGCCACTGCATTCATCATCGTCGCCAGCAGCGGCGATATCATGATGAGCGCCATCAGCCACAGAAACAGGCTTGCGCCTTTGAAACCCTGCTGCGTCATCGGCGCTTTTCTCCCGCCAATATCTGGCTTGCGGTGATGGGCACGAGAAGCACGACCAGAAGGCATATGGCGATGGCGTTGGCGAGATTGGGATCGGAGAAAATGTCACCCGAGACCAGTTCGCTGATGCGGATGGTGACGATATTGATGCTTGTGCCGGTCAGAGCGAAGGTCGTCGCGAAAGTGCCCATGGCATTGGCAAAGAGCAGAATGGTGATTGCCAGCAATTGCCGCGCAACGGTGGGCAGACCGACTCTCAGCCAGAACCGCAGCTTGCCGACGCCGATCAGCGCCGCCGCCTCTTCGATATCCTGACCGACGGCAGCAAGCGCCGGCGTGATCAGTAGCGTGGCCAGCGCCACCTGAAAGTAACAATAGGCGATGATGAGCCCGGTAAAGGAATAGACGTTAAAATCGTCGATCAGCCCAAGCTCCTTCAGCAAAAGCGTGAACATGCCGTTCAGCCCGAAGAGGAAGATGAGCGCCATGGCGAGCGGTACGCCGGCGAAGTTGGCGCCAATATTGGCGAAGGCCATGACGATGCGACGGGTGCCGCCAGACCTTGCCCGCAGCGCCACTGCGACCAGAAAACCGAAAACGAGACCCGTTCCCGTGCTGATGAGCGAAATGATCGTCGTGGTCGCGAATGACTGAAGATAAAAGGCATCCGTGAGGATGGTGCGGTAATTGGCAAGCGACAGCGCACCGCCGGCGAAAAAGCTGTCAGTGACGACACTCGCCAGCGGCCAGAGGACGAGAGTGGCGATAACGCCCAGAAACGGCGCTGCCAGCAGCCGCATTTTGCGGTTCTGCACGCTCATGCGGATAACAGCCCTTGCGGTACGGGCAGGCCATGATCGGCAATGGCGAGAAGCGTGCAGAGCAGTCCGGCAATATCCGTCTGTGCAAGCTTCGCATCCGCAGCCGGCGTAAAGGCCTCGCCGAATGTATAGAACGGCACCAGAGCCTCGGTCTCATGCGGCCCGCCGTGATTGCCGTCATCGCTCATGCCGTGATCGCTGGTAACGATGATGTTGTAACCCGCAGCGTGCCAGGCTGGCAGATAACGCGCCAGGAGATCGCCGGCGTTACGGGCGGCGTTGCGATATTCCCGCGAGCTGCCGCCATGCTTGTGGCCTTCATTGTCGATATTCATCGGGTGGATCAGCAGGAAATCCGGGCCATGCCGGCGCAGCAGAACATCCGCATCGGCAAAGACATGGTCGTCCGGATAATGATCGGCCCAGTAAAACGAGCCATGATGAATGCCGCCGCTGAAATTTTCGATATGGCGGAATTCCGGGGAGAAGGGCGCCTGATTATAAAGTTCGAAGTACCAGTGATAGGCGGAGGCAGCGGTGGTGCGGCCGGCCGCACTTGCCAGCGAGAAGACATTGGGAAAGCGGGAGCGGCGAACCACACCATTGCTGGTGACACCATGAACCACCGGCGGCAGTCCGGTCATCAGCGTTTCGTAAAGCGGTCGCGAAATCGACGGCAATTCGCTGCGCACGGCGCGGATACCGGCCTTTCCGGCCGTTACCAGACCTTCCATATATCCGAGGCAATCCCGTGCCGTCGCATATCTGAGGCCATCCAGCAGGATGAAGATCGTCTTGTGCATCGCTTTCGTCTCGCCTGTTTGTGGTTCGGTTTGCCCGAGCACTTTTTAGCATGTTCCGCGGGCTCGATGCCCGCGGAACAGTCGTTCGGTTTTCAGGCCGGTTGCCCGATTACATCTTCGGGGCGACGCTGGCGCGCCAGAGATTGACCAGCTTGCCGGCGGCCTGGGTCCAGACGGCGGCATTGATCGGGCGGGCCTTGGCATATTGTTCCGAAGGCAGCAGGCGCGCCTTGGCTTCCGGCGGAAGGGTAATGCGGTCGACGCGGATCGGACGGGCGTAACCATTGGCCAGGTTGATCTGGCCGGCATCGCTGAGGATATATTCGCGCGCCAGCTTGGCGGCATTGGGCTGCTTGGAGAATTTGTTGATGATGGTGGCGTAACCGCTGGTGACCGAACCGTCAGAGGGGATGACGACCTTGAACTTCTCGCGGCCAACCACATCGCGGTAGTTGAGGGCGTTGAAGTCCCACATCGGCGCGACCTGGATTTCGCCCTTTTCCATCGTGGCGGGGTTTGCACCATTGGCCAGCAGGCGGCCTTTTTCCGCCAGCTTGGCGAAGAGGTCGACGCCCGGCTGGAGATTTTCCTCACCGCCGCCCATGGCGATGGCGGCAGCCAGCACGGCGGCATTGTCCTGCGCGCCGGAACCGACATTGCCGAGCGAGACCTTGTAGTCGCCCTTCAGCAGATCAGCCCAGGAAACGGGCGGGTTCTTGACATCGGCGGAGATCAGGAAGGCGATGGTGCCGGTGTAACCGATGACCCAATGGCCGTCCTTGTCCTTGGCCCAGTCGGGAACCTGATCCCAGGTCGTGGTCTTGTAGGGCTGGGTGACTCCGCGGGCGACAGCGATCGGGCCGAATTCGAGACCGACATCGCCGATGTCAGCCGTGGCATTGGCGCCTTCATTGGCGAACTTGGCGATTTCCTCGCCGCTGCTCATGTCCGTATCGGCATGTTTCAGGCCGTATTTTTCGGTCAGCTGATTCCAGGTGTCCTTCCAGTTCGCCCAGCCGTCCGGCATGCCGACGCTGTAGATGGCGCCTTCTTTGCGGGCAGCGGCTTCGAGGGTCGGGACATCCTGTGCCTGGGCGGCGAGGGGAAGGGTGAAAACGGTGAGAAGGGAAAGGGAGAGGATGGAATTTTTCACGGGGCTTGCTCCTTGGTCTAGACCAGTTGCATGCTCATTATCGGTTCGCTATGACAGGCCAATGACGGTTTCAGCGCAGACGGAAACACGCCCGCGATTTTTTGACGGCGACAACGAAGGGCGACGATGTTGGGCAAGGGAACGGTGAGCGAAAACAGGGGTATCGACCCCGGCCGGCGCGGCGGACTGGAGCGGCAATTGCGGCTGGCCATCGCCGCAGGCGAGGTGGTGAAGGACGGCCGTCTCCTTTCCGAGCGGCAATTGATCGCACGATATGCCACGACGCGCATTACCCTGCGCGAGGCGCTATTCCATCTGGAAATCGACGGGCTGATCTTTCGGGAAAGCCGGCGCGGCTGGTTCGTTTCCGGACCGCGCCTCATCTACAGCCCGCTACACCGTTCCCACTTCCATCGCATGGCGGCCGAGCAGGGGCGCTTTGCCGAAACGGTGCTGGTGGAGGCCGAGGCCGCAGCCTTGCCAGAAGAGCTTGCACCCCTCATGCGCTGCGCGCCGGCAACGCCTTTCTGGCGCATCCGCAGAAAGCGCAGCATCGACGGCCGGCTGGTGCTTTTCGTCGAGCATTATCTTTCAATGGAGATTTTCCCTGATATCGTGGATCATGACCTCACCCGGTCGCTCACGACGATCTATCAGGACAGTTACGCCGTTACCTATGGTCCGGCCTATTTCGAAATCAACCCCGTCGCTTTACGGGGATATCCGGCCCATCATCTCGGCTGCAGCGAAGGGGCCTATGGCCTGAAGATCACCCGCGTCAATCAGGACCAGCATGGCCGCATCATCGATTGCGACCTCGAATATTGGCGTCATGACGCCATATCGGTCAGGGTGGAAACCGGTCCGCAGGATCAGCCTTCGAGCTGAGGTCCGGAGAGATATCGGACCGGCTGCCCCCGTCAGCCGCCATATTGGGCGTCTGTCACCTGCTCCATCCAGTCCACCACCTTGCCGTCTTTGACCTCCTGAAGCGCGATGTGGGTCATGGCGACATTGGGGGCTGCCCCATGCCAGTGCCTTTCGCCCGGCGCGAACCAGATGACGTCACCAGGACGGATCTCCTCGATGGGACCGCCCTCGCGCTGTGCGCGGCCAAGGCCGGATATCACGATCAGGGTCTGGCCGAGGGGATGGGTGTGCCAGGCGGTGCGGGCGCCAGGTTCGAAGGTGACCTGTGCACCCTGCACCCTTTCCGCGTCAAAGGGGTTGAAGAGGGGATCGATGCGGACCTGCCCGGTGAACCAAGCATCGGGACCCTTGGCCGATGCCCGGGTTCCTGCGCGCAATATTTCCATAGCCATTCTCCTGACTGATATCGTGCGGCGATTTGAGGCGGGAATTCGCCTCCTGTCCAGAGGGGAGTTCGAAGTTGATCGGACCGGCAAGGGACAATGTGATTTTCTTTGCGGGCCTGCCCTTCAAGTGCCAGACGCTGATACAGGATTTGATGGTGGTGTGGCGCTGGCCGGCGGCATGGCGACAGGCGTCTGCGCGCTATACCTGGCTGGTTTCGCCCTCTGCCAACTGAGCAAGCCCCGGCAGATTGCAGACCAGAAGCTTTTGCCGCCCGCCCTGCACCAACCCCTTGCTCTCCCAGCTGGAAAGGATGCGGGAGACGGTGTGCAGTGTGGTGCCGGTCATTTCGGCAATATCCTGCCGCGAGATCGGGAAATCGATACGGATGCCGTCTTCCTCCTTGCGGCCCGCCTGCTGCGAAAGGCGCAGCACGGCATGCGCCACCCGGCGCTCCACCTCCTGCGTCGACATTTCGCGGATGCGCGTATGGGCTTCCTCAAGGCGCTGGCCGATCGTCTGCATGGCGGAGACGGCAAGATGCGGGTTCTGTTCGACGAATTGTGGCCAGAGGTCCGTCTGCCATGACAAGATGACGCTTTCGGCAGCCGTCGTGGCGGTGCCGGGATAATCGGACCGTTGCAGTGCTCTTGCGAAACCGAAGAGATCACCGGGATGCACCACGCGCACGATGATCTGCTGGCCGTCATGCGTCACCTGCGTCACCTTCAGGCGGCCGTGGATGAGCAGGAAAAAATGCGTTGCCGACTGGCCCTGCTCGAAAATGGCTTCGCCCGGCGGCACCAGCCGGGATGTGGCGTGGGTCAGCAGCCCGTCCAGCTCATCGTCGGCCATCTTGGCAAACAAGGCCAGCGACCGGATGACGCTTCGGTCAATCTTCACTTGCACCCTCTCCGGTGATCGGACGATCCTCAAGGTGATTGCATTGGCAATCGAGGATCGGCCTTTTCTGTATTGTCAGCATACAGCACTATCACCGGCGGCAGAAGATCAAATGATATGAATCAAGCGCTTGTTTTAATTGACGATTATCAAGAAAACAGGGTGGTGGCACGAAGCTTTTCAAGAAGTGGCGCGTACCAGCGCGTGTCTCTCACGAGCCTGAACCCGAGATTATCAGGCGGTACGCCAACGGCGCAGCCGCCGCTTTTCGGGTTTTTGACGAAGGCACTCATCGCCGCCCGGTGTTTTCCCGAAGCGACGGGAATGCCGCAGGAGGCGACGCTATCGATCGCCTCACCATCCTTGCCGAGCGTCACACGGTGGCTGCAGCTCGAGGTCCATTCCCAGACGTTGCCGCCGAAATCGGCAAGGCCATATTCGTTTTCGCCGAAGCTGCCATAGGATTGCGGAACGGGGTTGCCCGAGGCCTTGCGGCTGGTCTGTCGCTCGTAATCCGCCAGCCAGCGCAAAGCCGGGTTCTCACTATCGGCAGCGACACCCAACGTCTCATCCGGAAAAAGCGAGCCGGCGGCGAAAGCCAGTTCAGCGTCGCTCGGCAGGCGCCAGACCTTGCCTGTCCGCTCGCTCAGCCACTTTGCATAGGCGTGGGCGTCATCCTGGCTGATACCGGTTGCCGGTATCTCGCCGCCGACCGGAGCGGCAAAGCCGGGTTCCGGCTGCTGGCAGCCGCCTTCCGCCACGCAGCGCGCATAATCCGCGCTCGACACCTGATATTTCATGATCGTCAGATTTTGCCGCATCGCCACGTCGACCATCGGCCCATCGACGGCATAACCATTGCGGAAATACTCGCCCTCCGCCCGGTAGGTGAAATGTCCGGCGGGCACTGTAACGACCTGTGGAGCCATCATGGCCGCGCGGTCATCAATGCCGCTGCGGATGATCCCGGACTGGAAACCGATGGCCGTTGCCAGCAGTGTCGCAATCGAGAGCGGGAGAAGAAGCGAGACGGCATTTGGGAAGTGGCTGTTGCCGGGAATGCCCATGGGAACCTGCCTGCGTCGAGAAGACGCCAAAGTTCGGGCCTGCTTTCAGGCCGCATAGCAGAAGGGGGAGCGCGCCGCGACCGCTGGCGGCGGCGCGCTCCCATTTGTGTCAGATGCTCGAGGGGGCGAGCACCGCCTGCATCAGGCTGTTGTTCCACTCACCCGTCACCTTGAAATGGGCGGCTGCACCCAGCTCGAAAGCTTCAATGAGGTTGTGGTTGACATAAGCGTAGATGCCGGGCTGCTCGAAGGTGTAGAAGGCCGCACCCGCCGTACCGCCGGGAATGAACCAGGTTTCCTGGTCGAGATCCGGTGGGTTGCGGAACTTGCCCGTTGCCCAGACATAATCGCCATGGCCGCCGATGAGGTGCGGACGGGTATCACGGTTTGCCTGCGAATGGACGATCAGCACCTTCTCGCCAACGGCGGCCTGAAGGGCATGTTCCCCGGTCAGGGCGCCGACTGCGCCGTTGAAGACGATGTGGGTCGGCGTCAGTTTGCGCATCACCTCCAGCGTGTCGGCCATGGCGTCGCCGGCGCTTTCATATTTCTTGAAATTGCCGTTCTCGTCCCGCGGGATGTAGAAGTCCTGTTCGCCGACATAATAGATCTTGTCATAAACAAGCTCCTTGCCGTGGCCGTCCGTCAGGCCCTCACGCGGCAGTACCATGATCGCGCCATTCATGCCCGAGGTGACGTGCCACGGCACCATGCCGGGAGGTGCGCAGTGATAAACGAAGACGCCGGCCTTGGTGGCCTTGAAGCGCAGGATCGCCTTTTCACCGGGGTTGACGATGGTGAGCCCGCCGCCGCCGAGCGCGCCGGTGGCCGAGTGAAAATCGATATTATGCTGCAGCTCATTGGTATCAGGGTTGATGAGGGTCAGTTCGACATAGTCGTCCTGGTGCACCACCATCAGAGGCCCGGGAACCGACCCGTTGAAGGTCATGGCGTGGACCTCGGTGCCCTTGTCGTCGAGGATCATCTTCTGCTCTTTGATCGTGAGCGTGAACTCGACGATCTTCGGTCCGCCTTCGGCTTTCTGCGTGTGGGCATGCACGAAGGGCGGTTTGACGAGATCAACTTTTACGCGAGGCAGCGCTGCAATCTCAGCGCTCGTCAATGGCTTGGCTGCGGCCTTCTTTTCCTCTGCCGCGCTCGCTGCCGATGGCATGATGACGGGAGCTATAGCCCCTGCAAATGCTGCGCCTGCGAGAATATTACGCCGTGTGATGTGGAAGGTTTCCGTCATCATTCTTCTCCTATCCCTCTTGGGGCAGAGCATGTTTCGCTCTGTCACAGCATTTGTAGCGGAGGGGCGGAAATACAATTTGAGATGGAGCAAACTTCGCTTTCGGCACCCTGCGACATTTTGGCAGGCGGCTGAAGGCTGGTGTGGAAGCGTCGCACCGCCTCTTTGCCTGTTCGCAAAGAAGCCGGACGGGCTTGGGTCTAGACATATGTCAAGACCAAGCAAGGAGCATTATAATGAGTGGCAGCGAAACCGTTCTCACCGAAGGTCGCAGCCGGCCAAAGGGCGGCATTCCAAGAGGGCTGGCGCGCACCGGCCCGGTTATCTTTTCTTACGGCTTCCGGCCGTTTTTCCTCGGCGGCGCCCTCTGGGCCATCGTGGCGATGGTGTTGTGGATCGCAGTCCTTTCCGGCTTCATCGACCTCGGCGGGGATTACGGCGCACCGAACTGGCATGCCCATGAGATGCTGTTCGGTTTCGCTTCGGCGGTGCTGGCCGGCTTTCTTCTAACGGCCGTGCCGAACTGGACGGGGCGGCTGCCGGTGTCGGGCAAACCGCTGGTCTGGCTGTTTGCGCTCTGGTGCGCCGGCCGGCTTTTCCTGCTTGTGCCGGGCACGGTGGGCGTGGTCACGGCCGCAGCCGTCGATGGGCTTTTCCTGCCGGCACTTCTCACGATCTGCGCGCGCGAGGTCATTGCCGGGCGAAAATGGAAAGACCTGAAGGTGCTGGGCGGACTACTGGCGCTTTCCGTCGCCAACATCATATTCCACGTTGCAGCGATTGGGGGCGATCATAGCCAGATCGCGACCCGCCTTGCGGTCTCGGCCTATACCGTGCTTGTCATCATCGTCGGCGGCCGCATCGTGCCGAGTTTTACCCGCAACTGGCTGAACCGTTTCGGCCGCACGGATTTCCCCGTGCCCTATAACGGTTTCGATACCGCCGCCATCCTCACCGGCATCGCGGCGCTGGCCGTCTGGACGATAGAACCCGAAAGCATCGTGGCCGTGCCAACGGCGCTTCTGGCGGCTTTCATGCACGCCGTGCGTCTGATCCGCTGGCGTGGCTGGACGACATGGCCGGAGCAGGTGCTGGTGGTGCTGCATGTGGCCTATGCCTTCATTCCCGTCGGTTTCATTACCATGGCGCTTGCGGCTCTTGACGTCATGGATACACGCTCCGTCCTGCATGTCTTCACCGTCGGCGTCATCGGCTGCATGATGCTTGCTGTCATGACGAGAGCGAGCCTTGGCCATACCGGGCGCAAGCTTGCGGCCAGCAGGGTCACCATCGCCGCGTACGTGGCGCTGATCGCCTGCGCGCTGCTGAGACCGGCAGCCGAGTTCTTCCCCGGCGCGATGATGCATCTCTACGCTTGCTCGGCGCTCTTCTGGATCGTGGGTTTCGGTCTCTTCTGCATTGAATATGGGCCGATCCTGATGCGCGAGCGCAAACCGCTGAAAGCCTAGATTGCTTGCGACGCCGCCAAAACGAAACGCCCCGGAAGCAATTTCCGGGGCGTTTCGTTTTCTGGGATTTGATATCCGGCTTAATGCGCGCCGGCACCGGCGCGGATGAAGATGCGGAACGCGGTGCGCGCCTCGTCGAAATTGCCGGCCCATTGATGGCCCCGGGCCAGAAGTTCCGGGTAAAGGAAAGTCGGCTCCTGCGGCATCAGCACGAAGATCACGGCACCCGCCGGAAGACGGTCGAGTGCGGCAAGCGTGCGGCTCGCCTGGCCTTCGGCCGTCTCGTCGCTCAGATCGAGATAGATGACCGGATCGGGCCATATCTGCGGCTCCTCGGCATTGCCCGCAAGCGCCGGCGAAACGGAAATCTGTTCGGTCTCAGTGGATTGCGGCGTAAACAGCACTTCCCAGTCGCCGCCGCCGATTTCCCTCACCTGATGGTCGAAACCGCGCTCCGCCATCACCTTGAACAGCGGGACGGGCCGGAAGGTGGCGTATAATCGCAGCGCCTCACCGGGAGCAAGCCCGGCCACGGCTTCCATGATGGCCGGAAAGGGCTCGCCGCCGCTCAGCAAAAGCGGCCGCACATCGAGTTCCCTGATCATTTCCGTCATTGCATCACCTCATCTGTCGGCTGGCGGCGGCAAGGGCCATCCGCCAGAGGTCTTTTCACCACACGGCCGGGGAAGGGGTCAATGTTCGGATCCGCAGCAGCATTCGCAGCCGGACATATCGTCTTCGGAACCTTCGGCCTGTTCTTCCAGCCGGCCAATATCGAGACGCCAGACGTCCGGACCCTGTTCGAGATATTCCCAGCCGAACTGGCCGGGGAAATTTGTGGCCAGCTGGTAAAGCAGTGGACGGGGATCGTGATCGCTGGTGATCTGCAGCGATTGCCCCTCATTCAATGCACTGAGCGCACCGAAAATGCGCGGATGGCGTTCGCGATGCGGAATGATGCGCACGTCGATATTGGTTGCGGTTTGGGCTTCGGGCATAGGCTGGCTCCACGGCCGCGGATGGAATGATGTCCGGCGGTGCGGCCGGCCGACGGACTGGAAAAACCTATCCGCCGGGCGGTCGGGAGACATTGTCGCCGCGCAAACAAACCTGAGATTCGTCAGGTTTGTTGCGACATGCATCAGCCGGCAAGGTTGCGATAAATCGCCGGCAGCGCCGATGGCAGCTTTGCTATTCTGTTGACGATGGCATAGCCGTTCTGGCCGAACATGGCCGGAATATAGGATTGCGCCTTGCTGTCGACCGTTACGCCGAAGACACTGACGCCCGAGCGCCGCGCCTCGGAAACCGCACGACGGCTATCCTCGATGGCGAATCGGCCTTCGTAGTGGTCGACATCGTTCGGCTTGCCGTCCGTCAGCAGCAGAAGGAGCTTTCGGCGCTCCGGCCTTTCACGCAGCTTGGCGCTGGCGTGGCGGATGGCTGGGCCGATGCGGGTGTAGAAGCCGGGTTTCAGCGCCGCGATGCGACGCTCGATAGTGTGCCCCATCGGCTCATCGAAATCCTTCACCGCTTCCACCCGCACCCAGGAACGGCGGCGGGAGGTGAAGGTCAGGATGGAGTGGCTGTCGCCGCAGGCGGAAAGCCCGTGGGCAAGCACCAGCAGGGCTTCCTTCTCCACATCGAGCACCCGGCGATTGTCGAACCAGGCATCGGTCGATAGCGACACGTCGACGAGGATCGTTACGGCAAGATCATGCGCCTGTGGGCGGCTTGCCATATGAATGCGGTCGCTGCCCTGTCCACCGGCGGCAATATCGCTTCTGGCGCGAACCACGGCGTCAAGATCGAGATCATTGCCGTCAAGCTGGGCGCGCAGCATCTCGTGGCGTGGCCGCAGCACCTCGAATTGCCGTCTGACCCGGCGGATGAGGCTTTTGGTGTCCGGGTCGGGTTCCGGTGCCGTCTCGGCGTCTTTCGCCGGACCGGCGATGACCCGGCAATGATCGGCGAGATAGGTACCGCTGCGATAGTCCCATTCGGGATAGGTCAGCTCCGCTGTCAGCGCGGTATGGTTCAGTGCTTCAGGCGGCAGGTCGAGATCGAAGCGGAAGCGGGCGGAAGGCCGTCCCTTTCTTTCACCCAGCGTCATATCGTCAAGCTCGTCCGCCGCGCTGCCATCGGCATCGTCGCTATCGTCACCCGGCCGGTCGACATTGACCATCTCGGCCATGGCGAGGATTTTTTCGAAACGGTTGAGGATGAAGGGGCTGCGTTCGGTCTGGCGGTTCTCGGTCTTTTCGCGCACGGCGATATGGCGGGCCGCTTCCGCGCCCTGCGGCGCGGCGCCCGCTGCCGGCTGGTCTTCGCTCTGCCTGGCCTCGGATGTTTCGCGCAGCAGCGTGTCCGGCCACAGCGGCACCGGCAACATCGGCAGGTAGCGCGGCGGCGCCTTGGCCGGAAAGCCGGCGGGTGGCGCAAGGCCCTCGATCCCTGCCGCATCGGCGAGCATGGAAAGCACCCGTTGTTCCACCTGCTGCTCCGCCTGCGGCAGCGGACGTTTCCGGCGCACCGCGAGCATGGCGGCGCACAGCCGGCGATAACGGGTCTTCATTCCGGGGAAGGCATGGATGACGGCTTTTGCCAGTTCTGCGGCGCGGTCGAGCCGGGCAAGATCGTTGCGAAGCGGGTCGGCGGCCATGACTGGTTCAAGCGGCATCATCGCCATGGCGGCGGCCAGCCAGAGATAGAGATCGCGATTGAGACGCTGGTCGGGAAACAGATCGAGTACGGGCGGCAGCATCAGCGTGGCGTGATCGCGCCCGGGCTGGGCGAGCTTCTCTTCGCCAAGACCCATGCGCTGGCGCAGCCTCAGCCGGTGGCTGGAAGTGCTGGCGCGGGCCGGGGCGATCTGCACCGCATGTTCACCGCCAAAACCGCGGAAACATATGGCCAGCACGGCCTGCATATCCTCCAGCTTCACGGCATGATCCGGGAAGCGCAGCCATGTGCCGGTTTCGCCGATCAGCCTGTGCCAGGCGCGGCCGACGGTTTCTTCCAGTTCCAGAAAGTCCAGCATGGTTTATCCTCACGGCATCGGGCCGGAACGCGCGGGGCCGCGCAATCCGATGTGGATATCAAAGCGTCTATCGAATGATCGCATCCGCGACTTCATGCAGCGCGGCCTTCACATCCGGCTCGTCGGTCAGCGGTTCGATCATGGTCGCGCGCACGGCCTGACGGGCGGGAAGGCCGGTATCGATGAGGCTGGCGCAATAGACGAGCAGACGGGTGGAGACGCCTTCCTCAAGGTCATGGCCCTTCAGGCCGCGCAGCCGGTGGGCAAGATCGACGAGCGGCTCGACATCGCGCGCATCCAGCCCGCTTTCATGCGAAACGACGGCGATTTCCTGCTCCTTGGGCAGAAAATCGAATTCAATGGCGACGAAACGCTGGCGTGTGCTGGGCTTCAGGCTCTTTAAAAGGTTCTGGTATCCGGGATTATAGGAAACGACGAGCATGAAACCCGAGGGTGCTTCCAGCACCTCACCTGTGCGTTCCAGCGGCAGGATGCGGCGATCATCGGTGAGGGGATGCAGCACGACAGCCACATCCTTGCGCGCCTCAACGATTTCGTCGAGGTAGCATATGCCGCCCTGACGCACGGACCTCGTCAGCGGGCCGTCCATCCACACGGTTTCGCCGCCTTTCAGCAGGTAACGGCCGGTCAGATCGGCGGCGGCAAGATCGTCGTGGCACGAAACGGTGGAAAGCGGCAGGCCGAGTTTCGCTGCCATATGGCTGACGAAACGGGTCTTGCCGCAACCGGTCGGGCCTTTCAGCAGCAGCGGCAATTGCCTTACCCAGGCGCTTTCGAACAGCGTGCATTCATTGCCGAGCGGTGTGTAGAACGGCGTGTCCGGCTGGGGCTGAGGGATCGGGCGGAACATCGTGTTCATGGTCATCTCCATGTTTGTTGATAAGGAACCGGCTCTCCGGGGGAAAAGGAGAGCCGGTCCGTTTCTCATTCGGCGGGCTGCACGAGGCGGGCAACGTCGCCCTGTTTCTGCTTGCCCGGTACCAGGATTGCCCAGATGAACATGACCGCCGAAATGAGAACCGCGAAACCAGAACCGAGACGGATCCAGTAGAAGATCGCCAGCTGGTCCTGCACGTCCATGAAGCTTTCGCCCATGACCCGCTGAAGCTGGATCTGCACCACGCCGGCAAAGGTGAGCGCGAAGGTCATCACCGACATGGCCGTGCACATGACCCAGAAGCTCGTCATCGAAAGCCACTGATTATAGGGCGCGCGTTTCTTCATTTCGGGGATGGCATAGGCCATCATCGCAAGGTTCAGCATCACATAGGCGCCGAAGAAGGCGAGGTGGCCGTGGGCGGCGGTAAGCTGCGTGCCGTGGGTGTAATAGTTCACCGACGACAGCGTGTGCAGGAAGCCCCAGACGCCGGCGCCGAAGAAGGCCATGACCGAGCAGCCGATCGACCACAGAAGCGCTGCGCGGTTCTCATGCTTGCGGCCGGCCTTCCAGGTCATGACGAAGGTGAAGATGACCATGGTGAAGAAGGGGGCCACTTCCAGCGTCGAGAACAGCGAGCCGATCCATTGCCAGTAACCCGGTGCGCCGATCCAGTAATAATGGTGGCCGGTGCCGAGAATGCCCGAGAACAGGGCAAGACCGACGATGACATAGAGCCATTTTTCCACCACTTCGCGGTCGATGCCGTTGAGCTTGATCATCAGGAAGGCGAGGATCGACGCCATGATCAGTTCCCACACGCCTTCCACCCACAGATGGATGACGTACCACCAGTACATCTTGTCGAGTGCGAGGTTGATGGGGTTGTAAAAGGCGAAGAGGAAGAAGATCGCCAGACCCCAGAGACCGAAGAGCAGGATGTTGATGACGGTGGTCTTGCGGCCCTTCAGTGCTGTCATGGTGATGTTAAACAGGAACATCAAAACGACAAGCACGATGCCGACCTTGATGGCGAAGGGCTGTTCGAGGAATTCGCGGCCTTCATGGATGCGGAACATATAACCGACCACGGCAACCGCGGCGGCCACCAGGAAGATCCAGAACTGCGCGATGGCGAGTTTCGGGCTGTAAAGCTCCGTTTCCGTCTCTTCCGGCAGAAGATAGAAGGTCGAGCCCATGAAACCCATCAACAGCCACACGACCAGCGCATTGGTGTGGATCATGCGCACGATGTTAAAGGGCAGAAGCTCGGAAAGCGTGTTGGGCAGCACGTAGATCGTCGCGGCGATGACGCCGAACAGGATCTGCGCCACGAACAGCCCGATTGCGCCGTAAAAATACAGCATGGCGACTTTTTGCGTCTGGTATTTCATCTGGTCATCTCCTTGCCGTCAACCTCAACCCGCATCGTTCGGCGGCCAGTTCTGCGTCTTGATCCGGCTCGTCCATTCGAGGAAGTCGACGAGATCATCGAGTTCCTGTTCGGTGAGATTGAACTGCGGCATCTGGCGCCGGCCCTCGATGCCGGTGGGCTGGGCGGCCATCCAGGCCTTGATGGAATCGCGCGCCGTCTCCTTGTCTTCCACGCCGCCATAGCGCTTCCAGACATTGCCGAGTTCGGGTGCGAAATAGGCGCCTTCGCCGAGCAGCGTGTGACAGTTGATGCAGGAATTTTTCTCCCACACGTGTTTGCCGCGCGCGACGCTTTCCGTCAGCGTGCTTTCATCCGTCGAGGTGGTGCGCATGTAATAATGGCTATGGGCGGTCAGCCCGACGAATATGGCGAAGAAGAAGATGGAGCCGCCGTAAAAGACGTTTCGCGCTCCTGTTTTGGTCAGGCGTTCTGCCATGCCAATGGTCCTTTCCATCCGGAAGACCGCTTATGCGGACTGGCTTGATCGAACCCTCTTGCCGGGATTTGCCAGCAGGCTGGCGGAATGCGGTGGGGTCTGAAGCCTTTCTAGCCGCTGGCTGCCGGCGTTCTTTGCCATTTGGCAAACAAATGGAGAGGTGATGTGGTCCGCCTTTTCAGGGCGACAAAATGCCCTGCAGAAACGCCCGCAAAAGGGCTGCGGCGGCGAAGATTGCGGGCCATGCCAGAAGTGCCGTGCGCAGCAGGCCTCGCTCTTCGCCAAAACCCAGAAAGTCGTCGATGACGCGTCTGGATTTCATGAGCGCGAAAAGCAGCATCAGGCAGGCGACGGCAACCGGCGGCAAAAGCGCCGCCTTCCACGAGGTGACGGCGGCCGTACCGGCGAGAACAAGAATGGCGAGCACTGCAAAACTTCTTGCGAGCTGGCGGGAGGTGCGGTGGATCATGACTGTCAAACCAGATAGATGATGGGAAAAATGACGATCCAGACCAGATCGATGACATGCCACAGCGTCGTCACCAGCGTGACGTTCTCGTTTTTCGGGAAGACTGCGACGAGAAACAGCAGCACGGCCACGAACACGACATGCAGCAGGTGGAAGCCGGTGAGCAGGAAATAAAGCTCGAAGAAAGCGCCATAGGCTGGATCGGACGCGAAGGCGATTTCGGTGGAATATTCATGGAGTTTCACACCGACGAAAGCGAAACCCAGCAGGCCGGCAAGGACAAGCGCCCGTCTTTTGCCCGGCAGCGCGGTGTGGCGGCTGGCCGCGACGGCCGCCTGCCAGCCGCTTGCCAGCAAAATCAGGGTGTTGAGGCCGGCAAGCTGCGGCTGCAGATGCTGGCGCGCGGCGGCGAACGCATCAGGGTTGAGGGCGAAGGCGATGATGAAGGCGCCGGTCAGCGCGCCGAAAGCGGCAAGTTCGCTCCAGACCAGAATCCACAAAAGCAGGTTTCCGCTTTCCTCTTCCGTATTTATCGCCATGGCCTCGCCCGTAATTGTAAAACAGCAAGCCACGCTTAGGCGTCCTCAAACCCCGCTTCTTTGCGGTCGGTCAAAGAAGGGAGCGCGCAAAGCCCTATTGTCATGACAAAGCGCAACTCTGGAAAATGGAGCTTCCCATGAACGACGCGCAGGTCGGGCTGATTGTCGCAACCCCTATTATCATTGGCTTTGCGGTGCTGTTGTACCGTATGGGTGTGTTGCAGCGCATGGGCGCGGTTTCCGCCGTGTTTGCCTCCGTGGCCATTGCTTCGGTGCTGTTCCTGAACCAGTGAGAAGACAGTCGCATGCTTGAACTTGTCGCCGCGCTTTCGCTCTTCGTGGCGCTGCATTCCATTCCCGCCGTACCTGCCGTGCGCGGACGGCTGATCGCGGCCATCGGCCGGCCCGCCTATTTCGGGGCTTATTCCGTGGTCTCGCTTCTGGCGCTGGGCTGGGTGTTTTATGCCGCGCTGTCGGTGGATTATATTCCGCTCTGGGATGTCGCGCCCTGGCAGGCGCATGTCACCTTTCTGGCAGCGCCGATTGGCCTGTTTTTCGTACTGGCCGGCCTTCTCAGCGTCAATCCGGTTTCCATTTCCGTGCGGCAGGGAGAGGAGCCGGGGGCAATCGTGCGCATCACGCGGCATCCGGTGCTTGTCGGTTTCCTGTTCTGGTCGCTCGGCCATGTCGTGCCGAATGGCGACCTGCGTTCCGTTATTCTCTTCGGTGGCTTTGCGTTGTTTTCCCTCGGGGGAATGGCGATGACCGAAAAACGCGCGCGGAAAAGACTGGGTAATTCATGGAGCGCTGCGGCTGCTGAAACCGCAACGATCCCTTTCGCAGCAATCCTTTCCGGCAAAACGCGCCTCGCCGTGGACGGGCCGATGTTGCTAGCCGCGGTACTGACAGGCTTGACGGTCTGGTGGCTGCTGGCCGGCGGCCATGCCGCGCTCTTTGGCGCGGACCCCATGGCCTATTTCTGATCGCTCACGATGTCTTCACCACATGCGGCTGCCATATCGGCGCCTGCGGTGCGGAGCTGATACCGAGCTGATCGATGGCGCGGGCAGCAAGCTGGTCGACAATATCGAAGACGCTTTGCGGCCTGTTGTAAAAGGCTGGCACCGGCGGCATGACGATCGCACCGGCCTCCGTGACAATGCACATGTTGCGCAGATGGATGAGATGCAGCGGCGTCTCGCGGGTCATCAGCACCAGCTTCCGGCGTTCCTTCAGATGCACATCGGCGGCGCGGGTAAGGAGATTGTCCGAAAGCCCGGTTGCAATGGCCGCGAGCGTTCGCATGGAGCAGGGGGCGACGATCATGCCTGTTGTCGGGAAGGAGCCGCTGGCGATCGCCGCGCCGATATCGTCGACAGCATGATTGACGCTGGCGAGCGACAACATCCGCCCCAAGGTTTGCGCACCTTCCTCATGCAGCACGGTGCGTCTGGCGGATTGCGACAGGACGAGATGGATTTCGACGCTTTTCATGTCGGCGAGACGCTCGATGATGCGCAGCGCAATGGCGGCGCCTGAGGCACCGGTGACGCCGACCACGACGCGGCACGGATTCACGGTCGTTCTCCAAGGCCAAGATCACGCCACATCAGATCCACCTTTGCGATGATGTCAGGTGTCATGGAGAGCACGCGACCCCATTCGCGCTCCGTCTCCGGCGGCAGCTTGCGGGTGGCGTCCAGTCCCATCTTGCCGCCGAGGCCGGCTTTCGGCGAGGCGAAATCGAGATAATCGATCGGCGTATCGTTAATGATCGTCGTATCGCGCGAGGCGTCGAAACGGGTGGAAAGCGCCCAGACGACATCCGCCCAGCTGCGGACATCAATATCGGGATCGACCAGAATGATGAGCTTCACATAGCTGAACTGCGGCAGCATCGACCAAAGGCCCATCATCACCCGCTTTGCCTGACCGGGATAACGCTTGTCGATGGAGGCGACCATGACTCGGTAGGAACAGGCCTCCGGCGGCATCCATAGATCGACGATTTCGGCAAACTGCCTTTTGACGAGCGGCAGGAAAATCTCGAGCATGGCTTCGCCGAGAACCGAGGGTTCGTCCGGCGGCCGGCCGGTATAGGTGGAAAGATAGATCGGATCGCGGCGCGTGGTGATGGCCGACAGCGTCATGACCGGGAAGGCTTCGACCGAATTATAATAGCCGGTATGGTCGCCATAGGGGCCTTCGAGCGCCGTTTCAGCTGCCGATACGGTGCCTTCCAGCACGATCTCGGCATTGGCGGGCACCGGCATGGGCACGGTCAAGGCTCTGGCAATTCGGCTTTTCGAGCCGCGCAGCAGGCCGGAAAAACCAAGCTCGCTGATATGTTCGGGAAGCGGCATGACGGCGGAAAGAATGGTGGCGGGATCAGTGCCGATGGCGACGGTAACGGGCATATCCAGCCCGCGTGCCTGCCACAGCCGGTGGTGCTGCGCGCCGCCGCGATGCGCCAGCCAGCGCATGATCACCCTGTCCGGCCCCAATACCTGCATGCGATAGATGCCGACATTGATATCGTCGGGATCATCAGGCGAACGGGTGATGACCAGCGGCCAGGTGATGAGCGGGGCCGGCTCACCCGGCCAGCACCATTGCACCGGCAGGCGGGCAAGATCGACCGCATCGCCCGTCAGTACCTTTTCCTGCACCGGCGCGCGGGAGACGTTGCGTGACCGCATGGACAGTGCGGCTTTCAGCAAAGGCAGCTTACCCCATGCCTCGGCCATGGATTTCGGCGGACGTGGCTCGCGCAATTCGGCGAGCTTTTGTCCAAGTGCGGGCAGGCCGCCCGTTTCCAGCCCCAGACCCCATTCGATGCGTTGCCGCGTGCCGAAGAGATTGGCAAGCAGCGGCATGTCCCGCACCTTGCCCTCATGGTCGACGGGTTGCTCGAAAAGCAGCGCCGGCCCGCCATCGGCAAGCACCCGGCGGTGGATTTCGGTGATTTCGTGCACCAGTGAGACCGGCTGGCGGATTCGCCGCAGCTGCCCGCGTTCTTCCAGCAACCGGACGAAACCGCGCAGATCGGCTGCGTGGGCCGGTTTAGTTTCTGTTTTCTCGTCTCTCATGCCGCCTGTTTGCCGGTGGCGGTGCGGCATGTCCTTGCGCTGCCGCAAATGCGGCTTCAGTGCGAACGAAGATAGTCGGCGAGAACAAGAGCGTGGTTGTGTTCGGTATCATGGGCGGCATAAAGCAGCGTGACGCGGCCCTTCGCCATAAAGTCCTTCATGCGCGCCACGGCATCGGGATTGGCGGCCAGCTCCTCATGATAGTGCCGGGTGAATTCCGCAAAACGCGACGGCATATGCGAGAAATTCTTGCGCAATTCGTTGCTGGGCGCGATTTCCTTCATCCACAGGGAAAGCTGTGCGGTTTCCTTGCGCATGCCGCGTGGCCACAGCCGGTCCACCAGAATGCGTGCGCCGTCATCATCGCTGGCGGCATCATAAATCCGTTTGATCCTTATATCGGACATGGGCGGCCTCCTTCGCTTCGCAAGTGAATGATTTATAGCGGCTTTTGTGAAGCTGCACTCGAAAATCTCCCTGTCTTTGCGTTCGCTCAAACCGGTGCTGGCGCGCTGCGGTTAGGTTCCTGCCCGCAACTGACCT
Organism: Agrobacterium sp. LEGMi-208b; assembly: GCF_059511785.1. Classification (NCBI taxonomy): domain Bacteria; kingdom Pseudomonadati; phylum Pseudomonadota; class Alphaproteobacteria; order Hyphomicrobiales; family Rhizobiaceae; genus Agrobacterium; species Agrobacterium sp. LEGMi-208b. The sequence continues at coordinate 1,869,637 of NZ_CM183446.1, forward strand.
GACAGGACCATCTATGAGACCGTTTCCCGCCGCCATCGCCCGCCCCATGAATTTTCTGCCCCTTGCCGTGGTGCAGCGAGCGACGGCGGCGATGCTGGCGCAGATCATGAAACGGCACCCGGATATGTTCGGCCGGCTCGGTGAGCATAGCGGCAAACGCTATGCCTTCCTGCCGGTCGATCTCCCCTTCGCCTTCATGGTCGAACCGGCGCGTCCGGCCATCACCGTCAGCCGAAAGGGCCGCCTGCCGAAGGTGGATGCGGCGGTAGAAGGGCCGCTTTTCATGCTGCTGGCGCTGATGGAGGGGCGGCAGGATGCCGATGCGCTGTTCTTTTCGCGTGATCTCAGCGTGACAGGCGACATGGAGGCGATGCTGGCACTGCGCAATGCGCTTGATGACAGCGGCATTGATCTGCCGCGCGATCTCGGTGCCTTTGCCGGGCCTTTCGCGCCGGTGGTAACGGGCCTTGCAAACCGCCTGCGCGGCCATGTTCTATCCGAAACACGGGGAGGTGCGGCATGGAACTGATCTGTCCTGCGGGAACGCCCGCCGCCTTCCGCGAGGCCGTGGATGCCGGCGCGGATGCCGTCTATTGCGGCTTTCGCGATGAAACCAATGCCCGCAATTTCCCCGGCCTCAATTTTTCCCGCGAAGAACTTGCCGAAGCCATCGCCTATGCGAAGAAGCGCGGCGTGCAGACCTTCGTGGCGCTCAACACCTTCATGCGCGCGGGCAATGAGGATATCTGGTATCGCGGTGTGGCCGATGCCGTGAAGGCGGGGGCGGATGCGCTTATCCTTGCCGATTTCGGCCTGATGGCGCATGTGACGGAACATCATCCGCAACAGCGCATCCACGTCTCCGTGCAGGCCTCCGCCTCCAATGCCGACGCGGTGAATTTCCTCGTCGATGCCTTCGGCGCGAAACGCGTGGTGCTGCCGCGCACCCTGACGATCCCCGACATCGCCCGGCTGGCGCGGCAGATCCGCTGCGAGATCGAAATCTTCGTGTTCGGCGGTCTCTGCGTCATGGCGGAGGGGCGGTGCTCGCTGTCGTCTTACGCCACAGGCAAATCACCCAACATGAACGGCGTCTGCTCGCCGGCAAGCCATGTGCGTTACCGGCAGGACGGGCAGGAGCTGGTGTCGGAACTCGGCGATTACACCATCAACCGCTTTCCGGAAGGAGAGGCGGCGGGTTACCCCACCCTGTGCAAGGGCCGTTTCGAGATTGCCGATGACAAGTCCTATGCTTTCGAGGATCCGGTATCGCTTGATGTGATGGACCAGATCGATGCCTTGCGGGAAGCGGGTGTCAGCGCGCTGAAGATCGAAGGCCGCCAGCGCGGCAAGGCCTATGTGGCGGAAGTGGTGTCCACCCTGCACAGGGCGCTGGCCGCCAGCGCCGAAGAGCGTGGACGGCTGCTCTCACGCCTGCGGCTGTTGAGCGAAGGCCAGCGCACCACCGTTGGTGCTTATGAGAAACGCTGGAGATGAGGGCGATGGCAAAAACCGCAAAGGCCACATTGGCGCTCGGCCCGGTGCTTTATCTCTGGCAGGGCGAGAAATGGCGGGATTTTTACTTCCGCATCGCCGATGAGGCGCCCGTCCGCCATGTCTATCTCGGCGAAACCGTCTGCTCAAAACGGTTTCATTTCACCGAACCGCATCTGGCCGAGGTGATCGAGCGGCTGGAGAGTGCCGGAAAGCAGGTGATCCTCTCTACGCTTTCACTGGTAACGTTGGAGCGCGAAAGCCGCCAGCTGCGCGGCCTGATCGCCGACAGTCCTTATCCCGTTGAGGCGAACGATCTTTCGGCGCTCGGCATGCTGCATGGCACGCCGCACGTCGTCGGCCCGATGGTGAATGTCTATAATGCCGCAACCGCGCGGCTTCTGGCGTCACGCGGGGCAAGCGCCATCTGCCTGCCGCCGGAACTGCCGGTGACGTCTGTAGAGCGCATCGTGGCGGAGACGCTGGATGTGGATTTCGAAATCTTCGCCTTCGGCCGCCTGCCGCTCGCCATTTCAGCGCGCTGCGCCCATGCCCGTGCCAAGGGTAACATCAAGGATAATTGCCAGTTCGTCTGCGGTGACGATCCGGATGGGCTGCCGGTGCGCACGCTCGACCGGCAGTCGTTTCTGGCGCTGAACGGCGTGCAGACGGTGTCGCACACCTGCCAGTCTCTGCTTGGCGAATTGCAGGATCTGGCCGCCACCGGCATCGCCCGCTTCCGCCTATCGCCGCAGGATTGCGACATGGTGGCGGTGGCGCAGATTCACGACGATGTTCTGGCCGGCAGGCGGGATGCGGCAGATGGCCTTGCACGTCTCGGGCAAATCTATCCGGACGCGCCCTTTTCCAATGGTTTCCACCACGGGCAGGAAGGGGCGGCCTGGATCGCCCGGGCCCGCAACACGGCGCATGGAGCGAATCTATGACGATGAGCGGACGGGAACAGCAGGCACCTTCAACACCGGGCGGCGCGGATATCGCGGCGGCGATCCATCTGGTGCGCAACATCGTTCTGGAAAGCGCGCTCGATTGCGGCTGCCGCGACAGGGTGCATGAGGCGCTGCGTGAGCTCGAGGATTTCGAGCGCCAGCGCAATATCGTCAAGCTTCTGGCCGCCGCCCGCGAAGAGCGGCGCAAGATCGCGCTTCTGACCGAGATGCTTTCCGATTTCGCCGAGGACGACACGGTGGATGAAGGCGTGGTCGAAACCGCAAGCCTGATGTTTCTCGATATTGCCGCCGCCGCCGCGGAAGGCTCGCGCATCCTGCGCGAGACGCTGTCACTCAGGCCAGGCGAATAGGCCTGGTTTCCGGCGCTGTTTGATCCTGCGCAAAGATCGGGCGCTTGCAAAATGTCATTTCCAGATGATGACGCGCCCGTCGCCCGAAAGTCGGTCTTCAGCGGGCGCCACGCGCATCAGGGCGCTTCCGGCGCAAACAAGGATCAGGACCATGGCTCATCTCACCCGTCGTCAGGCGCTTTCGGCCCTTTCGGGATTGACGGTGGCGACACTTGCCGCACCGCATATTCTGAAGGCGGAAACACCGCTCACCTTCTATGGCCCTCCTGCCGCGCCGTCGGCCGTGCTGGCCCATGCGGTAAAGGGCGGGTTTCTGAAGGATGTCGCGCCTGAGGCTGTCTTCAAGGTCTGGAAAACGCCGGACGAGATGCGCGCTGCCGTTGCCTCCGGGTCCATGGGGGCGGTGGTGATGCCGAGCTACGGTGCTGCCAATCTGCATAATCGCGGCCTTGGCCTTGGGCTTCTGAACGTGCTGACAACAGGCCTGCTCTATGTGGTGTCGAAGGACGAAACATTGGCTTCGCTGGAAAGCCTTTCCGGCAAGACCCTCGCCCTGCCATTCAAGAACGATATGCCCGATTTCGTGCTGCGCCGGCTGGTTGCTGAAAATGGGTTGAAGCCCGGCGATATCAAGCTGGAATATGCCGCCTCGCCACCGGAAGCCGTGCAATTGCTGCTGACCGGCCGGGTGGATGCCGCGCTGCTGAGCGAACCGGCGGCAACCGCCGTGCTCATCAAGGCAAAGTCGTTTTTCATGACCGTGCATCGCACCATCGATATCCAGCAGGACTGGGCGAAGGTGGCGGGCAAGCCCGAAATCCCGCAGGCCGGTCTCGCCCTGACCTCACAGGTTCAGGAAAAGCTCGGAACGGCTGGCATTGGAGCCTTGCAGGCGGGCATGGAAGCGGCACTCGCCAGCGCTATGGCCGATCCGCAAAGGGCAGCATCGGCCGCCGCCGATGCCCTTGGTTTCCCGGCGGAAATCATCGCCGCCTCTTTCCCGACAAGCCATTTGTCGGCGCTGAAGGCGAGCGCTGCACGCACCGATCTCGAGGCATTTTACGATGAACTCGCCAAGGCGGACCCGGCCATCATCGGCGGCCGGCGGCCGGATGACGGTTTTTATCTGGTGTAGCAGACATGAACCGAATTCTTGAAAGCCTTGGCTGGACGGGCCGCTACCTCTGGGCGGGCTGGGCCGGGCTATCAGGCATTTTCTGCTTTCTTGCCGCCTGGCAGGGCGGGCATGAAATTTACGGCTCCTTCATCCTGCCATCGCCGGGGGAGACCTTCACGGCAATTGGTCTTCTGGCGATGCGGCCGGATTTCCTGGCCATACTGTCGCAGAGCGCCGTCAGGGCCCTGACCGGCTTTGCCATTGCCGCCGGCATCGGCACGGTGGCGGGCGTGCTGGCCGGTTATTCCTTTGCTGCCATGCGGTTGATGAAACCTGTCGTCACCGTCCTTCTCGGCGTGCCGCCCATCGGCTGGATCGTGCTTGCGCTGATCTGGTTCGGTTCTTCGGGCGGCACGGCCATCATGACCGTGGTGATCGCCTCCGCCCCCGTTTCCTTCGCCGGCGCGCTGGAAGGTGTCGCCAAGCGGGACCGGCAGCTGGAGGTGATGGCGCAGGCTTTCGGCGCTCCATGGTTTTACCGCCTGCGCACCGTCACCATGCCGCACGTCCTCTCCTATCTCTTTCCGGCCTGGACGACGACGGCCGGAAGCGCCTGGAAGGTGACCGTCATGGCCGAGCTTTTGTCGAATTCCGGCGGCATCGGCGGCGAACTGGCCACTGCACGGGCGCTGTTCGATATCGCCCAGGTCAGCGCCTGGCTCACCATCACGGTCGGCCTTGCATTGCTGACCGATTACGGCCTGCTGCATCTGCTGCGCGAAGCGCTGGAACGCTGGCGCGCCGCCGGGCTGCCTTGGGGTGTCAAACGATGAGCGACCATTTTGCCCTCAGTTTCGAACAGGTCGGCCATGCCTTCCTTGGCCGCAGCCTGTTCGAGAATTTCGATTTGAGCATCGCGCCGGGGGAAATCGTGGCCTTGCTAGGCCCCTCCGGCAGCGGCAAGACGACGATCCTGCAGATCGCGGCAGGCATCATCGATCCCGTGCGCGGCCGTGTGCACCGCCTATATCGCCGGCAGGGTCTGGTGTTTCAGGAACCGCGACTGCTGCCGTGGATGACATTGATCGATAATATCGCCTACGGCCTTGCGGCTGCCGGCACGCCGAAACGGGAACGGCGTGAAAGGGCAGGGCATTTTGCGCTGGAAGTCGGTCTGGAAGAGATGGATTTCGGCAAATATCCGGTCGAGCTTTCCGGCGGCATGCGCCAGCGCGCCGGTGTGGCGCGGGCGCTCGCCGTGGAACCGGACATGCTGTTTCTGGACGAGCCCTTCAGCGCCGTCGATGTCGGCCTGCGACGCCATCTGCAGGAGCTTCTGGTGGCCGCCGCCCGCAGGCGTGGTTTCTCCACGCTTCTCGTGACGCATGACCTTCATGAGGCGCTGCTGGTGGCCGACAGGCTGATCGTGCTCTCCGGTGTCGATGGCCGCGTCATCGCCGTGCATACGCCCGCCGGTTCGCCGGGCCGACGCATGGCACGCGCGGTCTTTGACGAGGCGGAATTGCTGGCCGAAAGCCCGGCCTTTGCCGAACTGTTTTCGGCACGGGAGCGGTTGAGATGAGGTCACCACCGATCCTTTCCGAAGCCCTGCGGCTGTTTTTCCCGCTTGCTGCTCTCCATGGCGCGGTCTGGCCATTTCTGTGGATCGTCATCGGCAGCTATGCCCTGCCTTTCGCCAATGCCGTGCCGCCATCGCAATGGCATGCGCATGAAATGATTTTCGGTACCTATGCCATGGCGCTTGCCGGTTTCCTTGGTTCGGCAGTTCCTGAGTGGACAGATACCAAGGTGGCTTCGGGCCGCACGCTTCTTGTTCTCGCCGGCCTCTGGCTGCCGGGTCGCCTGATCGGTTTTGCGGGGGCCGATGCCTGGAGCCTGCCGGCGGGCTTTTTCGATCTGAGCTTTCTACTGGCGCTTTCCACCCTCATCGGCAAGGCGATGCTGGCACGGCGCACGGTGAAACATCTGGCTTTCCTCATCTGGCTTCTTCTGTTCACGGCGGCGGAAGCGGCTGTGCGTTATGCCTGGTGGAGCGGTGATACCGACCTCGCATCCCGCTGTCTGGAGGCGGCGCTGTGCATATTCATCGTGCTGTTTTCACTGTCCGCCGCGCGTATCAATGTCGTCGTCCTTAATCTGGCGCTCGATCCAACCGGGGAGACGACCCCTTATCGGCCGCATCCCGGCCGCCAGCACATGGCGGGCGCCATGGTGACGCTTTATATGGCGGCGAAACTTTTCTTTCCGCAAAGCGACGTCTGCGCCTGGCTGGCGCTTGCGGCCGGGGCTGCGTTTTTCGACCGGCTGGCCGAATGGTTCATCGGCCGCGCGGCCTTCAAGGCCGAGGTTTTGCTGCTCGGCTTCGGCAATGCCTTCGCCGGCGCGGGGTTTCTGGCGCTCGGGGCGACACGGCTCGGGTTTTCCGTCACGCCCGCCGCCGGGTTGCATCTCCTGTCAGTGGGGGCGCTTGGCTGCGCCGTCATGGCTGTCTTCATCATTGCCGGACTAAGGCATACGGGACGCAGTCTGGCGCATCTGCCATGGCAGGCGCATGCCGCGGCCGGGCTGATGGTGATGGCCGGACTGATCCGCGTCCTGCCCGAGTTCGATGTCGCCGCGATCCTGTCGCCCTATCATCACGGCCTCAGCGCAATAGTGTGGGCTTTGAGTTTCGGCGTCTGGCTACAGGGCTTTTTGCCCTTCATGCGTGCGCCGGGCACGGACGAGGCGGGGGCATGCGGATGAGTGGGCTCTTGCGGCGCTGGCGGCAGGGCGCTCACCCTTTCCGCCTCCGATGTTTATTTTTTCGGCAAAAGCCCAATATGAAATCAGTGACTTAGGTGGGCGGTATTGATGAATGTTATTTCTGATAAATAATCAATAAAATCAAGTGGTTGAATATTTCTGTCTTTTAACCGATGATGACTCGAACCGAATAGGAAACGCGAATATGCCTAAAATAGTCGCGCCCCATAATGCCGATGACAAGCCGGGCCGGACGAGGGAACTTGTGACCTTTGCCGTTCTGGCCTTCGGAATCTGGCCCATACTGGCGGTTGGATTTGTCGGGGCTTATGGCTTCATCGTCTGGATGTTCCAGATCATTTACGGCCCGCCGGGGCCTCCCGGTCATTGAGGGCGGAATGATGATGGAAGCCTCTCTCAGCCGGCGCGATTTCCTGCGCGGCGGACAAAAACAAAAACCGCGTATCTGTCCCCCCGGGGTCGTGTTGAGCGACCTCGCCGCCTGCAGCGGTTGCGCAAAATGCGTCGAAACCTGTCCCACCGGCATCATCGCCATGGCAGACGGTTTGCCTTCGGTGGATTTCTCCGCCGGGGAATGCACCTTTTGCGGCAAATGCGCGCAAGTCTGTCCCGAGCCGGTTTTCGCCACCCCTGCGGCGCAGCGCTTCGGTCATGTCATGGCCATTGGTGAGGGCTGTCTCGCTTTCGGCAATATCGATTGTCAGGCGTGCCGCGATGCCTGCCCGACCGAGGCGATCCGGTTTCGTCCGCGCCGCGGCGGCCCCTTCGTGCCTGAACTTTCGCAGGACGCCTGCACGGGCTGCGGCGCCTGCGTGTCCGTTTGTCCCGCCAGTGTGATCGAGATCAAGGATAGAGCCACGGAGATGCAATATGCCTGAAAATACAGGCCGGTATCATGTCTCAAGCGCTGTCGTGGCGGTGATGCCGCAGATGCGGGACGCCGTTTTCGCCGCACTTTCAACGCTCGACAATGTCGAGGTTCATGGCGAGGGCAACGGCAAGATCGTCATCGTCATCGATGGCACGAGCACCGGCATGCTGGGCGATACGCTCACTTATATTTCGACACTCGACGGTGTGATTGCCGCCAACATGGTTTTCGAACACGTCGATACAGAGGAGACGAGCGGCGATGAGCAGCGAACTGACGCGGCGTGATCTATTGAAGGCCCATGCCGCCGGCATTGCGGCGGCAACGGCGGGCATTGCGCTGCCGGCCGCAGCCCAGCCGGTGCCGGGCGGTGTTTCCGCATTGCAGATCAAATGGTCCAAGGCGCCCTGTCGGTTCTGCGGCACGGGCTGCGGCGTCATGGTTGGCGTCAAGGAAGGCAAGGTTGTCGCCACCCATGGCGACATGCAGGCGGAGGTCAATCGTGGCCTCAACTGCATCAAGGGCTATTTCCTGTCCAAGATCATGTATGGCAAGGACCGCCTTGAGACCCCGCTGCTGCGCAAGAAAAACGGTGTTTACGCCAAGGACGGCGAGTTCGAGCCGGTCAGCTGGGACGAGGCCTTCGATGTGATGGCTGAGCAGTGCAAGCGCGTGCTGAAGGAAAAGGGACCGACGGCCGTCGGCATGTTCGGTTCCGGCCAATGGACGATCTTCGAGGGTTATGCCGCCACCAAGCTGATGCGCGCCGGCTTCCGCTCCAACAATCTTGATCCCAATGCCCGCCACTGCATGGCGTCGGCCGCTTACGCCTTCATGCGGACCTTCGGCATGGACGAGCCGATGGGCTGCTACGACGATTTCGAACATGCCGATGCCTTCGTGCTCTGGGGCTCCAACATGGCGGAGATGCACCCCATCCTGTGGACGCGCATCGCCGACCGGCGTCTGGGTTTCGACCATGTGAGGGTGGCGGTGCTTTCGACCTTCACGCATCGCAGCATGGATCTTGCCGATATCCCCATGGTCTTCAAACCGGGCACGGATCTCGTCATCCTCAATTACATTGCCAACCACATCATCAAGACCGGGCGCGTCAACGAAGACTTCGTGAAGAACCACACGAAATTCGTGCGCGGTGTCACCGATATCGGTTATGGCCTGCGGCCCGACAATCCGGTGGAGGTGAATGCCGCCAATTCCGCCGATCCGACCAAGACGGAAGCCATCGATTTCGAGACCTTCAAGGAATTCGTCTCCGAATACACGCTGGAAAAGACCGCCGCCATGACCGGGGTGGAAGCCGGCTTCCTGGAGGAACTGGCCGAGCTTTATGCCGACCCGAAACGCAAGGTCATGTCGCTCTGGACCATGGGTTTCAACCAGCATGTCCGCGGCGTCTGGGCCAACCAGATGGTCTACAACATTCATCTTTTGACCGGAAAGATTTCCGAGCCCGGTAACAGCCCGTTCTCGCTCACCGGCCAACCATCGGCCTGCGGCACGGCGCGCGAAGTGGGAACCTTCGCCCACCGCCTGCCGGCCGACATGACGGTGACCAACCCGGAACACCGCAAACATGCCGAGGAAATCTGGCACATTCCGCATGGCATCATCCCGGAAAAGCCGGGTTACCACGCCGTGCAGCAGGACCGCATGCTGCATGACGGCAAGCTGAATTTCTACTGGGTGCAGGTCAACAACAACGTCCAGGCCGGTCCCAACACCAAGAACGAGACCTATCAGGGCTATCGCAACCCGGAAAACTTCATCGTGGTTTCGGATGCCTATCCGACCATCACTGCCATGAGCGCCGACCTCATCCTGCCCGCCGCCATGTGGGTGGAGAAGGAAGGGGCCTATGGCAATGCCGAGCGGCGCACCCATGTCTGGCACCAACTGGTCGAAGCCTCGGGCGAGGCGCGTTCCGACCTCTGGCAGCTGGTGGAATTCTCCAAGCGTTTCACCACCGACGAGGTATGGCCGGCGGAAATACTCGACGCCAACCCCGCCTATCGCGGCAAGACGCTTTACGAGGTGCTCTACAAGGACAGCGATGTCGGCAAGTTCCCGCTGAGCGAGATCAATGCGGATTACCAGAACCAGGAATCCAAACACTTTGGTTTCTATCTGCAGAAGGGCCTCTTCGAGGAATATGCCGCTTTCGGCCGTGGTCACGGCCATGATCTGGCGCCTTACGATGCCTATCACGAGGTGCGCGGCATGCGCTGGCCTGTGGTGGACGGCAAGGAAACGCTGTGGCGTTACCGCGAGGGTTACGACCCCTACGTCAAACCGGGTGAAGGCGTGAAATTCTACGGCAACAAGGATGGCAAGGCGGTCATCATCGCCGTGCCTTACGAGCCGCCGGCGGAATCCCCCGATGAGGAATTCGACACCTGGCTGGTGACGGGCCGCGTGCTGGAGCATTGGCATTCCGGCTCCATGACCATGCGCGTGCCGGAACTTTACAAGGCTTTTCCCGGGGCGCGCTGTTTCATGAATGCCGCCGATGCGCGCAAGCGCGGGCTCAATCAGGGTGCGGAAATCCGCATCGTTTCGCGCCGTGGCGAAATCCGCTCCCGCGTGGAAACGCGCGGCCGCAACCGCATGCCGCCCGGCGTCATCTTCGTTCCCTGGTTCGACGCCAGCCAGCTGATCAACAAGGTGACGCTCGACGCAACCGATCCCATCTCCAAGCAGACGGATTTCAAGAAATGCGCAGTCAAGATAGAGCCAGTCGCATGATCAGGAAACACGGATGGATCGTCGCCACGCTTCTGGTCGTGGCTCTTGCGACGGGGGCCGTTGCGCAGATGGTACCGGAACTGTCCGGCCCGCGCAGCGATGCCATGAAAACCGAACCCGCCAAACCCCTGCCGAAATGGGTGATCGACGATATCAGGCGCATGCGCGCCTATCCCGAACAGCCGCCGGTCATTCCGCACTCGATCGACGGTTACCAGCTATCGGTCAATACCAACCGCTGTCTGTCCTGTCACAAGCGCGAATTCACGCAGGACTCCGGCGCGCCGATGATCAGCGTCACGCATTATATGACGCGCGAAGGCCAGATGCTGGCGGATGTTTCGCCACGTCGCTATTTCTGCACCGCCTGCCATGTGCCGCAGGCCGATACGCGGCCGCTCGTGCCCAACACCTTTCAGGACATGAGCGAAATGGGTGTCAAACCGGCGGGTAGCGAATGATGATCGCCCGTGTGAAAAAGCTCCTCGCCTGGCTGTGGGTGGTTCTGACGACGCCGGCCGCCACGCTCAGCCTTGCTTTTCTAACCCTCGGCGGCTTCGTTGGCGGGGTGATGTTCTGGGGCGCCTTCAACACCGCGCTCGAAATGACCAACAAGGAGGCCTTCTGCATTTCCTGCCACGAGATGCGGGCAAATGTTTATGAAGAGCTGACGCGGACGGTGCATTTCTCCAACCGTTCCGGCGTGCGCGCCTCCTGCCCGGATTGCCATGTACCGCATGAATGGACGGACAAGATTGCCCGCAAGATGCAGGCTTCCAAGGAGGTCTGGGGCAAGATCTTCGGCACCATCGATACGCGCAAGAAATTTCTCGATCATCGCCTTGAGCTTGCACAACACGAATGGTCGCGCCTCAAAGCCAATGACAGCCTGGAATGCCGCAATTGCCATTCCTCCGCCGCCATGGACTTTACCAAGCAGACGCAGCGTGCTGCCGACATCCATTCCAAATATCTGCTGACGGGCAAGGCCACCTGCATCGATTGCCACAAGGGCATCGCCCATGAATTGCCGAATATGGAAGGCATCGATCCCGGCTGGAAAATGCCGCCGGCGCTCAACGATGAACCGGGACAGACGGCGTCTGCGGTCGATGATCTGCGGCGGGCGATGAGCGATGTGCATCGGAACGTGTTCTAAAATCTTCCGGTGTGGCGTCTAGTCCGCCGGCGGGGCTGAGCCCGGCGGCGGCGATCTTCAGGGTCAATGATTATGGCTTGCCCGTCGCAGTCTGTTTTATGTCGGAACGGAGATGGGTCGATTGAATGCAATGCCGAGCCCCATCGCAACCGGGTGGACATTTTTTTTCGACGGGCGCCGCCACGGAGCGCCTCAGTGTTCGCGGATCGACGCTTAGAAGACGTGCGACTTCCCTAAGCGCGGATCCCTCAACGATCATCTTCCTTGCACGCGAAATCTCAGTGCATGACAGCCGGGGTTTCCTGCCCAGCCTGCTACCCCTCTCTTTTGCTGCCTCCAACCCGGCGCGGGTCCGTTCGCTTATCAGGTTTCGTTCAAATTCCGCCAACGCGGCCATGATGTGGAAAATAAGCCGGCCACCGGGCGAGCAGGTGTCGATATTCTCATTCATCGACCGGAACTCGACCCCTCGTTTTCCCAGAGATTCGACCAGTTCCACAAGTTTCAGTAGCGACCGGCCAAGTCGGTCTAGACGCCAGACGACGATCACATCGCCTTGATTGGCGGATTGAAGAGCTTCTTTCAGGGCCGGCCGGTCAAACACTTTGCCGGATCGTCCGTGGTCGGCGAAGATATGGTCGCAGCCGGCATTCTTGAGCGCGCGTAGCTGCAAGTCCAGGTTTTGCTCTTCTGTCGACACGCGCGCATAGCCGATGACGAGTGGTCTATCGCTGCGGCTCAACATTTTCCGGTTCACGCCAATCTTCTCCCTCTCTTTTGCATGTCGCCGAATCAAGCCGGCGGTGGCGAAAGAGAGGCAGCTACATCGTCATGAAGGTTTTCTGTTATAACGACTTTGCCGCTGCATGACAATAATTGCGCATTTCGTTGCGTCGTGCGCAATTCATCCTAGATGTCTGAGCGCTGCGTGCCAGTCACTCCATGCGCCGGGTCGCCGAATGGGCCGATTCTCCGCCAGTGCCCGTCGAAACTCCTGTAAGGAAATGCCGTAGTGACGTCGGAAGGCTCGACCGAGATCCGCGCCATCCAGAAAGCCCAGATGATGCGAAAGCTGTTTGATGCTGGGAGGTTGTTCGGATTTTTTGACGATCTTCAGACAGGCGTTTAACCGCAGCGACATGATGTAGGCCTTGATCCCGCCCTCGTTCTGAAACGCTCGATAGAGGCATGAGCGGGATATTCCGAACGTGTCGATGATGAGTTGAGCCGACAGATTCCGGTCGGAAAGCCGGCTCTCGATAAATCTTTTAATGCGGGCTTTTTTTGCCAGCTCCAAGGCCTCCGAAGCTTCGTGCAGACTGTCCGGTGTTCCGAGGGAGGCGGCAAGTACCAGTTGGCTTATCGATTTGGCGACACCGTTGGCAGACTCTACGTTCATAAGAGGGAAACTCTGGCGGACAAGCAACAAATAGTCTCTCAGAAGGTCAGCAACCGGAGTGTCCAGAACGCCACTCGTCAAATGTGGCAATCTTTCCGTGCACTCTCCTAGAAGTCGCCTCGGCAAAAAAACCGAAATGGCACTTGCTTCCGACACGACACCCTCACAGGGTTGCAGAACAGAATGTAGGCAGAGAGAACCCGGCCGAGCGTCTATTAGCTGCTTGTCACCCAATACGGTGCTATTCCTGCCGCTCGTCAAAAGAAACAGGTAATAATTTTCTGCGTCGCAATGCATGATCTCGCGCATCGAATAGAAGAAACGTGCACCGGGAAGCTTTTCCTCGGCAAGAACCATGTCGTCAGCGGCCCAACTGGTCATGGAGTACACGCCATTGGACGAGCCGTCTTCATGCGGTTCCAGCCGCACGAAAGGATATATTTCCTCGCGCCAAGCTTCAAAACGATGCGTGACGGCCAGGTCTTGGTTAGAGACGTGATAAGTAGGTACCTGTTTTTTGTTCAAGATCTTTTCCGTCGTCGTGCGATTTGGGGGTAAGTATATTTTATTACTTGGGTAGAAATATTTCCTCTCTATATCCCATTGTCGATCATTCATTTCCGGTTGCTGTGATCCCGGAAAACTATGCATTTCGTCCCGAAAACACGGCGTGAAATCCCATTCGCGCCACCTTCCAAGTAGTGTTTAAAATACAAGCTCACAAATGTTAAGTATTTTTTATTATTTAAAGTATTTATAAGATTATATTTCGAATTTCGCGGGTATATCCTCTCGGTTGCTTTCCGTGTATGTTTGGCCTTGTGAATGTTGAAGGTTGGATATGGAATGAGTGGAAAAAGCGGGGGCATGATTTTACTCGGGAAGGGGTGTGGTTATCCGGAACATTCAGGTTTGGGCTTTTCCAGCAATGGTTGGCACGTCGAGTACCGCCCGCTGTCTGCCGGTCGTAAACGCATCGACATGGACGGTTCCAAAAATATGTTCACCATGCGCTCGGGAGCGGCATTCCAGGCAAATATCTGGCAGTTTCTTTCGGCTTTGGAGATACGGGGAGGCGAGGCGTCTCCTCTTGATCAGAAGTCTGGCGCAGCTTCTCTTCTGGGGCAGGTGATGCTGTCGATGTTTATTGGCTACTGGCTGTGGCAAGCAGGTGTTCGGCCCAATCACACCCCTGCCCCTCGGCAGGTGCGAAGGGCAGTAGAGTGGATTCACGCCAATATCGACCGGGACATCTATCTGGAGGAATTGTCGCGTGTTGCCGGCGTCAGCATCCGTTGCCTGCAAACGGGTTTCAAAAGGCAGTTCGGAATGGGGCCGATTGCCTACATAAGCGGAATACGTCTGAAACATGCACATGAGGATTTGAAATCTGCTGATCCGGACGTCACCGTTGCGGAGATCGCCAAACGCTGGCGATTTTCCCGGTCGGGCGAGTTTTCTGCCAGATACAAGACGATGTTCGGACGATATCCGTCGGAAACACGACGAGAATACCGGCGTGAAGCACGTGGGCAGGAGATTAATCAGCCGAAGGTAGGGCGCGCCGAATGCTGATCCGCCGAGGGGCACTTTGATATCCACGTGAACGCGCCTCAGTCCTTGTGAATATCCGGGCGCTGCGGTCTTCGCTTTTCGATCGTGCGCCGCAGGGATCGCGATGAAATATTGTAACGCTCTGCCACGGTTTTTAGCGCTTCGCCGTCGTGAACGGCTTTCAATGCGGAGTTCAGCTTCTCTCCATGGAGGCATGGTGGCCGGCCTATCGACTTACCGTTTTGCCGCGCAGCGGCGATACCGGCTCTGGTGCGCTCGCTGATAAGGCTTCTTTCGAACTCCGCCAGCGCCGCCATCATGTGGAAAACCAGCCGGCCGCCAGAAGAACCCGTGTCAATGTTTTCGGTCAGCGAATGCAGGTGAATATTATCCTTTGAAAGTTTTTCCATCAAATCTATGAGGCTACCGATCGACCGCCCCAAACGGTCGAGGCGCCAGACGACCAATGTGTCGCCCTCGACCAGGCTGTCGAGAAGTTCATCCAGTCCGGGCCGGCCGAAATCGCTGCCGGATATTCCCTGATCCAGAAAAATTCTCGCACAGTCGGCTCTTTCCAGGGCCTGAATCTGGAGGTCGAGCTTCTGTTCATCCGTTGAAACCCGGGCATAACCTACGCGCAAAACAAAATTCCCTTTTATGGTTGGCGATCAATCGCTTTTTTATTGCTCTGGCCCGATCGTCACGTTTGACAAAAAGGGTCCTTTTCGCCCCGCATTAAAAACCCCTCTTGAAACCAACCGAAAACCCTGATTTTCTCGGGTGAATCACAAAGAAACCAACTTGTGATTCCATTTACTAAAAAGGACCGTTTTTTGCACGATGGCGAGCATGCTCGCCGGGCCGGGCTGCAGGATGGCGTTTTGCCAGAGCCAGGCGTCGTTGCTGAAGGGGGTATTCCTCCCTTTCCTTTAGCGCTTTCAGGGGTTTGCGGATTTATCGCGGGCTTTTTCGCGGCTGGCGAATTCCCCGAAATTCTACTCGTCGTGCTGATGTCTGTCGTCGGATTTTGCTTTGGATGGACCATTCGTGGTGCGGTCAAATGACCGTCCGCTCAGCGCCATTTATGATGGATTTGCCTTCCGCGGCTCTCGGGCTGGTGGTTGCAAACCTTCCCGACATCGCGGATATGTTCGGTCAAAGCGGCGTGGCGTGCGTCCTTGTAAAGCTTGCCGCACGGGTCGAGCGGGCTGCGCGCCTGGCGCCTGGTGTCGTGACGATCCGTGGTGACGGTGTCTATTTTCCAACATCGCCGGATGAGCTCGTGAGGATCATGTGGGAGGTCGACAGGCCGGTCCGCGTTGGTAATGATCGCGCTGTCATGGCGCTCAGATCTCCTTGGGGTGCCAGCGGATGGGCGCCGCCGCGCGGGGCCGCTTTCAGTCACCTCATCTCGGATGATATGGAACTGGCGGCAAATCTTTATGAGGGCATTCGCGCCGGCCGAACATGGTTCGTCATCCAGCCGATCTGCCGTTTTTCGTCTTCTGAGGCGGGCAGCGACATCCTTTATTGGGAGTGCCTGTCCCGTGTTGCGGATATCTCCGGCCGTCCCATTTCGCCTGCCCAATTCATTCCGGCTCTGGAACGGTCCGGCCTCACCCGGCACTTTGACGCACATGTCGTGTCTTCGGCGCTCGATCTTCTCGACAGTGGCGAAACCATATCGCTTGGCTGCAACATCTCGGCCCAGAGTGCTGTTGATGACGAGTGGTGGACGGGTATCATCGCGCGGCTCACCAAAGATCCAGCCCTTGCCTCCCGTCTGGTGATCGAGATCACCGAAACCGCTCCGGTCACCGACCAGGCGGATTACATCCGCTTCGTTGAGCGGATGCGTGGGCTCGGCTGCCGCATCGCGCTCGATGATTTCGGAGCGGGATATCACTCCATTGATCTCGCCAGACGCTGCCCGCCGGATATCATCAAGATCGATGCCACGTTCCTGCCCCGTGCGGGCGGCAAGGCCGCGTCGCTGCAGCTATTCCAGCGCATGGTCTCGCTCGCCGGCGCCCTCGCTGGCCTGGTGGTCGTCGAGGGGATCGAGGATGAGGCCGAGCGGTTGATCGCCGCGCAGTCCGGGGTTCTCTGGATGCAGGGTTATCATCTTGCCAAACCTTTGCCTTCCGCCAATGTCCTTCGGGGCGCAGACCCTCCCGCGCCTCCTCTATAACCCTTTTTCGTCCCCCTCCCGGTCGAAGGCGCTGGCAGTCGCTTTCGACCGAGGCCCGGATACCGCCGCTGTCTACCCCGGCGCGGCGGTATCCGGAGCCAACGCGATGCGCCCGCGCCTCCGGCGCATCGCGTCCTTTCTCAGCGTCTGTAACCAGTAGATGTAATGGCCGCGTATTGGCCGATGCCCAATAACGCTAGGCCAGATTTTGATCTGGAAACAGGTGAATTATGAAGATAAATCTGCAATATTCAGCCGCGACCTTCGGTCGAGCGATAAGGACAGCGAGCAGGGCGCAGCGACGCCGGCTGATGGCCTTATGGCGACGGATTTATCTCGTCCTCGGAATAAAAAGGCATCGTAGTGCAGGCTTTCCCGGCCCGGCGGGAGAGGAGGCGGTCAATGGTCTGGATGGTTTCCGCAGGCTGATCGATGAGCTTTTCGTACTACCCCCGTTGCCGGTGGTTGATTTCCTTTCCATTTCCTCGCGCCATTTGCGCACGACATGGAAATATATCGTGGTTGTATCGGCGTTTGGTCTCCCACTCGTTCCCTCCGCCCTCTACGCTCAATCGGTGCCGACAATTGCCGATACAATTGCGGGATATATTCAACGCGGAGTCTGTGCATGCTATAGCAATGACGGCTCCTATATTTTTCTGACAAACGCTGACCGAAAAGTAAGCTATCCAAATGGTGTTTCAGATACCAACCAGCCCGACGCCGTCATATTTTCGCAATACTTCGATACGGGGGCGGCGCGTAACCTTTTCACGGCCTATCTTAACCCGCGCTGGGCGTCCACGCCTGAACTTGACGGCTTAACGACCGTCATCATCGGTGACCCCACGTTTGATGGGTCCAATCTCGCCAATACCAATCTTTATGGCGGCGTTGTCTCCATCGGTAACAATAATAGTTTCGGCGGCAAAATCTCGCGTATCAACACGCTGAGCAATGTGCTCGGAATGATGGGTGCGGCGGTCAACGCCAATAACGGTGTCGGCATCGGCGCGGGATCGACGGTCGCCGCAGGGGCGACCGACGGCGTCGGAATCGGTACCGCATCGAAGGTCGCTGAGGGCGCGACCAACGGTCTCGCCATGATGGGCGGGGTTGCCACGGGCGCCGACACAATCGCCATCGGTGCGGCAGCCAACACCGCAACGACGTCCGATGTCGCAATCGGCGCCGGGGCGACAGCGGCTGGTGTCGAGGCAACGGCGCCCGGAACGATTTCTGGCGCGGCGGTTTCAATCGGTGCGGGCAATGTCGCCCAAGGTGCCGGAGCGGTTGCCGTTGGCGATCCAAGCGTGGCTGTCGGCACTGGTTCGGTAGCTGTCGGTTTCAATGCCATTGCAACCTCGACAGGAGCTACATCCGGCGCCGCGTCGAGCGGCACCGTAGCGATCGGTAACGCGGCCACCGCTGCCGGTCAGGGTGCGGTGTCGCTCGGCAACCTGACGGCAGCGGCCGGTCAGGGTTCAGTTGCGATCGGTAACGCCACCGCCGCACGCACGGCGGGCGCAATCGCCCTTGGGGATTTGGCGAGCGTCGGCGACTTGGCCAACGAGGGTGTGGCGATCGGCGCAGGAGCTAGCGCCACAGTTTCTAATTCGGTGGCTTTGGGTGCGTTATCGGTCACGCGAGACGCCACCGCCGCAAGTTCGGTCACCATCGGCGGCGTCGTCGGTGCGGACGGCACCATCACCGGAGGCACATTGTTTGGCGGTTTCGGCGACAATATGCCGGTGGGTGTGGTTTCGGTCGGCGGCGTTGGAGCAGAGCGCCAGATCCAGAATGTCGCGTCCGGCCAGGTGACTGCAACCTCAACGGACGCTGTCAACGGGCGACAGCTTTATAGCGTCACCTCGACCACGCTCAGTACCGTTTCAGACCTTTCGACCGCGACGTCGCTCGGCATAGCATCGCTTTCAACATCGACCGTCGCCGGCCTGTCGACGCTGACGTCTGGCATCGCCTCCCTTTCGACCACGACCTCAAGCGGTCTCTCAACACTTTCGACAGCAACCTCGGCCGGTCTGTCGACTGTCACTTCAGGCGTTGCGAGTCTCTCGACGTTGACTTCGGCGGGGCTGAGCACAACGAATAGCAACGTCGCTGCGCTTTCGGCATCCGCTTCCACCGGCCTTTCGACCGCCGCTTCAAACATCGGCAGCCTCTCGACCTCAACTTCGACGGGCTTTTCGACGCTTTCGACATCGGCGTCGACCGGTCTTTCGACGGTGGCGTCAAGCTTGAGCGGTCTCTCGACTTCGACGTCGACGGGCATCCACTCGCTCTCGACGGGTTTGAGCACCACGAACGACGCCGTCGCATCGCTTGTCGCCTCAACCTCGACCAGTTTTTCGACGGTCACATCCGATGTCTTGGATCTGTCGACCTCAACCTCAACCGGGATCGCCTCGCTCTCCACCGGTTTGAGCACCACCACTGAGAGTATTGTCTCGCTCTCGACCTCGACCTCGACGGGCCTGTCAACCGTCACGTCCAGCGTCGGCAGCCTTTCGACATTGACCTCGACGGGCATGACGTCGCTGTCGACCGGTCTGAGCGAAACGAACGACGCTGTATCTTCCCTTTCCACTTCCGCCTCGACCGGAGCGGAATCCTTATCGACTGGTCTGCGCATCACCAATGAAACGATGGCCTCGCTTTCGACCTCGACCTCGACCGGGTTTGTGTCGCTTTCGACTGGTCTCAGCACTACGAACCAGAACGTCATTGATCTTTCGACGTCCACATCGTCCAGTTTTTCGACTGTCACATCGAGTATCGGCAGCCTCTCGACGTCGACGTCGACGGGGATAGTTTCGCTCTCGACGGCCATTACCGCGACGAATGACACGCTCACGTCGCTCTCCACATCCAACTCGACCGGAATGGCGTCGCTTTCCACCGCTTTGAGCGCGACGGACGAAAACGTCGCCACTCTTTCAGCCTCGACATCGAGCGGTCTTTCGACCGTTGCCTCCAGTGTCGGCAGCCTTTCTACCTCGGCGTCGACGGGTATGGCGTCGTTGTCGACGGGTTTGAGCACGACGAATGGGAATGTCGCTTCCCTGTCGACCGCGACATCGGCCAGCCTTTCGACCGTTGCCTCGAGCGTCGGCAGCCTCTCAACCTCGACCTCTACCGGGATGGCGTCGCTATCGAGCGGCCTGAGCACAACGAGCGAGACTGTCGCCTTACTTTCGACGTCCACCTCTACCGGCCTTTCGACCCTCACATCCAGCGTCGACAGCCTTTCGACCTCCACCTCGACGGGGATGGCGTCGCTGTCGACCTCGACCTCAACCGCTCTTTCCACGGTTGCTTCGAGTGTCGGCAGTCTCTCGGCGTCAACCTCCACGGGCATCGCTTCGCTTTCGACGGGGCTCAGCACCACGAATTCGAACGTAGCTTCCCTTTCGACTTCTATGTCAACGGGCCTATCGACGGTGACGTCCAGCGTCGCCAGCCTCTCGACATCCACTTCAACCGGTCTTTCGACGGTGGCTTCCAACGTCGACAGCCTCTCGACCTCGACCTCGACGGGCATGGCGTCACTCTCGACAACCCTGTCGGCCGGTCTTTCGACCGCCACCGCGGGGGTCAGCAGCCTCTCGACGGGAATGTCGTCGCTCTCGACCTCTACCTCGACCGGAATGGCTTCGCTCTCTACGGGCCTGAGTACAACGAACGAAAATGTCGCCTCGCTGTCGACGTCAACCTCGACCGGCCTTTCGACAGTTGCTTCCAGCGTCGGCAGTCTTTCAACCTCGACCTCGACGGGGATCGCTTCATTATCGACTGGCTTGAGCGAGACGAACCAGTCGGTGGCTTCCCTGTCCACATCCACTTCGACCGGGCTTTCGAATGTCGCATCGAGCGTCGCAAGTCTTTCGACCTCTACGTCGACCGGCATCGATTCGCTTTCAACGGGGCTGAGCACGACAAACGTTGTGGTCGCCTCGCTGGAGACCGGGATAGAGACCGGCACGATAGGCGCGGTCCGCTACGGCAGCGGTACCGCCCGTTCGGGATCCGCGTCCACGACGGGCAACGATCTTTATCTGATGCCTGGGTCGGGCTCCGGCCCAGTGGTGCTGCATAATGTCGGGAATGGCAGTCTGGCGGCGGGATCGACCGATGCGGTCAATGGCGGCCAGGTCAACAAGCTGGGCGGCAGTCTGGCGGCGGCGCTCGGTGGCGGCTCCAGCTTCAATGCGACGACGGGATCGGTCACCGCGCCGAGCTACACCGTCGGCGGCACGAGCTATAACAGCGTCGGCGGCGCGGTCGCGGCGCTGGATAGCCGGGTATCGTCCTTCGAGACCAACTTCAGCGCCATCCGCTCCGAGATCATCCAGAACCGGAAAGTAGCCTCCGCCGGTATCGCCGGGGCGATCGCTTCCAGCCAGATCCGCTACGGCGACAAGCCCGGGGGCCAGAGCCTCGGCATCGGTTTCGGCTATTACGACGGCCAGCCCGCGCTTGCCGGCGGCTACGCCGTCACCTCGGCGGATGCGGCCTGGCGCGGCAATGCAAGCGTTAGTTATTCGCCGGGAGTGGACAAGATCGGTGTCGGCGCCGGGGTTTCTTACAGCTGGTAATCCGCGGCGGCGAGACAGCGCCAGGGGTCTCGCCGCCCTCTTCTACTCAAAGCGAACGCCGAACGTATCTCTCGGCCTATTTAAGGACATGTCCCAAGCACACGCCGCGATGCCGCAAGGGAGGACGAGAATCATGACCATAGCTTCAATCAGACGGAACAGGACGATGAAACAGGCATATTCATCCGCCTTTTTCCATTCCATCATCGGGTCGGCTTTCGTCCTCGCCCTATCTGTCATGGGTGGCGATGCTTTTGCGCAAAGCCCGATCGCGACACCAGCCATAGATGAATCACTTTTCAAGGAGGGCGCGGTCGAACAGCGGGAGACGACGTTCGACGCCTGGCATCTGCGCTGCCAGGAGATCGTGAAGATGAGACGGCGCTTCTGCAACCTGTTGTCGGATGTGACGGACAGTGACGGCAAGCGTCGGGGTTCACTCCTGCTGGCCACCGACGACCTGGGTAATCCCGCTGTTCTTATCGCGATTACCGCCCCGGTCAGGCTCGACAGACCCTTGACCGTAAAGTCGGGCTATTCATTGCCGCAGAAAGGCAGGCCGCCAAAGGTGCGATACGAAAAAAGCCTTTACGTCATGGATTGCGATACCAGCTGCAAGTTTCTGTTCGCCGCCGATTCAAAGCTGATCTCCGCTCTGAACGAAGGCGCGGATGTGACTGTGAGCGGCTACGTTGCCCGGCCGCTCGAGGAGTTCTGGCTCCTGCCGATGCAGAAAACCGATACCTTCGTACTGACGATCCGGGGCAAAGGTTTTGCCGATGCCCTGAAGGCCAGCACGGAGATCTGGTGAAGGAACGCGTTTTCCGCGCCCTTGAAGATTTCAAACGCAAAGACCGAAAGGATCGAAACCATGTCGAGCATCATCCGACAAAACATACTTCTCCTCATCCTGACCATTCTGACGCTCGACATGCTGATCGTTTCCGCGCTGGGCGTGTTTGGCATTGCCAGCGCGTCTGCAACCGATTCCCGTTATGACATCATTGATTGCGCTGACGGTTCCGGAGCCGTGCATAAATGCATTCGCGTCGATGCCAAGGCGGGCGAGATAAATAACGCCGCCACAGGCGCTTCCTATCGCGTCATCTATGGACACTGAGCCATCCGCCGGTGAGGGCGCGGCATCAGCGACCCCACCGGCCATCAATTGATCAAGGGCCTGACATGCGTGTGGGAATCTCAATTAGAACGGGCAGGGAGGAGAATGTCTGGAATGGCGGGCTCATCCAGAATATTTATCATCTCGCAACTGCGCTGACCAACATACCTTTTGTCGCTGAAGTCGTGCTGATCAACTGCGGCACTCATGACGCCCATCCCGCCGGGGTTGTGGAGGCGAATGAACGCCTTTCGCTGGTGAACCTGAACGACGCCGCCGAGTTTCTGGATGTCGCCATCGAGATGGGCGGCTGCTTTGATGCTCAATGGGTCGCCCGGCTCAGGGCAAGGGGCGGCAAGCTCGTTCATTTCGTCCGGGACCAGCCTTACAAGACACTGGTGGACAGCTCGATCTTTAAATGTGACGGCTATGCCGGTGAAGCGAAGCTTTACGACGAGATATGGTTCCTACCGAAGGACCGGCTGTTCTTGAAGATGCTGGAGGCGATCCACCGTTGCCCCGCGCATGAGACGCCCTATCTCTGGTCGCCATGTTTTCTGGAACATTCGAGCAGGAATTTACCTGCGGGTTCCAAGCCCTTCGGTTATGTGCCAAGCGCGCTCGATTGTGGACCTATCCGCGCCGCGATCTTTGAGCCCAATCTGTCACCAACGCGGATGGGATTGATCCCGGCGCTGATATGCGAGGAGATGGAGCGTCTGTTCCCGCGCTCCATATCGAGTCTCGATTTTCTGAACGGCGATCACATGGCCTCGCAGGCGAGCTTTGTGTTCTTCATGAAAAACCTGTCGCTTCACGCTTCCGGCAAGATCACCATTCACGCAAGAGACTATTTTGCCCATGTGATGGCGCGGGGCAGCAATGTTGTGGTCAGCCACCAGATCGATTGCGAGCAAAATTATATTTATCTCGACGCTCTTTATGGCGGTTATCCGCTCATCCATAATTCCCCATTTTTTGAAACACTTGGCTACTATTACCCCGGTTCGGATATCTCGGCGGGCGTCCGCGCCCTTGCTGATGCGGCGCGCCATCATGACCGCCACCTTAAATCCTATATCCGCCGCAGCCGTGAACGGCTGGGTGACTATTCGCCGGACGCGCGCACCAATCTCGACATTATTGCGAGACGCCTGATCGGCCTGATGTGCTCTGCCCGGAGGGGCGCATGATGGTGCCGGGAGCAGGGAAAAAAACCATGGTAAAAAAAGGCCCCTCCGGGCTGCGTGTAGGGATCACCCTCTTTATCCGCGACGAAAATCAATCCATCTGGGAAAACGGCATTTTTCAGAATTGCTTTTTTCTGTTGATGCTGCTGCAGCGCTCGCCATTGGTGCAGAAGTGTTTCATCGTCAATGGAGGGCCGGGAGATCCGAAACAGGCAGGCAAGCTGTTTTCCGGGGTGGATCCGGAAATTCTCAGCATGACCGATGCCATGACGAGCCTCGATGTCATGATCGAGCTCAGCGCCCAGCTTTCCCCGGAATGGGCGCGCGCTTTTGAGGCGCGGGGCGGACGCATCATCGGCATGCATGTCGCCAATGATTTCATCATCGATGCCGAACGAATGGCGCATATGCTGCCCTCAGCTTTGTTGATGTCCGGCGTGCCCTACCATCAGATATGGACGCTTCCGGCCTTCGAGCGAACTTGCGGCGGTTATTATGGCGCGGGCCTGCGTGCGCCGGTGCGCGTTCTGCAGCATCTCTGGTCGCCGCTGCTGCTTACCAACGCGGCAGCGCAGCGCGGCGAAGGGCAAAATTTCGAATATGTGCCCGGCCGCAACCGCTGGCGCGTGGCGGTCATGGAGCCGAATATATGTGCGGTGAAGACCTGCCACATGCCGCTGCTCGTCTGCGATATGGCGCATCGGCTCGATGGCCGCGCCATTGAACACCTACGGGTTTTCTGCGCCTTCGAACTGGCGCAGAATGGTAATTTCGTCGCCTTTGCACGGGCCACCGATCTCGTGCGCCAGGGGCTTGCGACCTTCGAAGGGCGCTATCCGATTGTTGACATCATGGGGCCGATGGCCGACGTCATCGTCTCACATCATTGGGAAAACGCCCAGAATTATCTTTATTACGAGGCGCTGTTCGGCGGGTTTCCGCTTGTTCACAATTCTCGCCTGATGGACGGCTGCGGTTATTATTATTCGGATTTCGACCCTGAAGACGGGGCGGCGGCGCTCTTGCAGGCGCTTTTACAACACGACCGCAATCTCGATTCCTACAGGAGTGATGCACGTCGCCTGATCGCTAAACTCGATCCGCTCGCAGAACACAATATCGATGCCTATAGCGCCGCGATCGCAGGGTTATTCGAGGAGGGTAAACCTTGACGGGATCGAACAGAACCACTCCCGGTCATCGGCCCTTGAAGATCGGCATCACTATCGGCCTGCGCTCGTACGATGAAAGCCTGTGGACCAACGGCATCAAGCAGAATGCGCTGTTTCTGGCGAAGCTCTTTCAAGGCTCCGAACATGGACATCGCATCGTCCTGCTCAACACCACGGATGTACCCATCACCGACGGCCTGCCCTGGGATCGCAACCACTTCGAAACCAGAGCTTTCGACGAGGGTTTCGAGGAGCTGGACGTTCTCATCGAACTCGGCGGCCAGATTTGCCCGGAGCGCACCGAGGCGATCAAGCGCCAGGGCACGCGTCTCGTCAGCTATTGCTGCGGGCCGGAATATATTCAGAACATCGAGGCGATGATTTTTTCGCGCCGGCTTTACGACGGCATTTATATCAACGACCGTTATGACAGCCTCTGGATCATTCCACAGATATACAGGCTGAACCGGGGATTTTTACAGACGCTTCGCCGTTGCCCGGCGCGGCAGGTGCCGTTTGTCTGGCATCCGATGGCGATCGAACAGGCGTCCGCCGATCTGCCCGACCACGGCGAATATCGCCCTGTCGCCGGCCCCCGGCGGCTGGCGGTGGTGGAGCCGAATATCGACATCCTCAAATTCTGCCTCTATCCGATCTTCATCGCCGAAAACGCGTTTCGGCAGGCTCCCGATGAAATCGCCTTCATGCATGTGGCCAATGCCGACCGGTTCGTGCACGACAACGCCGAGTTTGCCGCTTTAATGCGGGAACTCGATATTGTTCGCGCCCGGAAAGCCAGCTTCATCGGCCGTGTGGTGACACCTCGCTTCCTGAAAGAGCATGCGGATGTCGTCATTTCACACCAATGGGGGTTGCCGCTCAACTATTTCTATCTGGAATGCTGCTGGCAGGGTTATCCGCTCATCCACAATGCCAGCCTCGTTCCCGGCCTCGGTTATTATTACGAGGGCAGCGAGATCGACGCCGGCGCGGAACGCCTGCTCCAGGTCCTTCACGGCCACGATGACAACTGGGAAGACTATGCCGAGGAGCAGCGACGCCGGATCTGGTGTTTCCACGCTGAAAATCCCGATCTCATCCGCCGGTATGACACGCTCCTCTTCGACCTTGTTTCCAGTGACACCTGATTTGAACCGCACTTCGACGCCTGGCGGCTGGTTCTTCCGGCTCCGCGGCGAAGGCATGACGCGAAAGGATTGACATGACCCATTCCCACAAAAACAACGACACTGCACCCATCTCCACGTCCGGCAATGCGCCGCCGCGACACAGGCTGAAGGTGGCGTGCGCCATAACAGTGCTTGGAGCTCTCGGCGCGCTCGTCGTCCCGGGCGGCGGCGGCGCGCAAACGCAGATTCAGCCGAACGCGGCGCAGACGCAGAATAACAGCCCGCAAAAAAAGGCGCTGAAAACAGCGCCGCCCGCCGCGCAGCCGAAAGCGATTTCCGGACCCCTTGCCAACATCGCCCTCGATTCCCTTTTTTTGGAGGAAGCGAGGAAAGTAAAGGCCACTGCCAGCTGCGCTTCTGTCTACGCTAAGCTCGGCAGAAATCTCACCGCGGGCTCCACTTTCACCATAAAAACGCAGGCGGAGAACCCGCAAACCGGCAAGTGCGGCATACAGGGCGTTATCGGCATGAATTATAGCAACCCCAGTGATTATTCGGGTCCGGCGGGGGGCGTCATTCTGGCGGTGCCGACCGAAAAGGGCTGTGAAGGCAATATGGTCCGTGTCGTTCCGTATCCGCAAAGCTGCGCGTCAGCGCAAGGTTTTCTGCCCCAGGGAAGCCGGCCGCAGCCTCCGCTGTCCGGCCTCGACATCGCTGCGCTGCCGGGGGGAGGGCAGGCGCTCTTCATCCCCGCCGTCAGCGGCTGCGTGGTGGTTTCATTCGGGACGCTCTGAGGGCTGAAGGCGCCTTGCCACTGTCGGTTCAGACGCGGGTGGCCTCCTCGATGAACCTGCGCACCAGCGGCAAATGCCGCCGCTCAGCAAGGCAGATCGCATATTCGTCGATGACCTCGCTTGCGTCGCGCAGCGGAACGAAGGCAAGACGGGCATCGTGGCCGAATTCCAGATCGGCGACCACCCCGCATCCCACCCCGTTTGCGATGGCTTCCCGCACGCCCTCGCGGGAGGAGATTTCGACCACCGGTTGAATGGCGATACCATGCTTTGCGAGATTGTTTTCAAAGATTTCGCGCGTGCGCGATCCGCGTTCACGCATGACGAAGGACATACCTTCGAGTTCGCACATGGAGACGTCCCGGCGCTGTGCCAGCGGATGCTGGGCCGGCACGCACAGGCCAAGACGCATGCTCAGAAACTTGACGCCATAAAGACGCGGATCGTCATCCGGCGTGCGGGCCGTGATAGCCACATCGGCGCGGTAGTCGATAATCTGCTCCACCACACGCGCGGAATTGTCGACCGAAAGGGAAAAGGTCAGCTGCGGCCGCTCCGCTTTCAGCCGTGAAAGGATCGGCAGTGGCAGGATGGGGCCATCGGCCGCGACGCGCAAATGCCCGCCCGTCGCGCCGGCTTCTCCGCGCAGAAAGGCTGTCGCCTCGTTTTCAGCCTGAAACAGGCGTGCGGTGATTTCGAACAGGCGCTGTCCCTGCGGGCTGAGGCTGACGCCTCGCGCTTTGCGCTCCAGAAGATTGACGCCGCCGATCGCTTCCAGATCCCGCACATGGGCCGACAATGTGGACTGGCTGATCGCCATGTCCCGCGCGGCCTGCGAAAAACCGCCCGATTGCGCAACGATGTGGAATGCCTTCAGCTGGGTGATCGACATGGGTTCCTGTTCTGCGACCGGCCGACAAGACAGCTGCCGGTGCGTCGCGATCATCGTTGAAAACGCTGACAAAGTTATGACATATACCTAAAGTGCCTCTTCACCTTACCTGCACAAACCGATGGCAGGCATGGGAAATCGCTATGGCAGGTTTACGATTTGTTAGGAAATCGTCATCCGGGCGTTAGTCCGCGCCTCTAATCGTGCCGGCATGGCCTCAGGGCCACTCCGTTTCACGAAAGGAAGGCCAAAGATATGACGACCTCCCCAAATCCGATCGCCAATCCCATCGAAACCGCTACCGACTGGCTGCTGGCTATTCCCGGCAAGTCCAGCGAGCAGCGCCTCCTGGTGTCGCCGAACGGCACCGGGCTCGCAACCAGCTACAGCCTTATCTACGACGTCTATTTTCCGAAGAACGGCAATGGCGGCTGGATGCCCTTCCTTCAGACCGACCTCCGAAACACGACCGACGGCGACTTTTTCGGCAGAGCAGACGGCAGTGGATATGAACTCGGTATCAACGGCGTTTATAGCGGCGCGGCCAAACTGGATGCCTGGAACCGCATCGGCGTGACGGTACAACGGGACGCCAATAACGGCGTCACGATGACGAAATATATCAACGGCGAACTCGTCGGCGACCAGAAGATCGACGACGCCGGCGGCCGCTTCACCATCGATATGGCAAAAGGCTTCCTGATCTTCGCGGATGAGGATGGCGAAACCTCGCCGGGTTATCTCAGCAATCTGTTTTTCATGAAAAACGCGCTGTCAAAAGAAGAGATGAACGCTCTCGGTGGTCCGAAGGCGGCGGGTATCTTGCCGTCTGAAGTTCGGGAAGCCGTAAATGCGCAGCCAAATTCGTTGGACGTTCTGGAATTCAACTTTGCGAAGGATTCAGCCGCGCCGGTGGTCGGGAGCGGCAAGATCGAGGCTGAAGGCAAGCCCCTCGTTTTCACCGATGCGGCCAAAGCGGGAATTCCCGTCATCGGCGCGAAGCCCGCCGTCGATCCGGTTCCTCCCGTGACGACGGCTGTCCTCGCCAAAACCGCCGCCATCAAGGATGTCATGGTGAAGTCCGGCGCGGCCGACATGACCATCGATCTTCTCAAGCATTTCTCCGGTGAGGCGCTGACATTCACCGTGCAGAACAGCAAGAACGAGGTTTTGAAAACCGCTCTGACCGACGGCAACAAGCTGACGCTGGACTTCGGCGCGCTCGGCCATTCCGATCTGCGCATCACGGCCACGGACGCCAAAGGCGCGTCGGTTTTTGACGACTTCCGTGTCCGCGTCGCCGGCCCGAACGCTTACACGGTCGCTGTTCTGCCCGATACGCAGGACTACACCGATACCAGCGTCACCAATGGCGCGCCGGAAACCTTCTACAGGATGACCGAATGGCTGGTCGCCAACAAAGAGACGCTGAACATCCAGTTCGTCGGTCACGTCGGCGACGTCACGCAGAACAATCTGGCGCATGAATGGGCGGTCGCCGAGAAGGCGATGCGCACGCTCGACGGCAAGCTTCCCTATTCGCTGCTGCCCGGCAATCACGATCAGGCCAATGGCGGCACGGCGGCGAACCATAGCTCGGTTTTCCTCGACAGGCTCTTTTCTCCCGAAAAGCAGGCGCAGACCAATCCCGGCACGTTCAAGGGTGTGTACGATCAGGAAACGACCTCAAGCCGCAACAATTACCACACATTCACCGCGCCGGAAGGCACCAAGTGGCTCATCCTGTCGATGGAATTCGGTCCGCGCGATGATGTGATCCGCTGGGCGTCGGAGGTGATCGAGCAAAATCTCGACCATCGCGTCATGATCCTGTCGCATTCCTTGACCAACTTCGCCAGCCGCCACGATCCCGCCGGCCTGTCGTTCTACGACGAGGGCTCGGCACGGGACTACGGCATGCGCAGTGATCCGCAGGGCGCCAATGACGGCGAAGCCGTCTATCGCATGCTTTCGGCCAAATATCCGAATATCTCGTTCACCTTCTCCGGCCATATTTTCGGCGACGGTGCGGAGACGAATATCAGCTACTCCCAGCATGGCAATCCCGTGCATGAAATGCTGGTCAACTACCAGAACGGCATTTCCAGGGAAATCACCGGTAACGGCAACGAGGCCCTGGGTAACCGAGGCGGCAACGGCGCGATCCGTTTGGTGACGATCGACCCCGACAATGACACCATCTATACCTCGACCTATTTCACCGAGTTCGACGACTACCTCGACGGCTACCGCGTGAAACCGGAACTCGACCGTGACGGTCTGACCGGCTATTATCGCGGTCATCAGGAAGTCTTCACGGGTGTCGATCTCGGCACGCCGGAGTTGCGCGCCATCGCCAAGGCGGGAAACGACAAGTTCGTCGCGGCCGAGGCAGGAAAGGACAAGGCTCTCGTCACCCTTGACGGCGACTGGACGCTGAATCCGAAGAATGACGTGGGACTTACCTATCGCTGGACCGACCGCGACGGCAAGGTCGTTTCCGAGAGCGCCAAGCCGAGCCTCGAACTTCAGGCCGGCCAGCACAAATTCACGTTGAGCGTGACCGACATCGACGGCCGCGTCACCACCGATAGCGTGACGGCCATCGTGAGTACGAACAACACGCTGCTCGTCGACAACTTCAATGACGGCAACAGCAACGGCTGGTCGGCGCCGGTCGCGAAAATCGCCACGAAGGTGGGAACCGTGTCGAGCTTCAATCTGCCGGCGCTTGCGGGCGGCGATGCGACGGTGGGATACATTCCCGGCCTCAGCGCAACGCAGGTTCTTCAGGTGAAAACGGTGAAGGAAATTCCCGCCCTGAAATCCTACTCGCTGATCTATGATCTGCTTATCCCGGCCGGGCAGGGCAACTGGTTCTCCTTCCTGCAGACGGACCCGAATAACAAATCGGATGCGGAACTCTTTTTCCAGAAATCCAGCGGCGGCATCGGCATCAACAACGATTACGAGGGCGCTCTGACCGTCGACGCCTGGCACCGGGTGGCGTTCACCGTTCAGGACAAGGGAACGAGCGTTCTCATCACCAAATATATCGACGGTGTAAAGGTCGGCGACACCACAATGTCGGGCAGCAACTATGCCCGTTATCTGCTTGACCTGAAAAAAGGCGTCTTGCTGTTCTCGGATGAAAGCAACGAAACGTCCGGGACCTATGTGTCGAGCGTGCTTATCACCGACAAGGTCTATACCGATGCCGAAATAGCGGCGCTCGGCACGGCAAAGGCGGGCGGCATTGCCGCGACGGCCCCAACGCCGTTTTCGTCGCAGATCAATTTCGGCGCTACGACCCTCACTGATGATTTCGGCAATGCGACCGCGCTGATCGGCACGATCGCCCCGCCGAGCAATTTCCTCGTGAAAGGATCGGCCACGATCCGCAACACGACGGCCGAGAAACAGGCCGCTCCCGAGGGAAGTGTTTTCGAACAGAGCGACAGCGCCGACAACATCCTCGTCTGGAGCGATCCGTCGGCGAAGACCTGGTCGAACTACGTTTATGAAGCAACGCTGGTCGCCACCGACAATGACGGCATCGGCATCGTCTTCGCCTTCCAGGACCGCGCCAATCATTACCGGCTGGTTCTCGACGCGGAGACCAATTCCCGCAAGCTCGTGAAGCTGATGGACGGTGTCGAGACCGTGCTGGCCAGCGATTTCAGCGGCACGCCATGGAACCGCGATTTCGCAGTCAAGGTTGCTCTCGTGAACGGCAAGATCGATGCCTTCCTAGATGGCCGCAGCCTGTTCGGCACCGTAACCGACGCGGCCCCGCTTGCCGGCGGTACTGTCGGTTTCTACTCCAACGGCCAGCGCAGCTCGCAATTCGACAATGTGACCGTGAACAAGGTCGCGTTGACCGCCCATGCGGGTGACGATGCGCGCCTGATCGACCTCGACGGTGACGGCCGTGTGACTGTCTCGCTGAGCGCCGAGGGTTCCTACGGCCTTGCCGATATCGCCAGCTATGTCTGGACGGATGCAAAGGGCGCCGTCGTGGCCGAGGGCAAAAACGCCGAGGTCGTTCTGGCGACCGGCCGTCAGGCCTTGACCCTCACGGTCACGGATGCTGCCGGCAGGACCGCCACCGACACCAAGCTGGTGGAGGGTATCGCCAAGAGCCGGGTCCTGCTTTCCGAGAATTTCGACACGGCCGACGCGCTCAGCCGCTGGACCATCGTCGACGAAGGCGAGTTGGGCGGTGTCGGCCCGGACGGCAAGTCCTCGCAATGGGAGCTTAAGGACGGGCAACTCGTGCAGCTTTCCGACCTGCGCAGCCGCGAACTGACCTGGAACGGCGCCAGCAACGCCGATTTCTGGAAACGCGGCTGGAGCCCCCTCGGCGATGGAGTCAACATGCTGCGACGGGGCACCCAGGCGATCTATAACGATCCGGCGGCCAAGGACTGGACGGACTACGCCATTGAGGCAACGATCAAGACGCCGGATAACGAGGCGCTCGGCTTCCTCATCCACTATGTGGATGCGAAGAACTATTACAAGATCGAACTCAATGCGAATGGCACCTATGACAGCAACGCCGGCAACGGCGCCGGCAGCATCTTCCAGCTGCTCAGCGTCACCGACGGTGTCGAGCGTGTGCTCACTCAGATGCCGGCGAAATATACGCCCGGCGAGACCTTCAACCTGCGGGTCGAGGTCATGGGCAACAAGATCCAGGCCTATGTCGATGGAATGGATCTCTTCGCCTATCCGATCGAGGATCGCGCAGTGGATAAGGGTACAATCGCGCTCTACTCATGGGGCAGCGCCGGCGTCGCCTTCGACAATGTAAGGGTGGTCGATCTGAAAACCGGTCCCGACGCCGTGAGGAAACTCAATGGTACGGAGACTGCCGATACGCTTGCCGGCGGTGAAACCGACGACAGGAT
This sequence comes from Agrobacterium sp. LEGMi-208b, assembly GCF_059511785.1. Classification (NCBI taxonomy): domain Bacteria; kingdom Pseudomonadati; phylum Pseudomonadota; class Alphaproteobacteria; order Hyphomicrobiales; family Rhizobiaceae; genus Agrobacterium; species Agrobacterium sp. LEGMi-208b. The sequence goes on from NZ_CM183446.1 coordinate 1,902,123, forward strand.
ACTCGGCCTCGGCGGCAATGACAGGCTGCTCGGCAACGGCGGCAACGACCGTCTTGACGGCGGCGACGGCAACGACATTCTTTCCGGCGGCGCCGGTAACGACGCGCTCGTTGGCGGCGTCGGTCACGACTATCTGCTTGGCGATGGCGGCAAGGACATTATTTCGGGCGGTCTCGGCGATGACTTTATCGAAGGCGGTCGCGGCAACGATCTTCTGATCGGCGGCGCGGGTTCGGACACCTATCGTTACGGTCGCGGCGACGGCTCTGACGACATCGTCGACGCCGCAGCGACAGTGGATGGCAACGATCTGCTGCACCTCCACGATATCGCCAGAAGCGAAGCCGTGCTGCGCAAGTTCGGCGATGCGGTGGAAATCGAGTTCTCCACGGGCGAAAAGCTGTCGCTGCGCGGCCAGCTGGTCGATGGCGGTATCGAAACCCTGATTTTTGCCGATGGCACGCAACTCAACCGTGAGAAGATCGCCAGCAGCCTCGTCAATCGCAGTCCCGTCGCCGTGAACGATACGCTCGCGGCGGTCGATGAGGATGCGGCTTCCTTCCTCATTTCGTTCCAGAGCCTGCTCGCCAATGACAAGGATGCCGATCTCGATCGGCTTGCTGTCACTGAGATCGTCTCCGTGGTCGGCGGCACCGCGACGCTGGAAGAAACCGGTATCCGCTTCACGGCGGCAGCCGATTTCTACGGCAAAGCGTCCTTCGGCTACAAGATCGCCGACGGTCGCGGCGGTGTCAGCGAGGCGACCGCCTCCTTCACCGTCAAACCGGTCAACGACGCGCCTGTCGCGGCCGCCCAATCGGCGGTGACGGATGAGGATGCGGCTCTCAGCGGCGCAATCGTCGCTTCGGACATGGACGGCGATACGCTGGCCTATGCGCTGAAGACCGGCGCGAATGCCGCCAATGGCGAGGTTCGCCTCGATGCCGCCACCGGCGCATGGGTCTATACGCCGAAAGCCGACTTCAACGGCGCCGACAGCTTCACCGTCATCGTTTCGGACGGCAAAGGCGCGAGCGTCGAAAGCATTGTCACCGTCACCGTCCGGCCCGTCAATGACGCGCCTGTCGCCGTCGAAGACAGGGTCGCCGTTTCGGAAAAGGACACCGAAGCCTTCGACCTCGTCGCCAACGATACGGACATCGAGGGTGATCGCCTGACGCTGGTGAAGGTTGCGGTCGCTTCCGTGGCGGGCATCGCCCTCACCAGCGAGCAGGCAGCGTCCGCCTTCTCGGTCATCGACGGAAAACTGGTCGTCGATCCGTCCTCCGCCTTCGCGGCGCTGGAAGACGAGCAGCAGGCGAGCGTCACGCTCACCTATACCGTTCGCGACGCCAATGGCGGCGAAGCCGAGGGCAAGACCACGGTGACGGTGGATGGCTACACCGAATACACCATGGTCAGCGGCACCGGCAGCGAAGATTTCCTGATCGGGGGTGACCGCAAGGAAATGATATCGAGCGGTGCTGGCGACGACACCATCCTCGCCGGTGGCGGTGACGATATGGTCGATGCCGGTGCGGGCAATGACCGCATCCTCGCCGGCGACGGCAAGGACATGGTGGATGGCGGTGCGGGCAACGACGTTCTGATGGGCGGCGACGGCAAGGACGCACTTCTCGGCGGCGCCGGAAACGACTTCCTGAGCGGCGAGGCTGGTGACGACACGCTGAACGGCGGCGCTGGCAACGATGTTCTGGTTGGCGGCAGCGGCGCGGATAGCTTCGTGTTCGCGGCTGGTAACGGCCGGGACGTGGTGCGGGACTTCGAGGCCGGTACGGCCGGCAAGGACGTCGTCGTCCTCTCGAAGGATGTGTTTGCGGACTACCAGACGCTCATGTCCTCGGGTGCGCTCGCCGATGGTGAGAACGGCGCGCAGCTTGCCTTCAACGACGGTTCTTCCGTCACCTTCAACGGTGTGAAGACTGAGCAGTTCGCGATCGACGATTTCCGCTTCGCCTGATCTTTGAAAGGCGCATCCGCAAAGATGCGCCTTTTCCACCTTTGCGGCCGGCCGTCTTGCCATTCCAGCGCCGGCCGAGACCGCCGCCGCCAGAGCAATGGGTTTGTAAAATGCGTTTCAACTCTGCCAATAATAACGTCGCCAATAACAATATCCGCAGGAGCTGCGGCGTGTTCGCCGGATGTACCGGCGCATTCATCGGCATCGGCCTGATGAGCGCTCTCGTCAATATTCTTTATCTCACCGGCTCGCTGTTCATGATGGAAGTCTATGACCGCGTCCTGCCGAGCCGCAGCCTGCCGACGCTGGTAGCGCTCTTCGCCATCGTGGTGGTGCTTTATGCATTTCAGGGCCTGTTCGATGCCCTGCGTGGCCGATTGCTGGTACGCATCGCCGATCGTCTCGATCAGGTGCTGTCGTCGAGGATTTTCGATGCCGTGATCGGTCTGCAACTGCGTCTTCCCGTCAGCGGGCGCCAGGCGCAGCCGCTGCGCGATCTCGATACGATCCGTTCCTTCCTGTCGGGAAGCGGTCCCATAGCGCTGTTCGATCTGCCCTGGTTGCCGTTCTACATCGCCATCTGTTTCGCCTTTCACTTCTGGCTCGGTGTGACAGCGCTTGCCGGGGCCGCCATTCTCACCGTCATCACGCTGATTACCGAACTGGCCTCGAAACGATCAGTGGAAGAGGCGGCCGGTCATTCCGTCAAACGCAGCCGGCTGGCCGAGGCGAGCCGACGCAACGCCGATATCGTCACGGTCATGGGCATGATGCCGCGGCTGCGGGAACGCTGGCAGCGGGATAACCGTGCCTTCGTTCGCGAACAGCGGTCGGCAAGCGATGTCGCTTCCGGTTTCGGGGTTGTCAGCAAGGTGCTGCGCATGGTGCTGCAATCCGGCATTCTGGCGGTCGGGGCATGGCTCGTCATCAACGAGCAGGCGACGCCCGGCATCATCATCGCCGGTTCGATCCTGTCGGCGCGCGCGCTCGCGCCTGTCGATCTTGCCATCGCCAACTGGAAAGGTTTCATCGCCGCCCGGCAAAGCCGCCGCCGTCTGGAAAAAACCCTGACGCTGCTGTCCGATACACCGGCGCGGATGGACCTTCCGGCGCCGCATGCCCTGTTGTCGGTCGAACGGGTCGTCGCCATCCCCCCGGAAACAGCTGAGCCGGTGCTCCAGGATATAACCTTCTCGCTCGTCGCGGGCAGTGGCCTCGGTGTAATCGGTGCAAGCGGCTCGGGCAAAAGTTCGCTTGCGCGCCTGCTCGTCGGCCTTTGGTGGCCCCAAAAAGGCGCGGTTCGTCTGGACGGCGCAACGCTGGATCAGTGGCCGGCTGCGGCCCTTGCGCGGCATATCGGTTATTTGCCGCAATCCATCGAACTCATGGACGGCACGATTGCCGAAAACATCGCTTCCTTCGATCCGGAAGCCACGTCGGAAAAGATCATCGCTGCGGCGCGTGCGGCGCGCATCCACGATCTCGTCGTCAGCCTGCCGGACGGCTATTCCACCGAAGTGGGTGAAACCGGTCGGCAATTATCGGCCGGACAGAAGCAGCGGATCGCACTTGCAAGAGCGCTTTATGGCGACCCCTTCCTCGTCGTGCTCGACGAGCCGAATTCCAATCTCGATTCCGAGGGTGAGGATGCGCTGACGGCGGCCATTCTCGGTATTCGCGAGCGTGGCGGCGTGGCTGTCATCATCGCCCACCGCCCGAGCGCGCTTCTGGCCGTGGACAAGGTGCTGATGCTTGCCGACGGGCGCCAGCAGGCTTTCGGCCCCAAGGAAGAGGTGCTCGCCAAAGTGCTGCGGCCGGTCGGCGGTAGCGCCGGTGCTCTCAAGGTCGTGCAGGCCGCTGAAGCTGGAAAGGTATGAAAATGGATGAATGGCAGACACTCCGACGCTCTATCCGCAATCACCTCTTCGTTGGCGGGCTGGGCTTTCTGACCCTGACCGGCGTTTTCGGCGGTTGGGCCGTTGGCACCGAGATTGCCGGCGCGGTGATCGCGCAAGGCTCTCTGGTGGTGGAAACCAGCCTGAAAAAAGTCCAGCATCCGGTGGGCGGCGTGGTCAGCGAACTGATGGTGCGGGACGGAGACCGTGTAAAGGCGGGAGACGTGGTCATGCGTATCGATGCGACGATGACCAAGGCCAATCTCGCCATCATCGTCAAAAGCCTCGATCAATTCACCGCCCGCAAGGCGCGGCTGGAGAGCGAGCGTGACCGGGCTGGCCGGGTGGTTTTTCCGCACGCTTTGTCAGATCGGGCCGGCGATGCCGAGGTTCTGGCGATGATGAATGCCGAACAGCTTCTTTATGAAAATCGCAAGGCCGTCCGCGAAAGCAAAAAACGCCAGCTCGAACAGCGCGTGCGGCAGCTTCGCGATGAGATAAGCGGCATGGAGGCCGAGCGCGCGGCGAATTTCCGCGAACAGGGCATGGTCGATGAGGAGCTCATCCGCTTTCGCTCGCTGCATGAAAGGGGCCTGATGGAAAAAAGCCGGCTCAGCACCTTGGAGCGTCAGGCGACGGATATCGACGGTGATATCGGTCGGCTGATGGCCGGCATTGCCGGGGTTGAGGCGAAAATCAGCGAAACCGCGCTGCAGATCCTGCAGATCGACGAACAATGGTCGGAAGAGGTGGGGTCCGATCTGCGCGAAATGGATGCCCGTATCGGCGAATATGTCGAGCGTCGGGTGGCGGCCGAAGACCAGTTGAAACGTGTCGATATTCTCGCGCCGCAGGATGGGGTGGTGCATCAATTGTCAGTGCACACCGTCGGCGGTGTTGTCGCGCCTGGCGAACAGATCATGATGATCGTGCCTGAAGTCGACAAGCTGGTGGTGGAGGCCAAGGTCGCGCCGCAGGATATCGACCAGATCTATTACGGGCAGGCGACGAATCTGCGGTTTTCCGCCTTCAATCAGAAGACGACGCCGGAAATCACCGGAACGGTGGAGCGCATTTCGGCCGACGTGACGGTGGATCAGCGAACGGGCACCAGCTATTACCTTGTGCGTGTCGCAACCTCACAGGAACAGATAAAGCGGCTGGGCGAATTCAGTCTCATGCCCGGCATGCCGGTGGAAGCCTTCATCACGACAGGCGAAAGAAGCGTATTGTCGTATTTTCTGAAACCGCTGCTCGATCAGGCAAACCGCACCTTCCGCGAGGCCTGAGCGGCAGGCGGCCCGATGGGTTGCGGAAGGCAATAGCAGGATCACCCGTGCAAAACGCCGTGCGTCGTCAGGCGCACGGGGTTGCACTGTTTTATAAGGCGCGCGGAAATCTTCTTCCGCCCTTCCGGCCCCGAGCCGGTATTCAGCCATGGCGCGTCTGCGCCGTAAAAGGGTCTCTCACGATCCATGATTGGGCCATGCAAGATACTGGGAACAGGTTCGGGCGTAACCAAGTGTGGATGCGCCACTTCGCAAAAGCACGCTTTTCGGAACCTGGTAAAACGCCGCATGTCCTTTCGGGCACGCGGCGTTTTATCGTGAAACCGGATCGTGATTTCCATCGCGATCCGGCACTGTTTATGCCGATGCCTCAGCCGATCTTCACATTGTCGTCGCGCTTGATGGCGATGACCGCCGAGCGCGGCAGCTTGCCTTCGCCATCCGGGAAGGGGGCGTCGGGGTGCTGGATGCCGACAAAGTGGGTGCGCTTGTCGCCGGACCAGGTCTGGCCGGTGACTTCGGAACCCTTCGGCGCGGTCAGGAAGCGCTCGATGCGGCCGGTGGCCGGGTCGCCCGCCAACATCTGGTTGTTGCCCTGGCCGGCGAAGGCGCCTTCATTGCTGTCCTCGCCGTCGGTCTGGATCCAGAGCAGACCGGTCGAGTCGAACATCATGCCGTCGGGCGAGTTGAACATGTTGCCTTCGTTGATGTTCGAAGAACCGGCATAGGCGTCCTTGTGGACGGAGGGATTGCCGGCCATGCAGAACAGGTCCCACTTGAACTTGCCGTCCGCATGGTCGTCATTTTCCGGATACCAGCGCACGATCTGGCCGTATTCGTTCTTTTCGCGCGGGTTGGCGGCATTGATCGCCATGGCGTCGCCGCCGGCATTGGCGCGCAGCTTGCCATCCTTCATTTCGCCGCGGCGGCTGTTGTTGGTCAGCGCGCAATAGGCTTCGATGGCGACCGGGTTGATGGCAACCCACTCCGGACGGTCCATGGTCGTCGCACCCACCTTGGAAGCGGCCTGGCGGGTGAAGACGCAGATTTCGTCGATCTTCATGCCCGTCGTTTCCGGCGTCAGGGCCAGCCACTCGCCGGCGCCGTCATCCGAGAACTTGGCGACGAAGAGGGTGCCTTCGTCGAGCAGCTTCGAGGTGTCGCCGCCCGGCACGTAAATGCCGTTGGAGACGAATTTATAGAGGAATTCACCACGCTCGTCGTCACCCATGTAAACGACGACACGGCCGTCCCGGGCGATGACCACGGCGGCGTTTTCATGCTTGATACGGCCAAGCGCGGTGCGCTTGATCGGAGTGGAGGAAGCGTCCGAAGGATCGATCTCGACCACGTAACCGGCACGGCGCGGTTCGTTCGGGTTCTTGGCGACGTCGAAACGCGCGTCGAACTTCTCATAGGCATAACGCGTTTCGGCGACGATGCCATAGCGCTTGTAGTCGTCAGGCAGCTTGAAGGCGGCGTCGGTGGTGCCGAAATAGCCGTTGAAGTTTTCTTCGCAGGTGAGGTAGGTGCCCCACGGCGTGCGGCCGGCGCCGCAATTGTTGAAGGTTCCAAGACAGTCGACACCCTTTGGGTCGGCGGCGGTCTTGACGAGATCGGAGCCGGCGGCCGGGCCGGAAAGCTTCATCGGTGTATTGTGGTGAATACGGCGGTTGAAGGGGCTGTCGAGAACGATTTTCCAGCCGTCCTTGTCTTCCGCGACTTCCATGACGGTGACGCCCTGCATGTTCTGCAGGATTTTTACGTCGTCGGCCGTCTTCGGATTGCCCTTTTCAGCATGCGGCAGGTTGATTTCCGGGTTCACATATTCATGGTTGACGGCGATCAGCTGGTGGCTGCCGACCACGAAGAGTTCCATGCCATCGGTGTTTTCGCCGAAGACCTTGTCTGAGTTTTCAACGCTGACGCCCTTGGCGGGGTCGAGATCGGGAACGTTAGAGAACAGCGGCTGGCCCCATTTCGCCAGCGGCTTCCAGTTATAACCTTCCGGCACGTGGATGGTGTGGTCGGTGGCAGCCGCCACCGGCTTGAAGGGGAAGCGGCCGGCAGCGGCTTCCTGCGCCTCGGCCGAGGTGCTGACCATCAGGTTGCCGAGCGTGCCCATGGCGGCAGCCGCCGAGCCGAAGGCAAGCGCGCCACCGAGGAAACCGCGGCGGGAAATCGCGCTTTCGACAACGCGGTCGAAATCGGTTTCGGCCGGCGGCGGGTTTTGCAGTTCGTCCCACTCGTCCCAGGACAGCTTGCTGGTATCGATGTCGCTCATGTCGTATCTCCACGTTGCATGTTTGGAATCATTCCAACAAGCTGCGTACCGTCCGAGTGTTTCACACGGATGACGGGAGGATGAGCTTCAAACATGACTGTCTGAGGACAGAATTTACCCTTTTTCCCTCAATACGGGAGAAGGATACGGGTGAGCAGGAACCCTTCGAAATGGCAGAAGCGGAAGGCAATCTCCGTTCCGCTGCGCCATTTTCCGTTAAGGTCGGCCGTCAGGCGCAGCGAGGCCAAGCCGTTTGCGTCGAAGCCGGCTAATTCGGCCGCCTCGAAAAAGAAAAACCGCTTCACTGTTGGATGAAGCGCCTTGAACAGGCTTTCCTTGGCCGAAAAAATCAGCCCGACCATGAAGGGGTCGATGGCGTTGCCGAGGTTGTGGCGCTCATTTTCCGTCAAGGCCTGTCGGGCGATGTCGCGGGCCTCGTCTTCGTTCAGTATCCTTTCAATATCGATACCGATGCCGCGGAACCGCCCGGAAGGGCCGGCAAGCGCAATCGCCCGGTCTTGGCTGTGGGAGATGGCGCCGACCACGCCTTCGGGCCAGAGGGGCGCGCGGTCCGCACCCATGCCGGGAAAGGTGGTGCGGCCGGTGAGGCGGCGGATGGCTTCCGCCGCGCATCTGCGCCCGGCGATGAACTCCGCCTTGCGTTTTGGCACTGCGCGTAAAAGCTGCGGCGGCAAGGGAGGGACCTCGCCGCCGCCGCCTTCATCGGCGCTGTAACGAAGGGTGAGGCAATGGCAATCGCAGCTGTCGTCCGGCCAAGGCCAGATGGCCTCCGGTGGATCGCCGGAGACGACTTCGCGATGAAACGCCGTTGCAACGGCCATGTCCGTCACCCTCATTCAGCGGCCTAGATCATGATGAGAGCGGGTTTCAGGCGAAAACCGCTCACATTTTTCGCGATCCCGCTTCTGTTCAGGCCGCAAGCGTGGCGCCGCCGTCAACGACGATCTGCTGCATCGTCACATGGCCGGCCTGATCAGAGGCGAGGAAGAGTACCGTATCGGCGATATCGTCCGGTCTTGCGATCTTGCCGAGCGGAATGCCGAGCTTGAACTGCTCGGGTAGCCCCTCGACCAGCCGCTGTTTGCCGGCGGGATCGCTCAACATGCCGGCGAGCATCGGTGTGTCGGTTGAACCGGGTGAAACCACGTTGCAGCGCACGCCATAGGGCGCGAGCTCAAGGGCGGCGCAATGGCTGAGGCTGACCAGCGCCGCTTTGGAAGCGCAATAGGCCATCATGCCGATGCGCGGCACGACGGCGGCATTGGAACCGACATTGACGATCGCGCCGCGCCGCTGTCGCTTGAAGGTGCCGCTCCATTGCCGCAACATATGGAAAGGCCCGGCGGCGTTGACGTCCATGCAGGCTTTCCAGTCTTCCGGCGTCAGGCTTTCGCTGTCACCGAGCCGCAATATGCCGGCGGCATTGACCAGAATATCGAGCCCGCCCCATTCGCTTTGAATTGCCTTGCAGACCGTTTCCACCGCCGCCGCGTCGGTGATGTCGAGCGCGATCTGGCGGAAGGGCGCTTCCGCCGTCTCGGCCCGAAGGTCGAGGCCGATGACCTCGGCCCCTTCCTCAATGAAACGTTCGGCGATGCGGCGGCCGATGCCCTGGGCCGTGCCCGTCACCAGCACACGCCGTCCGGTAAATCTCTGTTGCGTCATCTTGTCCGTCCGCTCAGGCTGCGAGCCGCTTTTCTTCGATCAGCGCCCACCAGGCGGAGAGTGTGGGCACGCGGGCGAGCTCGTCAAAACCGACGGTGACACCGCGCTCCTTCAGCTCGCCGGCGAGCTTCATCACCTGTAGCGAATCCAGCCCGTAGAAGATCAGGTTCTCATCGGGGTCGATATCGCTTTCGTCCTCGACCATCTGCAGGACGCGGGCCTTCAGCCATTCGCTGATATCACCGGCCTGCCCGGCGCCGACAAGGCTGGCGGTGTCGATCACCACGCCGCAGCGCGTCGCTACATATTGCAGCGCCATGCGATGTTCGGCCTCGGAAAAATCGGCAACCCCGTCACCGACCATGAAGGGCTGGATATCCTTCATGAAGGCTTCCACCGCCGTCATCATGCAGCCGATATGGGCGTAAACGCCACCGACGATGATCTGGTCGCGGCCCCAGCCCTTCATGCGTTCGGCTAGGTCGGAACGCTGGAAGGCGCTGTAGCGCCATTTGGTCAGCACCACGTCGTCAGGCGTCGGGGCGAGCTTGTCCACCACCTTCTGCAATTCAGGATCGACGACGGTGAGACCCGGGCCCCACATGTCGTTCAGGAGCGCGCGGTCGCCGGGCGGCTGGTTATGCGGCTGGGCGGTATAGATGACCGGGACGCCGTTCTGAACGGCCCATGCCTTCACCCTTGCGAGATTGTCGATGAGGGTGGTCATCAACTTGCCGTCGGCCTCGTAGAACCGAAGGAAATAACGCTGCATGTCGTGGATGAGGAGCACGGCGCGTTTCGCATCGGGCTGCCATTTTGTCTTGTTGACCGGAAAGCTCGCGGCGACCGGCATCGGATAGTCGGAAATGGTGGGGATCGTCATGATGACCTCGGTATTTTGCTGCGCCGGCGCATGCGGCGCGTAATCTTGGAAATTTGGGACGCCCTTTAGAGCGTCCCTTTCGATTTGTGCTGCGTGTCAGGCGCTGATGGCGACGGGTGACGTCAGCAGGTCGCGCAGGCGCTTCTTGTCGATCTTGCCGACGGCGGTGAGCGGCATGGCCTCGATGAAACGCACCCGGTCCGGCAGCTTGTAATCCGCGACGCCGAGACCGGCGAGGTGCTGGCGGATGGCCGGCGCCTTGAGGGACGGGTTGCGGGAAACGACGAAGACGCAGCTCTTTTCGCCGAGAAGCTCGTCCTGCATCGCCACCAGCGCCGCATGGGTGACGTCCGGATGCCGCAGGATGAGGTTTTCCACCTCTTCCGAAGCGACCTTTTCGCCGCCGCGGTTGATCTGGTCCTTCACCCGGCCGACGACGCGGAGATAACCTTCCGGCGTGCGCTGCACCACGTCGCCGGAATAGTAAAAGCCATCCTTGTCGAAGACCCGGGCGCTGTGTTCGGGCGCGCGGTAATATCCCCGGAACGTATAGGGGCCACGGGTCGCCAGCATGCCGGCTTCGCCCTCGGGCACGTCGTTGCCGTCCTCGTCGACGATGCGGATTTCGTCGTCGGGGCTGATCGGCCTCCCTTGCGTGGTGAAGACCAGATGGTCGGGGTCACCGAAGCGGGTGTAGTTCACCAGGCCCTCTGCCATGCCGAACACCTGCTGCAGGCCGCAGCCAAGCACTTCCGGCACCTGGCGGGCCAGCGCTTCGGCAAAGCTTGCGCCGCCGACCTGCAGGAGCTTGAGGGATTTCAGCCTTTCACGATGCGCAGGGGCCACCTGCAGCCACAGCGCCACCGCCGGCGGCACCAGCGGCACGATATCGACGCCGTGTTTTTCGATCAGATCGAAGCAGGCCAGCGGCTCCGGATTGGCAGCCATGACCACCGCGCCGCCGGCGTGGAACACGCCAAGCGCACCCGGCGAACTCATCGGGTAATTATGTGCCACCGGAATGGCACAGAGGAAACGGGTTTCAGGTGAGAGTTCGCAAATCTCCGCGCTGGCCCGGGCGCTGTAATCATAGTCGTTATGCGTCCGGGGGATCAGTTTCGGCGTTCCGGTGCTGCCGCCGGAAAGCTGGAACAGCGCCACTTCATCGGCGGCGGAGGGGGCGTAAGCCGGTGGATTTTCAGCCGGGGCGGCCAGCCGTTGCTCCAGGCTGCGCTGCGGATCGGTTTCGCCGAGCAGCAGCGTCACGGCAAGCCCTGGAGAGGCCGCCTTCAGCGCGTCGACAAATGCGTCATCGGCGAAAAGCTCGTGGCTGCGCGAGGCAATCACCAGCTTCGGCGCGATCTGCTCCGCATAGGAGGTCATTTCCAGCCGGCGATGGCTGAAAAGCGCATTGACGGGGGCGGCGCCGATTTTGATGAGCGCGAAAAAGACGAGATAGAACTCGGCTATATTCGGCAATTGCACCAGCGCCGTGTCACCCCTGCCGATGCCCGCGGCGGAGAGATGTCCGGCCAGATTGGAGGATTGCCGGTCGAGATCGGCATAGGTGAAACGACGGTCGCCGCAGATCAGCGCTGTGGCGTCCGGCCGGCGCTGCACCTGTTCGGTGAGAATGCCGCTCAGCGGCCGGTCGATCCAGTAGCCGCGTTCGCGGTATCGGCGAACGAAATCCTCGGGCCAGCGTTGGAATTCGATTGTCATGGTTTGTCCCTGGAAAATTAGGCCGCAAGACCGCAGGCGTTCAGCATGGTCTTGAGCTTGGTCTGCACCTCGGCCCATTCGGATTCGGGCTCCGAGGCCTCCACGATGCCGGCACCGGCGAAGAGCCGCACGGTTTCCCGCTGCACGGTGCCGCAACGGATGGTCACCACCCATTCGCCATTGCCTTCAGAATCCGTCCAGCCGACCATGCCGGTGAAGAGGCCGCGCTCGAAAGGCTCGACGAAGCGGATGAGGCGATGGGCGCGCTCGGTGGGGAAACCGCAGACGGCGGGCGTCGGGTGCAGCAGGCAGGCAAGCTGCAGTGCGTTGGTCTCGGGATCGGCGAGGCGGCCTTCGATGCGGGTCGAAAGATGCCAGAGTGCCGCCGTGTTGATGAGGGAGGGTTTTTCGGGAACATCGAGTTCCGCGCAGACCGGCGAAAGCAGCGAGCGGATATCCTCGATGACGAGGCTATGCTCGTAATGGTCCTTTTCCGAAACCGAGAGACGATCCGCATTGGCCTTGTCCGCCGCCGGGTCGATCATGCGTTTTGCCGATCCCGCCAGCGGGTTCGAGATGATTTTCTCGCCCTGCTTGCGAATCAGCAGTTCCGGGCTGACGCCGATCAGGTCGCCGCCATCGGGCAGCGGAATGCGGAACTGGTAACCTTCGCGGTTCTGTTTGGCCAGACTCGCCAGCAATCTTTCGACATTGACCTCGGAGGCGAAAGTCAGTTCACGCATGACCGAAAGCACCGCCTTGCGGACCTCGGAATGGCGGAAATTGACGATGGCATGTTCGACGGCGTGCTTGAAACCGCTCTCGTCCGGCACGCTGTTCTGGCCGACAAGGGCGGGCATGGCCGAATCGGCGACGATCGGCTCGGCATCTTTGGAATTCCATTCATAGTTGTATGGAATATACAGGCATGACGGTTCGCTGACATCGAAGGGGATAGCGCCGATGGCGATGGGGTTCTCCTGTCCGTCCCGGCGCGCACGCTCGAAGGCACCGGCCAACGCCTGCTGCAGCGGGCTGGCAATGCCTTCGCCGCCACGGGCGGGAATCGCGATCTTTTCGCGAATGCCCTTGGCGCGCAATTGCCCGCTGCCGGAAGTAAACAGAAATTCTCTATTGAATTCAGTAATTTCGTCGGATTCGACGTCATTCGTCCTGAGTGCTCCCGTTTTCATGGGATGCCTCCTGTGCGAGTGGTTGACGATGGCTTATACTTGAGTATGCTAATCATGTTTTGTCAACCGGTTCAAATTCACATGCTAAATTTAACCCCCATGCAGGTGGCCTATTGGGTCGGCCGCGAGGCGGATGGAATACTCGGGAAAGTTACGCCCCATCTCTACCTCGAATTCGACGGGCAGGCGGTGGATGCGGAAAAACTGGCCGTTGCCGTCGAAAGGCTCGGCGGGCGTCACCCCATGCTGAGCCTCAGGATCGATGCGGAAGGCCATCAGTCCGTCGATCCTGCCGGCCGGCCGCTCCGCCTTGATGTGGAGGACATGATCGCGCTTCACTCGGAGGCGCTTGTGCGCCGGCTTGAGGCGAAACGCGAGGAATGGAGCCATCGCCGCGCCGATCTTCGGGTTGCTGCGCCGGCGGCGATCTCGCTCAGCCTGTTGCCGGGAGAGCGTTGCCGCCTGCATGTGGATACCGATATGCTGGCCATCGATCCGGCCAGCGTGCGGATCGTGATGGAAGACCTTGCCCGCTTTTACGAGACGGCGTCAGGCGCAGACGAAACCCGGACTTTCGAACCGGTAACGCCGTCCTTTTTCGACTGGGCGGAGCGCCTCGCATCCGATCCTGACTTGAGGGGCCGGCGCGAGAGGGACCGGTTGTGGTGGCGGCAACGGCTTGCCGATGTTCCGGACGCTCCGCCGCTGCCGTTTCTGCCCGATGACCCGTCGCGTGCCGTTCACACGGACCGGCTCGCCACGACGCTTTCGGCGGCCGAACGCGGCAGTCTGGAGCAGACGGCGCGGCGTTTTTCCGTGACGACATCGACCCTTCTGCTTGGCGTTTTCGCAGTGGCGCTGTCGCGGGCGGCCGGGGCGGAAAAATTCCGGCTTTCCGTGCCGGGTTTCTGGCGCGCGCCGCTGGTGCAAGGGGTCGATGAGGTCGTCGGCGAGTTTTCCAACGTGCTCGTGCTCGGCGTCGACATCAGGCCTGAAGAAAGCCTCGAAGCGCTGCTCGGCCGGCTGTTCGGCGAAATGACCGGGCTTCTCGCACACCAGTCCTATCCGGGCGTCAGCGTCATGCGCGATCTCTCCCGCCAGCGCGGTGGTTTGCAGACCTCGCCGGTGGTCTTTACCGCCGGGGTCGATCTTGCGGGCGGAGAGCTGTTTTCGGAACGGGTGGGCCGGGCGTTCGGTCCGATGGTCCACACCGTCTCGCAGGGGCCGGGGGTCGCGCTGGATGCGCAGGTGGCGGCGCTGGATGGCGGGTTGCTGATCAACTGGGATGTGCGGCTCGATGCGCTGCCGGAAAGCTGGCTGCGCGCTTTGTTCGAAAATTACGTCGTCCTTCTCCGCCGGCTCGCCGAAACGCCCGATCTCGCTTGCGAAAGCGTGGAGCGATTTGTCGCACGGCAGTCGGAAGCGACGGCCAAGGCAAAAGGAAAACCCATGGAACGTCCTCTTTCACCGCTGCAACAGGCCTATCTGCTCGGGCGCGGCACCCACCTGCCGCTCAGCGGCGTGGCGATGCAGGAGTTCCGCGAATATCGCGGCAATATCGACCCGGAACTGCTGCAGTCGCGCCTTGCCGCAATGGTCGCGAGACATGAAAGCCTGCGCACCCGCATCGACGAGCGGCGTCTGGTGCAGATGGTCTCCGACGAGCCGAAGATCAATCTCGATCTCGTCGATCTTTCGGCCCTGTCTTTTCCGGAAGCCGAGGCAAGAATCGATGCAGTGCGACGGGATTTCTCCCATGCGCATTTCGATCTCGCGGCCTCCCCATGGCAGGTCACGGTGTTTGTTATGCCGGATGCCGGGGCGACGGAGCATAAGGTCGTGGTTTTCCTGCGTTTCGACGCGCTTATCCTTGACGGGCGGGCCATTGCCAGCCTCGCGGCGGAACTCTTCGATGGCGTCCTGCCGCCAGAAACCGCGGCTGCGACCGGAGCGCCGAAGGAGGATATCTCGGCGGCCCGTGCCGGGGATGCCGCCTATTGGGCTGAAAAGTTGAAAGATGCCGAAGTGCCCTCGCACCTGCCCTGGAAAGCGCCGCTCGAAACCATTCCCACGTCCCGTTACAGCCGCCAGAGCCTGACTGTCGAAAAACAGCGTTTCACCGCCTTTTCGCGGATCGGCGCGAAAGAGCGGCTGTTCAAGAATTCGGCGCTGACGGCGGTGATCCTCGATGTGCTCTCGCATTGGCTCAATGAAGGCGCGCTCGTCGTCGGCATTCCCGTCGCGCCGCAGGTGGAAGGGGCTTTCGCCAACCGCTCGAGCTTCATCGCCATCCAATGGGATGCGGCGAGGAACAGCTTTGCGGAGCGGGCGGCGGGCCTCCAGAGAGATGTGCTGGAAGGGCTGAACCATCTCGCCTTTTCGGGTATCGATCTCAATCGTGTCCTTCTCAATGCCAATCCGGGCGGGCTCGCCTTGCCCGTCGTGATCACCAATGGTCTGACCTGGCCGACGCTTTCACCCGAATCGACGATGCGATGGACCGGCGGACTGACCCAGACGCCGCAGGTCGCGCTGGATTTCCGCTTTTCGCAGAACCCGCAGGGCGATCTCGTCCTCGATATCGATTATGCCGAGCAGGCGATCGATGCGGCCATGGTGGCGGATATTCTCGAAGCCATCGAGCGCGCGGTTGGCGGGATCGTGGAGAGCGGCGCCTTCTCCTTCAACGCCCGCGATATTGTCGACCTGTCTCACTACCGGCTGAACGGCGACGAACGAGGCTTTGTCTGCCCGCCATTTCTGGAGCGGATCGCCGCTCATCTTTTCGAGGGCGACCCGTCGAGGACAGCGCTGGTCAGCGGCAGACGGCGCGTCGCCTATGGCGAACTTGGAGAGATGGTGGCAGGGGCGATGGCGGGCCTCAAGGCGCGTGGCGTTGGCCGGGGCGATGTCGTGGCCGTGTGCCTGCCGCGCAGTCCGGAACATACGGCCATCACGCTTGCTGCAGCACTTATGGGTGCCGTCTGGGTGCAGGTCGATTCCGGCTCGCCGGAGGATCGCCTGCGCTATTTGCTGACCAATTGCCGCCCGGCCGTCATCGTCGCCCGCAGCGTTCCCAAGGATTTCGATGCTGTCGATCCGGCGGCGCTTCTGTCCGCGCCGGCTGGCCCACCCGTTACCATGGCGGAGGTAGCGGCGCTCTCCCGAAGCGAGGAGCCCGCTTATTATCTCTATACGTCAGGCACGACAGGCAAACCGAAATGCGTCGTGCTTTCCAACCGCGCCACGGCCAATGTCATCGGCAGCACGCTTGCGGAATGGGCGGTGACGGATGCCGACGTGTTCATGTCGGTCACGCCGCTGCACCACGACATGTCCGTCTTCGATGTTTTCGGTGCGCTTGTCGCCGGCGCGACCCTGGTGCTGCCGGAACCAGGAGAGGAAAAGGATGCGGTGCGCTGGAACGAGCTGGTGGCCGAACATGGCGTCACGCTGTGGTGCTCGGTGCCGGCCATCCTCGAAATGCTTCTCTCCTGCCGCCGTGGCGACCAGCTCTCGTCGCTTCGGCTTGTCGCGCAGGGTGGCGATTACATCAAACCTGTCATCATCGAAGAGCTGCGCAGGCTGAAGCCCGACCTGCGGCTGATATCGCTCGGCGGGCCGACGGAAACGACGATCTGGAGCATCTGGCACGAGATCGTTGCGGAAGATGTCGCGGCCGTGCCCTATGGTCACCCGCTGCCCGCCAATCGTTATTTCGTCCTCAACGATCAGGGCGAGCATTGCCCGGCCGGCGTGGTTGGCCGCATCCATACGGCCGGCGTGAATGTGGCGATCGGCTATCTCGAAGATGGCGCGATTACCCAGACGGATTTCGTGACGGTTGCCGATCCGGAAGGAAAGCCGGTGCGCGCCTTCCGCACTGGAGATCGTGGCCGTTATCGGCCGGATGGCAAGATCATGTTTGCCAGCCGCGTCAATGGCTATGTCAAGGTGCGCGGCGTGCGCGTTTCGCTGCCGGATGTGGAAAACGAGCTTATCCGCCATCCTTCCATCCAGCGGGTTCTGGTGGTGGATTATGGTGTCGAGCAAAAGGGCGAGGCGGCCATCGGCGTGCTTTATGTCGTTGCACCGGGCCTTGAACTCTCGACCGCCGATCTGCGCAATTTTGCCCGCGGCCATCTGCCGGAATCGCATGTGCCCGGCCGGTTCCTCAAGGTCGACGATCTGCCGCTTTCGGCCAATGGCAAGCCGGATCGGCGTCGCGCCCGCGAATTGCTGACCGAGGGGACCGGTGGCGCGGAACCGGCAAAAATCTCCGCCCCTGCGGCCCCCGCCGTCGATCAGGGCGACCGCCGGGTGCTGGAGATCTATCTCGGCGTGCTGGGTAAAAAACCGGCGAATGTCGATGCGAACAGCGACCTCCTGGCGCTCGGTCTTCTGCCGTCGCATCTGAAAACCGTTTCGGCGGAAATCCGCACGGCCTTCGGCGTGGAACTCACACCGCAGCAGCTTCTGCGATGCCGCAACGCCAGACAGGTAACCTCGCTTTTGGCCGCCCGGGCGGCGTGAACGCAATCATTTCGGGCGGGATTTCGCGCCCGATAACGGAAATAGTTCAAGGAAAAACAGATGGCGCATATCGATCCTGCCGGCGGCTGGCTTCCACTGACGCAGCCGCAACTCGATTTCTGGGAGGAGTTTTCCTTCCATCCCGATGAGCCGGTTTCCACCGTCGCCCATTACATCGATCTTTCCGGTGCGGTGAATGAAAGCGCGCTCCTTCAGGCGATCAAGCGCACCGTGCGCGAATCCGAAGTCCTGTCGATCCGTTTCCGTATCGGCGACGATGGCGAGACGCCGCAACAATGCTGCGATCCAAGCCATGCCCCGGTGGTGGAGCTTGTCGATCTCCGCCGCAGTTCCGCTCCCCTGGAGGAGGCGCTGCGGCGCATGAACGCGGATGTGGAAGCGAGGCTCGATCTTAGAACCGACAGGCTCTCGGCGCAGCTGCTCTACCGTATCGCCGATGATCGTTACCTCTGGTACATCCGCGCCCATCATATCGTCGTGGATGGCTATGGGCTGACGCTGGTCGAGCAGCGCTGCGGCCAGCTTTACGGGCACTATTGCGGCAAGGGCGAAGCGGGTCCGGATTTCCACCCCTTCGGCGATTTCCTTGCCGAAGAGGATGCTTATAAGCAGAGCCGGCGTTTCGAAAAGGACCGCGATTTCTGGGCGGCCTATCTCGCCGCACCCGCCGAACTGCCGGTGCTGGACAAGGATTGCGAGGATTATGGCGGCGGCGGCCTGCATGCGGATGCGGCCTTGCCGCCGGGTTTCAGCACGCGGTTGCAGCAGGTGGCGGGCGCATTGGAGATCGGCTGGCCGGACCTTCTGGTGCTGCTCTCCGGTCTTTATCTCCATCGTGTCCTGCCGCGGCCGGATCGCGATGTGCTGACCCTGTGGCTGCCTTTCATGAGCCGCTGGGGCAGCGTCGGCGCGCATATGCCGGCCATGCTCGTCAATATCCTGCCCTTCCATCTCACCATCGAGCCGGGCGAGAGCCTCGGTGCCTTTCTGACGCGCAACGCCGCCAATCTGCGAAAGCAGCGCCTGCATGGCCGCTACCGCATCGAGCAGATCGCCGCCGACCGGGAAATCCCGAAGGGACGGCGCTTCTTCTTCTCGCCGCTCATCAATGTCCTGCCCTTCAGCGCGCCGGTCTTTGCCGGGCTTGAGGTTATCAGGCACATCCTTGCCAATGGCCCCGGCGACGGCTTCAACCTCACCTTCCGTGGCGAGGATGACGGCAGTGAGCTGAACCTGCATATCGATGCGGATTCGGCGCTGACGCAAGCGGAGGATTTCGCCCGCTACCGCGAGGAACTACCATTGTTCCTCGATGCCATGCTCCGCGAGGAGGCGCTGACGCTTGCGGCGGCTGAGGCGTCCACGGCATTCCGTCTGGCGGTTTGAGGGGAAGGCCGACACCGCTTCCCTATACTCCACGTCATCCTCGGCCTTGTGCCGAGGATCTAACCACGTCCAATAAGTCGAGGCGTTGCAGATGCTCGGGACAGGCCCGAGCATGACGGAGCAGGGCTTTCAGGATTTTGCCAACAAATTGAACCCGGCTCCGCCAACGCGAAGCCGGGTTTTCCTTGCCCAGGTCCAACTCAGGCGAGTGTCGTCAGCACGCGGCTCGAAGCGCCGGCTTCCGCAAAGCGGCTGAAGACGCCGCTCGTCGTGTTGCGCAGCCGCTCGACATCCTCAGGGCCGTAGCGATCCGCACGGTAGCTCATCAGCACACGAATGGAACGCTCGCCGCCGATCATCTCCTCCATCACCTCGAATTGCAGTCCCAGCATGGATTCATGCTTGTCGGGGTCGATCTGGCGGAACTCCACCGGCTTGCCATCCGGCCCGGCAAGGGTGCCATTGAGCTTGTTCTTGGCGTGGATCTGGATGAAGACCTCGAACAGATGGTCGCGGCCGGGCGTCATGCCCAGCGCTTCCTCGACGAGATCGATCGGGATTTCGCTATGTTCCAGCGAGCCGTTGATGGTGTTCTTCACCGAGGAAATGAGCTCTCCGACGGTCATGGTCTCGCCGAAACGCACGCGATGGGCGACGACAGTAGTGAAATAACCGATCGTATCGAAATAACCGCTATCGGTGCGGCCCGAAGCCGAGGTGCCGACAACGAGATCGCTCAACCCGCCGAGATGGCGCAGGGACGCGGCAATGGCGGCGTATACTACGTTGAACAGCGAGGCGCTGTTCTGCTTGGCAATAGCGTAAAGCCCGTCACTGACATGTTTTTCCAGCTTGAATTCGATCCAGCCGCCTGCCGGTGCTTCGTCCTGCGAGGCCTCGTGCGGCGTGCCATCCTGTCCGTTGAGGGTAAGGCCTTTCGGCGCGTCCCGCAGCATGTCGGTCCAATAGGCAAGGTGGGCGGCATTGACGCCTGAGGCGACCTGTTTTCTCGCAAATTCATGGAAGGGCGCCGGTTTCGTCGCAAAGACCGGGGCCTTGCCCGTCGCCCTTGCCCGATAGGCCTCGGTCAGCTCGTCCATCATCAGGTTCACCGACCATTCGTCCAGCACGATGTGATGGAAGAGGAAGGAAAGCACCTGGCGGCCGGTCTGCGCATCCCGCAGGAAGCGAAGCCGCATAGGCAGTTCATGCGCAAGATCGAACCGCCAGCCGGCTTCCGCGTGCCGGTCCACTCCTTCGCTTTCTTCGCTGGTCCAGAACCATTTGTAACCGGGCAGATCATGCATCGGCACGATCTTCTGCAGAACCCTATCGTTTTCGATGTAGAAATGGGTGCGCAGGCCGGGATGGCGTTCGATAATGTCGAGGAAGGCGCATTCGAAGGCATTCTCATCGACGGGATCGAGGAAATCGAGCGCGAAGGGAATGTTGAAGATTTCGCCGAAACCGAAGGCGGCATAGGCCTTCCAGAGCGACATCTGCGCCAGCGACAGCGGCGCGGTGAGCGAGCCTGTTGCCGTCGCCTCCGCTTGCGCGGGTGCGGCGGTTTCGAGCCGGGTCGCCTGTTTTGCGAGCGCGGCGGCGGTCGGATAGCTGAACAGGTCGTTGAAGCGCAGCTCGATGCCGTGATTGGCGAGAAGGCGCCCGATGATGCGTGTCGCAATCAGCGAATGGCCGCCGAAATCGAAGAAATCGTCATCCGGCCCCATGTCGGGCGAGACGAGCGCTTCGCGGAATTCGGCAAGGATCGTTGCAACGGTGTCGTCGTCGTTCTGACCGGAAGCAGCCGGCGAAAGGGCTGCCTGCACGGGCGCTGCCGCGACGTTTTGAGGGGCGATGCCGGAAAAGTCCGTGCCGCCTTCAAGATGGCTGACGAAACGTTCCAGCAGGAAGGCCGTCGCATGCGGCGATGTCTCCCTGCCGCCCGTCAATTCGAGGCGGATATCGCCGGCGGCTGTCGGGCCGGCGGCAAGCGTCAGGCCGAGACCGGATTGCAGGGAGGGCAGGGGCAGGTGCTCGAACTGCAGGCCATGCTCCGATATGGCCTGAACGGGTGTCGCAAGCGCCTGCAGCGTGAAGGTGGCCGTTCCGCCTTCATTGTCGTTTTGCTGTTCCAGTCCCGCCAGCACGGCTTTTTCAGCCTGTTCGGGGGATTGGCCGCGCGAAACCGATACTTTTGCCGCAGCCTCCGCTGAAATCGGCATTGCAGCGCCGGGCAGCAGGCGCAGGGTCACTGTTTCGGGACCACCATTCGTTGCCAGGAAAAGGGCAAAGCGCGCGCCGGCGCGGGCCAGAAGCGCATTTGCCGCCGTGGAGCTGTTGAGGCCGAGCAGGGTGGCGGGAAGATCGACGCCGTGGCTATGGCTCGCGGGCCTGTCGACCCCGTTTTGCCGCAGCGCCACGACGGTCGAGCCGGAGGCCGGACGTTGCAGCCAGTGGAGCGGAAGCGGGTCGACGTTGTCACTTTCGGCCGCGCGCGGCGAAAGCGGCTTCGGCTCCTCCCCGGCGTAGGCGGCGGAAATGCCGTCCAGCAGGATTTGCGGCGAGAGGACTTCGCCAAGCAGGCCGTGGACCAGAAATGCCAGCAGGATTTCGCCTTCGCTCAAAAGCACGACGGCCTGAAACGGCGGATCGGTCTCGGCATCGAAGGGCCTTGCCTGAAGGTCGTGCAGCAAAGTCACCGCCTCGCCTGCCGATGGAACATGCAGCAGTTGCACGATGGATGCGGACGGGGCTTCGATGTTCTTGGCAAGCGTGCCATCTTCGCCGAAGGCAAAACGTGCGCGAAGCTCGGGCCAGACTTCGCAAACCGTCTTCAGTGCCGCGGTCAGACGCAGCAGATCGCACTCTTCACCGATGCGATAGGCGAGAAGGCCTCGGAAGACCTGATCGGGGTCCTGAAACTGTTCGAACCAGACCCGTTCTTCGTATTGGCTCGGCGGGGCTGCACCCCCCTTGTCGAAGGTTTCTTCGATGCGACGTGCGAGCATACGCGTATTGTCTGCTGCCATGGTCCTCTCCTTGGAAATATTCGGGAATCGCGCTCCGGCGCGAAAAGTGCTGTTTTGCGGGATCAATGTTCCGCGCGCGACCGTTCGATGAGCGCCTGCCAGGCGGCGAGCGTCGGCTGCCGGGCCAGATCGTCATAATCGAGCCGTGTCCCGGCAAGCTGCGAAAGCGGCGGTATCAGGCGCATGAGGGCAAGCGAATGAAGCCCGCAGCCGAACAGGTTGTCCCCCGGTTCGATATCGCGCATCTCATCGTCCAGAACCCTGGCGAGAAGGGCCCTGAGTTCCGTCATCATCGTTTCCGCCTCCAGCATGACACGCGCCGCGATTGCCGGTTCATTCATCGAAATGATCGTGAACGCCACTGGCGCCGCGCCGCCAGTAACCGGAAGCGCGCGTCCATTTGGGATTGGCGCCGAATTCTTCGACCAGAAGGGCGCGAACCTCCTTCGCGGCTTTCGATTCGCAGGCGACCCAGCTGAAGAAATCGCCTTTCGGCAGTTCGAGCTTGCGCAGCGCGCCCGCCAGCGCGTCGTGGTCGGTTCCGTTTTCCGTCTTCTGTGTCACCCAGACGATAGACGCATCCGCCTTCGTTGTAAGCTCCAGGCGGTCCGCATCCGTCTCGACCTCGATCAACGCCACGACGCGGGTGCCCTCGGGCATTTCCTCCAGCCGCCGTGCCAGCGCGGGAAGGCCGGTATCGTCGGCGATCAGCAGGTGCCAGTCATAGGTGAAGGGAACGGTGAAGGAGCCGCGCGGACCGGCGATCCATGCTTTGTCGCCCACCTTGGCGGCTTTCGCCCAGTTGCTGGCGGGGCCGTCGTGATGGGTGGCGAAATCGATGGCGAGTTCGCCCTTTTCGGCGTCGAAGCTGCGCGGCGTGTAGTCACGCGCCAGCGGGCGCGGCGCGCCTTCCGGGAATTCAATGCCGTTCGGACCGATCACCGGCAGGCTCGGTTCGGTTTCACCGGGCTGGGCGAAGAACATCTTGACGTGATCGTCAAAACCGAGGCTCGCAAAGCCCTCCAGTTCCGGCCCGGTCAGGACGATGCGCACCATGGACCGGCTGAGCTTTTCGACGCGCGCGACATTGAGCGCGCGCAGCGTGACGGCATAACGATGGCGTTTGGGAGTGCGGTCCGGAATGGGGGAATCTATCGTTTCTGGCATGCTCATGCTGCTGTCTTTCCTGGGATATCGCCGACGGGTTCGGCGGTCTCGCTGTCCCGGGTCGGCGTGCCGGACCATCGCGCGTTGGGAATCTCATCCGGCGCGATATTCCGGCCTCGTTGCGTCAAGATGCGCGAACCATAACAGGCGGTCTCGGCCCCGGCAATATAACTTTCTCCAAAAACTCAAGTTTATGCCCGGCACTTAAATCGTGCCGGGATTGGTCTGGGAGAACGATGCTCAGCGGCGGCCCGCCCAGCTTTCCACTTCATCCAATGTGTGCAGGGCGCTCGGAATGGAAGGGGTCGTGACCCTGGTGGAATCGAGGAAAACGATCCTGTTCTCGCGTGCCGGTTTCACGAAACGCTCCCAGCCGGGAATGATCTTTTCCAGTGCCGCGCGCGTTCCCGCCTCGCCGCGGGCGGGGCTGGTATAGCTGTTCATCACGACGAGCAGATCGGGGTTGAGCTTGCCGAAAGCATCGGCACTCAGCGGCATCATCAGGGTGGAGCCCATTCCGCCCGAAGAGGCGGCGTTGTCGATTTTCAGGCGGGTATAACCCAGATCCTCCAGTGCCTGCACCGCGCCGGACATGTCGCCCACCGCATTGATCTGGTCGGTCAGCAGGATCGCGAGATAGGTCTTGCCCTTGATATCCTCACCCAGCGTCTTTTTGACGGCGGCGAGCTTCGTATCATAGGTCTTCCGGCGCTCGGCAAAGACATCGCTTCGCCCGACCAGGGCGGCAAGATTCTCCTCGACGGTGAAACCATAGGCATGGCCGGTGCTGACCTTTTGCAGATAGACGGGGGCAACGGTGGAGAGCTGTTCGGCCTTGCCGCCATCCATTTCCGTGGCGACGATGAGGTCCGGTTGCAGCGCCCGCAGCTTTTCGAGGTCGATCTGGCCGACTGCCCCGAAACCCTTCGGTTTCGTGCGGCCTTCACCGAGAACGGTATCGACGAAATCGACGGCGGTGGCGAATTTGCCGTCGCTGTTGCGGCCATAGGCGCCGACCACATTGGCGCCGAGATCCATCAGCGGCACACCGAGCAGCGGCTCGTGCATGACGACGATGCGCTGCGGCTTTTCCGGAACGGAGACGGTGCGGCCGGCGGCGTCGGTGACGCTGCGCTCGGCGGCGAGGCTCGTTCCGGCGGCCAGAAGGGCGGCAATGAGGATGGCAATTCGCATGGCATTCCCTTTATTCGATGTCTTCAGTGACTGTTGGTTCTGCGCAGCGCCTGAAGACGCAGCGTGAGGATGAAAAGCGGCACGCCGATCAGCGTCAGCGCAAGGCCGATCGGCATCGGCGTATCGGCGACAAGCCCGCGCGACAGCGTATCGGCGGTGACGACCAGAATGCCGCCGGTGAGCCCCGACAGGAAAAGCCTGGCGCGGCTGACGGCGGGCGAAACGAAAGTGGCGAGATGCGGGGCGATGACACCGAGAAAGGTCAGCGGGCCAACCGCGGTAACGGAGGAGGCGCTGAGGATCACCGCAAAAACAATGACGAGCGGACGCGAGTGCCTGACCGTTTCCCCCAGTGCCATGGCCATTTCATTTCCGAGATCGAAGACGGCAAGTGCGCGTCCGATGAGGAAAATGCCGGCAAGGCTTGCGGCAAAGAGTGGCGCGAAAACAGTGATGGTCGGCCAGCTTGCCTGAAACAGCGAACCCGCCATCCAGTCGGCCAGCGACAGCGAGGTTTCCGCCGGCGTATAGAGCAGAAGCACCGAGGAGACGGAGGAGAGCGCCGATTCAATTGCAATGCCCATCAGCAATATGGCAAGGCCGCTCGAGCGTTCCCGCCCGACGAGCGCGATGAGAAGAAAGGCGACAGCCAGACCGCCGCCGACCGCCGCAAGCGCCACCAGCGTCTTGGGGGCCGTCGGCACCAGCACCAGAAGCAGCATGATGGTGGTCATCGACCCCTGGCTCAGACCGAACAGGCCGGGATCGGCAAGCGGATTGCGGGCGACGGATTGCAGCATCGCGCCCGCGAGCGCCACGCTCCAGCCGGCCATGAAGCCGAGCAGGATGCGCGGCAGCCGCACCGTCCACAGCGCATAGGCCTGATCGTCGCCGAGATGCCCGCCGGCCAACCCGCGCAGGAGATCGGCGAGGCCCGTTTCGGTATTGCCGAGGCTGACGGACAGGGCGGCGAGCGCCAATGCCAGCACAAGCAGCGCAAGGCCAGCTTTCAGATTGCCGATGCCGATCTGCAGGCCGCCCGGCAGCCTGAGCACGGCTTTGCCGTCAGTGGCGAAATGCCGTTTCATGATAGCCCCCTTGCCGAAGGCGAAAGATAAAAGCGCTTGACGATGACGATGAAGACGAGGCCGCCGAGCAGATCCATGAACAGCCCGGTATTGACCACATAGGGCGCAAACAGGGTTTGCGCGCCAAGATCGGCCAGCACGCAAAGGCCTGCGCCGACAAGCGCGGAAGCCGGCAGGGCGAGCGTGAAATTCACGCCGACCAGCGGCCGGATCATATGCGGCACGATGAGGCCGACGAAACCGATCGGGCCGCAGATCGCCACCGCCGAGCCCGAGGCCAGCATGGTGGCGAAGAGCGCGACCCGGGAGATACGCGTGACGTTCACACCGGCGGAGGCGGCTTTTTCCGCGCCCAGCAGAACGAGCGTCAGCGGCCGTGCGACCGACAACAGGATCACCAGCGCAATGGCGCCGATCCACCAGAAATCGGTGAGCCGTTCGGCATAGACATGGTTGATATTGCCGCCCACCCAGCTCAGGAATTCCGCGCGGCGTGTGGGGTTGGAGAGAAGCAGGGCGTTGGTCACGCCGATCAGCAGCATGGAAACAAGCGCGCCGGAAAGGATGAGCGACAGGCCGCGTGGATCGTTTGCCCGCCCGGCGAGACGCGCGACGACGAAGCAGGCGGCAAAACCGAAGCCTGCACCCGCGAGCGCGGCAAGGCCCTGTATTTCCGGAGAAACATCGAACACCAGCGCGCCGGCGATCACAAAAAGCGTCGCGCCGGCATTCAGCCCAAGCGTGGAGGGCGAGGCGAGGGGATTGCGGACAAGTCCCTGCAGCACGCAGCCGCTGACGGCCGTCGTCGCCCCCACATAGATCGCAATCAGCGAGCGCGGGATTTGCTGATAGAGAAGCACCGACTGTTCATAGCTGTCGGCCTCGCCGCGCCAGAGCGTTGCCACGATTTCGGCAGGCGGCATGTCGCCGGACATGACAAGCAGATTGATGGCGAGGATGGCGGCCAGCAGCAGCGCGGCGGCGAAAATCAGCGTTATTTTCGGGGTCATGCCGGAATGGCCTGTTCCTGCCGCTCCAGCTTGGGCACGCAGATGAGCCGCCCCTGCCGGGAGAATATATCCGCTTCGAGATCGAAGACCTCGGCGACATTTTCGGGCGTGACCGTTTTTTCCACCGGCCCGGATGCCAGAACCCGGCCGGCTTTCAGCATGATGACATCATCGGCGAAAGTGGAGGCGAGGTTGAGATCGTGCAATACGACGATGACCGTCTTGCCATGCCTGTCCGTCAGTTCGCGCACGAGGCCGAGAACGGCATATTGATATTTCATGTCGAGGTGATTGACCGGCTCGTCCATGAGGATGACATCCGTATCCTGCGCCAGCACCATGGCGATGAAGGCGCGCTGGCGCTGCCCGCCGGACAGCGTGTTGACCTGCGCTCTCGCCTTGTCTTCCAGCCCGACGGTCTTCAGCGCCGCGGCAAAAAGCGCCCGGTCGCGGTCGGTCGGGCCGCCTGCAAGACCGTAGCGCGCGTAACCGGCAAGCTCGATCAGCTCACCGAGCGTCATATAGTCAGGGCAATGGCACTCCTGCGGCAGATAGGCGATGCGCCGCGCCAGTTCGCGTCGTCCGATCTCGCCGATCAAACGCTCGCCAAGCCTTATTGCTCCCGATGACAAAGGCAAGAAACCCATGATGGTCTTCAACAGCGTCGACTTGCCGCAGCCATTGGGGCCGACCAGCGCGGTGACGCGGCCATTCCGGAAACGGGCGGAAAGCCCTCGCAAGACGGGAACATGTCCATAGCTGGCGTGAAGGTCCGTGGCGTCAAGCACCGGATACAACTCCTGTTATTCATGCGCCCATGCGTCGAGACGCCGCACGGTCGTTATAAGTATTTGAATTTCAACATCCAACCCGCGGAAAAAGCATTTCTTTCCGGCGAGCGCGACGGGGTGGTCTTGAAGCGACACTAAACTATAGTAAAACTCTCCACAAATCGAAATTTGTCGATTCAACGCGCGGATTTCCTGCCGGTTATTTCAGTCGAGGTGCATCATGTCAGTCGCAGCCAAGCTTCATGTCGGCATGTCGCTGGCCCCAACCTGGCTCAGCGGCGAAGCCTGGCGACGGGCGGACAGCGATATAAACGGGGTGTTTTCCAGCGATTATTTCGTCGATCTGGCGCAGCGCGCGGAAGCCGCCCATGTGGATTTCGTGTTTCGTCCGGATACGCTTTTTCTGCGCACCGAGGGGCTGGAGACCGGCGGCGGATTTGCCAGCATGGACCCGACCATGCTTCTTGCGGCCATTGCGCGGGAAACCAGCCATGTCGGGTTGTTGTCCACCGTTTCGACCACATTTCTGCCGCCCTATGTGGTGGCCCGCCAGATCCAGTCGCTGAACTGGCTGAGCAACGGCAGGGCGGGCTGGAACATCGTCACGGCGCTGGAGGGGCACGAAAATTTCGGCCTGAAAGAGATGCCTTCGCCGCAGGAGCGCTACGAGCGCGCCGCCGAATTCACGCAGGTGGTGAAAGCGCTGTGGGCAAGTTTTCCCCATGAGGCGCTGAAGCTCGACAGGGAAAGCGGGCGGTTCGCCGATTCCTCGCTGGTGCGGCCGGTGGCGCATGAAGGCAGGCATTTCAGCGTCAAAGGCCCGCTCAACCTGCCGGCCCATGCCAGCCGCATTCCGCTGGTGCAGGCGGGCGCCTCTCCCGAGGGGCGTGATTTCGCCTCGTCGGTGGCCGATGCTGTCTTTGCCTCCGCACCTGACATGCAGGCGGCAATCGAACTCAGGGCGGATTTGCGGCGGCGTGCCGAGGGGCATGGCCGTAACCCAGACGGCGTGAAGCTGATGCCGGGTCTCAGCCTCTATCTCGCGGAGACCGGCAGGGAGGCGCTGGAACTCTTCGCGCAGACCCATGCCCGCGCCAATCGCGCCCGCGCCTTTGCCTCCATTCGCGATATGACGGGTGTTGATCTCACGGATTGGCCGCTCACGCGGATCGTTACCGCCTCCGACCTGCCGGCGGCGCCGGAAACACCGAGAAGCCGCACCCATGCCGGCCTGCTGCGCCGGCTGATCGAGCGGGAGACGCTGAGTGTTGAGGAATTATTGCGGCGTCCGGAAGTGATGGGCTCGGGCCATTGGCAGATCATCGGCACCGTAGACGATGCCGTTGAAACCATCCGCGAATGGGCCGCTGCCGGCGCGATCGACGGTTTTGTCGCGGTGCCCGGCGGTTCGGTAGCGTCTATGCGGCTTGTGCTGGAGCGGCTGCTGCCGAAGCTCGCCGATGCCGGGCTGTTCCGCACGGCCTATTCCGGCCGCACCTTTGCGGAGCATCTGGCCGAATAGGCCTATACGCCACCGGATTCGGCCGTCGCCTGTCCGGCGGCTTCGATCAGCCGGGAAAAATGCTGCTCGGTCTCGGCGGTGGCCACGAAGGATACGGTGGTGACGACACAACAGAGTTCGCCCTGTGCGTCGAACACCGGCGCTGCCTTGCCGGTGAGGGCAGAGAACAGATGTTCATTGAGTTCCGCGCCACCCGCTTGGCGGATGGTTTCCAGAATGGCGGCATCGGGACGGGAGCCGCGAAAGGCGGCGGGTTGCAGCCTGCGCACCGCGGCCACCCTGTCCGGCGGCAGGTAAGCCTGAAAAACCAGCCCGCAGGCGCTGTTGTCCAGCGGCAGAACATCGCCCAGCGCCACGGTGCTGATGGAAAAGCTGGCGCTTCTTGCCCACCGCACCACGGTCGGGCCGCGCTCGGTCCAGATCGCCACGCCGCAACTGGCGCCGATCTTGGAGGCGAGCGCATTCATCTGGCGGCCGGCGGTTTCGACCGGATTGATTCGCCGGAGCGCGCTGATGCCGATCCCCAGCGCTGCGGGTCCGAGATCGTAACTGCCGCTGGCGGGATCCTGTATCACCAGTCCTTCCCGCACAAGGCTCTGCATGTAGCGATGCGCGGTGGAGCGGCCGGTGCCGGCGCGTTTGGCCAGCTCGCCCAGCGCGAGCGCCGTATCCGATCTGGCGAGCAGATTGAGGAAACGCGCCGCGATCGACACCGACTGAATGAGGGCAGAGCGTTTTTCACCCTCGTTTTCCGGCAGATTGTCCGCATTGTCATCCATGGCGTTCAAGCCCGCTCCCCCCATTTGTTGAGCATGCCTATCGCATCGGGGCGTGAATCGGAATCGATTTCTGCGGGCTGCGCTGCGCTGTTCCCTTTTGAAACGCCAAGCGATGCGCAGGACGCGGTCCATAAACTTTGTTGTAAATATGGCACATCCCGTTACGGAAGCCTTTTTGTCCGCAATACAGAACGCATTCTCTATTGCGAAACAGATAACGCTTCCGTTACTTGAATATGACTTTAATACTCATGTTTCTTAGGGGTGTGTGATGGGGTTTAGCTCTAGCGGTCGTTTGATGAGCGGGGTCAGCGCTCTGACGCTGGCGACATTGTTTGTGACGCCGGTTCTCGGTCAGGATCAGCAGGCTGATGCGGCGGGCAACACCGTCTTGAAGCCGATCGTCGTGACCGGTGAAAAAGTGGCGCGCGACATGAAGAACACGGCGTCGTCCGTCTCGGTCATATCCGGTGAGACAATCAGGAAAGAAAAGACCGGCGACCCGACCGTATCGGAAGCGATCAAGGATATTCCGAACGTCGTTTATACCGACAATGTCAGCGCCCCGATCATTCGCGGACAGGATACGCAGGGACCGAATACCGGCTCCATCGCCTTCTTCACCGGCACGGTGCCGCGCGCGACGATCAATGTCGACGGCCACTATCTCGGTTATAACGAGTTCATCTATGGCGCGAGCTCCATCTGGGATGTCGAGAGCATCGAGGTGTTCCGCGGTCCGCAGACCACCTCGCAGGGCGCCAACGCCATTGCCGGCGCGATCCTCGTCAACACCAAGGACCCGACCTTTACACCGGAAGCCAGCTATCAGGCGGAAATCGGCAATTATCACCAGAAGCGCGGTTCCTTCGCCTTTTCCGGTCCGCTGATCGAGGATGAGCTGGCGGCACGCATGGCGATCGATTATTCCGGCCGCGATACCTTCATCGACTACATCAACTCCGCATTCGCCCATGAGGGAACGGACCAGAACTTCAAGGAATTCAACGGTCGCTTCAAGCTTCTCTGGGAACCGTCGGAAATTCCCGGTCTTTCGACCAAGCTGACCTACTCCTACAACGCCTCCAACCGGCCGAGCCAGGAAGCGGCGTCGCGCCCCTTCGAGGATCTCAACCACGTCACCACGACGATGCCGAATTTCAGCCAGTACACCAATACCGGCATTCTCGACATCAATTACGATTTCGAAAACGGCGTGAAACTGTTCAACCAGACGCAGTTCTCCTCGTCCATCGCCAAACGCCGGGTTGGCATTGCGAATAATGGCGATGCCGATGTCGACCTGAAGAACACCTCCCACGAGACGCGTGTGACCTTCGGCGATCAGGAAGATGTGCTGAGCGGTGTCGCGGGTATTTATTACGCGCATACCAACGCCGACGAGATTCTTTATCTGCGCGGAACCTCGCGCTTCAACGATACCAAGGACAATCTCGGTCTCTTCAGCGAGCTGAGCTATCGCCTCACCGACCAATGGACCCTGACCGGTGGTCTGCGTTACCAGCAGGACCAGATTCAGCGCGCCGGTTACCGGACGCTGAGCGCCACCAGCAGAAGCTCGGTCAATTATGACGAAACCTTCTCGGAAATCCTGCCCAAGGCGTCGCTCGCCTATGCCATCAATGACGACTGGACGGTGGGTGGTCTGATCAGCCGCGGTTACAATCCCGGCGGCGTCGCATTCGACCTGACGACCAGCAAATGGCGCACCTTCGACAAGGAAACCATCTGGAACTATGAGCTCTTCACCCGCGCCAGCCTGCTGGACGATACGCTGACGGTGAACGGCAACCTGTTCTACATGGACATGAAGAATGCCCAGTTTAACGTACCGGTCGTCGTCTCCACGGGCATCAGCGAATCCTATACCGTCAATGCCGAAGAGGCCCATGCCTATGGTCTGGAAATCGGCGCGGATTATCGGGTTCTCGACAATCTGACGCTGAAGGCCAGCGCCGGCCTGCTGAAGACAAAGATCGACGAGATTTCCAGCAACGCCGCCTATGTCGGCAAGGAATTCGCCAAGTCGCCGGGTTACAGCTTCACCATCGGCGCAAGCTGGGACGTGACGGACAAGTTCACCGTGTCAGGACAGGTGCGCCATCTCGACGGTTATTATTCCGATACGGATAACAAGGCTGTCTATGCGATCGACCCCTATACGATCGCGGATGTGCGGGCGAGCTACAAGTTCCAGGACGAGCTTGAATTCTACGCCTACGTCAAGAACGTCTTCGATGAGCGTGCACCGACACTGATGAAGGAAAACCGCGGCATTGGCGGCATCGAGGCCAGCATGACCGAACCGCGCATGTTCGGCATCGGCGTGCGCGGCACGTTCTGAGCCGTCACCTGAATTGAAAAGCGAAAAGGCCTTCGAAGCGATCTTCGGAGGCCTTTTTGTTTCAAGGGGTATTGCTCCCGATGATACGATTTGAGCTTGGCTCAGAGGGTTGGCTCACATTTGCCGGGGCGTCATGCACTCTCCCTCCGTCTTCCCGCCACGCGGACGCGCGTCGGCTGGATTCCGGCTCAAGGCCGGAATGACGGTGAGAAGAAACGTCGCCGTTTGCTATGATCGACGCCATTCCCGCTCCGTCCACAAGCCTCAGAAAAACGCCTGAATCCCCGTCTGCGCCCGGCCGAGGATCAGTGCGTGAACGTCATGCGTGCCCTCATAGGTGTTGACCGTTTCGAGGTTCTGGGCGTGGCGCATGACGTGATATTCGATCTGGATGCCGTTGCCGCCATGCATGTCGCGGGCCTGTCGGGCGATATCCAGCGCCTTGCCGCAATTGTTGCGTTTGACGATGGAGATCATTTCCGGCGCCATCTTGTGGTCGTCCATCAGCCGGCCGACGCGCAACGATGCCTGAAGGCCAAGCGCGATTTCCGTCTGCATGTCGGCGAGTTTCTTCTGGTAAAGCTGCGTGCCGGCGAGCGGCTTGCCGAACTGCTTGCGGTCGAGGCCATATTGCCGGGCGCGGAACCAACAATCTTCCGCAGCGCCCATGACGCCCCATGAAATGCCGTAGCGGGCGCGATTGAGGCAGCCGAACGGGCCTTTGAGCCCGGAAACATTCGGCAACAACGCATCTTCGCCGACTTCCACGCCATCCATGACGATTTCGCCTGTAATGGAGGCGCGCAGCGAAAGCTTGCCACCGATCTTGGGGGCGGAAAGGCCCTTCATGCCCTTTTCCAGCACGAAGCCGCGGATCTCATTGCCATGCGCTTCCGATTTCGCCCAGACGACGAAAACATCGGCGATCGGCGCGTTGGAAATCCACATTTTCGAACCGCGCAGGCGATAACCGCCTTCTATCTTTTCCGCGCGGGTCTTCATGCCGCCGGGGTCGGAGCCGGCATCCGGCTCGGTGAGGCCGAAACAGCCGATCAGCTCGCCGGAAACGAGGCCGGGCAGGTATTTCTTCTTCTGCTCGTCCGAGCCGTAAGCGAAGATCGGGTGAATGACGAGCGAGGATTGTACGCTCATCATCGAGCGGTAACCGCTATCGATCCGCTCTACCTCGCGGGCGACGAGACCATAGGCGACATAACTGGCATTGGCCGCGCCATATTCCTCCGGCAGGGTGACGCCGAGCAGGCCGGTGCGGCCCATCAGGCGGAAGAGTTCCGGCTCCGTGGTTTCGGAAAGATAGGCTTCCTGAATACGCGGCAGCAGTTCGGATTTGCCGAAGGCCTCGGCGCTGTCGCGGATCATCCGCTCGTCATCGGTCAGTTGGTCTTCCAGCAGAAAAGGATCCTGCCAATTGAATGCTGCGCGTTCGCTCACGTTATGCCTCCGGATTTGCTGGCCGGATTATTCGTATTCGGGCCGAATGGCACAAGCCATGTTTACTCATTTTTGCATTACATATAGTAATGGCTCATGACGTCTCTCAGCCGCAAACTCCTGCCCTCCACCAGCGCGCTTGCCGCCTTCGATTCCGTGGCCCGGCTCGGCAGTTTTTCCGCTGCCGCCGATGAGCTGGCGCTGACGCAAGGGGCGATCAGCCGGCAGGTTATGTCACTGGAAGAACAGCTTGGCGTGCGCCTGTTCGAGCGCGGCGCGCGGGGCGTGGCGCTGACGACCGAGGGGCGCGCTTATGCGAAATCCATCGCCTCCGCCCTTGGCGAGATACGCTCCGCCTCGCTGCAGATCATGACCAAAACGCATGGCAATACGCTGAATCTTGCCATGTTGCCCACCTTTGGCACCCGCTGGCTTTTGCCGCGCATCCCGGATTTCGTGGCGAACCATCCCGAAATCACCATCAATTTCGCCACCCGCATCGGCCAGTTCGACTTTGAGCGGGAGCAGCTGGATATGGCGATCCATATCGGCCAGGCCGACTGGCCGGGCGCGGAAAGCACCTTTCTGATGCATGAAATGGTCGCGCCGGTCTGCAGCCCGCAATTCCTCAGCGCCCACCCGGTGGAAAAGGGCGAGGATATCGCGGCGCTGCCGCTGCTGCACATGGCGTCACGGCCGGGAGCATGGGGCCACTGGTTCGAAAGCCTCGGCCTTTCGCTCGCTTTGCCGCAGGGCATGCGGTTCGAGCAGTTCTCCAGCGTGGCGCAGGCCTGCATCGCCGGGCTTGGGGTGGCGCTGATGCCGCTGTTCCTGATCGATAACGAGCTGAAGTCACGCCAACTGGTCAAAGCCTTCGATCATCAGGCCAAAAGCCCCAGTTCCTATTACGCGGTGGCGCCGCTTTCGCGCGCCAATCACGTGCCGGTCGTGCTGTTTCGCGACTGGCTGGTGCGGCAGGTGGAGGCCTATCACGCTTCCCGTAACGCGCCCCTTTCATAAACTCGTGGCAGAGACGGTTTAACTGATCCTGACTCTCACACCGACAAATGCCGGCGGGGGGAGGGAAATTCGCGGCAAATCGGGTTATGAAATCGGTCATGAAATCAAAGAGGCAGCGCGGCCGGCCGGCGCATGAGGATATTCTGACGCCTGCCGAATGGCGGACCGTTCATGCCGCCCAGCACGGCATGACGAACCGCCAGATTGCCAGCCGCCGCGGCATCAGCCTCGATGCCGTGAAGTTTCATATCGCCAATGCGCTCGGAAAGCTTGGCCTCGACAACAGGAAAATGCTTCTGCGCTGGTTTGCTGTGCCGGCCGACAGCGCCTTGCGAAAACAGGAAAAAACGATGCATAAAAATATCGCGCTTGGCGCCATTGGGCAGATATCCCGTTCCGTCAGCGATCTGCCGCTTGCCGAGGCCTGGTATCGCGATGTGCTGGGTCTGGCCCATCTCTATACATTCGGCGATCTGGCATTTTTCGATTGCGGCGGCACCCGGCTCTTCCTGTCGGTCGACGGGCGGGGGCCGACAAATTCGGTCATCTATTTCAGGGTGGATGATATCGGTGCCACCTATGAAAGCCTGTTGGCATGCAAGGTCGACTTTAAAAGCCCGCCGCATCTCATCCATCGTCATGGCGATGGAACCGAGGAGTGGATGGCCTTTTTCAAGGACCCCGATGGCGGCCTGCTGGCGATCATGTCGCAGGTCAGGCCGCAGCAATGATCCCGTCCGGCCGGAAATGCGAAAAAACAAAGAGTTAGAACGTTTTGGCGATTCGAGGAAAAGCCAAAACGCTCTAACGGTTTTACCCGCCCGACAACAATCCTTGCCGTTTCCGGGGATAGCTCCTGATTTTTATCACCTGCGGACTCGACAGGGCATCCCCGCTCGACTATCCTGATTAAACGTTTAATCAGACCTTCCGGACCATCAATGGCGTCGTCACGGCCTGCCACCAATCTGAGCGCGATAGCAGCGGCACTCGGCGTGTCGGCGGCAACCGTGTCCAATGCGCTGTCAGGCAAGGGCCGCGTTTCGCCTGAGCTGGTGGAGCGCATTCGCAAGACGGCAAGCGAGCTGGGCTATGTGCCGAGTTCGGCGGGCAGGGCGCTGCGCACTGGCAGGAGCGGTGTTCTCGGGCTCGTTTTGCCGGATATCGCCAATCCGCTTTTTCCGCAGATCGCGCAGGCCATCGAGAAGGCGGCCGTCACCGCCGGTTACGGCGTGCTGATCGCCGACTCCCGCGGTGAGATCGCCATGCAGACGGACGCCATTAACCGGCTGATCGAGCGCGGCGTGGATGGCATGGTCATCGTTCCCCGCCGTGGCACCCGCATTGCCGATGTCGATTGTCCCGTGGCGGTGATCGACAGCCCCTCGACACCGGGCAATACCGTTTCCGCCGACCATTGGGATGGCGGCCGGCAGGTCGGCGAATATCTGGCGGGACTTGGCCATCGCAAGGTGGTGCTGGTGGGCAAGAACCGGGATTCCAACGTGCAGAACGACCGTCTTGGCGGTATTCGCGATGGTCTTGGCAAGGGCTGCGTGACGGAAACGCTTTGGGTGGATGGCATTGAAAAGGCGGGCGGCGCGGGTTGCCTGCTTGGCCTTGCCGGCAAGGTTGCGAGGGGTTTTACCGCCTTTGCCGCCGTGTCTGACCTGCATGCCCTGCGCGCGCTCACCGAATTGCAGCGTGAGGGCATTGAGGTGCCGGAAGAGGCGAGCGTTACCGGTTTTGACGATCTCATCTTTTCCGCCGTGGTCACCCCGCCGCTGACGACCATGCGCATGGATATGGGCCGCATCGCCGATCTCGCCGTCGGGGCGCTGCTGCGCGCCATCGATGGCGCGGGCGAAAACGGCGTCACCATCGATGTGACGGCGGATATTTCGAAAGTACCGATGGCGCTGATCATGCGCGGCTCCACCGGCAAGGCAAAGCATGATGCGATTGAAGCCAAAAAAACGACAGCAGGAGAACTCATACCATGAAAAAAATCATTTTTGCATCGGGCACCGCCCTGATGCTGACGATGGGAGCGGCGCAGGCTGAGGACAAGACGCTGACGATTTCCGTCTACGCCTTCGCGCAGGATGAATTCAAGGAACTGGTCTATACGCCGTTTGAAGCCAAATGCGGCTGCAAGCTGGTGGTCGAGACCGGCAACAGCGTCGAGCGTCTTGCCAAGATGGAAGCCAACAAGGCCAATCCGGTGGTCGATCTCGCCATCGTCTCCATGGCCGATGCGCTCTCCGCCACCCGCAAGGACCTGATCCAGAAAATTGACGCGTCCAAGGTTCCGAATATCGAAAACCTCTATGACATCGCCAAGGACCCGAATGGCGACGGCATGAGCGTCGGCGTCAATTTCTACGCCACGTCCATCGTCTACCGCACGGACAAGATGAAGATCGACAGCTGGGCCGATCTTTTGAAGGATGGCATCGTCGATCACGTCGCCTTCCCGAATGTCACCACCAATCAGGGCCCACCGGCGCTTTATATGCTCGGCAAGGCCATCGGCAAGGATACGCCT
Organism: Agrobacterium sp. LEGMi-208b; assembly: GCF_059511785.1. Taxonomy (NCBI): domain Bacteria; kingdom Pseudomonadati; phylum Pseudomonadota; class Alphaproteobacteria; order Hyphomicrobiales; family Rhizobiaceae; genus Agrobacterium; species Agrobacterium sp. LEGMi-208b. The sequence goes on from NZ_CM183446.1 coordinate 1,938,964, forward strand.
GATCTTGCCGGCGCCATCGAGGCCGTGGGCGAGAAGAAGGACGATATCGTCACCTTCTACGTCAAGTCCTCGCAGCTGGTGCAGCTGATGCAGCAGGAAGAAATCTGGGCAGCGCCGATCGGGCGTTTCTCCTGGGCGCCTTTCACCAAGCTTGACCTGCCGCTCGCCTGGGCAACGCCCAAGGAAGGCCAGACCGGTGGCATGAACGTGCTTGTCGTGCCGAAGGGTACCAAGAACGAGGAGCTTGCGCTGCAATTCATGGATTTCTGGCTCTCGACAGACGTTCAGAAGGCGCTGGCGGAAAAGCTGGTGGACAGCCCGACCAACAGAGAGGTTAAGGTGTCCGACGAGGTGGCGAACAACATCACCTATGGTGATGAAACCGCCCGTAGCCTGCAGCTCATTCCGTCCGACGTGACGCTCGATAACCGCGACAAGTGGCTGTCGGAGTGGAATTCTAAGGTCGGCCAGTAAGTCCCTTCACCGTTTGGAATGGGGCATCGAAACGTCCGCGCGGGCGGCTCCATTCCGGGAAAAGCGGTTCGGTCGTCCCCTGACCGCTTTTCCACCCTTTTGATCGTAGGCCGGCGCGTCTGGCGAACCCAATGGCACCAAGCTCAATGATTTCGTGTTTTGGCCCACCATACACTCCCTCATTCCTGTGACAAGCACAGGAATGAGGGGGGTAGTGATCGGCCTCAACTCTTGCTGCATTCGCCAAACTCCAACCACAGCCGGCGCACACCGACGCTGCCGTTCAGGGAATAAACCCATGTTTCAGAACCGGGCCGAAGCACTGGCGCTTGCCTTGCCCGCCGCGATTTTCGCGGCGGCGGTCTTTCTTGTGCCGGTCTTCATGCTTCTGTCGGAGGGCTTCCACACCCCCGATGGCTGGACATTGTCGGCCTATGCGGCATTCTTTTCCGATCCGCTGAACCAGACGGTTTTCCTGCGCACACTCAAACTCGGCGCGCTCGTCACCGTCGTTTCGGCGGTGGTGGGATATGCGGCGGCTTTCGCCATCGTCAACCTGTCGCCGGGCAAGAAGGGCCATGTGGTCAATCTCGTCGTGCTGCCGCTGATGATTTCGCCGGTCGCCCGCACCTATGCATGGATCGTCATTCTCGGCAGAACCGGCATTGTCAATCAGGCGCTGCAGGCTGTCGGCCTGAGCGACGCGCCGATCCGCATCCTGTTTTCAGAAACAGCCGTTTTCATCGGCCTTCTGCAACTGTTCCTGCCGCTGATGATCATCTCGCTCATCAGCGCGTTGGAAAACATGCCGAAGGATACGATCGCGGCCGCCCGCGTTCTCGGTGCCAACTGGTTTCAGGTATTCTGGAAGATCATCCTGCCGCTCACCAAGGAGGGACTGGTCGTGGGCGGCACGCTGGTCTTTACCGGTTCGCTCACGGCCTATATCACGCCTGCCATTCTCGGGGGTTCGAAGGTGCTGATGCTGGAGACCCTGCTTTACCAGCAGGTCACTGTCTCCAACAACTTCGTCGCCGCCAGCGTCATCGCCTTCATCCTGATCGTCATGAGCTTTGCCGCCAATATCCTGCTGAAGCGCATCGCCACCGCAAGGAACAAGAAATGACCCGGCAGCTCTTCATTCCGCTCACGCTTCTCCTCGTTGTCGGTTTCCTCATCGGGCCGTTCCTCATCATCGTCGCGGCTTCTTTTTCGGCGGGCGATACGCTCGCCTTTCCGCCGCAGGGTTTTTCGCTGAAATGGATCGCCAAGGTCTTCACGGTCGAAAGTTTTCGCGAGAGCTTTGCCATGTCGATGTTCCTCGCCATCGGCGGCACGTTTACGGCGCTCATCCTCGGCATTCCCGCCTCCTACGCCATGTCGCGCTACAAGCTGCCTTTTGCCGAGACCGTGCGCACCATCGTTTCCGCGCCGATCATCGTGCCCGGCATCATCGTGGGTCTCGCACTGCTGCGTTATTTCGTCGTGCCTTTCGGCATCGGTATCACGCTTGCCTTGTTTCTCGCCCACACCGCGCTCATCCTTCCCTATGCGGTGCGCGTGGTGTCGGCCAGCCTCAATAATCTGCGGTCCGATATAGAGGAGGCTGCGGTGCTGCTCGGCTCGTCACGGCTTGGCGCGTTTTTCCGGGTGGTGCTGCCGAATATTCGCGGCGGCATTCTCTCGGCCTTCATTCTCGGTTTCGTGACGAGTTTCAACCAGGTGCCGGTGTCGCTGTTCCTGTCCGGTCCCGGCGTGCGCACATTGCCCATCGATATGCTGGGCTACATGGAAATCGTCTTTGATCCTTCCGTGGCCGCCCTTTCTTCGCTGCTCGCCTTCCTTTCCATCGGCATCGTCTTCATGGCCGAACGTTTCCTGGGGTTCTCCCGTTATGTCTGACGCAAAATACCTTTCGCTGCAAAAAATCTCGCTCGCTTATGGCGGCAATGTCGCCGTCAAGGATCTCGATCTCGATATCCGCAAGGGCGAGCTGCTCGCCCTTCTCGGGCCCTCCGGCTGCGGCAAGACCACGACGATGCGCGCCATTGCCGGGCTGATGCCGGTGGCAAGCGGGCGTATCGATCTCGATGGCGCCGATATTACCCGCGTCGCGGCCAACAAGCGCGCCGTCGGTCTGGTGTTCCAGTCTTACGCGCTCTTCCCGCATCTGACGGTCTATGAAAACGTTGCCTTCGGCCTGAAACTCAAGGGCATGAGCGGCAAGCCGCTGGAGGACAAGGTCGCCTCTGGCCTCAAATCGGTGGGCCTGTCCAATTTCGCTTCGCGCAGGCCGGCCGAACTTTCCGGCGGCCAGCAGCAGCGCGTGGCTTTGGCGCGCTCCATGGTCATGGAGCCGAAGGTGCTGCTGCTCGACGAGCCGCTCTCCAATCTCGACGCGCGTCTGCGGCTTGAAATGCGCACCGAATTGCAGCGTGTGCAGAAGGAAACCGGCGTGACGATGATCTTCGTCACCCATGACCAGATCGAGGCTTTGGCGCTGGCCGACCGCATTGTCGTGATGAAGGGCGGCAAGATCGAGCAGATCGGCACGCCGGAAGAGATTTATAACGCGCCGGTTTCGTCCTTCGTGGCGGACTTCGTCGGCTTTGAAAACATCTTCGCGCTTGATGGCGGCGCGTTGAAAACCGCAAACGGCACAACACCGCTTCCCGGACCAGTCGGTTCAGCATCCGGACTGGCCTGGCGGCCGCGCATGGTCACCCTAGGTTCAGGCCCTTTCCAGGGAACCGTGCGCGGCACATCCTTTGCCGGCAACAGCCGCGAATATCTGCTGGATACGCCGCTTGGCCCCATCAAGGCGGAAACCGATGCGGCGCTTGCCGCGCACGCCATCGGGGATACGCTCGCCTTCGACCTGCCGGTCGAAAAAGCGGCAAGCCTGAAGGTGTTTGGCTGATCATGGGCGTGTGGATCGATACCGATATGGGCTTTGACGATATCGCCGCCATCCTGGTGGTGCAATCGGCAGGCCTTGCCATCGATGGCATCTCGCTGGTCTTCGGCAATGCCACGCTGGAGGCCGTCTGCCGTAATGCCGCAGGCGCCGTTGCCGCCTTCGGCTGGTCGATGCCGATCCATCAGGGCCGCGCCATGCCGGTGCTCGGCGCGCTCGAAACCGCGCAGTCGATCCTCGGTGAAAGCGGCATTCCGACCGTCGGCCAAAACCTGCCGGATGCGCCGGCTTTGCCGAAAAGCGATGCCTTTGCAGCACTCTGCAATTGGCTGGAAGGGGCTGGGGAGAAGCGCATTCTCGCGCTCGGCCCGCTCACCAATATCGCCGCACTCTGCCTCGCGCGGCCCGATCTTGCCGCCAGAATTTCCGACCTGACCTGGATGGGTGGCGGGCTTAGCAGCGGCAACCATACGGCATCGGCCGAATTCAACGCCTTTGCCGACCCCGAGGCGCTGGCCATCGTGCTCGCCCACCGCCTGCCGCTGCGCATGGTCGATCTCGATGCCTGCCGCAAGGTAACGGCCTCACCGGCCGATGTGTCGCCGATCCGTAGTGCCGGCGGCAAAAATGCCGGGCTGATTGCCGATCTGCTGGAGGGTTTCATCGGAATTGCCACGAGCCGCGGCAGAGACGCCATGGCGCTTTATGATCCCGTCGCCGCAGTCGGCTTCATCTCCGATCATCTGGGCTGGCAGCAGGCACGCATCGATGCCGAACTTCATGCCTCGCTGACGCGGGGAAGAACCGTGGTCGAGACACGCGCGGAGAAAGTGACAGACTTTAACGCCCAGTTTGCCGTGACCGTTGATGCTGGAGCCGCGAAGGTGGCCATACTGGAGGCACTGCGTCGGGAGGCCTCCCGATGAGCGCGCAAATCCGCCTGGCGGAACCTGCCGATATCAACCATGACACCCTGCGCACCCGCGCGGTTGCCGCCGCGCGTGGTGACGCGCCTTTCGATGTACTCATCACCGGCGGAACGCTGGTGGATGTGGTGACGGGAGAGCTTCGCGCCGCCGATATCGGTATCGTCGGCCCGTTGATCGCCAGCGTCCACGAAGCGGCAAGCCGCAGCGATGCCGCGCAGGTCATCGATGCGGCCGGGGCCTATGTCTCGCCCGGCCTGATCGACACGCATATGCACATCGAAAGCTCGATGATCACGCCGGCCGCCTATGCGGCAGCGGTGGTCGCCCGTGGTGTCACCACCATCGTCTGGGATCCACATGAATTCGGCAATGTGCATGGCGTGGAAGGCGTACGCTGGGCGGCGAAGACCATTAAAAACCTGCCGTTGCGCGCCATTCTGCTCGCTCCGTCCTGCGTGCCCTCGGCACCGGGGCTGGAGCGCGGCGGTGCGGATTTCGACGCCACCATTCTGGCCGATCTCCTGTCCTGGCCGGAAATCGGCGGCATTGCGGAAATCATGAACATGCGCGGCGTCATTGAGCGCGATCCGCGCATGAGCGGCATCGTGCAGGCCGGGCTTGCCGCGCAAAAACTGGTCTGCGGCCATGCACGCGGCTTGAAGGATGCCGATCTCAATGCCTTCATGGCGGCGGGCGTCTCCTCCGATCATGAACTGGTCTCGGGCGAAGACCTCATGGCAAAGCTGAGGGCAGGGCTGACGATCGAGCTGCGCGGCTCGCACGATCACCTGCTGCCGGAATTCGTGAAGGCGCTGAATAAGCTCGGCCATCTGCCGCAGACGGTGACGCTCTGCACCGACGATGTCTTCCCGGACGACCTGTTGCACGGCGGTGGGCTTGATGATGTGGTGCGCCGCCTTGTGCGTTATGGTCTGAAGCCCGAATGGGCGCTGCGCGCCGCCACGCTCAATGCCGCGCAGAGGCTCGGTCGTGCCGATCTCGGCCTCATCGCTGCCGGCCGCCGCGCTGATATCGTCATTTTCGAGGATCTGAGCGGTTTTTCAGCCCGCCATGTGCTGGCCGGGGGTAGGGCGGTTGCTGAAGGCGGGCGTATGCTCGTCGATGTTCCGGCCTGTGATGCCGCGCCACTTGAGGGCTCGATGAAGCTGCCGTTGCGCAGCGCCGATGATTTCCGGGTTGCCTCCGAAGGCGTGAAGGTACGCCTCGCCACCATCGACCGCCCGCGTTTCACCCAATGGGGCGAAATGGAAGCCGAGGTGAAGGACGGTTTCATCGTTCCGCCTGAAGGTGCAACGATGATTTCCGTCACCCATCGCCACGGCAAGGCCGAGCCCACCACAAAAACCGGTTTCCTCACCGGCTGGGGAAACTGGAACGGCGCTTTCGCCACCACCGTCTCGCATGACAGCCACAACCTCACCGTTTTCGGCGGTAATGCGCAAGACATGGCGCTCGCCGCCAATGCGGTGATCGGCACCGGTGGCGGCATGGCCGTTGCCTCCGGGGGCAAGGTCACCGCGCTGCTTCCCTTGCCGCTCTCCGGCCTCGTTTCGAATGCGCCGCTGGAAGAGGTGGCGCGGGCTTTCGAGGAGTTGCGCGAAGCCGTGGGCAAGATGGTGGAATGGCAACCGCCCTATCTCGTCTTCAAGGCCTGCTTCGGCGCCACGCTCGCCTGCAATATCGGCCCGCACCAGACGGATATGGGCATTGCCGATGTGCTGACGGGGAAGGTGATGGAAAGCCCGATCATCGAGGTTTTACGATAATAACGTCAAGACCGGCTGCCGCGATGTCGCCGTCGCGGCAGCCGTACGTATCAGTTCACATTGTGAAGCTGTGCTTCGCCATTATGCAGAAAGCAGGCCTTGGTGAAGAGGCCCAAATCCAGCAGGTTGGGCAGGCGGATATCGCGCATATCGGGAAGTCGCTTGTTGTCAGGATCAAATGAGCGGTCAACCTGCGAGATGAATGCAAAAATGACGCCGCTCTTTTGTGCGAATTCCCTAAGGGCGGTTATCTGTTGTGACAGGTCCGGTTTGTGCCGCTGCTGGTCGAGTATCTGCAGATAATCGATCACGGCGAAGGTGCCGGGTTTGGCCGGTGACAAATGGCGGATGATATAATCCGCGCATATCTCCTCCGATGTCACGATCTCGGTCTCTCTCTGCCTGGCCACCTGTATTTCGATACGCTTTTTTGCCTGTTGCTCCGTCATTTCAAGTGTGAACAGAACAGATTGTCGCCCGTCTTCGGCTGCCGCGCGCAAAAGTTCAAATCCAAGCGCTGTCTTGCCCTGACCTGGGCGACCGGCAAGCAGAAGCATGTCGCCATCCACGGTGCGTAAAAACAGGTCGTCGGATAAGGAACCCGCGGCAACGTGAGCGGACAGCAGGCTCCACCTTGCAAATCCTTCTTCGCGCGCGATCTGGTCCAGCGCTTCGTGCAGGGGAATTGCATTGTTTCGGACCATGAGTTTGGCCCGCCGTTTTAATTGAAAAATCGGAGTAGAAAGTTTCATCAAAAGACCTCTATTGCGGGTCTGAAACGCAATCCCTCCTTATGCGAATGCCCGAACAGACGGTTCGTTGATGATATTACCCCGCATGTCGAATGCTTCCCCGAAAGGAGGGGGGAGGCGTGGGTCGAGCCTGTGCGCAGAATTTACCGCGCCCGATGATTCGCCACAAGCGTCCGAGGTGTTGCCGGTCGAAAATCGGCAGGCAGCAAATGGGGCTACTCCGCCGCCAGTTCCTGCTCAACCAGCGTCGCCCAAAATGCCACGCCCGGCACGATGGCCGCGTCGTTGAAGTCGTAGGAGGTGTTGTGGTGCAGCGCGCCATCCACCGCCGGGCCGTTGCCGAGCCAGACGTAGCAGCCGGGAGCTTCGCCGGCGAAGAAGGCGAAGTCGTCGCCGGCGGTCGAGGGTGGAAAAGCGGTGCGGGTTTTGTTGCCGAAGACGGTTTTTGCCGCCCGCAGCGCCCGTTTCGTTGCGTCCGCCTCGTTGATGACGGGCGGAATGCGGCGGATGAATTCGTAATGCGCCTCGATGCCGAACATCGCCGCCGTGCCGTTCGCCAGCCGGCCGATTTCCGCCTCCAGCTGGTCGCGCACGTCTGCCGCATAGGCGCGCGCCGTGCCGCCGATTTCGACGAGATCGGGAATGACGTTGAGCGCCTTCGGATCACCCGCCTGCACCGAACAGGCGCTGACGACGGCGGGCTGCAACGGATCGACGACGCGCCCGACGATGTTTTGCAGCGAGGCGAGGAAGGTGCCCGCCGCCGTCACCGGGTCGCGGCCGAGATGCGGCTTGGCGCCATGGGTGCCGATGCCTTTGAAGGTGACGCGCCAGCTGTCGGAAGAGGCGAGCTGCGGGCCTTCCACCACGGCCATCTCATTGATGCCGAGCCCCGGCATATTGTGCAGGCCATAGACCGCATCGCAGGGAAACAGGTTGAACAGCCCGTCTTCGACCATTTTTTTCGCGCCGCCCCGGCCTTCTTCGGCCGGCTGGAAAATGAAATGCACGGTGCCGGAAAAATCGCGGGTCCTGGCGAGGTAACGCGCAGCACCCAGCAGCATGGCGGTGTGGCCGTCATGGCCGCAGGCATGCATCTTGCCGGGAAATTTCGATTTATAGGGCCGGTCGGGCACCTCAGGCATGGCCAGCGCATCCATGTCCGCCCGCAGGCCGATGCTGCGGGTGCCGTTGCCCACCTGAAGGGTGGCGACCACGCCGGTGCCGCCGAGGCCGCGATGCACCTTCAGTCCGGCGCGCTCTAGAAGATCGGCGACGATGGCGCTGGTTCTTTCCTCTTCAAAGCCCAGTTCCGGATGCGCGTGCAGGTCGTGGCGAAGCTCCGTCAGGAATGGCAGGTCCTCGCCGATCCGGTCCAGCAGTCTCATGGGAAGCTTGTCCTTGAATATGGGAAAAACCCGCGTCATAGGTGGGTTTGTCCGAATGCCCGTTGCTTTTTTCTCTTCTAGAGCATTTCCAGCAAAACTGTGTAGCGGTTTTGCGTTTGGAAATGCGTGAAACGAAGAGCTGGAGTATTTTCGTGTTTCGTAGAAAACGAAAATACTCTAGCGGAAAAAGCCAATGAAATGAACCCGCAGCGTCTCTGCGGTTGCTGAAATGACAAATGTGCCGAATGGGATTGGCGCGGCCGAAAACCGCATTCGCCTTGCGCCATTCCGGTCCTGAAAGGAAAACCGATGCCGTCATCCGCATCGCCCGTCGCCCCGTCTCCCGCCGCGCCGCACGAGTTCTGGCAGGATATTCTTCCGCCCGGCACCTTTGTAACGGCAGGTCCGCATTCCACCTTCTTTCCGGCGGAACTGGATGACAACAGGCAGATCTGCCTGCCGATAAGGCCGCTCGCGGATGGCGAACATGCGCTCGCCTCGCTCATCGTCAATCAGGCCTCTTTTGAGGTGCTGGAGGCGCTGGCGGCCGATCTCGCCGCAAAGCTTCTTCCCTTCAAGCCGGATGTCGTCATCGGCCTGCCGACGCTGGGGCTGACGCTCGCCGCCGCCGTCGCCCGGCATCTCGGCCATTCCCGTTATGTGCCGCTCGGCACCTCGCGCAAATTCTGGTATCTGGAGGAGCTGTCGGTGCCCATGTCCTCCATCACCACAAGGCAGGAAAAGCGGCTCTATATCGATCCGCGCATGTTGCCGCTGATCGAGAACCGGCGGGTGGCGCTGGTGGATGATGTCATCTCCAGCGGCAGCTCCATCATATCGGGTCTTTCGCTGCTCGCCGCGTCGGGCATTCGGCCCGCCGTCATCGGTGCGGCCATGCTGCAATCGGATCGCTGGCGGGAAAAAATCGCCGCTTTCGGGCCGGAATGGCCGGAGCGGGTGAGGGGCGTTTTTTCCACGCCGCTGCTCACGAAAGCGGAAGGTGCCTGGCGCGCCTGACGTTGCGCAAGTTCCGGCAAAAGGCAAGTGGTGATAATTTCACCGGTGCCTAATTTCTATCTTGCGAAGCTCGAAGAGATCGTCCTAAGATCGCCTCCGACAGACAATAGCGGTCGGCGAATAATACGCTGGTTTGCTTTCGCGCGGTGTCATTCCGGCGTCTGCCCACCCCCGTTTGTTCTTTCCGATGACTGGAATTTCTTCCCATGCATGCAGTGTTCGACGGTCATAATGATGTGCTGCTTCGGTTGTGGCGCAACAGCAAGGCCGGTGCCGATCCGGTTGCGGAATTCAAAAACGGTACGCGGGAAGGTCATATAGACGGGCCGCGTGCAAGGGCCGGCGGTCTCGGTGGCGGCATCTGCGCCATCTATATTCCCTCCGGCGATCTCATTCTGCAGGAACCGGATGAAAGCGGCCATTACAATACGCCGCTCGCCGCACCGCTGGAGCGGCTGCCTTCGCTCGATATCGCCATGGAAAAGGCGGCGATTGCGCTGAGGCTGGATCGCGCCGGCGCCTGGCGGCTGTGCCGTTCCACGGCCGATATCCGCAAGGCCTTTGCCGAGGATATTTTCGCCGCCGTGCTGCATATGGAAGGTTGCGAGGCGATCGGCGCCGATCTCGATGCGCTGGAAGTATTTTATGCCGCCGGCCTGCGCTCGCTCGGCCCGGTCTGGAGCCGGCACAATATTTTCGGCCATGGCGTTCCCTTTTCCTATCCCATGTCGCCGGATACGGCGCCGGGCCTCACCGACGCCGGTTTTGCGCTGGTGAAGGAATGCAACCGGCTCGGCATTCTCATCGATCTCGCGCATATCACCGAAAAAGGCTTCTGGGATGTGGCAAGGACCAGCAACCAGCCGCTGATTGCCAGCCATTCCAATGCGCATGCTCTCACCCCCGTCGCCCGCAATCTCACCGATCGGCAGATGGACGCCATCAGGGAAAGCGGCGGGCTGGTGGGCCTGAACTATGCCGTGACCATGCTGCGCGCGGATGCGCGCGACATTGCCGATACGCCGCTTTCCGACATGGTGCGCCATATCGATTACATGGTGGAGCGCATGGGCATTGATTGCGTGGCGCTGGGATCGGACTTCGACGGCGCGACGATACCCGTCGGCGTTGCCGATGCGAGCGGCAACCACAATCTGGTTGCGGCGCTGAAATCGGCGGGCTACGGTGATGGAGAACTTGCTAAAATATGCCGGGAAAACTGGCTGCGTGTTTTGTCTGAGGCCTGGCACGAGGCGGCCTGAGAAGAGCTGAAGCGAACCAAATCAATCTCATAACAAAAGGGGAGATCCTATGATCAAATCGCTCAACAAATCCATGCGTATTCTCAGCACCAGCGCCGCTTTGTCGCTGATGATGCTGTCCGCACCCCACGCTTTTGCCGCCACCCCGGCCGATACGCTGGTCGAAGGTTTCGCCATCGACGACATTATCACGCTCGATCCGGGCGAGGCATTCGAACTCTCCGCCGCCGAAGTCACCGGCAACACCTATAGCAAGCTGGTTTCCATCGATCTCAACGACACGTCCAAGGTGATCGGCGATCTCGCCGAGAGCTGGACGACCTCCGAGGACGGCCTCACCTACACCTTCAAGCTGAAGTCCGGCCTGAAATTCGCCTCCGGCAATCCGGTCACGGCCGATGATGTGGCCTTCTCTTTCGAACGCGCCGTGAAGCTCGACAAGTCGCCGGCATTCCTGCTGACGCAGTTCGGCCTCAAGGGCGACAACGTCACCGAAAAGGCGAAGGCTGCGGATGCGAACACCTTCGTTCTGACGGTCGACAAACCCTATGCGCCGAGCTTCGTGCTGAACGTGCTCACCGCAACCGTCGCCTCGGTGGTCGACAAGAAATTCGTGACGGAAAAGGCCAAGTCGGTCACGCCGAGCGCCGATTACAAATACGACACGGATTTCGGCAATGAATTCCTGAAGACGGGTTATGCCGGTTCCGGTCCTTACAAGATCCTCGGCTGGAAGGCCAACGAAGCGGTGATCCTCGAGGCCAACCCGAATTATTACGGTGAGAAGCCGAAGCTGAAGCGTGTGGTTTATCGCCACATGAAGGAAAGCTCCGGCCAGCGCCTGGCGCTTGAAAACGGCGATATCGATGTTGCCCGCAACCTCGAGCCGGGTGACATGGAAGCGGTTTCCAAGAAGGAAGGCCTTGCCGTCACGTCCGCGCCCAAGGGCACCGTCTATTACTTCAGCCTCAACCAGAAGAACGAGAACCTGAAGAAGCCCGAGGTCATCGAGGCCTTCAAATATCTGGTCGATTATGACGCGATCGGTGCGACGATCATCAAGGGCATCGGCGAAATTCACCAGACCTTCCTGCCGAAGGGCCAGCTTGGCGCGCTCGACGAGAACCCCTACAAGCTCGACGTCGCCAAGGCGAAGGAGCTTCTCGAAAAGGCCGGCCTGAAGGACGGTTTCACCGTAAGCATGGATGTGCGCAACACGCAGCCGGTGACCGGCATTGCCGAAAGCGTGCAGCAGACGCTGGCGCAGGCCGGCATCAAGCTGGAAATCATTCCGGGTGACGGCAAGCAGACGCTGACCAAATACCGCGCCCGCACGCATGATATCTACATCGGGCAATGGGGTTCGGACTATTTCGACCCGAACTCGAATGCGGAAACCTTCACCATCAACTACGACAATTCCGATGAAGGCAAGAACAAGACGCTCGCATGGCGCAACGCCTGGGATGTTCCTGATCTGACCAAGGAAACCCAGTCGGCACTTCTGGAAAAGGACAGCGCCAAGCGCGCGGCGATCTATGAAAACCTGCAGAAGGAAGTTCTGGCGAAGGGTCCCTTCGTCATCATCTTCCAGCAGACGGAAGTTGCCGGTTATTCCGCCAAGCTCAAGGGCCTGAAGCTCGGCCCGAGCTTCGACACCAACTATGTCTATACGATCTCCAAGGAATGATCCGGAAGGATCGGTCTCTTGAGCATCGTTGAAGCAAACAGCAGGGCGAGGCAGGGAAAACGCCGTGCCAACGCCCGCGTGAAAGCCGTTCTCGGCTTCGCCGTCACCGTCATCACCACCTTTCTGGGGCTGATGGCGGTCACCTTTTTCATTGGCCGCGTGGTGCCGATCGATCCCGCGCTGGCGATCGTCGGCGACCGTGCGCCTGCGCATGTGGTCGAGCGGGTGCGTGAGCAGCTCGGCCTCAACCTGCCGCTCTGGCAGCAGTTCTTTCTCTATCTGAAGCAGGCGCTTTCGGGCGATTTCGGCACTTCCGTGCTCACCACCAATCCTGTCATGGAGGATATCAAGCGGGTGTTTCCGGCGACGATCGAGCTCGCCACGATCGGTACCATCATCGGTGCCGTCTTCGGCATTCCGCTCGGCGTTCTCGCGGCCGTGAAGCGCGGCAGCTTTGCCGATCAGGTGGTGCGCGTCATCGGCCTCATCGGTTATTCCGTGCCGATATTCTGGCTCGGCCTTCTGGCGCTGCTGGTGTTTTACGCCCGGCTGCAATGGGTCGCTTATCCCGGCCGCATGGATATCGTCTATGAATTCACCTTCACGCCGGTCACGGGCTTTTTCCTGATCGACGCGATCTGGCAGCGGCAATGGGACGTGTTGTGGGATCTCTTCCGCCACATCATTCTGCCCGCCTCCCTGCTCGGTTATTTCTCGCTCGCCTATATCAGCCGCATGACGCGCTCTTTCATGCTGAATGAACTCGCCCAGGAATATATCGTCGCGGCCCGCGCCAAGGGGCTTTCGGAAACCCGCATCATCTGGTTCCATGCGCTGCGCAATGCCGCCGTGCCGCTGGTGACGGTGATTGCGCTCTCCTATGCCGGTCTGCTCGAAGGTTCGGTGCTGACCGAAACCATCTTCGCCTGGCCGGGGCTTGGCCTCTACATCACCAATTCCCTGCAGAATGCGGATATGAATGCCGTTCTCGGCGGCACGATCGTGATCGGCGCCATCTTCGTCGGCATCAATCTCTTCTCCGATCTGCTTTACCGGACGCTCGATCCAAGGACGCGCAGCCGATGACGATGTCGACAGATACGATCAAACCCTATAGCCGCGAATGGCTGCTCTCCGACCGGCCGTCCTCGCGCAAGCAGGCGCGGCTTGGGCGCGCCTATGTCATCTGGCGGCGCTTTTCGGAAAACCGGCTGGCACTGCTTGGTCTTGGCATCATCATCGCGCTGCTGTTCGTTGCGCTGTTTGCCGATGTGCTGGCCCCGCATAACCCGGTGCAGGGCGATCTGCGCAATGCCCGGCTTCTGCCGCCCGGTACGGAAGGTTACCTGCTCGGCACTGACGATCAGGGCCGCGACATTCTTTCGCGTCTCATCCACGGTTCGCGGCTGACGCTGTTCGTCGTGCTCCTGGTCGCCATTATCGCCGCGCCCGTCGGCCTCATCGTCGGCACGGTTTCCGGTTATGCCGGCGGCTGGGTGGATGCGGTGCTGATGCGCATCACCGATATCTTCCTTGCCTTTCCGAAGCTCGTTCTGGCGCTGGCGCTGGTCGCGGCGCTCGGGCCGGGCATAGAGAACGCGGTGCTTGCCATCGCGCTCACCTCATGGCCGCCCTATGCGCGCATCGCACGTGCCGAAACCATGACCTTCCGCAACTCCGATTTCATCGCGGCGGTGAAGCTCATGGGGGCATCGCCCTTCCGTATTGTCCTCAAACACGTCATGCCGCTCTGCCTGTCGTCGCTCATCGTGCGCGTGACGCTGGATATGGCCGGCATCATTCTCACCGCCGCCGGTCTCGGCTTCCTCGGTCTCGGCGCGCAGCCGCCGCTACCGGAATGGGGAGCGATGATCGCTTCCGGCCGTCGTTTTATTCTCGACCAATGGTGGGTCGCGGCCATGCCGGGCGTGGCGATCCTCATCGTCAGCCTCGGTTTCAACCTGCTGGGCGATGGGCTGCGCGATGCGCTGGATCCCAAGGAGGCGGGCCAATGAGTGCGCCGCTTCTGACTGTTCAGAATCTCCGCGTATCCTTCCCCACCCGCACAGGGCTGGTGGAGGCCGTGCGCGGCGTGTCCTTCACGCTCGGGCGCGAGCGTCTCGGCATCGTCGGCGAATCCGGCTCCGGCAAGTCGCAGACCGGCCGCGCCATCATGGGGCTGACGCCGAAAAGCGCGCGCATCGAGGCGGATGCGCTGCGCTTCGGTGATATCGATCTGCTCAAGGCCTCTGCGAAAGAGCGGCGGATCATGCGCGGCAAGCGCATGGCCATGATCCTGCAGGACCCGAAATATTCGCTGAACCCGGTCATGACCATCGGCCGCCAGATCATGGAAACCCTGCGGACCCATGAAAAGATCGGCACCGGCGAGGCGCGTCAGCGCACGCTTGCGATGCTCGAAGCCGTGCAGATCCGCGATCCCGAGCGGGTCTTCGATCTTTACCCCCACGAGGTTTCCGGTGGCATGGGTCAACGCGTCATGATCGCCATGATGCTGGTCTGCGGCCCGGAACTGCTGATCGCTGACGAACCGACTTCGGCGCTCGACGTGACGGTTCAGCTGGAAGTGCTCGATATCCTCGACAAGCTGGTGCGCGACCGTGGCATGGGACTGATCTTCGTCAGCCATGATCTGAGACTCGTCTCCTCCTTCTGCGACCGTGTTCTCGTCATGTATGCCGGTAAGGTGGTGGAGGAGCTGTCTTCCGCCAATCTGAAGGAAGCGAAACACCCCTATACGCAGGGCCTGTTGAACTGCCTGCCGCAGATTGGCGGCCACCGGCACCCATTGCCCGTTCTGGAACGCAAGCCGGAGTGGCGCGCATGAGCACTGTTCTTTCCATCAAAGACATGGTGGTGGATTTCGACGGTTACATCGCGCTCGACAGCGTCAGCGTCGATGTGGCCGAGGGTGAATCCTTTGGTATCGTCGGCGAATCCGGTTCCGGCAAGTCCACGCTGCTGCGCGCCATTGCCGGCCTCAACCATTTCGATGAAGGCTCGCTGATGGTGGCCGGTCGCTCCTATTCCGGCAAGCACCGCGACAAGAGCTTTTATAGCGACGTGCAGATGGTGTTTCAGGATCCCTATGGCTCGCTGCACCCACGCCAGACGGTTGATGCGCTGCTGCTCGAGCCGCTCGTCATCCATGGCCTCGACAATCGCGAGCAGCGCATTGCCCGGGCACTGGACGAGGTGGGGCTAGGTTCCGGTTTCCGTTTCCGTTATTCGCACCAGCTGTCCGGCGGCCAGCGGCAACGTATCGCCATTGCCCGCGCGCTGATCGTCGAACCGAAAATCCTGCTGCTCGATGAGCCGACATCGGCGCTCGACGCCTCCATTCAGGCGGAAATCCTCAACCTTCTGGAACAGGCCCGCAAGGACCGCAATCTCACCTTCGTCATGGTCAGCCACGATCTCGGCGTCATCAGCCATATGTGCGACCGCCTGGCGGTGATGAAAAGCGGCAAGGTGGTGGAGATGCTGGAGGCCGAGGCGCTGGAAAGCCGCGAATTCAGTGCTGACTATACAAGGCAGCTGCTGGTGGCGAGTGAGGGTTTCAAGCGCGCTTGATTGGTGAGACGTTGCCTCCCTTTCTTCTCCCCGCCGGGGAGAAGATGCCCCGAACGGGGCAGATGAGGGGGCAAGCTCTCCGCATCTCTCCCACCATCGCCCCCTCATCCGGCGCTGCGCGCCACCTTCTCCCCGGCGGGGAGAAGAAACAAGCGGCGAGCGTTCGTTCCACATGCAATTGGATCGTCTTCGGCTGAGGTTCAAGACATTGAATGTCCGGTCTTTGCTCGTTAAGCGGTAGTGATATGCTGGCCCTCACACCGGCCCACCCGAACAAGGTCTCCACCCCATGCAACTGCGCGCCTTGATGTATTTCGACGAACTCGTCCGCACCAATTCCATGCGCGCCGCGGCGGAAAACCTGAATGTCGCTCCGACGGCGGTGAGCCGGCAGATCGAGAACCTCGAATATTATTTCGGCTCGCCGCTGGTGGAGCGGTCCAGCCGCGGCGTGAAGCTGACGGCGGCCGGCGAGCTGCTCGCCGCCCGTGCCGGCAAGACGTTGCGCGAGCTCGACCATGTGCACCAGCTGATCGACGATCTGAAAGGCCTGCAGCGCGGAAGGGTCACGGTCTATGCCAATGGCGCGACGGTGGCGAACCTTCTGGCGCCGGTGCTGGCGCAGTTCAGCCTGAAATATCCAAAACTGCGTTTCGAGGTGCATATTACCAGTGCCCGGCAGGCGATAGAGGCCCTGAGTGCGGCGGAAGCAGACCTCGTCGTCAGCCTGTTTGCGCCGAAGCTTTCGGGCGTGAAGGTGCGCTCGCGCACCCGCATCAGCTACGATGTCATCTTCCCCGCCGGTCACGCGCTTGCCGCCCAGCCGGAGGTTTCGCTGAAGGAACTGGCCGGACTGCCGCTTGCGCTGCCGGACAAGAGTTTTGCCGCGCGTCAGGCCTTCGATGCGCTGTTTGCCGATGCCGGCATCGAGCTTGATCCCGTTTTCATCACCAGTTCGCTGGAAATGCTGAAGGAGCTGGTGCTCGGCCATGCTGCCGCCACGCTGCTGCCGGCGCTTTCGGTGGCGCGCGAAATCCGCAGCGGCCAGATGGTTGCCATTCCGCTTTCCGGTAAAAAAGGCATCCATACCCAGATCGATCTCTGCGTTGCGCCCGACCGGCAATTGTCTTTCGCCGCCTCCAAGCTTGCCGATTTCATCGAGCGTTTCATGCGCGAGGCGACAGCGGGGTAGGGGTTTCTTCTCCCCGCCGGGGAGAAGGTGGCCCGAAGGGCCGGATGAGGGGGCCGCGTAGCTTGGGTGGGGGACGGCGAGGGGAGGTCGAGGAAGAATTTATCCGGCAACGTTTCCCCTCACCCCGCCTCCACTTCGTTCGGCGGACCTCTCCCCGGCGGGGAGAGGAATTAGCCAGTATGGAGAATTACCCACTAAGGTTGATTTCCACCTGCAATTCCGTGTAGCCATTTCAGCTACACGGAGCACACAAAAACGGTGATTGTGTGTGCGCCTGTAACATGACACTCTTTTCGCAACGGGTGGTCTCTGGAAGGGCAAAAATGCCCCGGCCGCCAGACAGGGGACTAAGGATGCCACGCATTTATCTTTCTGAGGCGGCAAAGCTTTCGCGCCGCACCGCGCTGACGCTTGCATTGGGCACGGCGCTCTGGCTGCCGCTTTCGGTGACGGGAGCCGAAGCCGCCGCGAAAACCGCCCTGACGCTTGGCATGACGGTGGAGCCGACCGGTCTCGATCCGACCATTGCCGCCCCCGTCGCCATCGGCCAGGTCACCTGGCAGAATATTTTCGAAGGTCTCGTCACCATCGACAGCAAGGGCAAGGTGAAGCCGCAGCTTGCCGAAAGCTGGGAGATTTCACCTGATGGCAAGAGCTACACCTTCAAGCTGCGTAAGGGTGTCACCTTCCATGATGGCGAGGCGTTCGATTCCGCCGTCGCGAAGTTCTCGCTGGACCGGGCGCGCGGAGAAGCCTCCGTCAATCCGCAGAAGCGCTTCTTCGCGGCAATCGATAGCATCGAGACGCCGGATGCGGACACGCTGGTGCTGAAACTGAAGCAGCCCGCCGGCAGCCTCATCTATTGGCTCGGCTGGCCGGCCTCCGTCATGGTCGCGCCGAAGAGCGCTGAGGGTAACCGCACGACGCCCATCGGCACCGGCCCGTTCAAATTCGTCAGCTGGGCCAAGGGCGACAAGGTGGAACTGGAAAAGAACGCCGCCTATTGGGATAAGGCCGTTGCGGTGAAGCTCGACAGGGCGACCTTCCGTTTTGTCGCCGACCCGCAGGCGCAGGCCGCCGCGCTGAAATCAGGCGATATCGATGCCTTCCCGGAATTCGGCGCGCCGGAGCTGATGACCTCCTTTGACGGCGATAAACGCCTCGGCACTTTCGTCGGTAATACCGAGCTGAAGGTCGTGGCCGGCATGAACAATGCCCGCAAGCCCTTCGACGACAAGCGCGTGCGCCAGGCGCTGATGATGGCGGTGGATCGCGGCACTGTCATCGAGGGCGCATGGTCCGGTTTTGGCACGGCCATCGGCAGTCACTATACGCCGAATGACCGCGGATACATCGATACGACAGGGGTGCACCCTTACGATGTCGACAAGGCCAGGGCGCTGCTTGCCGAAGCGGGTTATCCTGACGGTTTCAGCTTCACCATCAAGGCCCCGCAAATGGCCTATGCCCAGCGCACCTCGCAAATCCTGCAGGCGATGCTGGCCGAAATCGGCGTGACGATGACCATCGAGACCACCGAATTTCCGGCCAAATGGGTGGCGGATGTCTTGAAGGGTGCGGATTACGACATGACCATTGTCGCCCATGCCGAGCCGATGGATATCGATATCTATGCCCGTGACCCCTATTATTTCAACTACAGGAACCCGGCCTTCAACGAGGTTATCGCCAACGTCGAAAAGACGGCGGATGCGGCTGAGCAGGAAAAGCTCTATGGCGAGGCCCAGAAAATCCTCGCGGAAGATGTTCCGGCTCTCTTCCTCTTCGTGATGCCGAAGCTTGGCGTCTGGGACAGAAAGGTGAAGGGGCTGTGGGAAAACGAGCCTATTCCTTCGAATGTGCTGACGGACGTGCATTGGGAAGAGTGACGTTTGGCTATACCCGTTTCTTCCGTCATGCCGGACTTGATCCGGCATCCAGCCAGCCCAAGTCCTTGGGCTGAAAGGGCTCTCTCCGCCGCGCAGACGCGCGTCGGCTGGATGCCGGATCAAGTCCGGCATGACGGGGGAGTGTGGAGCTGTCCAGCCGCCGCAGGTGAAGTATCGCAAGGAGCAGATGCCAGATGTTAATCGTCCTCATCCGGCGTCTCGTCAGCCTCATCATCACGCTGTTTGCCGTTTCCCTCATCATTTATGTCGTCATGGGCCTGCTGCCGGGAGATCCGGCGGCTATCATGCTCGGCACCTCGGCAAGCCCGGATACGCTCGCCGCGCTGCAGAAGCAGATGGGTCTCGATCAGCCCTTGCCGCTGCGTTACCTCCACTGGCTCGCCGGTGTCTTCCGTGGCGATCTCGGGCAATCCTATACCTATGGCGTGCCGGTGGCGGGGCTGATCATCGAGCGGCTGGCCGTCACCCTGCCGCTTGCGTTGCTGGCCGTCTGCCTGTCCGTCACCATCGCCATTCCGCTTGGCGTGGCGGCCGCGAAGAACCGCAACGGGGTGCTGGATTTTGCGGCCGGGCTGTTTTCCCATCTGGGCATCGCCGTGCCCGGCTTCTGGGTTGGCCTGCTGCTGATCATCGTTTTTTCCACCACGCTCGGCTGGATGCCATCAGGCGGTTTTCCCGGCTGGACGCCGAGTTTTTCGGCAGGGCTCATGGCGCTGGTGCTGCCGGCCATTGCCCTGGCGCTGTCGCAGGCCGGTGTTCTCACCCGCGTCTGCCGCTCCGCCGTGCTCGAAGTGATGAATGAGGATTTCGTGCGCACCGCCCGCGCCAAGGGCCTGAGCGAGCGGGTGGCGCTGTGGCGGCATGCGGTTCCGAATGCGATGATCCCCGTTGTCACCATGATCGGCCTGCAATTCACCTTTTTGATTGCCGGCGCGGTGCTTGTCGAGAATGTCTTCAACCTGCCGGGCCTCGGGCGGCTTGCCTATCAGGCGCTGACCCAGCGCGATATCGTCGTCATGCAATCCGTCGTGCTGTTTTTCTCGGCGCTGGTCATCATCATGAATTTCGTGGTCGATATCGCCTATCTCTTCATCGATCCGAGATTGCGGGCAGGTGCGCGATGATGCGATTTATCCGCCGCCGCCCGGCCTTTGCCGCCGGCATCGCCGTCACGGTCTTTCTGGTCGCCGTCGCCCTGCTGTCCCTGGTCTGGACGCCGGTGTCGCCCACCAAGATACAGATCGTGCAGAAGCTGAAATCGCCCTTCGTTTATGGCGGCCTCGGCACGGATCATTTCGGCCGCGACGTATTGTCGATGCTGATGGCGGGTGCGTGGAACTCGCTGTCCACCTCCATCGCCGCCGTCGCCATCGGCGCATTTATCGGCACGGCCATCGGCGTCGCGGTCGCGGCCCTGCGTGGTTTTACCGAAACCGTGGTCATGCGCATCTGCGACATCATCTTTGCCGTGCCGCCGATCCTCTCGGCCATGATGCTCGGCGCTTTTATCGGCACGGGGCGCTTTACCGCCATCATCGCCATCGCCACCTTCATGGTGCCGGTCTTTGCCCGGCTGACGCTCGGCGCCGCACTGCAGATTTGGGCACGCGAATATATCACCGCCGCCACCAGCATCGGCCAGAACCGCGCCAAGATCACGCTTTTCCATATCGTGCCGAATATTTCCAACCAGATCATCGTGCAGGTGACCATCCAGCTCGGTCTGGCGATATTGACGGAAGCAGGCCTTTCCTTCCTCGGTCTCGGCATGCCGCCGCCCGCCGCCACCTGGGGGCGGATGCTGGCGGACGCCCAGACCTATCTCGGTGTGGCGCCCTGGCTTGCCATCATGCCCGGCCTTGCCATTGCGCTTGCCGTCTTCGGCCTCAACCTTCTCGGCGATGGCCTGCGCGATCTGCTGGACCCGCGCGATACGAGCTGATCGCCTAAAGCCGATATCGCCCCTATTTCCTGTTTTTTTGACGAGACGATGCCATGACCGATCTCATAGACCTCAACACGCTCGAAATCCTGGCGCTTTACCGGGAAAAGACGCTGTCGCCCTCGGAATATTGGCAGGCGGTGGAGGCGCGCATCGAGGCTTTCGAGCCAACTGTGAATGCGCTTTATGCCTACGACCCGGAAGATGCCCGCAGGCAGGCAGCGGCTTCGACGGAGCGTTGGCGGAAGGGCGAGACGCTCGGCCCGCTCGATGGACTTCCGGTCTCGCTGAAGGAACTCATCGCCACGAAAGGCCATCCCGTGCCGCTCGGCACAAAGGCGGTGGAACTGGTTCCGGCGCTGGAGGACGCGCCGGTGGCCGCCCGCTGCCGGGAAGACGGCGCGATCCTCTACGCCAAGACGACCTGCCCGGATTATGGCATGCTCTCCTCCGGTCTCTCCAGCTTCCACAAGCTCAGCCGCAATCCTTGGGATATCACGCAGAATCCCGGCGGCTCCAGTGCCGGCGCGGCATCGGCGGGTGCGGCGGGGTATGGCACGCTGCATGTCGGCACGGATATTGGCGGCTCGGTGCGGCTGCCGGCCGGGTGGACCGGGCTCTTCGGTTTCAAGCCGAGCCAGGGCCGCATCCCGGTCGATCCCTATTATACTGGCCGCTGCGCCGGGCCGATGACCCGCACCGTGGTTGATGCCGCCTATGCCATGGTGACGCTTTCGCGGCCCGACTGGCGGGACGGCACATCGCTGCCGCCGAACACCATTGACTGGATGGATCTCGATATCGATGTTAAAGGCCTGAAGATCGGCCTGATGCTGGATGCCGGCTGCGGCCTGCCGCTGGAAGATGAAGTGCGGGACGCCGTGCTTTCCGCCGCGAAGCTGTTTGAGGCGGCCGGCGCCATCGTCATTCCGGTCGAGCCGGTGCTGACACGCGCGATGCTGGATGGGCTGGACGATTTCTGGCGCGCGAAATTCTGGGGCGATATGGCGGCGCTGAGCGATGAACGCCGCGCGGCGATCCTTCCCTATATCCTCGAATGGGCCGGGAAGGGAGCGGAGGTTACCGGTTCGCGTGCGGTCTTCGGTTTCAACCAGACCATGGAAATGCGCAGGGCCTGCGGGCGGCTGATGCGGGAGGTGGATGCGGTGATCTCACCCACCAATCCCATCGTGTCCTATCCGGCGGACTGGGCCTCACCCACCAACGATCCCGCGCGCCCCTTCGAACATATTGCCTTCACCGTGCCGTGGAACATGTCGGAACAGCCCGCATCCTCGATCAATTGCGGTTTCTCGACTTCCGGCATGCCGATCGGCCTGCAGATCGTCGGTCCCCGTTACGAGGATCTGTTCGTGCTCAAACTGTCCAGGGCCTTCGAGGATTGGGGCGGTGGTGTAAAACACTGGCCGCAGCCGCCGCAGGCCCGCTGATCCCACCTTTATCGGCCATGTAGTATTGCCATAATACCCGCATCTGCGCCCGGCCTGTTAGGTTGCGTAAAGGCATTCGAAAACGGGAGGAGCAGACATGCCGAAGACGATTTTGATGATCACCGGCGATTTCGCCGAGGATTATGAGACCATGGTGCCGTTCCAGACGCTGCTTGCGGTTGGTCACACGGTGCATGCCGTCTGCCCCGGCAAGAAGGCGGGCCAGACCATCGCCACGGCCATCCATGATTTCGAAGGCGACCAGACCTATTCGGAAAAACGCGGCCATAATTTCGCGCTCAACGCCACCTTCGCCGATATCAAGGTTGCGGATTACGATGCGCTGGTCATTCCGGGCGGCCGCGCGCCGGAATATCTGCGGCTCAATGCCGACGTGCTGGCGGCCGTGAAACATTTCTTTGAAGCCGACAAGCCGGTGGCGGCCGTCTGCCACGGTGCGCAATTGCTGGCGGCTGCGGGCGTGCTCAAGGGCCGCACCTGCTCGGCCTATCCCGCCTGCCGCCCCGAAGTCGAGTTGGCCGGCGGCACCTATGCCGATATCGCCATCGATGCGGCCGTTACCGACGGCAAGCTGGTGACGGCGCCCGCATGGCCGGCGCATCCGGCCTGGCTTTCGCAATTCATGGCCGTGCTCGGCAAATAAGACCGGCGGAACGGGGCTTTTTCCGGCCCCGTTTTCCGCCTATCCTTGTGAGCGTGGTGAGGGAGGAAACCATGTGCAAGCTCTTCATCAAGGCAGACCCCACGCTTTGGGAAAGCCATACGCGGTCGCTCAGGATCGATGGCATGGTCACGAGTGTGCGGCTTGAAAATTTCTTCTGGGCGACGCTGGACGAGATCGCACGGCGCGACGGCATGAACAGCGTGCAGCTCATTGCCAAGCTTTATAATGAATCGATCGATGCCGGGCACGATCTCGGCAATTTCACTTCGTTCCTGCGGGTTTGTTGCGGGCGTTATCTCGCGCTGCAGCTTTCCGGCGATATTCCGGCGCGGACGGATATTCCGATTGCAGCGCTGGATGCAGACAGCATTCTTGAGACGGAGAAGGTGAATTATCACTAGGACGCGTTTGTTTTTATGTGCCGGGGCATCCCCTCCACCTCATTCCTGTGCTCGTCACAGGAATCCAGCCGACGCGCGTCTGCGCGACGGGGAGAGTCCTTTCAGCCCAAGGACTTGAGCTGGCTGGATCCCTGTGACGAGCACAGGGATGAGGCAGAGAGCGTTTAGCTCTTCAGCGCCCGCGGATCGAGCGCATCACGCACGGCATCGCCGATGTAATTGACGCTTAGAACCGTCAGCGAAATCGCCAGCCCCGGCCACAGCACGCGCGATGGCGTCAGCTGCAGGAAGTTCGCGCCATCAAACAGCAGCCGTCCCCAGGTCGGAAAGTCGGAGGGAAAGCCGAGGCCGAGGAAGGAGAGCGCCGATTCCGTGATGATGGCGGCGGCGATGCCGAGCGTGGCTGAGACCATGATCGAACTCAGCACATTCGGCAATATATGCCTCAGGATGATGCGATATTCGCGCATGCCGCTCGATTTCGCCGCCATGATGAATTCCTGGCTTTTGATCGTCAGCACATTGCCGCGCACGATACGGGCGGTATGCATCCAGCTGGTTATCCCGATCACGAAAACGATCAGGATGAAGATGCCGGTTTCCGGCCCGAAGGCGGCACGCAGCGTATCGCGAAACAGCATCAGAATGACGAGCAGCAGCGGCAAAAGCGGTAGCGCCAGGAACAGGTCCGTCAACCGCATCAGCGGCCCGTCCAGATTTCGGAAATAGCCTGACAGCACCCCCACCAGCGTACCGAGAAACAGCGCCAGCAGCATGGCGGTGATGCCGACGGCAAGCGATATGCGCCCGCCGGCCAGAACCTGCGCCAGCATGTCCTTGCCGAGATTATCGGTGCCGAAGGGATGCGCGAGCGACGGCCACTGGTTGCGCGCCTTCACATTGATGGCGTTGGGTGCCACGGTGTGGATATAGGGGCCGACATAGACCGCGAGCAGGATGAAGACGAAGACGAAGAGCCCCGCCACACCGCCCTTGTGAACGCGGAACTGTTTCCAGATATCGGCAAGGGCGGATTGCGTGGGGGTGGCCGCAACCGTCGGCGCTGCGATGGTGGCGTCAGTCATAGCGGATCCTCGGGTCGAGAATGCCGTACAGCACGTCGGCAATCAGGTTGAAGAGCACGATCAGTACCGCGAAAATGAAGGTCAGCGTCTGCACCAGCGGGATATCCGCGCCCTGAACGGCTGTTATCAGCAATTGGCCGAGCCCGTTCACGCGGAATATCTGCTCGGTGATGATGGCGCCGGAAAAGATCGTCGGCACGCCGAGTGCGATGACGGTGACGACCGGGATCAGGCTGTTGCGCAGCACATGAACGAGCAGGACGGATTTTTCCTTCACGCCCTTGGCGCGTGCGGTGCGCACATAATCCTGATGCAGATTGTCGAGCATGGAGGCGCGCACGAAGCGGCTGATCTGCGAGACATTATAGAGCGTCAGCACCAGCACCGGCAGGAACATCTGCTTCACCTGCGCCACGAA
The DNA here is from genome assembly GCF_059511785.1 of Agrobacterium sp. LEGMi-208b. NCBI lineage: Bacteria > Pseudomonadati > Pseudomonadota > Alphaproteobacteria > Hyphomicrobiales > Rhizobiaceae > Agrobacterium > Agrobacterium sp. LEGMi-208b. The sequence continues at coordinate 1,963,858 of NZ_CM183446.1, forward strand.
GCTTGCCCAGTCCGAGACCCTCAGATTGGTGTCATAAACGGACGGGAACCATTGCAGATAGGAGCTGAAGATAACGACCAGCAGCACGCCGGTGAAGAAGGTCGGCACGGAATAACCGACCATGGAGACGAAGGTGCCGATCTGGTCGAAGATCGAATATTGCTTATAGGCGGAAATGACGCCGATCGGGATCGCCAGCAGCGCACCGAAGAGATAGGCAAGGCCCACCACCCACAGCGTCTGCGGCATGCGCTGGATGACGAGATCGACCACCGGGCTGCGTGTCGCCCAGGAGAGCACCCGCATGCGGCTGCCATCGCCGATCTGCCAGCCGGTCAGCTTTTCGAAGAGGTTCAGCGGTTCGTTGATGAAGAATTGCTGCAGCCACATCAGGTAACGGATGAGGAAGGGCTGGTCGAGACCGAGCGAGGCGCGGATCTTTTCGCGCACTTCCGGCGGAATGGTGAGCGGCAGGTCGCCGGTCGGGTCGTTGGGCGCAAGATCGAGCAGCGCGAAGATGACGAAGCTGATGACGAGCAGCGTCGGTACGGCAAAGGCAAGCCGCCGGAGCGTAAAGGTAAACATCTGAAACTCTCCAGACCCAGAGCGCGGCAGGACGAAAATTGGGAGTGTTTTCGCCGTAACGCGGCAAATGTGTCTTCAGAACATGGTCCAGGGGCATGCAGAAGGCCGGCCTCTTCAGGGGGAGAAGCCGGCGCATCCGCGTGTTATTTCTTGCGGGACCAGTCCGCGACGTTCCAGAGTTCCGAATCCCAGGCATTCATGCGAACGCCTTCCAGCGTCAGCGAATGCGAGGAAACGCTGCCGCGGTGGATGAGCGGAATATGCGCGCCTTCCTCCGTCAGCATGTCGTTGAGCTGCTTGGAAATCTCTCCGCGCTTGGCAAGGTCGGCGGTCTTGGAGAGTTCACCCACCAGCTTGTCGAATTCCGGGTTGCAATAACGCGGAATATTCTGGCCCTGCCAGCCATTTTCAGGCGCGGGAATCTTGTCGCACAGCCATTCCGCCAGATATTTTTCCGGGTCCGTGCCGTCGAAATTGTTGGTGTACATTTCGACGTCGGCATAGAACTTTTGGAAGGTGTCCGGGCTCGCCGGATCGCCGCCGAAGAAGACCGAGGCGCTGACATTGCGCAGTTCGGACGCGACGCCGATCTGCGACCACATGTCCTTCACCAGTTCCTGCGTGGCCTGGCGAACCGAGTTGGTGGAGGTCTGGTAGAGGAAGGAGAGCTTCACGCCATCCTTGGCGCGGATGCCATCTGCACCCTTCACCCAGCCGGCATCGTCCAGCAGTTTGTTTGCGCCTTCCACATCCTGCTTCAGGCACCAGCTGTCATTCTTGGTGGAAGCGAAGGCTTCCGGAGCCGGCACGATGTTGCAGGTCGGCTTGCCCGCTTCGCCATAACCCGCTTCGTCGATGATCTCGCGGTCGATGGCAAGCGAAAGCGCACGGCGCACGGCCGGGTCTGATATGGCCGGGTGCGGGCCGCCCTGCTTGGTGGAGCGCTTGTCGCCCAGCGAAGGATCGGGATTGTACCAGTTGAGATTGATACGCTCGACCTGGGTGCCGAAGGCGGTTTCCAGCTTGCCTTTACCGGCGGCCACCATGGTCGCGAGAATTTCCGGCTCCACCTGCATGTTCCAGGCATAGTCGAATTCGCCGGTTTCCAGCACGGCGCGCGCGGCGGAAGCGGCATCGCCGCCGCCCTTCAGGGTCGCCGTGGCGAAGGCGGGCTTGGCGGGGTCGCGATAATTGGTGTTGGCGACGAAGCTGATCACGTCATTCGGCTTGAAATCCTTGACCACGAAGGGGCCGGTGCCGATGGGACCGAAATTGGCGGATGTGCAGCCGGGTGCGGCAGCGCCGACGCAGTTTTCGAACTGCTTCTTCTGAATGACCGGCGATTGTGCGCCGACGAATGCGGAATAGGGGTAAGGTTTCGGTTCGGTGAAGCTGATCTTGACGGTGTGGGCGTCGATGGCTTCGACATTCTTCACGCCCTCATATTGCGCCGCCTGCGCGCAGCCGCCATCCGGTGCGAGGCAATATTTCCAGGTGAAGATCACGTCCTCGGCGGTGAACGGCGTACCGTCAGACCATTTCACGTCGCTTTTCAGCTTCCAGGTCATGCTGAGCAGATCCTTCGCGACGCCGCCATTGTCGATCGTCGGAATTTCGGTGACCAGCATCGGCACCAGCTCGCCCTTTTCGTCATAGCGCGCCAGCGGTTCGATGACCATGGACGAGCTGTAGACTTCCTTCGTGCCCGCGGAAAGATAAGGGTTAAGTGTCGATACGGCCTGCCAGAACAGGATTTTCAGTTCGCCGTCACTGCCGCGCTCGGCATGGGCGGCAGAGCCTGCGAGAGCCATCGCCGCCACCGTGCTGGCAAAGAGAACGTTGCGCTTCTTCATTGTGGTTTTTCCCCTTTTTGGATTTTATCTGTTTGAATGTTTGACGCTTTTCCTGTCGTCATGTGCAAGGTCTTTTGTTCTAAGTATTTGACTTTGCTAAGGAATAATCCTCCATTCCCGATGATGCTATTGTCAGTTTTTTTGAAAAGCAAGTCCCAATGTCTCTTTGATGAACAAAATTTGAGCCATTCAGTTTTGGGCCTATTTTTCGCTCATGCAGCAAATTTCATGCTTGCAAAACGAGAAATTCCAAACGCAATATGGCGTCCGACAACCCGGCGGGGAACAAAAAAAGGGAAAAAGAGAATGCCGATATTGAACCGTGTGGCTGAAATGCAGGAAGACGTTGCCGGCTGGAGGCGCCATCTGCATGAACACCCGGAACTGCTCTACGATGTCTTCGAAACATCGAAATTCGTTGCCGAAAAGCTCAAATCCTTCGGCTGCGACGTGGTCGAGACCGGCATCGGCAAGACCGGCGTGGTCGGCATCATCAAGGGGCGGCACGGGGATGGCCCGACCATCGGTTTCCGCTCCGACATGGACGCGCTGCCGATCCTCGAGACGAGCGGCAAGCCCTGGGCGTCTAAGACGCCGGGCAAGGCCCATTCCTGCGGTCATGACGGGCATACCGCCATGCTTCTGGGTGCGGCGCAATATCTGGCCGAGACCCGCAATTTCAAGGGTTCCGTGGCCGTGATCTTCCAGCCGGCGGAAGAGGGCGGGGCGGGCGCGCTCGCCATGCTGAACGACGGCATGATGGAGAAATTCGGCATTTCGCAGGTCTATGGCATGCATAACGAGCCGGGCATCCCGGTCGGGCAATTCGCCATCCGCAAGGGTTCCACCATGGCGGCGGCGGATAGTTTCGAGATCGTCATCACCGGCAAGGGCAGCCATGCGGCCGCACCGCATCTTTCCATCGATCCGGTGCTGACCTCTGCACATATAATCATCGCCCTGCAATCCATCGTCTCGCGGGAAACGGACCCGTTGAAATCGCTGGTCGTCACCGTCGCCACCACCCATGGCGGCACGGCCGTCAACGTCATTCCGGGCTCGGTAACGCTGACCGGGACCGTGCGCACGCTCTTGCCGGAAACCCGCGATTTCGCCGAAAAGCGCCTGAAGGAAGTGGCGACCGCCACCGCCATGGCGCATGGTGCCACCGTGGAGGTGAAATATCATCGCGGTTATCCTGTCACCTTCAACCATAGTGACGAAACCGAATTTGCGACCGGCGTGGCCATGGGCGTGGCGGGCGCCAACGCCGTCAATACCAATCCCAACCCGCATATGGGCGCCGAGGATTTTTCCTACATGCTGGAAGCGCGCCCCGGCGCCTTCATCTTCATCGGCAATGGCGATACCGCCGGGCTGCACAATGCGGCCTATGATTTCAACGACGATGCGCTGCCCTATGGCATCAGCTACTGGGTTTCGATGGCCGAAACCGCACTTGCTGCATAAGACATCCGGCGGCCCTCGTGGCCGCCTTCTGCTTTTCAGGAGATCGGCATGCTTTTGGCGGCGACATCAATGGAACAGACCGGCGGTTCGGTAAGCCCGGTTCTATCGGTTCAGAATCTCATCACATCCTTTCGCGTCGATGGCGGCTGGAAATCCGTGGTCCGCAATATGAGTTTCGAGATCGCGCCGCGCGAAACGGTGGCGATCGTCGGTGAAAGCGGCTCGGGCAAGAGCGTCACCTCGCTCTCCATCATGCGGCTGCTCGATAAAAAGACGAGCCAGATCGAGGGCAGCGTCATGCTCGGCGGCCGCAATTTGCTGGCGCTGCCGGAAGAGGAGATGCGCAAGGTTCGCGGAAAAGACATTTCGATGATCTTCCAGGAGCCGATGACCAGCCTCAACCCGATCTTCCCGATCGGCAAGCAGATCGCCGAGGCGCTGACCGTACATCAGGATATTTCCTCTTCCGCCGCGCGCGCCGAGGTCATCCGCCTGCTTGAGAAGGTCCGTATTCCCAATGCGAAGAACCGTTTCGACGATTATCCGCACCAGTTTTCCGGTGGCATGCGCCAGCGCGTGATGATCGCCATGGCGCTCGCCTCCAAACCGAAGCTGCTGATTGCGGACGAGCCGACGACGGCGCTTGACGTCACCATTCAGGGCCAGATTCTCGACCTCATCAAGACGCTGCAGGAAGAGGAGGGCATGTCGGTCCTGTTCATCACCCACGATATGGGTGTGGTGGCGGAAGTCTCGGACCGCACCATCGTCATGTTCCGCGGCGATGTGGTGGAAACCGGCACCACTGACGACATCTTCCATCGCGGCCGCCACCCCTATACGCGGGCGCTGCTTTCGGCGGTGCCGAAGCTCGGCTCGATGAGGTCGCGGGTGCTGCCGGCCCGTTTCCCGATCATCGATATCAAGACCGGCGAAAGCCAGCCGGTCGCGGAGGTGAAGGACACGGTCTCCGGCGGCCGCACGCCCATTCTTTCGGTCAAGGACCTCACCACCCGTTTCGATATCCGCACTGGCCTTTTCAGCCGCAAATCCGGTGCCGTGCATGCGGTGGAAAAGGTCTCCTTCGATCTCGCCGAGGGTGAAACCCTGTCTCTCGTGGGTGAATCGGGTTGCGGCAAGTCCACCACGGGCCGCTCGATCACCCGGCTGATCGAACCGACATCCGGCAATGTCATGCTCGATGGCTACGAGGTGCTGAAACTCGACAAGACGACGCTGCGCACCATGCGCCGCAGCGTGCAGATGATCTTCCAGGACCCCTTCGCCTCGCTCGATCCGCGCATGAGCATCGGCACGGCGATCATGGAACCCTTTATCGAACATCGCCTCGGAACCAAGCCGCAGGCCCGCGAAAAGGCGGCGGACCTTCTGGAAAAGGTGGGCTTGAGTCCGGATATGATGCGGCGTTTCCCGCATGAATTTTCCGGCGGCCAGCGCCAGCGCATCGCCATTGCCCGCTCGCTGATGCTTGACCCCAAGGTGATCGTCGCCGATGAGGCGGTCTCGGCGCTCGATGTCTCGATCAAGGCGCAGGTCTGCAATCTGCTGCTCGACCTGCAGCAGAGCCTCAATCTGGCTTTCCTGTTCATCTCGCACGATATGGCTGTCGTGGAGCGTGTCAGCCATCGTGTGGCGGTGATGTATCTCGGCGAGATCGTCGAGATCGGCCCGCGTGCGGCGGTTTTCGACAATCCGCAGCATCCCTATACGAAAAAGCTGATGTCCGCCGTTCCGGTGCCGGACCCGGCGCGCCGGCAGATCCGGCGCAACATGGCGACGGATGAGATCAAAAGCCCGATCCGGCCGGTGGATTATGTGCCGCCTGAGCGCCATTACCGCGAGGTTTCGGCCGGGCATCTGGTGCAGGAAGCGGCTTGATTGAGGGTACGGGCCTAAACCCAGCACCGTCACCCCGGACTTGATCCGGGGTCCAGCGCGATCAAGTCCTTGATCGCAAAAGACTCTTCTCACGGCGCAGACGCGCCGTGGCTGGATTCCGGCTCAAGGCCGGAATGACGGAAAAATAGCGACACGGACGTATAAGCCGTCAGTCACCGATCCACCGTTCGACATCCGCCGATTTTCGCGTCGTATAGTCTTTGCGCGCATCCCCCGTTTGACAGCCGACGCAAAAAAATGCCAGCAAATGCTCAAGCATAATTCCTAGAGGGCAGCGGCATGGCCAGACGAAACGACGCACATGGACGGCTGGACGATGCGGCCCGCGCCGGCTGGCTTTATTATGTCGCCGGCCGCACGCAGGATGAGATCGCCGCCGCCATGGGCATTTCCCGGCAATCGGCGCAGCGGCTGGTGTCGCTTGCCGTCGCCGAGCGGTTGATCAAGGTCCGGCTCGATCACCCCATCGCCGCCTGTCTCGAAAAAGCCGAGCGGCTGAAAGAAAAATTCGCTCTTAGATATATCGAGGTGGTGCCGAGCGATCCGGCCGGGGTCTCCTCCACCGTCGGCATTGCCGAGGCCGGCGCGGCGGAAATCGAGCGCTGGCTGAAAAATGCCGAGCCCATCGTGCTCGCCATCGGCACCGGCCGTACCTTGAAAGCCGCCGTAGACCAGCTGCCGCCGATGGAATGCCCGCAGCATCGCATCGTCTCATTGACGGGAAATATCGGGCCGGACGGATCGGCCGCCTATTATAACGTCATCTTCAGCATGGCCGATGCCATCAAGGCCCGGCATTTTCCGATGCCGCTGCCGGTGCTCTGCTCTTCTGCGGAAGAGCGGGAGTTGCTGCATGATCAGTCCATGGTGCGATCCACGCTGGCGCTGGGTTCTGCGGCCAATGTCACCTTCGTCGGTGTCGGCGAGCTCGGGGAAAACGCACCGCTCTGCGTCGATGGTTTCCTCGGCGTCGATGAGATGAAGGCGCTGATGGCAAGCGGGGCGGTCGGCGAGATTTGCGGCTGGATGTATGATGCCAATGGCCACATTCTCGAGCACGCCGTCAACGAGCGCGTCGCCTCCGTTCCCATCCCTTCACGAGAGACCTGCACCGTCATCGGCATGGCGCAGGGCGCGCGCAAGAACGCCTCGATTCTGGCGGCGCTGAGGGGTGGTCTGCTGAACGGCCTCATCACCGATGAAGTCACGAGCGAATATTTGCTCACTCACTGAGCAAAAATTAAACACATAAAATCAAAGGCTTGGTTTTTCCATGTGCGTCGCAGCACAGGATGTCGCTTGACTTTTTTGCTCATGAGGTGAGTAAATGCTCTAGAGCAAAGCGAATGCTCATCATTTTTCTTCTGGGAGGAAGATATGACATTGAAGACCATTTTGCTGGGCGCATGCTCGGCACTCGCCTTTTCGACCCTTGCTTCCGCCGAGACGCTGACCATCGCCACCGTGAACAACGGCGACATGATCCGCATGCAGGGTCTGACCTCGGACTTCACCACCAAGAACCCCGACATCAAGGTCGAATGGGTGACGCTTGAAGAAAACGTCCTGCGTGAGCGCGTGACGACCGATATTGCCACCAATGGCGGCCAATATGACATCATGACCATCGGTAACTACGAAGTGCCGATCTGGGCCAAGCAGGGCTGGCTGCTGCCGCTCGAAAAGCTCGGCGACAAATATGACGTCGACGATCTGCTACCGGCGATCCGCGGCGGCCTCTCCAGCGAAGGCAAGCTTTATGCGGCGCCTTTCTACGGCGAATCCGCGATGATCATGTATCGCAAGGACCTGTTTGAAAAAGCCGGTCTGAAGATGCCGGATAGCCCGACCTGGGAATTCATCGGCGACGCCGCCCGCAAGATCACCGACCGCAAGGCCGATATCAACGGCATCTGCCTGCGCGGCAAGGCCGGCTGGGGCGAAAACATGGCCTTCATCAGCGCGCTCACCAACTCCTTCGGTGGCCGCTGGTTCGATGAAAACTGGAAACCGCAGTTCGATCAGCCGGAATGGAAAAGCTCGCTGCAGTTCTACGTCGATCTGATGAAGGATGCCGGCCCGTCCGGTGCCTCCTCCAACGGCTTCAACGAAAATCTGACGCTGTTCCAGCAGGGCAAATGCGGCATGTGGATCGACGCCACGGTGGCTGCTTCCTTCGTTTCCAATCCGAAGGATTCCACCGTTGCCGACAAGGTCGGTTACGCCATTTTCCCGACCCATGGCGAGCTGAAGAACCATGGCAACTGGCTGTGGTCGTGGAACCTCGCGATCCCGAAGAGCTCGCAGAAGGCGGAAGCGGCCGAGAAGTTCATTTCCTGGGCAACCAGCAAGGAATATACCGAGCTCGTCGCTTCCAAGGAAGGCTGGGCAAACGTGCCTCCGGGCACCCGCACCTCGCTTTACAAGAATGCCGAGTATGAAAAGGCAGCCGCCTTCGCCAAGCCGACGCTTGCCGCCATGGACGCCGCCGACATCACCAAGCCGACCGTAAAGCCCGTGCCTTATACCGGTGGCCAGTTCGTGGCGATCCCTGAATTCCAGGCGCTCGGCACCACGGTCGGTCAGCTGTTCTCGGCGGTCGTTGCCGGCCAGTCCAGCGTCGACGATGCGCTTGCGGGCGCCCAGTCGACCGCGACGCGTGAAATGACCCGCGCCGGTTACATCAAGTAATCCTCCCGAAGATCGCTGTCCGGCGCCAATGCCGGGCAGCGAACCTTGGGGATGGCAAGCCGCCGGTCTGTACGGTGGCGTTTAAGCCTTTCAAATCAAAACAAGAATGAGCCGGTTCTTCCGGATATGCCGGGCGCATGTCGTGACGCCTGTACCCAAGGGGAGGTGAGTGCAATGGCAACTCGAAACACGAGCGGTCTGGCGCGGGTGATGCTTGCGCCATCGGTGCTGTTATTGCTGGTGTGGATGATTGTGCCTCTGGCGATGACGCTGTGGTTCTCGTTCCAGAACTACAATCTCCTCAACCCGGCCAATGTCAGCTTTGCGGGTCTCTTCAATTACCAGTATTTCTACACCGACCCGGCCTTCTTCCAGTCGATCTGGAACACGCTTTTGATCGTCGGCGGCGTGCTTGCGATCACCGTCATCGGCGGCATCGCCATTGCGCTTCTGCTCGACAATGACATTTTCGGCCAGGGCATCGTGCGCATCATGATCATCTCGCCCTTCTTCGTCATGCCGCCGGTGGCCGCATTGGTGTGGAAGAACATGATCATGCATCCCGGTTACGGCGTGCTTGCCGATCTGTCGCGCTTCTTCGGCCTGCAGCCGGTCGACTGGTTCGCGCAGTTTCCGCTGCTCTCCATCATCATCATCGTCGCCTGGCAATGGCTGCCGTTTGCGACGCTGATCCTGCTGACTGCCCTGCAGTCGCTCGACGGCGAGCAGAAGGAGGCCGCCGAGATGGATGGCGCCAACTTCGTCAACCGCTTCATCCATCTGACGCTGCCGCATCTGTCGCGCGCCATCACCGTCGTCATCCTCATCCAGACGATCTTCCTGCTTGGCGTCTACGCGGAAATCCTCGTCACCACCAATGGCGGACCGGGTTATGCCTCCACCAACCTCGCCTTCCTCATCTATCGCACCGCGCTTCTCGGTTACGACGTCGGCGGCGCTTCGGCCGGCGGCATCATCGCCGTCATCCTCGCCAATATCGTCGCCATCTTCCTGATGCGGGCGGTTGGCAAGAACCTGGATCGTTGAGGGGGCGTGATATGACAATGGTTCTGTTCTCCGGGGTTTTGCTCTCTGGGATTTTGCCCTCCGGGGTTTCGTTCTCCGGCCGGCCCTCCACCCTCCCTCATTCCTGTGCTTGTCACAGGAATCCAGCCAGCCCAAGTCCTTGGGCTGAAAGAAAGTCCCTCCGTCGCGCAGACGCGCGCCGACTGGATTCCTGTGACAAGCACAGGAATGAGGGCGGTGGGGATGTGCCCGCCGGAACGATAATGGCCTCCCTTCCGGCCCCAGCATCCCGCAAGTCCACACAAATCCGGCCCCGTGCTTTTACCGCTATTACCTCAGGGGAGGTCTAATCATGGCCCGCAAGACAACCACACGTGCGAAGATCGGCTTTTCCATCGCGGCCTGGGCCGTGGCGCTGCTGCTGTTCTTCCCGATCCTCTATGCCTTCCTCACCTCGCTCAAGACCGAACCGGAGGCAATCGCCGGCTTCAGCCTCATTCCCTCGGGCACCTTCGAGAATTACGTGACGGTCCAGACCCAGCGCGATTACTTCAAGCCGTTCATGAACTCGGTGGTGCTGTCGCTCGGCTCGACGATCATTGCGCTGATCATCGCCATTCCCGCCGCCTGGGCCATGGCGTTCTCGCCGACCAAGCGCACCAAGGACATTTTGATGTGGATGCTCTCCACCAAGATGATGCCGGCCGTCGCCGTGCTGGTGCCGATCTATCTGATCTTCCGCAATGCCGGCCTGCTCGATACCCGCATCGGGCTCACCATCATGCTCACCTTCATCAACCTGCCGATCGTCATCTGGATGCTCTACACTTACTTCCGGGAAATCCCAGGCGAGATCCTCGAGGCAGCCCGCATGGATGGCGCATCCCTGTGGAACGAGATCGTGCACGTGCTCACACCAATGGCGGTGCCGGGCATTGCCTCGACGTTGCTGCTCAACGTCATCCTTGCCTGGAACGAAGCCTTCTGGACCATCCGGCTGACGACCACCAATGCAGCACCGCTGACGGCCTTCATCGCCTCCTTCTCGAGCCCACAGGGGCTGTTCTGGGCAAAACTCTCGGCCGCCTCGATGATGGCGATCGCCCCCATTCTCGTCATCGGCTGGTTCTCGCAGAAACAACTCGTGCGTGGCCTGACCTTTGGCGCCGTGAAATAAGGAACGACAAACATGGGCAGCATTTCCCTTCAGAACGTGTCCAAGCTCTTCGGTGAGGCGAAAGTCATCCCGTCGATCGATCTCGATATCAACGACGGCGAGTTCGTCGTCTTCGTCGGCCCGTCGGGCTGCGGCAAGTCCACGCTTCTGCGCCTCATCGCCGGGCTGGAAGACGTCTCCGGCGGCAGAATAGTCATCGACGGCAATGACGCCACCGAAAAGGCGCCGGCCGAGCGCGGCCTTGCCATGGTGTTCCAGTCCTATGCGCTTTATCCGCATATGAGTGTCAGGAACAACATCGCCTTCCCGCTGAAGATGGCCAAGCTCGACAGGGCGGTGATCGACAAAAAGGTCGAAGACGCCGCCCGCGTGCTGAACCTCACCGATTATCTCGAACGCCGGCCCTCGCAACTATCAGGCGGCCAGCGCCAGCGCGTCGCCATCGGCCGCGCCATCGTGCGCGAACCGAAAGCCTTCCTGTTCGACGAGCCGCTCTCCAACCTCGATGCGGCGCTGCGCGGCACCATGCGGCTGGAAATCTCCGAGCTGCACAACACGCTGAAGACCACGATGATCTACGTCACCCACGATCAGGTGGAGGCCATGACCATGGCCGACAAGATCGTGGTGCTCAACCGCGGCAATATCGAGCAGGTCGGCTCGCCGATGGAGCTTTACCGCACCCCCGCCAACCTCTTCGTCGCCGGCTTCATTGGCTCACCGCGCATGAACCTCATCACCGGTGATTTTGCCCGCAGCAAGAACGCCACCACCGCCGGCGTGCGGCCCGAGCATCTGCTGCTGTCGAAGGAAAGCGGGCTGTGGCAGGGCAAGGTCACGGTTGCCGAACATCTCGGATCGGATACCTTCCTGCATCTCGAGGTGTCAGGCATCGGCCCGATCACCGCCCGCACTGACGGCGAGTTCGAATGCAAACATGGCGATACCGTCTTCATCACCCCGGACGAGACCAAGATACACAGGTTTGATGAGAAGGGTGTCGCAATATGACGGGGAGACTGGAAGGCAAATCCGCGCTGATAACAGGCTCGGCGCGCGGTATCGGCCGCGCCTTTGCGGAGGCCTATATACGTGAGGGCGCAACCGTCGCCATCGCCGATATCGATTTCGAGCGGGCGAGCAAGACCGCTCGCGAGATCGGCGAGAACGCCTATGCCGTCGAACTCGATGTGACCAAACAGCATTCCATCGACACCGCCATCCGCACCGTGGAAGGCCAGACCGGCGGGCTCGATATCCTCATCAACAATGCCGCACTTTTCGACCTCGCACCGATTGTCGAGATCAAACGCGAGAGCTACGAAAGACTGTTTTCGATCAACGTGTCCGGCACGCTGTTCATGATGCAGGCCGCCGCAAAAACAATGATTGCTCGGGGAAAAGGCGGCAAGATCATCAACATGGCAAGCCAGGCGGGCCGGCGCGGCGAGGCCTTGGTGGCGGTTTATTGCGCCACCAAGGCCGCTGTGATCAGCCTCACGCAATCGGCCGGGCTCGACCTCATCAAACACGGCATCAACGTCAATGCGATTGCGCCCGGCGTGGTCGATGGCGAGCACTGGGACGGTGTGGATGCGCTGTTTGCGAAATATGAAAACCGCCCCGCCGGCGAAAAGAAGCGGCTGGTCGGGGAAGCCGTACCTTTCGGCCGCATGGGCCGTGCCGAAGATCTGACCGGCATGGCGGTCTTCCTCGCCTCCGATGAAGCCGAATACATCGTCGCCCAGACCTATAATGTCGATGGCGGCAACTGGATGAGCTGACCACCGGGGTTTCCCGGTGACCGGCACGAACAACGTTTCCCCTTTCGAGGATCGTGACATGACATGCAAACTCTCCCTCGCAACGCTTGACGAAGCCAGAAAAACGGCGGCGGTTCCGGCCTATTCCCGGGCCGATCTTTCCGCCGGCATCGTGCATTTCGGCGTTGGCAATTTCCACCGCGCCCATCAGGCGGTTTATCTGGATGACCTGTTCAACACGGGTGCGGATCATGACTTCGCCATCATCGGCGCCGGCGTTCTGCCCTCCGACGCGGTGATGCGCGAGAAACTCGCCGCGCAGGATTTCCTGACCACTGTCGTAGAGCAGGACAATAACCGCACCGGCGCTCGCGTCACCGGGCCGATGATCGATATTCTGCAGGTTGGCGATACGCAGCGGATCATCGATACGCTGGCCGATCCGAAAATCCGCATCGTCTCGATGACGATTACCGAGGGCGGTTATTTCATCGATGCTTCCGGCTCTTTCAATCCGCAACATCCGGCCATTGCCGAAGATGGAAAGAACCCGTTGACGCCAAAAACCGTGTTCGGCCTGATCGTCGCCGGGTTGAAGGCACGGCGCGACAGGGGGCTGCAACCCTTCACCGTCATGTCCTGCGACAACATCCCGCATAATGGCAAGGTCACCAAAAACGCGGTGGTCGGGTTGGCGGCGCTCTCCGACCCGGCCTTCGCCAGCTGGATTGGCGAAAACGTCGCTTTCCCCAATTCCATGGTCGACCGTATCACGCCAGCCACCGGCGAGCGCGAACGCAACATTGCCCGCGACGATTTCGGTATCGAGGACAATTGGCCGGTCTTCTGCGAAGAGTTCAAACAATGGGTGATGGAGGATAATTTCCCCGCCGGTCGCCCGGCGCTGGAAAAGGCCGGCGTGCAGTTCGTCAGCGACGTTGCGCCCTATGAGCACATGAAGATCCGCATCCTCAATGGCGGCCATGCGGCAATTGCCTATCCGGCGGCACTGCTCGATATTCATTTTGTGCATGAGGCGATGGAGCATCCGCTGATCCGGGCGTTTCTGGCAAAGCTTGAAAATGAAGAGATCATCCCGGTCATTCCGCCGGTTCCCGATACAAATCTTGCCGACTATTTCGCCCTGATCGAGCGGCGTTTCCTCAATCCGAAGATCGGCGACACCATTCCGCGTCTGGCGCAGGACGGCTCCAACCGCCAGCCGAAATTCATCCTGCCATCCACCGCCGACCGTCTGGCGCGTGGCGAGGATATCGTCGGCCTTTCGCTGGTGTCTGCCCTGTGGTGCCGTTATTTCCAGGGCACGTCCGACAGCGGCAGGGAAATCGCCTTCAACGATGCCAGCGCCGAACGCCTGCAGGCGGCGGCGATCAAGGCGAAGGATGATCCGATGGCCTTCCTCGCGCTTGACGACATCTTCGGGGAGGTTGCCGAATCGGAGCTTTTCCGTAAACGCTTTGCCCATGCACTGAAGACGCTGTGGCGCGAAGGCACGGCGAAGACCTTGCAGCTTTATCTGGATGACAAGCTGGCTGAAAAGTGACCGCGAGATGGAAGACGAGACCGGGCCCCTGTTGATTTTCGATTGCGACGGCGTGCTCGTCGACAGCGAGCCGGTCTCCATCTCCGTCCTTCTCGACATGCTCTCCCATCTCGGCGTGACGATGGGAGAGGAAGAGGCCTATGAGCGCTTTCTCGGCCGCAGCGTCGCCAGCATGACGGCGACTCTGTTTGAGGACTACGGCGTCGAGACGGACATCGATTTTCTCGACCATATGCGGGCGACGCTGTTTGAGCGTTTCCGCACCGAATTGCAGCCCATAGAGGGCATTGCCGAAACGCTGGACAGGCTTCTGCCGCTGAAGCGCTGCGTGGCGTCTTCCAGCCAGCCGGAGCGTATCCGCTATTCGCTGGGGCTGACCGGCCTGATCGACAAATTCGAGCCGCATGTGTTCAGCGCCACCATGGTGAAGAACGGCAAACCGGCGCCCGATCTCTTCCTGCATGCGGCGCGCCAAATGGCTGCCGAGCCGCGTCACTGCATCGTGATCGAGGACAGCCCCGCCGGCATTGCCGCCGCAAAGGCAGCCGGCATGGGCGTTTTTGCCTTTACCGGCGGATCGCATGCGCGCTTTCCCGCATTCCGCGAAAAGATCGCCGGGCTAGGGGCGGATGCCGTGTTTGACGCGATGCCGGATTTGGTCCAACTTGTCAGGAGCTATGTGGGGAAGGGCGGTTTTGACGGCCAAATGGAACGTGATGCAGGCTGAAGCGTATTTTGCCTGCCGTCGCCGGGTCGTTGCGCAAGGGATGGAATTGCAGTCTTGATGCGTCAAAATCTCGTCGCTGTCGATGTCGGCACCGCCAGCGCCCGGGCCGGCATTTTCGATCCGGCCGGCCGGCTGCTTGCCCGTTCCACCCATCCAATCCTGATGCAGCGGCCGCAGGAAAACCACGCCGAGCACGATTCCACCGACATATGGAACGCGGTCTGCATCGTGGTGAAGGCAGCGCTTGCCGAGGCGGGTGTTTCACCGCAAAGCATCGCCGCCATCGGTTTCGACGCCACCTGCTCGCTGGTCATCCGCGATGGGCGGGGTGAGCCGGTTTCGGTTTCCGTTACCGGCGAAGACCGCTTCGACACCATCGTCTGGCTCGATCACCGGGCGATATCGGAGGCCGACCGGCTGACGGCATCCGGCCACCGGGTGCTGGATTTTGCCGGCAACAGCGTCTCGCCGGAAATGCAGATGCCGAAGCTGATGTGGCTGAAGACGCATATGCCGACAAGCTGGTCACGCATGTCCTTCGCTTTCGATCTGGCGGATTTTTTGACATGGAAAGCGACGGGTTCGGCCCAGCGCTCAAATTGCACGCAGACGGCGAAGTGGAATTTTCTGGCGCAGGAAAATCCCGGCTGGCAGGCGGATTATCTCGAACTGGCGGGCCTTGCCGATTTGAGAGAGCGGGGAGGGCTGCCCGAAACCACGGTGATGCCGGGGGAAAGCATCGGCCCGCTTTCACCCGAAGCGGCCGCCGAGCTCGGCCTCGATACCGGCTGTGAGGTCGCTGCGGGCATGATCGACGCCTATGCCGGCGCGCTTGGTGCGCTGGGCGGCTGCTTGTCTGCGGATGTGGGCCGGCATGTGGCGCTGATCGCCGGCACATCGAGCTGCCTTGTCGCCATGTCGGAGCGGCAGATGCCCGGCCACAGCCTCTGGGGTCCCTATTGGCAGGCGATCCTGCCCGGGCACTGGCTGGTGGAAGGCGGGCAATCGGCCACCGGCGCGCTGCTCGACCATATCGTGCGCATGCATGCGGCGGGCGGTGAGCCGGATACGGCGCTGCATGCCCGCATCGTTGCGCGGGTAACGGAATTGCGGGCGCTTGAGGGTGAGGCGTTTGCCGAGCGGCTGCATGTGCTGCCGGATTTCCACGGCAACCGCTCGCCGCTTGCCGATCCGCATGCCGTCGGCGTCATCAGCGGGCTGACGCTGGATACGTCTTTCGACAGTCTGTGCCGTCTTTACTGGCGCACCGCCGTGGCGATTGCGCTTGGCGCCCGGCATGTGCTCGATGCCATGGAGCGTTTCGGTTATGCGGTTGAAAGCCTGCACGTCACCGGCGGGCATGTGAAGAACCCGCTGCTGATGGAGCTTTATGCCGATGTGACGGGCAAGCGCATCGTGGTTCCCGCCACCGCCGATGCCGTGCTGCTGGGCACGGCGATGACGGCGGCGACGGCCGGCGGGGTGCATGCGAACCTTGCGGCCGCAGGGGCCGCCATGTATCCGGGCAATGCGGAAATATCGGGAAATCCGGCGCGTGGCCCCCGTTATGAGCGGGATTATCGCCGTTTTCTCGCCATGTACCGCCATCGTCAGGAACTGGAAAGCCTTTGATTTTTCGCCGAAAATGGCAAGGCTAGACCATGGCTCAGGGCTGCCGCCTGTTTCTTCTCCCCGCCGGGGAGAAGGTGGCCCGAAGGGCCGGATGAGGGGGCACCCTCACCGGATATCTCTACCCTTGCCCCCTCATCCCGCTGCCGCGACCTTCTCCCCGGCGGGGAGAAGAAACAAGCGGTAACCGCTCGATCCCTTGAACCCCTCCTGCCGTGAAGCGCAATCAGGTTCGCAGCGAGCGCTTAAGGGCGGCGATGTTCCGTGCCCTTGCCCTGCCCGTATCGTCGGCCCCGGTGCTGAGCGCACAGAGGGTGAATTCCAAAAGCGAGACCAGTTGCAGCAGCCCCTGGCCACCGTTCTGGGCCTGCGGCATGGCAAGAGAGAGATCGACGCTTTCCGGTCCCCATTCGTAAAATCGGGTGGTGATCAAAAGCGTCCTGTAGCCGCTCTTGCGCGCCATTGCCGACAGGCGCTGCAGGGGCGACAGGCTGCCACCGCAATCCATGATGACGAGCAGCGCCTGCGCGGGGTCAAAATCCCACAGGGCGACATAGGCCGCACTGTCGCTGCCGAGATAATGGATGCGGCCCCGGCTCTCCAGCAGCCGCCCGTAAAAATGGCGCCCGGCATCGATACTTTCCGGAGAGGTTGCCAGAAAAACATCGCCGGCCGTGGCGATCTCGTTCATGGCAATCCGCCAGATCGATTGGGTGGTCATGTCGAAAGCGGTCTGGATGGCCTGAATCTGCTGGGACAGAAGCTGTGAAAACGGGTTGGAATGGCGCTCGCCGCCCTCGGCCGTGGCGGGCTGGTCGGCGCCGGCCGCTTCTTCGGCATGGCGCAGATCGGCGCGGATATCGCTGAACTGCCGGTATCCCAGGGAACGCAGGAAACGGCCGACCGTCATCGGACTGAGGCTGAGCTTGGCGGCAAGCGTCTGCGCCGTCTCGAACGGCAATTCGTCCAGATGTTCGATCAGATATTTGGCGATCTTGCGCTCTGAGGGCGTTCCCGCCTTCATGGCGCGCGTAAGGTTCAACAGCAGCTTTTCCACCAACGCCTCATTCTTTTATCTTTATTGAACGATGATGCATGCGCGCGCGCAAACGAGCGTGCGAACCGCGATTTAGGGTGGGGGATAGCCTTTCCGGCCTTGTCCTCCACCGGACCGGAATGCGAATTATGATAGATGGATTATTATATTTTAGAGATACCTTTTGTTCAAGGGAAATTCCATCTGCGGTTTAAATCCGGATATCGGGCATCCCTTTGCCCGTCTTGCAGAGGGGGCGGGCAGCGCTTATCTCTCGTCTGGTAAGTGTGTTTCACCGCGAAGGTGTCGAGGAGTTACGGATGATTTTTGATGCGGCGAGGCTTGCCTTCCACAATCTCTTTGCCACCGAAACCCGGTCGGTATTCTGGAAGGTTCTGGGGCTCACGCTTCTCGTGCTGGCGGCGCTGTGGTTCGCCATCCGCTCGATCTTCATCTATTTCGCCTTGCCCTGGGTGGATACGCTGATCCCCGGCGTGCCGGACTGGGCGGGTTGGCTGACCTTCGTTTTCGCCATTTTCGCCGGCATCGGACTTGCGCTGGCGCTTGCGCTGCTCATTTCGCCGGTCACCGCCGTCATTGCCGGCCTGTTTCTCGATGATGTCGCCGAAGTGGTTGAAAAAAAGAGCTATCCGAACGATCCGCCGGGCAAGGCGATGCCGGTCGGCGAGGCCGTTTTGTCGTCCATCAAGTTCTTTGGTGTCGTCATTGCCGGCAACCTCATCGCGCTGCTGCTGCTTCTGGTGCCGGGCATCAATCTCATCGCGTTTTTTCTGGTGAACGGTTATCTGCTCGGCCGGGAATTCTTCGAATTCGCGGCGATGCGTTTCCGCTCCCCCGTGGAGGCAAGGCAGTTCCGCTCAAAACACCGCACCACCGTCTTCATGGCCGGGCTGGTGATTGCGGCCTTTCTGGCGGTGCCGTTCCTCAACCTGTTGACGCCGCTTTTTGCCGCCTCGATGATGGTGCATCTGCACAAGGCCGTCAGCCGGCGCGATCCCTCATTCGCCGCTGGCCGCACTGAACAGCTGCGCGGGTAATTCCACCAGTGGGGCCGGAATATTGAAGGTCTTTTCCGGCGATTTGCAGATATCGGCAATCACGCAGCGCTCGCATTCCGGCTTGCGCGCCTTGCAGCAATAACGCCCGTGCAGGATCAGCCAGTGGTGGGCATGGAACAGATATTCTTCGGGAATGATGCGGATCAGCCGGTCTTCAACCTCGTCAGGGGTTTTGCCCGGCGCAAGACAGAGCCGGTTGGCAATGCGGAAGACGTGGGTATCCACCGCAAGCGTGGGCACGCCGAAGGCCATGGACATCACCACATTGGCCGTCTTGCGGCCGACCCCCGGCAGCGTCACCAGCTCCTCGCGGGTTTTCGGCACCTCGCCGCCGAAATTGTCGATCAGCATCTGTGACAGCGCGATGACGTTTTTCGCCTTGTTGCGGTAAAGCCCGATGGTCTTGATATAGCCGATCAGTTCTTCCTCGCCGAGCGCCAGCATCTTTTCCGGCGTATCGGCCACCTTGAACAGCGCCCGGGTCGCCCGGTTGACGCCCACATCGGTCGCCTGCGCGGAAAGCGCCACGGCCACCAGCAGGGTGAAGGGATTGGTATGTTCCAGTTCGCCTTTCGGCTCCGGCCGCTGAATGGAAAAACGGCGAAAGATTTCGGTGAGCTCGTCCTTTGAATAGGCCGTTTTCACCCGCGCCGGCTTGCGCGCGGATGCCGGATTTGACTTTTTCAATGTTTGGGTGCTGGATCGTTTCTTGGCGACTGTCATGGACTATCTATAGCCAGCCCGCCCAAAGGAAAGCAACGTGGATACGCTTAACGACAAGCCGATTTTCGCGGCGGAACTCGTTCCGCACCGTTCGCTTGGCAGAAGGGGTTTCCGGCTGCTCCTGCTTTTTTCCGGGCTGGCCTGCCTTGTTTATGGCGGCTTCTTCCTCGCCACCGGGGCATGGCCGGTCGGCCTGTTCTTCGGGCTGGATTTTCTGCTGCTTTATGCCGCCTTCCGCGCCAATTACCGGGCGGCTAAGGCGCGGGAAGAGGTCAGCGTCTCGCGCACCAGCCTGTCGATCCGCAAATTTTCTCCGGCCGGGCGGATGGTGGAACATCGCTTCAATCCCTTCTGGGCACGCTTCCGGGTGAGGCGGCATGACGAGATCGGCATCGTCTCCATGCATGTGACGGGCGAGGGCCGGGCGACCGATATCGGTTCGTTTCTCAATCCGGATGACAGGGAGAGTTTCGCGAAAGCTTTCGGCGGCGCGCTGGCGACTGTGCGGCGGCGGATGTAAGAGGATAATCCAGCTCTCCCTCCGTCATTCCGGCCCTGAGCCGGAATCCAGCCGACGCGCGTCTGCGCGGCGGAAAAGACTCCTTTCAGCCCAAGGACTTGGGCTGGCTGGATACCGGCTCGAGGCCGGTATGACGGTAGAAATGGAGCAGTGCGCAAGAAACGGGTGGAGGCCGACGCGCTTTAATGGTTTTCTCTTCCCCGTTAGGAGACATGCGATGAACGCCAATATTACGCTGAACGAAGACATCACCCCCATCGGATCGGACTACGACACGGTGCGCGGGGTTATCGAGCTTTTGACGCTGGATTATCGCGAGCAGCCCTCCCTCGAAGCCATTGCCGCAAGGCTCGGCCAGTCGCCGACGCAATTGCAGAAAACCTTCACCCGCTGGGCCGGTCTTTCGCCCAAGGCCTTCCTGCAGGCCGTGACGCTCGATCACGCCAAGCGGCTGTTGCGCGAGGAGGACCTGCCGCTCTTGGAAACCTCGATCGAGGTCGGCATGTCGGGGCCGGGACGCCTGCACGATCTGTTCGTCACCCATGAGGCCATGTCGCCCGGCGAATGGAAGGCGAAGGGCGGCGGGCTGACGATCCGTTACGGGTTCCATGCGTCGCCCTTCGGACTTGCCCTGGTCATGTCGACCGATCGTGGCCTTGCCGGCTGCGCCTTTGCCGATCCGGGTGAGGAAAGGGCCTGTTTCGAGGATATGGCCGGCCGCTGGCCGAATGCCTGTTATGTCGAGGATCGCGAAGCGACGGCGCCCTATGCCGCGCGTATCTTCGATCCATCCATGTGGTCGGCGGACAGGCCGCTGCGCGTCGTGCTGCTCGGCACGGATTTTCAGGTGCGCGTATGGGAAAGCCTCCTGAAAATCCCGATGGGTCGCGCCGTCACCTATTCGCACATCGCCTGCGATATCGGCCAGCCTACCGCGTCGCGTGCGGTTGGTGCGGCGGTCGGCGCCAACCCGGTGTCGTTCGTCGTTCCCTGCCATCGCGCCGTGGGGAAAAGCGGGGCTCTGACGGGGTATCACTGGGGCCTGACCCGCAAGCGGGCGATGCTCGGCTGGGAAACGGGGAAGGTGTGAGTTTGGTCTCCCTCATCCCTGTGCTTGTCACAGGGATCCAGCCAACCCAAGTCCTTGGGTTGAAAAGACTCTTCCCGTCGCGCAGACGCGCACCGACTGGATTCCTGTGACAAGCACAGGAATGAGGGAGAGCCTAAATCGACTGACGAGGCCTAAACCAGCTCCATCAACGCCCTCGCCGCCGCTTCGTCTGTTATCAGCGTGTTACACCCGATGCGCTTGATCGTGGCGCGGATGGCGACGGCGCGGTGGGCGCCGCCGGAGGCGAGCACGATGTGTTTGGCCTTGCGCAGCGTATCGAGATCGATCGCCATGGCGCGCTGGTTGATTGGGTGATCGACGGAGCGGCCTTCCGCATCGATGAAATTAAACATGGTATCGCAGACGCAGCCGGCATCGATGAGTTCCTGCAGCGTCGCCTTCGAAATGAAACCCTCCGACAAAGATGTCGAATGCGGGCCGATATCGCCGCAGGAGACGATGGCGAGATCGAGCGTTTCGGCGAGGTCGTAAAGCGTCGCGAGCCCGCATTTTTCGATCAGCGCCCGCTTGGTCTCGACGGAATCCACCAGGAGCGGCGCCAGAAACATGTAACATTCGGCCCCCAGCGCGCTCGCCAGCCGCCAGGTGTAATCGAGCGGGTTGGTCTGGTGCACGGCGACGATACCGCCGAGCAGCGAGACGACCTTGCAGTTTTCCCGGCGCGGCGGGCGGAAGCTGGAAAGCGAAGCGGTCATGGTGCGGCCCCAGCCGACGCCGATGGTGGCGCCGTTCGGCACCGCTTCGGAAAGGAATTGTCCGAGCGCCAGCCCGACCGCCTTGGCCGTGCCTTCTGCGCTTGCCTTGTCTGGAGATGGGCCGGGGGAAGGGATGATCACCGCCTCATCCAGCCCGTAAGCGGCTTCCAGTCGGCCGGCCAGTTCGACGAAATCCTCGATACCCTCATTGATCCAGATCTGCACTTCGGAGCGTTTCATCGCCTCGTCCAGCAGGCGGATGACGGTGGAGCGGCTGATGCCCAGTTTCTCGGCGACGTCTTTCTGCGTCATGCCCTGATTATAATAGAGCCATGCGGCGCGCAGCCTCAGCGAAGCCGCTTCCGAATAGGCCGTATGGGTTTCTCTTCTCAGTTTCGCCACGGTTTCCGCCATTCCTTATGTTTGCGGAGTATCGCAGGCGTGAAACTTATGTCAATTGCGATGCGCAAATGTCTTGACTTTCGACCGTGCCGCTTGCGATAGTCGGAGCCGGACAAACCGCGATTTCGGCCTTGGGCGCACCCATGGTGCGGGAACGAAATGACGGCTGAGCAAGTTTTCAAGCGATCATGAAGGATCATTCGATATGACGTCCAAACTCGAACAACTTCGCGCCATCACCACGGTCGTTGCCGATACCGGCGATATCGAGGCGGTTGCGCGCCTGAAGCCGGTGGATTGCACCACCAACCCGACCATCGTTCTCAAAGCTCTCGGCACACCGGCCTTTGCCGATGCGGTGAAGGAAGCCGTCGCATGGGGCAAGAAGCAGGGCGGCCAGTCCGACGCCGTGGTTGCCGCCGTTGCCGACCGTCTTGCCATTTCCGTGGGTGCAGCGCTTGCCGGCCTCGTTCCGGGCCGCGTGTCGACCGAAGTCGATGCCGATCTCTCCTTCGATACGCAGGCCTCCATCACCAAGGCGCGCCACATCATTGCCGCCTACAAGGAGCGCGGCATCGAGCGTGAACGCATCCTCATCAAGCTCGCTTCCACCTGGGAAGGCATCAAAGCCGCCGAAGTGCTGCAGTCCGAAGGCATCGATTGCAACCTGACGCTGCTCTTCTCGCAGGCCCAGGCGATTGCCTGCGCCGAAGCCAAGGTCTTCCTCATCTCGCCCTTCGTCGGCCGTATTCTCGACTGGTACAAGAAGTCCACCGGCGAGACCTACACCGCCGAAACCGATCCGGGTGTGGTTTCGGTGCGCAGCATCTACAATTATTACAAGGCCAATGGCATCAGCACGGTCGTCATGGGCGCGTCCTTCCGCAATGTCGGCGAAATCGAAGCACTGGCCGGTTGCGACCGCCTGACGATCAGCCCGGCGCTGCTGGAAGAGCTGGACAAGGATACCGGCAAGCTGGAGCGCAAGCTTTCGGCCGAGAATGTCAAGGCCGAGCCGCTGCAGTCGCTCGACGAAAAGGCATTCCGCTGGGCGCTGAACGAAGACGCGATGGCCACCGAGAAGCTCTCGGAAGGTATCCGCCTTTTCGCCAAGGATCTGGTGACGCTGCGCGAAATGGTCCGCAAGGAACTGACGCTGGCTGCGGCCTGAGAACTCGCCGTTCAGGCTTTCGCCACGTTGCCGCCCACGAGACGTCATCCTCGGGCTTGTCCCGAGGATCTATCGCCGTCTCGTAAAATCAATCGGTCGCAGATCCTCGGGACAAGCCCGAGGATGACGAAAAAGGGAAGGTCGCTACCTTCCTCTTCAGCCTCAAAGGGAACAAACCAGGTCTCCCCTGCGTTTACCCCGCATAAATCTCCAGTCACTCAAAACGCGATCGGGTCCCTGCCGGTCGCGTTTTTTTGTGGTCAGACGCTTCCGGTGACGATCTCGGAAATGCGTTTTGCCGCCTCGCGGATCAGCCCTTCGCAGGCCTCGCTTGTCGGCGCCCTGCCGCCCAGCGGCGTGATATAGGGGCAGGTGATGACGGCGAGCGCCGTGCCATCGAGCGTCAGCACCGGGGCGGAGATGTTGCGCACCCCGGCGGTCTGCAGGCTGTCCATGGATTCAAAACCGTGTCTGCGCACCTCGGCCAGCCGCTCGGCAAGGCCCGGCGGCACCGTTTCGCCGCTGCCGCGCACCTGTTCGGTGATCATGATCTCGCGCTGCGCCTCGGTCTGGAAGGCCAGAAGCACATGGCCGGAGCCGGTATGGAACAGGCTCATCTGCGCGCCGACCCGCATGGACATGGCCCAATAGGTGGCCGATTCCTGCTGGGCGATGACGACGACGCTGCCGCGGTCATAAACCGCCAGATGGCAGGCCTGCTCGGCGCTCGCCGAAAAATCGCGCATGACGGGTGTGGCAAAGGAGACCAGCCGGCGGATCGGCGCGTGGAAATGCGCCAGCCCGAACATCTTCAGCGTCAACGAAAAACGGTCGCCATCAAGCCGCTGCACATAGCCGCGGCGCACCAACCGGTCCAGCATGCGGTAAAGCTCGTTCGGGCTTTTTCCGATCGATTTGGCGATCTCGATCTGCGTCAGCCCGCCATCGGTGCGGGCCAGAAGTTCGAGAATGTCCAAACCCTTGTCGAGCGCGGGGGCGCGATATCTTTCGCTGTCGTCTTCGGTCATCTGGCCTCGATGGTGTTTGCGCGGCGGTCGGGTGCGGCAGCCTGAAAATATGGTTGCCCGATACCCGACATCCGCGCAAGTTTGCTTGACGCCATATGAATACCGCGTTTACATATGAATTGTCGATCCATATTTGAGATCATCGAAATTTAGCGATCCGTCCATAGAGGCCGGTCGCGCCGAGCGGGAGGCTATTCAATGGTGCAGGATTTTAACGGCCGGACAGTGGTAATCACCGCCGCCGGTCAGGGTATCGGCCGGGCTGCGGCCGAGCGGTTCGTGTCGCTCGGCGCGCGCGTCATCGCCACCGATATCAATGAGCAGGCGCTTTCGACGTTGAAAGGCGCGGAAACCCGGGTTCTGAACGTGCTTGACGGCGATGGTGTCAAGGATTTCGCCGCCGATATCGGCCATGCGGATGTGCTGTTCAACTGCGCCGGTTTCGTTCATTCGGGCACCATCCTGGAGTGCGAAGAGAAGGACTGGGATTTCTCCTTCGATCTCAACGCCAAGGCCATGTACCGCACCTGCCGCGCCTTCCTGCCCGGCATGCTGGAAAAGGGCAAGGGCGCAATCGTCAACATGTCCTCGGTTGCATCGAGTGTGAAGGGCGTGCCGAACCGTTTCGCCTATACCGCGTCGAAAGCCGCCGTGGTGGGCCTGACCAAGGCGATTGCGGCCGATTTCGTCACCAGGGGCATTCGCTGCAACGCCATCTGCCCCGGCACGGTCGACAGCCCGTCCTTGCATGACCGCCTGCGCGCCACCGGCAATTACGAACAGGCGCTCGCCGATTTCATCGCCCGCCAGCCGATGGGCCGCATCGCCACGCCGGAAGAAATCGCAGCGCTCGTCACCTATCTCGCTTCTGATGAGGCAGGTTTCACCACCGGCCAGATCCATGTGATCGATGGCGGCTGGACGGCCTGAGGGGTTATTACGGGAGAGAGGAGATGGGACCGCGTTTATTCGCCGGTTGAGGTTTTAACATCTCCACAAACTCAACGTCATCCTCGGGCTTGACCCGAGGATCCACACCTCAGGCTATGGATCCTCGGGTCAAGCCCGAGGATGACGCAGGAGAGTATACAGTTTTCAGAGATTAAAGGCGGCCGGCTCTTGCACCGGTCGCCTTTTTCATTCAGACGACGGCGCTTCCGGCCATCAGTGCAAGCACGAGGAAGACCAGGAAGATCACGACGGCGATGAAGAACAGAATGCGGGCCACGCCCGCCGCGGCTGCCGAAATGCCGGTAAAGCCGAATACGCCGGCGATCAAAGAAATAACAAAGAAAATAAGAGCCCACTTCAGCATGGCGCTTCCCCTTTTGCATAATTTTCCCGAGCTCGCCGCCCCGCGACAGGCTCGGTAAAATGACGCGCAAAAGGGGAAAATGTTCCACACGCCCGCAAAAATCGTTGTTTTAGAGTGTTTTCGCTTTTCTTCGAATCGCGAAAACACTCTTACTCTTTGTTTTGGCGCATTTCCGGACGGAAAACCGGGGTCCACTTTTCCTGGAAATGCTCTAGAAGCCTGTTTCACGCGCCGCGTCGATCTGGCGGGCTTTCCAGATGGTGCGGATGAAGGTGGCAACGAAAGCAAGGCTCATGAACATCACGATGGTGGGGGCCGGCGCGCTGTCGATCAGGAAGCTTAGCCATATGCCCGAAAGCGATGAGGCGACCGCCACCGCAATGGCCACCAGCAGCATGGCGGAAAACCGCCGGGTCAGCAGGAAGGCGATTGCCCCCGGCGCCACCAGCATGGCGACCGAAAGGATGATGCCCACCGCCTTCAATGCGCCGACCACGGTGAGCGACAGAACCATTAGCAGGCCGTAATGCAGCACACGCACCGGCAGGCCGATGGCTTTTGCATGCTGGGCATCGAAGGCGTTGACCAGGAGGTCCTTGCGCAGGATGCCGAGGAACAGCGTGGCGAAAAGCGCGATCAGGCCCGTCTCCAGCATGTCGGACGGCGCAATGCCCAGCATGTCGCCGAAGAGGATGTGGTCGAGATGCACGTCGCTTTGCACCTTCACATAAAGCACGAGCCCCAGACCGAACATGCCGGAAAAGACGATGCCAAGCACCGTATCTTCCTTGATGCGGCTGTTTTCCTTGATGAAACCGGTGCCGAGCGCGCAGATCATACCGGCGATGAAGGCGCCGATGGAAAGCGGGATGTTGACGATATAGGCCACCACCACGCCGGGCAGCACGGCGTGCGAAACCGCATCGCCCATCAGCGACCAGCCTTTCAGCACCAGAAGACAGGAGAGCATCGCCATGGGCACCGCGATCATCAGCGTGATCACGAAGGCATATTGCATGAAGGGCAATTGAAACGGCAGGATGGCGAGTTCGAGATATTCGCTCATGGCGTTTCTCCGAGCGTCTTGCGGGCCTTGGCCCGGGATGCGAGCAGGCCGTGCTTGGGCGCGAAGATGAAGGCGGCAAGGAAGATCGCCGTCTGCAGCACGACGATGACGCCACCGGTCGCGCCATCGAGGAAATAGCTGAGATAGGCGCCGACGAAGCTGGTGGCCGCGCCGATGATGAGGCTCATCAGGATCAGCCGCTCGAAACGGTCGGTGAGCAGATAAGCGGTGGCGCCCGGCGTCACCACCATGGCGACGACGAGGAAGGCCCCGACGGTCTGGAGGGCGGCAACCGTGGACGCAGCAAGCAGGGTGAAAAAAATCACCTTCAGTACTTCCGGCTTCAGCCCCACGGTGCGGGCGTGGTTCTCATCGAAGAACACCACCATGAAGTCACGCCATTTCAGCGCCAGCACGATGAGGCTGATGCCGCCGATCAGCGCCAGCTGGATGGTGTCTTCGGCGGTGATGGCGAGAATATTGCCGAGCACGATGGTCTGGATATTCACCGAGGTGGGCGAGAGCGAGACCATGAACAGGCCAAGCCCGAAAAACGAGGTGAAGATCAGCCCGATGATCGCGTCTTCCTTCAGCCGTGTCTTCTGGTTCAGGAACAGCATGGAACCGGCCGCAAGCCCGCCGGAAAGGAAAGCACCCAGCGAAAAGGGAAGGCCCAGCATATAGGCGCCCGCCACACCCGGAACGATGGCATGGGAAAGCGCATCGCCGATCAGCGACCAGCCTTTCAGCATCAGATAGGCGGAGAGAAAGCCGCAGACGCCGCCCACCAGTGCGCTGACCCAGATGGCGTTCAGCATATAGCCATAGGTGAAGGGCTCAAGAAGGCTGTTTATCATCGACTTTTTCTTTCGGAGCCTCAGGATCGCGCCCGTTATGGCCATTCTTGCCGTAGATCACGAAGGGCCGCTCGTCATCGGTGATGACCTTCACCCGGCGCGGATCGGCGTCATTATGCAGGTCTGCCCCGCCAAGCACGAAGTGGCGCAGGCTGCCGCCGAAGGCTTTTTGCAGGTTCTCCTCGTTGAAGGTATCCGCCGTCTTGCCCGATGCCAGCACCGTGCCCTTGACGAAGACGGCGCGGTCACAGAATTCCGGCACGCTGCCGAGATTATGGGTGGAGACCAGCATGACGCGGCCTTCGTCGCGCAGCGCCTTCAAAAGTGCGACGATCTGCTCTTCCGTCGTCACGTCGACACCGGTGAAGGGCTCGTCCAGCAGGATGACCTGACCTTCCTGCGCCAGCGCGCGGGCCAGAAACACCCGCTTCTTCTGCCCGCCGGAGAGTTCGCCGATCTGGCGCTTGCGATAATCGAGCATGTTGACGCGTTTCAGCGCCTCTTCGACCATCTGGTGATCGCGTTTGGACGGGATGCGCAGGAAATTCATGTGGCCGTAGCGCCCCATCATCACCACATCCTCCACCAGCACCGGAAAACTCCAGTCCACCTCCTCGGCCTGCGGCACATAAGCGACGAGGTTTTTCCTGAGCGCTTCCTTGACGGGCAGGTCGAAAATCGAGACGGAACCGGCGGCCAGCGGCACGAAACCCATGATCGCCTTGAAAATCGTGGACTTGCCGGCGCCATTGACGCCGACAAGTGCAGTGATCGTTCCGCGGGGGATGGAAAAGCTGGCATTTCTTAATGCGGTGTGGCCGTTTCGATAGGTCACTGTCGCATTTTGAACCGTCAGGCCGCCGCCGGATTTTTTACTGCCCATTCTCATGAAGACAGCCCCTTGGCGATGGTTTCGCTGGTCACGCGCAAAAGGTCCAGATAGCCCGGAACCGGGCCGTCCGCTTCGCTCAGCGAGTCCACATAGAGGATGCCGCCATAGGCCGCGCCGGTTTCCTTGGCCACCTGCTGCGCAGGATCGGCGGAAACCGTGCTTTCGCTGAAGATGACCTGGATATTATGCTCGCGCATGGCGTCGATCACGCCGCGCACCTGCTGCGGTGTGCCTTGGCTATCGGCATTGACCGGCCACAGGAACAGTTCCTTCAGGCCGAAATCACGGGCGAGATAAGAAAAGGCGCCTTCGCTCGTCACCAACCAGCGCTTGTTCTCAGGCAGAACCGAAAGCGTGTCGCGGATCGGCTGCACCGTGGCCCTGATCTTGTCCGAATAGGCCTTGGCATTGGCGGCGTAGACGTCGGCATGGGCAGGGTCGATTTCGGCAAGACCCTTGCGGATATTTTCCACGTAGATCAAGGCGTTATCGGGCGACATCCAGGCATGCGGATTGGGTTTTCCCTGATAGGCGCCGCCGCTGATCGCCATGGGTTCCACGCCCTCGCTCACCGTCACGCTCGGCACGCCGGAAAGGTTGGCCAGGAACTTTTCGAACCACAATTCCAGATTGAGACCGTTGCGCAAAACCAGATCGGCCTTGCGGGCTTTGAGAATATCGCGCGGCGTCGGCTGGTAGTTGTGAATTTCAGCGCCCGGCTTGGTGATGCTTTCCACCTCGGCCGCATCTCCCGCCACATTGCGCGCCATGTCGGCGATGATGGTGAAGGTGGTCACGACAACAGGCTTTTCCTGGGCAAGGGCAGCGCCCGGCAGAAAAAGCGAAAAAGCGAAAATGGCGTGGCGGATTTTATGGAAGTTCACGGAGCTCACCAGATTTTGTTGCGATTAATTCGCAATACCATCTGTTATAAAATCACGCTTGTCAACGCTATTGCAAATCATTCGCAAATTACTGCATTTCGCAAATGTCCGGAAATGGCGCGTTTTTGCTGGTGTTGTGCTGGCGGGATTAAACTTTTTTCAATGAGAAAGCGGCACTATCGCAAGGCTCGGACAGCGTGGTCCCGAGCTTGTCCCGCGTGTGTTCCTCATCCATCGAGCCACGTTTTGGGGTGAGGGCGTAAGACGGGGTACTTGATGTCAGGATGTTGCGGGTGAAAGCTGTATTCGGACGAATGCGGTTTTCGCGCAAGCTCGTTATGATTGGAGGCGGGATCCTGCTTTTGGCGGGTGCGACCGGCTCTGCTGCCGTATTTATCGGCAGCGAGCGGCTGCTCGGGCGATCCTACGTTTCTTCCAACGGGCTTTCCTGCGACGCGGTCCAGACAGTCAACATCCGCAAGAACGGTTCCTTATGGGTCCGCAAATTCATTCGCACCCAGGGCGGTGACGGCACCGAGCGGCTGAAGACCGCGATTCGGGTCGCCCGGGCGGTTTACGACAAGCAGAAACCCGATCTGGTTCAGGTCTCCGTACTCGACAGGAACGGTCCGCAACTGCGCTCGGAAATGCGCGGCCGTGCCATTGCCGCACAGGTGGTCTTCATTCCCGATCCGGCAAAAATCCCCGAAGGGGCGGATGCCCACCGTTATTCGGCCTTTTATTATGATGGCGCGGCGAATGGCAGCGGCCAGTTTTACGGCTTGCGCATCGACCTGCCGCTGGAAGATACCGAGGCACTGGCGGCAAGCCTCAGCGATTCCGCCGATTGTGCCACCCCGGCTCTGGATGCAGGCTCGGAAGGCCACGAAGGAAAATCCGCGAAAAGTGCTTCGGGACACGGCGAAACCAAGGATGACGGCGCGGGTGGCCATGGCGCCGCGCCGGCGCAAACCGAGGAAGGCGGCGCCGGTGCTGAAGGCCACGGTGAAAGCCCGTCTCCCGAAGCGCATGGCGAGCCGGCTGCCGACGAACTTCTGACCTCGACGCCGGAAGCCGATGGCGGCAGCATCTTCAGCCTCACCTATCTGAAATCGCTGATCTTCGGCAAAGGCTCGACCACCGCACAGGCGGCGGAAGGGAAGCCGGCTTCCGAAAACGCGCCGGAGGAAGAATCCGGTGCAGAGAAAAAGGCACCGAGCCACTAAAGGATCCGCTCGATCAAAGCGGATATTCCAGCTCTTTGTTTTACGCATTTTCCGGACGTAAAACCGCCTCGCACTTCCAGGGGAAATGCTCTAGCAGGCGAAGGTGGGTTCTCCCGGAAGCCTTCCGGGGATATTCACCCGGCTCGTCAGATATCCGGTCCGATCCGCAGGCGACCGGCCGGATTTGGAAACTTCTTCCGTTTGTTGACAATTGCCGGGGAGAAACTCTGCGACAGGGCGGCGAAGGCGGCAATGCGGGCGATCAGCTTTTCCCGCTCACCCTTTGTCACGGCTGCGTAGCTTTTGATCTCGTCGACATAGCCCGTCAGCCAGTCTTCATATTTGCCTTCGCTCCACACGCGCTCAGTCGCAAACACCGTCTCTTCCAGCCGATCATAGGCAACAAGCGTCCGTCGCCAGCGATGCTCGTCGAAAT
Source organism: Agrobacterium sp. LEGMi-208b (assembly GCF_059511785.1). Taxonomy (NCBI): domain Bacteria; kingdom Pseudomonadati; phylum Pseudomonadota; class Alphaproteobacteria; order Hyphomicrobiales; family Rhizobiaceae; genus Agrobacterium; species Agrobacterium sp. LEGMi-208b. The sequence continues at coordinate 1,994,725 of NZ_CM183446.1, forward strand.
CCAGCGCGCCATTGGCAAACAGCGATCCGACTTCGAGACCATAACCCATCAATTTTGCCGAACGCTCCGGTGGCATGGTGAGATTTAGCCCGCCTTCCTCCTCGTTGAGAAAGACGCGGGCGATGCGCTCCCGCTGCCCTGGCATGGTGGCAAGCGATTGATCCTGCCAGTCCTTCGCCGAGCTGAGGATGCTGCCGAGGAAACCGCTCATTTTTTCCATCTTGTGAACGGGCACGCCTATTCCTTCGCCCGCTTCCTGCGGAATGGTCACGCGCTTGCTGTTGCCGGCGATGGATTTCGGCAATTCATCGAGGCTGAGGGCGAAAGTGGGACGCGACGGAAGCAGGGCATCGAAAAGATGAATGGGAAAGTTGCTGCTGATGCCGCCATCCGAGAACCAGATTTTCGCTTTCATGACGGGTCGCGCGTCGCCGCTGAGACGCCGCACGATATCGAGCGTGCCGCGATCGTTGGTGTAAGCGGGAATGGCCTTGAACAGCACCGGGAAACTCAGGCTCATGCGCGTGGCGATGATGACCGGCAGCTGGCCGGGCTCCGGGAAAGCCTTGAGTTCGGAAAAGGAACCGCCCGGTGTTGCGATCTGCTTCAGCCAGTTCATCACGCCGGCGGGAAACAGCTTGCTCCATTCCTTCGGGTCGTAAGCCACAATGAGATTGGTGTTCGGAAGCGTGTGCGGTCGCCGCATCGACAGGTTCGTGGTGACCATCTTCAGGTTTATCACCGGCTTGTTCGGGTCGTCGCCGGCGAGATGGCCAAAGGTCAATGGCGGCGCTGCCGCGGCCTCGCTGCCGAAGGCGATGTCCTGGATCGATGCATGCAGCCATTCCGTGAGACCCGGAACATCCGCCCGCGGAACCGTCAGTCCCGAGCACAAACCGAAGCCCTCCTGCGGCAATCGATGGAAAACCAGCCACAGAACCTGGATGAGGATCGCGGCCACCAGTCCCACAAACCCGCCGAGAACCGATCCGGCGTAGCTGCCGCCCATGGCCCATAACAGGCCGGCGCCTATGGCGATCCCCGCTATCGAGGCAAGCGGAAAGGCCAGGGGCAGTCCCAGAACTTTGCCCGGCCAGCCGCCGGCCTGCGCCCATAACAGATATTGCATCAATGGGCGAAAACGACGCTCCGGCTGGAAGAGCTTGCCCAGAATTGCGGGTATCGTATCGCAATGGGCCTGCAGGCGGATGAACCCTTCAGGATCGTTTCTGACGGTGCGGGAATATTCCGCAGCCGCCGCAAAGGCGGCGGCAATCGCACCGGCCGAGGTGCCGCCTATCGAGTGGAAGCGATACCGGCGCGCCAGTTCCAGAACCGCATAGGGATAAACGACACCGGAGGTGATGCCGCCCTTCATCACCACGTCGCAGTCCTTCTCGGGCGTTGCGAACATGTCGGGCTGGTATTTGGGAAGCTCATTCTCGGGCATGCGTATCTCCCCCGGCGGCTCTTGATCGAAAGCCGTCAAACACAATGCGAATGATGGGAAATGGGTATCACAAGTTGAGGTGAGGTCGCCAGTATATTCTACCGAAAGTTAAATAAACTTATGCGATCCGTTCGCTGAAAGTCGGATAATTACTTGCGCGCGTCTATGTATGGAGAGGAAAACCGGCAGACAAACGGGGCGAAACCTCGCCACACTCTCCGACGTCATCCTCGGGCCTGTCCCACTGCTGTCCGGTTTAAATTTCTGGGTACTTTATATGGCATGGAAATTGATGGTGAACGTTGCGCATTTTTCTCAACGTCATCCTTGGGCTTGTCCCAAGGATCTAAACACGTCAACAAAATCAAGACGTTGCAGATCCTCGGGACAAGCCCGAGGATGACGTCAGAGTGTTTGGCGAGGTTTGCCCTTCATCGAAGAACGCCCATACTTCATTCGTGTCCGAAGGGAGAGTGACGTCTGACGTTGATCAAAAATCAATGTTATAGGCGGCGCGTGAAAATTTAAATCGGACAGCAGTGGGCCTGTCCCGAGGATCTGCAACGGATTGATTTTGTTGGGCGTGATTAAATCCTTGGGACAAGCGCAAGGATGACGTCAAGAAAATACGCCCCTTCGCCGCTAGCGGGAAAATCGGGGAGCGGAAGGCGGCCGCGAGGCCGCCCCTGGTTTTGTTGGATCAGTCCGCCTTGTTGCGGCGGGCCGGGAAGAGGATGACGTCGCGGATCGACGGCGCGTTGGTCAAGAGCATGATCAGGCGGTCGACGCCGATGCCGAGGCCGCCGGCGGGCGGCATGCCCTGGTCGATGGCGTCGAGGAATTCGTCGTCCAGCTGCTTGTCCTTTTCGCCGCGGGCGTGCGCCTGTTCCAGCTGCTCCACCATGCGGCGGCGCTGTTCTTCCGGGTCGTTGAGTTCGGAGAAGGCATTGCCCACTTCCCAGGCATTGCAATAGCTTTCGAAACGCTCGACGAGGCGCGGTTCGCCCGGCACTTCCTTGGCAAACGGCGAGATGTCCTTCGGGAAATGCGTCACATGGCTCGGCTGGATCAGCGTGGCTTCCACCTTTTCTTCAAAGATGAAGGCAAGGCATTCGCCCCAGGTCCAGTCCTTCTCGACGGCAAAACCGGCGGCCTTGGCGGCGGCGCGGGCTTCTTCGTCGGTCTTGAGGGCAAGGAAGTCGATACCGGTCGCTTCCTTCACGGCATCAGGCATCGGCACGCGCTTGAACGGGCCCTTGAAGGAGATGGTCTGGCCCTGGAATTCGACTTCGGTGGTGCCATGCAGGGCAATCGCCAGCGTCTCGAACAGACGCTCCACGAGACCCATGATGTCTTCGTAGTCGGCATAGGCCCAGTAGCACTCCATCATGGTGAATTCAGGATTGTGCCTTGTGGAGACGCCTTCGTTGCGGAAGTTGCGGTTGATTTCGAAGACCTTGTCGGTGAGGCCCGAAACCAGCGTGCGCTTCAGGAACAGTTCCGGCGCGATGCGCAGATACATGTCCATCTTCAGCGTGTTGTGGAAGGTCTTGAACGGATCGGCCGTCGCGCCGCCATAGATGGTCTGCAGCATCGGCGTTTCCACTTCGAGGAAGCCTTCGGCCTCCATGAAGCGGCGGATGCCGGAGAGAATCTTCGAGCGCTGCAGGAAGCGCAACTTGGATTCCTCGTTGGAGAGGATGTCCAGATGACGCTTGCGATACCGCAGCTCGATGTCGGAGACACCGTGCCACTTCTCGGGCATCGGCAGCAGCGACTTCGTCAGCATGGTGATTTCTTCGGCATTGATCGTCAGCTCGCCGCGCTTGGTGCGGCGCACCTTGCCGGTCACGCCAATGATGTCGCCGATATCGATCATCGGCAAAAGGTTGCGGGCCGCTTCCGGCGTCGTATCCTTGTGGGAGAAGATCTGCACCTTGCCGGAGGCGTCATGGATATCCATGAACATGCCGGAATTGCGCGAGGAATAAACGCGGCCGGCCACCGTCACCGTATCGCCGGTTTCGACGTCGGCTTCGATATCGGCATATTTTTCCGCCAGCTCGGCATTGGTCAGCGTGCGGTGGAAATGCGCCGGATAGACGTCGCCGATCTGCTCGCGCAGCAGCGCGAGTTTCTGGCGGCGCACTTCTGTCGCGTCGGAGGAAAGGGCGGTGGTTTCGGTCGTCTTGTCGTTCATGGTGTTGGCCTTTAGCGGGCTTGTTCGTTGCGGGTGGCCTTTGTGCTCGGGGCTCACCCCCCTCTGTCCTGCCGGACATCTCCCCCTCAAGGGGGGAGATCGACAAGCGGCTGACACCTTGCCCATGGAACGGGTGGGCGCGGCATCTGATCTCCCCCCTTGAGGGGGAGATGCCCGGCAGGGCAGAGGGGGGTAAGCCCCAGGCAGAAGGCGTATTCTAAAATGCTGCCGTCACCGCCAGCACATAACTATCAGCTTCCGCTGCCAACCATCGTGGCCACAACGGCAATCGCCATCTTCAACCGCTGGCGCACAACGGAGCGGCCAAGCAGCGCCATCGAGTCAAACAGCGGCAGCGAGCGCGAGGAACCGGAGACGGCGACGAAGAGCGGCGGCGTCACCACGCGCAGCTTCTTGCCCGTGCGTTCGGCCACATCGCGCAACTCGGCCTCGATCGCTTCCACATTCCAGTCCGGCATCTTTTCCAGATCGGCGGCAACCGTGGTGAGGATTTCGTGGATCTCCTCCGGTTTGCTCTTCAGCCCGGCAAAGGAAGCCGGCGTCAGGCCGACATCGCTTGCCAGCAGGAAGCCTGCAAGGTTCGGCAATTCGCCGAGTCTCGAAATGCGGCTCTGGGCAAGTTTCAGCCCTTCGGTCAGGCGGGCATTTTCCATCGCCCATTCCAGCGTGCGGGCAATGAATTCTTCCGGGGAAAGCTTCTCGCGCAGCCAGCGGCCGTTCAGCCAGTCCAGCTTCTGGATATCGAAGATGGCGCCGGCCTTGGAAAGCGCTTCCGGGTCGAACTTCGCGGCGAGCTCATCCATGGTCAGCAGCTCTTCGCCTTCGGCGATCTGGATGAAGAACAGGCCAAGGAAGTTCATCAGCGCTTCCGGCAGGTAACCGAGAGCGGAATAATAGGAGATCGAGGTCGGGTTCTTGCGCTTGGAAAGCTTCGACTTGTCAGCATTGCGCATCAGCGAAAGATGCATGAACGTGGGCTGGTCCCAGCCGAAATAACGGTAAAGCAGAATGTGCTTGGGCACGGATGCCAGCCACTCTTCGCCGCGCGCCACATGGGTGATCTTCATCAGATGGTCGTCGATGACGTTGGCCATGTGATAGGTCGGCATGCCGTCGGCCTTGATCAACACCTGCATGTCGACCGAATCCCACGGGATCGAGACATCGCCATAAACGCCGTCATGGAAATCGCACGAGCCTTCGGTCGGGATTTTCATGCGCACGACATTGGCCTCGCCGCTAGCGACGCGGGCGGTGACTTCCTCGGCCTTGAGGTTGAGGCAGTGGCCGTCATATTTCGGCGGCTTGCCGCTAGCGCGCTGGGCTTCGCGCATTTCTTCCAGCCGTTCGGGCGTGCAGAAACAGCGGAAGGCATGGCCCTTTTCCAGCAGCTCTTCGGCATAGGGCCAGTACATGGACTTGCGTTCCGACTGGCGGTAGGGGCCGTAGGGGCCGCCGACATCGGGGCCTTCCGACCAGGTGAGGCCGGTCCAGCGCAGGGCTTCCAGCACCTTCTGCTCATATTCGAGGGTCGAGCGGGTGGCGTCGGTATCCTCGATGCGCAGGATGAACTCGCCGCCGTGTTTCTTGGCGAAGAGATAGTTGAACAGCGCGATATATGCGGTGCCGACATGCGGCTCGCCGGTGGGGGAAGGTGCGATGCGGACGCGAACGCCGGAAGTGGTCATGAAATTCACTCGTCGTGACGTGGAAGTGACATAGGGGCGGCTTCACCCGTCTGTCACAGAGTTTTCGTTTGGATGCGGCAGGAAATCATGTTGGAAGACGCAATGAAAGCGCCTTTTGCACATTCCCGTTCGGCTTCGGCTTAGGCCATATTCTGCCGCAGGCGTCAAGGAAATACGCAGCCCGCGCTGTCTTCGCGCGGCGGCGGACCGCGCTGGTTCAGTGCCCTGGTTCGCGTCCCAGCTCACGTCCTAGTTCACGTCCTAGCGCACTGGCCAGACGTAAAGCAGCATGGGAATGCTGGCAATGACGATCATGATCGACAGCGGCAGGCCGAGGCGCGGATAGTCGCTGAAGCGGTAGCCGCCGGGGCCCATGACCAGCGTGTTGCACTGGTGGCCGATGGGGGTGAGGAAATCGCAGCCGGCGCCGATCGCCACCGCCATCAGGAAAGCCTCCGGCCGAAAACCGAGCGTGGTGGCGAAACCGGCGGCGATGGGGGCCATGACCAGCACGGTGGCGGCATTGTTGAGAAAGGGCGTCACGGCCATGGCGGTGAGCAGGATCATGCCGAGCGCCGCAAAGGGCGGCAATCCCTGCGCGGCATGGCCAAGCCAGGCGGCGATCAGTTCGCTGGCGCCGCTGGTGCGGAGCGAGTCGCTGACGGGAATGAGGGCGGCAAGCATGACGAGGATTGGCCCGTCGATGGATTTATAGACTTCGGTGAGCGGTATCGCGCCGACGACGATCATCAGGAAGGCGGCGGCAAAAAAGGCGACGGAGACCGGCACCAGGCCGCTGCCGGCACCGATCATGGCGGCGGCGAGCACGATGACCGCCAGAAGTGCGCGACGCTGCACGCCGAGCAGGATTTCGCGTTGCGCCAGCGGCAAGAGCGAAAATTCCTGCAGCACCTGCGGCAGGTTCTTGCGGCTGCCCTGCAGAAGAATGACGTCGCCCGCCTGCAATGTCAGTTCGGAAAGCCGCTGGCTGACACGCTGGCCGCGGCGGCTCACCGCGATCAGGTTGACGCCGCGCGTATAGGAAAGCGAAAGCTCGCGTGCGGAAATGCCTGATAGCACCGACTCATTGCTGATGACAGCTTCCATGGAAATGAGATCGGCGGTTTTCTGGCCATTCTCCATCAGAGGCTTGCCGGATAAGAGCAGCTTCGCCTGCGAGACGATCCGGTCTAGCCCCTCCGGGCTGCCTTCGAGAAGGATGGTGTCACCCGCCTTCAGCGTCACATCGGGGAAGGGGGAAATGCGTCGCGGGCCGCGCAGGATGGTGCTGGCGATCACGCCGCCATCGGCCTGTTTGAGCAGTTCGCGCAGCGGCTTTTCCGCGTATGTGCTGTCGGCCGGCAGGGTCGCCTCGGCGGTATAGGCCGACTGGTCGAGAATATCCTCCACCGAGGCCTGCTGGCGGTTGCGCACCGGCAGCAGCCGGTAACCGAAGGTCAGGAAGATGATGCCGATCACGGTCAGTCCCGCGCCGACGGGGGTAAAATCGAACATGGTGAAGCTCTGCCCGGTCATCTCCTCGCGCAGCCGCGAGACGACGATATTGGGCGAGGTGCCGATCTGCGTCATCAGCCCGCCGAGCAGGGCTGCGAAGGCCATGGGCATCAGATAATAGGAGACCGGGCTGCCGGATTTGCGCGCGAACTGAAAGGCAACCGGCATCATGATGGCGAGCGCGCCGATATTCTTGATGAAGGCCGACATGATGGCGACGACGATCATCAGAAAGGCCAGTTGAAGGCTTTTCGAATGCATTTCCGGGAAATATTTCTTGATCGTCATGTCGACGATGCCCGACCGCGCCACCGCCGAGCTGACGACCAGCGCGCTGCCGACGATGATGACGATATCGTCGGAGAAACCCGAGAAAGCCTTGTTAAAGGGCACGACCCCAAGCGCCACCGCCACCAGAAGGGCGCTGCAGGCGATGACGTCATAACGGAACCTGTCCCAGATGAACGCGACCATCATGCCGGCGATGACGGTGAAGGCGAGGATCTGGTCTGTCGTCATGCTGGCATATGCTTTCGAAGGAGAGGCGCCGATAGAGGACTCTATCGGTGATGGTATCGAAGAACGCAAGGCGGGGTGAAGCGGTTCCGGGTTGGACGTCGGGATTTATACCTCCTCCGTCATACCGGCCTTGAGCCGGTATCCAGCCGACGCGCGTTCGCGCGGCGGGAAGAGTCTTTTCAGCCCAAGGACTTGGGCTGGCTGGATGCCGGATCAGGTCCGGCATGACGGAGCGGAGGCGTTGTCAGAGAAGAAAATGCGCGATGTCGTCCCAGGCTGGATTGATATCTTCAATCAACTTGATCTTCCATGCCCGCGGCCAGTTTTTAATGGTCTTTTCTCTCGTGATCGCGTCGGTCACAAGATCGTATGTCTCGAACCATACAAGCGTCTTAACGCCATAACGAGTTGTGAAGCCGGGGGTCAGGTTGTTCTGGTGCTCATATAAACGGCGAGAAAGATCACTCGTCACGCCAGTATAAAGCGTACCGTTTCTTTTGGAAGCAAGAATATATACGTAACCTTGGCGCATGAGGAAAGCATGCGCAACGCTCATTGTTTTGACAATGGGTCAATTTATTTCCGTCATACCGGCCTTGAGCCGGTATCCAGCCGACGCGCGTCTGCGCGGCGAGAAGAGTCTTTCCAGCCCAAAGACTTGGGCTGGCTGGATGCCGGATCGGGTCCGGCATGACGGAATGCTGTCAATGCGGTTTGCCGGCGGCCTGCGCTTTCTTGCGCTGTCTGGCGTTGCGGGCCAGCATGTTGAGCAGTTCCACCAGCGCCGAAAACGCCATGGCGGCATAGACGTAACCCTTCGGAACATGGAAGCCCATGCCTTCGGCGATCAGCGTCGTGCCGATCATCATCAGGAAGGCGAGCGCCAGCATGACGATGGTGGGGTTGCGCTCGATGAAGTTGGCGAGCGGCGTCGCGGCCAGCAGCATGACGGTGACGGCCACGATGACCGCGACGATCATGATCGGCAGATGCGGCGTCATGCCGACGGCGGTGATGATGCTGTCCACCGAGAAGACGAGGTCGAGCAGCAGGATCTGGCCGATGGCGGCGCCGAAATTCATGCCCACAGGGCCGCCCACCATGTCTTCCTTGTGGTCTTCCGGGTCGACATTGTGGTGGATTTCCTTGGTCGCCTTCCACATCAGGAAGAGACCGCCGGCGATGAGGATCATGTCCTTCCACGAGAAGGCGTGGCCGAAGACTTCGAAGACCGGCGTGGTGAGCTGCACGATCCATGCGACGGTGCCGAGCAGGCCGAGACGCATGACGAGTGCGAGCCCGATACCGATCTTGCGGGCTTTTTCGCGCTGTTCGGGCGGCAGCTTGTTGGTGAGGATGGAGATGAAGATCAGGTTGTCGATGCCGAGCACGACCTCCATGACGATCAGCGTGACGAGCGCCACCCAGGCGGCGGGGTCAGATAGAAGAGGGAGAACGGACTCCATCAGGCAGGTTTTCCTTTCAGCAACAAGGCCAGCCGAAACATTCGGTGGGGGGAATTTATAGCGCAATACGCGAGAAACAAGGAGTTGATGGCTCCAGGGCGCAAGATTTCATCGAAATTTCGCGCAGACCGCGTATTGGCGTTCACGCCGTTGCTGAATGATCTCAGGCCTTGTCGGTTCCGTAGGCAGCCATGAAGACGTTGATGGCACTGCCGATCACCCGGTCCAGTTCCTCGTCGGGAACCGGGCCTTCCAGCTCGCCGAACAGCCGGAGCTTGAAGAAGGTGCCGGTGGAAAGCTCTATATATTGCCGGGCGGCAAGCTCAGGATCATCCACCTTCAAATGGCCGATCTCGACCTGATGTTCGATGAAATCCAGAAGCACGGTACGTACATTATTCGGCGCGGAAAGGAAAAAACGCTGCGCCAGCTTCGGCATGCGATCGATGACACCAAGCACCGAACGCATGGCAGGGATCATGTCGGAGCAGATCATCTTGTTGGCAAAGGCCTTGCCGAACTGTTCCAGTCCCTCGCGCACCTCCTCGGTGCCTTCGAGAATATGGCGCATGGAGGTGGCGAATTCGTTGCGGTGATGGTCGACGAGGGCGACGAACAGATCTTCCTTGTTGGAGAAATAGACATAGATCGTGCCCTTGGAAACGCCGGCTTCGCGCGTGATGTCGTTCATGCTGGCCGCGTCGAAACCCTTGCGCTTGAACACACGCCAGGCGCCCGCGAGAATCTGCTCGCGTTTGGCCGGGTCTTCACCCGCCGCAAAACGCCCGGCGGCATTGCCCGGACAGCCCGTTTCCGTTTCCGTTTCCGTCTCCATATCCCTGTCTTCACCTGCCATCGATACCGCCTCTTAGCATCGCAATGGCGTAAAAAAAATTAACCGAACGTCGAACCAATCGGTTCGATAACACTTGATATGTGTCAGGAAAGAGATTATGTCAATCGAACCGAACGGTTCAGTTCGAAAAACTTTCTTCAATTTATCACGGTAAGCTCTCATGTCGGCCCAGAAGAATAGTGCGGTTCGCGCCGCCAACGATGCGGAAGAGGCGGATATCTCCGCCAAGGCCGAGACCTCTCCCGCAAAGCCGGCCGAGGCCGCGCCGCAGCCGCAGCCCCAGACCATTGCTGCGCCGAAGCAGAAGAAGCGTTCGAAGCTTCTGCCTGTTATCGCCGTTGCCCTTCTCGCCGGCGCCGGCTGGTATGGTTACAACTGGTGGGTCGACGGTCGTTTCATGGTGTCGACGGACGATGCCTATATAGAAGGTGATATCGCCGTCATCGCACCGAAGGTTTCGGGTTATGTCGCCAAGGTGAACGTGGTCGAGAACCAGGAAGTCAAGGCGGGCGATCCGCTGGTGACGCTGGATGATGGCGATTATCGCATCGCGCTCGATCAGGCCGAAGCCCAGATCCGCACCGAGCAACTGTCGCTGAAGCGCATCGATGCGCAGATCGTCGGCGGTGAAGCTTCGCTGGAACAGGCCGTCGCCCAGAAGGGCGCGCTGGATGCCGCCCTTCGCGGTGCGGAAATCACCCAGAAGCGCGCCAGCGAGCTGCAGGCGAAGGATGTCGGCACGGTTGCCGCTTCCGACAATGCGCAGGTCGCGCTCGATCAGGCCAAGGCGAATGTCGTGGCCGGCGATGCCGCCATCTCCTCCGCGAAAGCAAATGTCGAGCTTCTGCGCGCCCAGCGCGAGGAAGCCGAAAGCACGATCCGTTCGCTGCAGCTTTCCCGCGACAAGGCCGCCCGCGACCTGTCCTTTACGGTTCTGAAGGCGCCCTATGACGGCGTCATCGGCAATCTGGCGGTTCAGAACGGCGATCTGGTGTCTGTCGGCAAGCGTCTGGCTTCTCTGGTGCCGATGAACGAGCTTTATATCGACGCCAATTTCAAGGAAACGCAGCTTGCCCGCGTCGTACCCGGTTCGAAGGTGCGCGTGCATGTCGACGCCTTTGACGATGCGACGATCGAAGGCACGGTGCAGTCGATTTCGCCCGGTTCTGGCTCGGTATTCTCCATGCTGCCGCCGGAAAACGCCACGGGCAACTTCACCAAGGTCATTCAGCGCGTGCCTATTCGTATCGTCTTCTCCAAGGAAGACCTCGAAAAGCACAATCTGCGTGCCGGCCTCAGCGTCGTTGTCGATGTCGATACCCGCACGGCGCCGGAAACCACGAAAACGGCGCAAGTTAACCCGGAAGCCAAGTAAGGCGCATCGCTGATGCGCCGTTGAGGTCAAGATCATGGCGGCTACGGTTGTCGGTACGGGCGGGGCGTCGATCCCCGCCGATCCCCCGATGGACAGGCGTAGGCTCATCGCGTTCTTCGCGATGGTCTTCGGCATGTTCATGTCCATCCTCGACATTCAGATCGTCTCCGCCTCGCTCGCGGAAATCCAGGCCGGCCTCGGCGCGGGTTCCGATGAGATCGCCTGGGTGCAGACTTCCTATCTGATTGCCGAAGTCATCATGATCCCGCTTTCGGGCACGCTGGCGCGCATCCTGTCCACGCGCGTGCTCTTCGCCACCTGCGCGGCCGGCTTCACGATTTCGAGCGCACTCTGCGCCACAGCCACCAATATCGACCAGATGATCGTCTACCGCGCGATCCAGGGCTTTATCGGCGGCGGCATGATCCCCTCCGTCTTCGCCGCCGCCTTCACGATCTTCCCGCCGTCGAAGCGCTCGGTCGTCTCGCCGATCATCGGTCTCGTCGCCACGCTCGCACCCACCATCGGCCCGACGGTCGGCGGTTATCTCTCCAATGCCTTTTCCTGGCACTGGCTGTTCCTCGTCAACATCATCCCCGGCATCATCGTCACCATCCTCACCTGGAGCCTGATCGATTTCGACAAGCCCGAAAGCTCGCTCTGGAAAAAGTTCGACTGGTGGGGCCTGCTTTCCATGGCGGTCTTCCTCGGCTCGCTGGAATATGTGCTGGAAGAGGGCAACAACAAGGACTGGTTCAACGACGAACATATCGTGCTTGGCTCGGTGGCCATGGTCATCGGTGCTGTCGTGTTCTTCTGGCGCGCCTTCAAGGTGGAATTCCCCGTGGTGGATATCCGCGCCTTCGCCGACCGCAACTTCTCCATCGGCTCGCTGTTCTCCTTCGTCATGGGCATCGGGCTTTACGGGCTGACCTATCTCTATCCGCTCTATCTCGGCCGGGTGAGGGGATATGATGCTCTGATGATCGGCGAGACCATGTTCGTGTCCGGTCTTGCGATGTTCTTTACCGCGCCGATCGCCGGCAAGGTCTCCACCAAGCTCGATCCGCGGGCGATGATGGCCATCGGCTTCATCAGCTTCGGCTGCGGCACGTGGATCATGACGCATGTGACGACCGACTGGGATTTCTACGAGCTGCTGATCCCGCAGATTCTGCGCGGTTTCGGCCTGATGATGTGCATGGTGCCGATCAACAACATCGCGCTCGGCACCCTGCCTCCGGCCCGTATCCGCAACGCCTCCGGCCTGTTCAATCTCACCCGTAACCTCGGCGGCGCGGTTGGTCTTGCCATCATCAACACCATGCTGTCGCAGCGCACGGACGACCATTATGTGCGGCTGGCCGAACATATCAGCTACTCCAACCCGCAGGCGCTGGAATGGCTGAACAGTGTCGGCGCCAACTACGATTCCTACGGGCTGGACGGCGCATCCGTCGCGGTCAAGAAAATGGTCGGCATGGTTTCGCAGCAGGCATGGATTTTGGCCTTCGCGGATGTGTTCTTCGCGCTGACGATTTTGTTCTCCAGCCTGATCTTCATGACCGTGCTGATCCAGAAACCCAAGGCAGCGCCGCCACCAGACGCGGCGCACTGACAACAATCCCCTCCCATCCACCGCAGAGCTGGGGCCGTCGGAAATGACGGCCCCTTTTTTGTTTTGAATATGGAGCGAGCGGGGTGCCGCCCGCTTCTTCTCCCCGCCGGGGAGAAGTCCGCGGCAGCGGGATGAGGGGGCAAGGGTAGAGATATTCGGAGAGCTTGCCCCCTCATCCGACCCTTCGGGCCACCTTCTCCCCCTCGGGGAGAAGAAACACGCGGCAACGCCGTGAAAGAACCTCCGCCGATTGATCGCTGTGGCTTTAGGCAGAATATGAGGTACGTACATCATTTTTCAGTTTACCTCGACCGCAAAGCTGGATATGCAAAAGGCAGGGAGGAGCCATGAAGCCGACAGTTCATGATATCGCCGAGCGGGCGGGCGTCAGTCTCGCCACCATCGACCGGGTGCTGAACATGCGCCCCGGCGTGCATGCGGCCACGCGCGCAAGGGTGGAGGCGGCCATTGCGGAACTCGGTTATGTGCGCGATATCGCGGCCGCCAATCTGGCCAAGGGCCGCAATTATTCGCTGGTCTTCATCCTGCCGGGCAATGACAATTCCTTCATGGCAACGCTGCGCGCCGAAGTGCGGGCGGCAGCGGCACGCGCGCATCTGGAGCGCACGGCGATCCGCATCATCGAGGTGCCGCCGTTCAACGCCACGGCGCTGACGGAGGCTCTCGAGGTGGCGCGGCGGGAAAAGCCGTCGGGCGTGGCCTTTGTCGCCACGGATTCCGGGGATGTGGCCGAGGCCGCCGACCGGCTGGCGGAAGACGGCATCGCCACGGTGACGCTGGTGTCAGACCTCTCCGGTTCGCGGCGCGATCATTATGCCGGTGTCGACAACGTCGCGGCCGGGCGCACGGCGGCGAGCCTGATGGGGCGTTTTCTCTCCGGGCGCGGCGGCGATGTCGCTGTTGTCGCCGGCTCCATGCTGGTGCGCGACCATCGCGAACGTCTGGAAGGGTTTCGCGCCGTCATCGAAAGCGAATTTCCGCAGGTGCGGCTGCTGCCGGTGCTGGAGGGCAGGGACGATCCGCTCACCGTCGAGGCGCTGGTGCGCGAGGCGCTCGGCAATGGTGCCCTCTCCGGCATCTACAGTCTCGGTGCCGGTAATCGCGGTCTCATTCGCGCGCTTGCGGCGGCTGATGGCGAAAGGGCGCTTTCGGTCATCGCCCATGAGCTGACGGAAAACACCGCCAATGCGCTAAGGGAAGGGCTGCTCGATGCCGTGCTCAACCAGGATGCCGGCCACGAGGTGCGCAGCGCCATCCGCGTGTTGAAGGCGCGGGCCGACGGCCAGCCGGTCATCGCCGCGCAGGAACGTATCCGTATCGACATATTCCTCAGGGACAATCTGCCCTGATGAAAGCATTTCCAGGAAAAGTGACCGCCGTTTTCCGTCCGGAAATGCGGTGACTTCTAAAAAACGCTGAAAGCGGCGCATGGGGCGCCGGAATGGAGAAATACATGTATCTCGGTCTCGATCTTGGCACTTCAGGCGTCAAAGCCCTGCTGATGGACGGCGATCAGAAAATCATCGGCTCGGCCAATGGCTCGCTGGACGTTTCACGCCCGCATCACGGCTGGTCCGAACAGGACCCGGCGGACTGGATCGCCGCGACGAAAACCGCCGTTGCCGGCCTGAAGCAGAAGTTTCCGAAGGAACTCGCCGCCGTGAAGGGCATCGGCCTTTCCGGCCAGATGCACGGCGCGACGCTTGTGGATGCCGAAGGCAAGGTGCTGCGCCCCTGCATTCTGTGGAACGACACGCGCTCCCATGCCGAGGCGGCAGCACTCGATGCCGATCCGCGTTTCCGCAAGATCACCGGCAATATCGTCTTCCCCGGATTTACCGCGCCGAAGCTTGCCTGGGTGGCGAAGAACGAACCTGACATCTTCGCGAAAGTGGCCAAGGTGCTGCTGCCGAAGGATTATCTGCGGCTGTGGCTGACCGGCGACTATATCTCGGAAATGTCCGATTCCGCCGGCACCTCCTGGCTCGATACCGGCGCGCGCAAATGGTCCTCCGAACTGCTTGCCGCCACCGGGCTCGATGAAAAACACATGCCCTCGCTGGTGGAAGGCACGGATGAGGCGGGCGTACTGCGCGCGGAACTGGCTTCCGAATTGGGCATTGCCGGCCGTGCCGTCGTCGCCGGTGGCGCGGGCGACAATGCTGCTTCCGCCTGCGGCATGGGCACGGTGAAGGAAGGCCATGCCTTCGTATCGCTCGGCACATCCGGCGTGCTTTTTGCCGCCAATGCGTCTTATCTGCCGAAGCCGGAAAGCGCCGTGCATGCCTTCTGCCATGCGCTGCCCAATACCTGGCACCAGATGGGCGTCATCCTTTCCGCGACAGATGCGCTGAACTGGTATTCGCGCCTCACCGGCCAGTCCG
Organism: Agrobacterium sp. LEGMi-208b; assembly: GCF_059511785.1. NCBI lineage: Bacteria > Pseudomonadati > Pseudomonadota > Alphaproteobacteria > Hyphomicrobiales > Rhizobiaceae > Agrobacterium > Agrobacterium sp. LEGMi-208b. The sequence continues at coordinate 2,009,838 of NZ_CM183446.1, forward strand.
CCGCCGATCTGACCGGCGAACTCGGCGAGACGCTGCTTGCGCCCTCCGGCGTGACCTTTGCGCCCTATCTCTCCGGCGAGCGCACCCCGCATAATGACGCGGCCATTCGCGGCTCCTTCATCGGCCTTTCGCATGAAAGCGACCGCAAGGCGCTGACCCAGGCTGTGCTGGAAGGCGTCACCTTTGCCATCCGGGACAATCTCGAAGCGTTGAAATCGGCCGGCACCTCGATTTCCCGCGTCACCGCCATCGGCGGCGGCTCGCGCTCGGCCTATTGGCTGGCATCGATTGCCACCTCGCTTGGCGTGCCCGTGGATATTCCGGCCGAGGGCGATTTCGGTGCCGCCTTCGGTGCGGCCCGCCTTGGCCTGACTGCCGCGACCGGGGCCGATCCGGTGGCGGTTTGCTCGCAGCCGGAAACGGCGCGGACGATCGAGCCGGTGGCTGCGCTGGCCGGGGCTTATGAGGAGGCCTATCGGCGATATCATGCGCTTTATCCGGCTATTCGGGCGCTTTCGCATTGATGTGTTGAGGGTGGGGCATCACCCCCCTCTGTCCTGCCGGACATCTCCCCCACAAGGGGGGAGATCGGCAAGTGGCGGGCACTTCACTTCATACTCTACCTCGCGAGAGGTGAGAACCTAACCACAAGTCGATCTCCCCCCTTGTGGGGGAGATGTCCGGCAGGACAGAGGGGGGTGAGCCCCACCCTCCAACCTATACCGAACACCACCCAAACCCACCCCAAGAGGAGGACCACCATGAGCACAGGTTTCTTCGGCGATATCGCCAAGATCAAATATGAAGGCCCCGACAGCACCAATCCGCTGGCCTTCCGCCATTACAATCCCGACGAGATCGTCGCCGGCAAGCGCATGGAAGATCACCTGCGTTTTGCGGTCGCCTATTGGCACACCTTCACCTGGCCGGGCGGTGACCCCTTCGGCGGCCAGACCTTCCAGCGCCCCTGGTTCGAAGATACGATGCAGGCCGCCAAGCTGAAGGCCGATGTGGCTTTCGAATTCTTCTCGCTGCTCGGTTCGCCGTTTTATTGCTTCCATGACGCCGATGTGCGCCCGGAAGGCAAAAACTTCGCCGAGAACACGAAGAACCTCAACGAGATCGTCGATTATTTTGCTGAGAAGCAGGCCGATACCGGCGTGAAGCTTCTGTGGGGCACGGCCAACCTCTTCTCCAACCGCCGCTTCATGTCGGGTGCGGCAACCAATCCGGACCCGGATGTCTTCGCCTTCTCCGCCGCCACGGTGAAGACCTGCATGGATGCCACCAAGAAGCTCGGTGGCGCGAATTATGTTCTGTGGGGCGGCCGCGAAGGTTACGAAACGCTGCTCAACACCGATCTGTCGCGTGAACTCGACCAGCTCGGCCGTTTCCTCAACCTGGTGGTGGAATATAAATACAAGATCGGTTTCGAAGGCACGATCCTGATCGAGCCGAAGCCGCAGGAGCCGACCAAGCACCAGTATGACTACGACGTCGCCACCGTTTACGCCTTCCTGCAGAAGAACGGGCTGGAAAAGGAAGTGAAGGTCAATATCGAGCAGGGCCACGCCATTCTTGCCGGCCATTCCTTCGAGCATGAGCTCGCAATGGCCAATGCCTTCGGCATTTTCGGCTCCATCGACATGAACCGCAACGATTACCAGTCCGGCTGGGACACCGACCAGTTCCCCAATAACGTGCCGGAAATGGCGCTTGCCTATTACCATGTTCTCGCCGGTGGCGGCTTCAAGAATGGCGGCACCAACTTCGATTCCAAGCTGCGCCGCCAGTCGCTCGACCCGCAGGACCTGCTGATCGGCCATATTGGCGGCATGGATTGCTGCGCCCGTGGCCTGAAGGCGGCGGCGAAGATGATCGAGGACGGCGCGCTGTCGAAGCCGCTTTCCGAACGTTACGCCAAATGGGATTCTGCCGAGGCGCAGAAGATGCTGCGTGGCGAGCTGAAGCTCGAGGAGATCGCCGCACTGGTGGAGCGCGAGGATATCAATCCCGAGCCGAAGTCCGGTCGTCAGGAATATCTCGAAAACGTGGTCAATCGTTACGTTTGATGCGCGCATTGGGGGCAAGGGCAGCGTTGCCCCCTCATCGCCTCGCTTCGCTCCGGCACTTCTCCCCGGCGGGGAGAAGAACAAGCGGGGCGCTCTTTGCCCAAAGCGACCTCTCCTGAGAATATGCGGCGGTCACTGCACATTTCTTCTCCCCGGCCGGGGAGAAGGTGGCCCGAAGGGCCGGATGAGGGGGCCTGCTCGCCATCTCTTCCCAAAGGCGAGGGCAATTCCACACCGCCACTCCTTACTTTTCAGTCACTTCCCGAAAAATACGTTCCCTCCCATCCCCGCCGGCCATTTCCGCCGCATCATTCTTCCCGCAACCGGAACGGAAGGGCGATACGCGCGGCGTCTTTCGCGAACCGGAGGCCGGCATCGACAAGCATGGTTCTGGCAGACCGTGTTTCGGAAAAGCATTCCGTCTGGCCAGAGGCGGGAAGGACCGATCCGATAGGTGCCGTGAAAAGACTAGGACCGATGGGCCGTTATCGCGGTCCTGATGATGCGGCCCGGTGAGTGCAACAACTTTCACCACATCCCATCCCACCCGCATTCGCCGGGCCGATGCCCAGCGCCGCCGGCAAAACCGTCGCGGCGGCATCTACCCATGCAAAGCGCTTTGGACTTGTTAACTGCGCAGCCTGAAACGTTGTAGATTCCTTGTCACCCGACTGTACCTCGCAGACGACATGGTCTAAACCGCTGCTGATCTTTTCACGCTCGATGGATGACGAAAGGGCCTCTCCGATGACCGATCCCCAAGCGCTTGCAGCCCGTTTCCCCGGCGATTTCCTGTTCGGTGTCGCGACCGCCTCGTTCCAGATCGAGGGCTCCACGAAAGCGGATGGCCGCAAACCGTCCATCTGGGATGCCTTCTGCAACATGCCGGGCCATGTCTTCGGGCGTCATAACGGCGATATCGCCTGCGATCATTACAATCGCTGGGAAGAGGATCTCGATCTCATCAAGGAGATGGGTGTCGAGGCCTATCGTTTCTCCATCGCCTGGCCGCGCATCATTCCCGATGGTTTTGGGCCGATCAACGAAAAGGGTCTGGATTTCTACGACCGCCTCGTTGATGGCTGCAAGGCGCGTGGCATCAAGACCTATGCGACGCTTTACCATTGGGATCTGCCGCTGACGCTGATGGGCGACGGCGGCTGGGCCTCGCGCTCCACCGCGCACGCCTTCCAGCGTTATGCAAAAACCGTCATGGCCCGTCTCGGTGACCGGCTGGATGCGGTGGCGACCTTCAACGAACCCTGGTGCGCGGTGTGGCTCAGCCATCTCTACGGCATTCACGCGCCGGGCGAACGCAACATGGAAGCGGCCCTTGCCGCCATGCATCATATCAATCTCGCCCATGGTTTCGGCGTGGAAGCCTCCCACCATGTCGCGCCGAAGGTGCCGGTGGGGCTGGTGCTGAACGCCCATTCCGTCATTCCCGCTTCCGACAGCGAGGCCGATCTGAAGGCGGCCGAAAGGGCCTTCCAGTTCCACAACGGCGCGTTTTTCGATCCGGTCTTCAAGGGCGAATATCCGGCCGGGATGATGGAAGCGCTGGGCGATCGCATGCCTGTGGTGGAGGCGGAAGACCTCGCCATCATCAGCCAGAAGCTCGACTGGTGGGGGCTGAATTATTACACGCCGATGCGGGTTGCCGACGATGCGACGCAGGGCGCGGAATTTCCCGCCACCACGCCGGCTCCGGCGGTCAGCGCGGTGAAGACCGATATCGGCTGGGAGGTTTACGCCCCGGCGCTCCAATCGCTGGTCGAGACCCTCTACAAGCGTTACGACCTGCCGGAATGCTACATCACCGAAAACGGCGCCTGCTATAATATGGGCGTCGAAAATGGCGAGGTGAACGATCAGCCGCGTCTCGATTATTATGCCGAACATCTCGGCATCGTCGCCGATCTCATCCGCGACGGTTACCCGATGCGCGGCTATTTCGCCTGGAGCCTGATGGATAATTTCGAATGGGCCGAGGGCTATCGCATGCGCTTCGGCCTCGTGCATGTGGATTATGATACGCAACTGCGCACGCTGAAAAACAGCGGCAAATGGTACAGCGCGCTGGCTTCGGAGTTCCCGAGGGGGAACCATGGTGTGGCGAAGGTATAAACCGGGTGACAGCGTGAAAGCGACTGCCTCCCGGTAATGACGCCGGCCTGAGCCTGCTTTCGCGCCGGTGTTATTCCGCAATCTCGGCGCTTCCCACCCAGCGCCCTTCGGCGAAGGAACGGGCCATGGCATGAATGCTGCGCTCGATCTTCAGCCCTTCCTCGAAATCGATGATATGGGCCTTTTTCCCCTCAATTGCCGCGATCAGTTCCCGGCATTCGATGACCTTGAGGTCGTTGAAACCGAGGCCGTGGCCGGGGGCGGGGATGAAGCGGTCATAGGGCTTGTGATGGGGGGCGGTGAGGATGGTTCTGAAACCCTGTTCTTCCGCGCGTCCATCCGTGGTGTAGAGCTGGAATTCGTTCATCCGCTCCTGATCGAACAGGATCGAGCCGGTGGAGCCATAAATCTGGATGGCGATGCGGCCCTTGCGGCCCCAGGCGGAGCGGTTGGCGATGAGCACGGCGGAAATGCCGCCTTCGAGCTTCAGCAGCACGCTGGCGAGATCATGCGTCTCGACGGCGCGCTCGCCGCCGCCGGCCAGCGGGCGGGTCTCGTAAGGCTTCACCATGTCGGTGATGGCGCTTTGTGCGTGGCCGAACAGGGCATAGAGCAGCGACAGCGGATGCACGGCAAAATCATCCAGCGCGCCGTAACCGGAGGAGGCCTCGCTCTTCCAGTAGAAGGGCTGGGTGGCGTCGGCCATGAAGTCCTCGTCCATTTCGGCGCGGACGTGATAGACCTTGCCGATCGCGCCTTCGTCGATCAGGCGGCGGATATGGCGGATGACGGGGTTCTGAATATAGTTGTAACCCATCGCCGCCGCCTTGCCGGACCGGCGGGCGGCGTCGCGCATCCTCACCGCGTCAGTGAAGGCGGGCGCCATCGGTTTTTCGCACCAGACATGTTTGCCTGCCTCGAGGGCGGCAATCGCCATTTCCGGGTGAAAGGCGTTGGGCGTGGTGACCGAGATGACGTCGATCTCCGGATCGGAAAGCAGGTCGCGCCAGTTGCCTGTCGAGCGGGCAAAACCGAACTCGGCGGCTTTCTTCGCCGCCAGCTCCGGCTTGACTTCCGCGAGCGTCACGAGGCGGGGGCGTTCCACATCGCCGAAGACGCTGGTGACGTTGTTCCACGCCAGCGCGTGGCATTTGCCCATGTAACCGGTGCCGATAAGGCCCACGCCAAGAGCGGCCATGGTATTTTCCTCCCGAGAGTTTTATAATGAAATCAACGTATTGAGCGTTTATTGAAATGTGGCAGGCGAAACAAAGCCCCTCCGCCCTCATCCCTGTGCTTGTCACAGGGATCCAGCCAGCCCAAGTCCGTGGGCTGGGAAGACTCTCCCCGCCGCGCAGACGCGCGTCGGCTGGATTCCTGTGACAAGCACAGGAATGAGGGACGTCGTGCTTCTCAGGGATTATCCCGCTTGAAAATCCAGTCATGATCCGGATGGTTCTTAAAGCGCCATTTGCGCATCGGTCCCGCCATCACGTTCAGGTAATACATCTCGTAACCATAGGGCGCGCCGCAGGGGTGGTGACCCTTGGGCACCAGCACGACATCGCCATCCGCCACCGCCATGGTCTCATCCAGCGAGCCGTCTTCGGTGAAGACCCGCTGAAAGCCGAAACCCTGCGCCGGGTTGAGGCGATGATAATAGGTCTCTTCCAGATAGGTCATATCGGGATAGTTATCCTCATCATGCCGGTGCGGCGGATAGGACGACCAGTTGCCCGACGGCGTGAAGACTTCAGTCACCAGCAGGCTGTCGGCCACGTCACGCTCTTCCATGGCGATGGGGAAGATGTAACGCGTATTGGCGCCCTTGCCGCGTTCGGTCAGCTGCACGCCATTGGGGCCGATCTGCTGCGCCTCGCGGCTGCCTTTTTCGCCGGGCGCGGTGCAGACGCCGACGGTGCAATCCGTCGTGGCCGTCAGCGACCATTCTGAGCCGGCCGGAACGTAGACGCAATGCGGCGGCTTGCGCTCGAACACATTCATGCGGTCGCCGAGTTCACCGAAATCCTTCCCGCCTGCGGAAATCGTCGCCTTGCCTTCGACCAGTACGAGGATGACTTCCGTATCGCCGGTGTTTTCCGCCGCCGTTTCGCCCGGCTTCAGGCGGTAGAGGCCGAAACCGACATAACCCCAATCCGCGCTTTGGGGCGTGATGTCGTGCACCTTGCCGCTGGTCGCGACCGGCTTGCGCAGAAGTGAGGTCATGGTGGTGTTCCTTTTTGGTGTGTCGTTCAATTTATCGGGCGGCTATTCCCGCGTTTCCCTCATCCCTGTGCTTGTCACAGGGATCCAGCCAGCCCAAGTCCTTGGGCTGAGAGGAGTCTTTCCGCCGCGCAGACGCGCGTCGGCTGGATTCCTGTGACAAGCACAGGAATGAGGGAGGAGGAGCTTCAGGCTTCCACTGCCTAAGGCAGAAGGGCCTCAAGCAGCCTCGGCCTTATCCAGCCCCGCCTCGCGCGCAAAAGCCTTCAGCGATTTCAGCCCGAGGCTCTGATATTCGAACGGGTTGCGCACGTCAGGGTCCTGTTCGGCCTCGATTACCAGCCAGCCGCTGTAACCATGCTCGGCCGCCACCTTCAGCACCGGCGGAAAGTTCACGCCGCCTTCGCTGTCGCCGGGCACGGTGAACACGCCACGGCGAACGCCCTCGAGGAAGGAGAGCCGCTCGTTGCGCACCTGATCGGCGATGACGGGACGCACATTCTTGGCATGGATGTGGCCGACGCGGCCCATATATTTCTGCGCGACGCGCACGGGATCGCCGCCGCCGAACAGGCAATGGCCGGTATCGAGCAGCAGATGCGTCTTCGGGCCGGTGTGTTTCATCAGGAGGTCGATTTCCTCTTCGCTCTCCACCACCGTTCCCATGTGGTGGTGATAAACGAGGGTGATGCCCTGTTCTGCGGCAAAGGCGGCCAGCGCCTCGACGCCCGCGCCGAATTTCGCCCAGTCCTCGGCCGCAAGGCGCGGACGGTCGACCAGCGCCGTGTCATCGGCACCATGGATGGCATTGGAGGTCTCGCAGACGATGATGACCTTCGAGCCCATGGCCTTCAAGAGATCAAGCGCTGGCTGCATCGCCTTCTTTTCGGATTCGATGTCATCGGTCAGAAGGTTCAGCGAATGCCAGCCGGAGACGAAGGAGAGGCCGCGCGGCGAAAGCACGCCCTTCAGGCCTTCCGGCTCCGTCGGGAACTTGTGGCCTTTTTCGATGCCGTCGAAACCGATCTTCGCGGTTTCATCAAGGCATTGTTCGAGGCTGATATGCGCGCCCAGCGTGCGGTCGTCGTCGTTGGACCAGGCAATCGGGTTGGTACCGTAACGGATCATCTTACTGTCTTTCCTTGACATGGTTTTCATAACGGGCGCGGGCCGGGCCGATTTCGGCGCGGTCGGACACTTCAGGCACCGCGACATCCCACCAGTGACCGCCGGCCTGCGGCGTCGGGTAAGGGTCGGTATCGATGACGATGACGGTGGTGCGGCTGGAGGCGCGGGCGGCGGCAAGCGCCTCTTCCAACTCGGAAATGGTGGAGACCTTGCGTGCATCCGCCCCCATCGAGCCGGCATGGGCCACGAAATCGATGGCGATGGGGTTGACGTTGGTGTGGGCGTAGAGGTTGTTGAACTCCGCGCCGCCGGTTTCCATCTGCAGGCGGTTGATGCAGCCGTAACCCCTGTTGTCGGTGATGACGAGGGTGATCTTCACGCCCATGGCGACCGATGTGGCAAGCTCGGAATTCATCATCATGTAGGAGCCGTCGCCGACCATGACGATCACATCCCGGTCCGGTTCCGCCATCTTGATACCGAGACCGCCGGCCACCTCATAACCCATGCAGGAGAAGCCATATTCCATGTGATAGGAGAGCGGCAGCTTGGATTTCCACAGCTGGTGAAGTTCGCCCGGCATGGTGCCTGCCGCGCACATGACGACGGTATTGTCACGCGACTGGCGCTGTACGGCGCCGATCACCTGCATGTCGGTGGGCAGGCTGTTGGCATTGTCCTCGCCCGGCGCCGCCGTATCGGCATCGGCCTTTTCAAACCATGCAGCTTTCAGGCCGGCATTGGGCGCCGCGAAACGGTGGCTGCCAAGCGCTGCGGAGAGCTTTTCAAGCCCGATCTTGGCATCGGCCGTCAGGCTGATCGCATCGTGCTTGGCGCTGTCATAGGGCTGGACGTTGAGCGCCAGGATCCTGCGGCTTGGGTTCTTGAACAGCGCCCAGGAGCCGGTGGTGAAATCCTGAAAACGGGTGCCGACACCGAAGACCAGATCGGCCTTCTCGCTGATGATATTGGCGCTTTCCGCACCGGTAACGCCAACAGGGCCGAAATTGAGATCGTGATCCCAGGCCAATGCCGATTTACCGGCCTGCGTTTCCACGACGGGGATGGAGTGCGTTTCGGCAAAGCGCTTCAGCGTCTCGGTTGCGCCGGCAAAATGAACGCCGCCGCCGGCAACGATAACAGGGTTCTTCGCCGCCTTCAGCGCCGCGACCGCTTCTTCGAATTCCACGACATCCGGCTCGGGACGGCGCTGACGCCAGACCCGCTTTTCGAAGAAACTTTCGGGGTAATCATAGGCTTCCGCCTGCACATCCTGGCAGAAGGCGAGCGTGACGGGGCCGCAATCGGCCGGGTCCGTCATGGTGCGCATGGCGCGGGGAAGGGCCGTCAGCAACTGTTCCGGCCGCATGATACGGTCGAAATACCGGCTGACCGGGCGGAAGCAGTCATTCACCGTCATGGTGCCGTCGCCGAAATCTTCGAGTTGCTGCAGCACGGGATCGGGGCCGCGATTGGCGAAGACATCGCCGGGGATCAGCAGCACAGGCAGGCGGTTGACATGCGCCAGCGCTGCCGCTGTCACCATATTGGCCGCACCCGGGCCGATGGAGGAGGTGACCGCCATGGCGCGTCTGCGGCGCAGCTGCTTCGAATAGGCAATGGCCGCATGGGCCATGGATTGCTCGTTCTGGCCGCGATAGGTCGGCAGTTCGTCGCGGATGCCATAAAGCGCTTCGCCGATGCCGGCGACATTGCCATGGCCGAAAATGGCCCACATGCCGGCGATATAGGTTTCGCCATGCTCATTCATCTGCGCTGCCAGGTAACGAACCATGGCCTGCGCAGCCGTCAATCTGATTGTCTTCACGCTGCCTCTCCCTTTTTGGCGCGCGCCTCATCCCAAATGCGGCACAGGCTGGTATAGCGCTGCGCCATATCCCTGACCGCTTCCTCATCGGTCATCCTGCCACCGAGCCAGTTGCGGGCGGCATCCACGAAAATCGTGCGGCCAACGGCGAAACCTTTGACCAGATCGAAACCGGCGGCAAGGCGGAAGCTCTCTTCCAACTCGCTTTGCGGCGCGTCGAGACCGAGAACGACGATGCCGCGCACATAAGGATCGTTGCGATGCACGGCGTCGCAGGCGTTCTTCCACGCGGCACGGGTCTTCATCGGCTCCAGCTTCCACCAGTCGGGATAGACGCCGATCTCATAGAAACGCTCGACGATGCGGGCGGCGGTAAGGTCGTCGGTCGGACCGACCTTGGAGGGAATGACCTCCAGCAGCATTTCCAGCCGGTTGCGGCGTGTTGCCTGGAACAGACGCATGACGGTCTCTTCCTGCGCGGCGCGCATGTCGTCCGTATCGTCGGGATGATAGAAACACAGAACCTTGACGACATTTTCAAGCGGCCATTCGGAAAGACCGCCGAAATCCTTACCGAGATCGGGTTCCAGCGTCAGCGGGCGCGAGCCCGGCCATTCCACCGGACGGCCGATCCAGAGGCCGGAGCCGCTGGCGGCAAACAGGGCGTCGCGGCCAAGGCGGCCGTCGCAGAGAATGCCGTAACCCGGCTCACCACCGGAAACCTTCTGTGCGGCCTGAAGGCAGAGCGTCTTGAAAGCACCGATCTGCTCGTGCTTGACGCCAAGTTCGTCGGCGATCGCTTCCAGCTGCATGCGGTGGTCGAAAGCGAAGACGCGCATCGTCTCCCAGTCGCCCTTGCGGTTGGTGGACCAGTGCACCTGCTCCAGCGCCTCGTCCTTGCGCAGCGCCTTGTTGCGGATGCCGGCCTTGAAGAAATATTGCAGCTCTTCCCAGCTCGGATAGGCCGGCGTGCAGCCATGGCGGGAGACGGCGAAGGCGCCGCAGGCATTGGCGTATTTCAGCGTTGTCGGCCAGTCTTCGCCACGCAGCCAGCCACGGAACAGCCCGGCCATGAAGCCGTCACCTGCACCGAGAACGTTGAAGACCTCAATCGGGAACCCTTCGCCCGTCTCGCCATCATCGAGGCTGGCAGGAATATCGCCGGCGAAAACCGAAGCACCCATCGGCCCGCGCTTGCACACCAGCGTCGCGTTCGAAACCTTGCGCACGGCCTTCAACGCGGTGAGCGTATCGGTGGAGCCGCCGGCAATGTGGAATTCCTCTTCCGTGCCGACGATCAAGTCGAACAGATGCAGGGTGGATTGCAGCTTGGCGGTGACCTTCTGCGATTCGACGAAACGGCTTTCGCCATCGCCATGGCCGGCCACACCCCAGAGATTGGGCCGGTAATCGATATCGAGCGCGGTCTTCGCGCCATTTTCGCGGGCGAGTTTCAGCGCCTTCAGCACCGCCGCTTCCGTTCTTGGATGCGACAGATGCGTGCCGGTGGCGCAGACGCAGCCGGCCTCGGCAATGAAGGCGGGATCGATGTCGTCTTCGCTGAGCGCCATGTCGGCACAGTTTTCGCGATAGAAGATCAGCGGAAACTGGTTCTGGTCGCGAATGCCGAGCAGCACCAGCGCGGTCAGCCGCTCCGGGTCGGTCTTGACGCCGCGCACATCGACGCCTTCGCGCACCAGCTGCTCGCGGATGAAGCGGCCCATATGCTCATCGCCAACGCGGGTGATGACGGCGCTGTTGAGACCCAGCCGGGCAGCGCCGGCGGCGATATTGGTGGGGGAGCCGCCAATATATTTGGCAAAGGAGGCCATGTCCTCCAGACGGCCGCCGACCTGCGAACCGTAAAGGTCGACAGACGAGCGCCCGATCGTGATGAGATCAAGTTTTTTCAAAAGGTTCCTCCTTCGGGCCGCCCGTTGCGGCGGCCTGCCTCATATGTTTGGAGCGACACCGGGCGAAGCCGCCCGCACCTTTCGCCATCCCGCTCCGGCGGGCCTCCTCCGCCCACTGTCACCCGTCACGAGACGGACGATGATGGAATGCCCGTTTCATGGATTTGGATCATAAATTCTATTTTTTCCATTTTCAATAAAAATATTCAGGCCGTCTTGCGAGTTCCCACAGCAACCGCCAGCGTGATGGCGAGACAGAGCGTGGCCGAAAGCGAGCGGAACGCGCCGAAATCGATCTCGGTGACGGTCAGCAGCGTCGCACCGGATTTCCGGAGCGGATTGACGGCGGAATCGGAAAGCGCCACGACCGGAATGCCGTTGGCGCGGGCGTTCTCCGCCAGTTCCAGCGTCTCAGTGGAATAGGGCGAGAAGGTGATCGCGATCAGCGCGTCGTCGCGGGAAATGGCGCTGATATTGCCGAGCCCGCCGACCGCGCTGTGCAGAACCGCCGGAACCTTCATTTTCTCGAAGGCATAGGCAAGGTAACTGGCGATGGGGAAAGAACGCCGCAAACCGACAATGTGGACGGTGCGCGCGCCGGCCAGCGCCGAAACCGCCTCGTCAAGCTGGCGTGTATCGACCGACTTCAGCAGCATTTCCAGCGAGGACCGGCCGGCCTCCACGAATTCCGCCAGCAGGCCGGAGGCGCTCTCGTCGCCCTTTTCCCGCAGATGGTCGAGCCGCGTGGCATAATCCGGCCAGCCGCCGACATAGGAATCACGGAACAGGCGCTGCATTTCCGAAAAGCCGGAAAAGCCCATGATCTGGCAAAACCGCATGAAGGCCGAAGGCTGCACACCCGCCCCATCCGCCATTTCGGCGACGGTGGAAACGGCGATCCGGTCCTGATTGGAGGCGACATAATCGGCACATTGCCGCAACCGCTTCGGCAGGCCCTCCGCGACCTGGAGCAAGCGCTCCTCAAAAGCCTTCACCGAATCTGGCGCCTCGATTGCCGTCATTGTCGTTCCCTTATGCAGACTGAAATCGTGTGCAGTTTAACTGCAATGGAATTTTTATTCCATTGGGTTTTTTTAAGGGGCGGGGAAATGAGACATGGGTGGGTTTTTGATGGACGCAGGCTGACCCGCACACCCCCCCCATCCCTGTGCTTGTCACAGGGATCCAGCCGTCGCGCGTCTGCGCGGCGGGGAGGGTCTCCTTCCAGCCCAAGGACTTGGGCTGACTGGATTCCTGTGACAAGCACAGGAATGAGGGGAGGATATAATTCGACCTTGCGAAGCATTAAGGAAAGATGCACGTTCATTTACATGAAAGGCTACGTTTATATTTTAGCATCCAAGCGAAACGGAACGCTCTATACTGGCGTTACGAAGGATTTGCCCAATAGAATATTCGAACATCAGAATGAACTAACGCCCGGATTTACGTCACGATATGGCGTAAAGACGCTCGTGTGGTTCGAGGAATACGACCTCTTGACGAGCGCGATCACGCGCGAAAAAACGATCAAGAAATGGCCTCGGCAATGGAAGCTCAATCTGATTGAAAGCACAAATCCGGATTGGGATGATGTATCTGCTCATCTGCATGGCCTGTGACCCACGCCTTGTGACCAAGCCACCGACGGTCGCCACACACTCACCTCATCCCTGTTCCCCGGAACAAGCCCGAGGATGTCACGGGGATCCAGCCGACGCGCGTCTGCGCGGCGAGAGAGTCCTTTCAGCCCAAGGACTTGGGCTGGCTGGATTCCTGTGACAGGCACAGGAATGAGGGTGAGGGTGGCTCAGTGCAGTCCGCCAACCCCGAGATGCGTGTCGATAATGCCCGGATTCTCCGAAAGCTCGCTCGACGGCCCTTCCCAGACGATGCGGCCGCGTTCCATGATGATGGCGTGGTCGGCGAAGTCGATGGCCATCTGGATGCGCTGTTCGACGAGGAGAATGGTCATTTCGCCGGATTGGGCGAGTTTGGAGAAGGCGGCCATCAGTTCCTCGCAGATGACGGGGGCGAGGCCTTCGAGCGGTTCGTCGAGCAGCAGCACGCGCGGCTGACCGAGAATGGTGCGGGCGGTGGAGAGCATCTGCTGTTCGCCGCCGGAAAGCTGCGAGCCGAGATTGCGGCGGCGCTCCTTGAGGCGCGGAAACAGCGTGTAGGCTTCCTCGATCGCAGATTTCGGCCGGGTCTTGAGGCCGACGAAGAGGTTTTCCTCGACGGTCAGCGTCGGGAAGACGTCCCGCGTTTGCGGCACGTAACCGAGGCCGGCTTTGGCGCGGGCAGCACTCGGCAAAGCGGCGATGTCCTGCCCGCCGATGCGGATATCGCCGGCAAAACGTTTCGTCTGGCCGGCCAGCGTGGCAAAAAGGCTGGTCTTGCCGACGCCGTTGCGGCCGAGCACGGCAAAACGCGAGCCCGAGGGCACGGAAAGCGACAGGCCCTCGATGACCCTTGTCGGGCCATAACCGGCGGTGAGGTTGACGATTTCAAGCGGCGCTGCGGGCATTGGCGTAACTTCCGAGATAAGCTTGGCGGACTTCCGCATTGCTGGTGACATCATCAGGCGAACCGTCGAAGATGACGGCGCCGGCGGCCAGAACGACCACGCGCTTGGCGAAACGGAAGACGAGATCCATGTCGTGCTCGATCATCAGGATCGCGAGGTCAGACGGAAGCCGGTCGAGCGCCTGTTCGATGCGCGCCGTTTCCGTGGAGGGCACGCCAGCGGCCGGTTCGTCGAGCAGCAGGATTTTCGGGCGAAGCGCCATGGCAAGCGCGATCTCGATCAGCCGCTGCTGGCCATAGGCGATTTCGCGCACCCTTGTTTCGGCAAGCGCCAGAAGGCCGAGCGTGCCGAGAATATCGCGGGCTTCGCTCATCACCGCAGGCATGGCGCGGTAACGGCCGAAAATCCGGCCCGTCTTGCCTTCACGCTGGAGAATGGCGAGCGCCACATGTTCCTCCGGCGTCATGTCCTGAAACAGCCGGGTGACCTGGAAGGAGCGCACGAGGCCGCGCTTCACCCGCTGGCTGGCGCTGAGGCCTGTCACGTCCTCGCCGGCGATGCGCACCGTGCCGGCCGAGGGTTTGATGTTGCCGGTGACGAGATTGACGAAAGTGGTTTTGCCGGCGCCGTTGGGGCCGATCAGCACCGTGCGGTCTCCCGGCGAAAGCGACAGCGAGACATTATTGGTGACGACGAGGCCGCCGAAATTTTTCTTGAGGCCGGAGACTTCGAATATGGCGCTCATTTGCGATCTCCCCGCAGGCGCGCAATGATCTGTTCACCCGCGCCGTAAAGCCCGCGTGGTGCGAAGAGCACGACGGCGATCAGCAGCAGACCGACAATGGTGAGCCAGTGGAAAGGATTGGCGGCGGAAACGACATCCTCGAACCACATGAAGGTGACGGTGCCGATCAGCGCGCCGTAAAGCGAACCCGCGCCGCCGAGCACCAGCATGACCAGCCCCTCGGCCGAAAGCGTGAAGCTGAGGCTGTCGAGGCCGACGACCTGGGTGGAAATGGCGTTGAGCGCGCCGCCAATGCCGGCGACGATGCCCGATATCACGAACATCTTCAAAATCGTGCCGTTGACGGCGCCGCCCATGGCCTGAATGCGGATGCTGTCCTGCTTGACGCCGCGGCACAACATGCCGAAGGGCGAATTGACCACGACCCTGAGGGCGAGGAAAACGAGGAGCAGCAGACAGACGCCGTAAATATAGGCGGTGCGGCCGAAGAGATCGAATTCGAAGGTTCCGAACAGGGCGTCGGGGGAGACACCGGCAAGCCCGTCGCTGCCGCCTGTCCAGCTGGATGCCTTGTTGGCCGCCTCATGGAACAAATGGATGACGGCGATGGAAAGCACCAGCTGCGGCAGGCCGTGGGCGCGCAGCAGCACCGTGCCGGAAAGCAGCCCGGCCACGCCGCCCGCAGCGGCGCCGATCACGGTCATCAAAAGCGGGTCTGTGATCTCGAAATGGGCGGCGGCGATGCCGGCGGCATAAGCGCCCGCGCCGAACAGGGCGGCATGGCCAAGCGTGGCGACGCCGCAATAACCGGTAACGAGATCGATCGACAGTACCAGGAGCGCAATGGCGATGATGCGGGTCAGAAGCGCCAGATTATCCGGAAACAGGTAATAACCGGCAATGGCGGCGGCAATGATGAGGAGCGGCCCCGCAAGCGTGCGCAGCGGCGAGCGCGCCTTCGGGATCTCTGCCGTTTCAGTCATGTCGTTCATGAGCACCGCCATCTCATTTCGCCCTTCCGAGAAGGCCGCGCGGGAACAGCGTGATGATCACGATGACCGCCAGATAAAAGAAGAATTCGCCATATTCCGGAGCAAGATACCGCCCGGTCGTATCGATGGCGCCGAGCAGCAGGCAGGCGATCAGCGCGCCGGGAATGGAGCCCGCGCCGCCGACCGAAACCACCACGAGGAAGGTGACCATGTAGCGCAGCGCATAATAGGGTTCGACCGGCAGCAGTTCCGCGCCGATGACGCCGCCCATGGCGGCAAGGCCGACGGCGATGGCGAAGCTGACGGCATAGATGATCTCCGTGCGCACGCCGAGTGCCGCCGCCATGGCGGCATTATCGACCGCCGCCCGCAGCTTGATGCCGAAGGCGGTCTTTTCGAAGGTGAACCACAGGGCGCCTGCCACGGCAAGACCGCAGGCAATGGCGAAGATGCGGTGGGTGGCGATGGTGCGGAAGCCGAGATCGGTGGGGCCGGCCAGCTGCTGCGGCAGCGGAATGGTCTTCAGCGTCGGGCCGAAAACGAAATTGGCGATGCCGATGATGCAAAAGGTGATGCCGATGGTCATCAGCACCTGCGTCAGCTCCGGTGCGCCATAGATGCGGCGATAGAGGAAACGCTCAAGCGGAATGGCGATGACGATGGTGCCGACGATGGCGACGAGGATCGCCGCCGCATAACCGAGGCCGAGGCCATGGGCGGCATAGGAGGCGAGATAACCGCCGATCATGGCGAAAGCGCCATGCGCCAGATTGACAACCCGCATCAGCCCCATCGTCACCGAAAGGCCAATGGAGATGATGAACAGGACCATGCCATAGGCAAGTGCATCGATGAGGATGCTGAAGACCGTCTGCATGCTGAAAAAACTCCTCCCGGTGCAACGATGCCCATCCGGGCCGGAACCGAACCGCCATAGGGGCGGTTCGACCGTTTCAAGAATGGCCGCTATTGTGGCGGCGAGGCCCGTGTCGCCGGTTACTTCGCGGCGGCGAGGCCCGGATCGCCCTGCTTTTCGAAAGTCTGGACTTCCTTGTTGTAATAGCTGCCGTCATCCGCCTTGGCCACTTCACGCAGATAGATGTTCTGTGTGATGTGGCGGCTTTCCGGATCGATGCTGACAGGGCCGCGCGGGCTTGTCCAGGACAGGCCCTTCACCGCGTCCACCGCCTTTTCCGCATCCTGTTTGCCGCCGGTGGCCTCGATCATCTTGCTGATGACATACATGCCGTCATAGGCGCCGACTGCGGGGAAGGACAGTTCCTTGGGATTGCCGATCGCCTTGGCGGCGGCTTCCACGAAGGTCTTGTTCTCGGGCGAATCATGCGAGACGGCGTAATGGAAGGTCGTCTGCATGCCGAGTGCGGCTTCGCCCAACGCCGGCAGGTCGGATTCCTGGGTAAGGTCACCCGGTGCGAAGAGCTTGACGCCTGCGGATTTCAGACCGTTATCGTTGAAGGCCTTGACGAAGCCGAGCGTGGTCGGGCCCGACGGCAGGAAGGCGAAGACGCCCTGCGCGCCGGAATCCTTCACGCGCTGCATGATCGGGCTGAAATCATTGGTGGAGAGCGGCATGCGGATGGTTTCCACCACCTCGCCGCCGGCGGCGGTGAAGGCCGCCTTGAAGGCGTTTTCGGCATCGACGCCCGGGCCGTAATCGCTGACCAGCGAAATGACCTTCTTCACGCCGCCATCAAAGGCCACCTTGGCGATGGGGGTGGAGGTCTGCCAGGTGGTGAAAGAGGTGCGCACCACATAGGGGCTCTTGGTCACGATGGCCGAGGTGGCGGCATTCATGATGACCATCGGCACATTGCCCTGTTTCAGAAGCGGCGTGACGGCCATGGCATCAGGGGTGAAATAGAAGCCAGCGAGATATTGCACGCCTTCCTTCACCACCAGTTCCTGCGCCAGCGCCTTGGATTGCGCCGGATCGGCCTGCGGCACATCGCGATAGACGACCTCGACCGTGTCATCGCCGACCTTATTGCCATGAAGGGCAAACCAGGCGTCGATGCCGGCCTTGAAGTTCTTGCCCTGCAACGCAAACGGGCCGGAGAACGGACCGACCACGCCGACCTTGATCGTCTCGGCATAGGCGGCAGTGCTGAAGCAGATGGCCGCGATTGCGACGGTGATCCGAAATTTCATGATTTCCTCCCAGTTGATCCGTGGCTCCCATCCACCGATCCAGACTTGCCAGAGTGATGAGGGAAAGGGCCAAAGTAAAATGAAATAAGGGGGGTAATAGATAACCTGACGGTTATCAATATCCGCGCATTGGTTCCCCCTGTCGATCGCTCGCCACGCCCTGGCATATGAGCCCCGGCCGCCTTCGCACCGCCGTCACTCATTCCGGCTTGAGGCCCAAAACGATGGCGGACACTGCGGCCGCCACCGCAAAGATACGGGTTTTCTCGATGAGAACAGTTTCGCGCAAACTCAACGCGGGATAGTGACGATGTGGAGACGAAACCAATGCCTTAACCAGTTCTAAGGGGATTGTTCGTAGTCTCGCCAAGCATATTTTGGAACTTTATTTGGTGTCTTGATGGGCGAATATCAGAATAAAGCTGTTGAGCTGATGCGCAATCGCGTCGGGGAGAATATGCTCAACAACAGGATCGAGCGTCGTGAGGCATTTCTGCGCAAGGCGCTCACGCTCTATCACGCCATGGGCGGAACGGCAGAGGACCTGCAGGCGGCCGTAAAGGATGCCGCAGCCGCGCCGGCGCCCAGCATCGACGTGGCCGTTGGCGACGTCATGTACAAGCTCGCGGCGATCGGCCACGTTGCCGATATCGATATTATTCAGGCGGGTTACAACAAGCTCGATGCAGCCAATCTGCATATTCTCAGCAAGGGCAAGAAGCTGCTGCAGAAGCAGCGCGATCAGAAGCTCGCCACCACCGCCGCGCCAGCGAAATAGGCGAGCCGCCTCCTGTTCGGCAGCCGCCAATTCACCATATGCCCCAGGGCTGGCCGGGGCATATGGTCTTCACGGGCCGATATTTCAGGCGATGACGGGTATCCAGATTTCCACGATTCCCCGCCCGGTCTTGGCATCGAATCGCCGGTCATAACGTTCGAAATCGGGAGAGTGGGCGGTTTTCAGCCCGGCATCGGGCAACGCCTTGTTCCAGATCGTGTAGACCGTTCGGGGAAGATCCGAGATATGGCCGTTATGGGTGAAGACCGCATAGGATTGCGCGGGCAATTCGATATGATCCATGCCCGGGGTTTTCGCGAGCGCCTGGACGCCGGCAAGATAGGTGCAGTTACCGGCCTCATCGGCGGCGCTGCAAACACCATAAGCAGCCCCCGACACGGCCTCCTCGACTTCGCTTTCGCGCAGATTGAAGCGTTGCCACAGGGCGGGAATGGCGCTGTTGTTCTCCAGCGAGCAGGGGGTGGTGAGGCCCACCACCATAAAGGCATCGGCGCGGCGCATTTCCGGCGGCGGGACTTCGACGAACATGTCGTTTTTCATTTTCAAAGGCTCCATGAGATCAAGGGACGAGGTTGATCGGGCCTTGCGAACAGTGCTTGGTAAGGTGTTGAAATAATTCGCAAAGGCCCGCGTGAACGCCTCATGGGACCCGTATCCCGCATCAAGTGCTGCGGTGAGAATGTCGCCATTACACCGTGCGATGGTTTCCGCCGCCCTGGAAAGGCGGCGTGCCCGGACATAGGACATGATCGACAGGCCGGTGGAAAGCTGGAACAACCGGCACATGTGATGTGTGCTGATCGCGCAGCGATCGGACAGGACCGTCAATGTCAGGTCCTTGTGCAGATCGGTTTCGATCTGCCAGATGAGCTTATCGAGAGCGGGCATGGGGTCTCCTGTGGTTCACGCCCTTACCATGCAAAACCGCTCCGCTTCCTGCTTGATCGGGTTTGACTTGTTATCGCCTTTTCCCGCTGCTGCCGTTTCAGGACGGTTCCATCAGGCCACCTTCGGCGACAGGATTTCCTGCCAGGCATCATAGGCGGATAGAACCGTTTCCATCTGCGCGGTATGGCCGGTGATGAAATCATCGCCATAGATCGTTTCATCGGGATATTCGGTGATCAGCGTCATCGGCACGGTATGGCGATCGTCCACGGACGACAGGCACGGAAAGCCGTTGATGATGCGGAAACCGGTTTCGCCGGCATGAATTTCATAAAGCGCGATCTGGCGGTTGTTGTAGTCGAGCAGGCCGGGAATGGCGCCGAGATGGCGGGTCACCCTGTCGAGCAGGGCTTCCGCCTGGCTTTCCCAATCCGCATGGTGGCGGATGATGAGGAAGAAACCCTTGGGCAGCGTCCACATGGCGAAATTGCGCGGCACATAACCGGAAAGTGGTCGGGTCCACTCATGTGAGGGATAACCGTGCAGGTTCACATGCAGGCTGGCGCCGCTGATCTCCTGCGCCTTGAAGCGGATTGCCTTCTCATTGAGATGGGCGCCCGAATTTTCCCGCGTGCGATATTCGAGATCGTCGCCGAGCGCCGTGTAACGCGCCGCGTGATGCATGTGGCGCGGATTGTCGACGCGCAGGCGCTGGTGCAGGGCGTAACCGTCAGGATTTTCCAGTGGCGAGATGGTGAAATGCGCGCCCTTGCGCTCCGCGAGTTTGCGGGCGGCGCGGATGGCGCCGACGATGCCTGTCGTCTCGTTGGGGTGCTGGCCGCCGCTGATCATCACCGCGGCATCGCTGCCGGCGACATAACGGGCGGCAAGGATGCGGCCGGAGCGGGAGCGGGCCTCGAAGGCCTCGCCGCCGATCTCTTCAAGCAGCTTCGCGAGCTGGCCTGCCGCGACCGGTTCGCTGGCCGTATCGATCGGCTGCTCGCCGCCATCGAGGAAGGCGGTGGTGAGCGCGCGGGTCTCGATGCGCAGCGAGATTTCGCCTTCGCTCTTGACGATTTCCGGCACGATCTGGCCGGGTTTCAGGCCCCGGTCACCCAACGGCCGGCCGGATTTCTTCTGGAAGAACTCCAGGAGCGAGAAATAGAAATCCTCGTGCAGCGCCTCGCGCAGGCTGACGACCTCATCGCCGACGGAAAGCGGCAGGTCTTCGGCCGGATGCGCGACGCGGATGTTCAGTTCCTCGAAATAGGGCTCCTCATCGCCCCAGCCGTGGTTGGCGACGGCATGGATCGCCGCTTCGAAAAGCCGCTCGTAATCCGTCTCCAGCCGCTCGCCCGCAGCATTGCCGGCAGGCCGGAACCAGCCGGTCGGCGAGACATTGGTTTCGCCGACGATATCGGTATGAACCCGGTTTGGGGCCAGAACCTTCAGGGTTTCCTGCTTGCCATTACGGCTCAGGGTAACGTCATAATGGAAGGCGTCGTCCTCGCGGGCGATGAAATCGATCTTCGCATCGCCCACCAGAGCCGCCAACGGATAGGCCTCCAGCCGGAAACGGTTGGCGGGGGCGTTGGCGTGCACGGGGTAACGCACCTCGATGGTGTCGACGCCATCCAGATTGATCTCTTCCAGAAAGGTGAAGAGAAGCGGCTTGTAGGCGCTGCGGATGCGGGCGCTGACGCCTTTTTTCTTCAGCCTCTCTTCGGCCTCGCGGCGGCTTTTGGCGTCATCGAAGGTCCATGCCTCGAAGGACTGGCCGGGCTCGGCATTGGCGAGAAGCGCATCCAGCGTGCGCTCGAAGGTCTGGTCGAAAATCTGGTTCATCTGGATTACCTCGAGGTTCTGCCTGTTGGGTCAAGGCTGTCACGTAGCCAGTCGCCGAGAAGGTTGAGGCCAAGCACTGTCAGCAAGATGGCAAGGCCGGGGAAAACGCTGACCCACCAGGCGGTCTGCAAATAGGTGCGGCCATCCGCCAGCATGCCGCCCCAGCTCGGAATGGTCGGATCGACGCCGAGGCCGAGGAAGGTGAGGCTGCTTTCAAGCAGGATGTTGTTGGCGACATTCAGCGTCATCAGCACGATGACCGGCCCGATGAGGTTCGGCAGCAGGTGCTGGAGGATGATGCGCCAGTCCTTCACGCCGATGGCGCGGGCGGAAAGGATGAATTCCCGCTCCCGAAGCGTCAGCACCGAGCCGCGCACGAGGCGGGCATATTGCACCCATTGCGATATGATCAGCAGGATGATGGTGTTGGTGAGGCTGCCGCCGACGATGGCGATGAAGGTGATGGCCAGAAGAATGAAGGGCATGGCGAGCTGGATATCGGCAAAGCGCATGACCAGCATATCCCAGAAGCCGCGATAATAACCGGCGACCAGACCGACCGCGACACCGAAGATGACAGCACCGATGACCGAGGTGAAACCGACCAGCAGCGAAATCTTGCCGCCGGCGACGACACGGGCGAGCACGTCACGCCCCAGCGGATCGGTGCCGAGCGGATGGGCGGCATTGGCGAAGGGCTTGGCAAGGCGCGCCATCAGGTCGATCTTGTCCGCCCCGCCCGGAAACAGCACGTCGGAAAAGACGACGGCAAGGCAGATGACTGTCGTGAGGAACGCGCCTAGGACGAATTCGAGATTGGTGAAGCGCGTGAAACGCGAGGTTTTGGCAGCCATCGTCACTTACTCCGTGCGAATGCGCGGATCGACAAGCCCGTAGGCGATATCGACCAGAAGGTTGATGCCGACGATCATCAGCGACAGCACGGTGATGACGGCCTGAAGCACGGGATAATCACGCGCGCCGACCGCATCGAAGGCCAGCGTGCCGAGGCCCGGCCAGTTGAAGACGCGCTCGATAACGACGATGCCGCCGAGCAGCCCGCCGAATTGCAGGCCGAAATAGGTGATGAGCGGAATGGCGCAGTTGCGCAGCGCGTGTTTGTAGAGAACCTTGCTTTCGCTGAGGCCCTTGGCGCGCGCCACCATGACATATTGCGAGCGCAGCGTGTCCAGCATGGCGGTACGCACGAGGCGGACATTGGTGGCGGTGAGGATCACACCCATGGTGACCGATGGCATGATGTAGCTGGCAAAACCGCCCATGCCGCTGGGCGGCAGCCAGCCGAGCGTGATGGAGAACAGCAGCACCAGCATCGTCGCCAGCCAGAAGTTCGGGAAGGACAGGCCGATGAGCGAGAAGATGCGGATCACCTGATCGGCCGTCTTGCCGCGCGAGGTCGCCGCCTTGATGCCGAGCGGGATGGAGAGCGCGATCGACACCGCCATGGAGATGAAGGCGAGCAAAAGCGTGGCGGGCAGGGCATCGGCGATGAGGCGCGAGACCGGCGTGCTGCCGGTGAAGCTGCGGCCGAAATCGAGTGTCACGAGGCCCTTCAGGAAGCTGAAATATTGCACGAAGAACGGCCGGTCGGTGCCGAGTGCCGCGCGGATGCGCGCCAGATCGTCTTCCGTCATGCTGCCGCCGCCCTGGAACATGGTGACAGCCGGATCGCCGGTGAGGCGAATGGCGAAGGAAACGAGAAGGGTGATGGCGATGACGACAAAAATCGCCTGCAGCAATCGCTTGATGAGGAAACCGGCCACGTTTTTTACCTTGAAGAGAGACCCGGCCTTGCCCGCATTGCGGCGGGCAAGGTGTGTTGATCAGAAAACCAGCGTGATTATTCGACGGTCACGTCGGTTAGCTTCAGGCGGTTATCCGGCGGTGCGACGAAACCCTTGACCCGCTTGTTGATGCCGTAAATGGCATTGGTGTTGTAAAGCGGGATTTCCAGCGCGCGTTCGGCGGTATAGCTGCCGATTTCCTTGAGGATATTTTCGCGCTCGGCACGGTCGGTCAGCGGACGCTGGGATTCAAGCAGCTTGTCGAGCTTTTCGTCCTTGTCGTAAGGGTTCCACTTTTCACCCGAGTGATACATGGAATAGGCCGTGTTATCGTAATCGAAGGTCCAGCCGCCCCATTTCTGCTGGAACATCGCGCCGGTCTTGCCCTGCGGGATGATGTCGTTCAAGAGAACGTTGGTCTCATAGGGCTTGATGGTGGCGGTGATGCCGACCATGGAGAGGTAGCTGGAAATAACCTGCGCCACTTCGTTCATCGTCGCGTCGTTGCCGCGGATATCGATCTGCAGCGCCGCGCCTTCCTTTACGCCGGCTTCCGCGAGCAGCTTCTTTGCGCCTTCCGGATCGTAAGGCAGCGGCTTCAGTTCCGGATCGTAACCGAAGGACAGTGCGCTCTGGAAGCTTGCAATCTCGGATGCCTGGCCGGCAAGAATCGACTTGACGATGGTGCCGCGGTCGACGGCCATGATGATCGCCTTGCGCACCTTCGGATCGGCGGTAATGCCGTCACGGGTGTTGAAACGCAGCGCGTCGACGGTCGGGCCGGGAACGCTGACGATCTCAAGCTTGGAATCGCCTTCGATGACCGGGATCATGCCGATCGGGATGGTGGGCGGAATGACGAGATCGACGCGGCCGGCCTGCAATTCGGCAACGGCGGTCGCCGGCTCGGCGATGAAGCGATATTCAAGCTCGGAAAGTTTTGGCGCACCGCCCCAGTAATCGGGGTTGGCTTCCAGCTTGATATTGGTCTTCGGCGCGTAGGAAACGAATTTGAATGCGCCGGTGCCGACTGGGTTGAGGTTGAAATTGTCCTCGCCCTTTTCCTTGATGTAGGCAGGCGGAACAATCATGCCGCCATAACCGGCAAGCTTGGTCAGCAGTACCGGATCCGGTGCCTTCAGCTTCATGTCGACGGTGTAATCGTCGATGACATCGACGCTTTCGATGGCGACATAGTTGGAGCGCTGCGGTCCCTTGGCACCCTGTTCGCCGAGAAGGCGCTCGAAGGTGAACTTGACGGCGGCGGCGTTGAAGGGTTCGCCATTATGGAACTTGACGTTCTGGCGCAGCTTGAAGCGGATGCGCTTGCCCTCATCCAGCTCTTCCCAGGATTCGGCAAGGCCGGGGGCCAACTTCAGGTCCGGGCCGCGATAGGTGAGGCCATCGAAAATGTTGGTGGCGACAGCCGCCCATTGCACGAGGAAGGTGTCGATCGGGTCCCAGCTGCCGGGGTCCTGTGGGCTGGAAATGGTCATTTTGCCGGCGGCAAGAGCCGGTGCGGCGGTGAAGGCCGTGGCGGCCATGGCAAGCGCGACGAACGTTGTCGTCATCCCCTTCTTGATTATTGTCATCTACCTGTTCCTCTTCAGATGGTTGCGGTTCTGGTTGCTATTCAGGCGCTCTTCGCGATGAAGTGGCCCGGATTGATTTCCTCATGGGCGAGAATGGCCGGCTCATCGCCGACACGGCGCACGGGATTGGGTATTTCGCCCTCGATCATGGCGATGCGGCGCTCGATGGTCGGATCGGCAACCGGCACGGCCGACAGCAGTCGGCGGGTAT
The DNA here is from genome assembly GCF_059511785.1 of Agrobacterium sp. LEGMi-208b. NCBI lineage: Bacteria > Pseudomonadati > Pseudomonadota > Alphaproteobacteria > Hyphomicrobiales > Rhizobiaceae > Agrobacterium > Agrobacterium sp. LEGMi-208b. Next base: position 2,034,702 of record NZ_CM183446.1, read on the forward strand.
AATCATGCGTCGGCGTTTCAAACACCTGCCGGCGGCTGCCCATTTCCATGATCTGGCCGAGATAAAGCACGGCGACGCGGTGGCTCATCTTTTCCACGACAGCCATGTCATGGCTGATGAAGAGATAGGCGAGGCCACGCTCGGCCTGCAGGTCCATGAACAGATTGATGATCTGCGCCTGAATGGAGACATCGAGCGCCGACAGAGCCTCATCGGCAATGATGAGCTTCGGATCGGAAGCCAGCGCGCGGGCAATGCAGACGCGCTGGCGCTGGCCGCCGGAAAACTCGTGCGGATAACGCGCGGCATGTTCGGAGCTGAGGCCCACACGCTCCAGCAATTCATCCACCCGCCGGCGTACCGCCTTCTGATCGTTGATCAAACCATGGGTGTTGATCGGCTCGGCAATCGAAAAACCGACCGTCTTGCGCGGATCGAGCGAGGCGAAGGGATCCTGGAAAATATATTGCACTTCCTGGCGCATGCGGAAGCGCTCCGCCGCCGACATCTGCGAATAGCTGCGGCCGTTGAAGGAAATCTCGCCTGAGACCGCTGTCTGCAGCTGCTGGATGGTGCGGCCGATGGTGGATTTGCCGGAACCGGATTCGCCCACCAGCGCCAGCGTCTCGCCGGCATGAATATCGAAACTCACCTTCTGCACCGCGCTGCAACGGTGCGTCGCCTTGCCGAACAGGTTCTTGCGGATATCGAATCGGACGAACAGGTCCTTGACCGATAGAAGCGGCTTGGCGTCATATTTCGCGGTGTTTTGCACGCGCTCCTCGCCGACCACGACCGGCTGGCCATCCTGCAGCACGGTGAGCGGCAGGCGCTTGGGAAACTCTTCACCTTCCATGCTGCCGAGACGCGGCACGGCGGAAAGCAGGGCACGCGTGTAAGGGTGCAGCGGATTGGCGAAGATATCCTTCACCCGACCTTCCTCGACCTTCTTGCCCTTCCACATCACAACGACGTCATCGGCCATTTCCGCCACCACGCCCATATCATGGGTGATGAAGACCATGCCCATGCCGAGCTTCTTCTGCAGGTCGCGCATGATGTTGAGGATCTGCGCCTGAATGGTGACATCCAGCGCTGTCGTCGGCTCGTCGGCGATCAGAAGCTTCGGCCGGCAGGCGAGCGCCATGGCGATCATCACCCGCTGGCGCATGCCGCCGGAAAGCTGGTGCGGATAACGCTTTAGAAGCTCGGCCGCATCGGGCAGGCGCACCATTTCGAGAAGTTCGCGGGCTTGCGCCATGGCGGCCGTCTTGCCGAGCTTCTCATGCAAAACAAGCACTTCGCAGATCTGGTCGCCAATGGTGAAGACGGGATTGAGCGAGGTCATCGGCTCCTGGAAGATCATGGCGATCTCCTTGCCGCGGATCGAGCGCATCTCTTTCTGCGAAGCCTTCAGCAAGTCCTTGCCTTCAAACAGGATTTTGCCGGTGGGGTAGGTCGCGCCCATCATGTCCGCAAGGCGCATGGTGGAGAGCGAAGTGACCGATTTTCCCGATCCGGATTCGCCGACGATCGCAACCGTGCGGCCGGGCTCGACGCGGAAGGAGATATCATCCACGACGCGGCTGTTACCAAACTCGACGCTCAGGCCTTCGACGGACAGGAGGGCGTTTGCGTTTGCGGCAGTCATATCATCGTCTCCGTCATGGCTTGCGCGGCAATTCTGGCGCAGTCATCTGAAATGGAAAGGGGGAAAAGGTCGCGGGCAGGCATGCGCCGGGCGGCGTCATGCGGACAGGATGGGAATGTCACGAGGGAGCGCATGTTTCAGGCCGCTTTGCCAGCGGAAAGCGCCTTGCCCGGCGTCCGACAATCCAAAACCCGCGGTGCCGCCGAAGCACCGCTGGCGGCCTCGCAGCTACCATCAGGACAATTTGCGTCGGCCGCAGATTCGACGATGCGCATGAAACTTTATTCCCCACCCTTGTTTTGCCGAAAAAGCTAACAAAACAGAACAATCATGTCCAGAGTGTTGAACAATTTTTGTGTACTGCTCTACAAATGCGCAAGTGCATTTTTATTGAGCGCAGATTTAGTGCGGGGGATGGTGGTGAGGCTAAGCTTTGCGGATGCGTGCTCTCTCCCTCATTCCTGTGCTTGTCACAGGAATCCAGCCAGCCCAAGTCCTTGGGCTAAAAGGAGTCCTTCTCGCCGCGTGAGAGCCGCATCGACTGGATCCCTGTGACATCCTCGGGCTTGTTCCGGGGAACAGGGATGAGGGAAGGAGAGGTAGGAGGCGGAGCCGCTACCTTCAGCGGGTGCATTCCGTTCGAAAATCGTCCGGCGAGTGGCATTCCGCGCCGCTATTCCTTCGGCATGCCAACCGGCGGTGCAAGGCGCCGTTGCGCGGCGATGCGGAAGGGGGCGTTCATGGCGCCATAACCGCCGTAAGCGCCGCGTCTTTCGATGATCTCGAAAAAGAAACCCTCACCGAAGGTGCGGCTGTAGATCTGGAAATATTCGCCATTGTCATCGCGGTCATAAAGAATGCTCGCGGCCCTCAATGCATCGGAAAATTCCGGCTCCAGCCCGAAGCGGGCTTCGAGATCGTCGTAATAATTGCGCGAAATCGGCAGGGCCTGGAAACCGCGCGCCTGCATCGCCTTGGCCGTGGCGAAGATATCGTCGGTAGCAAAGGCGATGTGCTGGATGCTGGTGCCGAAACCCTCGGCCAGAAATTTGCCGGCGAAGGTCTTGCGGTTGTCCGCGCCGTTCATGGTCAGGCGGAAATGCGGCGAGGGCACGCTTTCAATCGCCTGGCTGCGCACCAGCCCGCCCGGATCGACCACATCCACCATCGGTGTGCGGCGGGAGGCAAACAGCGAGGTGTAAAACAGAAGCCAGGTCAGCATTTCATCATAATGCGTTGTTTGCGCGAGATGATCGATGCGTGTCAGGCCGGCATCGCTCACCGCCTTCTGCCCCTGCGTCGGTACGAATTCCTTGTCCCAGATGGAGGCGAGCGCCGGTGAGGCATCGAGGAAATAGATGACGCCATTGCCCACGCCCTGAATGGCGGGAACAGCGACTTCACCCGTCTTGCGCGGTTCTGCAAAGGTCGGTGCGCCGAGTGCTTCGGCCCGCGCCAGCGCCGCTTTGGCATCATCGACCTTCAGTCCGAAGGCATAGGCATTGGTGCCGTGGATCGAATAGGAAGCACCGGCAAAACTGTCGCCGTCATCGCTGGTATTGATGACGATGCGGATATCGCCCTGCGTATAAAGGTCGACCGTGCGGTTGCGGTGCTGCGCCGATTTTTCAAAACCGAGCGTGGCGAGCAGCGCTTCCAGATTGGCCTTTTCTTCCGGTGCCGTGGTGAATTCGACGAATTCCACGCCCTGCGTCTCAACCCGTTCCGGCATGGCGGGCACGTCGATGCGGATATCGGGTTCAAGACGCCGCACCTGGTCCATGAGGTTGATCAGCGAACGGTGACCATCTTCGGCGAGCAGCCGGGCCGAGCCGCCGCGGAACTGGTCGTTGAAGATTTCCAGCGACAGCGGCCCGCTATAGCCGGTCGCGGCCACGGCGCGCATGAAATCCACGACAGGCAGGTCGCCTTCGCCCGGCATGTTGCGGAAATGGCGGCTCCAGTAGAGCAGGTCCATGTCGATCAGCGGCGCATCGGCCAGCTGTACGATGAAGATCTTGTCACCGGGAATGGAGCGGATCGAATTGGGATCGATCTTGCGCGACAGTGTGTGGAAACTGTCGAGGATGATGCCGACATTGGCGTGATCGGCACGCCGCACCACCTCCCAGGCATCGCGGTGATCGCTGATATGGCGGCCCCAGGCCAGCGCCTCGTAACCGACGCGCACGCCGTGTTTCGCGGCGAGTTCACCGAGCTGATGGAAATCGGCCGCCGCGCGGTCGATGCCACCGAGCGAGACCGGCGAGACATTGGAACAGATCAGCATCAGATCGGTGCCGAGCTCGCCCATGATGTCGAATTTGCGCTGGGCGCGCTCAAAGGCGCGGGTCCGGTGCGGTTCCGGCATGCCCTCGAAATCGCGGAACGGCTGAAAGAGGGTGATATCGAGACCATGATCGGCGGCCAGCGCCTTCACCTCGCGCGGGGAGGCGTCGTAGGTCAGGAAATCATTCTCGAAAATCTCCACGCCGGAAAAGCCGGCCTTGGCGATGGCCGCCAGCTTTTCGGGGAACTCGCCGCTGATCGACACGGTTGCAATGGATGTGCGCATTGGCATGCCGTGTCTTCCTGTGTCATAGCTCGCCATATTGCCTTCCTTTTCAGCCTTATGTACTAATTGGTTAATAAGCAGGGCGTGACCTCAAGGCCGCCGCCGCATCGATGGAATGGATGATGACCAAAAGCGCGACTTCGAACGCACCCCGAGAAAGCCGGCAGGCGAAGCGCGATCCGGAAGGGGTTCGCCGCGACATTCTTTCCGTCGCCATGGAGGAATTTTCGCAGAACGGCCTCTCCGGCGCGCGCATCGATGAGATCGCGGCGCGCACGCGCACGTCCAAGCGCATGATCTATTATTATTTCGGCGACAAGGAGGGCCTCTACAAGCGTGTGCTGGAGGAGGCCTATGCGCAGGTGCGCGGCGGCGAAGGCAATCTTGAGCTGGATGATCTGGAGCCGATTGCCGCACTCGAGAAACTCTGTCGCTTCACCTTCGAGCATCATCGCCGCAACCCGGCTTTCGTCCGCATGGTCATGACGGAGAATATTCACCACGGCAGGCACATCAGGGTTTCGGAGGCGATCCGCAACGTCAACCGGCCCGCCATCGAGATCATGCGGCGAATATTGAAGCGCGGGCAGGATGCCGGCCTGTTCCGGCCCGGGCTGGACGCTCTTGAACTGCATTGGCAGATCAGCGCATTGTCTTTTTACAACGTCTCGAACACCGAAACTTTTTCGTTCAATTTTGGCGATACGCTTTTCAGTGAGGCCGGTCAGGAAGCGCTGTCCGCGCATGTGGCGGAGATGTTGCTGCGCTATGTGCTGAAGCCCGAGCATATTACGCGGATCGGGAAAGACGGTTGATGAGGTGGCGTAGCGCCACCCCGTAACCTTCGATGCCGAGACCGGCGATCACGCCTTCGGCACGGGTCGACACATAGGAATGGTGCCGGAAGACCTCGCGTTTGTGGATGTTGGAGATATGGACCTCGATGACCGGTGCCTCGAAGGCGTTCAGTGCATCGAGGATCGCCACCGAGGTGTGGGTGAAGGCGCCGGGATTGATGACGATGCCCGCGGACTTGCCGCGGGCTTCGTGGATCCAGTCGATCAGCTCATATTCCCGGTTGCTCTGGGCAAAAAACAGTTCGTGGCCGGCGGCTTCGGCGATGGCACGGCAATCGGCCTCGACATCGGCGAGCGTTTCGTAGCCGTAGATTTCCGGCTGGCGCTGGCCGAGCAGATTGAGGTTCGGACCGTTCAGGATCGTAAAAAGGCTCATGCCACGCCCTCCGCCATGCAGAGTTCGGTGAAATGTGCCGTCATGCGCTTCGCATCCGGCTCGCGGCCGCAGAAGAGGCGGAAAGCGCCCACGGCCTGAAACACGGTCATGCCGCCGCCGGGCAGGGTTTGGCACCCTTTTCTGGCCGCGGTCGCCAGAAGCTCGGTCACCAGCGGCATATAGACGATATCGGCGACCCAGTGCTTTGGTTCGATCAGCTTGGCCGCAACCGGCATGCCGGGATGGGCGGGCATGCCCATCGGCGTGGCATGGATCAGACCATCGGCAAAGGGCAGCGATTGGGCCGGGTCCTTGACCGCAACGGCGCGGCCTTCGCCAAAACGGGCATTAAGCTCGTCGGCGAGACGTTCGGCTCTTGGAAAGTCCCGATCGACAATATCGAGCCTGATAATATCGAGCTTCAACGCGGCATGGGCCACGGCAACACCCGCACCACCCGCGCCGACCAGAAGCGCCCGGTCGCGCTTTGCATCCGGCAGGCCGCGCACGAAGCTTTCGTAAAAACCGTACCAGTCGGTATTGTGGCCGATGCGGCGGCCATCGCGGAAGACGACGGTGTTGACCGCGCCCAGCATGCGGGCATCGTCGGAGAGTTCATGCAGATGCGGAATGACGGCCTGCTTGAAGGGATGGGTGATGTTCGTGCCGGCAAAACCGCGTGTCTCCAGCTCGTCGAGAAGAGCGGGAAGGGCGCTCTGCGGCAGTTTGCGGGCGGTGACATCCACAAGCTCGTAGGAATAGTCGAGGCCATGGGCCGCACCCTCGCGCATGTGCAGCGCGGGCGATTTGGAAAGCTGGATGTCGGCGCCTATCAGGCCGACCTTGTAGAAGGTTTTTTCTGTCATGATCACATGTCGTTCGTCGGTTCGGGGCAGGCATGGCCTCCCAATCGGGTTGCTGGCGAGGTGCTGAAACCTCTCCTTCGTCATCCCCGGGCCTGACCCGAGGATCTGTCATCCGCTGAAATTCATGGATCCTCGGGGCAAGCCCGAGGATGACGTCGCGTATGCCGGGAAGTCGCCCAAGTCCGAGGACTGAGGGCGAATCTCAATGGTGGGCGAGAATCTCGCCAAGGAACGTGCGCGTGCGCTGGTGCTTGGGGTCGCGAAAGAATTCTTCGGGCGGGCCTTCCTCGATGATCTCGCCTTCCGACATGAAGACCACGCGGTCGGCCACCTGCCGGGCGAAACCCATTTCATGGGTCACGCAGATCATCGTCATGCCGTCGCGGGCAAGGCCGATCATGGTGTCGAGCACTTCTTTCACCATTTCCGGGTCGAGCGCCGAGGTTGGCTCGTCGAACAGCATGGCCTTCGGTTCCATGCACAGTGCCCGGGCAATCGCCGCACGCTGCTGCTGGCCGCCGGAAAGCTGTGCCGGGTACTTGTCGGCCTGGTTGAGGATGCGCACGCGCTCCAGATATTTGCGGGCCGTCGCCTCGGCATCGGCCTTGGAAAGCCCCTTCACCCGCATGGGGGCAAGGGTGCAGTTTTCCATGATGGTCTTGTGCGGGAAGAGATTGAAGCTCTGGAACACCATGCCCACTTCGCGGCGAACCGCATCGATGGCGCGGCTGGAATCCGACAAAGTTGTTCCCTCGACCGTGATCTTGCCCTCCTGGATTTCCTCCAGATGGTTGATGCAGCGGATGAGGGTGGATTTGCCCGAACCCGACGGGCCGCAAAGAACGATCTTTTCGCCCTTGCGAACCGTCATGTTGACGCCTTTAAGCGCATGGAAGGCTCCATACCACTTTCCAACCCCTTCAAGGGCGATCAGCGGAGCCTGTGCGGCGGAGGATTGCGACATGGAACTTTCCTTCATGCTTGGCAGCAATGTTTAGTTGACGGTGTAGGGGATATCCGGAAGCGAGGCCGGGAAGTCCGGAACCGGGCGCTTCATCCATTTGGCATAGACTTTTGCGAGATCGCCATTGGCCTTGGCCTTGTCGAGCCAGGCGTTGAGCGCTTCGTTCCAGTCCTTTTCACCGGGGCGTGTCGCGGCGCTGTTATAGAGGGTGACGAGGTCGAACTTCACCTCGTAATCCTTGCCGCCGGCCGCCGCGAGACGGTCTCCATAAAACTGGTTGCCGCCGATCGCCTCGATCTGGCCCGACAGGATCGCCTGGATCGTGGCGGCGTCGTCATCGAAACGAAGGATATTCGCTTTTGTCCCCGCACCGGCGGTCAAGGCCGTATCCATGGGGCTGGATTTCGGTGCGCCGACGGTCATTCCGGTCAGATCGTCGAAATTGACGATCTTCTTGTCCTTGGTGGCGTAAACCGACATGACGTTATGCGCGTAAGGCTGTGCATATTGCACGTTCTTCGCCCGTTCCGGCGTCATGCCCATCGACGCGAACAGGGCGTCGACCTTGCCGGTGCGCAGCGACGGAATGCGGTTGGCGACGGCAAGCGGCACGAACTCCACCTTCAGGCCGAGATAATCCGCAAAGCCCCTGGCCAGATCGGCATCATAACCTTCCTGGACACCGGTGGAATTGATGAAGCCCCAGGGCGCATTGTCACCCTGAATGCCGATCACGATCTTGCCGCTGGATTTTGCCTCTTCCAGCGTTCTGGCCTCTGCGCCTGCGGGCGAAAGGATTGGCAGCAGGGCTGCCAATCCGACTGCAAGGGCTGTACGCCATGCAGTGTTTTTCTTAAAGATTCCCATTGGTTACTCCTCCCAATCTCAGCCTCGTGCGATCCTTCACTTCACGGTGAAAGGAATATCCGGCAGGCTGTCCGGGAAGGCCGGGACTTCGCGCTTCATCCACTTGTCGTAGATCTTGGCGAGCTGGCCATCGGACTTGATCTTGTCGAGGAAGGCGTTGACGGTTTCGTTCCAGTCCTTTTCACCCGGGCGGGTGCCGGCGCCGTTATAAAGCGTCGTCAGATCGAATTTCGGCTCGTATTTGCCTTCGGCGGCCTTGTTCAGACGGTCACCATAAAACTGGTTGCCGCCGACGACCTCGACCTGACCGGAGATGAGTGCCTGAATATTGGCGGCATCATCGTCGAAGCGCAGGATGTTTGCTTTCGAGCCGGCGCCTGCCGTGATCGAGGTGTCCATAGCGCTCGACTTCGGCACACCGACAGCCACACCGGTCAGATCGTCATAGCCGGTAATCTTCTTGTCCTTGGGGCCATAAACGGAGAGCACGTTGCCGGCATAGGGCTTGGAATATTGAATGGTCTTGGCGCGCTCGGCGGTCATGCCCATGGTCGCGAACAAGAGGTCGACCTTGCCGGTCAAAAGCGCCGGGATGCGGTTGGCCACCGCGAGCGGCACGAATTCAACCTTGACGCCGAGATAGTCGGCAAAGGCCTTGCCGATATCGGCATCGAGACCATCCTGCACGCCGCTGGAATTGACGAAGCCCCACGGCGAGTTGTCGCCCTGAATGCCGATGACGACCTTGCCCTTGGCCTTGGCTTCTTCCACCGTGCCGGCGAAAGCATCGACCGGTGCGACGAAGGGCAGGGCAACCGTTGCCGCGGCGAGCGCGAGCAGGGCGCGGCGTGAGAATTTCATGTTGGTGGTTTTCATCTTTTGCTCCTCCTTACAAAGCTGATGAGATGGTTTTTGGTAATTAGCGGGACGCGGCCTGCAGCCGCTTTTCAACACCGGCGCCCCACAGGGAAAGCGGCCAGCAGATCAGGAAATAGATGATGCCGACGATGGCGAAGACGGTGAGCGGGCGAAACGTCTGGTTGGAGACGATCTGACCGGCGCGCGACAGCTCGACGAAGCCGACGATGGCCGCAAGCGAAGTGCCCTTGATGAGCTGCACGAGGAAACCGATGGTGGCCGGCAGCGAAATCTTGAAGGCCTGCGGCAGCACCACGTCCTTCATGCGCGATATGTAATGCAGGCCGAGCGCATTGGCGGCCTCCGTCTGCCCTTTCGGCACCGCCTGGATGCCACCGCGCCAGATTTCACCGAGAAAGGCGCTGGCATGCAGGGTGAAGGCGATGGCGACCGCGATCCAGGCATCGACATTGAGGCCAGCAAGTGCCACGCCATAATAAACCACGAACAGCTGCATCAGGAGCGGCGTGCCCTGAAAGACGGCGATGTAAGCCGTGCTTGCCCGCTGGATCGCCGGGCTGTCCGCGACGCGGGCAAGTGCCACGCAAAGGCCGAAGACACCGCCGCCGATGAAGCCGATCAAGGTCAGCGCAAGGGTCCATTTCAGGCCTTGCATCAGGAAGAAGAGTTCGTTGGGACCGATGGATGCCATTGTCTTTTCCTCACTTGACCGGATAGCTGAAGGACGCGCGGGAGATGAGCGAGAAGACGCCCATCATCAGCGAGGAAATGACCAGATAAAGCAGGGTGATCGAGAAATAGACCTCGAACGACCGGAACGTGTCCGCCTCGATCTTCTGCGCCACCGAGGTCAGTTCGTAAGCCGCGATCGACGTACAGACCGAGGTCGTCAGCGTCAGCATGATGAACTGGCTGGTGAGCGAAGGATAAACTGCCCGGAGCGCCGGCTTTAAGATGATGTGGCGGAAGATCTGCGCGCGGTGCAGCCCGAGCGCCAGCCCCGCCTCCACCTGGCCCTTGGGAATGGAATCGACGCCGCCGCGAATGATTTCAATCGCATAGGCGCCGCCGTTCAAAGCCAGCGCGATGATGGCGGTGACCGTCGGGTTGAGTTTGATGCCGATCTGCGGCAGGGCGAAGAAGATGAAGAATATCTGCACCAGAAACGGCGTGTTGCGGATGGCTTCCACAAAACCGATGACGAGGCCGCGCAGCAGCTTGAAGCGCGAACGGCGCGCAACGACGCCCAGAACGCCGATGACTGTCGCGAGCGACATGCCGGCAATCGCCAGGCCGATTGTCGCAAGACAGGCCAAAAGCAGCTCGGGCAGGCGCTCTATGACCGCCGAAAAATCGAGACTGTAAGACATTCTTCCTCCCAACCCGTTCGGGTCCGGACAGGCGTTTGGCCTTGTCCGCATCGCTCTGGAACCTTGCGGCGCCAAAGCCTTCCATTTTTATCCGTCCCCGCCGCCACAGGCTTTGAGCCTTCCTCGCCGGCATGGTATTAATCGTAATGTTTGTACCAGTTAGTTCATTTTTGTGTCAAGCGCTATGTCCGGTTAAAAAACAGCTTTGACACTGTTTTTTCGCTCTCTGGATTTTTAGATAAAGTCTTTTTTATCAATGACTAATGCGAAGAAGCGCAAGCGCTTTCCACGCGTCGTCGCATCGCCTCCGGCCTGCCGCCCGGCAGTGCCCGGAAACCCTGTCCGCACATAAAATCGACCGGACTTGCGGCTAGTTTTCGCCTGTGCCCAGCCTGTCTATCTGCGCCGCCAATCGCTCGGCGATCAGCAGCGCGGCACCCGTTGCCGTCACCATCTGCGGCAGCGACAGCCATTCCAGCATCCAGCCCGCGCCGGACCGCTCCTGTTCATGCACGAGCGACTGGTGCAGCGCGGAGATTTGCACGGCATTGAAGCGGGCGAGCGCCACCAGCGTTTCGGCATTGACCGGATTTTGCTTGTGCGGCATGGCCGAAGAACCGCCGCCGCCGGAGAGGCGGATTTCCGCACCGAGCTCGGCCATCAGCGCGATATCCTGCCCGAACTTGCCGAACGCGCCGGTGATGAGCGAGAGAATATTGCCGAATTCGGCGATGCCGTCGCGCTGGCTCTGCCATTGCGGCCTGTCGGCAAGGCCGAGCCGCTTGGCGAGATCGGCGCGTACGGCCGCGGCATTGTCGCCGAATTTTTCCAGCGTGCCGGCAGCACCGCCGAATTGCAGGGCAAAACCGCTCTGCGCGAAGGTTTCCAGCCTGAGCAGATGGCGCTCGAGCGGCGCGATCCAGCTCGCCGCGCGGTCGGCCACCGTGATACCGATGGCGGCCTGCATGCGGGTATAACCGGTGAGCGCGTTATGGCCATCGCGGGAGGCGATGTCTCCGAGCGCATCGATGAGCCGGCCAAGCCGTGCGGCGATGATTTCCGTCGCCATTTTCAGCCGCAGCATCAGGCTGGTATCGATGACATCCTGGCTGGTTGCGCCGAAATGCACCTTTTCCGCCGCCTTGCCGGCGACGGCTGCCCGCATCTGCCGCACCAGTTCAGGCACCACCACGCCGTCTTTGGCGACGCCATGGCGAAGGGCGGTCATATCGGCGGCAAACTCCGAAAGCCCCGAGACGATCGCCTTCGCCACATCCTCGGAGATGATGCCGGTCCCCACTTGCGCCTGCGCCAGTGCCGTCTCGAAGCGGATCATGGCGTCGATATCCGCTTTTGCCGAAAAAAGCTCGACGATCTCGCTATCGCCGAAAAGGCCTGAGAGAAACGGATGCTCGAAGGGGGAAAGGCTCATTTCACTTGTCCGTTGGGCTCAGATATCGAAAAACACAGTTTCGCCTTCGCCCTGAAGGCGGATATCGAAACGATAGACGTTGCCTTCCTCCTTTTTGGCGACAAGCGTGGCGATGCGGCTTTTCTGCTCGATGCGGGCAAGAACCGGGTCGGCCGCATTGGCCTCCTGTTCCTCCGGGAAATACATGCGGGTCTGTAGGCCGATATTGATGCCGCGCGCGACGATCCAGAAGGTGATGTGCGGCGCCATCGGCCGGCCATCGCGGAACGGCACTGTGCCGGGCTTGATGGTCTCGAAGACGAATTCACCGGTATCCATGTCGCCCGGCGAGCGGCCCCAGCCGATGAAGTTCGGGTCGGCCTTGCCCCGGGTTTCGCTGGGGCTGTTGTAATAACCATCGGTATCGGCCTGCCAGATCTCGATCAGCGCGTCCTTTAGGGCCATGCCCGCACCGTCATAGACCGTGCCGCGCACGCTGATGCGTTCGCCGCGGGCCTTGTCGTTATAAAGCGGACCGGAACCGAGATCCTTTTCGAACACGCCTTCGATGCCGACGAAATTCGGTGTGCAGCCGATATGCACATAGGGCCCCGCCGTCTGCGAGGCGGTTTCCTTGAAATAGTTGAGCGGCTGAACCATGGTCAGTTGCCCTCCATGCGGTTTTCAAAAAGGGTCGAGCGGCGGCCGCGCAGGACGATATCGAACTTATAGGCCAGCATGTCCATCGGCAGTGTCGCATTCATGTCGAGCGGCGCGATCAGCCGCCTGATGGCATCCTCGTCCGGAATGGTCTTGACGATCGGACATTTCCAGATCAGCGGGTCGCCTTCGAAATACATCTGGGTGATCAGCCGCTGGGCAAAGCCATGGCCGAAGACCGAGAAATGAATATGGGCCGGCCGCCAGTCATTGACGCCGTTCGGCCAGGGGTAAGCGCCCGGCTGGATGGTCTTGAACCAGTAATAACCGTTTTCATCCGTGATGGTGCGGCCGACGCCGCCGAAATTCGGATCGATGGCGGCGAGATAACTTTCTTTCTTGTGGCGGTAACGACCGCCGGCATTGGCCTGCCAGAACTCCACCAGCGCGCCATCCACGCCACGGCCGCGTTCGTCCAGCACCCGGCCATGCACCAGAATGCGCGGGCCAACCGGCATTTCGCCGGGGCGGGCATAGTTGAGGATGAGGTCGTTATCCAGCGGGTTGAGCATGCCATGGCCGAAGACGGGGCCGGTGATCTCGCTTTTCGTGCCTTCCAGCGAAATCAGCGCGCGCTGCGGTGAGCGCAGGATCGAGGTCTTGTAGCCGGGCGCATAGGCCAGCGGATGGATATCGCGGTTGCGCGCGAAGAACGGCCCGGTTTCAGGCGGCTGGTTGCTCATTTCGTCTCCTCCCCATCGCCAGAATTATCGAGTGAACTATCGGCCTTCATGCTGGCCAGGGCAAGCTTGGCGATCTTGAAAGCGTGGTTGGCGGCGGGTACGCCGGCATAGATCGCCACATGCAGCAGCGCCTCGCGAATATCCGCTTCGGTGGCGCCGGTATTGACGGTGGCGCGCACATGCATGGCCAGTTCCTCATCCTGACCGAGCGCTGCAAGCAGGGCGATGGTGACCATCGAGCGCTCGCGCTTCGTCCAGTGATTGCCGGACCACACCGTACCCCAGGCGGCCTCGGTGATGAGCTGCTGGAAGGGCTGGTCGAAGCCGGACGTCATGGTCTGCGCCCGGTCGACATGGGCGTCGCCCAGTACCGAGCGGCGGGTCTTCATGCCCTGTTCGAAACGTTCGTTTTTGTCGATATGGTCCGCCATCGGTCAATGCTCCGGCAAGGTCTTGAGAAAAATCGAGGCTGCCTGCGCGTAGGCGAGCGGCTGTTCAAGGCAGGGGATGTGGCCGCAGCCGGCAAGGGTGACGAAGCGGCTTGCGGGGATGAGACCCGCCAGCGACTGCACCAGTTCCGTCGGGGTGGAGCCATCCTGATCACCCGCGATACAGATCGTCGGCACGGCGATGCGTCCCGCCTCTTCGGTAAAATCCGCATCGCGGATGGCGGCGCAGGTGCCGCTATAACCCGCTTCCGGCTGTTGCGAGAGCATGTTGCGCGCGCCGGCATAGGCGGCATTCTCAGGCTGGCGGAAGGCGGGCGTGAACCAGCGCTCCATGACGGGATCGACCAGCGAGGCGAGGCCATCGGCGGCGATCTTGTCGATACGGGCGTTCCACATCTCGGCCGTGCCGATCCTGTGGGCGGTGTTGCTGAGCAGGAGTGCGCGGACGAGATCGGGCCGCCGGGCATAAAGCCCCTGCGCAATCAGTCCGCCGACCGACAGGCCCCAGATGACGGCGCTTTTGACGCCGAGATGATCAAGAAGTTCGATCAAGTCACCGGCATGATCGTCTATCGAATAGGGCGCACGTCCGACATCCGAAAGTCCATGGCCGCGCTTGTCGTGCAGCACATAGGCATAGTCATCGCCCAGCGCCTCGATGACCGCATCCCAGATGCGGAAATCGGTCCCGAGCGAATTGATGAAGGCGATCACAGGCTTGCCGCTGTCCAATCCCTTGACGCGATAATGGATCACAGTCTCGCCGCAGCGCAGAAAATGCATGGCATGCTCCTCCTGCGAAGAATATTGCAAGCCGGTTTCGGTTAAGTAAAATGACATTATCGATGAAAATCATAACCACTGGATTATATGAGCGATGGTCGACCAGCGTATCAAGTTCCGGCACCTGCAGACTTTCGTGGAGGTGGCGCGGCAGAAAAGCGTCATCCGCGCTGCGGAAATCCTGCATGTCAGCCAGCCGGCAGTGACGAAGACCATTCGCGAGCTGGAAGAGATTCTCGGCGTGTCATTGTTCGACCGGGAGGGGCGCGGCATTCGCATCAGCCGTTATGGCGAGGTGTTTCTGCGCCATGCCGGTGCGACGATGACGGCGCTGCGCCAGGCGGTCGATTCGGTCTCGCAGGAGGCGGCGCGCGCCGGTCCGCCGGTGCGGGTCGGCGCTCTGCCGACCGTGTCTGTCCGCATCATGCCGAAAGCAATGGCCGGCTTTCTGGCGGAAAAGACCGGCAGCCCGGTGAAGATCGTGACGGGTGAAAATGCGGTTCTGCTGGAGCAATTGCGTGTCGGCGATCTCGATCTCGTCGTTGGTCGTCTCGCCGCGCCACAGAAAATGGCGGGTTTTTCCTTCGAGCATCTCTATTCGGAAAAGGTGCGCTTCGTGGTGCGCGCCGGCCATCCGCTGCTGTCACCCGGCATTTCGGTGTTCGATCACCTGCATGAATATCCGGTGCTGATGCCGACACGGCAATCCGTCATCGGGCCCGTCGTCGAGCAGTTCCTGATCGCCAACGGTGTGCCGGCCCTGCCGATCCGTATCGAAACCGTCTCCGACGCCTTCGGCCGCGCCTTCCTGCGTACCAGCGATGCGATCTGGATCATCTCGGAAGGCGTGGTGGCGGCGGATGTGGCGGATGGCATTCTGGCGATCCTGCCGGTCGAGACCGGCGACACCAGCGGTCCGGTGGGGCTGACGGTCCGCGCCGATACGCAGCCGTCCCTGCCGCTTTCGCTTCTGATGCAGGCTATTCGCGAGGCGGCGGGTGAGCTGTTGGATGGGAGGCCGGAGGCTGGTTCTTGAGATGAGGATGAGAGTGGGAAAAGTCAGAGAACCTCTCCTCCGTCATTCCGGCCTTGAGCCGGAATCCAGCCACGGCGCGTCTGCGCCGTGAAAAGAGTCTTTTGCGATCAAGGACTTGATCGCGCTGGACCCCGGATCAGGTCCGGGGTGACGGGTGTGGAAACGGTAGAGATAAAAGCCGCGTGTCTGGGGCAGTCCCTAATAGGGAAGCCCAACGTAATTCTCCGCGAGCGCCGTGGAAGCGGCGCGCGATTGCACGAGATAATCCAGTTCCGCCTCCTGAATGCGCTGACCGAAATCCTCCGTATCGGGAAAACGATGCATCATCGTCGTCATCCACCAGGAGAAGCGCACGGCCTTCCAGACGCGGGAAAGCGCCTTCTGCGAATAGGCATCGATGCCAGCTTCGGACCGGTCGCGATAAAACTCGATCAGCGCCTCGCTCAGATAATGCACGTCGCTGGCGGCGAGGTTGAGGCCCTTGGCGCCCGTCGGCGGCACGATATGGGCGGCGTCGCCCGCGAGAAACAGCCGACCAAACCGCATCGGTTCACTGACGAAGGACCGGAGCGGCGCGATGGATTTTTCGAAGGACGGGCCGGTCACCATTTCATCCGCATGGTTTTCCGGCAGGCGGTGGCGGATTTCATCCCAGAAACGCTCGTCGCTCCAGTCCTCCGGCCGGTCATCCAGCGAACATTGGATGTAATACCGGCTGCGCGTGTTTGAGCGCATGGAACAGAGCGCAAAACCGCGCGGATGGTTGGCATAGATCAGTTCATGGTTGACCGGCGGCACGTCGGTGAGAATGCCGAGCCAGCCGAAGGGATAGACCTTCTCGAATTCCTTGATCGCACCTTGCGGCACGGATTTGCGGCTTGCTCCGTGAAAACCGTCGCAGCCGGCGATGAAATCGCAATCGATCCGGTGGTTTACGCCGTCTTTCTGATAGGTGACATAGGGGCTTGCGCCATCGAAATCATGTGGCTGGACATTGCGGGCGTCGTAGATGGTCACAAGGTTTGCCGCCTCACGCACATCCATCAGATCATGCGTCACTTCGGTTTGGCCATAGACCATAACGCGTTTGCCGCCCGTCAGATCGAAAAGATCGATACGGTGGTCGCGGCCGTCGAAGGTCAGCGAAAAACCGTCATGCGGCAGGCCCTCGCGGCGCAGGCGCTTGTCCGCGCCAACCTTTTCCATCAGCTGCACGGTGCCTTCTTCCAGCACGCCGGCGCGAACACGGCCGAGGATGTAATCCTTGCTGACCCGATCGAGAATGACGGTCTCGATGCCGGCTCCCGCCAGAAGCTGGCCAAGCAGCAGCCCCGATGGGCCGGAGCCGATGATGACGACCTGTGTACGCATTGTTTCCTCCCGAACTTGTCTCCGGTCAAGAAATTGACCAAGGCGGGTCACAAGCTCAATGGACTTTCCGGTCCGTAAATTGCACAATCCGACCATTAGGCGGAGGAGTGGCGTGAGATGCGGGCGACTGCCAATGAAGGGCTTTATGGCGAGGAAGCCTTGCAAGGCACAGATTTTCGCTTCCATTGCGAGACGCTTTTTTCGCGAAGCAGCCTGCACCGCTTTGAAATCGGCCTGCACCGTCATGTCGCCTTTCTGCAAATCTTGTACATTTTTGGCGGGGAGGGTGATGCGTTGCTGGATGGCCGCATCGAGCCTATCCGCCCGCCGGTCGCCGTCATCGTGCCGCCGGGCTTCGAACATGGCTTCCGCTTCTCACGCGATATTGGCGGGGTGATTGTCACCATGCTGCCGGGGTCGCTGCCGGCATCCGTGCAGGCGTTGTTGTTGCGGAATTTCCAGCAGCCGGTGCTTGTGCCCTTGCGGGATTTTGCAGAAAAAGAGGGTCTGCGCAGCGGTTTCGAACGGATTTCCACGGAGTATGAGGCCCGCGAGATTGGTCGCGATGCGATGATCGAAGGCCAACTCGCCACTGTGGTCTCGCTTCTTTCACGGGCCGCGCGGCCGCTTCTGGAAACGAGTGGCGAAGGTCTTGCCGAACAGCGTTTCGAACGGCTGCTGTCGCTGATCGCCCGCCATATCCGCGAGCCGCAGAAAGCCGGGTTTTATGCAGGGAAGCTCGGTCTCTCGGAGACACATCTCAACCGGCTTGTCCGTTCGGTCTCCGGCCTCAGCCTGCAGCGGCTGATCGCCAAGCGTCAGATCGAGATCGCCCAGCAGGAGCTGATCTTTACGGTCTCCAGCGTGCAGATGATTGCCGAAGGGCTGGGTTTTGCCGATCCCGCTTATTTCAACCGCTTCTTCAGGCGGGAGACCGGCATGACGCCGCGTGCCTGGCGTCTCGCCGAACAGCGCAAAATGGGCGATATGGGCGCGCGGCAGATGCCGTCTCAGACCAGCATTCTCGCCAGTTCCCGCTGAACGGAAAGAAGCGCCGGCAGGTAACGCTCCACCAGATCCTCCATTGAGGCCACCGAGGCTGCAAGCCCGACATTGAGTGCCGCAACCGTCTGGCCACGCACGCTTTTCAGCGGCACGGCGATGGAGCGAAGACCAATCTCCACTTCCTGATCAATCAGCGCAAAACCGCGATGGCCGGTCACCTCGATTTCGGCAAGCAGGGCTTGCATGTCGGTGATCGTGTTTTCCGTGCGGGCAACCAGCCGGGAAGCTCCGAGAATGTCGCGTTGCCGCTCGGGTGTTTGTGCGGAAAGAAGAACACGACCCATTGACGTGCAATAGGCGGGCAGGCGCGAGCCCGGCATCAGCGCAATGGACATGACCCGCTGTTGCGCGGCGCGGGCGACATAAACAATTTCGATCTCGTCCAGAATCGAAACCGACGTGCTCTGGCCGATCTCCTCTGAGAGACGGTCGATGAGCGGCTGGACGATCTTCGGCAGCGGCATGGTGGCGAGGCAGCCGGTGCCAAGCCTCAGTACTTTCGGCGTGACGGTGAAGAACTTGCCGTCATAGGCGGCATAACCAAGCTCCGAAAGGGTCAGCAGACAGCGGCGTGTGGTGGCGCGGTCCAGCCCGGCGATCTCGGCGGCGTCGGAGATGGACAGGCGCGGCCGCTCGGCGCTGAAAGCCTCGATCACCCGCAATCCCTTGGCGAGACCGCCCATCATGTCTCTTTCGCTGACGGCCATGCCCAAGCTCCATTTGTGCGATATACGAACAAAAATCATATAACGCACAAAATCCTTGCCGTCGAGGCAATTTCGGTTTTACCTCAGGGCCACGCAGCCTTGCCGGTCCATCCGCTCGGCTGGATGGAGGTTTTGAGAATGGACAAGACAATCAAGAGCGCCGAAGAGGCGCTTTCCGGCATCGGTGATGGTGCGACGATCATGATCGGCGGTTTCGGCGGCTCCGGCGCACCCATCGAGCTGATCCACGCGCTGATCGACAGGGGACCGAAGAACCTGACCGTCATCAACAACAATGCCGGCAACGGCCGCATCGGCATCGCCGCGATGATCGATGCCGGCATGGTCAGGAAGATGATCTGCTCCTTCCCGCGCTCTTCCGATCCGCGCGCCTTTACAGACCGCTATCTGGCCGGTGAAATCGAGCTGGAACTGGTGCCGCAGGGCACGCTCGCCGAGCGCATCCGCGCTGGTGGTGCGGGTATTCCGGCTTTCTACACCCCGACCGGCTTCGGAACGGAACTGGCTGAAGGCAAGGTGATCGCGGAATTTGACGGCCGCTCTTACGTTCAGGAGCGCTGGCTGAAGGCGGATTTCGCCATCGTTAAGGCCGAGCTTGGCGATACCTATGGCAACCTCACCTACAACAAGGCGGGGCGCAATTTTAACCCGCTGATGTGCATGGCCGCGAAGACCACTATCGCGCAGGTCTCGAAGATCGTCGCCGCCGGTGAAATCGATCCAGAGCATGTCGTGACGCCAGGCATTTTCGTGAACGGCGTCGTGGAAATTCCCGATCCGCAACAGGAAGAAGTCCTCATTCGTGCGGGAGTAGCCTACGCATGACAAAGACCATCGACACCCGCGAAGACATCAAGCTTTCCAACGCCCAGATCGCATGGCGTGCGGCGCAGGACATCGAAGACGGTGCTTACGTCAACCTTGGCATCGGCTTTCCGGAAATGGTGGCGCGTTACCAGCCGCCCGGCCGTCAGGCGATTTTCCATACCGAAAACGGTATCCTGAATTTCGGCGAGGCGCCGCCGGAAGGCGAGGAGGACTGGAATCTCATCAATGCCGGCAAGAAGGCCGTGACATTGAAGCCGGGTGCCGCCTTCTTCCATCATGCCGACAGCTTCGCCATGGTGCGCGGCGGGCATCTGGATGTGGCGATCCTCGGCGCCTATCAGGTGGCGCAGAATGGCGATCTCGCCAATTGGCGCGTTGGCTCCAAGGGCGTTCCGGCCGTTGGTGGTGCCATGGATCTGGTGCATGGCGCAAAACAGGTTTTCGTCATCACCGAACATGTGACGAAGAATGGCGAACCGAAGCTGGTTGAGAAATGCGCCTTCCCGCTCACCGGCGTCGGCTGTATCACTCGCGTCTATACCAGCCATGCTGTCATCGACGTGGTGGATGGCCGTTTCGTGCTGCGTGAAAAACTGCCGGCGATGACGTTTGAGGAATTGCAGGCAATGACCGGCGCGCCGCTGCTTA
Organism: Agrobacterium sp. LEGMi-208b; assembly: GCF_059511785.1. Taxonomy (NCBI): domain Bacteria; kingdom Pseudomonadati; phylum Pseudomonadota; class Alphaproteobacteria; order Hyphomicrobiales; family Rhizobiaceae; genus Agrobacterium; species Agrobacterium sp. LEGMi-208b. The sequence goes on from NZ_CM183446.1 coordinate 2,054,829, forward strand.
TGGATGGTGCGGTAACCGATCTCGTCGCACCGGAACTTTGAGGCCAGAACGCTAGGGAAAGACCGATGACCGAAGCCTATATCTGCGATTATATCCGCACGCCCATCGGCCGCTTCGGCGGCGCGCTCTCCTCCGTGCGGGCCGACGATCTCGGCGCGGTGCCGCTGAAGGCGCTGATGGAGCGCAATCCTTCCGTCGATTGGGAGGCCGTCGAGGATGTGATCTTCGGCTGTGCAAACCAGGCGGGCGAGGACAACCGCAATGTGGCGCGCATGTCGCTGCTGCTTGCCGGCCTTCCCGTCTCGGTGACGGGAACCACGATCAACCGGCTGTGCGGCTCGGGCATGGATGCCGTCATCGCAGCCGCGCGCGCCGTCAAATCGGGCGAGGCGGAACTGATGATCGCCGGCGGTGTGGAAAGCATGAGCCGTGCGCCCTTCGTTCTGCCCAAGGCCGAGAGCGCCTTCTCGCGTAATGCTGAAATCTATGACACCACCATCGGCTGGCGTTTCGTCAACCCGTTGATGAAGGCGCAATATGGCGTCGATTCCATGCCGGAGACGGGCGACAATGTCGCGGTCGATCATCAGGTCTCGCGGGAGGATCAGGACGCCTTTGCGGTGCGCAGTCAGCAGAAGGCGGCGGATGCGCAGGCCAACGGCCGTCTCGACAGGGAAATCGTCTCGGTGACGATCCCGCAGCGCAAGGGCGATCCGCTTGTTGTCTCCAGAGACGAACATCCGCGCGCGACCAGTCTCGAAGCGCTGGCGAAGCTGAAGCCGGTGAACAAACGCGATGGCGCGACGGTGACGGCGGGCAACGCGTCTGGTGTCAATGACGGCGCGGCGGCTCTCATCATCGCTTCGGCGGAAGCGGCGAAGAAATATGGCCTCACCCCCATTGCCCGCATCCTCGGTGGTGCCACCGCCGGCGTGCCGCCGCGCGTCATGGGCATCGGCCCGGCCCCGGCCTCGGCCAAGCTTTTGGCACGGCTCGGGCTGAAGCAGGAACAGTTCGATGTGATCGAGCTGAACGAGGCCTTCGCCAGCCAGGGCCTTGCGACGCTGCGCCAGCTTGGCATTGCCGATGACGATGCGCGGGTGAATGCCAATGGCGGCGCGATCGCGCTCGGTCATCCGCTCGGCATGTCCGGTGCCCGCATTGCCGGCACGGCGGCGCTTGAACTTTCACTGACCGGCAAGCGGCTTGCGCTCGCCACCATGTGCATCGGTGTCGGGCAGGGTATTGCCGTGGCGCTGGAACGGGTCTGACGGGATAGCGGCATTCAGTATTGGTATAGGGGGCGAATGCCGTCGTGAGGCGGTACGGATGCCGCCGTAAAAAGGTATGAGTGCCGCTATAAAAGGGTATAAATACCGCTGCCGTAGTCTCATTCCGCGTGATTGGAACCATTCAGGCCACTCGGCAGACGATTTTCTCGCCTTGCCCCCAAATTCCCCCTCATTCCTGTGCTTGTCACAGGAATCCAGCCGACGCGCGTCTGCGCGGCGGGTAAGGACTCCTTTCAGCCCAAGGACTTGGGCTGGCTGGATCTCTGTGACAAGCACAGAGATGAGGGAAGGAGGCGTGATGACAAGCAAAGAGAGGGAAGGAGGCGTGGCGGACTAGTCGTAACGGCTAGTCGTGGTGGATGGTAAAGCAGTCGCCACACAAGAGACGCAGCCTCAGCATTTTTCCCATGACGCTCCTACCATATCCCTTCACCCATGTTGGATTCCATCATCATCCGTGACATGTTTTGCGAGATATGACAGAAATCTTTCCGCCTGCGGGAGCCAGCATGAAGCGTCCGACCATCACCGATGTCGCAAAAGCCGCCGGCGTCAGCGTCGCCACCGTCGACCGGGTGCTGAACGGCCGCCTGCCGGTGCGGGAGGAGACCGCGCGGCGGGTGTTCGAGGCGGCGGAGAAGATCGGTTTTCATGCCACCAACGTCATTCGTCAGCGCATGCTGGCCGATCTGCCGTCCTATAATCTCGGCATCATCCTGCGCAAGGAACGGCACGCCTTTTACCAGACCTTTGCCGACGAGCTGGAGCTTGCGGCGCGCAACGTCAGGGATCGTCATCTCAATCTGCGCATCGAATTCGCCCAGTCGGGCGAGCCGAGCGAGCTCGCGGCGCTCCTGACGGGCATGAAGGGCCGTGTCGAGGCCGTGGCGGCCACCGGTCCGGACCATCATGATGTCACCGCCGCCGTGGAGGCGCTGAAGGCCAGGGGCATTCCCACATTTTCACTGCTTTCGGATTTCGCGCAGGGGGTGCGGGAAGCCTATCTCGGCGCCAACAACATGAAAGTGGGGCGCACGGCGGCCTGGATGATCTCGCGACTGGCGCGCAGCAGGGGCAAGGTGCTTCTGCTGCTCGGTGGCCACCGTTTTCACGGTCATTCGCTGCGCGAAACCGGCTTTCGCAGCTACATGCGGGAATATGCGCCGGAATTCGAGGTGATGGACGCGCTGATCACGCTTGAAACGCGGCGGCTGACCTATGAGCTTGTCATGGACACCATCGCCAAGCACAGGGATCTGGTCGGCATCTATTGTATCGGCGGCGGTATGGAAGGCGTGATCGAGGCCCTGCAACAGGAAAACCGGCAGGAGACCATCGTCTGCCTTGTCAATGAACTGACGCCCGAATCCCGCCAGGCGCTGCTGGAAAAGCGTATCAGCGGCATATTCCAGACGCCGCTCCGTGAATTATGCACCGATCTCATTACAACAATGGTTCACACCATCGAACACGGCATGGCGGAAACGCCGGGACAACGATTTGTGCCCGCCCATCTGTGGGTTCCTGAAAGCCTTTGATGGTTTGATAGATTCTATCATAAATTCCGCGTCTCTTTCTATCAGCCTTGATGGTTTCGGTTGCGGCTGACCCGTTGACGCCGGGTGCGGACTGGGAAATCTTGCCTGCGTGTGGAGCGGGCAGGAGGCCGGTCCACGACAATAACGATGTTTCAGGATTGCCGCACGCCGCAGATATTCATCTTCGGCGACAGCCATTCTTTTGCCGGTGCGCGACTGCGGCATGATGTGCCGAGGGCCGCGAGACCGGTTCTTTTCAAGGGTTTTGGAGGAGAACGACATGAAAAGACATTTCGCAATTGCAGCGCTCGCCACCATGCTGGCAACGAGCGCGTCGGCTGAGACCGTTGGGGTTTCGATGGCGCTGTTCGACGATAATTTCCTGACGGTGCTGCGCAACGGCATGATCGATTATTCCAAGGGCATGAGCGGCGTTTCGCTGCAGATCGAGGATGCGCAGAACGATGTCGGCAAGCAGCTGAGCCAGGTGCAGAATTTCGTCGCCGCCGGTGTCGACGCCATCATCGTCAACCCGGTGGATACGGACGCGACCGTGGCGCTTTCGCAGGCCGCTGCCGCCGCCGGCATTCCGCTGGTCTATGTCAACCGCCAGCCGGTCAATCTCGACAGCCTGCCGGAAAAACAGGCCTTTGTCGCCTCCGATGAAAAACAGTCCGGCACCCTGCAGACGCAGGAAGTCTGCCGGCTGTTGAAGGCGGCGGGCAAGACGGACGCCAAGGCCGTGGTGATGATGGGCGAGCTTTCCAACCAGGCGGCGCGCATGCGCACGCAGGATATCAAGGATGTGGTCGCCACGCCCGATTGCAGCTTCATCAAGCTTGTCGAGGAACAATCCGCCAACTGGTCGCGCACACAAGGGTCGGACCTGATGACCAACTGGCTTTCGGCCGGGGTGCAGTTCGATGCCGTCATTTCCAACAATGACGAAATGGCCATCGGCGCCATCCAGTCGCTGAAGGCGGCAGGCCGGTCGATGGACAGCGTCATCATCGCCGGCATCGATGCCACGCAGGACGCGCTTGCCGCCATGGCGGCGGGCGATCTGGATGTGAGCGTTTTCCAGAATGCCGCAGGCCAGGGCAAGGGTGCGCTGGATGCGGCGTTGAAACTCGCCAAGGGCGATGCGGTGGACAAGAAGGTCTTCGTGCCCTTCGAACTCGTCACGCCTGACAACCTCAAGAACTATCAGGCCAGGAACTGAGCCATGGCCATGCCAGGGCGGCTTCTCCGCTCCCGGGGAGTGCCGCCGGGCAGGCCGAACGCGCCGGAGCCGGCAGGATGGCCGGCTCCGGCGACACGACATGATGAACCAGCGGCGATTTCCGCGGGAGGAAACCTTGAAAAAACTATTGATGGCAACGGCACTCTGCATTTTCGCGACACCGGCCCTTGCCGAGACGCGCATCGCGGTCTCGATGACGTCTTTCGACAATCCGTTTCTGACGATCCTGCTCAACGGCATCAGGGCCGAGGCCGGGCGCGATAAAACCATCGAGCTTCTGGTCGAGGATGCCCAGCTTGATCCATCAAAGCAGCTCAATCAGGTGCAGAATTTCATCGCCAATGGTGTCGATGCGATCATCGTCAATGCCGTGGATGGCGATGCCACCGCCGCAATCACCAAGGCCGCGTCAGCTGCGAAAATCCCGCTGGTTTATGTCAACCATCCGCCGGCGGAACTGGAAACCGGCCTGCCTGACGGCACGGCCTTTGTCGGTTCCAACGAACTCGATTCCGGCACCATGGAAGCTGAAGCCGCCTGCAAGCTGATGGGCGGCAAGGGCAAGGCCGTCATCCTGATGGGACCATTGGAAAACCACGCGGCGCTGGTGCGCACCAAGGATGTCGAAACGGTGTTTTCCAAACCGGACTGCAAGATCGACATCCTCGAAAAGCAGACGGCGAACTGGAGCCGCACGCAGGCGCAGGATCTTGTCTCTTCGTGGCTGACGGCGGGCATCCAGTTCGATGCCGTCATCGCCAATAATGATGAAATGGCGATCGGCGCCGCGCAGGCGCTCAAGGCAGCGGGCGTTTCCATGAAGGATGTCGTCATTGCCGGCATCGACGCCACGCCTGATGGGCTTGCCGCGATGCAGGCCGGCGATCTTGATATCACCGTCTACCAGAACGCGACGAAGCAGGGCGAAGTCTCCGTGCAGACGGCGGTGAAGGCCGCTGCCGGGCAGAGTGCTGAAAAGACGCTCTGGGTGCCTTTCGAACTCGTTACCCCCGAAAACATGTCCGCCTACGCGAAATAGAAGGGGCTTCGGCCCCGGTCCATCTATCACTCCACTGGAAACAGCCATGAAACATACGCTCGATCCCCACATGTTCCGGCACCTATCCCTCGCCGAAACCTGCCGCAAGGTCGCAGACCTCGGTTATGACTATGTCGAACTTTCGCCGCGCCCGGATTTCCTCTCCTGGTGGACACGGCCGAAGGTCTATCCCGAACGGGTCGCCGAATTCAAAAAGGCGCTGAAGGACCATGGCGTCGGTCTTGCCACGCTGCAGCCGATGTATCGCTGGGCAAGCCCCTATCCGGACGAATGGGAAGTGGCGATCGACAACTGGAAACGCGCCATCGAGATTGCCGTCGAGATGGAATGCCCGATGTTCGTTTCGGAATTCGGCCGCGGCGGCTCGCCGGAGCGCAGCCTTAACGACCGTTCCGGCCTGCACCGCCCGGAAACCTGCGAGGCGCAGTTCTTCCGCGCCATGGATATTCTGGTGCCGATCCTCGAGCGGGAAGGGCTGGTGCTCTCGCTGGAGGCGCATCCCGAAGACTGGATCGAGGAGATCGCCCCGGCCATCGACATCATCAAAACCATCAATTCCAAAGCGGTGAAGGCCTCCTTCATCGCACCGCATACGTTCTTTTACGGGCCGGACATGGTGGCGAACCTGCGCGCGACGGAGGGCCATCTGGTGCATGTGCGCCTTGCCGACACCTATGACCACAACAAGTCCTCGCAGCTGCGTTACATCGTCAATCCGCCCGGCTCCAAGGTTCGGGTGCATCAGCACACCGATTTCGGCCAGGGCGAGATCGACTGGGAGATTTTCTTTGCGACGCTTGCCGACATGAAATTCGATGGCGTGCTGTCGAACTGCGTCTTTGCCTGGGAAGATCGTGTCGATGAAAGCGCGCGGTTTATGCTCAGCGAAACCCGGCGATACGTCGCCAAATACTGGAAATGAGGTATTTCAGATGACTGTGAGAATTGGTGTCGTCGGCACCGGCGCAATCGGGCGTGATCATGCCCGCCGTATCAACAAGGTTCTGGGCGGCGCGAAGATCGTTGCGCTGAGCGACGTCAACCGCGCCTCGGCCGAGACGGTCAAAAACGACATCGCCCCGGATGCCGTCGTGTTCGCCACCGGCGAAGAGCTGATCGCATCGCCTGACGTGGACGCGGTGCTTGTCACCTCATGGGGCGCAACCCATGAGCAATATGTGCTGGCGGCCATCGCCGCCGGCAAGCCGTGCTTCTGCGAAAAGCCGCTGGCGACAACGGCGGAAGGCGCAAGACGCATCGTCGATGCGGAGGTGGCGCATGGCAAGCGGCTGGTTCAGGTGGGCTTCATGCGCCGTTATGATGCCGGTTACGTGGCGCTGAAACAGGCCGTGGATAACAGGATCGGCGCGCCGATCATGGTGCATGCCGCCCACCGCAACCCGGCGGTTCCCGAGCAATATATCACCCCGATGGCGATCCATGACACGATGATCCATGAGATCGACGTGCTGCGCTGGCTGCTTGACGATGACTATGTTTCGGCCCGCGTTCTCTTTCCCCGCTCCGCCGCCCGCAGCCATGCCAAGCTGAAGGACCCGCAGATCGTCATTCTGGAAACCGCCAAGGGCACGATCATCGACGTCGAAATCTTCGTCAATTGCCACTACGGCTACGATATCCAGTGCCAGGTGGTGGGGGAAGACGGCATTGCCAGCCTGCCGGAGCCGATGTCGGTGCAGACGCGCCTTGGCGCCAAGCTGCAGAACGACATTCTGACCGACTGGAAAGACCGCTTCATCGCCAGCTACGATGTGGAATTGCAGGATTTCATCCATGCGGCGGCGAAGGGCACGGCGTCCGGACCGAATTCCTGGGACGGCTACGTGGCCGCCATCACCTCCGACGCCTGCGTCGCCGCGCAGGAAACGCAAGGGGCTGCGGTCGCCATCGAACTGCCGGCCCGTCCCGCCCTTTATCAGTGAGGTCTTTCATGCGTTTTGCCATCAACCACATCACCGCGCCGAAGCTTTCCCTTGAGGCGTTCTTCGCAACCGCCCGTGAACTCGGCCTCACCGAAGTCGAAATCCGCAACGACCTGCCTGATATCGTCGGCACGGTGGATCCGGCCGCGGTAAAGGCGGCGGCCGAAAAGGCCGGCGTGACGATCATCTCGATCAATGCGCTTTACCCCTTCAACGTCTGGTCGGGCGACCTGCCTTTGCGGGCTGTCGCCATGGCCGATTATGCCGCGGCAAGCGGCGCGAAAGCGCTGGTGATGTGCCCGCTCAATGACGGCACGGCGGTGTCTTTTGACGATCTCGTCACGGCGCTGAAGGCCATGAAACCGATCCTCGAGGAACGCGGCCTGACAGGCCTCGTCGAGCCGCTCGGCTTCCCGGTCTCCTCGCTGCGCACCAAGGCCGAGGCCGTGAGGGCAATCGATGCCGCCGGCGGCGGCGATGTCTATAAGCTGGTGCATGACACCTTCCACCATCACCTCGCGGGCGAGACTGAATTCTTCCCCGAGCGCACCGGCCTCGTGCATATTTCAGGCGTGATCGATCCTGCTGTCTCCGTCGCCGACATGCTCGATGCCCACCGCGTTCTGGTGGATGGCGACGACCGGCTGGAAAATATCGCCCAGATCGGGACACTGGATGCGGCCGGTTACAAGGGGCCTTACAGCTTCGAGCCCTTTGCAACCGAGGTGCACGAATTGAAGGACCCGGCCGCTGCCGTGAAGGACAGCATCGGCCATATCTCCCAGGCGCTCTGACCGCCTTGCCGCCCGTGGTTCGCCGCGGGCGGCGCTTCATGGGCGGGGATAAAAACCGAGAGAAATCAATTCCGCATTTACGGATGATGCTGTAGTCTTCCGCAGATTAGAGAGCAGCAAACGGGCACGGGTATTCTTCAGATCGACTGCGTGAGGCAGGCTTTCTGCCCGCACCGTCCGAAGAAGAGTGGTTGAATTTCCCCTTTATGAAAATAGACAGGAAAACGACGCTTAAGGACGTGGCGCGGGAGGCGAATGTTTCGCTGAGCACGGCTTCGCATGCCATCAACGGCACCGCGCCGTTGACCACGCAGGTTCGCGAGCGGGTGCTGGAGGCGGCCCGCACGCTCGGATATCTCGAAAATCGCCGGCAGAAGGCAACCATCGCCACCCTGCGTGTCGTGCTGCTCGCCATGACCAATGATGCGGCGCCGCAGAGCGACCTCAACATGGTCAGCTGGACGATGCTGAACGGTTTTCGACGCGAATGCGAGCGGCGCGGTATTCGCATCGTTCCCTATGTCAGCGCGACGAGCCGGATTGATCCGGTCGCCGTGGTGGCGGCTGCGGATGCCGACAATGTCGATGGGATCGTGGTTCTCAATGATGACAGGCCGCAACTGGTCGAGGCGCTATCGGCGCTTGGCCGGCCGGTGGTGCTGATCAATGGTGAAGATCCGGCGATGATCGTCGATACGGTGACGGCGGAAAATCGTTTTGGCGCGCGGCTCGGTATCGAACATCTGCTGTCGCTCGGGCATCGCAATATTCTGCATATCACCTGGAAGGGGCGCACGACGATCCGGCGCCGTTATGATGGTTTTAGCGATGCGTATCTCGCGGCAGGCCTCAGTGTTCCCGCCGATATGGTCATCGAGGTGGAAAGTTACGAGCCCGAATGGGGCGAGGCCGCGATCCGCAGCCTGCTGGCTGAAGAAAAGCCTCTCCGAAACGCCACCGCCATTTTCTGCGCCGCCGACAATCTGGCGCTCGGCTGTCTGAAAGCCCTGACGGAGGCCGGAATCCGGGTGCCGGACGATGTTTCGGTGCTTGGTTTTGACGATATCATGCCGGCAGCCTTCAGCGCGCCGCCGCTCAGCACCATCCAGTTGCCCGCCGACAGGCTGGGTGCTGCGGCGCTTGCGCTGCTGGAGCAGCGGCTTGTGGCGGCTGATCCGACCCGCCCGGCGCATCGGCTGGAACTCGGCTGTCGGCTGGTGTTAAGGGGCAGCATCGCGCCGCCGCCGAAGTAGGGTGATCCAACGCCTCCGGGGCTCGTGGCCATATGTCTTTAGGGCGATTAGCTTTCCTCCCGTCATTCCGGCCTTGAGCCGGAATCCAGCCGACGCGCGTCCGCGCGACGGGAAGACTCCTTTCAGCCCAAAGACTTGGGCTGGCTGGATCCCGGCTCAAGGCCGGGATGACGGGGTGAAAGGAGCACCTGTGACATCACCAAGCCAACGGTGAAATCAGGGTTTCAACGCGAATATCCGTGATCCCCCTCACTTCATGCCTGTCCCCGCAATCCCTGTCGTGATGTAACGCTGCAGGAACAGGAACACGACGGTGACGGGCGCCAGGCTGAGGAAAGTCATGGCAAGGATATAGTGCCATTGCACCGAGAACTCGCCCTGGAAGGCATTCAGCCCCACCTGCAGCGTGAAGTTTTCACGACTGCTGAGCACGATCAGCGGCCAGAGGAAGTCGTTCCAGCGCCACAGCACCGAGAAGATGGCGAGAACCGCGAGCGCCGGCGCCGTCAGCGGCAGGATGATGCGCCAGAAGATGCGGAATTCGCTGGCCGCATCCACACGGGCCGCCTCGATCAGCTCGTCCGGGATTGTCAGCATATATTGCCTGAGCAGGAACACGCCGGTCGGCGTCGCAACCGTTGGGATGATAACGCCCCAGAGATTGTCGACGAGGCCGACGCCGACGATGACGAGATAGGCCGGCACCATGACGACGGTGAGCGGGATCATCAGGGTGGAGATGATCAGCACGAAGATCGCCTTCTCGCCGCGGAAGCGGTATTTGGAGAGGGCAAAGGCGGCCATGGCATTAACGATCAGCGTCAGGACCGTCGCGACGAAGGTGACGAAGACCGAGTTCTTGAGGAAGGTCAGGAAGCTGAAGCGGGTCAGCGGATCGGTAAAATTCTCCGTCGCGATGGTCAATTTCTGGACAGGTGTTATTTCCCGCGTGTCGACGCTGACCGGTGGGCCGGGATTGGCCGGATCGACCATCTGGGCTTTCAGGCCGATACGGCGGACCATGGCCATTTCCCGCTCCATGCCGTCGATGGGGGCTTTCCACAGGCTGAGCGGCTTGTCGTAACCCTGTACCTCCACCTGCACGGCGGCGCGCGGCAGAAGGCTCGGCGGAAACCGGGTGATTTCGGCTTCCGGTTTCAGCGATGACATGGCGGCCCAGACGACCGGGATGAGGACGGCGAGCGTGCCGCCGATCAGCCAGACCCAGGAGAGGATATCGGTGAGGCCGATCCGGCCGGGGCGGCGGGTGCGCGTGAGGAAGGAGACGGCGTTGGACATGGTCAGGACTCCATCTTTTTGCCGAGGCGCAGCTGCACGAGGGTGAGTGCGAGAAGCACAAGGCCCATCAAGACCGATGCGGCGGATGCAAGGCCGAACAGCCTCAGATCGCTGCCGAAGGCCATCTGGTAGATATATTGCACGACGAATGTATTGGCCGTGCCCGGTCCGCCGCCATTGGTCAGAACCCATGCTTCATCAAAGATCTGTACCGAGCGGATCATCAGGAGGATGAGCACGACAAGCAGGTTCGGGCCGAGAAGCGGCAGGGTGATGCGCAGCAGGGTACGCCGGGGTGAGGCGGCATCGATGGCGGCGGCTTCATAAAGGTCCTTCGGGATGGCCTGAAGGCCGGCCAGCAGGATCAGCGTATAAAAGCCCATATGGAACCAGACCGAGACCACCACCACGAAGAAACGCGACCAGCCGACATCCAGCAGGAAGATCTCCGGCGGCACGCCCAGCATCTGGAAAAAGGCGTTGAGCAGGCCGTTGCGGTCCAGAAACCATTTCCAGATGAGGCCGATGACCACGGGCGACAGCAGGACGGGATAAAAGAACATGGCGCGGAAGAAACCGCGCGCGGCAATCGCCCGGTTGAGGATGAGGGCGGTGATGAGCGCGACCAGCAGCGTGGCGATGACGTTGAAACCGACGAACCACAGCGTGTTCCAGATCGCCGTCCAGAACAGCGATTCCCGGCAGCTTCCGGGGTCCATGTAGCTCTGGCAATCCAGCAGCTTGCCGAAATTCTCCAGCCCGACGAAGGGGCGGTCGGTGATCAGAAGTTCGGTGCCGCCGGTGAAGGCGTAACCGACGGCAATGGCAATCGGCAGGAAGGTGAAGATGCCGAAAAGAACGAGGTTCGGCATCAGGAAAATATAGGGCATGCGCCTTTTGCCGATCAGCCGCTCGATGAAGTTGAGCGGCACTTCGGCAATCGCCATCACGGCATCGAGCGCACGGTCGGACAGTCTCGCAAGCGTCGGATTGGCCATGCTAACCTCTCCCTTCGCTCTCAAGGCGCGGCAGCGCCAGTTCGGTTACGGGATCGAAGACATGCACCTTTTCCCGCGCCGGCATGATCTTCAGCACCGAGCCGGAAGCGGGCGCGAAGTGGCCCGCCTGATGCACGATGATCTGCTCCTTCTCGCCCTCAAGATTGCCATAGAGATAGGTCTCGGTGCCGAGGCTTTCGTGATATTGCACCTCGAAGGGCAGGCCGGCATTGTCGGTGATGGTGAAATGCGAAGGGCGGATGCCCGCCAGAACCGCCTGTCCGGGGCTGACGGTTGCCGGATCGACGAGGCAGGGCAGGGACACGCCATAACCGGCGTCGATGGCGATGCTGCCGTCGCTGCCCTTGGTGATGGTGCCTTTCAGCATGTTCATGCGCGGCGAACCGAGGAAGCCGGCAACGAAGAGGTTGCGCGGATTGTCGAAAAGCTGGAGCGGGGTGCCCACCTGCTCGATGCATCCGGCCCGCAACACCACGATCTTGTCGGCCATGGTCATGGCCTCCACCTGATCGTGGGTGACATAGATCATCGTCGTCTTGATATCGCGATGCAGGCGGGTGATTTCGGCGCGGGTCTGCACGCGCAGCGCCGCATCGAGGTTAGAGAGCGGCTCGTCGAACAGGAAGATGTCAGGCTCGCGCACGATGGCGCGGCCGATGGCGACGCGCTGGCGCTGACCGCCGGAAAGCTGCTTCGGCTTGCGGTCGAGATAGGGCTCGATGGCCAGCATGCGCGCCGCCTCGTTGATGCGGCTTTCGATTTCCGCCCGCTTGAAACGGAGATTTTCGAGGCCGAAGGCAAGGTTCTTGCGCACGCTCATATGCGGATAAAGCGCATAGGACTGGAAGACCATGGCGATCTTGCGCTCGGCCGGCGACAGCGCGCTGACATCGCGCCCTCCGATGGCAATGGTGCCTGAGGTGACATCCTCAAGGCCGGCGATGATGCGTAGCAGCGTCGATTTTCCGCAGCCCGAGGGGCCGACAAAAACCACGAATTCGCCGTCTTCAATATCGAGGTCGATGTCATGCAGCACATGAACGGCGCCGAATGCCTTGTTGAGGTTTTCGAGTTTAAGACTTCCCATCACCTGCTCCCTTCGGACAAGTTCGTCGTCGCGACGATCTCTTGGCTGTTCCAGCCCCCGGGCAAGGGCATCATTCTTTTAATGGCGACATCGCGCGCCGAAAATCCCTCTACGCCGGCAAGATAGACGGCGGGCATTCCGCCGGGATAGTCCTCCATTCCGACGATCCTGCCCTGCGCATCCTGCGTCCAGGCATTGGCGCGGCCGGCGGCATGGGGGCTTGGCGCAATATCCGCATTGGTTGGGCGGAGATCATATTGCAGGCCGGTGCCGAGCTTGCCGGGCTGCTGCGACAGCGTGATACGCTCCAGCCGGACATTATGAATACCGGCCTTCGATGTGGCGACGAGGTTGATCGCCCCTTCCATCGAACCGCTTAAGTCTTCCACGACCAGATTGTCGACGCTGCCGGCCCGGCGTTCGGGGCGACGATCGACGACGGTGACGGTGACAGCCTCACCCGAGCCCCAGAAGCCGCCCGGCGTTTCGTGGCATTCGGTCTCTATCCTCGAAAAACGGATGTTGCGCATCGCGCCGCCATCACGGGAGAACAGGCCGACGCCGCGATTGGACTGGACGATTTTGCAATCCTCGAACACGACATTGGTGAAGTCTCCGAAGGATTCCGTGCCGAGCTTCAGGGCGCAGCTCATGCTGGAAACGGTGCAGCGGCGAACGGTGATATCGGCGCAGGCGCCGACCGCCTTGCCGTCCGGCCCGGCGCTGGTCTTCAGGCAGATGCCGTCATCGGCGGTCGAGATGGAGCAATCCTCGATCAAGGCGCGCCGGCAGGCGTCGAGCACGATGCCATCGGTATTGGGCAGGCGGCGGTCGTTTTCGATGCGGAGATTGCGGAAATGAAGGTCTTCGCAATCGACCATATGCAGCGTCCACATGGGTGAGCCGCTGACGTGGAGGTTTTCGAGGCGCACCTTGCGGCAGGCCTCCAGCACCATCACGCGCGGGCGTTTTTTCGCCGGGACATAGGTGCCCATCGCCTTGTCGTCGCCGATGATGAAGTTTTCACCGCCGGCCTCGATGCGGCCGGGGCCGGTGACGGCGATGTCATGCGCGCCCCTGGCGATGATCATGCCACGGTTGGAATCTTCGGCGATGACCGAAACCGTCGTATCGGCATAGGCTCCGTAATCGGAAACGGGCGCAAGCACCGCATTTTCGGCAAGGTGCAGTTCCACGCCGCTTTTAAGATGAAGCCCACCGCTGACATGGCGTCCGGCTGCGAGTGATACACATCCGCCGCCTGCGTCCGATACCGTATCGATTGCCTGCTGGATATCGGCAGTGGCATCGCGCCCCACGGCGGCAATGGTGATATTGGTTTGAGCGCTCATGATACCTGCGGCCTTTTCAGAAATACGTCGATCAGGAGCAGCATCGTCAGCGCCTGCCCATAAGGCGTGGGCAGATTGGGAATGCGGCGGTAAAATTCGAGATCATGGCCCATCGGCGTGCCGTCGGAGACGCCGTGGACAACACCTTCGTCATCGATATTGCCGAGCACTGCTTTCAGCGCACGCTCCGCATGCGGCCTGTTCTCTTCTCCGAGAATACCGGCTTCGATGCCGCGCAGAATGCCATAGGCGATGCCGGCCGTCGCCGATGTTTCCACCGGCGAGGTCGGGTCGTCGAGAAGCGTGTGGAACATGCCGTCCTCGCGCTGATATTGCCTCAGCGACCGCACCTGGCTTGAAAGGACGTTGGCGAGGAAACGTTTGTCCTTTTCGCCAAGCGTCGGCACCAGTTCGAAGAGTTCGGGAATGGCAACCGTGATCCAGGAATTGCCGCGCGCCCAGAAGGCATCCGCGAAATTGTGGCGGCCTTTGAAGGTCCAGCCGTGATACCAGAGCCCGGTGACGGGATCCGACAGATAACGCGTATGCACCATGAACTGGTAGACCGCTTCATCGATCCAGTCCTGGCGTTTGCAGACGACGCCGGCGCGGGCAAGGAACAGACACGCCATGAACAGCGTGTCGTCCCATAATTCGCCCTCATTCAGCCGCTCCTTGACGACGTGCTGGAAGCCGCCATCTTCGGTTTTCGGCAATTGATGCACCAGCCAGTCGGCCCAGTCTTCCACCAGCGCCCGGAAATCCGGCCGGTCGACATGTTCGGTGAGGATGACGAGCGGCAGCATCGGGGCGGAACTGTTGATCTGGCGCGGCGGCAGGCCACGCTCGATCTGCCAGCCATACCATGTCACGAGGTCGTCCAATGCCTTCCGGTCATTGGCGGCGAGCGCCCGGCGCAGGAAGCCGTAAAGGCCCACACCCACTTCCCAGTCCCATTCGTCGAACTGGATCTTGCCGTCGGAACTGCCGCTGACCAGACCTTCCTGAATGCCCTTGAGGCGGCTGAAGGCGGCGGCGACATTGTCGATCGTCGTCCTGAGAGTGTCTTTTTCCATGCTTGGCTGGTTCATCTGTCAATTCCGCTTAAGAGCATTTCCAGTAAAAGCGGATGCGCTTTTACGTCCGGACAATGCGTTAGAACAAAGAGCTAGAGCGTTTTCGCGTTTCGCGGAAAAGCGGAAGCGCCCTGGCAGTAGAAGGGTCGTGCCGCGCCGCTCGATGCGGGGTCGGCACTGTCGTAGGTGATTTCCGGCTGGGGCTGGTCATGGTCGAAGGCCATGGCCTGCCCGCCGATGGTGAATGCGCCCTCCCAGGTGAGGGTAACGTCCGGGCCGCCGGGCGGCGTGACCGAAAGCAGAAGGCTTTCGGCATCGAAGGTGACCTGTGTGGCGAGGATTCTCTCACGGAAACCGGCGAAGTCCCGGTCGTCGCCGCAGCCGATGACGCCGACCCAGCCGGCGCGGCGGCCGGGCGATCTGATCTCGCGGTTGGCGGTGGCGCCGGAGGCGATGGGTTCAAGTCCGTTGGTCGCATAAAGCGCGGCAAAGCCGCGGCCCGCGCGGGTGATGAGCCAGTTGCCCTCCACCAGCACCTCGTCCAGCCCGTCGCGGCCGAGATAGGCATGGGTCCAGTCATTGCGGTGATCCTGCGTATCGAAGATCATCATCGCGAGATCGCGATGCTGCGCCACGCGCGGCAGGATGCCGCTTCCCGCCCAGTAGGAGGGGCGCTGCGTACCCCACGGATCGTCCTCACCGGGATGGTTGATCCAGAGCCGCGCCATCGGATGGCCGGCGAGTTTGATATCCATGACGTGCTGCTGATGGCCTTTGCGGCCGGTCTTGTGGTCGACAACGGTGGAAAGCTGGGCGGCCTCGTTCTTGAACAGCACGAGCTTGCCGGGCTCCAGCCCCTGCGCATACCGCGCCTCGACCATACGGCCGCTTTCCAGCCGCGAAAGGGCGGCAAGATGCGTCGGCGGCAGGTAGTCACTGCTGCAAAACATCGGCAGCGAGGCGACGCCATTGTTCAGCCAGCCCCGACCGAAGGCCACCTGCGCAAACGGCGCCAGCTCCGTCAGCGGCCCGGCGCGCAGCTCCTTGTCATAAGCCCGCCCTTGCGAACCGGAGGGAACGCCGCCGAGCGTGTGCAATGCGATCATCTCGAAGATGAGATCGAGCTGGTGGCGGGCGCGGGCGGCAAGTTCCGGCCCGGCCCAATGTTCGATGGCGAGAAGGCCGATGAAATCCACGGGGTAATAGGCGGCCGAATTCCATTCGGCCAGCCCATGCGCCTCGACGCTGTCGAACCAGCGCTCCAGCCGGTCGGCGGCCAGCGCCGCCTGTTCCCTGCCGGTGCGGCCGGAGGCGGTGAAGACGGCATCCGGCAGATACGCGCCGGCCAATAACTGGCTGGTGTGGAAGCAGAGAACATGGTTCTCGCTCCAGAACCACATGACGTCATTGCCGGGTTCGTCCACCCAGTAGCGATAGCCGAGGATCGAGGCATCGATCCGCGCCCGCATTTCGGCAGGCAGACGGTCACTATGGGCGCGCACAAGCCACAGAAGCGGGATCATGACGAAATCGGAGCAATCTTCCCGCCGATCAATGGAATGCAGCGTCGCATCGACAATGCCGCCGATGGTCTCGATGTCATCGCTGCCGGTGGCGACCATCGCCAGCGCGCGGCCGATGCGCCATGCGCCGAAGCGGGCGCTGAAGGAGAGGGCGGCCTTCTTGCGCCCGGTAATATCGGCACTGGATGCTTCCGGCGCGATGTTGCCTATGAAAGCGGCGTCGATGACGCGGGTTACCGTTCCCGCTCCCGAACCCATGGTGATCTTTACACCATGATATCCGTCGGAAATGCCTGCCGTCCCGGGGATCGCCAGCGAGGATTGCCCGGCCTTCAGCACGGTGTCCACTTCCGCCAGCGCAGCGCGCTCATGTCCATGGCTTTTGATCGCGATGTGCACGGGCAGATCGCTGACAGGGGCTGCCCCGAAGACCAGTTCGAGGGCCGTGCCGGAAAACACGTCCCACGCCGGGCGAACATCGCGTACCAGCGCGGCGAGACGTTTCGTCTCTTCCCGGTCGAGCGGCACGGGCAGCACGACGGTGAGCGGCACGGCATCGGTGACCTCAAGCTCGAAGAACCAGATGATGTCGCGTTCCGCCAGATCCTCGCAGAGCAGCAGCACCTCATTGTCGCCGGCCGAAAGATCGAGCGTGATGTCACGGCTGCTTTCGACATTGCGGATGAAGGGTTCGAAACGGACCTGTTCGACGCCGCCCACCCAGATGCGCACGCCGCCGCAGGTGCGCAGCCGAAAATGCGCCTGTCTTGCAGCCTCGCTGCGGAATGTGCCCTTCAGCCAGCGCTGCACATGGGTGGGGACATGCCAGAAGCCGGTGAATTCGACACGGCGGTTGGAGCCCGGCAGGTTGAGGTGCGACACCGGCCAGCCGGCATCGGGCGCGATGTCGCGGCCGATCATGGTCTGCTGGAAGGCCTTGCGGCAGGGCAGGTCGCCCACATCCACGAAACCATTGATGAAACGATAGTTCACGCGGTCTTCGGCGGGGGCCGCGATACCGGGAAAAGACGTCTCCACCAGATCGGAGACGATCCAGGCCGTCACCGTTTCGCCGTTAGCGACGGTATATGTCGGCTGCGACGCGTTCGCCGCAAATGGTCCATCCGTCATAATGGATCGCCTCCCGTCGATCTTTATGAAATTATTTTCACAAACCAATTTTCGCTTTTCCGCGTCGATTTGTGAGATTTGCGTAAAACAAACAGCTTGACGTTTATTCTGTCAAGCCGCAAAACATTATAAATCGAATTAAGCAGAGGAGCTTCCGTTCGATTTATGAAAATGTTTTCATTGGGAGGATGAGCATGATGAAATTGTTTTCGGGCGTCAGCGCCCTCGTGGTGGCCTCTGTCGCAGGTCTTGCGGCGGCCCAGGCCGAGACCCGCACGATCACTTTCCTTTTTACGGATGACGACCAGGGTTACGTGCAGCGCATGTCGGAACTCAGCAAGGAGTTCGAGACGGCCAATCCGGGCGTGAAGATCAACTTCGTGTCTTCGGGTTATGACGCGGTTTCCAAGCAGCTGCCGGTGCAGCTTGCGGTCGGCGAAGGTCCTGACATCGCCAAGATCACCGACTGGCAGCTTGCGCCCTATTATCTCGACATGCGCCCTTATATGAAAGACGCGGAAGCCTTCGCGAAGCTGCATGGTTCCAGCCTCAACCAGCTTCGCCTGCCGAATGTCAACGATCCGCAGTCGATCAACGGTTACATGGCGTCGCAGACGCTGAACCTGCCCTTCGTCAACAAGACCCTGTTCGAGCAGGCGGGTGAACCCTTGCCCGGCCCGGCCGCGAAATTCAGCGAGATCGTCGAGGCTTCCGCCCGTGTCGCCAAGGCGACCGGCGTGCAGATCCCCTTCACCATGGACCGTTCCGGCCACCGCTTCTCCGGCGGCGCTTTCGCTTACGGTTCGAGCTATGTGAAGGACGGCAAGTTCAGCTTCCCGGATGATGCGGCGAAAAAATACATCGCCGATATCTATTCATGGACGCAGAATGGCAGCTTCCCCAAGGAAATGTGGGGTGCGGCCGGCGGTTCGCAGTACAAGAACATGGGTGACGAGTTCGTCAACGGCAATGTCGTGACGTATCTCGCCGGCAACTGGATGGTCAATCCGTTCCAGAACAAGATCGGCGACAGTTTCGAATGGACGGCGATCAATGCGCCCTGCGGCGATGCCGGATGCTACGCCATGCCTGGCGGCACCGCCATTGTCGGCTTCAAGCGCACCAAATATCCTGAGGATGTCGCCCATTTCATCGAATTCCTCGGCTCGGAAAAAGTGCAGCGGGAAATCGCCGAGAACTACGTCATCCTGACGGGCGCGGAGATCGTCGATCCGCAATACAAGCTGAAGAGCGAAAACGCCAAGGCGGCGATGAAGGTCTTCCTCGACAACAAGAAGAACGTGCCGCAGGCCGCCCGTGAGTTCGAGCGCGCCAAGGGCGGCAGCGCCATGTATCAGCAGATCGTGCAGCGCATGAGCCAGCTCATCGTCGGCGAGTTGACGCTCGACCAGACCTACAAGGTTCTGGAAGATGACGTCGCCAAGATCAACGAGGCCGTCGCGGTCAAGAAATAACGGCCCGACTATCCGCCTCCGGCGGAATGATGAAGCTTTCGAACGATATGCCCGGAGGTGTGCTCCGGGCATATCGCGCCGTTTCTCTTCGAAGCGGCGCATTTTCGCTGGAGGAACTGCCGCAGGGGGCCGTTCCCGGCGGCCCATCGAAAAACTGAAATAAGCTCCGTTTAAACCTGACGATGAGGCGCGCGGAACGCCGCGCCGCCTGTTTTCGTCACGCGTCACTCGCTGAAAATCATAGGATTCGTCATGGCCAGACTGAAGATGTCGTCTTTTCTTTCCGCACGCTCGAGCCTGCTCGCCTCCGTCGCATTGCTGGTTCTGGTTCCGGGCGCGCAGGCGCTCGATAGCACCGGGCCGGCAGGGCAGGGTTATGCCATCACGGTGCCGGAACCGGCGGCAACATATCCGTTGCCGCTTGCCGACAATTATCGCAACCAGACCGGCAAGAATGAGAAGGGCGAGGCGGTTCGCGCCTATGATGACCGGGACAACCCGATCATCGAAATCCTCTCCGGTTTCAACCGCATCTGGACGCTCGGCGATGAAAAATGGGCGGATGGCGGCGCCAATGGCGATGGCCCTTCGGATTTCAGCCATGTGAAGATCGTCGATCCCGCCGTCTGGCAGGAAAACATGCGTTACGTGCTGTCCGTCACCGGCGGGAACCGCACCCGCGCTGCGGCCTTCGAAGCCTATATGAACGACCGGCGTTCGCAGGGTTACAGCGTCATCGACGGCTTAGGCCCGCTTGCCGGCTGGTATCGCGAAGGCGCGGGCGCGACGACGACGATCAATCATACGCTTGCCGATTTCGATCCGAACGAGGTCATCACCCGCAAGGAGGACGACAAGGGCACCGAAGCGGGTGCAGCCGATAGCGAGCTGAAGGATTTCGTCGCCTTCATGAAGGTGATCCGCGGCCCGGAAGGCACGACATCACCGGCGAAATATTTCTATTCCTCACCGCGCCCCTGGCGCATGAACGCCAAGGGTGAGGTGATCGAGACCGGCAAAGAAACGATTGGCGACCGCAGCTTCGAAAGCCATGACAGCGATCCTGATATCATCGTGCCGGCGCTGAAATATGCGCGGGAAAATCGCGGGCGCGGCAAGGATGGCGGTTTTCCGAGCGGACACACCAATGCCGCCTATCTGGCCGCCATCGCCTATGCCTATGCGGTGCCGGAGCGCTTTTCCGAATTGCTGACGGCGGCCTCCGAACTCGGCGAGAGCCGTATCGTCGCCGGCATGCATTCGCCGCTCGACGTGATCGGCGGCCGCATCACCGCAACCGCAATGGCCGCCGCCATGTTGCAGGACCCGAAAAATGCCGAGGTGAAAAAGGCGGCGCATGCGACCTTGCAGGCCTATTTTGCCAAACGTCTGCCGCAGGGCCAGTCGCTCGTCGATTTCGCCCATGGCGCAAAGCCTGACGTCGACCGCTTTGCCGATGCGGCGAAGAACGGGGCGGATTATCGCCGGCGCATGACCTTCTCCTTCAGCCGCGACAAGGCAGCGGGTGACGCGGCGATGGTGGTGCCGAAGGGGGCCGAGGTTCTGCTGGAAACGCGACTTCCCTATCTGAATGCCGAAGAGCGCCGCGCCGTGCTGTTTTCCACCGGCATCGAGGCCGGTTATCCGCTGCTGGATGACAGCAATGGCTGGGGCCGCATCAATCTGGTCGCTGCCGCCAGCGGTTACGGCGCGTTGGACGGCGATGTCGAGGTGACCATGGATGCCGCAGCCGGCGGTTTTAATGCGGCGGACAGCTGGACGAACGATATTGCCGGGGCAGGGCGTCTCGCCAAATCCGGCAGTGGTGTGCTGACGCTCAGCGGCAATAACAGCTACAGCGGCGGTACCATCGTCAGGGACGGAACGCTGGTGGCGTCCTCCGCCGATGCCCTTGGAACCGGCGGCGTGCTGGTGAGCGGCGGCACGCTTTCGCTCGGCGGCGGGAAGGACGTTGTTATTGGTGGTGATTATCAGCAGTCGGGCGGCACGCTGGCGCTTGATCCGCAAAAGGCGCCGCTGCACGTCAAGGGCAATGTGGTGCTGGAAGGCGCAACGCTGAAGCTCACCTTTGATGGCGGCGCACCGGCCGCGGGCACGCGGCTCGACGTGATTTCCGCCAACGGCCTGACCGGAACCTTCACCGCGATCGATGCGGGCAATGTGAAGGTGCGGCCGGTCTATACCGGCTCGGCACTGTCGGTGGTGGTCGAATAGGCCGATGCAAGAGGCTTGCCGGGCGTGGCTTAAGCCGCCGCGCCCGGGGCTTTGGTTCAGGAGTTCTGCCGTCGCATCAGCAGGAAGATGACCGGTGCGGCAAGCACCGAAACGATGGCGGCGATGATGAAGGAGGCCTGATAGCCGAATTTTTCGGCAATCGCGCCGGCGCCCAGCCCGCCGATCATGCCGACAACGCCGTCCATGCACTGGAACAGGGTGAAATCGACGCCTGCCTGCCGGGGGTCGGACCAGCCCATGAAGCAGGCGTAAAGCGCGACGAAGCCAATGGACATGATGCCCGACGAGCTTGCCACCGCAACCGCCATGACGACCCATTGCGAGATATCGCGATGGACGCTGAAATAGGCGAAAAGGCACAACAGCGCCGTCTGCACGAAGATGGCGATGAGCAGGATTCGTGACGCCCCGTAGAGCCGCACCAGCGTGCCGCCGAGCAGCGCGCCGGCGAAACCGACGATCATGCTGCCCACGCCATTCAGCGCGCCGATGGTGGCGAGATCGAAGCCATAGTCGACCAGAAACGGGCCGAGCATGGCGAGACCCCATTTCTGCGCGGCGACATAAACGGCCGCGACCAGAAGCCCGGTGCGGACTTCCCGTCGCTTGAGCGCGTTTTTGATCGATGGCAGGTGGTCCCGTGTTTGCGTGACCGTTCTTGCCGCCGGGCCGAACAGGAAGGGGAGCGCGAGCAGGATGACCAATCCGGCCATGACCAGCGTGGCGCTCATCCAGCCGGCGCGTTCCACCAGCACCAGAAACAGGCCGGCGCCGATGGCGGAACCGAGATAGGAGCCGCCCACCTGCGCGGCATTGCCCCAGCCGTGATGCTCTTCCGCCAGCGTTTCGACCGCATAGCCGTCGCAGGCGATGTCGACGGTCGCCGTCACCAGCGCGATCACCGACAGGATGGCGATTGCGACGGAAACCGGCGACGGGCCGGTGAAGGCAAGTACAGCGAGGCCGCAGGCGCAGGCGGCGATACCCGTGCCGACGATCACCCGCGAGCGGTTCCTGCCGACGGGCGGCAGCCGGTAACGCTCCACATGTGGCGACCAGAGGAATTTCAGCGCCCAGGGCAGAACGACGAGATAAAGCAGGCCGATCTGGTCCAGCGGCAGCCCGGCGGTTCTGAGCACCGCCGGCAGGCCGAGAAAGGTCAACCCGCCAATCACGCTCTGGCCGACATAAAGCCCGCCGACCGCCACGAAGACGGCGGCCGGCGACGGCTTGGTTGTGGCAGGGTTCTGCTGCAGCATCAGAAGCGATACCGGATGCTGCCGACGACCTTTCGGCCTTCGTCATAATAGCAGAAGCCCGTGGTGCAGACCTGTTTCACCTCGTCGAGAAGGTTGGTGGCATTGATCTGCAGTTTCACGCCTTCCAGCGAAGGCAGGGCCTTGCCAAGATCGTAGCGCAGCGATGCATCGACGAAGGTGCGGGCCTCATTGTCGAGAATGGGCGTGTGCTGGTTGTCGCCGAAGCTCGATCCGACATAACGCAGGCCCGCGCCGATGCCGAGGCCTTCCAGCGCGCCTTCCTGGAACTCGTAGTCGGCCCACAGCGAGAAGGTGTGATAGGGCGAGGAATTGAGCTGCTTGCCCACCGTTTCCGACGTCAGCTTGGTGATTTCAACGTCGTTATAGGAATAGGAGCCGATGAGGCTCCAGCCATTGTCGAGCGAGGCCGTGGCTTCGAGTTCCACGCCGCGCGAGCGCAGGTCGAGTTGGCGCAGCAGGTTGATGCCGGAGGAGGTCTCGTAGACCGTGGCATTGTCCTGATCGAGATTGAAGAAGGCGGCGCTCAACAGGGCGTTATATTGCGGCAGGGCATATTTGACGCCGAGTTCATATTGCTTGCCAACCGTCGGCTGCGCCTGGCCCGTTACCGTTCCCGTGGTGATGATGACGCCCGGATTGGCGACGAAGGAGGTGCCGTAGCTGACATAGGGCATCACGCCGCTGTCAAAGACATAACCGAGGCTGGCGCGGCCGGTCGTCTTGGTTTCATCGCCGTCATAGGTGGGAGCCGTTGCCGCGCCGACCGTCTGGGCCTGATATTCGGTGTCCAGCCAGTCGTGGCGGATGCCGGCCGTTAGGCGCCAGCGGTCGATCTCGATCTGGTCCTGCGCATAGATGCCGAGCGTGTTCATCCGCTGAGTCAGGATCAGCGATACGTCGGGCACGTAGGTAAAAGTGTCGGTGAAGGGACTGGCGCCGCTGCCCTGTTTCGATGTGTAGGACATATGGCTGAAGTCGATACCGGTCAGCAGCGTATGTTTCGCCGGGCCGGTGTCGAATTCGGTCTTGAGGTAATTATCTGCGGAAACGCCTTCATTGTCCTCGATGGTGATGCCGGGATAATTGGCGAAGACCCATTGCTGGTCGGCGGAAAGGGCCGAATAACGCGCCTTGCTGTAGAAGGTGACGTTGTCGTTGATTTCGTGCTCGAACTCATAGCCGATACGCCATTGTTTCTGCTCGAAATCATTAAACCGGGAATCGCCGCCATAGACCGATGTCGCACCGATGGAGGTGCCGCTGGCTCCATATTTGTTGATGTATCCCCAGGTGCCGCCGGTGGTGCTGTCCATATATTCGCCGAGCAGCGTCAGCTTGGTGCCGGCATCCGGCTGGAAGGTGAAGGCCGGCGCGATGAACAGCCGGTCGTCCTTGATGGCGCTGATTTCGTTGCGGCCGTCGCGGGCCACCCCGGTCAGGCGGTAAAGCATGGTCTTCTCGTCATCGACGGCGCCGGAAAGATCGAAAGCGCCCTGCACGCGGCCGAAGGAACCATATTGCAGCTCCACCTCGCGCAGCGTCTCTTCGGTCGGGCGTTTCGAAATGATATCGACGATGCCGCCGGAGCTGCTGGCGCCATAGATGGAGGCGGCGGGACCGCGCAGGATGGAAACCGCTTCCACGCCATAGGGCTCAAGCCGGGCGCTGCCGTTCTGGCTGCTCACCTGCCGCAGCCCGTCGCGGAAAATGCCTGTCGTGCTGAGATCGGTGCCACGCACCTTGAAGGCGTCGAAGCGCGGCTCCGCGCCATATTGGCCGATGCGCGCACCGGGCGTGTAGTTCAATGCTTCCGAGAGGTTCTGCGGTTTCAGGTCATCGAGCTGCTTGCGGCTGACGGTGGTGATGGACTGGGCGGTTTCGGCAATCGGCGTATCGGTCTTGGTGGCGGTGCGGCCGGATTTGCCGACATAGCCATTGCTCTCGATGATGCCCCTGGCGCCCTCAAGGCCGGTGCCCTGCACGGTGACCGGCGCAAGCAGGGTGCTGCCGGCGGCAGCCGCGCCGCCGCTTTCACCGCTCTGGCTGGCGGGATCGAAAATGCGGACGGTGTTGCCGCCGGCCAATGCGTAGTTCAGCCCCGATCCGGCCAGAAGCCCGCTGACGGCCGCCGATACGCTGAGCGTGCCCTTGACGCCGGCCGTGCTGCGGCCCCTGGTGATCGCGGAAGGATAGACCATGCGCAGGTTGGCCTGGCGGCCGAAGGTGAGCAGGGCGTTTTCCAGCGGGCCGGCGGGAATGGAGACGGTGACAGTGGCGGGCGCACCGCTTGCGGCAGGCGGTGTCTGCGCTGTGGCGGTCGTGGCGCCCGGACCTGCCGCGACGATGCCCCCGATGATCGCCGTCGTCGTCAGCCAGAACCAGCCGCGTGCCTGCTTGCCCAAATTCATGTCATTCCCTCTCACTCGTGATCTCATGCCGCCCGCAGAAACGGGTCCTGATTGCCTAGAGTGAAAAGGCGGGCCGACTCCTGACGTCGGATTCGCGAAAAAAAGCTATTTTATCGCGAGCGGACGAAAACCAGCATTCCGGAAAGCCGCGATACCGAAACGGGAAGGCTCTCTTCGAGAATGGTGAGCGCCTGATCCGTGTCCTTCAGGTCGAATATGCCGGAGACGTGCTGCCTTGCCGCCGCCTCATCGAGGATGACGATGCGGCCCCGGCGATATTGCGAGAGAATATCGAGAACCTCGCGCAGCGGCTGGCCGGAAAAGACGAGCTTGCCCTCGCGCCAGGCCATGCTGTTGGCGACATCCTTGCGGGCGCGCACCAGCCTGCCATCGCCGCCAAGGGTCACGGCCTCTCCGGGCGTGAGCACGGCGATCTCGGCGCCTGTCGCCACCTCGACGCGGCCTTCCTCCACCTGCACCTCCTGCGGCAGCGCGCCATTGACGGTGCGCACCGAATAATGGGTGCCGAGCGCCTTTGCCGTCAGCGCTCCATCTTCGACGATGAAGGGCCGCTCCGGGTTTTTGGCGACATCGAAATAGGCCTCACCGCGAAGAAGGGCGATGCGCCGTTCCTTTTGCGAATAATGAACCGCAATTGCCGTGTCGGTGTTCAGGCTGATGCGGCTGCCGTCTTCCAGCGAAAGCATGCGTGTTTCGCCGATTTCGGTGTAATAATCCGCCTGCCAGCGGTCCTTTAATCCGCTTTTCTCCGCAAACAGCGCCGCAAGCCCGATGAGGCAGAGACCGGCAACACCCGCCAGCATTGCCCGGCGAGGTCCGCGCCGTTTTCGCTGTTCGGCCGGCGCAAGCTCGATATCGCCAAGCTCGCCCCAGAGGCTCCGCATGTCCTCATAGGCGCCAGCATGGGCGGCATCGGCCCGCAGCCAGACATGAAACGCCTCGCGCTCCGCTTCCGTCGCATCTCTCGATTGCATGCGCGCCACCCACAGCGCGGCCTCTTCGGCCAGACCGTCATCGGTCAAACCGTTATCCTTCAGGCCGTCCGGGCGCTTGTTCATGTCCTGATCTGCCGTTGTTGCGTGCTGATGTGTATTCCTTTTCCCTTATAGAGTGAAAAAGGATGCGAACACCTGATGTCGGTTTACATTTTTATTTGCGCGCGGACCTGACGGCAGTGCAGCAGCGCCTTGATGATGTGTTTTTCCACCATGTTGCGGGAAATGCCGAGCCGGACGGCGATCTCGCCATTGGAATGGCCATGCAGACGGCTGAGCACGAAGACCTGCTGGCAACGTTTGGGCAGGGCCTCGATGGCCCGCGCCATTAAAATAAGGTGCTGTCGGCCGGCGACGATCCGTTCCTGTCCGGGGTCCTCGCAGGCGACGGCAAAACCCGCCTCGTAAGGGGCGAATAACGGCCGCTCGCGCGACTGGCGGATGACGGTCAGGCGGGCGACGGACCGGGCGATCTGGAAGAGATAGGCCTGCGGATTGTCGATCAGCGTTGCATGCGAGACTTCCAGCGCCCGCAACAGGGTTTCCTGCATGGCGTCGGCGGCGTCTTCGCGGTTCTGCAGCTGCCGGCGGAAAAACCGCATCAGGCGGTTTTCTTCCTTGGCATCGAGAACCTCAAACAGGGCTTTGCTCATCAATCGACCCGGTGGCGTATTGGCTTGGCGCATGAGGCGGGCGGAGGCACCGCTTCATGTCAGAATAAACATGATATTTGTAATCATGTTTATCGCCTTCGGATGCAAGCTGCCAACCAGTAAAAAACCGGGGGCGAAATCAGGCTCACGTTTCCGTGATGATTGTTGCGGGATTACATCAGGCCGCTTGGGCTGACCTAGAGGAAATAGCGCACCCTGAGCGGCAGCAGCGCAGCACCGATGGCGGAGGGATCGCCGACCGTCTCGCTGAGAACCAGCTTCGCTTCCTTTGGTCCGACACCATAACGATGTTCGCGCTCTGACGGCATGTGCGTGCGTTCGATCATCATCTGGCCAAGCGCGCGCGGCAATTGCCCACCGAAGACGATGGCCTGTGGATCGAGCACCGCGATGAGGCTCGCCACCAGCCTGTCCACCTGCGGCATGGTCTCGGTCAGCCATTCCTCGACGCCTGGCCATGCGGGGTCGAACTGCTGATAGAGCGGTTCGATCGAATGGATGTCGACGCCGTTTCTCTGCAGGGTGGCGATCAGATATTGCAGGGCAGGGCGTTTCGGCGATTCATCCGGGCTGTATATGCCGCTGAATTCGCCGGCATTGCCATGAAAGCCGTGAAACGGCTGCCCGCCAAGGATCAGCCCGCCGCCGAAACCATAGTTGAAGGACAGATAGGCGAAGGTCTGGCACCAGGAGCCGACACCGCGAAGGCTTTCGCCGATCGCGCCCGTAGTGGCGTTGTTCTCCAGCCAGACCGGCAGGTGGAACCGTTTCTCAAGGATCGGCTTCAGGTCCATCAGCGACCAGTCGCGCAGGGGCTCCGGCGCATTGAAGGCGCGGTCCTCAGATACGAAGAAGCCGGACATGGAAAAACCGAGGCCAAGCAGGCGCTCGCGCGGGATGCCGTGTTCCAAGAGCTGCCTTTCGAGGGCCTGTGACAAGGCCGCCAGCGTCTCCTCGCGGTCCCCCGGAAGCATCTTCAGTTTTTCCTCGACAATAACGTCGCAGCGGAAATCGGCGATGCAGATGACGACGGAGTCGGTGTTGATGGAAATGCCGAGCGAATAGGCTGCCTCCGGCACCAGCTCGATGGTGGGGCTCGGCTGGCCGCGCGTGCCCTTGAGCGGCGCGCCGGTTTGCAGAAGCCCGCGCTCCAGCAGGCCTTCGATCAGCCGGTGCACGGATTGCTGCGTGAGGTTGGTGTGGCCGGTGATCGATGCACGGGCAATCGGGCCGTGACGGCGCACGATATCCAGAATGAGACGCTCGTTTTCGCTGGCAAGCGGCTGGCGGTCGAAGGTCCGGTGCGGCGTCTGATCTGTGTTCATGGCCTTGGATAACGGCTGCGCGGGGCGGCGGCAACACGGGCCACCGGTTTGCGACAGCATTTTTCACTGGACTGTCACAAATATTACACTTAGAGTGTATTAATAAGGGGCCGGTCAACAACGGGTCCCCAGGAGGAACCATTCAATGCGCATGAAATTTTTTGCGATCGCCGCGCTTGCGCTGGCGACGACGGCAGCGCCGTGCCTATCGGCTGACAGCAATATGAAAAACCTCGACTTCGATCTGTCGAAGGTCACGCGCGACAATTTCTACGACATCGTCGTTCCCGCCGCCAAAGCCGAGGGCACGGTGACGATGTATAATTTCGCCGGCAGTTTCGCCGACACGTGGAAGGAGCTGATCACCCGCTTCGAAGCCAAATATGGCATCAAAGTCGCCTATAGCGACGTGAAGGGCGACCAGGCGAACCAGCAGCTGATCGCGGTTCAGGCGGCAGGGCAGGATTCGCCGGTCGATGCCTATTTCGCCGGTGGTGGCAGCTATCCGCTGCTGTCTGCCAAGGGCGTTGTCGGCAATATTGCGCTGACGAAAATCCTGCCGAACATGGTCAATTACAATCCGGAAATGGCCGAAACCGTTTTTGGCAAGGCGCATGGCGGCAGCTTCCCGCTGGTGCATCTCAACCAGACGGCTATCGGTTATGACTCTGCCTTCGTGAAGGCCGAGGATGTGCCGAAGAGCTTCGAGGACCTGCTGGTCTGGGCGGAAAAGAACCCCAAGCGGCTTGGTGTCACCCTGCCGGCCAAGGGCGGTTCGGGCGGCGGTTTCATCTATTCGGTCGCGCTCAATTATCTCACCGGCGACTGCCGTGCAAAGCTCACCGACTATAACCAGACGCTGCAGCAGGCCGAAGACTGGGCGATGGAGTCCGAGTGCCTCACGCCTGTCTGGGATTATTACCGCCGTCTTCTGGCCGTGGCTGAACTGACCAACGGCAATGCCGATACGCTCAATCTCATCAATAACCAGCAGCTTCACATGGGCACCGTCTGGGAAGATCAGGTCATGAGTTTCCTCGGCACCAAGCAATTGCCCGACAGTTTCCGCGTCACGCTTCTCGAAAAAGGTCAGGTCGGCTCTGGCGACGCCATGTTCGTGCCGGCTAACGCCAAGAACGTCGCCTCCGCACTGCTGCTGATCGATATGGCGATGAGCAAGGAGTTCCAGCTCTGGAAGCTGGAAAACAAGGCCTCCCGTTCCCCCCGCGCCGATGTCACCAATGACCTGATGCCGAAGGCCGTGCAGGAGCATGTGCTGCCGCAGAGTGTCTATCCGCGCCTGTCGCTGCCGGCTTTCTGGGACATGTCGACAGCGCTTGCCGAAGCGCTCGATGAAAAAGTCCTCAACCAGTAACGCCATCAGGATGAACGGATCGTGCGGCCGCAAGTGGCTGCACGGTCCGGAAGCCTTGGTCAAAAAATATGAGGGAGGCTCGTCATGAGTGAACTCGAGATCAGCAATATCAGCAAGGATTATGGCGCCAGCCGGGCGCTTCATCCCGTGTCGATCACCGTGGAACGGGGCGAATTCGTCACCATTCTCGGGCCCTCCGGTTGCGGCAAGTCGACGCTTTTGCGCATCCTCACCGGCATCAGCCAGCCTTCGGGCGGCGAAATCCGGCTGGGTGGCAAGCGCATCGAACAGGCACCGCCGGAAGCGCGCGATATCGCCATGGTGTTCCAGTCCTATGCGCTTTTCCCGCATATGTCGGTCGCCAAAAACCTCGGCTTCGGCCTGAAGATGAAGAAGGTCGCGAAGGACGAGCGGGTCCGCCGCATCGCCCATGCGCTGGAAATCTGCAATCTTGCCGGTCTGGTGGATCGCATGCCGCGGCAATTGTCCGGCGGCCAGCAGCAGCGCGTGGCGCTGGCGCGCGCCATCGTCATGCAGCCGAGCCTGCTGCTGTTCGACGAGCCGCTCTCCAATCTCGATGCCAAACTCCGCGATACGCTGCGCCATGAGCTGACCGAGCTTCACCGCCGCATCGGCGCCACAAGCCTTTATGTGACGCATGATCAGGCCGAGGCCATGGCGATGTCGGACCGGATCGTCGTCATGAATGCCGGCCGGGTGGTCGAGATCGGCACGCCGCTTGAGCTTTACCGCGCGCCGAAACACGCTTTTACCGCCGGTTTTCTCGGCCAGACCAATCTTCTGCCCGTCTCCGCCGAGGGCCAGCAGGCGCAATTGCCCTGGGGCCAGCCGGTGATGCTGGATCGGGCGGCGGCCGGCAATGTGCAGATTTCCGTTCGCCCGGAAAACATCTACATCCGCGCCGATCAGGCCGGTGCTGGCACGGTTTCCGCCGTTTCCTTCATGGGCGCCAATGCGCTCTATACGGTTGAGATCGGCGGCCGCCAGATAAGGGTCAGCCAGTCCGGTGCGGAAACCCTGATCGACGCCGGGCAAAGGGTCGCGCTGCAGTTTCCCGGTTCGGTCCATCTTCTCGATGACAGGATGGCGGGGGAGGCGGCATGATGGCCGGGCTTCTCCGCGACAGGCGCGCCCAGCTTCTTTTGCTGTTGGCTCCGGGGGTAGGCTATCTTCTGGTCTTCTTCGGCGGGCCGCTTCTGTCGGCGCTGATTGGCAGCTTCAGGCAGGAAGATGGCAGCTTCACGCTGATGTTCTACCAGCGGATTTTTAACCGCGCATCGATGATCCGGGGGCTTACGACCTCCATCTATTACGGCGTCATGCCGGTCATCGTCTCGCTTGCGGCCTCGGTGCCGCTGGCGCTTCTGATCCGCAAGAGCTTTCTCGGGCGAAAACTGTTCAGCGGCCTTTACAAGCTGCCGATGGCCGTGCCGGGCATCATCGTCGGCCTGATGGTGATCGTTGTCTTCGAAAGGGGCGGTTTTCTCGACCGGCTGGTCGCGCCGCTGGGGCTGGAACTACCCAAACTGGTGCGCGACGACTGGGGCATCGGTGTCATTCTCGCCAGTGTCTGGAAACAGATACCCTTCATGACGCTGATCATCACCAGCGCCTTTGCCGCCATTCCCGAGGATATCCGTTACGCCTCGCGCACGCTTGGTGCTTCGCGGCTGAAGACCTTCTTCTTCGTGGAGGTGCCACTCGCCATGCCGGGCATCACCGCCGCCATTCTTCTCACCTTCATCGGTTCCATGGGCTCTTACGCCATCCCTGACATCGTCGGCCCGCCGACGGCCCGGCCGCTATCGGTGCTGATGATCCAGGAGTTCAACCAAGGCCGTTTTAATCAGGTCTATGCCATGGGCATGGTTCTGAGCCTCTTCGCCGTCACCGTCCTCATTCTCTATTATTCCCTGACATCCCGCATCGGCCCCGGCCAAAACCGAGGAGACGCATGATGAGTGCCATCACCATTGAACCTGCCACCACTCCCCGCCGCGGCACCTTCACGCCGGAGGACCGGATTTTCGTTTCCATCGGGCTTTATGGCGCGCTGACGCTTGCCATCGCCGTGCCGCTGGCGTTGATGTTCCTCTGGAGCGTTGCCGACGGCTGGTCGCCACCGCTGGTCGTGCCGGAGCATTACACCACGGCGCGCTGGGCAGGCATTCTGGGCGATGCAAGTCTCATCCGCGCCGCGATCAACAGCATCGTCATCGCCATCGTCGTCACCTTCCTGACGGCGGCCATCGCGCTGCCCACCGCCTGGGCGATGGCGCGTTTTCCCTTCCGGCTGAAACGGCTGGTGGAGATTTTCATTCTGGCGCCGATCATCATTCCGGGGCTGGTCGTCGCCGTCGGCATCGGGCAGGTGTTCCTGCTTTTCGGCCTTGCCTATTCGGTGACGGGGGTCATCCTCGTACAGATCGTCGGCACCCTGCCGCTGATGATCCGGCTGATGACGGCGGCGCTGGAGACCATTCCCGACGATCTCATCCATGCCGCCCGTTCGCTGGGTGCGGGCACGGTCGGCATCGTCCTGCACATCATATTGCCGCTGGCTGTGCCCGGCCTTCTCGCGGGCGGGCTGATGTCCTTCATCGGCAGCTTCGAGGAATTCGACAAGTCCTTCATCGTCGGCGCGCCTGTCGTGGAGACCCTGCCGATCAAGCTTTACATGTATCTCGATCCCTATTCGATGCAGCTGCCGCTCGCCTCCATCGTCTCCTTCATCCTGCTTCTTCCCGCACTCGTCGTCTTCATCATCGCCGGCCGCATCCTGCGCGACGACCTGATGGCGGCGGGCATGGGGAAAATCTGATCCGGGCGCTCAAACCCGGTAATTGCAACGTCCGAAAGTGAAAACCATGCACCAGACCCTTGCCACCTCCCCAAAGACCTCCAATCCCTGCGACGTGCTCGCACTCTGCTCGCGCGACAATCCGGCCATCCTGACCGTCGCCCATCGCGGTTTCTGGACGGCCACCGCCGAAAACTCGCTCGCCTCCGTCCGCGCCGCGGTTGCGGCCGGTGTCGAGATGATCGAGATCGACACGCAGGCGACGGCCGATGGCCGGCTGGTCGTCATTCACGACGAAACGCTTGACCGCACTACGACGGGCAAGGGAACCGTGAGCGCGCTGCCCTTTGAAGTGGTTCGCGCAGCGAAGCTGAAGGCCGGTGCTGGTGGTGACGGCGCTGGTGTGACCGATGAATGTGTGCCGACGCTGGAAGAATTGCTGGAAGAGGCGCGCGGCAGGATCACCGTCAATATCGACACCAAATTTACCCGCGATCTGCCGCAGGTCATGGAAACCGTGCTGCGGCTCGGCGTCGAGGATCAGGTGCTGGTGAAAACCGATATCGATCCTGAAGCTGCCCGTTTCGAGGTGCTGGAGACCGACTGGTTCGGCAAGATCCCGCATATGCCGATGTTCCCGGTGAGAAAGGGCAGATTCGCCGAGGATCTGCGCCGCATCGAGACGCTGAAGGCGCCCATGATCGAGGTGAAATTTGCCGATATTGCCGATTTGGCCGAAGGCCGGGCCGAGATGGAGCGTCAGAACATCCGCCTGTGGATCAACTCGCTCGATGTGTCCCATTGCCTCGATTTCAACGATACGCGGGCGCTTTCAAACCCCGAAGCCGTCTGGGGTGCTCTTGCCGAGGCGGGCGTGGGCGCGATCCAGACCGATGAAGTCGAAGCCTTCACCGGCTGGCTGAAGACGGGCGCCGGCAAGACGGGCAGGGCGTGGACACGATGAGCGAGCGTCTCGACCGCGCCGTCGCCATCGTCGAGGAAGCGATGGGCCTTGCCCTTCGCTTTTTCGAGGCGTGCGACGCCATTGCCACCCGAACGAAGGGTTTTCAGGATTTCGTCTCGGAAGCCGACACCACGGTCGAGAGGTTCGTCCGTGACCGTCTGGCGGAAGCCTTTCCCGGTGAGACGGTGCTGGGCGAAGAAATGGGCGGCGTGGCCGATGACGCCTACTGGATCATCGATCCCATCGACGGCACCGCCAATTTCCTGCGCGGTTCGCCGCTCTGGGGCATTTCACTCGGTTTCGTGCGGAACGGGCGTCCGGAACTCGGTGTCGTCGCCATGCCGGTGTTCAAGGACATTTATGCGGCGGCGGATGGAACCGGGCTGATGCTGAACGGCAAACCGCTTGCCCGCCATGTGCCCTTCGAGGCTGTGCAGGTCATGTCGCTCGGCGACAGCGCCGCCGCCGATGCGGAAGAAGTGGCGGCTCTGAATGTCGGGCTCAGGCATGCGGGCTGGGTGGTGGAGTCCATCCGCTCCACATCGATCGGCCTTGCCTTCGCGGCACGCGGCATCTTCGACGGCCATCTGCAGAAGCTGACGACGATGTGGGATATCGCCGGCGGGGTTGTTCTGGCAAGGGAGGCCGGTCTGGATGTCCGCATCGGAACCCGGCCCGGCAGCGGTATCCCCTGGGTCGCAGCCGCGACACCGGCGCTGATGACGTTGACGGAAGGGCTCTGGCCGGAAATCAGGCAGAAACTGCCGGCAGAACCCGTGTGAATCTTCTGAAAAGCAGAGGCCGGGTGCTCTTCAGGCACTCGGCATCCTGCTGCTTTCTGAATCTCAGTGTTTGCGGGCGAGAGCAACGGCATCCGCGCCCGCTGGAAAGTGGAGCTGTCCCGAGGTGTCATGCACCGCGCCCCAGACCGCTTCGGCAACGTCGGTTTCACGGGTCGTCAAGGCCGGTGCTGCAAAAGCCTCGAGAACCGGCCTTGCGAAGGCCGCGTAATCATCGGGAAGCAGCTGCTGGAGTGGCAGAATGGCATTGTTCGTGAAACCGGTTGTCGGGGCATAACCTGGCTCCACCAGCTTCACGCCGATGTTGAAATGAGCCAGTTCATGCGCGAGGGAACCGGTAAAACCCTCGATTGCCTGCTTGCTGGCGGTGTAAGCGGCGGCAAGCGGGAAGGAAGCAAGCGTGACAGTGGACGTGACGTTGACGATGGTGCCGGACTGGCGCTTTCTCATCTGCGGAATGACGGCCTGCGTCATGGCCATCACACCAAAGCTGTTGGTGTCGAAGATCGTGCGGATTGCCGACATCGGCGTTGCCTCAAAGGCGCCGACCATGCCGATGCCGGCATTGTTCACCAGAACGTCAATCGGGCCGGCGGCATCGATCGCCGCTGCAATGCTCTCCTCGTCCGTCACATCCAGCGGCAGCACGCGCAATCGGCCGGTATCGCCGGTGAAGCGGGCAGCACTCGGGCGCCGCATGGTCGCGATAACGTTCCAGCCGCGTGCGAGGAACAGTTCGGCAATCGCTTTGCCGTAGCCCGACGATGTGCCGGTAATGAGGACGGTGTTGGTCATCTTAGGTCTCCTTTGTTGATGGGCAGGAGATAGACGGTCCGGAATGGATGATATATGCTCAAATGACTGTTATTTGTTATTGATCGTCCAATATGGATCCTTTGAGCGATATCGTCGACCTTTTTGCGACCCAGCGCCGCCGTCTCGAAGCCGATTTCCGGTAAGGGCAGATGGGGAGTGCGCTATCGCGCCCATGATGCACCGGGTTTTGCGCTTGTTCTGGCCGGGGCGGCCTGGGTGATGATGGAAGGCCGGGAGCCTCTCCGGTTGGGATGTGGTGATTTCCTGCTTTTGGCCACAACGCCCGCTTTTTCGCTTTGCAGTGAGACTGACGTGGAATGTGTTCCGGTCGAACCACAGGATCGGCCCGTCCGCCATGGCGAACAGGGGGGTGTGCCCGATTTTCTCGCGCTGGGCGGAAGCTTCACGTTCGAACGTATCAACGCTTCGCTTCTCCTGTCGCTCATGCCCGGTCTGATCTACGTGCCTGCGGCGGAGAAGGGGGCATCCCGGCTGGCGCGGCTGATCGAGCTATTGTCTGAGGAATGTGCAGGCGAAGATCCGGGCAAGGAACTGATCATCCGGCGCATGCTGGAGGTTCTTCTGGTTGAAGCGCTGCGCCGGCCGGACGCTGGCAATGCGGCAATTCCTGCAGGACTGGTGAAGGGAATGCGTTTGCCGGGGCTTGCGCGCGCCTTATCGGCCATGCATGCGAATGTCCGTGTGGGCTGGACGGTTGCGGAACTGGCGGGCCTCGCCGGCATGTCGCGCTCCGCATTTTCGGCGCGCTTCCTTGAAATGGTGGGCTGCGCGCCGATCGAATATCTGGCCCGCTGGCGGATGGCGCTTGCCAGAGATGCCCTCATGCGCGGCGTAAAATCGCTCGATCATATTGCCGATGAAATCGGTTATGAATCCGCCAGCGCATTCAGCACCGCTTTCCGCAGAAGAATGGGCATTGCGCCAGGAAGCTTTGCCCGGGCACACAATGACGGCCGCCACCATTCTCCGGTTTCCCTCTAGCTGTTGCCATCATGGCAACGATGAGAGCTTTTTCCGGCGACGAAGAGGAAGCAACCTCAGCCGCCTTCATTCGTACCGGTATAGTCCCGCTTGTTCCAGAGCAGGGCCCTACGCCGCGGATCGGACGTCGCTTCGACGATGGCGCCGACGAAGAGGATGTGGTCGGCGGCATCGATGGATCCGACGAGTTCGCAATCCATGGATAACAGCGCATCGGCAAGCCTTGGGCTTCCCGAAGGCCAGACATCCCAGCCGCCGACGGAAAACCGGTCCGGCAGGTTTCCTTTTCCGGCAAATACGTCGGCAATTTCCTCCTGTCCTCTGGCCAGTGCGGAAACCGAGAAGCGCCGGCTTGCGGCGATGAGATCGACCATGCGGCTGCTGGCGTCGATGGAGACGATCAGAAGCGGCGGTTCCGCGCTGAGCGGCATGAAGGAGGTGATCGTGCGCCCGATCCGCTCACCCGCATGGGCGGCGGCGGCCACTGCGACGCTGAAGGTGAGGCCGGCCATCGCATCCTTGAACTCACGCGGTGAGATCGTCGGGGAGGTGGAGGTCTTCAGCGGAATATGCGCGTGATTGACGACACCGCCATCGATCAGCCTAAGATTATGAGACATGCAGTGCCGGGCTAACCGCCCGCTCCCGGATTTTTCGAAAAAATGGAAAACTTGGCCGCGGCGCCATTCATGATGTCGGCATTGTCGGGCGGCGTCCTTTTCTGGTGCACGCGGGGCCAGATGCCGGAATAATGGCGGTTGAGGTCGAGCCAGACATGCAGCCCCGCTTCGGTATCCGGCCGGATCGCCGCGGCGGGACATTCGCGCTCGCAGATGCCGCAATCGATACATTGGTCGGGATGGATGACGAGCATGTTCTCACCTTCATAAAAACATTCGACCGGGCAGACCTCCACGCAGTCCATGTATTTGCAGGCGATGCAGTTTTCGGTGACGACATAGGGCATGGGAATGCTCGAATGGAGTTGCAGCCGGACGGCGGTTGTCCGGCTGCGCCTGACCCGGCGGGCCGCTCAAGGGCAGCGGGACCGGCCGGATCGGTGGGGCTCAGATCAGAGACGGGCGGCGACTGCCTGCCAGTTCACCAGATTGTCGAGGAAGTTCTCGACATAGGCCGGACGCTTGTTGCGGAAATCGATGTAATAGCTGTGTTCCCACACATCGCAGCCGAGAAGCGCCTTCTGGCCGAAGCACAGCGGGTTGACGCCGTTTTCCGTGCGGGTGACCTTCAGCGTGCCATCGGTATCCACCACCAGCCACGCCCAGCCCGAACCGAATTGCGAGGCGCCGGCAAGCGCGAAATTCTGCTTGAACAGCGCCACCGAACCGAAAGACTGCGTCAGCGCATCTTCCAGCGTCTTGGGCATCGCGTGTTTTTGTGGCCCCATGATTTCCCAGAAGAGATTGTGGTTCCAGTGCTGGGAGGCATTGTTGAAGATGCCGGACTGCGCCACCGCGCCCTTCTCATAGGCGCCCCGCACGATGTCCTCGAGGCTGCTTTTCTCCCATTCGGTGCCTGATATCGCCTTGTTGAGATTATCGACATAGGCCTTGTGATGAAGATCATGATGAAACTTCAGCGTCTCCTCGGACATGCCTGAAGGGGCGAGGGCATCATGGGCATAGGGGAGGTCGGGAAGCTGGAAAGCCATGGGGGTATTCCTTTGTCACTGTTTGCTCAAGAGCATGGAAAAAGCCTTGCGGAAACAAGGTGACAATACTTCTAGGACCTCAATCACGGTTTAGGTCAAGCGGTTTTTTCGCGCTGTGTCATGCGCGCCGGTCAAAGTAACGGATGGATGTTTCGGAGTGCGAAAGTTCACCTTTCGCGATTTGAGGCTGGCGTTTTCACGGACACATTGTCGGTCTCGGCGGGCTATACGGTGCTTGATGTCGATTATTCGGACGACGGTTATGTTTTTGATTCCCGATTGAGTGGGCCCATGCTCGGGCTGACTTAACGGGTCTGACCAATCGATGCCGAACCAGAGCGTCTTTTCTGCCGAGCCTCCGGCTTCGTCATGAGGAAGCAGAGTCGGGTACTCGCGGCGAAGGCAACGGGGGCTCACGCTTGCCAAGCGCAAAGCCATCGCAATCGAGGTGGGCATGCAGAATTCGGGACTCGGTGCTGCACTCGCTACCGCCTATTTTTCGCCTCTCGCTGCCGTTCCGAGTGCCATTTTCAGCGTCTGGCACAATATATCGGGCACCATTCTGGCAAACTGGTTTTCGGGGCGGGCGGAACAAACCTCTGGAAGCAAGGCGGTCTGAACCTCCTTGCCGTAAGATCACCCGCCGCCAGGTAAGTCTGCCAGCCGATCGCCCTGTCAAAAAGATGCGGGGAAGCCCGGCCGCCCAAGGCAGGGCAGGGCCGCGTCCGTCCCTATCGCGTCCCGCTCAAAAGGACGCGTTCTGGTGCGTCACAGTCGGTGGATT
Organism: Agrobacterium sp. LEGMi-208b; assembly: GCF_059511785.1. Classification (NCBI taxonomy): domain Bacteria; kingdom Pseudomonadati; phylum Pseudomonadota; class Alphaproteobacteria; order Hyphomicrobiales; family Rhizobiaceae; genus Agrobacterium; species Agrobacterium sp. LEGMi-208b. The sequence continues at coordinate 2,093,107 of NZ_CM183446.1, forward strand.
AAGCTGCGCAAAACCCGCCTGCCGCTGGTACGGGAAATGCGGATAGGGCGCCGTCGTCTCACTCGCCTCGTCCAGCCTTGCCACCTGCGCAGGCGTGAGCTCCCATCCCACCGCACCGAGGTTCTGGCGAAGCTGTTCCTCGTTGCGGGCGCCGATGATGACCGTGGAAACGGTGGGGCGCCGGAGCAGCCAGTTAAGTGCGACCTGCGGCACGGTCTTGCCGGTGTCTTGCGCCACGGCGTCCAGCGCATCGATCACACGATAGAGATGCTCGTCGTCCACAGGCGGGCCGAAGCTGGCGGTCTCATGCAGGCGGCTCCCTTCGGGCAACGGCGTGCCGCGGCGGATTTTCCCGGTGAGGCGTCCCCAGCCAAGCGGGCTCCAGACCATGGCGCCAAGACCCTGATCGGCGCCGAGCGGCATCAGATCCCATTCGTAGTCACGGCCAATCAGCGAATAATAGACCTGATTGACCACATAACGCGGCCAGCCATAACGATCCGCAACGGCGAGCGATTTCATGATCTGCCAGCCTGAAAAATTCGAAACGCCGATATATCTGACCTTGCCGGAGCGGACGAGTATATCGAGCGTCGACAGCACTTCTTCAACCGGTGTGAAGGCATCGAAGGCATGGAGCTGGAGGATATCGATATAATCGGTCTTCAGCCGCCGCAGCGCATCTTCCACCGCCCGCAACAGCCGAAAACGGGAAGAGCCGGCATCGTTCGGCCCATCGCCCATCGGCAGGCTTGTCTTGGTCGAAATCAGAACGCCGTCGCGCCGACCGCTTATGGCTTCGCCGAGTACCTCTTCGGATGCGCCGTTGGAATAGACATCGGCCGTATCGAACAGATTGACGCCGGCCTCCAGGCAGATATCGACAAGACGCCGGGCCTCCGTGGCATCAGACGTGCCCCAGTTGCTGAAGAGCGGGCCAGTGCCGCCGAAGGTTCCCGTGCCGAAGCTCAAGACGGGCACCTTCAGGCCGGATTTGCCGAGGGAGCGATATTCCATTGGGGCATTCCTTTCATGCTTTGTGGTCGTGCCGCGCCCTGCCGTTCATGCGTGACGGTGCGGCAGTGTCGGGCGCCGATGGCCTGACCGCACTCTGAAGATAGACGCCATTACTCACATGAAATAGAATGCCGAAAATACTATCACTTATGAGATGAAGTCATCATGGCGCGACTGGAGATTAATCGGGCAGGGGAGATGGAAATCTTCGTGCGGGTCGTCGAGCTCGGCGGTTTTTCCCGCGCGGCCGCGGCGGCAAACATGACGCCTTCTGCGGTGAGCAAGCTCATCGCCCGGCTGGAAAGCCGGCTTGGCGCGCGTCTCCTCAACCGCTCCACCCGCCAGCTTCAGATAACGCCGGAAGGATGCGCCTTCTATGAAAGGGCCACCCGCATCCTCGCCGATCTCGAAGAGGCAGAACGCGCCGCCGGAGAGGGCGAAAAGCCCATCGGCCGCGTGCGGATCAACACCAGCGCGTCTTATGCGACCCATATTCTTGCGCCGATCCTGCCGCGGTTTCTCGCGCTTCATCCGGGTGTTACGCTTGATATCGTCCAGACCGATCTGGTGGTCGATCTTCTTGCGGAGCGCATGGATGTCGCGGTGCGCGCCGGGCCTTTGAGGAGTTCAAGTCTCGTTGCCCGGAAGCTCGGTGAGACAAGGATGATCATTGCCGCCGCCCCGGATTATCTGGAGCGCTGCGGCGTGCCGCAAACCATTGATGATCTTGAAGTGCATAACCGCCTTGCGCTTGGATATGCCCGGTCGACCGATGGCTGGCCGCTGCGAGAGAACGGCAAGACCGTCGTCATTCCCGCAACGGGGCGTGTGCAGGTCAGTGATGGCGAAGGCCTTCGCCGTCTGGCGCTTGCCGGTGTCGGGTTGGTGCGCCTTGCCGCCTTCACCGTAAGGGAGGACATCGCCGCCGGCCGACTGGTCTCAGTGCTCGATCATCTCGATATGGGTGAAACGGAAACGTTCCACGCGGTTTATGTCGGCCAGCGCGGGCCGCTGCCCTCACGCATCCGGGCGCTGCTCGATTTTCTCGGCGAATATGGGCGGGTGAAGTAACGCAACGCAAAACGGGCGCCGACGATTTGATCGGCGCCCGTTTGCGGGTCAGGATCGGTAGTTCGGGAAAGGTGAGTGCCCCTCCGAGGGGGCTGGCGGCTTATTCCTTCGGGCCTAACAGGGTGAAAGCGCCAACCGCTTCCAGCACGATGTGTGTCTCGCTGGAAAGCGTGCCCGGCAGCGCGCCGCAGAGGCTGCCTGTCGTCACCACTTGGCCGGCCTTCAGCATATCTCCCATGTTGAGTGCGGCATTGGCAAAGGCGAGAAGCGGCGCCAGCGGATCGATGTTCGGGTGTTTCACCGTGGCATTGAAGAGTTCTTCCGATCCGCCGGTGACGATGAGCCGGGGCAGGGCATCGCCGTTGGCGGCAAAAACCTCCACGATGCCCTTGTCCACCTCAGGACCAATGGCGAAACCATGGTTGGCGAGGCGATCTGCCAGAAAAAGCGGAAAGGGGACCTGATTTTTCTCTTCCAGCCTGTAGCGTAGAAGTTCGACACCCAGATGGACCTTGTCGATATATTCCATCAGATCCGTTCTGCTCAGCCGCCCTTGGGCTACGGCAGGGATGTCGGCAGAGAGCGTAAAGCATATCTCGACTTCGATGCCTTCCGTGCTATCAAGCGGAAAGGAAGCGATGTCGGCATCGTTTACCCGGCAGCAATCAAACATGGGCGCCGCGACCGCTTCGCCATCCGGGCGGATCGCCAGCTTCCAGCCGGCAACCGGTCTGCCCCAGTATCCGGCAAAGTCCCGCTGAACCGCCATTGCCTCTGCCAGCGTGTCCGGAACCAGGCCCTCAGCTTCAAGCGCTGACAAGGAAATTCTCGCACCCTCCCGGTTCGCCTTTGCAAAACGCTCCGCCAGTTTTTCGATCGCCGTCATTCCGCTGATGTCTCCTGATAATCTCATGCGCCGAATGCTGTCACGATTTGGCGTTGTCTGCCAAGGCCATCAATGTCGAGTTCGACCAGCCGTGCAGTTTGCGAAGCCTAGGAGGGAGGAGGGGCGATCGCCGTCGCCATTCGTTGAGGAAAGGAGGTTGTCAGAACCATGAGCGTTGCTGCATCGCTGACGCGGCTCACGGATAAGCGAGTAACGGAGATATCGCCGCTTCTGGCGAGGGCTGTGAGCGATATGAAAATTGCGTGGTAGCGCAGGGTGGGCGACTTTGAGCCCTTCGCTCGAGTATTATGAACAAATTCGGGCGGCGAGGCCGCCCGATTTCATTTGCGGGTTAAGCGACGTCTGCATCGAACTGGATGCTGTGAAGCCGCTTGTAGAGGCCATCATTTGCCAGCAATTCACGCCGGCTGCCCTGCTCGACCACTTCACCATTGTCCATGACAACGATCTTGTCGGCGCGGTTGATGGTGGAAAGGCGATGGGCAATGACGATGGATGTCTTGTTGAGTGTCAGACGCTCCAGCGCATCACGCACGAGAGACTCGGATTCGGAATCCAGTGCACTCGTTGCTTCATCGAGGATCAGGATATCCGCGTCTCGAAGCATTGCGCGTGCAATGGCTACACGCTGCCGCTGACCGCCCGACAGGCCCGAGCCGTTCTCACCGAGCCTCGTATCGTATCCATCCTGCATCTTCATGATGAAATCATGCGCATTTGCGGCCTTGGCTGCAGCGATAATCTCCTCCTCCGTCGCATCGTCGCGACCGACAGAGATGTTGTGCCTGATTGTGCCGGAGAACAAGAAGGTTTCCTGGCCGACGTAAGAAACATGCTCTCGCAGGCTGGCAAAGGAAACATCGCGCAGATCCATGCCGTTGATTTCAACGGAGCCGTTCTGCGGGTCGTAAAGGCGCATCATGAGGTTGATGATGGTCGATTTGCCACTGCCGGAGGGACCGACCAGCGCTGTCATCTTGCCGCCTTCGAAAAGGACGCTGACGTCCTTGAGAACCGGCTGGCCGGAAACATATTCAAAGCTGACGTTCTTGAGTTCGACATCGCTGCTAGCCTTGGGGAGCGGCACGGCATCCTTTTTCTCGACGAGCGTCAATGGAGCGTCCAGCACCTCAAACATCATGCGCACACCAATCATCCCGCTTTCAATTTGTACACGCATGCGCGCCAAGCGTTTTGCAGGTTCATAGGCCAGAAGCAGGGCTGTGATAAACGCCATCAGGTCACCAGGAGAGCCGCCCTTTTCGAGGACGGTATATCCAGAAACCGCAATCACGACAGCTATTGCCAGGCCAGAGAGGGTTTCCATGATGGGGCTTGTCGCTGCTTCGAGCTTGGCAATTCCATTTGAGCGCTGCTCCACATCCGTAACGGCCCTGTTCATACGTTGACGCATCAGGTTTTCGAGCGAAAACGCCTTGATGACCCGAACACCGATGCTCGTTTCCTGTACGACATTGACGATTTCGCCGATAGAAGCCAACTCCGCTTCCATGATCTTGCGTACCCGTCGCAATACCAAACGGACGCTAAAAATGGCGAGCGGACCTATAATCATGGAGATCGCACTCAAAAGGAAATTCTGGGCGAACATGACAATGATCAGCCCCAAAAGAGAAAACAGGTCTCTTACGAAGGACGTGACGATCGTATCAATCACGCTACGCGCTGCTTGCGCATTATAGGTTACACGCACGAGCAACTCAGAAGAGGGCATGTTCTGAAAGAAAGACACGCCCTGCTTCAACAGGCGGTCGTATATCTTGCGTTGCTGCTCAGCAACAATGCTGTTGCCAGCTTTGCTCAAATAGAAGCTTTGGAAAAAAGTGGCGAAGCCTTTGATGATGAAAATCATCGCTACGGCAAACGCGATTTCCAGCACAACGTCGAATCCGCGTTTCAGATAGACGCTGTTGACGATATCGCGCATGATCCAAGCGCTGAGCGATGTCGTTAGCGCAACCACCAACATCGCAACGATGGCGACGGAATACCAGCCAACATGTTTCTTGAAATTCTCTTTAAACAGTCGCGCCAGCAACTTCTTGTCGTCCGCCGACAAAAACGATCCGATCACGGAAAAATCCTTACTTAGGGTCGACGCTGGGATAGCCCGACAATGCATATACAGCCATCAGAGGTGCGATTTTCGCTGCCCTCGCTCGCTAGTTAATATACATACCTCTTATTGCGCCGCCACACGGGCTCTCATCTTGAGCTCATTCGCATAGCGTTTTGCCTCGTTGCGGCTAGCAAATAGTGTGGTGGGAACAGACTGTCAATATTTTGCTTGGAGGTACTGGAAAACCTTCGGGAAGTTGGCTGCAGACGGACGTCTTCTAGCGACCAAAGATTGTTTTTTAAAGGCAATATGCGGTTGCTGGAAGGATTGTCATGATGCGCCCTTAAGACATATGCCTTGGGGGAGCTGAATGAGTGCGTAATCCTCACCGGGGTGGAGGTCGAAACTCATAGCCTGCTCGGTGCCCGAGCTTTGAACTGACGGTGCAGATGATCCAATGAGTTCGGGGCCGTCTTGTCCGGGAACGTCGTGCGGATCGGATTTCCGGCAGAGGCAAAAGGCGTCGCCGTAACCTCACAAGCGACGCTCAAAAATCTCAATAACCTAAGGCAGCATACATGTTTGGGGTGACGCGAAATTTCTCGTTGAGATCAGGGCCGACCGTGAAACACATCAGCAATCACTGATAGAGCATCCTCGCTCACGCCGCTGTGGAAAGGCAGGCAAAGCACACGAGACTTAACCTCCGTCACATGCGGCACTGACCGCGTCGAGACGATTTGGAGATGTCGATAAGTCTCGAAATCGGTGCAAATCGGGTGGAAATACTTCCGTGCAAAAATATTTCGAGCCTTGAGCGCATTGTAAATGTCATCACGGGTTTTGCCGTACCGTGTTTCATCAATGATGAGCGGGAAATACTGCTCGGAACCGTCCACGCCTGGCTGCAGAAGTTGCGTTTGCACGCCATCCAAGCCCGCAAGCATGTCGCAATAACGTTTCCGCAATTGCCGGCGTTTGGCCTTTTCACCCACCATGGCACGCAAGTTTAAAAGTCCAACCGCGGCCTGAACTTCATTCATCTTTCCATTGATGCCAACTTCGACGACTTCTTCCTCGCTCTTAATTCCGAAGTTGCGTAAATAATATATTCTCTCGCGGTCTTGCGCGTTCGGCGTCGCGATCAGACCACCTTCCAGCGTATTGAAGAGCTTGGTTGCGTGGAAGGAAAAAATAGAGGCGTCGCCATAGCGGCTAATTGGAACGCCATTTTTGGTCGCTCCGAATGCGTGGGCAGCATCATATATGACCCGTAAATCGTGCTTCGCTCCAATCGCGGCAAGGGCCTCTACCTCGCAGAGTGTTCCGTAAACATGCACGCCGAGGATGGCGGAGGTGTTTTTAGTGATGGCCTGCTCTACCGCTTCTGGATCAAGGGTCAGCGTGCCCGGCAAAACATCTGCAAAAACCGGCTTCAATCCATTCCAAGAAATGGCATGGGCTGTGGCCGCGAAAGTCATTGGTGAGGTGATGACCTCGCTGCCCGGCGGCAGATCAAATAATTTTAAGGCAGTGATAAGACCGATGGTGCCGTTATTAAACAACATTGCGGTGTCTACGCCCAGATAGGTTTGTAACTCCGCTTCAAGCTGCTGATGCAATGGTCCGTGATTCGTAACGTGCTTTTTTTCCCATATCCGCTGAAGCATAGGCATCAGCTCGCTCAACTCCGGCAAGAGCGGCTCGGACACGAACACTGGGGCATTGAGCGATCGAATATTATTCTTTTCTTCAGGCACAACTTGGACCATTATTCTAGTGTTCTCTGCTATATTCCGCCTCACAGCGGTTATTATTCATCAATTGGAGTAGCCAAAGTCCACAAATGGCAACAACAGAGTCTGACAGGCTACTCACTACATTTACGGATGCCTAACGCAACCCGACGCAGAAGGAAATAGAGTAGACAAGAATTACGTCTAAAAAATCACCGGTTCGACGCTTTTGCTCGCCGGACACGTTTCACGGTTTCATCCACGCTGTCGCAAAACAAAGAGGATCATTTGCCGAGGCGGGTAACGGTTGCATTCTCACCGTCTCGAAACCGACATCAAGAGTTTCTGCGACCGGAAGAAAATCGCGGCTGTCAAGCGACCGCGTCAAAAGAGCCGAGATTAGGTGCTTGATCCCAGAATTCGATGGTGCGGTCTTTCGGCACCTGCCGCGTAGACTTCCCGGCCGTTCAACTTCGCCGAAAAGGCCCTTGTCCCGCTAAGTCGACGATTGTGATCGCACTTTGATATTTCAAGCGAAACGAAGTGTGCCGTGGCGGATGGCGTCGATCGCAAGCCGCATGTGCGGAACCGGACTGGGGGGCGATTGGGAGCACTCGTTCCTATCGGGAGCTCCAAAAGCAGATGCGTTCGTTCCGCATGGCTGGGTGCCGATTTTCCCAATCGAGTTTGATTTTTATGAGTTAGGGCGACATTGTATGCCCGCTTCAGCCTGTGGGTCATTGATGAATGCAGAGCAAATCCTTGCGGGCAATAGACTGTTCCGAAGGGTAGCCATAGGCATTGTTGATGTATTCGACATCATTGATGGTGACACGTCGGTTGAGATGGCTGTGGCCATAGACATGCAGGCGATGTGGTGCCCTAAGAAGCCGGGCCTGACGATCGATGACTTCGCTGCCTAGCGCAGGATATAGAAAGTGGAATCGCTCCGAGACGAAAGATGGCATCAGGTCGATCCGCGGGAGGAAATGCGAAAAGGAAATAATGGTTTCGTTCTCGACTGACAGGACATGTCGATTGAGATTGAGAAAATAGGCGGCGATCTCCTGCGTGGTCATTTCCGAAGGCCAGCGGCAGGCACGGAAATCGAGCCAGCTTTTCAGCAACTGCTCTTCAGGCGTCCCGAAAGAGTAATCATACCAACCCAGCAGCGGCACAATTGAAAGTGCACCATGGTGAAAAGGCTCGGTATCTATGCCACGTTCTCGCGCCAGCCGTAAAAGATGGTGGAACTTGTCCACGGATGTCATCTCGGTATCGCGGTGCACCCAGAGGTCGTGATTTCCGGGTACGAAGATAATCCCGGCGAATTTTCGCCGCAGTTCCACGAAGGCCCAATCCACAAGCCGAACGTCATCGGAAATGTCGCCTGCAAGGATGAGCAAGTCGGACTGATAATCCTGGAAGGACAGATTTGCGATCCAGGCCCGGTTCTCCTCATAGTCGATGTGGATATCGGAGATTGCAAAAACCCGCATGAAATACTCGCATTCAAAAATATACGGCGTCCTTGCCATCTCGGCGTTACCTAAGACGAAAAGGCGGCTTTACGCTGCCAATTTGAGGACAGATTATCTTTTTTCGCTTCGCCCGACTACGAATAAGGTCAGGATACGGTGGTCAATTTCCCTGAACTGGGCGTTCAACAAGGCGCCGGAGGGGAATTCAGGAGCCAGGTCCCGGTGAACGGTGAACAGTAGTTTTCCAGCCCCCCAGTCAATCTCCAGGACTGACATGGCGTCGAAGCCGAAATAGGCGCCCACGAAGGGATAAACTGCCTTGAAAAAACTCTCCTTTACCGAAAAAATCAGCGTAACGACCTTCTCGGGCGATGTGCTATCGGTGACCAGGTGCAGTTCGTCGTCATTGACAATGGATTTGCGAAGCCGCGCCTGCGTCGCGACGGTGACGACATTTTCGACATCAAGCCCGACAGCCAGATATCGACATGCCTTTGCAGCCGCCGCAACGGCATAGCCATGAGAATGACTGATTGAGCCGACAATGCTTGCGGGCCAGAGAGGCTGGCGGGCAGTGCCTATGCCTATGAGGCCATGAGATATTTTATGTGCCGCAATCGCCATATGTGCGCAGTGACGTCCGGCGATGAATTCGGATTGGCGTTTGGTCACGGCATCGCGGATGAATTCGCCATAGCCTTCATCCAGATGGAGAATGGAGGCTTCAGAAAATCGGCCGACATCGAAACCGGTGTGAAAGACCGAAAGGCCTTCACCGCCCAACCAGTCCACATAGCCGGATTGAAATAAAAACTCGGCCATACTCTACATTCCGCAGCTTTTTTCAGGCACCGCTTTTTCCATGGTTTGTGCCCTTTCGATAAATTGGCGTTTCGTCGCACAGCACGCTGTCCGTTACACATGTAAAGAGACATGCGCCACTCCTTTGATCCCGTGCTTGGCGAAAACCGGACTCCACTCTTTCTCAAGGGAACGCCGTGTGCCACGCTCAGCGCGGAGGTCGACGATGGTTCAGAAGCGGTAGAACGGTCTCAATTAGAAATTTGCGCTCAAATCCGGTCTATCCGGCTTTCCGCAATCCGGATGCCGCCAAGTCAGACTTACGGCTTATACCCGCTCGCGTTAACGTGAGGGCTATGAAGCCGACTCAGACTGCCTGATATACATGCGAACGCTACCCGAACCACACCGAACAGCAACTGCGGCAAAGCTGCCTGCATTCCAGCTCCGCAGCCGTCCTATATCGAGAGAAGACGAGTCGCCCATACGCAGCCGCATGCCTGGGGCGCAGAATGAGTTCCATAATCCTGCCGCAGTCATGTCCCATCAGGATTTTTCGGCGATCTCGCAATGGCAGCGTTCCTGCATGGCGTACTGGCTCACGGATAGGACGCAATGGCGGCCTGTTAGCCCCGGTCCGGAAGCGCCATCTCTAACGGCAGATATCAACAACAACGCTAAAATCGTCACTGTTTTGAGCAGGGCGTTCAACCAAAAAACAGGGCCGTTCGAAGTTGCAATGCATTTTTAAATAAAGTAGGTTCCGCCGTCGCTGCAGAGAGGGGCCAAGTGATGACGAACACTTCAATGGTGTCGGATATAGATATTCGCAAGACGATAGTAGATACTGCATTCAAATGCGGAGAGTCTGCGCACATCGGCGGCAGTCTTAGTATGGTCGAATTGCTGAATGTACTCTTCGGCGAGATACTAAATCATCGCCCTGAAGAGTCTGAGTGGCCTGAACGGGATATATTCATACTCAGTAAGGGGCACGCAGTACTTGGCTATCTGGCTGTCCTTCACCTTTATGGTTATTTTGATGCCGACAAGCTCGCGACATTCCAGACTGATGGTAGTGACCTGATTGCGCACCCAGTCAAGAAGCTGAAGCTTGGGATTGAAAGCTCCAACGGTAGCCTCGGCCAGGGACTGTCCTACGGCCTTGGTCTTGCGCTCGGTATGGAACTTAAGAACGAGGACCGTCGCGTTTACGTGATGCTGGGCGATGGCGAATGCAACGAAGGTTCGGTATGGGAAACAGCGGCATTGGCTGCAGAGCGTGGGACGAACCGGCTTTGCGCTATCGTTGATGAAAACGGCTTCCGTAATGACGGGGCGACGACAACATATGCAAATAAGATTAAATTGGCTGGAGTCTGGCGGGCTTTTGGCTGGAATGTTATCGAAATTGATGGTCATGACCGTGAGCAGATCCGTGAGGCCTTCTCGGCGGCGCAAGCCCATGAGAGTGGTCCGACTGCGATCGTGGCCAGGACTATTAAGGGACGGGGCATAGACTTCATGGAAGCCAATAATGACTGGCATCACAACCGGATTACCAGCAACGTCTATAAAGATTGTATGCGTGCGCTCGGAGTGGAATTAGCTGATGGTTGAAATTTCCACGCGAAATGCACGCACTTGGTCGCGGATGGGTATTCGCGCGACCTACGGTCAGGCCCTCTCGGGATATGCGGCGGAGAATCCGAACGTACTTGCCGTGTCTGCCGATCTGGGCAGGTCATCAGGGCTCGACCGTTTCTCCAAAGAATATCCCAACCAGTTTATCAATACGGGTATTGCCGAGCAGAACATGGTCGGCGTCGCTGCAGGGCTTGCACGGTCAGGTTTTGATGTCTTTGCCTCTACATTCGCACCTTTCGCTTCGATGCGTGCAAGTGAGCAGGTGCGCATGAACATGGGCTACATGGAAGAGCCCGTGAAGCTTGTGGCATTGGGTAGTGGCTTTGCCATGGGTTTTTTGGGCAATTCGCACTACGGGCTGGAAGATTTGGCTGTGATGCGTGCCATACCCGGGTTGACCATTGTCTCGCCCGCTGATTGCGCCGAGATTTACAAGACGCTTGAGGCTTGTATTGGTTATCCTACGCCCGTTTATATCCGTCTTACAGGTGCGGTGAACTGCCCTATCGTGTATGAGGAAGACTACCATTTTGAACTTGGCAAGGCGGTCTGGATCAAGCCGGCTGCGGATATCACCATAATTTCGGCGGGCACTACCGTGGGTCATTGTCTGGCGGCAGCGAATGCGCTGGCGGAAGAAGGTCTCACAGTCGGTCTGCTTAACATGCACACAATTAAGCCACTGGACAAAATGGCTCTGGCGCATGCGGCTGAGGTTTCCTCCACCCTGATCGTTGTGGAAGAGCATATGCGTACCGGAGGCTTGGGCAGCGCGGTGTTGGAGCATTTCGCAGACGTCGGCGCGCCTCCATGCCGCATTGTGACACATGGTATCGCGGACCGCTACGGCGAGACTGGTAGCTACTCCTATATGCTGAAGATTTCGGGCCTCGACGCCGAAGGCATCATTCAATTAATAAAGCGCGAGGCAGCAAATGCCTGATGATGCAAAGCCCGCTTGGTACATCTACGGCGCTGGAGGGTTTGGGGTCGAAACGCTAGACATCTGCATCAGCGCCATGGAAGCTGGACAGGTGCCAAAGCGCAGCATGGGATTCATTGTTGATGGTTCGAGCCAAAAGGATGTGCTCGGATATCCGGTGGTGGAGCTTGCAGATTGTCAAAAAGGTGCCCTTGTGACAATCGCGGTGGGGGAGCCTGCGGTGCGCACCAAGCTGGCTGAGAAAGTGACGGAGGCCGGACTGCAGTTGTGCTCCGCTATCGCGCCATCTGCTGTCATTTCGCCTTCTGCTATCATTGAAGAGGGTGTCATTGTCGCACCATTTTGCTCGGTTCAAGCCCGTGCTTTTATCGGGCGTAATGCTGCAGTAAACACAATGGCAATTGTGGGACACGACGTGAGCGTCGGTGAAGATGCGGTCATTTCGTCCATGGTGAATCTTGGCGGCGCGGTGAAAGTCGGACCGCGCGCCTATGTTGGTATGGGTGGCATCGTGCGCGAGAAGCTCACTGTGGGTGCCGACAGTATCGTGGGCATGGGGTCTGTTGTTCACAACGACGTGCCTGAAGAGGTTATCGCGATGGGTAACCCGGCGCGCGTATTGCGTCGTAATGAAGATAAAACTGTTTTTCGCAAGACTGGAGACTAGAGTTGTCAAATAGAGAAAAATACGATTCCGCCTTTATGACTGTGTTCGAGATTGACGCAGCTCAGTTGACCGATGGACTTGAGTATCGCAGCATTAATGCTTGGGATTCCGTGGGCCATATGGCGCTCATGGCGGAACTCGAAAATGCCTTCGACATTATGCTCGACATGGACGATGTTGTAGACTTTGGCTCATACAATACCGGCCTGAAGACGCTTGAGAAATACGGGATCAAGTTCTAAATGTTCTGGAATGACAGGGACCAGGCAAGTGACGCGCGGACCTTCTTGACGACACAAAATCTTGCGCTCAGTTATGCGGAAGTCTTTGATGCCGGCGACAATCTCTTCAAGGGTTGTGGGCGAGGCGTTGTTGTCATTCTCTGTGAACGTTCGCCTGAAACCGTAGCCGCTTATGTAGGTGCGTTGCGCGCAGGCTTGGTGCCTTTTCTTTTAGATGGCACCGCTGTCCCTGCCGTCGTCGAACGGACTGTTCAGGCGTATCGCCCTGCTTATATGTTCAGCCCGACAGGTTTGGCTCCGGAGGGGTTCACGCCTCACGCGAAGATTGGCGCGACGGGAGTACTTCTCGTCGCTAACCAAGCTGCTGAGGCTGACTTTCACCCTGACTTGACGCTTTTGATACCCACGTCTGGCTCTACCGGCGATCCCAAGGCCGTGCGTATTACAAGCCGAAACCTACAAAGCTGCACTGATGCGATTTGCGACTACCTTACAATGGCGGAAGATCGGGTCGCAGTGTCTCTCCTCCCGCTACATTACTCCTACGGTCTCTCGGTGCTGCATAACGTCATGAACGTTCGTGGCCGCATTGTGTTGACCGATCTTTCTGTTCTCGACCGAGAGTTGTTTGGCTTTTGCGAGGAACAGGGGGTGACAGATATCGCCGGTGTACCTTTCATTTTTGATATTTTGCGGCGCTCCCGTTTGCCCGAGGGTCTCGCCCGTTCACTCGTTTGTGTGACACAAGCGGGCGGACGACTAGATCCAAAGATCACGAAGCACTTTCTTGAGCGGTTCGCGGGCACGGGTACGCGCTATTTCACCATGTATGGACAGACCGAGGCCGCTCCACGTATCTCCTACGTTTCGCCTGAGATGGGCCTCGAAAAACTTGGGTCAGTCGGTGTACCGATTTCCTGTGGGCGTGTGCATATCGATGCAGATGGAGGAGAGTTGGTTTATTCTGGCGAGAACGTCTCGATGGGCTACGCGCAAGGATTTGTAGATCTTGCACGCGGTGATGACTTTCAAGGCGTGCTCCGTACCGGCGATCTTGCGACCATCGATCCTGATGGCTTCATCACCATTACAGGTCGTCTCAAACGCACTATAAAACTTCACGGTATTTCCGTGAATCTTGATCATGTGGAAAGTGTGCTTACCAGCGCCGGAATTGATTGCATGGTCGTGGGACGCGAAAATCGCCTGATCGTATGCTATAGTGGAAGCGATCACGCCGAAGTCAATAACGCGATGTCGCATAACTTTTTCTTTCACCCTTCCACCATTGCCCTTAAGGAGGTCGCCCTCCTGCCTCGCACGGCTGTCGGTAAGCCCGATTACGTCGCTGCCCTGAATGCATATGGAGATGTGCGTTGACTTCAACGATACTCGACGATCTCATCGCGCTCACAGAACACCACCGCGCGGCTTGCAAACCGTACGCCAATTACTGTGATACACTTTACGCGCAGGATCATCCGCCGCGAAGTCTCGCTGACCTACCATTCCTGCCCGTGCGCGCCTTCAAGGATTTCGACCTTCGCAGCGTGGCAGAGGAGGATGTCTTCAAGGTAATGATGTCGTCTGGGACGTCTGGGTTACGTTCGCGCATTTATCTCGACCGGGAAACGGCGCAAGCTCAAACTCGAACGCTGCTGGCGATCTGCGGCGAAGCCTTCGGTAAGGCCCGTTCGCCTATGCTGGTGATTGACAGCGAGAGTACGGTTAAGGATCGCAACCGCTTCTCCGCTCGCACCGCAGCTGTAAATGGCTTTTCGATCATGGCACGTGACCGATGTTTTGCGCTGGACGAAGACATGTCACTAAACATTCCGCGCGTGATGGCCTTTTTGGAAGAACACAACGATAAGCGCGTCTTCATATTTGGTTTCACGTTCCTTGTTTGGCAAGCATTTTGCGGTGCCCTGCGTGCGCTAGATCAGAAGCTTCCGCTAGAAAACTCCTTCCTGCTGCACGGTGGCGGGTGGAAGAAGCTGGAAGCCGCGAAGGTTTCAAATCAGGAGTTTAAGGCCACTATTGCCGAGTGGACTGGCTGTACTGATGTCCGAAATTACTATGGCATGGTCGAACAGACTGGCACAATCTTCATGGAATGCCGAGAAGGTCACTTGCATGCCAGCCCATGGTCTGACGTTCTGGTTCGAGACATTCATACGCACGAAGCACTGCCGCATGGTAAAGTGGGGCTTATAGAAGTGTTCTCCACCATCCAGAAAAGCTATCCTGGTCATGCGCTACTAACTGAGGATCTGGGGCTGACGCGCGCTGCTTCTGAATGTTCCTGTGGACATTCAGGCACTATCGTAGAGGTTCATGGGCGCTTGCCGGCCGCCGAGGTTCGGGGGTGCAGTGATGCCTATATTTGATCCGAGAAGCTTTGAAACCGGCCAATGGCGACAGGGCTTTGATTTCGGCGGCACGTCCGCGTTTGCGGACGAGAGCATTCAGGAATTCCTCAACGCACTGTCGCGCGCTATCCTCACCGACAAGGAGGTGCGTGGCCACCCGGATCTTGCCACTTTCGGTTATTTTTGTCGCAAAGCGAACCTTGCGCGGGCGGTTGCCGATGTGCATTCTGTCTCCTCGCGCTTCGGCTGGGGCACGGTGGTGCATATCGCGCCCGGCAATATTCCGCTGAACTTCGCTTTTTCTTTCGTTATGGGGTTACTTGCAGGCAATTCCAACGTCGTTCGCTTACCCTCGCGGCATTTTCCGCAAACGACGCTCTGCATTACGCTAATCGACCGGTTGCTTGCCAATCCCGCTTTCGAACAGATTGCACGGCGTACTCGCTTTGTGCAAACAGAGCGAGACAGCCCAGCCCTTAATGGACTTATTAGCGAAGCGGCGGGGCTCGTCGTCTGGGGCGGTGATGCCACCGTACGGCGATTCCGTGCGCTGCCAAAATCACCTGGTTGCGTTGAGGTTTATTTCCCAGACCGCGTTTCGTCCCTACTGGTTGATGCAAAAGGTTACCTCTCGCTGCCGGAGGACGACGCGCAACTTAGCGCGCGGCGCTTTTTCAACGACACATTTTTGGTGGATCAGAATGCCTGTTCCTCGCCGACTACGGTTTTCTGGCTTGGTGATAATGGAGACGTCGCTCAGGCAAAAAAGAGGTTCTGGTCGCTTCTAGAGGCGATTTTGAGCTCTGAATACGTGATTGATCCGATGGCACGGATAAACCGTAATCTCGACATCCTCCGTGATGTAACCACCATAGGGCACGCGCTCAACCTCGATATCGAGTATGATATTTGGCGTCTTGATGACCCCGAAGTATTGGGCCTGCCGCTACGTTTCGGTACCTTCCTTGAGCTTCCGATTACGCACGTGAAGCAGGTGCTGAACTACTTGCGCCCGAACGAACAGACGCTGACAACGCTCGGCATCACGCCGGATGAGGTCTTCCGCGGGATGACTGTAGACGGGCAGATCCCTAATATCGACCGGATCGTGCCTGTGGGCAGTGCCCTCGACATCTCGTTCAACTGGGACGGCAAGGAAATTCTTGCCATCCTGTCCCGCAGGGTACAAATTTCCTGAAACCTCGCTGCTCGCTCTTATTGGCGGCACACGATATAGATGAGGCATTGCCAATGGCGTTTTCTCTGGATTGCGAAGAACTTAAAGCTTATCAGCCCAATCGCTACCCTTTCCTGATGATTGATATGGTGACGGAAGTTGAGCCAGGGCAGTATGCCAAGGGTTTCAAGAACCTCACCAACAATGAATGGTATTTTCCGGTGCATTTTCCCGGTGGTCCCAACATGCCGGGAGCGCTACAGCTTGAGGCGATGGCGCAGATGTTGACTGTAGCCATCACAACTCAGGAAGGTCTAAAAGGTAAGGTCACACACGCGCTTGAGCATACGGTACGCTTTAAGAAGGAAGTGCGACCGGGAGATCAGCTTTTGATTGAGGCAACGATTGACAGCTGGCGGCGCGGAGTCTGCAAGGGCCGCGCTGTGGGTTATACCAACGGTGAGGTTGCTTGCGAAGCCAAGATGATGATCACCATACCGGATATTCTCGAACAATATCTTCCTAAATAAATGAAAGATTTTGACGTCATCATCATTGGTAGCGGCGCAGCTGGTGCAGCCGCTGCTTGGCGGCTTGCGACGAAGGGCTTCAAGGTAGCGTGTGTGGAGAGGGGGCCTTGGATGGACCCGGCCTCTTACCCAAGTACGCGCCCTGACTGGGAGGTGTTGAAACGGACGTCGATGTCGCCGGTCGCCGCCACACGAGGGGCTGCGCAGGATTATCCCGTTGATGACAGCGCGTCATCTGTTGCAGTTTGCAATTTTAATGCGGTGGGTGGCTCGACCATTCTTTATTCAGGGCATTTTCCGCGTTTCCGTCCTGATGACTTCCGCCTTTTCAGCACGGAAAGTCTCTCTGAAGACTGGCCGATTTCCTACAGCGACCTGCAACCCTATTTCGATATCAATGAAGAGATGATGTCGGTTGCTGGGCTGGCGGGAGACCCACTTTATCCCGACATCGAAAACCTACTGCCACCAGTACCGCTCGGGGATGTGGGAACACGGCTTGCTCAGGCGTTTAACACCAAAGGCTGGCACTGGTGGCCGAGCTATTCCGCGATCTCGACAAGGGATCGGCGAGGGCGCTCTGCTTGCCTCAACCTCGGCCCATGCAATACGGGCTGTCCGCAGGGTGCAAAATCGAGCACCGACATTACCTATCTGGCGCGGGCGAAGGCTGCGTCATTGGTGATTTTCGATGAAACGGCCGTTTCACATCTTCTGGTGGAAGACGGGCGTGTAGCGGGTGTGTGCGTGAGCGACAAGGATCGCAACAAGAAGACCCTGCGTAGTCCGCGCGTTATCTTGGCCGCAAGCGCCATTGGTACGCCGCGCCTGCTGTTGAATACGCGGAGCGACGACCATCCGCGTGGCTTGGGCAACGGCCAGGACCAAGTCGGGCGCAATCTGATGATCCACCCGCTTGGCTATGTGGAAGGCGTCTTTCCCGAGACGCTTGATACGGATGTAGGACCGCAGGGTTGCATGCTCTACAGCCTCGAGCACTACCGCAGTCCGAGTGCGGGCCACCGGCTGGGCTACATGATGCATGCTTTGCGCGGGACGGGTCCGCTGGAGACAGCTCAATCCGCCTACGGCCGGCGAAAGCTGCGGTTTGGCGAGAATCTATACGAGGATTTTGCGGCCTTCTGGCGTAAGCAAGCGGTGATCTCGATCATCTGCGAAGATCTGCCCGACCCCGCGAACCGGGTAGAACTCGACACAACACGCACAGATGCTCATGGAGATCCTGGTGTGCGAGTCAGCTATACGATGAGCGACAACACTCGTAAGATGATGACCCATGGCATGGGTAAGGCACGTGAAGTGCTTTCGACAGCGGGCGCGCGGCAGATTTACGCGCATGGACCTGTTCGCAATTCTGGGTGGCATGTGATGGGTACTGCGCGCATGGGGTCCGATCCCAGCCGCTCGGTGGTAGACCCTCGAGGCAAAGTACATGGGGTTGACGGGCTCTATGTGGTCGATTCCAGCGTCTTCGTGACCTCATCCTGCGTGAACCCAGCGAATACAATTCAGGCGGTTGCCCTCTATCTTGCTGACGCTATTGCCGAGGAGGCCGCCCATGTTGGTTGATGCGCTGCTGGCGGCGATGTTCCCAGGAGATCCTGCTCACAATGTTCCTGGATTTGCCGCGTTGGGACTCGATGTCGATGCCTTGGGTCATCCGGAGGCAGTGCAAGCCGTGGGCCGTGCGCTTTCCGAACTGCCTGAAGCTGAAACAGCCGAGGTGAATGAAATTCTGCGTGCGTTACGAAAATCGCACCACGAGGTGGCGCAGGCATTCATTGATGCGGCACTCGTAGCCTATTTTACCGCGCCAGAGGTGATCCGCGCTTTGCGGGGTGGACCCGAAACGCTCTTTCCGCACTCGCGGACTTTGCCTGATATCGATTATGCGCTGCTCGAACCCGTATTTGAGCGCGCAGCCCCTCCGGAGGGATCATAATGAACGAAAGTAAGCCATTTGCTGTTGTGACGGGTGCCAATCGCGGGATTGGTCTTGCGATTGCCGAACGGCTCGTGACACAAGGTTATCGTGTCGCGGGCTGTGTGCGTAGCGCCTCGCAGGATCTGCGGGATCTGCTATCCGAAGAGGAGGGACACACCATCGTAAAGCTCGACCTGCGTGACGACGCGGCCATCTCAGAGGCGGCTCGCGCGGTTCTAAAATGGTCCAAGCAGATCGATGTTCTGGTTAATTGTGCCGGTATCGCTACCGGCAGTCTTTTCACCATGACCCGAATGGAGCAAATGCGTGACGTCTTTCAGGTGAACACCTTCGGGCCGCTGCTCTTCACCCAGTATATTGTCCGAACGATGACGAGGGCCAAGGCTGGATCAGTCATCAATATCGGCTCTACAGCGGGGCTTCTGGCGGATGCAGGTACCCTCGCGTATGGTGGCTCAAAGGCGGCGCTCATCCACGCTACCCGGGTTCTAGCGATGGAGCTCGGTGCGAGCGGTATCCGTGTAAATGCCATCGCCCCCGCCGTGGTGGAAACCGATATGGCCGCACAAATGGACGATGCCGCACGCGCTGCCCTCGATGCCCGGTCAGCACTAGCCGGCAAGATAATGCCCGGCGATGTGGCCGCACTGGTAAGCTATCTCATCTCACCTGAGGCAACACAGATGACCGGCCAGGTGCTGCGCCTCGATCGCGGTATGTCGTTATGAGATGAAGGCATCGAAGATGCTGACACTTCCTGGTTTTTAGAAAGTTTTGAATATATAAGCTGCATCTAAGGCTTGATTATTCGAGAGATGAAGATGGATGGTCATTTAAGATGATCCTCCTACCAGAAAAACGGGAAGTCAGTATATTATGAATAAACTGAACAGACCGGTAGTCGTGGCCTGCCCTCCTTTTGATGATCAGAGCGGTGGCTGCATCGTTCTCCACTACTTGACTCACCGTTTACGCGGCATGGGAGTAGAGGCTTACGTTTTCCCTCTCATCGATGAGGAACCGTCGGATGTACCGCGCCTGCTGCGTAAATTTCGTAGAGCGCTGACTATGGGTAAATACATATGGGGGCACCTACCATTCAAAACGCATCCCGCGCTTGATACGCCTTTGGCGCCGTTCTCAGCGCTGTGTCGTGGAATTGTCGTTTACCCCGAAATCGTGAGCGGTAACCCGTTGGGTTTCGCCCGTGTGGTGCGCTGGATTCTCTACACCCCGCGTGGCCACGGGGTAGGTGAGGATTTCGCAAAACCGATACCCAAGGAAAAGGTATTCTTCTTCCAGCCTCCCTTCATCGAGCATATCGACTGGATACCGCGCGAAAACTGTCTTCGCCTGCAATGGCACCGCGACGACATTTTCAACGATCCCGGCCCGGTTGAGCGGACTGAAGTCTGCCGCATGATCCGCAAGGGAGACGCCACGGCGGAAAGCCCGCCCCCCGGTGCGGAGGGCGCTACCGTGTTGGACGGCAAAAGCAACGAGGAGATCGCTGAGGTCTTCAAGCGCGCGCGCCTTTTCTACTGCCACGACCCATACACGATGTATTGCGACTACGCCGCGCTCTGCGGCTGCCTGCCGATTGTAGTCCCACCACCGGGGCTCTCGCGCGCCGACTGGCGTCCAGAGGCGGACCGCCTCGGCATCGCCTATGGCGACAGTGCCGAGCAACTGGAATGGGCCGTGCGCACTCGCAGTGGCCTTGTAGACCGGATCAAGGACCTTAAGCGGCAGGAAGACGGGATGCTGGAGCATTTCATCTCCTACCTCGCCGACCCAACCACTCGACAATAGAGCCGTTCTTTTTCGTATCGGATCCGAAGGAGGGGGAAAAGTTATTTTGCTTCTTGAGATTCGATGGAGTCGATCAGTTTTCCGCTCCTGTCTCAGAGCTCTACCACGGCGCGCTTCCGTCTAGTGGGAATTGCGAGCCTTGCTGAGATGTTTGGACTACAACCGCAGCGAGAGCTCAAGCGCCCGGACTAAAAGGAAGGCTTTGGCATATCCACCGATCTCTATCGGCCGATCGCTTGAATCAGGCTATGCTTGATTTGCAAATCCTAAAATATTTATTCGGCAAGGGAACTTCTTTCGATTCAAAATGTTAACTCCCGATGAGCTGAAAATGAAATTATTCACTTTCAGCTGCTGTTGAGGAGAAACAGATGGAAAGCAATTTCAAATCCCGGATTGTTCAATTATATCGCAAAATAAAAAAGAACGGAATTTCTGATCGTATTCGGGATATGAATGGCTCTCTCCAAGAGAATATTACAATTAGTAATAATATTGCAAGTCAAAACAACGCTAATATGGCTTCAATTGAAGAAATAAAAAATATATGCGAATCATACAAGCATCGTGTTGATGAAATTCGAGAAATGTGTATAAAATTGAATTCTTCAATTGAGGAAAATTTGAGAATTAATAGAGATTACATAAATATACTTGAGGTAATTCTAAGTGAAGGCAGGGACGTTATCCATGTAGTTGATGAAATTCGAAGAAATGGCAATATCCATGATAGTCGTATTTCTCAACTGGAGCTATATATGCTTCATCTCATGAGGCAGACGGGGGTCTCCGTGGAATCTCTCTCTGTCGAAGCGTCTGACAGTCAGCAGCCAGCCATTGCTAGCGACGTAAGATTTCTTAAGCTTGAGATAACAAAGAGTAGTGTCATCAAAAGCGTAAACCGTATCCGCGCTCTAACGGAGTTGCAGTGCCGGGACGTCGAATTCCTAGAGCACTCGCTGATACCCGAATTAGGTCTAGCGCAAGAAGGTTGGTCGTTCCCTCCGGAGGTAGCACATTTATCTGGAAAAGGGTTGCATTTGCTTCAGTTGCCGTGCCAGCTCGCACCTCTGTTGGCATGGCTTGCCGACAACGCGCGTGGCATAGAATGTTATTTGGAAATCGGCGTTCGCTGGGGTGGAATGTTCATTCTCATTTCGGAGTGGCTCAGACGCTTTTCACCCGAGTTGTGTCGGGTTGTTGCCCTTGATCCTGCTGAAATGTCGCCTCTCATCAGGGAATATATAGACTTCACAAACAAAATTGACGGAAACGACAGACTTGAGGTTCGTTACGAAAGAGAATACTCGACATCCACAGCCGCAAAAAAAATGATTCTGAATTTGAAGCCTGATTTCGTCTTTATCGACGGCGATCACCGTTACGAGGGTGTGAGCCATGACTACGAGCTCGTCCGTGGCCAGGCAAAAATGATTATGTTTCACGATATTTTCGCAAGCACTTGGCCAGGTGTGGGCAGGTTGTGGCGCGAGGTTCTTGAACAAAACTCCAGCACCCATGCATCGGTTGAATTCACAAAACAATATCAGTCCGGCGACGGAGGTGGTATGGGCCTTGGTGTTATTAAGGTGCCTGTATAGGCATTACGTCCGCAGGATCGATAAATGGTTGCTCATTCTGCACGGCTGAGGACGTTTGCGGTCATTGTAAGCGAAGGAACTAAATATGACGACTCATGGAACGCCATCGTTGCAAGATGACGCGCTGTCCTCTAACCCCGTGACAACTTCCACGATGGTGCAAGGCGCAGATTTCCTGGGCGAGATTGACGAAAGCCGCCTTATCGGTCGCTTCAGAGACGAGCTTACGGAAGGCGACAAACTGGCACTCAAAAATTTCATAGCGAAGGAATTTGGCCTCGAGCAACTCGAGGTACTGCTGGATGTGGCCAACGTGCCGACTGCCGTTGAACGACATGAGGCCGTGCGCACGCAGATTGACCTCTTATGTATTGACGTCGCGGTGGCACGGGATTGCGAAGACGAGGTGTTTGCGCGGCTTTTAAAACAGCTTTCGCCCAAGGGAATCGTCTGCATTGAATCCGGTAACAAGACCGAACGGATTAACGCGGACGTGCTCTTGGACTGCGCGTTTGAGGCAGTGATGGTGGTCCCCGGCTTTACGGTGTACGTACAAGTTGATGGCGAACGATCACCCAGTAGCGTAGGTTACCAGATAGACCTGTTCCGCCGACATCGCTATGTTAAACGCAAGCAGCAAGCAAGGCTGGCGGCTGGGCCAAAGATACCCGAAGTGGCGGTGATCGTGCTGACACATCAGCATGAAACATTCATCGCCGAATGCCTTCGTTCCGTCGTGATGCAGCGTGGCGACTTCACCATGCGTGTACTGATTATCGACGATGCGTCAGTGGATAAGACTGCACAGATTGCACGGCGTATCATCGCCGAAAACCAGAGTGACCGCATAAAAATCGAGCTTAGGATCAATTCCCAGAGTGTGGGCACGGGTGCCAACTGGGGGGCTGCCCTAAGTTGGGCAGAGGGAGCTGACTATGTGGCGCCTTGCTACGGGGATGATTTCTGGGAGTCCGAATATCGGCTCCAAGAACATCTTGATTTTCTGCGTAAATGGCCAAGTGCGGTCATGTCGTTCAATTCCACTGCTTCCTCGTTCAATGCCTCACGCCGCCACAGAAGCATGGTTGTAGCCGAAGAAATCATTACTGGTTCCACTATCGTAGAGGATAATCCGGTTATGAGCCTGGGCTGCACTTTCTACCGCGGGGAGATTGCAGATGTATTTCCCTATGAATGGCTGCTAAAGGACAATGATGAAAATCATAATTGGAAATTCAATATTTACTGCGCGCAATTCGGAACGATCGGACACTTGAATAAAGTTCTTACGTATAGTCGTAAAGAAAATCCCTCCACATCTAGAAGGTCTCCATGGAATGCATCGAGGGCTTCTGGGATTGTTTCATCAATTAATTCGATGAACAATTTGTTCGATTTTAATTATCGAGACGAATTTAGAAATGTAACTGACTTTTGTTATTCTGTTTTAGGGAATTCCATTTCTTACAACGATGATCATTCAAAAAAGATAGACCTTATCGTTCTGGATGACACATTTCCAACTCCGAAAAATGGATTTCGTTATCTTGAATTCACGTCTTATCTGCAGGAATTTCCATCGTCTTTAGTTCTCAGTACCGGGAACGCGACGAGCTTGGTGGACAGTACGCCCCATGAATTGCTCATTCTCAATTATCAACGCAAATACCCAGAATTAGGAAATAGAGTTGTCGCAAAGCGAGGTAAATTCCCGCTACATCTTGGAAAATTGATTTATGTAATGTTCCTGCACAACACATACGCGATGCTTCCGGAAATTGAGGAGGCGGGTGTGCAGTTTATATTTACTCTGTATCCCGGCGGTGGGTTTGCCTTGAACAATTCCGAGGTTGACCGTCAGCTCCAGCGGGTATTCGAGTCGCCATTTTTTAAGAAAGTCATCGTGACACAGGCGGTTATCTACGAATACCTCGTTAGAAAGGAACTATGTCCGGCTGAAAAGATAGAAGTAATTTATGGCGGCGTGATGCCTGAAGTCTCCACGGGGTCTTCGCTTCCCAAGCGTCGCTGGGGGTTTGATAAGGCGCAGTTGGACATTTGTTTTATGGCCCACAAATACACACCTCGCGGTGAGGATAAGGGCTACGACGTGTTTGTGGAGGTTGCCAAGATACTACGACAGAGCCATGACGATATCTATTTTCATGTGGCAGGGGGCTTCGATCAGCATGTCATAGATGTGAGCTCGCTGGGCGACCAGATCAAATTTTACGGCCCCCTAGGTCCCGATGCGATTGATAGCTTTTTCAAGGACATGGATATTATCCTGTCACCTAATATCAGTGGCAAGATATACTCAGGATCGACTGACGGCTTTCCAACCGGGTGTTGCGTGGAGGCTGCCATGCGCGGGACCGCTATCTTTGCTACAGATGAATTCGATTCTGCCAAGAGTTGTTACACCGATAACCAAGATCTTGTCATTGTGAATTATGATGTTAAGCACATCGTGGACAAGATTGAGCAATATTATAGCAATCCTGGCGCATTGAAGGCCGTCGGAGAAACGGGCATCAAAACAGTACGGGATGTTCATCGCCTTGAGGCGCAGATGGTGCCGCGCATTAATCTGCTGCGTGAAGCCATTCTTAATCCTCCCCCGGCTGGAGAAGCACTGCCTCTAAGAATAAAAATCGCTGGGTTGCAGTCCGAACTTGCGCAGCGTGAAGAGGAACTCGCAACGCTAGCCAAAAAGAAAAGAAAACTGTCGTTATTATTGCGCGGATTGAGGCGCTTTCTGACCGGCCGCTCGAATACGACAGCCAAAGAGATGTTCCATGTTTTTCGTTCTGCTGGATTTAGAGGCCTAAGGCGAACCTTGCGCGACATCGGAAGCTGAATATGTCTTCGGAGGAGAGAGCGCCATTTTTAAAGGGCGCTCTCTCACCGATGATCTCGAAACGACCATTCATGCAGAAGATTCCTGCGAGTGGCATGGGTCCACGCCAGCGAACACAATTTTCTATCGAGGGTTATTTCTAACGCCAGGTATGAGATCGTGCTTGAAGTCATGACCGACGAGAAACTCGACGACCTCGGTTATATTTTCGTCAGCAGTTGCATCTTTGATAATCTGCGTTTTTACAAAAGGGAATCCTCTTTTAATTAACTCTCTCCAGCAGTGGATTGTAGGGTTATGATGCCAATTTCCACGGTTGGGGTCTGTTTCATAAAGAGGGCCACATGTCAGTCCCGCGTGGATTAATTTGCTTGTCATCCCAATTTCATACAACGCGATAATCCGGCTCTTATCTTGCCACGCTAGAACAGAGGCCCAGAACTTTCTGACTGTTTGAGACTTCAGAGCTTTTTGATTAAGATGGATAAAATAGCTTTGCAGGTGACGTCTGCCTATTGTGCTATCAGTTAATCCGGTAACATCGTATGGAGATGCGGACAGTTGGCTGAGAAGTGGCTTCAATGAGGGCCCCTTCGGTATCATGCTGTCGTTTGCGAAAAGAAGGGTTTCTGCCTCCCAAACTTCCGGACGTTTCCGCAGTGCTGCTGCCCAGAGGGCGAAATCATGACCGTCGTTCGCGCGAGCCGCGAAGCCATCGCAGAATGCCTCTCCAGGGTCTTTGCCGTCTTTGGGAGACGTGAGGCTCACGCCAAGAGCATAAATGTGAAACCCGTGATCCTTAAGCGCCCTCATGTAAGCCAGCGCGTGAGGTGCGAACTGACCATCCTCCCGAAGTAGTCCGACGAACAGACAGCAGTTCTTGTTCGCTGGATTTGCAAGGGGGCGATGTTCCACCCATTCAGCTTGCATGACCGAGCGGCCAATAATCTGGTCGCCACCATTCAAAGGCATTGGACTTATTGCGAAACCTGCTTTCTCAACGACTGCCGGGATGAGCCTGAGCAACGCGTCGGAGTCGTAGATGCCACTATCGACATCGGCAGACTCAATATTCATCGTTTTTATCCAAATGAGCGCGGATTTGCGCACTAGACACACTGCGGGAAAGGAAGGACTGTTGTCGATCTCTGCGAGATCGAGATTCATAACTTGCGCCAGCCGTCTGGTTTTCCTTTCGTGTTTCTTTCCGCTTCGCCCACTGTTGTCAACGTCCCAGGTCAAAAGCCCAATTCCAGGATTGGCCCGCATAAAATTCCACGCGGGACCTAGTTGGGAAGATCCTTTACCAAAACGCTGCTCGAGCAAATACTGGATCGCGGGCCGACTGGGCTCAGAAAATTTCTTTTCATTTGCCACAAACACGAATTCGTCTTCGCCACTATTTATTTCGTCCAGGAGGTCTTCCAGCACCGTAGCAGAAAAGAAACCCTCTTTCACCGGGTGAAATGGCCAAGAGCCATCAACTCCTTTGGGCAGTCGAAAGTTATGAAATGCCAGCCGTTCTATATTGGAGGCGGCGCGCTCCATGAAGCGCCCGAGCGTTATTTCACGTAACTGAACTCCCGTAGAGGTTCGGATGTCCGGCCAGTAAGAACCTTGTTTACGCCGAACGTCGTCGAGCATCTCTCTTATCTTTATTCCGATGGGCCGACGTTTCCTGTTTCTCGGAATAACCAACACCTCAATAGGCGCCATAGACGTAAATTTCAGGGTATTTTTCCCCTGAATAGTTCTTATTACAAAATATGATTTTGTTTTTTGGAGACTCAGCAAGTATGATTCTTGTTTGCCGCCGGCGTCGATTTCTACCGCGCAAAGACCGATATCTTGCGTTTTCACGACAAAATAGTGTTTATTTACTGTCGATATCGAAATTTGCGTTGTAAACATCAAAACCCTTGGCTCATTGCAATCACTCTTATCTCGTATTTGGCTTTTCACTACGCAACGGCATCAAACGCGGTATTTTTTCATGTCGCCTCGCGACATGCGCTGATGATGCCTTGGAAGAATCCCAGCGCTTTAGCGCGACGTCGAGCTGAAAAAAGCATTTCAGGCGAAAGAAACAAAAATGCAGCTTGGCAGAGCGTCGACAACAACGGGAAAGGACGAAGGTGCTTTTTTCCCGTATAAATTCTTGATCTAGCCATATGATAAGCTTTGAAACGAGCAATCTCGGGTGAGCGACCCGACGAGTGCCCACTAGTATGCACTATGAGTGCATCTCGGACAAACATAAGCGGTCCAATTTTCGCGAGCCTGAGCGAGAGATCATCATCCTCGTGATAAAGAAATATGTTTGGATCGAAGCCTTTGGTATCGCTAAATGTAGCGCTCGCAACGAAAATTGCGGCTCCGCTCAATATGGAAATGGGCCTGTCTTGAGTGGGCCACCCCCGAGGCATATATTGCTGACGTGGCAGAAGCCAGGAGCGCCGTTTGAAATAAGGTGTAGAGTCACCGTTTGCAATTCGAGGATTGAAGGCAGAAGCCGCCGGATAGCGTTCGGCCGCGATGAGCAAGGCATCGAGAGCGCCATCGGTTAACCGTGCATCTGGATTTAGAAATAATAACCAGGGTGTACTAGCCGCCTGTGCGCCGGCATTGCACCCGCGCCCAAATCCTTCATTTTTATCAAGCTTTATGACACGTATGTCGCGATTGTCAGGAAAATCACTAAACCGATTATTTCCGCCATTATCCACGAGTATGATAGGCGTTTTTTCAGGAACGGACGCAATCATTCCGCGGATAACGTCTTCGCTTCTGTAGCATACCGAAATTACAGTTACGTCTGCCGCGGATAGATTTGGCACTCTCAAATAAACTCCACCATCGATATTGTTCCGTTACGCGGTGCCGGTTGGTTTGCCGCTATCTTGTAGCCGGCTTTCCTGACAATAGCGGAAAAAACACGTTCCAAACCATGTTGGAGTGTACCCTTCTTGGCTCCGTTTTCTGGTTGAAAATCTTTGAGGCCTATATTGGCCCGGCTAAGCAGTTCGAATGCCGCGGGACGAAACCAAAACATCGTTCCCACGAAGAATTGCGTGTCCTGAGGGTCGAAGGTCACATCCGCTCGTTTAAATACCTCCCGCATGTGAGCCAACTCGTTCTTTATGTATTGTGATACAGGTTTTCCTCTAACCGGCAAACTCAAGTTTCGTGGACCGATAAGGCCGAGTTCGGGATTCTCGGAAAAGGACTTCAGTATA
Source organism: Agrobacterium sp. LEGMi-208b (assembly GCF_059511785.1). Taxonomy (NCBI): domain Bacteria; kingdom Pseudomonadati; phylum Pseudomonadota; class Alphaproteobacteria; order Hyphomicrobiales; family Rhizobiaceae; genus Agrobacterium; species Agrobacterium sp. LEGMi-208b. The sequence goes on from NZ_CM183446.1 coordinate 2,121,253, forward strand.
TGTGCGCCGGCACCATTCGCTAAAAGACAGGCAAGTGTGTAGCGACGAATTCGATGTCCGGAGAGGGTTTCGTTGCCGTTCTTTCGGGATAGTTTGCCGTGAATCTTGCAAACGGCATCATAATTCTCAAAAATTCCTCGCTTCAAAAGTTCCATGAATGGCCCGACATCTCGGCCGCGATTTTCCATGTGGATGATCCGGGCGTTTGGAAACGTCGCAAGCACTTCGTCCCGAAAATTAGAATCTTGAGCCGTAACACTTATGACGACGTCCATGTCCACAGCGTTCTGAAGGAGGGTGGACCTAATTTCCGGCCATGTTTCCATGTAGTGTAGATGAACATAAACGCAGGCCCGTACTGGCGGATGTGAAATTGCGTTTTCAGAGAGATCGAACATGGGCCATCCCTCATCTAGCCAATCCCACCCGTTGTTTTCTTTCGATAAATCATCAAGCCCATATAAACGCAGAGCGCGATATTCGACGTTGGCGAATGCCGCAGCTTCCGCCACCTCTTGATCACCGAAAAGACAAAGAAGTTTCTCTCCAGGGCCGAAACTTTGAAGCCGATGACGTTGAATAGCGGCCCATGCCTTTTGTAGTGAAAAGAATTTCTGGGAGACAGGTATAAAATCAATACTTGTTTCTCGCTCGCCGGGCTTGTTAGCTAGAAAGCGAATATTTCCTGCTTTGACAGGTTTTTGTAGATGCAGGGCGTATCGCAATTGGCCGTTGCTCAAATCCAGTCTGCAACACCGTTCGACATCATCCGCGTCGACAAGTTCAATCGCTTGGACGTCGGGATCAATGTTCTGAAACGAGAGTTTGTAATATCCGGGTTCTAGAGAAATTGTCTTCACTTGAGGCATCTGACAGTCCATCCCAAAGGCCGTTTAATCAAGCAGGAACGGACGGAGAAGAATGCGTCCGATTGCTTTGCCGATCTTTATCTAGATAAGCGTATGTTGACGGTTTTGCCCTTGATGTAACCCCAGTTGAGTTTGGGTAAGGAGCGCTCGCTCCTTATTGCTCAATACATGAAAGTGGATCATACATTCGCAAGTTTACGCAAGTAAACGCCATAATCGCCCTTGCCCGCTTTTTCGGCGATTTCGGCAAATTGCGACTTGCTAATGAAGCCTTTGCTCAAGGCGATCTCTTCCGGGCAGGCGATCTTGAAGCCCTGTCGCTTTTCGAGCGTTCGCACGAATTCACCAGCTTCGAGAAGACTTTCCGGCGTGCCGGTATCAAGCCAGGCGTAACCGCGTCCCATGATGGATACTTTCAGCTTGCCACGCTCGAGATAGGTTCGATTTACATCCGTAATTTCGTATTCGCCGCGCGCGGACGGTTTTAGATTGGCGGCGATATCGACCACATCGGCATCGTAAAAATAAAGACCGGTGACCGCCCAGTTGGATTTGGGCTTTGCCGGCTTTTCTTCGATGGAGAGGGCGCGCATTTCGCTATCGAAATCGACCACACCATAACGTTCGGGATCGTTCACATGATAGGCGAAAACCGTCGCTCCGTCCTTAACGCCCGTGCCAGCCTGCAGAAGCTCGGGTAATCCATGGCCGTAATAGATGTTGTCACCCAGGATAAGGCAGGATGGCGAACCCGCCACGAAGTCTGCGCCGATCATATATGCCTGCGCCAGCCCATCCGGGCTCGGCTGGACCGCATATTCAATGGAAAGACCCCATTTTGAACCATCACCCAGAAGAGACTGGAAAAGCGGCATGTCATGGGGTGTCGAGATAATCAAAATCTCGCGAATGCCGGCCAGCATCAGCGTGGTCAGCGGGTAATAGATCATCGGCTTGTCGTAGACCGGCAGGATCTGCTTCGAAACCGCCAATGTCATCGGATGCAGACGCGTGCCGCTGCCACCGGCCAGAATGATACCCTTCATGGCTTTTCCTTTTTGCTCTGCGCAAGAGCGGTGACCACCGCGCGCGTTGATATTTGCCAGCTCGGTAACCTTATGCCGTAAACCTCTTCCAGCTTGCTGCAGTCAAGCCGCGAGTTTGCGGGGCGCCGGGCCGGGGTAGGGTATTGCGCAGTCGTGATGTCGTTGACGATCATCGACTTTCCGCCGTTTTCTGCAGAAAATGCGAATATCTGTTTTGCGAAATTCGCCCAGTTCGTTTCACCGGTTCCAGAAAGATGAAAAACCCCACGAAGGCGAGCTGAGGAATCTTCCACCAGCTTTTTTGCGACTGCGACGATCGCCGTAGCGATGTCGTTGGCCGAGGTAGGGCATCCGAACTGGTCCGCAACCACGTTGATCTCGTCGCGGCTCTCGCTCAGTCGGAGCATGGTTTTTACGAAATTGTTGCCATATTCCGAATAGACCCAAGCGGTCCGCAGAACTGCATAGTTGTCGGTCGTCTCGGAAACGGCTCGTTCGCCTTCAAGTTTTGAGCGGCCGTAGATGGAGGTAGGGCCGGTCGGATCGCTTTCGACATAAGCGGTGTCCTTGGTGCCGTCGAAAACATAATCCGTAGAAAGATGAATGACGGGAATGCCGATCTCACTTGCCGCTTGTGCGACAGCCCTTGCTCCATCCCGATTAACGGCAAAAGCAATGTCCGGCTCGCTTTCGGCCTTGTCGACAGCGGTATAGGCCGCAGCCGATACCACGAGATCGGGCTTGACCTCGCGTAGCGCCTTCAAAACAGTCTCAGGCCGTGCAAGGTCAAGTTCCGGTCGACCAAGAGCTACGATCTCCAGTTCCCCATTCGCCAATGCCTGAAGGGCGCTGACGACCTGACCATTTTTGCCCGTAACTGCCAGCCGCATTCGCTCAGCCCTTTGTCAGAACGCCGAGGCGTTCTCCGGCGTAAACACCCTCGCGGAGCGGCTGCCACCACCACGCATTGTCGAGATACCATTCCACGGTCTTGCGGATGCCGGTGGTGAAATTCTCCTGCGCTTTCCAGCCGAGTTCGGTTTCGAGCTTCGTCGCGTCAATGGCATAGCGTGCATCGTGGCCGGGGCGATCCGTCACATATTTGATAAGCTCGGCATAGGGCTTCGATTGCGGGCGCAGCTCGTCGAGGATGGAGCAGATGCAGTTGACGACATCGATGTTCTTCTGTTCGTTTCTGCCGCCAACATTATACTTCTCGCCGGCAAGGCCCTTTTGAACGATGAGCCAAAGGGCGCGAGCATGGTCTTCCACATAAAGCCAGTCGCGGATATTGGCACCGTTTCCATAGACCGGCAGCGGTTTGCCTTCCAGCGCGTTAAGGATGATCAGCGGAATGAGCTTTTCCGGGAAATGGAATGGGCCATAGTTGTTGGAGCAGTTGGAAATCACGACCGGGAGGCCGTAGGTGCGCTGCCAGGCCGTTGCAAGATGATCGCTCGCCGCTTTCGAAGCCGAGTATGGTGACGAAGGGTCGTAAGATGTGGTTTCTTCGAAAAGACCATTCTCCCCGAGAGAGCCGTAAACCTCGTCTGTCGAAACATGCAACATGCGGAAATTCGCCTTCGCGTCTTCCGCAAGGCCGCTCCAATATTGCCGTGCTGCCTCCAGCATCGTGAAAGTGCCGTTGATATTGGTTTGAATAAAATCCGCGGCGCCGGTTATGGAGCGGTCGACATGGCTCTCGGCGGCCAGATGCATCACGTAATCCGGCTGAAATGTCGCGAATGCCTCATTCATCGCCGCCCGGTCACATATATCGGCCTGAAGAAAGCGGTGATTGGGTGCATTTTCGATCGGCTTGAGGGAAGCCAGATTTCCTGCATATGTCAGCTTGTCGACAGTGAGAACATCTGCGCCAACCTCGCTCACGAGATAACGTACGAGGGCCGAGCCGATAAATCCGGCGCCGCCGGTAACTAGAACGCGCATCATCAGTTCCCAGTATTTTGGTAAGTGAAATATTCAGGCAATTCGGACAGAAGCGGCTGCTTTGCATCCTTGTCGGAAAGGATGCAGTCTTCCAGCTTCGGCCAGTTGATACCGATGGCAGGGTCATCCCATTTGACGCCGCGGTCGTTGGCCGCACTGTAGGGGGCCGTCACCTTGTATGAGATGACCGTGTCGTCAGCGAGCGTCATGAAGCCATGGGCAAACCCTGCCGGAACCCACAACTGTTCGCCATTTTCGGGCGAGAGCTCGACAGCGGCCCATTGTCCGAAGGTGGGCGATCCCGTTCTGATATCCACCGCGACATCCAGCAGCCGTCCCCGAATGCAGCGAACGAGCTTGCCCTGTGCAAAAGGTTCTGTCTGAAAATGAAGCCCTCGTACGGTTCCGGCCTGTGCGGAGAGGGATTCATTGTCCTGCACGAACTCAACATCCGCTACGTTTTCGCGAAACCACTCCCTCTTGAAAACCTCGCTGAAATAACCCCTGCTGTCGCCGAAACGAGCCGGAGTTATCTTTTTCAAGCCTGATATCGAGAATGCTTCTAGTTGCACTATGCGGATCCTGTCTGGTCTGCCTACTCAGGGTGATATGGCTTTATCGGTAGGGACAGTCAATAACGCTTTATTGATCGCCCACACAAGAGCGACGGAAACTCCTTCGGACAGTATCGAGAAAGCTTGTTTGATCACCGCCTATTTTTTGCGACTGGAGCGTGATGGGGAAGAGTTCCAAAAAAGCTAAACCCGCTTATGCGGCCTGATCGACGTCCTCAGCTCCACCAGCCGCTCCAGCGTCTCAAGGCTTCGCTCGGGGCAGGCGGCGGAGAGGGCAAGGGCCATGGTTTCCATGGCGATGAAGGTGGGGGCGTGCAGCGCCACACCTTCGTTTTTGGCGCGGGGCAGGAAGAGGCTGGCGTTGGCGTGTTTTTTGAGCACGCTGTCTTCCTGGCCGAGCAGCATGATGATGGGGACATCGAGGCGGCCGGCCTCGGCTATGGCGGTCTGGGCTTCGCGGTGGGCGCGGCCGTGCAGGAGCATGATGAGGACGTGGCCGTTTTCAAGCTCGAGCAACTGCTCGGCAAGGGTGATGCCGGTGGCGTTGAGCGCATAGGAGCGGACGCCCGAGCGCTGGAACAGCCTTGCCGCATAGGTGGCGATGATGCCGGAGGCGCCGATGCCGAGCACGCCGATGCCGCGCGCCTGCGAGAGAAGCCGCACGGCCGCCGCCATGGCTTCGCGGTTTTCCACGCTTGAAAGCATCTCCAGCGTGTTCTTCTGATTGTCGAGAACGAAATCTATCGCCGCATCGCAGTCGCCGGATATGGATTTTGTCGTCGCCGCCATTTTTTCGACGGGCGAATCCGTCACGCCCAGATAGGCCTCCAGCGTTTCCTTGAGATCGACCAGCCCCTGAAAGCCAAGCGCCTGTATGGCGCGGATAACGGTCGCATCTGACGTATTGGTCTCGAAGCCGATTTCCAGGGCCGATTTGGCGAGAACGGCATGGCGGTGGCCGTCAATATATTCGGCAACGGCAAGCAGGCCCGGCGACAGGCGGTCGCGGCGCCTGCGCAGCTGCTCACCGAAACGGTCGGTGCGCCGAAGCCTTGATGTGTGCGTTTCGCCAGCCGACATGGGTTGTTCCGTGAAGCTGAGTTTTCTACTCTTCTTCTCGGATTAGCAGCGTGCCAAGCCGCGAGGCAAGCGCTTTTGTCCGCGATGGTCGTTACCGTCACTTTTCGGCCGCCGGCCGCACCGTCAAATGTGACTGAACGGCCGAGACCATGAGGCTGAGCGCGGCATAGGAGTTGGAAATCGCTTCCTCGCGCGGCAGGAGAATGTAACGGCCATTGCGGCAGGCCTCCAGAAAATTGCAGAAACCCGGCATCACGGCTTCCATCATGTCTATTTCCGCCTGCGGCGAGGCGCCGGTATCGGAGCGATAGGGGTCGAAGATGATATCGGCATCGAGTTCCGGCAAACGTTCGGCGCTGATCTCGATGCGATCGCCATCCGGAATGGCGTCGATGATTGCGGGGAAACGGAAGCCCGCATCGCGCAGCACGCGCCCGAGCGCCCGATAGGTGTGGTAGACGCTGATCTTGCCGTTGAGCGGCTGGAACACCGAAACGGTGATGGCGCCGGTATCGACCGACGCTTTCAGCGCCTCGATCTGCGCGCGGTAGCGCCGGTCCAGCACGGCAAGACGCGCCTGTGTGCCGGTCAGCTCGGCCAGTACCTTGTAAATATGCGGCGCGCCGTCCTTGGTATTGTCGATGGCGACCGTGGGGGCGATCTGTTCCAGCTTTTCGATCGGGGTGGGGCGGTCCGGTTCGGTCACGATGAGATCGGGTTTGAGAGCAACGATCGCCTCCAGATCGGCATTGATGGAGCCTATATAGGCGATGTCGCTATTGTCGAAATCAATACCCGTCAGAATGGCGCTGGAGCGCAGATAGGGTTTGCCGTCCGCTCCCATGCGGCCGTGGCTGCCCACCGGCGTCACGCCCAGTTCGATCAGCGGAATGGTGAGGTCTATATCGTGAAGTGTCACGATACGTTTCGGTTTTACCGGAATGGAAACGTTGCGGCCGAGATCGTCGGTAAAGGTGCGGAGAGGCTCTTCGGCATGTGCCATGGCTGTGCCGAGGAACAGGCACGCGGCGGAAAGAAGAGCGAGAAGGGTTTTGCGCATGGGGAAACCTATAGGCGATGCCGGTGAAACCAGAGAAGGGCAAGAAGCGTGGGTGCGCCGACGGCGGAAAGAACGAGGCCGGTCGGCAGTTCCAGCGGTGAAAAGGCGGTTCGGGCGATGGTGTCGGCAGCCGCTACCAGCGTTGCCCCGGTCAGGCCCGCGCCGAGCGTAAGCCCGAGATAGGAACCGCCCGGCAGCAGGAGCCGGGCGATATGCGGGCCGATCAGCCCGACAAAACCGATGCTGCCGGTAAAAGACACGCAGGATGCGGTGAGGGTGACCGCAAGCGCGACATGCAGCGCCGACAGCAGGCGCGTATGAACGCCAAGCGCCGTCGCGGCATGATCGCCGAGGGCCTGCATGTCGGCGGCGCGGGCGGTCAGGGCGAGAAGGCCAAGGGCGATGACGAGGATGAAAGAGAGGATTGAAACCGCTGTCCAGCTTGCGCCCTGCAGGTTGCCGGCCATCCAGATCATCGCCGTCTGCAAATTGCGAATATCGAGCGATGCCATGAGGATAAGCAGCAAAGCCGATAAAAACCATGAAAAGCCGATGCCGGTCAGCACGAAGCGCAGGCGCGAGGTCGCGCCGGAAAACGTCAGGACGATTGCGGCACTTGCCATCCCGCCTGCAACACCCGCGACGGGGCGTAACGTTACCGGCAGGGAAGGCAGTAGGAAAAGGCAGCCCAGCACGGCAAGCGATGCGCCTTCCCGCACGCCGAGCAGGCCGGGATCGGCAAGGCCGTTGCGGGTGGTGGCCTGCATGATGGCGCCGGCAATGCCGAGCATGGCACCGGCCAGCATTGCAAGCGCCAGACGCGATAGCCGGAAGTCGAGAACCACGGCGTCGGCCATGGCGGGTTTGACATCAGTAGCAGTCAATAGCGACCAGAGCGCGGATGCCGGAATGTGCTGGCTGCCGGCGGTGAGCGACCATGCGGCGACGAGCACAAGCAAAAGGGCGAGTGCCAGCAGAATGGCGAGCCTGAGCGGCATGAAGCGAAGGGAAAAACGTCCCAGTCTTAGGGCTTGGTAGCGGTTCATTTCAGCACCCTGCGCACCAGCCAGAGGAAGACCGGCGCGCCGACAAGGCCGGTCATCGCGCCCGTGGGCAATTCTTTCGGCAGAAGGATCAGACGGGCGGCGAGATCGGCGGCGATCAAGAGAACCGCGCCACCGAGTGCTGCGATGGGTATGGAAAGCAGCAGCCGTCCCGTTTTCAGACGCGCGACGAGCGGCGGCACCACCAGACCGACGAAACCGATGGGACCGACGACGGCGATGGCCGCGCCGCAGAACAGCGAGATGGAGACAAGCGCCAGAAGCCTGGTTGAACGGACCGGCACGCCGAGCGCTGCGGCCGTGCTGTCGCCCAGCCCCAGAAGATCGAGCCGGGGCGCGACGGCGAAAGCGAGGATGAGCGCAATCAAGGCCGCGGGCAGGGCGGCGGCGATGGTTGCCATCGACACGCCGGCCGTATCGCCCACCAGCCAGAAACGCATCTGCTGCAATGTTTCTTCATTGAGAATGAGGATGGCGGAGGTGAGGGTTCCGGCAAGCGTGGAAAGCGCAATGCCGCAAAAGACGAGTTTTGCCGGCGTCAACCCCTGCCGCCCGGCGGAAGCAAGGAGAAGCACGAGCGAGAAGCTGATACCCGCGCCCATGGCCGCCAGCAATGGGCGGAACAGCGGCGCTGCGATCAGCCCGAGCGGAAGCACGGTCGCCAGAACGACGGCAAGGCTTGCCCCGGCATTCAAGCCCAGAATATGCGGCTCGCCGAGCGGATTTCGAAGCAGGGTCTGGAGCAGAAGCCCCGCTGTTCCAAGGCAGGCCCCGGCCTGCATCGCAGCCAAAAGACGCGGCAGGCGCAGGCGCATCAGAACCTGCTGGTCGAAATTGCGGGCGTCATGGGCAAATATCAGATCGTGCAGGACATGTGGCGCAACGGGACGCGGGCCGGTCGCTATATGCGCCAGCACCAGAAGCAGCATGGCGAGCAGCAGGAAAAGTGCTGCCGCGAGCGTGCGCCCATAGGCTCGCTCTCTAAGGGCAAGGATGCTTGCGCTGGTATTGCTGGGGGTCATGCCGCGCCGGCCCGTCCGGGCAGGGGAAGAAATACCGGCCGCGCCGTGACCGGATGCGTGAGCTGGGCAACTGCCATGTCGAATACATCGGCAATGATGCCGGCATCGCAGGCTGCCGCCGTTTCCAGCCGGTGCCGCAGCCGCCCGTCCTTCAGAAAAATCAGGTGATCGGCATATTGCAGGGCAAGATTGATGTCATGCAGCACCGCGACGATCGTGCGGTTGTGGAGGGTGACGAGGCCCGCCAGCATGTCCAGCACCTCTATCTGGTGGTGCAGATCGAGAAAGGTCGTCGGCTCGTCGAGAAGAATGATATCCGTCTGCTGTGCCAGCGCCATGGCGATCCAGGCGCGCTGGCGCTGGCCGCCGGAGAGGCTGTCGACCGCTCGTTCCGCCAGTTCGGACATGCCGGTCACGGAAAGCGCCTCTTCCACCGCGCGGGCGTCTTCCTCGCTCCATTGCTTCAGAAATCCCTGATGCGGGTAACGGCCCCGGGAGACGAGATCGAAAACCGAAAGCCCTTCCGGCGTATGGTTCTGCTGCGCCAGCATGCCGAGTTTCTTTGCCACATCCCGTGTCGGGTGGCGGAAGATATCGTTGCCGTTAAGAAGAATATGGCCGCGTACCGGCCGGTGCAGGCGGGCAAGTGCTGAAAGAAGCGTGGATTTTCCAGAGCCGTTCGGGCCAAGCAGGACGGTGAAGCGGTTCGGCGCGATATCGATGGACATATCCGCAAGCACGGGCGTGTCGCCATAGGCAAGCGCGATCGCCTGCGCCGCAAGGCCTGTATCCGTGCTTGTGGGTCTTATGCCGTCGTTCAAATTCGTCCCCGTCTGAATGCGTTGCCACCAGAATTATTGATGACTGTAGTAGTCAAGTATATAGCGTTCAAAAATGCGGTTTTTGCCGGTCGATTTGAACAAAAAGCGGCTGTCATGGGCTGAAATGACACGCGCGGAGGTACGAATGCACCCCTTGGTACCGACGTTTTGCCCCGTTGATGCGGAAATAAAGTTGACTACTACATTCATCAATTGAAAGAGCGGTGCATCGTCGCGATGACGATTTGGGACAGTCGGGGACAAGACAGGATGCATGACGGTTCGATGATCATTGGGGTGCGCTCGCGGGCGCTGCTGGCGTTTCTTCTGGCCGGGGTTGCCCTGCCTGCTTTTGCGCAGGAGAGTGCAACGCCGAAGAAAAATGCCGACGGGACGACCGTGCTCGAAACCATAACCGTCAATGCCGATGTCAAAAAAGGCGCGCGCGGTTATCAGCCGGTAACGACGGGCACGGCGACACGCACCGAGACGCCGATCCTCGATATTCCGCAATCGGTCAATGTGGTGACGGCTGAGGTGCTGCGCGACCAGCAAGCGCGCTCGCTGGATGAAGCGCTGGCCAATGTCAGCGGCGTCACCCAGGCCAATACGCTGGGCGGCACGCAGGACGCCGTCATCCGCCGCGGTTTCGGCGATAATCGCGACGGCTCCATCCTCGTCAACGGGCTGAAGACGGCCTTGCCGCATTCCTTCAACGATACGGTCGAGCGAGTGGAAGTGCTGAAGGGCCCTGCCTCCACGCTTTACGGCATTCTCGATCCCGGCGGCATGGTGAATGTCGTGACGAAGAAGCCGGAAGACACATTTACGGCGGAGGCCTATTCGCGCTTTTCAGCCTATGGTGCGGGCAAATACGGCACATCAGGCGGTTTCGATGTGACCGGCCCGATTGCGGGCACGGATTTTTCCTATCGCCTGATCGGTCAGGGGGAAAACAGCGATTACTGGCGTAATTTCGGTGAGAAGAAGAACTGGCTCATCGCACCGTCGCTGAAATGGAGCGGCGAGGATACCGATATCACGGTTTCCTACATGCATGAGGACTACAGCGTGCCGTTCGATCGCGGCACGATCTTCGATCCGGCGACCGGCAGGGCGATCAATGTCAGCCGCCGCCTTCGCCTTGATGAAGCCTATAACATCACCGACGGCAAATCCGATCTGGCGAGCATCGCCATAGACCGGCAACTGTCCGACGACTGGAAACTGTCGCTGAACTACGCTTATAGCCGCAACGAATATTCGGACAATCAGGCGCGCGTGATGGGTTATAATTCCCGCACCGGGCAGGTGACGCGACGGGCCGATGCGACGCAATATTCGACGATCTACAATCACGCGGTCCGGGCGGATCTGACGGGTGAGGCCGAAATCGGCGGGCTGCGCAACGACCTGCTGTTCGGTGCGTCCTATGATTACAGCGATACTCTGCGCACCGATATGCTGCGCTGCGCGAATTCCACGAATTTCAATATCAACAATCCCGTCTATGGCCGCTTGCCGGTCTGCACCACGGTGCGGGCGGTCGATAGCGACCAGACCGAAGAGCTTTCCACCGCCTCGATCTATATGCAGGATGCCCTGCATCTTAACGATCAATGGATCGCGGTCGGCGGTTTGCGTTACCAGTATTACGACATCTATGCCGGCAAGGGCCGTCCCTTCGTCGTCAATACCGAGAAGGATGGCGGCGAACTCATCCCCAATGCCGGCCTCGTCTACAAGCTCACTCCGAATGCCTCGCTTTACGCCAATGTGGCCAAAACCTTCCGCCCGCAATCATCCATCGGCGCCTATTATGGCGGGCTCGATCCGGAAGAGGGCATTTCCTATGAAGTAGGCGCCAAGTTCGATCTTTTCGCCGGGCTCAACGCCAATATCGCCCTGTTCAACGCCCGCAAGCGCAATGTCGCCTATTCGGAAGATGTCGGCGGCGTCTCCACGGTGAAGGCCGCCGGCCTCGTCCGTTCGCGCGGTGTCGAGGTCGATATTGCCGGCAGCCTGACCGACGATCTCGATCTCATCGCAAGTTATGCCTATACGGATGCGCTCGTGCTCGAGGATCCCACCTATGCCGGCAAACGCCTGCCGAATGTGGCGCGCCACACCGGCTCGCTCTTCCTCGCCTATGATGTCGGCGAGGTCGGTCCGAACGGCAATACGTTGCGCATCGGCGGCGGCGTCCGGGCGGTGGGTGAGCGCGCGGGCATCAATGACAATTCCTATAATCTGCCGGGCTATGCGGTCTTCGACGCCTTCGCCACCTATACGCTTCAGTTCGAAAAGCCGGTGACGCTGCAGCTCAATCTGAAGAACATCTTCGACAAGACCTATTACACCTCGTCCATCGGCTCCACCAGCTATGCCAATGTCGTGGGTGAGCCCTTTAATGTCAGCCTGACGGCCAGCGTGAAATTCTGACGGCAGCGTCGACCGGAAACAATCACAAGTCATGAGAGCGGGGTGAATGCCCCGCTTTTTATTTCCACATGGCGCGCATGCGTGCGCCTACATCGATGCGGATCTGCTGCGCGCTGCGTTCGGAAGCGGCAGCCGACACCAGTGGCCAGGTTGCCGTTTCGAAGAATTGCAGCAATGTCGCCGGTATGAAGCGGGTTCTGGCGGCGTAGACATGCCTGTCGCCCTGCTGGTTCTGCCCGCCGGTGAAGAAACGTTGCGGCGTGATCAGCGACAGACTGTCCTTGGCGCGCGTCATGGCGACATAAAGCAGCCGGCGTTCTTCCTCCAGCTCCTGGGTGGTGCCGACCCCGAGATCGGAGGGGATGCAGCCATCGACCACATTCAGGATGAAGACGGAACGCCATTCCTGGCCCTTTGCCGAATGGATGGTGGAGAGGCTGAGATAGTCTTCATCGAGCAGCGGCACGCCCGCCTGGTCGCTGGTGGCGTCCGGCGGATCGAGCGTCAGCTCGGTCAGAAAGCGCTCGCGCGAGGGGTAGCCGCCGGCGATCTGCTCGAGCTGCAGCAAATCGGCCTTGCGGGTGTCCGCATCCTCATGGATGCGTTCCAGATGCGGTTCGTACCACAGCCGCGCCTGACCGATCTGGCCCGGCCAGTCATTCGGGGCCTGCCGCAGGCCCACCAGCATCTGCGTGAAGGCTGTCCAGTCGTCGCCGGTCTTCGGCGGCGGCGGAATTTCGGCAAGGGCAAGCAGAGGCTCGGGGTCTGTCGCGATCGCATCGAGAATATTGCCGGCTTTCTTTGGTCCGATGCCGGGCAACATCTGCAGCAGCCGGAAGCCGGCGACACGGTCGCGCGGGTTCTGTGCGAAGCGCAGCACGGCCAGCATGTCCTTCACATGGGCGCTGTCGAGGAATTTCAGACCGCCGAATTTGACGAAGGGGATGTTGCGGCGGGTCAGTTCCACTTCAAGCGGCCCGCTATGGCTGGAGGTGCGGAACAGCACGGCCTGCTGTTTCAGCGTCATGCCGGTTTCGCGGTTGGCGAGAATCTGGTCGATGATGAAATTCGCCTGCTCGGTCTCGTCTTTCACCGTCACGAGTTTCGGGCGCTCCAGCGACTGCCGCTCGGTCCAGAGGTTCTTGGTGAACCGCTCGCGCGCCAGATCGATGACACCGTTGGCGGCCGCCAGGATCGGCTGCGTCGAGCGATAGTTGCGGTCAAGCGTGATGATGTCGGCCGCCGGGCTGAAGGAGGCCGGAAAATCGAGGATGTTGCGCACCGTCGCGGCGCGGAACGAATAGATCGACTGTGCATCGTCACCCACCACGGTCAATCCTCGGCCGCCGGGTTTGAGCGCCATCAGCACCGAGGCCTGCAGCCGGTTGGTATCCTGATATTCGTCGACCATCACATGGTCGAAGCGGTTGCCGATATCATCAGCCAGAACGGGATCGCTGACCATCTGCGCCCAATAGAGCAGAAGATCGTCGTAATCGAGCACGTTCTGGACCTGCTTGGCCTCGACATAGGCCGCAAACAGTTCTTTAAGTTCGCTCTCCCAGTTGGCGACCCAGGGATAATGCTGGCGCAATATCTCCTTGAGCGGCGTCTGGGAATTCACCACCCGCGAATAGATCGCAAGACACGTGCCCTTCGTTGGAAAGCGGCTTTCGGTCTTGGAAAAACCCAGCTCGTGCCGGGCGAGGTTCATCAGGTCGGCGCTATCCTCGCGGTCGTGGATGGTGAAATCGATGTTGAGCCCGATCTGCTCGGCATAGATGCGCAACAGGCGCGCGCCGATGCCGTGAAATGTGCCGGACCAAGCCAGCGCATCGGTCATGATCGCCGAATTCGCCCCGATAACGTGTTTGCAGATACGCTCGACCCGCCGCGACATTTCCGTGGCCGCACGCCTCGAAAACGTCATCAGCAGGATACGGCGGGGATCGGCGCCATTCACGATCAGATGCGCAACACGGTGGGCGAGCGTATTGGTCTTGCCCGAACCGGCCCCGGCGATGATCAGTAGCGGCCCGGCCGTGTGTCCGTCTGCCAGCCCAACGCCATGCTCCACCGCCCTGCGTTGCTGTTCGTTGAGCTTTTCCAGATAGGCAACCGCCATGCCAGCAATCCTTAGATAACCTGCCTGTCCCCACGGGTGAGAACCTTGTTCAGAGATGGCAGTCGTCGGAATGTCCGGCCATTGTCTGCCCTGTCGTCGCAATGATTAGCAAAGACTCAAACAGCAATCCAGAACAAATGCTGAACGCATTGTTCCGGTGGTTTGAAGGCGGTCGGTGGTGAAATTTATCGGCCCAAAAGGTTGCTCGTCCCCTGCCGGCGATTGTCGGCTGGCGGGCGGGAAGGCGGGCGGCCGTGGATGGGCCGCCCGATATGGCCGTTGTGGGGTGACCGTTACAGGAAACTGCTTTCGAACAGCTCACCTGAATAGGCCGCATGGGTAACGCCCGCTTCAAGATCGGCCTTGGTCAGCTCATCGACAAAATCGCCGTTCTGCATCACTAGCACGCGGTCGCACATATGGGCGATCACCGCGAGGTCATGGCTGACGAGAACGAAGGTGAGGTCGCGTTCTTCGCGCTGGTCGGCAAGCAGGTTCAGGATTTCCGCCTGAATGGAGACGTCGAGCGCCGATGTCGGCTCGTCGAGCAGCAGGATCGGCGGTTCGAGGATCAGCGCGCGGGCGATTGCCACGCGCTGGCGCTGGCCGCCGGAAAGTTCATGCGGGAAGCGCTCGGCAAAATATGCGGGCAGGCCCACCTGCTGCAGGGCAGCCGGAACCTTCGACCAGCCATCGCCAAGCCCCATGGCGCGGATCGGTTCGGCCAGAGCCCGGCCGATGCGGTGGCGTGGATGCAGCGAACCGTAGGGATCCTGAAACACCATCTGGGCCAGTTTCAGTTCGTCGCGGCTGCGGGTCTTGCCGACCGGTTTGCCGTCAAAGCTGATCGAGCCGGTCCAGCCGGCTTCCAGCCCGGCCAGCGACCGCAGCAAGGTCGACTTGCCGCAGCCGCTCTCGCCGACGATGCCAAGGGTTTCACCCTTGTTGACCGTGAGGCTGACGCCGCGCACGACGTGGTTGCGTTTTTCCTTGGCGCCGTAAACGACGTCGAG
The DNA here is from genome assembly GCF_059511785.1 of Agrobacterium sp. LEGMi-208b. Classification (NCBI taxonomy): domain Bacteria; kingdom Pseudomonadati; phylum Pseudomonadota; class Alphaproteobacteria; order Hyphomicrobiales; family Rhizobiaceae; genus Agrobacterium; species Agrobacterium sp. LEGMi-208b. The sequence goes on from NZ_CM183446.1 coordinate 2,136,320, forward strand.
CTTGTCTACCGTGATCATCGCATCACCTCCGCGTCGATGGCCTGACGATCCAGCACCTTGAGACGCCGCACCGGATTGCGGGGATCGGGCATGGCCGCGATCAGGCCCCGCGTATAGGGATGCTGGGCATCTTCCAGCTTCGTCAGCGTTTCCACCACGCGCCCGCCATACATGACCAGCACGCGCTCACAGAAGGCCGCAACCATGCGGATGTCATGGCTGATGAGGATCAGGCCGGAATTATTCTCGCGCACCATCTCGTCCAGAAGCAGAAGCACGTCCTTGCGGACGCTGACATCGAGGGCCGAGGTCGGTTCGTCGGCGATGACCAGCTTCGGCTTGGCGAGCAGCATCATGGCGATCATCACGCGCTGTCCCATGCCGCCCGATATCTGGTGCGGATAAAGCGCCATGACGCGCTCGGGATCGTTGATGCGCACGCGCAGCAACATGTCGCGGGCGGCATCTCGCGCCGCCTTGCCGGTCAGCGCCAGATGCAGTTCGGCAGCCTCCGCCACCTGTTTGCCGATGGGCAGCACCGGGTTCAGCGAATAACGCGGGTCCTGCATGATCAGCGCCATCTCGCTGCCGCGGATCGCGCCCATCTGCCGCTCGGACTTTGTGAGCAGCGGTTCGCCGAGGAAGTCCATCTTCTCCGCCGTCACCGTCGCGCTTTTCGGCAGGAGCCGCATGGCGGCCCGGCCGGTGGTGGATTTTCCGGAGCCGGATTCACCGACGATACCGACCCTTTCGCGCCCGACGTCGAAATTGACGTTGGACACGGCGGGAATGGTGTTGCGGCCGAAACGGACATTGAGGTCGCGAACCGAGAGGATGGGGGAGCTATCAGGAACGGGCATGGCGCGGATCCAGCAGGTCGCGCAGCGTATCGCCGGCGATGTTGAAGGCAAGGCTCGTCAGCAGGATGGCGATGCCGGGCATGACGGCGACCCACCAGTAATCGAGCATGAATTTGCGGCCGCTGGAGATCATCGCACCCCATTCCGGCAGCGGCGGCTGCGCCCCGAGGCCGAGGAAGCCGAGTGAAGCGGCGGTCAGGATGATGCCCGCCATGTTCAGCGTCAGGCGAACGATGACCGAGGGAACGCACATCGGCGCAATGTACAGAAACAGGATACGCAGCGGCGAAGCACCGTAGAGACGGGCGGCGGCGACGTAATCGGTATTGCGCACGACGAGCGCTTCCGCCCGGGCAAGACGCGCAATCGGCGGCCATGCCGTCAGCGAGATCGCAATGATCGCCGTCCCGAGGCCGGCGCCCATGGCGGCCGCAAAGGCAAGTGCCAGCACGAGCGAGGGAAAGGACAGGACGATATCCGTCGCGCGCATCAGGATCGCATCGGTGCGCCCGCCGAAGAAACCGGCCATCACGCCGATGGCAAGGCCAATCGGACCGACGATGATCGAGACCGACAAGACGGTCTGGATGGTGATGCGGGTGCCGTAGACGAGCCGGCTGAAAATGTCGCGGCCGAATTCGTCGGTTCCGGCCAGATGCGCCCAGCTGGGAGGCTGAAGCGCGTTTTCGAGCGCCTGCCGGGCAGGATCGTAAGGCGCAATCAGCGGAGCGAAAATGGCGACCAGAACCAGAATGGCCAGAATGGCGAAGCCGAACATTCCAAGCGGTTCGTCGCCGAGCTTTCGAAGTGTCCGCACGGTGGTGGTCGACAGGCGCGAAAGGGCGCCGGGACGATCGACGGTATTGTTATGCGCGATATCGGTCATCGTGCGGCCTCCCGTGTACGGGGATCCAGCGTTGTATAAGCCAGATCGGCGAGGAAGTTGAGCAACATGAATATGAAGCCGATGACGATCGTGGCGGCCAGAATTGCATTCATGTCGCCGATGAGCAGCGCATTCGTCATGTACTGGCCGATGCCGGGCCAGGAAAAGACGATCTCCGTGACGACGGCGCCTTCCAGCAGGTTGCCGTAGGAGATCGCCAGAACGGTGATGAGCTGCACGGCGATGTTGGGCAGCACATGGCGGGTTATGGTGCGTGCGGGGCTGACGCCCTTTGCCCGTGCCGCGATGACATAATCCTGGCTGAGCTGTTCGAGGGTGAAGGCCCTCGTCATGCGGGTGATATAGGCCATGGCCATATAGGCAAGGATAATGGCCGGCAGGATGATGTGTCCAAGCGCGTTCCAGAAGATTTCCGTCTCGCCCGCAAGCAGGCTGTCGACGAGCATCAATCCCGTCTTCGGCTCCACAAGGCCTTCGTAGAAGACATCGACCCGGCCGGGGCCTGCGACAAGGTTGAGGTTCGCGTAAAAAATCACCAGCCCGACGATGCCGAACCAGAAGACCGGTATCGAATGTCCCACAAGCGCAAAAACGCGTGCGAACTTGTCGATGAAGGTATCGCGGAAGAGCGCGGCGGCAAGGCCGAGCGGCACGCCGATAACCGTCGAGATGATGATCGCCAGCGTGGCGAGCTCGAAGGTGGCGGGGAAGGCCTGCGCCAGATCGCGGGTCACCGGGTTGCCGGTGAGGATCGCAATGCCGAAATCGCCATGCAGCAGGCCGCGCAGATAGATGAAGAACTGCTGGTAAAGCGGCAGGTCGAGGCCGAGCCGCGCCCTCATCGCCTCATAGGCTTTCGGGTCCGCAAGTTCGCCGACGATCGCGCCCACCGGATCGGTGGGCATGACCCGGCCGATGATGAAGGTGATGCAGAGCAGGATGAAGAGGCTGACGATCAATTGCAGGAAACGATGTCCAAGCCCGCGTAGTGAGATTTCCGTCATTGCCGGTCGCACTTCCCTGTAAGAAATCCGTCAGCTGTGGAGCCCTCACACGCCGCTCGCGGCAGACGCGCAATTCTCCATTGCAAAAACTCTTGATGGTACTTCATCCCAACTCCTCCCTGAGCTAACATGAAAACATATGACGTGCAGCCATGTCATCATATGAGTAGCGAAGGGATTCGTATTCTGCAAGAGGGAAGAGTGGCATGATGGGCGACAGGGCGAGGCCGCGGGAGAGGCGGGCACAACAGATCATCGATAATCTCAGCGCAGAAATTCGCAGTGGAAAACTGAAAAACGGTGATCAGCTTCCCACGGAACCGGAGCTTGAACGCAGCTATGGCGTGAGCCGCACCGTGGTTCGCGAGGCGATTGCCGATCTGCGTTCCGCCGGTTATGTCGTTCCCATCCAGGGCAAGGGGGTTTTTGTCAGCAATGCCAGTGAATGGGCTGGCGTGAAACTGACGCAGTCCGAAGTCGGCACCATCGCGGAAACGCTTGAGATGCTGGAGTTCCGGCTTGCGACGGAAGGGGAGGCGGCGGCAATCGCCGCCTATCGCCGCACGGCCCAGCAGGAGGCGGCAATCTCTGCGGCGCACCGGAAAATGGCTCGCGCCATCGATGCGGGCGAGACCACCGTCGATGCCGATTACGAGTTTCACACGGCCATCGCGATCGCCACGAATAACCGCTTTTATCTGGAGGCCCTGCGTCAGTTCGGTTCGCGCTCGATCCCGCGCGGGCAGTTCCCGACGCTGCCGGAAACCGGTGACGCGAATTATCTTCGCAAAGTGCAGGCCGAGCACGAGGCAATCCTGCGCGCCATCGTCGAGCAGGATCCCGACGCGGCGCGAAAAGCCATGCGTGAACATATGCTCGCCAGCCAGCGCCGATACAGGTTGTTATCGGAAGCGCAATAGCATCTCGACACTCATCTTATTTCATGCGATGTCATATGATGACTTGCATGGAGAGAGGAGAGAATCGATGTATGTCGGCACCCAGGTTGCTGCGCGCGATGACGAGGATTTCAAGGTTTGGGCGCAGCTCGGCGTCAAGAATATCAACGCGGATCCGCCCGGAAAGCCCGCGAGCTGGAGTTTCGAGGACTTTGAGCGCCACCGTGACAAGGTCGAAAGCTTTGGCCTCGTCCTCGACATGGTGCAATTGCCGCTGCCGTCCCGGCCCATCGAGCAGGCGTCGTATCCCGATATCCTGCTTGCCGGTCCTGATCGCGACCGGCAGATCGATGCGGTCTGCACGATGATCGAGAATATCGCCAGGGCTGGAATCCCTGCTGCGAAATATAATCTCAACCTCATCGGCATTCCGCGCACCGAAATGGAGCGTGGCCGCGGCGGTTCGCTCAACGAGGCCTGGCGCTGGGACAAGGCGGACCATGATGCCGCGCCGGGCCTCGCGGGCGTTCTTTCCGAAGACGAGAACTGGGAACGCATCGACTATTTCCTCGAGCGCGTCGTGCCGGTGGCGGAAAGCAACCGCGTGCGCCTGGCCTGCCATCCGCATGATCCCTATACCCCGCCGGGCTACAGGGGCGTCACCCGCGTACTAGGCACGGTCGAGGGGCTGAAGAAATTCGTGCAGATGCGCGAGAGCCCCTATCACGGCCTGAATTTCTGCCAGGGCTCGATCGGCGAGATGCTCGACAATCCGCGCGAGGAGATCGACGACATCATCCGCTGGTTCGGCAGCCGCGACAAGATCTTCAACGTCCATTTCCGCAATATCAGCGGCGGCAAACTCTCTTTCATGGAGACCTTCCCCGATGAGGGCGACATGGACATGGTGCGGTCGCTGAAACTCTATCACGAACTCGGTTATCGCTACATGATCATGCCGGACCATGTGCCGACGATTGCCGGGCGCGATGCCGTCGGTGTGGCTTTCGCCTTCTGCTACGGCTACATCGCGGCCCTGATCGAAGCGCTTGATAATAAACATCTTTGACCATTCTGGTCCGCGACGCACCGCTGCGTCGCGGCTTTTTCCCGAACATGAATTACCGATCTGTAGGAGGAGCAGGTATGAGAAAATCATTGATCCGTCTCGCATTCACCACGGCCCTGGCGGCCATGCTGGTACAGGCAGCACCAGCCCTGGCCAAAACACCCAATGACCAGCTCGTCATCGGAACCTCGCTGGCCCAGGTGTTGTCGCTTGATCCGCATCAGGCGACCGAAGGAAAAGCCAACGAAATCATGTCCAACCTCTATGACCGCCTGATTTCGGTCGATGGTTCGGGCAAGGTTTCACCGCAGCTTGCCGAGCGCTGGGAGATAGATGACAAGGGCATCACCTTCCATCTTCGCGAGGCCAATTTCGCTTCCGGCAATCCGGTGACATCGGCGGACGTCGTCTATTCGCTCGGCCGGCTGTTGAAGATGAACCAGGCGGCCGCAGCCAACCTCAAGCGGGTTGGCTATAATGCCGATAATGTTGACAAGCTGGTGAGCGCGCCGGATGAAAAAACGGTCCGCATCGATCTTTCCGGCGAAACGACGTCCGAACTACTTCTTTACCGTCTGGCCATGGTCATCGCCAGCGTCGTCGACAGCAAGGAATTGAAGTCGCATGACGTCAACGGTGATTGGGGCAATGGCTGGCTGCGAACCAATTCCGCCGGTTCCGGTCCCTTCACCCTCAATCGCTGGTCGCCCAATGAGATTATCATTCTCGAGGCCAACAAGAATTATGTGGCGGGCAGCCCGAAAATGCGCCGGGTCATCGTGCGGCATGTGCCGGAAAGCCAGGTGGAGCGCCTGATGCTGGAGCGCGGCGATATCGACATCGCCAGTGCGCTGACGGCTGCCGACCTAGCGACCTTCAACAACAAGGAAGGCTTCCAGATCCAGCGCGTGCCGACCGGCGGCTTCTACGTCCTGTCCATGAATGCCGGCAAGGAGCCTTTGTCCAACCCCAAGGTCCGCGAAGCGATTGCCTATGGCATCGACTATAAGGGCATGGAAAAGACCATCATGGGTCCTTACGGCCGGGCGCGCACGGTGCCGGTGCCGGAAAACTTCGAATACGCCATTCCGAGCCCGGACTGGAAGCTCGATGTGGAGAAGGCGAAGGCGCTCCTCAAGGAGGCCGGTTATGAGAACGGCTTTACGCTCAATCTGAAGACGATTGCGCAGACGCCGCGCATCGATCTCGCCACCGCGATCCAGGCGTCGCTCAGCCAGATCGGCATCAAGGTCAATATCCAGCAGGGTAACGGTTCGGACGTGATTGCCGCCCATCGCGCGCGTGATTTCGATCTGCTCATTCCGCAGACCGGCGCCTACATGCCGAATGTTCTGGGTTCGATGGAGCAGTTTTCCAGTAACCCCGATAACTCGCTCGCCGCCAACAATGCCGGCAATTTCGTCTGGCGCTCGGCCTGGGACATTCCGGAACTGACGGCGCTCACGGCAAAGGCTTCGCTGGAGCCTGATGCCAAGAAGCGCGGGGAAATCTACACCCAGATGCAGGAAATGTTCGTCGCCCAGAAGCCGGCGGTGCTGCCGATGTTCGAGAGATTCGAGCCGATCGTGCTGAATGCGCGCGTGAAGGACTATGTGGGTCACCCCAGCCAGACGACCCGGCTGGAGAAGGTCACGAAGGACTAAGGGCAACCACAGCCTCTGAAAACCTGTGACGGGCGGTTTTACCGCCCGTTTTTTTATCCGCGGTCAAGCGCGCAGCCCGGCCGAGGCGGTGGATTATCGTCGTCATCCCGCAATTTCAGGGGGTTTTCTCAAGGACTTCATCGGATTAGACCGTCGAACGACTATTCCTTCCGTCGGGCGAGAGTCGCAAACTCCGCTCACCCACCTCCCGAAGAATGTGTTGACGACCATGAACCTTGCACAGATAAAACTTCCGTCGCGGCCGTTGAGCCTCAAACGTGGCGTCATTTCGGTGCCGGCAGCCTATTATTTTTCCATTCCGGTGCTTCTGGTGATCACGGTCGTCATGCTCGTGGCTGAAGGCCCGGGCATATTGCGCGACTATCAGATCAGCAAAGATCCTCTGGAGATCGAAAACGGCGATATCAGTGGCAGCTGCAAGACGCGCAAGGCGATCTTCACGACCTGCGAGGCGGATCTTTCCTACGAGCATGCGGGTGCGCGCTACAAGAAGGATGTCGAGGTCATGTTCGTCGATTTCCATTCCGGCGATTATGAAACCGGGCTGGTCATCTCCGCGAAGAACCCGGAACTCGCAACGATTTCGCTGGGCCTCGACATGCTCTGGAACCGCATCATCACGCTCGGCGTGTTTGTTGCCCTGCTCGGTTTCGGCAGTCTGGCGATGCTGTTCACGCTTGTCCGGGTCCTGCGGGTTCGCCTTCAATTGCGCAAGCCCGCGCCTCTGACCGTCATTCCGGTGGCGCTGACGGCGGTTGCCGAAAAACGCAGCCGCCTTTTCGTGACCTATGCCGATACGGTGAGGGACGGTAAAACCAAGCGGCAATCCTTTACGCATCTGGAGCGGGGCCGTATTCCCGTTGTCGTCGGCAATACCGGCAAACATGACGTGGCGCTGGCGGTTCTGCATGGCAACGGCGCGTTGCCGGTTCTGCTCGACGATCTGCTGGAGCGGATCGACCTTACGGAACAGGAGAGGGCGGCGGCTCTCGCATCGCTTGCCCCGATGGTCGTAAACGAGACGCAGGAAAATGCCACGGCTCAGGGCGCCGCGATAAAGAAAGGACCGGGCCTGCTGCGCAGGCTGGGCACTTTCGTCGCCATCGTGGCCGTCATCATCGTCGCGGTGTTCGGTTACTGGCTGTGGTATGTCACGAGCGCGCCGTCGCAATTCAACTCGCCCGGAATGGACATCAACAACATGCTGCCGGCAGCACTCAATGAGTGGGGTTGCGCCCGTCTGCAGGAGCGCTTCGCCGATGGTCCGGCGCCTTTCGGATGCACCGCGGCGGATTATCGAAGCTGGAAATAAGAAGCCTCGGCTGATCATTTTGCCGGGCCGGTTTGCCGAAAGTGTTACAGCTTGGCACGCCGGCCCGGCCTGTTTTTTATGCGCGAAAAAATATTGACGCAATTATCAATAGTTGCATTAGAGATTTATAAATAAACCACTCCCATAGTGCCACCGTGAGCGGTTCTTCAGAGGCTGGGAGAGTGCGTCATGTTCACGGTTCTGGAATGCGTTGTCGTACAACACGACCGGGCGGTCGTGCTTCTTGCGGCTGTTATCTGCCTGCTTGGCATGTTTGCTTTTTTTCATCTTTTATTGCGTGCGGAGGAAAGTCCGGCTGGCCGCAAGCCCTATTGGGTGCTGGTTGCCGCCTTTGCCGGGGGATTGAGCGTCTGGGCCACGCATTTCGTTGCCATGCTCGCCTATAAGGGCGCGGTTCCGATCGGTTATGATTTCGCCTTTACCGCCCTTTCGGCGGTTCTCGCCGTTATCGGTTTCTGGCTGGCGCTTACGGCCCGCTCGCAGGCTGCTTACAGCCCTGTTCTCGTCGGCACGCTGGTCACGCTCTCGGTTGCCGTAATGCATTTCGTCGGCATGGCGGGAATGGATGTCGCCGCCACGATCAGCTATCGCTGGGGACCGGTACTGGGCGGTTTTGCGTTGGCCTGGGCGTCTTTTCTCCTCGCCTTTTTCCTTTTTCGCCGCCTCGGCTCCTGGCAGCGCATCGCAGCACCCGCCGGATCGGCGATTTTCGCGATCTGCGCGCTGCATTTCACGACCATGTCGGCCACGGTGCTTTCGCCGGATCCATCCGTATCGGGTCCTGATCCCGACAATGTCGCCCGGCTGATCATGATCTGCGCCATTTCCGGCGTCACGTTCCTGATCCTGTCCACCACCGCCGTCGCCGCTCTGGTGGATCGTTATCTTGTCGATCTCAAGGGTCTCGTGGATGCGACGCTCGATGGTCTCGCCGTCGTTCGCGATGGGCGGATCGTGGAGCTGAACACCCGTTTTGCCGGCCTTCTGGGCAGGGAGGAGGCATCGCTGCTCGGTCAGAACCCTGACGATCTCTTCAAGGCCATCGACGGCCAGCCCGCCTATCTGCCACGCCATGCACCGGTGGAGGCGGTCCGCGAGCGCGCCGGGCAGGTGCAGATATTCGAGCTCGGCGTGCGCACGATCGAATATCGCGGTCGCCCATGCGAGGTAATGGCCATTCGCGACCTGACGGAAAAGCGGGAAGCGCAGCGGGAAATCGAATATCTCGCCCGTCACGACGTCCTGACGGGCCTTTCCAACCGCACCATGTTCCAGACCCGTCTGCACCAGCAGATCGAACATTGCGATGAGGAGGACGAATTCGCGCTGCTGGCGCTCGACCTCGACCGGTTCAAGGCGGTCAACGACATATTCGGCCATGCCGAGGGCGATCGCGTCCTGAAAAAGGTCGCCGCCATTCTCGATGAATGCGCAAGGGCAGGCGATGTGGTCGCCCGTCTCGGCGGCGATGAATTCGTCATCCTCACCGCCCGGCACACCAAAGCGGAAGAGGCGCGCCTGCTGGCCGAGACGATCCTTGGCACGTTCGCACTGAAGATGAATGTCGCCAACGACCCGACCTCCGTCGGCGTCAGCATCGGCATCGCCGTCTTCCCGCGGGACGGGAAGGACCATGAAAGCATCATGCATGCCGCCGATCTGGCGCTTTACCGCGCCAAGATGGGCGGGCGCGGCATATTGGCCTTCTACGACCCGGTGATGGATCAGGAGGCGCGCGAACGCCGCCAGCTGGAGACGGATCTGCGGCTCGCGATCAATCGCAACGAGCTGCTGCTGAATTATCAGCCGGTCCTTTCGGTCGAATGCGGCCAGGTCGTTGGTTACGAGGCGCTGGTGCGCTGGCAGCATCCCACAAGGGGCGTGGTGCCGCCGGACGTCTTCATTCCGATTGCCGAGGAGAGCGGCATCATCATCTCGCTCGGCGAATGGGTGCTGCGCGAGGCCTGCCGCCAGGCGGCCGGCTGGGCGCCGCATCTGAAGATCGCTGTGAATGTTTCGCCATTGCAGTTTTCGTTGGCCAATCTCGGCCATGTCGTCTGCACGGTCCTGATGCAGACCGGGCTTTCGCCTAGCCGGTTGGAGCTGGAAATCACCGAAGCCGCGCTTCTGAAGGACCGCAAGGCGACATTGATCATCCTCAACCAGTTGAAGGCGCTCGGTGTCGCCATCGTCATGGACGATTTCGGCACGGGTTATTCCTCGCTCAGCAACCTGCAGAGCTTCCCCTTCGACAAGATCAAGATCGACCGCAGTTTCATCGCCGCCATGAGCGACGATGACAATGCCCGCGCCATCGTGCGCGCGGTGATCGGCCTTGGCCGCAGCCTCGATCTGCCGGTGACGGCGGAGGGAATTGAAACGGATGCGCAATACCGCATGGTGGTCGACGAGGGCTGCGCGCAGGCGCAGGGTTATCTCTTCGGCAAACCGGATGTCGCGCCCGCCCAGATCGTCAGCGCCGCCACCCGGAAGAAACATTCCGTTTGATAAAAGATGCGGCGGCACGATGGTGCCGTCGCCCTGCTTTCCCATGTCCGATGGAACGAGAGCCAAGGCAGATCGTTAGGCTAGCGTGTGGCACGTCCATGCCGCTGTCATCCTGACCGGCACCGACGATCTGCCTGACCGGAGCGGTATTCCTGCTCTGTCGGCGAATGCGCCACGCATGGACATCTATCTATGGGAGAGACCGCGATGACAGACCGCCTCGAGCCACAGGACCCGCGCAGCCAGTATCCGCGCCCGCCTTTTTCGACCCCGACCCAGGAGATGCCGGGTCTGGTGACGAATATGACGCCTTTCCCTGATCATGGCGAAAAAAGCTACAAGGGCACCGGCAAGCTCACCGGCCGCAAGGCGCTGATAACCGGCGGCGATTCAGGCATCGGCCGTGCCGTCGCGATCGCCTTCGCACGGGAAGGCGCGGATGTGGCGATCTCCTATCTGCCGGAAGAGGAATCCGACGCCGAGGAGGTTGTGGCGCTCATCGAAGCGGAAGGCCGCGTGGCGGTCGCGCTGCCCGGCGATATTACCGATGAGGCATGGTGCCGCGAACTGGTCGAGAAAGCGGCAGGCGATCTCGACGGGCTGGATATTCTCGTTATCAACGCGGCAAGACAGCAATATCGAGACAGCGTCGACGCGTTATCGACGGTCGATTTCGATCTTACCATGAAGACCAATCTTTATGCGCTGCACTGGATAGCGCAGGCGGCGGTTCCCCATCTGAAACCGGGCTCGTCTGTGATCACCACCGCGTCGATCCAGGCCTATGAGCCCTCCGCCATCCTGCTCGACTACGCCACCACGAAAGCCGGTATCGTCGCTTATACCAAGGCGCTTGCAAAGCAGCTTATCGAAAAGGGCGTACGCGCCAATTCGGTCGCTCCCGGCCCGTTCTGGACGGTGCTGCAGCCGAGTGGCGGCCAGCCGGACGAGAAGGTGAGGAATTTCGGCAAGGACAGCGATTTCGGCCGCCCGGGACAGCCGGTGGAACTGGCGCCCGTTTATGTGCTGCTGGCATCGAAGGATGCGAGCTTCATCAATGGCGAGGTTTATGGCGTGACCGGCGGCAGGGGCATTGCCTGAGGCGATGCCCGACAATGCCGGAGGGGCCCTTGAGGATTTCGAGATGAAACGGCAGGCAGAACGTTCGGACAGAAATTTGAAGAGCTTCGATGTCCGCGACCGGCTGATACTGGCGCTTTATGCGCAGTTGAAGGCGGAGCGGCAGACCCGCGAGGCGATGGAATGGGTCATCCGCAATGGCGGGCTGTCGCCGGAGGTGCTGGAGGCCATGGCGTCCGATCCGGTGCCGGTTCTGGCGGAGGCGGACGTGCCCGCCATCGAGCGCATTCTGGCCAAGGGCCGAGGCGGAGAAATGTCCTCCCGCAGCGATGACGAAGGACGACGGACATGAACCGGAGAGCGAGCTGGAGAGGCCATCTGACCTTTGCCGATTTCAACTGCGAAGTCGGCCTTTATTCCGCGCTGACCTCGGCGGAGAAAATCTCCTTCAATATCGTCAACCGCAAGACCGGCCACCGCGTCGAGCGGCAATATGTCGATAGCGATACCGGCGATCCGGTTCTTCGTGAAGATCAGGTCAAGGGATACGAGCTCGACAATGGCGATCATATCGTCATCGAGGGAGACGAGATCGCAAAGCTGATGCCGGAGAGCGACAAGGTCATCCGCGTCAAACACTTTTTGCCCTGTGACGAGATCGACAAGCTCTATTTCGACAAGTCCTATTATCTTGCGCCGACTGCGGAGGAGGGCGGGGAGGCATTGACGCTTCTGGCAAGGGCAATGGAGGACGAGAATGTCGCAGCGCTTGGCGAAGCCGTGCTTTTCCGCCGCAACCGCGTTCTCCTCATCCGCCCCAGCGGCAAGGCTCTCGTCGCGACGACGCTGAATTTCAGTTATGAGGTTCGCTCTCAGACCACCGTCTTCAAGTCGATCCCGGACATCGAGTTTGATGAGGAAATGCTGGAACTTGCCGGCCACATCATCGAAAAGCGCGCCGGTACCTTCGATCCGGCGGACTATAGCGACCGGTACAACGATGAACTGGCGGAACTGGTGAAAGCCAAGATCGAGGGCCGGGAAATCGCAAAACAGCCGCCGCACCGGGAAGACAATATCATCGATCTCAAGGAGGCCCTGCGCCGCAGCGCCGGGGCCGGAGCCGGGAAAAAGGCGGCGGCAGCAGGCCGCAAGGCCCCGCGGAAAGCGAGCTGATCGATGGGATTGCAGACCTACAACGCCAAGCGCAGTTTTGACAGGACACCGGAGCCCAAAGGAACGAAGGCCGAACAGCGGGGGTCGAGCTTCGTGATCCAGAAACACGATGCCCGGCGTCTGCATTACGATTTTCGCCTGGAAATGGACGGGGTGCTGAAAAGCTGGGCGGTGACGCGCGGCCCGAGCCTCGACCCCGAGGACAAGCGCCTTGCCGTGCATGTCGAGGACCATCCGCTGAGCTATGGCGATTTCGAGGGCGTCATTCCGAAAGGGCAATATGGCGGCGGCACCGTGATTGTCTGGGATCGCGGCACCTGGCAGCCGATCGGCGACGCCCGGAAAGCTTATCGCAAGGGCCATCTGGAATTCGAACTGGACGGCGAAAAGCTCAAAGGCCGCTGGCATCTGGTGCGCATGCATGGAAAGCCCGGAGAAAGCCGGGAAAACTGGCTGCTCATCAAGGGCGATGACGAGGAGGCGCGGCATAAGGGTGGTGCGGATATTCTCGAAGAACGGCCGGAATCCGTAAAGACCGGGCGCAACGTCGAGGACGTTGCAGCCAAACCGAAGGATACCTGGAATTCCAAAACGGTATCGAAAAAAGCTGTCGCTTGGGCCTCCGGCAGGAAACAGGCGCATGCGCTGCCCAAAGGCGCACGCAAACTGGCCATGCCATCCTTCGTGCCGCCGGCGCTCGCCACGCTCAAGCCGAAACCGCCGGATGGTTCTCGCTGGCTGCATGAAATCAAATTCGACGGCTATCGTCTGCAGGCGCGCGTCGATCAGGGCAAGCTTCAACTGCTGACCCGCAGCGGGCTGGACTGGACGGAGAAATTCGGCAGGGCCGTGACGGGAGCGCTCACGGCGCTGCCGGTGGAAACGGTGTTGATCGATGGCGAAATCGTTGTCGAACGCGATAACGGCGCCTCCGATTTCTCCGCTTTGCAGCAGGATCTGAGCGAAGGGCGCAGCGACCGCTTTGTATTCTACGCCTTCGATCTTCTCCATCTCGATGGCAGCGATCTGCGCGGTGCGCCATTGAGCGAGAGAAAGGCGCTGCTGGAAAAGCTGTTGCCGGCGGGCAATCACCATCTGCGTTACAGCCAGCATTTCGAGGAAAGCGGCGCGCTTGTTCTCGACCATGCCTGCCGGCTCAGCCTCGAGGGCGTCATTTCCAAGGTCAAGAACAGCAAATATGTTTCCGGCCGCAAGGGCGATTGGGTAAAATCCAAATGTTCGATGCGGCAGGAATTCGTCATCGGTGGTTATACCGTCTCCTCGGCATCGGACCATGCCATCGGATCGCTGGCGCTTGGCGTTTATGACAACGGCAAGCTGCGCCATGTCGGGCGTGTCGGGACAGGTTTTACGGGTGAAGTGGCGGAGATGCTGCTTGGCCGGCTGAAGCCGCTGGACCTGAAGGAGAGCCCGTTCACCGACAAGCTCACCGCGCTTGCCCGCCGCGATCTTCATTTCGTGAAGCCGGAACTGGTGGCGGAAGTGGAGTTCCGGGCATGGTCTGCAGATGGCAATCTGCGTCACGCCTCCTTCCGGGGGCTGCGTGAAGACAAGCCCGCAGGAGAAATCGAACGCGAGGAGAAGGCCGTGTCCGATACCAAGGCGCCGCAATCGAAGATCAAGTTCACCCATCCGGACCGGCTTTATTGGCCTGACGATGGCGTGACGAAGGAGGGGCTTGCCGACTATTATGCGCAGGTCTGGCGGCACATGGCGCCCTTTGTCGTCAACCGGCCGCTGGCGCTCCTACGCTGCCCGGAAGGGATCGAGGGACAACGTTTCTTCCAGAAACATGCCTGGCGCGGCATCAACAAGGCCGTCGAGCAAATCAACGATCCCAAGGACAAGGGCGGCGAGCCGCTGATCCGCATCACCGATTTCGATGGCCTGATGGCGCTCGTACAATCCGCCGCGCTTGAAATCCACCCATGGGGCGCGACCACCGCCAATTGGGAAAAGCCCGACATGATCACCATGGATATCGACCCCGGCGAGGATGTGGCTTGGCAAGAGGTGATCGAAGCGGCGCTGGAACTGAAGCGACGTTTCGAGGCGGCCGGGCTTGCCGCTTTCGTCAAAACCTCCGGCGGCAAGGGCCTGCATGTCGTCGCACCGTTGAAACCGCAGGCGGGCTGGGCTCCGGTCAAGGCCTTCGCCGAGGCCATGGCGGCGGATATGTCGAAAGCCGAACCGGAGAAATACCTCTCGGTCGCCACCAAGGCAAAACGGCAGGGCCGCATTTTCATCGATTATCTGCGCAATGGCAGGGGCAATACCGCGGTTGCGGCCTATTCGACACGCGCCCGGCCGGGCGCCGCCATTTCAGCGCCGCTCGAATGGTCGGAACTCACCGCCGAGATCGGCCCGGCCCATTTCACCGTCAACAATATCGGCGCACGTCTTTCCGCGCTGAAAAAAGACCCTTGGGATGGATTTTTTGCCGCCGCCCAGCCGCTGCCGAAAAAAGCCCGCTGAAAGCATCGAGCTTTAATTTCTCTTTTCGGAAGCAAGGCTTTTCTTCAGGGCATCCATGATGTTGATGACATTGCCACCGGTGCGGGCCTTTGTGGCGGTTTTCTTTTTCGAGGAGGAGACCTCCTCGCCCTTGGTCTTCAGCAGGGACTTGATCTTTTTCTGAATGGGGTCCTGCACCAAAGCCGGCTTCCAACCCGTCACCTGTTTGCCGATGCGTTTTTCCATGGCTTGCAGCAGCGGCCGGTCGATTTTCATCTTCGGCTCCAGCGCGTCGATGCTTTCGCGCACCTCCTCGCCATAATGCAGCGTCCACAGGATGATGCCCTTGCCTGAAGGTTCGAGAAGGACCGCTCTTTCGCGGCGATAGATCACCAGACGCGCTATGCCGAAAACATCGTTCGCCTTCATGGCTTCGCGAATGACGCTGAAGGCTTCGGTGCCGATCTTGTCTTCCGGGCGCAGAAAATGCGGGCGGTCGTACCAGATCCAGTCGATCGATCCTTTCGGCACGAAGGTCTTGATATCGATGGTGCGGGTGCTTTCCAGCGCCACCCCATCGATCTCGTTATCCTCCAGCAGAACGTAATCGTCCTCACCACGGGGAAAACCTTTTACCTGGTTCTTGGCGGCGACCGGCCTGTGGGTGATGCTGTCGACATAACGGCTTTCGACGCGATTGCCGGTTTTGCGATTGAGGATGTGGAAGGTGTATCTGTTGCCATCGGTCGTCGCGGGTGTCAGCGAGACGGAGGCCGTCACCAGCGACAGCTTCAGATAACCCTTCCAGAAAACCTGCCGTGCCATGTCCGCGATTCCGCATTGGTCTCCCGGAACAACAGCCGCGAGGTGGCTTTTGTTCCGGGAGGAGCGGCAAATCAGGGCAGGGATGGCGCTGTCAGCCGAACAGCGACGTCAGCCCGTAAACCGCAGCCGAGATCAGCGCGGCCGCCGGCATGGTCACGATCCAGGCGATGACGATATTGCCGGCAAGGCCCCAGCGCACCGCCGAGACGCGACGGGCCGCGCCGACGCCGACGATGGCGCCGGTGATCGTGTGGGTGGTGGAGACCGGAATACCGAGCCATGTCGCACCGAACAGCGTCAGCGCACCGCCGGTTTCGGCGCAGAAACCCTGCATCGGGTTCAGCCGGGTGATCTTCGATCCCATCGTATGGACGATGCGCCAGCCGCCGAACAGCGTGCCGAGCGCCATGGCCGACTGGCAGGAAATCACCACCCAGAAGGGCACGTAGAAGCTCTCGCCGAGATGTCCCTGGCTGAAGAGCAGCACGGCAATGATGCCCATGGTCTTCTGCGCGTCGTTGCCGCCGTGTCCCAGCGAATAAAGCGAGGCGGAGATGAACTGCATGACACGGAAGGTGCGGTCGACCGCAAAGGGCGTCTGCCGCACGAACAGCCAGGAGACGGTGAGCACCAGAAGCAGGGCAAGGAAAAAGCCGATGGCCGGCGACATGAAGATGGCGCCCACGGTCTTCAGCAGGCCCGACCAGACGATGGAATTGAAACCCACCTTCGCAAATCCCGCACCGACGAGCCCGCCGATCAGCGCGTGCGACGAGCTGGAGGGAATGCCGAAAATCCAGGTGACGATGTTCCAGACGATGGCGCCGATCAGCGCCGCGAAGATGACCTGCGGCGAGACGATGGCCGGATCGATGATACCGGTGCCGAGCGTTTCGGCCACATGCAGGCCAAAGAACAGGAAGGCGATGAAGTTGAAGAAGGCCGCCCAGGCGACCGCATATTGCGGCCGCAGCACACGGGTGGAGACGATGGTGGCGATGGAATTTGCGGCGTCGTGCAGACCGTTCAGAAAATCGAAGAACAGCGCGATGGCGATAAGGCCGACCAGCAGCGGCAGGGCAAGCGCGACATCCATCAGACGTTCTCGATCACGATGCCGCTGATCTCGTTGGCCACGTCCTCGAAGCGGTCGACGACCTTTTCGAGTTCGCCATAGATCTCGCTGCCGATCATATAGGCCATGGCATCGCCGCTCGCACCATGGCGGCGGAAGAGGTCCTTGAGGCCGAGGTCGTGAAGTTCGTCCGAGCGGCCTTCGACGCGGGTTACCTCTTCGGCAATGGACGACAGGCGATGCGCATTCGTGCCGACCTTGTTGAGAAGCGGAATGGCTTCCGCAATCAGGCCGGCAGCACGCACGATCTCATGACCCATTTCCTTCATCAGCGGATCGAATTCCGTCTGCTCGAAAAGACGGATGGTCTTCACGGTCTTGTGCATCATGTCGATGGCGTCATCCATGGACTGGATGAGATCCTTGATGTCGCCGCGGTCGAAGGGGGTGATGAAGCTGCGCCGGACCGCGAGCAGCACCTCGCGGGTGATGTCGTCGGCCTGATGTTCCAGCGTGACGATGAGGTCGCAATTCTTCTCGACGTCGACGCCGCTTAAAAGTTGATCAAGGGCCTCGGCCGCTTTGATGACGGTTTCGGAATGGTTGCTGAACATGTCGAAGAAACGGTCCTCGCGCGGCATCAGCTTGCGAAAAATACTCATCATGCGAATTGGCCCTCAATGGCGCTTTATTAGTTGTGGGGGGTGATTGTCATAAAACTGTCATAAATGCACGCAGGGCATTGATGCAACCCGGAAAATCAGCACTATCAACGGATATGAAACCCACCAAGAAAAGCCGGAAAACCCGCCCGGCTCGTGCACTGACATTGCTCCAGCAGCTCGCTGCGGTTCCCGAAAAGCTCTTCACCGGCGCTTTCCGGCAGCAATATGCCGCGCTCTGTTTCCGTTATGCCGGCAATGGCGAGGATGTCGAAATCCTCCTCGTTACCTCCCGCACCAGCGCACGCTGGATCATTCCGCGCGGCTGGCCGATGAAACGCAAGAAGCCGCACAAGGCGGCGGCGATTGAAGCGTGGGAGGAGGCGGGCGTGCGCGGGCGGGTGAAAAAGGATGCGGTCGGCCGCTATACCTATCTCAAGATGCTCGACAATGGCGATGTCGTTCCCTGCATGGTCGATGTGTTCCAGATAGAGGTGACGGCGGCGGAAACCAGTTTCAAGGAACGCGGTGAACGCCTGCTGGAATGGGTGCGCCCGGATGAGGCGGCACGGCGCGTTCGCGATATCGAGCTGAAGTCGCTTCTTGTCGATTTTCGCCCGAAGGGCAAAAAGAAGCGCCAGAGCGGTGAAAAACCGTAACCGCATGTGTCCGGCATTTTTGCGGCCAGAACTGTAATGCTGTCGCAACAGGCCATGCCCAACCTTGCCTGATTGTCGTCAGGAGCCGTTGCATGAATTTACCTCGTCCCGTTCCCCGCTGCCTGTTGCGTTACCTCCATCCCATCATCGCGCTCGCGGTGCTTCTGGCAGGCCCGGCTGCCATTCTTCTGCTACGGTGACGACAGGGGCGTCATCTTGAATGACGGGAAGGTGGTGACGCCTTCCCCTTGTCTGGCTGGATTGATGTCCAGCCGGCCCTTTCAGGCCGGCTGCTTTCGGGAAGGTTGCGCCTGATGGTTAGAATGCCCGGTTTCATCCGGCGCTTTCGGCAACAGGCGGGCGAAACGCCTGCTGATGCTGTCCATATAGGAGAGGATGGTCGGCACCACGATCAGGGTCAGCAGCGTGGAACTGATGAGGCCGCCAACCACCGCATGGGCCATCGGCGCACGCTGCGCGCCGCCTCCGCCAACGGCAAGACCGAGCGGGATCATGCCGAAGATCATCGCAAGCGTCGTCATGATGATCGGACGGAAGCGGATGACGCCGGCATTTTCCAGCGCCTCGTTCAGCGAAAGCCCCCGCCGTCGCTCGCGATTGGCAAAATCGACCAGCAGGATGCCGTTTTTGGTCACGAGGCCCATCAGCATGATGAAGCCGATCAACGAGAACATGTTGATCGTGCTGCCGGCCACCATGAGGCCCAGAAGGACGCCGACAAGCGACAGCGGCAGCGACGCCATGATGGCGAGCGGTTGCATGAAGCTGCCGAACTGCGAGGCGAGCACGATGTAGATGAAGATGACGGCCATGGTAAGCGCCGTGACCATGTGGCCGATGGTTTCCTGCATGGTTTCGGCGTCACCGCCGAAGCGGATGCGATAGTTGTTCGGCAGGTCGAGACCGGCGATCAGCCCCTGCAGCGTCTCCGTCACGTCGCCAAGCGTGCGGCCGGCGATATTGGCCGAAACCAGTATTTCGCGGCGATTGTCGATGCGGCGGATTTCGGCGGGAGCCGGCAGGATGCCGATATCGGCAACCTGATCGAGACGCACCATCAGCGGTGCACCACTCGCGGCCGTGCGGCCGGTCGCGATCATCAATTCACCGAGACTTGCCACGTCGGACCGCCGCTCGGCGGGCAGGCGGATGACGATATCGTAGCTGTTGCCGTCTGCATCCGTCCATTTCGACACATCCTCGCCGCCGATAAGGGGCGAGAGCGCCGTTGCAAGATCGGAGCGGGCGATGCCGAGATCGCTGGCTGCCGCAGGCTTCAGGCGGACCGAAAGAATGGAGGTCACATCTTTGGCGCTGGAGGTCACATCCACGAGGCCGGGTATTTTCTTCATGTCTTCGACCAGATCGGCGGCGATCCTTTCGAGGGTCGCCCGGTCGTCGCCGAGGATGCTGAGCTGCACCGGGCTTTCGCCGCCGCCAAGGCCGTTCTGCAGGATCGTGACCTCTATGCCGGGTATGGCCGACAGGCGTTTGCGGATCGGTTTGGCAAGGGAGAGCGGGGTTCGGCTCCGCATATCGAGCGGCACCAGCCCCACCAATATGGCAGCCCGATGCTTGCCGGCGGCGCCACCGGTATTGACGGTGGAATAAAGCGTCTCGACCTCCGGAAATTCCCTCAGCGCCTTCTCGACCTGCCGCACCTTGGTTGTCGTATAATCCAGCGAGGAGCCGACCGGCGCGGTAATGTTGATCTGGAAGCGGCCCTCATCGGTATCGGGAACGAATTCCGTGCCGACCAGCGGCACCATGAACAGGCTGCCGACAAAGACGCCTGATGTGGCAAGCAGGGTGACGAGCCTGTGCCGCAGGGTCCAGCCGATGGCACGGCGATATTGCCCGGCCATCCATTCGAAGCCACGGTCGAAACGGGCAATCAGGCGGCCTATCGGCCCGCGCTTCGCGTCGGGCTGGGCATCCGGATCGTACCAGACGCTCGACAGCATCGGATCGAGTGTGAAGGCAACGAAAAGCGAAATCAGCACGGCGGCGGAGACGGTGACGCCGAATTCGTAGAAAAACCGGCCGACAATGCCATCCATGAATGCGACCGGCAGGAAGACCGCCACGATGGTCGCCGTCGTCGCGATCACCGCAAGCCCGATTTCGCCGGTGCCGTCGAGGGCTGCGCGCAGATGCGACTTGCCCATGTGAAGATGGCGGGTGATGTTTTCGCGCACCACGATGGCGTCATCCACGAGAATGCCGATGGAAAGCGTCAGCGCCAGCAGGCTGAGCGTATTGAGCGTGAAGCCGAGGAAATCGATCACCGCGAGCGTGCCGATGATTGCGATCGGCAATGTCAGGCCGGTGATGACCGTGCTGCGCCAGGAATTGAGAAACAGGAAGACGATGGCGACGGCGAGCGCGGCACCTTCGATCAGCGTCGTCTGTACCTGATTGACGGATTCGCGGATGGGTATCGATGAATCCGTGACGATGCGCAGATGCACGTTCTGCGGGGCAAGCTCGGCATTGAGCGCATCGAGGCGCTTCTTCACATCCGTCGCGACCTGGACCGTATTGGCGTCCTGAACCTTGACGATGTCGATCGCCAAGGCTGTCTGGCCATTATAGAGCGCGCGGTTTTCGGCATCGGCTGCCCCTTCGGAAAGCGTGGCGACATCGCGAAGCGCAATGGCCGCGCCGCCGCGCCTTGCCACGACCATGTCCAGCAGCGCCTGCGGTTCCTCGATACGCCCCTGCACCTGGATCGTGCGTTCGGAGACGGGATCGACGACGCTTCCGGCCGGGCTGTTGCTGTTGCCGGTGCGCAGCGCATTCACCACCTCGTTGATGCCGATCTCAAGGGCGCGCATGCGCGTTTCGTCGATTGTCACATCGATCTGCCGTTTGCGGGCGCCGACCAGCGTTGCCTGGCCGACGCCGGCGACGGTCGTCAATTGTCGCACCACCCTCTGGTCGGCGAGGGTGGTGAGTGCGGGCACATCGAGCGATTTCGAACTGATCGCAATCGACAGGACCGGCTCGGCGGCGGGGTCGAACCTTGATATAACGGGCTTTTTGGCGTCTTCGGGAAAATCCGCCTCGATGGCGGCGATCTTGTCGCGGACCTCCTGCGCGGCGGCCGAACTTCGCACCTCGAGCTTGAATTTCGCGACGACGACGGAGCGCCCCTCATAGGAGGTGGACGTGACCTCATCGAGGCCGCCAATGGCGTTCAGCGCGTCCTCGACCGGGCGTGTCACCTCGGTTTCCACCGTCTCCGGCGTAGCGCCGGGATAAGCGGTGATGACCACCACCACGGGAACGTCGACATTGGGATATTGGTCCAGCCCGAGCCGCTGCATCGAGAAGGCGCCCATGACCAGAAGCGCCACCATCATCATGGTGGCGAAAACGGGATGGGTAACGGATATGCGGGTCAAGAACATGTCAGCCGGCCTTATCGATGGTGACGGCCATGTCGGGCCGCAGTTCGGGAAGCGGCGCGGTCAGGATCGTCTCGCCATCTGTCAGTCCGGCGGCAATCTCGATCAGGCTTCCGCCGTTCCAGCGCGGCCCCACGGCGACCGTCTGGCGGCGCAGATAGCCGTCCTGCACCTTGAGCACATGGTAACCCGTCTCATCCTCGCGCAGGGCAATTGCGGGAACGACGAGCGCATCGCTTTTTTCGCGCAGCAGAATATTTCCGCTGGCGAACATTCCGCCCCACAATTGCCCATCACGATTGGCAAGCCTGACATAGACGGCAACGACGCGTGTGCCGTCTTCGGCAACAGGGCTGATGCGCTCGACCGTGCCCTTGACGATCTGGCCCGCGAGGCCGTCAATCTCCAGTTCCGCCGTCTGGCCGCGGGCAACGCGCGGAACATCGCGCGTGGCGACAAGTACCTTCGCCTCCAGCACATTGGTATCGACCAGCGTGAGAAGTTCGCCATCCGCGCCGACGCGCGATCCCGCCTCGGCCAGTCGCCGGGTGACGGTGCCGCTGAAGGGTGCGTGGATTTCGGCATTGCGAAGCGCCAGGCGTGCGATATCCGCCTGCGCCGAAAGGCTCTGGAGCCTTGCCGTCTTCACCGCGACGTCGCTTTTCGCCTTGTCGAGCTGTTCTGCCGAAGCGATGTTTTTTAGGGCAAGCTGTTCGGTTCTCGTCAGCGCCAGCATCGCCAGCATCAGTTCGGCTTCGGCCGCGTCCCGGTCGCTCTGCCGCAGCAGCAGTGTCGATTGCAACTCGTCGGTTTCGAAACGCACGAGCAGCTTGCCCGCCTGCACCGCGTCTCCGTCGCGGACATTCATCTCGACGATCTTGCCGGCTTCACGGGCGCGGATCACCACGCGGGTAATCGGCTGAAGTTCGCCGCTGATGCCAAGCCGCTCCACCATCGGGCGCGCGCCGATCTTCGCCGTTTCTCCGGACGTCAGTTCGAACGGAGTACCTGCGGGGCTCATCGCGGCAGTCTCGACGAGCCCGTTCACGATGCCTTTGACACGCTCATTCGCATCGACGCTGCCGCGCGCCGGATCGAGAGCGGTGACAACGAGAACGCAACCTGCAAGCGCGATTCCCGCCTTGATGGTTCTCTTCACCCACATGCTGAAATCCTTTCCATACCGGACCGCAGCTCAGGCGGTCGCATTGCCTCTCTTGAGGCGCATGGCATCTGGATAGGCGTCCATAATTGCAGCAGCATTACCCCTGCGAACACACCTGCTTAAACAGCAAGGCCTGATGCTCTATCGCCCTGTTTTTAAGCCCTTTTCGGAGGGGAAATCGTTATGCGCCGGGTTGGAAATGCTCTGGCGTCGTCTTCGCCGCAATACTGCCGCAACCTTGCTGGCAGACAAGGGAGGCGAAGGAACGGTGACGCATGAGACTTCTGTTGATCGAAGATGAAAAGGAAATGGCGGATGCGCTGACGGCAACGCTCGGCAGGCAGGGCATCGTCATCGACTATACGATGTGGCTCGGCGATGCGGTGGAGCTGACGCGCCAGCATGTCTATGACGCCATCCTGCTTGATCGCCGCCTGCCGGACGGGGAGGGACTTGCCTTCATTCCGCAGCTGCGCCACGCTGGCATCGACACGCCGATCATCCTGCTGACGGCAATGAACGAACCGGAAGACCGCATCGCCGGACTGGATGGCGGCGCCGACGACTATCTCGGCAAGCCGTTTCTCGTCGGTGAGCTGCTGGCGCGGGTGCGTGCGGTTCTGAGAAGGCCGGCAAACCTTGCGCCGGCCGAGATCACCGCGGGCCGCATCGTTATCGATCCGCTTCATTTCAGCGTCACGATCAATTCCGTTCCGTTCGATCTGCCAAGGCGCGAGCTTGCGGTTCTGATTGCGTTGGCGAAACGCAAGGGCAAATCCGTGCTGCGCTCCACGCTTGAGGCGGCCGTCTACAATTACGAGGAGGAGATCCAGTCCAATGCGCTCGACGCGCATATATCGCGGCTGCGAAAACGCCTGCTCGATGCTTCCGCCGGGGTTGGCGTGCACAATATTCGCGGCATCGGTTATCTGCTCAAGGAGGAGACATGAAAGTGCAGGCCTCCAACCCGTCCTTGTGGTGGAAACTGAGCTGGCAGCTCAGCGTCGTGGTTTCCTCCATGATTGCCGTGGTCATCATCGGTCTCTGCTTTTACGGCGTGACGATGCTTTCGCCCAATATCGCGCTCTGGGACGACCTGTCGCCGACACTCGATGAGTCGCTTTCGCTCGATCCGCAAAAGGGATTGGTCGTCACCGAAGGCCCGGCGCTGCGGGCGCTCAAGGCGGAGAATTCAACGCTCTGGTTCGTGGCTTCCACGCTGGATGGGCAGGTGGCGACCTATGGCGCCGTGCCGGCCGTTTATGAGGAATTGTCGCGGTATCTGCATCTGATGACGGATGCCGATATTCGCGGGGGCAAGGGCATCACCGAGGTGGCCCTGGTTGAAAGCATGGAGACGAAGTGGGGTCCCGTAAGGGTCATGTTCGGCGGGACCACCTATATAAGCGGGCAGTTTCTGACGCTTCTGGCCGGAACCTACAAGATTTACGTTCCCTTGCTGGCCGTCATCCTTCCAGCCGTGTTCTTCTCCATTCCCCGCATCGTGCATCAGGCGCTTTCCGGCCTCAGTTCCGTCGTCAAAAAGGCGCCCGAGATCGATCCGCGCCGGCCGGGTGCAAGGCTTCCCGTCGAGGACGTGCCGCGGGAGGTGGTTCCGCTTATTCTTGCCTTCAACAGCATTCTCGAACGGCTTGAAGAGCAGTTTCGGGCGCGGCAGCGTTTTCTCATCGATGCGGCGCATGAGCTGAGAACGCCGATTGCGATCATGCAGACCCGGATAGAGGGCCTGCCGGGGCCGGAGCAGCAGCGTCTGATGGAGGATGTCGCCCGGCTTGGGGAAACCACCGAACAGCTTCTCGCCTTCGAGCGAAACGATCAGGTGAACGACCGACGCGAAACGGTGGACCTCGTCGAGACGGCTCGCACCGTCGTTGCCGATCTCGCCCCCCTCGCGCTTTCGGCGGGCTACGATATCTCCTTTGAAACGCAGATCGCGCATTATGAATTACTGGGCAACCCCTTCACCCTGCCGCGCGCCATCAGCAACATCGTGCGCAACGCCATTGACCATGGCGGAAACAGGGGGACGATCCACGTCTCGGTTCTCGCGAATGGCGAGATCGCGATTTCCGATGAGGGGCAGGGCATAGCCGAAGACCAGCGGGAACGGATTTTCGAACCTTTTTACCGCGTCACGCCGCGCAGCACCGGGGCTGGGCTTGGCCTCAGCCTCGTCAAGCAGATCGTCGCCAACCATAACGGGCGAATCTTTCTGGACAGCAGCGCCTTCGGAAGTACCTTCCGGCTACGTTTCTGATCGTGCGTTGCACGCCGTTTCAGCGGCGGGCAATTGTAATGTTGCCGCAATTTTCGCTGTCGTACCGTGTGGGGCACAGGATCAACCATGCCAACTGGAGTACGTGCAGTGCAACAACAGCGGAAACTGTTTCCCCGGGGTTCCGGCCACAAGGCGTCCCGCAGTCGCGGTGTCGCCTTCGCGACCTTGCCTTTCGCCATCATCATGTCCGGCTGCACCTCCGTGCCGCTCAAGGAGGGTGGTACGCTGACTTCCTATGCGCAGCTCAGTCCGGCCAAGGGCAAGTTCACCAAATCGCGCACCTTCGTGGACGCCAACGGGCTGGCCGGGGTCAAGACCGTTGCCATCGTGCCGACCACCTTTTCCTTCTCGGCCTCATCGCGCGTCACATCGGAAAAGGACCGTATCCTTGTTTCGAATGCGCTGGATCGGGCCATCTGCGTGGCGCTCAGCGACAAATACCGGATCGCCGCGCTTGGCCAGCCGGCGGATATGACCGTGCGCACGGTCATCACCGATCTGGTGCCGACCGACAAGACCATGGCCGGGGTATCGACGGCCGTGACGCTCGGCAGCAGCGTCGTCCTGCCGGTCAGCGTGCCGCGTCTCCCTTTCGGGCTTGGTGGCCTCGCTGTCGAGGCGGAGGCGGTGGACAGCACCGGCGTCCAGCGTGCGGCAGCCGTCTGGTCCAAAGGCGCAAATTCCATCACTGGCAATGCCCGCGTGTCGGAAATCGGGGATGCCTATGAGCTTGCCGCCGATTTCTCCAACTACTTCTCGCGCATTCTGGTGACAGGCAAGGTCTCCGACGGGCTGAACCTCTCTCTTCCCTCCGGCCACCGAATCCGGTCGGCTCTGGGCGGAAAGCCGAAATATGCCGAGTGCGATGCCTATGGCCGATCGCGCGGCTTGAAGGGCATGGTGGCAGACAAGTTCGGCGCGCCGCCGGAATGGACCGACGGGCACGCGAAAGCCGCATCGCGATAAGGCCAGCCGCCTCATGTGAAGATCGCGCGCGCTACGGTGCGCGCGATAGCCTGAGCCGAGCTTCTATGACGTAAGACCGAGCTTCTGGAAGCCGCATTCGCGGACGATCTCCGCAATATGGGCGAACTGCGCCGAAAGCGGATTGCTCCTGCGCCACACCATGCCGATGGTGCGCGACGGGCGCGGTTCCGCCAGCCGAAATACCGAGACGGTGGACTGGCGTGTTTCCATATCGACGGCCATCTGCGGAATGAGCGTGACGCCGATGCCCGCGCCGACCATCTGCACGAGGGTGGAGAGCGAGCTGCCCTCCATCAGGACGCGCGGCGGCGCATTTGTCGTGCTGCAGAAGGAGAGCGCCTGATTGCGGAAACAATGGCCTTCTTCCAGGAGCAATAGCCGCATTTCACCCAACTTGTCGGCGCTCGGCACC
This sequence comes from Agrobacterium sp. LEGMi-208b, assembly GCF_059511785.1. Lineage (NCBI taxonomy): Bacteria > Pseudomonadati > Pseudomonadota > Alphaproteobacteria > Hyphomicrobiales > Rhizobiaceae > Agrobacterium > Agrobacterium sp. LEGMi-208b. Next base: position 2,162,831 of record NZ_CM183446.1, read on the forward strand.
GGCATGCCCGCATCCTCCAGCGGCCGCACCAGAATGAATTCCTCGGAAAACAGCGGAACCTCCTCCAGCGCCGGTTCCGAGACGGGCAAAGCGACGATCGCCATGTCCAGCCGGGCTTCCAGAAGGTCTTCGATGAGCTTCTGCGTCACCGCCTCGCGCGGGCGCGCTTCCAGACCGGGATAATGTCGCGTGAGTGTCTTGATAATCTGTGGTAAAAGATAGGGTGCGACGGTGGGAATGACGCCGATGCGCAGGCGGCCGCTGAGCGGCCCATGCCGCGCCCGCGCCAGATCCTGCAACTCATCCACCGAACGCAATATCGAGCGGGTGCGTTCGGCGAATTCCTCGCCAAGCGCGGTCAGCCGGATCTGGCGGCTGCTCCGTTCGACGAGCGGCGCGCCGATCAGTTCCTCCAGCTCCCGGATCTGCAAAGACAGTGCCGGCTGGGAAATGGCGCATGCCTCCGCCGCCCTGCCGAAATGGCCGATCTTGGCCAGCGCATCGAAATAACGGAGATGTTTCATGGAGAGCGCAATCATAAGCCCAGCATATCGCAGCCTTTAGAATATACAATTGGAAATTATGGAACCCGGCTGTTAGTCATCTTCATGACAGAAAGAAGCTGTAGCTGTGAGAGGTTACCAGCGCCGCTGCACGGTCTTCCCATGACCTGCCGCTGGCTCTGGCTCCCACGCTGCACATGTCGAATTGATTATTCGTTTAATTGCTAAACCCATCGGAGGGCGAAATGGACGCAACTTCAAAACCGGCTGGCAAGTGTCCTGTCATGCATGGAGGCAACACGGCCTCGGGTAAATCGGTGACCGAATGGTGGCCGAACGCGCTGAACCTCGACATCCTGCATCAGCACGACACCAAGACCAATCCGCTCGGCACCTCCTTCAACTATCGCGAAGCCCTGAAGACGCTCGACGTCGAGGCGCTGAAAGCCGATCTGCGTGCGCTGATGACCGACAGCCAGGACTGGTGGCCGGCCGACTGGGGCAGCTATGTGGGCATGATGGCCCGTGTTACCTGGCATGCGGCGGGTTCTTACCGCGTGACGGATGGCCGCGGTGGTGCAAACACCGGCAACCAGCGTTTTGCCCCGCTCAATTCCTGGCCGGACAATGTCAATACCGACAAGGGCCGCCGCCTGCTGTGGCCGATCAAGAAGAAATACGGCAACAAGATTTCCTGGGCCGATCTCATCGCGCTCGCCGGCACCATCGCTTATGACGTCGCCGGTCTGAAGACCTTCGGTTTCGCCTTTGGCCGCGAAGACATCTGGGCTCCGGAAAAGGACACCTATTGGGGTGACGAAAAGGAATGGCTGGCGCCGAGCGACGGCCGTTACGGCGACGTGACCAAGCCCGCGACGCTGGAAAACCCGCTTGCCGCCGTGCAGATGGGCCTGATATACGTCAACCCGGAAGGCGTGAACGGCAAGTCCGATCCGCTCGCCACGGCGGCGCAGATGCGCGAGACCTTTGCCCGCATGGGCATGGATGACGAGGAAACCGTGGCGCTGACCGCCGGCGGCCACACCATCGGCAAGTCGCACGGCAACGGCAGCGCCGCCAACCTCAGCCCCGATCCGGAAGCCGCAGGCCCGGAATATCAGGGTCTTGGCTGGATCAACACCAAGGGCCGCGGCATCGGTCGCGACACGGTGGTTTCCGGCATCGAAGGTGCGTGGACGAGCCAGCCGACCAAGTGGGACAACGGCTTCTTCGACATGCTGTTCAAGCATGAATGGACTTTGACGCACAGCCCCGCCGGCGCATCGCAATGGGCGCCGATCACCATCGCCGAAGAGGACAAGCCCGTCGACGTCGAGGATGCCTCGATCCGCACCATTCCGATGATGACCGATGCCGACATGGCCCTGAAGGTCGATCCGATCTACCGCGAGATTTCGCTGAAGTTCAAGGACGATCAGGACCATTTCTCCGAGGTCTTTGCCCGCGCCTGGTTCAAGCTGACGCATCGCGACATGGGGCCGAAGTCCCGTTACATCGGTCCGGATGTTCCGGCTGAAGACCTGATCTGGCAGGATCCGATCCCGGCAGGCTCGACGAGCTACGATGTCGCTGCCGTCAAGGCGAAGATCGCCGCTTCCGGTCTTTCCGCTGCCGATCTGGTTTCGACCGCATGGGACAGCGCCCGCACCTTCCGCGGTTCGGACAAGCGCGGCGGCGCCAATGGCGCACGCATTCGCCTCGCACCGCAGAAGGACTGGGAAGGCAACGAGCCCGCCCGTCTTTCCCGCGTCCTCTCGGTTCTGGAGCCGATTGCCCGCGAAACCGGTGCAAGCATCGCCGATGTGATCGTGCTGGCTGGCAATTACGGTGTGGAGCAGGCGGCAAAGGCGGCCGGCTTCGATATCGCCGTGCCCTTCGCGGCCGGTCGTGGTGACGCTTCCGCCGAACAGACGGATGCCGACAGCTTCGCGCCGCTCGAGCCGCTGGCGGATGGTTTCCGCAACTGGGTCAAGAAGGACTATGTGGTCAGCCCTGAGGAACTGCTGCTCGACCGGGCGCAGCTTCTCGGCCTCACCGCGCCGGAACTCACCGTTCTCATCGGTGGTCTGCGCGTCATCGGCGCCAATTACGGCGGCGCGGCGCATGGCGTCTTCACCGACAAGCCCGGTGCGCTGACGACGGATTTCTTCACCACGCTGACGGACATGGCCTATTCCTGGGTCCCGACCGGCAACAATCTCTATGAAATCCGTGACCGCAGGACCGGAGCGACGAAATATACCGCGACCCGCGTCGATCTCGTGATCGGCTCCAACTCCATCCTGCGCGCCTATGCGGAAGTCTATGCGCAGGATGACAGCAGGGAAAAATTCGTGCGTGACTTCATCGCCGCCTGGACGAAGGTGATGAACGCCGACCGCTTCGACCTGCTGTAAGGGCGACTGCTCAGCGATAATGCACCTCCCTGAGCGATCGGGGAGGTGTTTTTTTCCAATACTGGTGGGGATGCATCATCTGCCTCCGCCCATATACTCCGACACAGCGAGGCGAGGTTCCCGGACCTTTATCAGTCCCAGTCTCCCCGCAATCGCACGCGTTTCCTATCGCCGAGCTGCAGACGAAGCCGGCTTGCCGGGTGAGGATTTTTCGGCCTTTGCCGAGGGGGCCTTGCCGCTCTTTTCGTTTTCATGCGCATCCGGTCCGGCCACGATGACGCCATGGCCCTTCTCTTCGCGCTTCTTGTCGGCGAAATTGCCCGGTTCTTTCTTGCTGTCCATGATGGTCTTCCTTGTTGCATCCTGTCAGGAGTTCAACGGGTGTCCCGGGCAGAGGTTCCAGAGCTGTCGCGTCAGCGAATGTTTCTCTTTATAACGATCTTTGCTATTAACATGAATTGATAAGTCATGTTATTGGGGCTGAGCGCGATGACTGGCATGGTACGCGCGTCTTTCCAAGCCCTCGACCTAGACCCGACAACCGGACGGTACCTGCATTGAGTTTCTGGCATTCCATGACCTGGCACACGGAAGGGATCAGCGTCACTGCGCCGGTGAAGTGGCGCCAGTTCGACGGGCTGGTCAGTGCTTTCTGGGAGGCGGAGAGCCAGATGGGGGCGAAGGGTTATTATCTCGCTGCCGATCCGCGCATCATGATTTTTTTCAACGATGTCTCCTCGCGCATCCGTATGTCCAACCGTAACGGCGAGTTCACCAACCATTCGCGGCCGATGACACGGGCGGTTTATGTGCCGGCCGGCGTGCCGATGTGGACGAGCAGCAGCGCCACCCATCGGTTCTCGCATCTCAATTTGCATATCCACAAGGACCGTCTGTTGCGTTTCCTGTCACCTTCCGTTGGCAGTTCTGCCGCGATGACGGCGCTGCGCCGTCCAGTCGAAATACAGGATATCGGCTCGGTGGAGACCCTCGCCGGCCTGCTTGTCGATGAACTGGCCGAACCCTCGAAACATGCGGTCTATGCGGAAAGTCTCGTCGGCAGCATCGTTGCCGGCCTGCTGGATATTCCCGGCCCTTCGCCGGAGCAGGCCAATGGCAGGCTGACGCAGGCGCAGTTGAACAAGCTTCTTGCCCAGGTCGAAAGGCGCGGCGATGACCGTATGACGGTTGCCGAGATGGCCGATATTGTCGGGCTTTCGGAAAGCTGGTTCGCGACCGTATTTCGTCAGACCACCGGCAAGACGCCGCTGCAATGGCAACTGGAGCGGCGCATCAATGTCGCCCAGAAACTTCTGCTGGAAGGTGATCTGACCGTGGCCGATATCGCCGCGCAGCTTGGCTTTTCCGATCAGGCCCATCTGACCAAGGCGTTCCGCCAGTCCGTGGGTAACACGCCCGCGGCTTGGCGACGGCTGCACAGGCTGCTTTGAGGGGGGTGGCCTTTGCCTTCTACAGGCAATCGCCGACGTGTCCGCAAACCTTGCTCGACGTCATCCTCGGGCTCGACCCGAGGATCTGCGACCTTGTGACTTTACGATACGTGGTTGGATCCTCGGGACAAGCCCGAGGATGACGTCAAGCATTAGGATTATCGTTTAATAATTTGAAATGGATATCTTTTTTTCACCACGTCTTTCGCAAAGTCACGGAAAACGCCCGGCCGGGATTGTAGAAGTCAGCGCCGAACCCGCCATAAGAGACGTGTTTTTCGTTGAAGATGTTGGAAACATTGACGTCCAGCGAGGCGGTTTCCTGAATCTTGTAGCTGAACGCCGCATCCACGGTCACGCTGCTTCCGGTTTCGACCTTGTTGGCATTGTCGAAATAATAGGCGCCGGTGTAGCGGCCACCGAGACCGAAGGTCATGTCGCCGAAGTGGTCGTTGCCTGCAAGCGTGTAGTTGACCCACAGTGAAGCCTGATGCTCGGGCACGAATTGCGGCCGGTTGCCGACATTGCCGCCGGTGCCGTTTTCGGTGATTTCCGCGTCGAGATAGGAATAGGCGGCCGTCAGGCTGAGATTGTCGGTCACCTCCGCCTTGGCTTCGAGGTCGAGACCGCGCACGCGCACCTCGCCGATGGTCGTGGGCAGGCTCGTGATCGGGCTGGTGACGGTGATGTTGTTTTTCTTCAGATCGTAGATCGAGGCGGTGAACAGGGCCGGGAACGCGTCCGGACGATATTTCACGCCGAGTTCGATCTGCTCGCCGCGTTCGGGCTCTACCGTCAGACCGGATGCCGGAACCACCGATTCGGCATAGCTGACATAGGGCGCGATCTCGTTGGTGACCTTGTAGGACACGCCGATCCGCTTTGTCAGTTCGCTGATATCGCCGCTGGCCGAGGTGCCGCGCAGCCGGTTGGTCTGTGTCGTATCGATCCAGTCGTTGCGCAGGCCGGCGCTGACTATCAGCCGGTCGAAGAAGGTGAAGTCCTGCTGGAGATAGATCGCCTTGGTCTTCTGGTCCGTCAGGGAATCGGCATAGAGCGGCACCGATGCGGGTGCGCCGGTATAGACCGGATTCATCCAGTTGATGCTCGGCGCTGCGCCGAAGTAGCTTTTGCTGCCGGAGGTGTAGTCGTTATAGAAGACGCCGACGAGGCTGCGGCTTTCGACATTTTCAAACCGCGTATCATATTGGAGGCGCGTGTCGATCAGGAAATTTTCGGTCTCGGTGTCGTTGCCGAAATAGGACCGGTTGGCGATCGTCGAACCGTTTGTCGGCGTCGACGAGATATAGGCATAACCGAAGTCCGTATTCGCCTTGCTGTAGCGCGCATTGGAACTCAAGGTCAGGCCCGAGCCGAAATCGTGGTCGAACATCACGCTCAGCGAATTGCGGTTCGTGCCGCGATAATTGTAGTCCGGTTCGCCAAAGAAGCGGCTCCGGTCGAAATGCGAGCCGACCGGATGGCCGCCGCCACCGGGAACGCCATCCTTGTTGAGGTGATCGTAGACGACGGTCAGGCTGGTGACGTCGGTCGGGCGCCAGGTCAGGCCGCCCATGAAGAATTTCTCGTCGTCGCGGGAATAGTCATATTCCGCATCGGCGTTTCTGAGCTTGCCGGTCAGGCGATAGGACAACGTGTCGTCGCTGGTGATGTTGTCGCCGAAATCGAAGCCGGTTTCGGCGCGGCCGTAGGAGCCGCCGGTGATATAGGCTTCACCGAAACGGGTGCGTTTCGGCACCTTGGTGGAATAGTTCACCGAACCGCCGGGATCCGAGACGCCAAAGGTGGTGGAGTTGCCGCCCTTCAGCACTTCCACGCGCTCATAGGCATAGGTTTCCTCGCGCAGCGCGCCGAAGGGACGGCCGAGCGTCAGGCCGTCGCGATAGGTATAGGCGTCGAAACCGCGAATCTTGAAATAATCGAAACGGTCGTCGGAACCGTAAAAATCCGTGGTCACACCGGCGGTATATTGCAGCGCCTCTTCCACGGTCTGCACGCCGCGCTGCTGCATTTCCTTGGCGGTGATGACCGAAACGGAGGCCGGCGTGTCGAGAATATCGGTCGCCATCTTGCTGCCGCTCGTTGTGCGGGAGGCAACGATGGATTTCTGGTCATTGTCACCGCTTTCGACGGTGATCTGTTCCAGAACCGTGCTGCTGTTTGTGTTGGCAGCCTCCTGCGCCAGCAAGGCGCCGGGGAGGGTGGCGACAAGCGCCGTGCAGGCAAGCAGCGCCGCATCCTGGTAACGACGTCGCGCATTTTTGCGGTGTCTGCCTTCGGTTTCGATATTCATGGGTATGTTCCAGACCTTGATGCCCCGATCGCCGTTTCCACGGCCCACTCTCGAAGCGCCCAATAACTTGAGAAACTTTGTCCGGTATTGTAACTTTCTGCGGTTTTGTACAAAACCCCGGAAATTTCACCGCTGTTGCGGCAGCATTTCCTGCCTGGGCTTGACGGGGGCAATTGAAGCTGAGAGTTCAAGTCCACTTTTGAACTTATGAGAGCTCACCAATGCTTCGCCCGTTCCGCTGCCTCATTCCGGCATTCATGCTTTTCCTGTCGATGATCGCGCCTGATTTTGCCGCCGCGGACGAGACGACCAGCTATCCCATCGTCATCAAACATGCGTTCGGTACCACCACGATTGCGAAGAAACCGCAGCGGGTCGCGACTGTCGCCTGGGCGAACCATGAGGTGCCGCTGGCGCTCGGCATCGTGCCCGTCGGTTTTGCGGCCGCCAATTTCGGCGACGACGATGGCGACGGCCTGCTGCCGTGGGTGGCGAAGCGGCTTACCGAGCTCAATGCGGTAAAGCCGGTGCTGTTCGACGAGGGCGACGGTATCGATTTCGAGGCCGTGGCGGCGACGCAGCCGGATGTCATCCTTGCCGCCTATTCGGGCCTCAGCCAGTCCGATTACGATACGCTGAGCCAGATCGCACCTGTCGTCGCCTATCCGGTGTCCCCCTGGGCGACGGATTGGCGCGAGACGATCCGGCTGAACAGCGCCGGCCTTGGCATGGCGGCCGAAGGTGAGGCGCTCATCAAACGCATCGAGGGTGAGATCGCGCAGGTGGTCGCCGGTCACCCGCAGCTGAAGGGCAAGTCGGCGATGTTCGTCACCCATCTCGACGCCACCAATCTCAGCGTCGTCAATTTTTATACGGCCAATGACACCCGGGTGAAGTTCTTCGCCGATCTCGGTCTCACCTCTCCAAAAAGCGTCATGGAAGCGACGAAGCCGGGGCAGTTTGCCGCCGGCGTCAGCGCAGAGCGTGTCGATGCCTTCGATGATGTCGATATCGTCGTGACCTATGGCAGCGAGCCGCTTCTTAAGGCCATGCGCGCCGATCCGCTTCTGGCGCGCATGCCGGCCGTTTCCAACAATGCCGTCGTCATGCTGGGCCGCGATCCGCTCGGCACCGCTTCAAACCCTACGCCGCTATCGATTTCGTGGGTATTGAAAGACTATGCCGATCTTCTTGCAAAGGCCGCCGGCAAGTCCTCCGGGAAATCGCAGTGACGATTTCCGGACCCGGTAAAGCAAGGACGATGCTGCTCGCCGGCCGCTCCAGCCGCACGCGAACCGTCTGGGCGTTCGTGGTGCTGGCGCTTCTCGCGCTGCTCTGTGCGCTTTCCGTCGCCATCGGCACGCGTGACGTTACTCTTGCCGATATTCTGGGCGGGCTTAGCGGCCGCGTCGAGACGGTTGCCGAGGCGGCGGTTGCCGTGCGCCTGCCGCGCACGCTGCTCGCCCTGCTTTCCGGCGCCGCACTCGGGCTGGCCGGGGCCATCATGCAGGGTGTCACCCGCAACCCGCTTGCTGATCCCGGCATTCTCGGTGTCAATATGGGGGCATCGCTTGCCGTCGTCATCGGCATCGTCTGGTTCGGCATCGCCTCGGCTCAGGCCTTCATCATGGCGGCGATTGCCGGGGCGGGGGCGTCTGCGGTTTTCGTTTATGTCGTCGGCTCGCTGGGGCGGGGTGGGGCGACCCCGCTGAAACTCGCTCTTGCGGGCGCTGCCACCTCCGTCGCCTTCTCCTCGCTCGTCATCGCCGTCGTCCTGCCCCGCAGCGATATTGCCGGCGGCATCCGCTCCTGGCAGATCGGCGGCGTCGGCGGAGCGACCTTCGAGCGCATCGAGACAGTGCTGCCATTCCTCGCCGCCGGTTTCATCATCAGCCTGCTTTCGGCGCGCAAGCTGAATTCTCTGGCGCTCGGAGACGAACTCGCGGCCGGGCTTGGTGAAAATGTCGCGGTGGCTCGAGCCGTGGCTTCCTTTGGCGCCATTCTTCTCTGCGGAGCGGCTACCGCCATTTGCGGGCCGATCGGTTTTGTCGGGCTTGTGGTACCGCATCTTTGCCGCCTGCTTGTCGGCGTGGACAATCGCTGGCTGCTGCCTTTTTCGGCGCTGGGCGGGGCGTGTCTGCTGATCGCGGCCGATATTGTCGGGCGCATTGTGGCGCGGCCTTCCGAACTCGATGTCGGCATTGTCACCGCGCTTGTCGGTGCGCCCTTTTTCATCTGGATCGTCAGACGTCAGAGGGTGCGCGAATTGTGACCATGCACGCTGCCATTATTAAGAATCTCGTTTTCAATCGGCACGCCCGAAAGCGCAGGCGTCGGCTTGTCATCGCCAGCCTGTCGGCGCTTCTGATCGCTGCCTTTTCAACAACGCTGATGCTCGGACAATCCTTCACGCCACCCGGCGACGTCATTCGTGTTCTGCTGGGAGAGGATATCGCCGGCATCTCCTTCACCGTCGGGCAGCTGCGGCTGCCGCGCGCCGTGCTCTCGGTTCTCGCAGGTCTGAGCTTCGGGCTCGGCGGCGTCGCGTTCCAGATCATGCTGCGCAACCCGCTCGCCAGCCCCGATATTATCGGCATCAGCTCCGGGGCGAGCGCGGCGGCCGTTTTCGCCATCGTCGTCCTGCAGATGAACGGGCCGCTGGTCTCGGTCTTCGCCGTCACCGCCGGTCTTGGCGTCGCGCTCGCCGTCTATCTCCTGTCCTTCCGCAACGGCGTGGCCGGTACGCGGCTGATCCTCGTCGGTATCGGTGTGTCGGCCATGCTGGAGAGCTTCATTGCCTATATTCTCTCCGTCGCCCCGGCATGGACGCTGCAGGAGGCGATGCGCTGGCTGACCGGCAGCGTCAACGGCGCGAAGATGGCGCAGCTGCTGCCGCTCCTTATCGCGCTTATCCTGTTCGGTGGCCTGCTCATCAGCCGCGCACGTGATCTCGAAGCCTTGAGACTGGGCGACGATGCCGCCTCGGCGCTCGGTGTATCGGTCGGGCGAACCCGCATCCTCGTCATCATCGCCGCCGTCGGCATGATCGCCTTTGCAACGGCGGTCTCCGGGCCTGTCGCGTTTGTTGCATTTCTCTCCGGACCGATTGCGGCGCGCATCGTCGGCAGCAACGGCTCGCTGCTCCTTCCCGCAGCGCTGGTCGGCGCGGCGCTGGTGCTGGTGGGGGATTATTGCGGCCAGTTCCTGTTGCCGGGCCGTTATCCGGTCGGCGTCGTCACGGGCGCACTCGGGGCGCCCTATCTCATTTACCTGATCGTGCGGGTCAACCGCAGCGGAGGCTCGTTATGACCGGCCACTCCCTTTCCGTAAGCGGCCTGTCCGCCGGCTACGGCGAAAACATGATCATCGAAGGACTGGATCTCACCGTTCCGCGCGGGAAGATCACCGTCATCGTCGGCGCCAATGCCTGCGGCAAGTCCACCCTGCTGCGCAGCATGTCGCGGCTCATCACGCCACGCGCCGGTCAGGTTCTGCTCGATGGGAAATCGATCCATCGTCTTGCCTCGCGCGAGCTCGCACGGCGCATGGGCCTTCTGCCGCAATCGCCGATCGCGCCGGAGGGCATCGTGGTTGCCGATCTCGTCAGCCGGGGCCGGCACCCGCATCACGGCCTGTTCGCCCGCTGGTCGCGGCAGGACGATGAGGCCGTCGCCGCGGCCCTTGCCGCCACCGATACGGTGGAACTGGCCGAGCGGCCGGTGGACGAGCTTTCCGGCGGCCAGCGGCAACGCGTCTGGATCGCCATGGCGCTCGCCCAGCAGACCGATATATTGCTGCTGGACGAACCGACCACTTTCCTCGATATCAGCCATCAGGTCGAAGTGCTGGATCTTCTGACCGACCTCAACCGCGCCCGTGAGACCACCATCGTCATGGTGCTGCACGATCTTAATCTCGCAGCCCGATATGCCGATCATCTCGTCGCCATGCGGGACGGAAAGCTGCATGTCTTCGGCACGCCGGAAGAGGTGCTGACGGAAGACAATGTCCGCCACGTCTTCGGCATCGAAAGCCGCGTCATCGAAGATCCGACCTCGGGCAAGCCGATGATGCTGCCGATCGGGCGGCACCGGGTGGTGGCGGGGCAGCAATAACGTATCTTTTTAAGATACGGTTTTGTTGACTTCTGTGCGTATCTGTTTATGATACCAATATCACGAGGCCAGCAATGATCCGTTCTTTCAAAAACAAGCTGACGGCATCGATTGACGATGGATCTGTGAAGAAGGGCTTTCCCGCCGATCTGGTACGTCGCGCCCAGCAACTACTCACGATTCTGGATGCGGCGACCACGGTTGAAGACCTTCGGTCACCGCCCGGCAACCGTTTGGAAAAGCTGTCCGGCGACCGTGAGGGCCAATATTCGATCCGGATCAACAAGCAGTGGCGCATCTGCTTCGTATGGACAGAAGCGGGGCCGGAAAGCGTGGAAATAACCGACTATCACTAGTCGGTCATTCTCGTGGAGAGGCTCGTGACAAATAGGCCAAGGAGGGCCAGTGATCATGACAATCAGTAAATCGCCTCCGATCCATCCGGGCGAAATCCTGCGGGAACTCTATCTTGAGCCGCTGGGCATGTCGGCATACGCTCTTGCAAAGCACCTCAATATTCCCCGCACCCGCATAGAACGGATAGTGGGAGAGAAACTTGGCATTACCGCCGACACCGCCTTGCGTCTGGCGAAGTTTTTCAAGACCACACCGGAATATTGGCTGAACTTGCAGAACGCCTTCGACATTAAGGCCGCCGCTGCAAGGCTGGAAGCGGACCTTGCCAATATCAAAGAACTGGAGGCGGCCTGATTCTCAGCCGCCTGTTAGTCACGGCCAGGCCGCATAGGATGGCGGCGGCACGTTCTGCATTCGCATTGCGGCCCGGCGGAAACGTCCGGGAGAGGTGCCCTCGTTGCGGGTGAAGAAGCGATTGAAGTAGCCGGGATCCTGAAATCCCAATCGGAACGCGATTTCAGCAACTTGCAGCGATGAGTTGAGAAGAAGGTCGCGTGCTTCGGATAGCAGTTCCCGGTGAATATAGGCCTGCGGCGAAAGCCCCGTGGCCTTGCGCACCGCAAATCCGAGGCGTTCACGGTTCACACTCAGATATTTGGCATAGTCATCCACGCCCCATTGGTCGCGCTTGTGCTGGCTCACCAGCAGGACGAACCGTTCGGTGAGGCTGCCGGGGGTGGAGATGGCGGCGGCAATATCGGCGATGGCGTGCTGGCAGAGGCGGATGAGGGTGACGGAGAGCAGGCTGGCGATGATCGTCTCCGAACCGGTTGTCGCGCGGACGTTTTCGCTGGCGATGGTCTCGAGATAACCCGCCAGTTCCTGTCCGTCCTTTTCCGCTGGCACCTGCGTCAGAACGCGTTGCAATATGTTGCGCACGGCGCTGGCGCTCGTGCCGGTGGGCATCGCGTGGGCAAGCCCGATTTCGCTCGTCCTCAGCAGCGATCCACGGCTTCCGGCAGTCAGCCGCAGGCGGCCCGCGGGGCCGATGGGCAGCCAGACGAGCCCCGGTGCCGGGACAGGCAGCGTCTTTTCGCCCTGTATGATCTCGGCTTCCCCAGAGGAAAGGAGAAGCAGATGGGCGATGTCCGATTCCAGCCGGAATTCGGATACCCGCAGCGTCGAGGCGAGGATGCGTGCCGTGATCTCCACGCGATTGCCGGCAATCTGGCTTTGCAGCGGCATTCAACCCTCCAAAAGTACAATAATGCGCTACACTAGTGCATTTTATATGCGGCTGTCATTGCTAAACTTTGATCAGCGCAGGGGAAAGCCTTGAGGAGAACGGCAACCCCGATAAGGCGCTTTGGGAGGAACATCATGAATAGTCTGAAGCGCAGAACGCTGTTCTGCCTGCTCTCCGGTGCTGCCCTGTCGGCGGTATCTTTCGGTGTTGCCAATGCGCAGGACCGCACATCGGTGAAGATCGGTTATGCCGTTTCAAAAAGCGGCGCCAATGCCACAGGTGCTGGCATCACCACCATTCCGAACTACAAATTATGGGTGAAGGAGGTCAACGATGCCGGCGGCCTCACTTTGCCGGATGGCAAGCGCCTGCCGGTGGAAGTGGTCGAATATGACGACCGTTCCTCGGCCGAGGATGCGGTGCGGTTCACCGAGCGTCTGGCCAGCCAGGACAAGGTCGATTTCATTTTGCCGCCATGGGGCACGGGCTTCAATCTGGCCGTCGCACCGCTTTATGAGCGCTTCGGTTATCCGCAGCTTGCGGTGACCGGTGTGACCGATAAGGCGCCCGAATTTGCCGCGCGCTGGAAGAAGAGCTTCTGGATGCTGGGCGGCGGCCATGATTATGCCAATGCGCTGGCCGACGTTTTGAAAGCCGCGCGCGAGGCCGGCCAGATCAACGACAAGGTCGCGGTGATTTCCGTGGCTGACGGTTTCGGCATCGATCTCATCAAGGCTGCGCGACCGGCGCTGAAGGAAGCGGGTTTCACACTCGCCTATGACAAGACCTATCCGGTTGGCACCTCGGATTTCGCAGCACTTGTGAACGAGGCGGCGGCGAGCGGTGCCGACAGCTTCATCGCCTTTTCCTATCCGCCCGACAGTTTTGCGGTAACGAAACAGGCGCAGACGGCCCGGTTTAACCCGAAGGTTCTTTATGTCGGCGTCGGCGGTGCTTTCCCGATTTTCCCGAAGGTCTCCGATGGCAAGCAGGAAGGCGTGATCAGCATCGGCGGCGTCGATGGCAGCAGCGACAGGATCGAGGATTATTTCAAGCGCCACGAGGCCTTTATCGGCGCCAAGCCGGACAGTTGGGCAAGCGCCATCACCTATGCGAGCCTCGAAATGCTGGCCCAGTCCGTTCAACGCGTCGGCCTTGATAAGGCGGCGGTGGCAAATGAACTTTCGACGGGAAGCTTCGACACCGTCATCGGCCCGGTCAAGCTTGAGGACAACCAGCTTCGCCAGCTTTGGTGGGCGGGGCAATGGCAGGGTGACCGCTTTGTGGCGATTGCGCCGGCAGACCGTTCAGGCGCGGCAAAGCCGGTCATTCCGAAGCCGCAATGGTGAGCCTTTGCCGGCCGGGGCCGTGAACCCCGGCCGGCAGGCTTGCGCCATGTTCCAGACTGGAGACATTCCCTTGTTTTTATCCACCCTCATCTTCGGCTTGATGCTGGGAGGGACCTATGCGCTGATCGCGCTTGGACTTTCGCTGCAATATGGCATCGCCCGCATCATGAACCTTGCTTATGGCGAAGTGCTGATTGCGGCTGCCTTCATCGCCTTCGTGCTGTTTTCCAGCTATGGCCTGTCGCCGCTCTGGTCGCTGTTCATCATCGTGCCGCTCGGTTACGGCCTGTCGTTCGCGATCTATCGGGTCATGATGCGGCCGCTGGTGCGCCGTTCGGGCGGCTCCGGCCGTCTGGAAGTCGATTCCATTCTGGCGACCTTCGGGCTGCTCTTCGTTATCCAGGGCATCATGCTCGTGGCGTTTGGCGGCAACTACCATTCCTATTCTTATCTCGCCGAAGGTGTCGATATCTTCGGCACGACGGTGGCACTCAACCGGCTCTTGTCCTTCGGCCTGTCGGTCGCGATCGGTGGCGGGCTTTATCTGGCGCTCACCCACAGCCGCTGGGGTCTCAACCTGCGGGCGGTGGCGCTTGCGCCCAAATCCGCGCCGCTGGTTGGCATTGATGTGAACCGTGTGGCCTCGATCGGCTTTGCCCTTGGCGGCGCGCTCGCCGTGGCCGGCGGGGTGATGATTTCGATGTACCAGACCTTTTCCGCCTCCTATGGCGTGGTCTTCACCATGAAGGCGCTTGTCGTCGTCATCATGGGCGGTGTCGGCAATCTGCTGGGCGCGCTGGTGGCCGGCCTGCTGCTCGGTCTCGTGGAGACCTTCGTGCTCGTTTATGTCGATCCCGGCCTCACGCTTGCCGCCACCTATCTGCTTTTCCTCGTGGTGCTGCTCTGGCGTCCGGAAGGCATCTTCGCAAGGAGGGGCAAATGATCCCGCTTCTCATCGGCCTTGCAGTAGTTGCGCTGCTGGCGCTTTCCCCCTTCTTTTTCGATGCCTATGGCGTCGGCGTCATCATCGGCCTGCTGGGCTATGCGACGCTCGCCTCCGCCTGGGCGATGTTTTCCGGTCCGACCCGTTATATTTCGCTCGCCACCGTCGCTTTCTTCGGTGTTGGGGCCTATACGGTTGCGGTGCTGAGCGAGGTTCTGCCATGGCCGCTCGTGCTCCTGTGCGCGGCCCTTGTCGGCGCGGCGCTGGCGCTTGTCGTCGGGCTTTCCACACTGCGCGTCGCCGGCATTTATTTCGTGATCTTTTCCTTTGGCCTTGCCGAACTCATCCGCCAGCTCATCACCTGGTATGAGGTGAATGTGACCGGCACGCTCGGGCGTTACATCTTCCTGCCGCTGGAGCCGCAGCATGTGCTCTGGCAATTGCTGGCGCTGGCTGTCATCACCCTCCTGCTGGCAATCCTGATCGACCGCAGCAAGCTCGGACTGGCGCTGAAGGCAATCGGTGACGACGAGGTCGTGGCCGCCCATGCGGGCATTAATCTCGCCCGCACCAAGCTGGCGCTCTTCGTGCTTTCCGCCACGATCATCACGTTGGTCGGCGCCATTCAGGCCCCGCGCTGGGTCTATATCGAGCCGGCCATCGTTTTTAATCCGCAGGTCTCGTTCCTCACCGTCATCATGGCGTTGCTTGGCGGAGCCACACGCCGCTGGGGACCCATTCTCGGTGCGGTGCCGCTGTTCCTGCTGTTCGAGTGGCTGGGCGCCAATTTCCCCAACCATTTTTCCATCATCCTCGGCGCCCTCTTCATCCTCATCGTCTTTGTTCTGCCGGATGGCGTGCTGGCGGCGCTGGAGAAGTTGCGCAAAAAGGAGAAAGCCGCATGAGCGCCGTTCTCGAAATCACCGATATCCGCAAGACCTTCGGCGGGCTGAAGGCGGTGGATGGCCTTGGCCTCACCATCGAGGCGGGCGAGGTCGTCGGGCTGCTCGGGCCGAACGGTTCCGGCAAGACGACGCTGATGAACCTGATCTCCGGGGCGCTGAAGCCCACCGAAGGGTCGATCCGGCTCAAAGGGCAGGAGATTGCCGGCCGGCGGTCGGATGTGATTGCGCGTGCCGGCGTGGCGCGCACCTTCCAGCTGGTGCGGCTTTTGCCGTCGCTTTCCCTGCTTGAAAACGTTGCCGTATCGGCCATGTTCGGGCCACAACGCCTGTCCCGTCTCGAGGCGGAGAAGGTCGCGCGCGCCTGCCTCGAAAGAATAGGTCTTGCCGGGCGGGAAACCATGCCGGCCGGCGATCTCACCTATATCGATCAGAAACGCCTTGAACTTGCGCGTGCGCTGGCGGGCGAACCGAAGCTTCTGCTTCTCGACGAATGGCTTGCGGGCCTTAACCCCACGGAGCTGCAGGAAGGAATAGCGTTGATCCGGCGGCTGGCATCGCAGGGTACGACGATCCTGCTGGTGGAACATATCATGGCCGCCGTCCGCGCCCTCTGCCCGCGTTCCGTGGTCATGGCGGCCGGTCGCAAGATCGCCGATGGGCCGACGGCCGTGGTGCTTGATGATCCGCAGGTCATTTCCGCCTATCTGGGAGCGGCACATGCTTGAAATAGACGCACTGACAATCCGTTACGGCAAACACCTCGCGGTTGACGGCATATCGCTCAATGTTGCCAAGGGCGAAACGGTGGTGCTGCTCGGTGCCAATGGAGCCGGCAAGTCGTCACTGCTGAAAGCGGTCGGCGGCATGGTGGCTCCGGCCTCCGGAGACGTGCGCGTCAACGGTTCGTCGCTTGCCGCTGTTCCCGCCCATCAGATCGTGGAGCGGGGCGTGGCGCTGGTGCCGGAGGGGCGCGGAATTTTCGCGGCGCTGACGGTGGAGGACAATCTCCGTCTCGGGGCCAATCCCCGCCATGCCCGTTCAGCGGAAAAGGCGACACGAGAGCATATTTTCGCACTGTTTCCGCGTCTTGCGGAGCGGCGGCAGCAGCTTGCCGGCACCATGTCCGGCGGCGAACAGCAGATGGTCGCCATCGGGCGGGCTTTGATGTCGGCGCCGGATTATCTGCTGCTGGACGAGCCGAGCCTTGGCCTTGCGCCCATCGTTACGCAGGAACTGTTTGCCGCCCTGGCGGAGATCAAAAAGAGCGGCCTTTCCATTCTGCTCGTGGAGCAGAATGTGCGCGAAAGCCTTGCGCTTGCCGATCGCGGTTATTTGCTGGAAGCAGGACGGATCGTCGGGGCAGGCACGGCTGAGGCCCTGTCTGCCGATCCCGCCGTGCAAGGGGCGTTTCTCGGCGGCACCACCGCCGCCATTGTCTGAACTCAGGAGAAAGACCATGCAGACTGTCAATCTTTTCATCGGCGGCGATCATTGCCCGGCCGCGAACGGCAAGCGTTTCGAACGCAGCAACCCCATTACCGGCGATGTGGCGACGAGTGCTGCGGCAGCAACGGTGGAGGACGCCACCCGTGCGGCCGATGCCGCGGCCGCTGCCTTTCCCGTCTGGTCGGCAACCCCGCCCGGTGAACGCCGCCGCCTGCTCCTGGCTGCCGCGCAGGCGCTCCTCGCCGCCGGGCCTGATATCACCCAGGCGATGAAGGAAGAAATTGGCGCAACCGATGCCTGGGCCGGGTTCAACGTCAAACTGGCAAGCGACATGCTGGTCGAGGCGGCAAGCCTGACCACTCAGATCAAGGGCGAGATCATCCCCTCCAACCGTCCGGGAACCATGGCAATGGCATTGCGTCAGCCGGCAGGTGTTGTCCTGTCCATGGCGCCGTGGAATGCGCCTGTTATTCTCGGCGTGCGCTCCATCGCCACGCCACTTGCCTGCGGCAATACGGTTGTCATGAAGACTTCGGAACTCTGCCCGCGCACCCATGCGCTGATCATCGAAGCCGTCGCTTCCGCCGGTCTGCCCAAGGGCGTGCTCAACGCCGTCTCCAATGCGCCGGAAGATGCCGCAAAGATCGTCGATACGCTGATCGCGCACCCCGCCGTCAGACGCGTGAATTTCACCGGCTCGACCCGCGTCGGCCGAGTGATTGCCGAAACGGCCGGCCGTTATCTGAAACCCGCTTTGCTGGAGCTTGGCGGCAAGGCGCCGTTCATCGTGCTTGACGATGCCGATATCGATGCGGCTGTCGCGGCTGCTGCCTTCGGCGCTTATATGAACCAGGGCCAGATCTGCATGTCGACGGAGCGCATCATCGTGCTCGACAGCGTTGCCGATACATTTGTCGAGGCCTTTGCCAAAAAAGCTTCGAGCCTCACGGCCGGCGATCCGCGTGAGGGCAAAACACCGCTCGGCTCGCTGGTCAGCGCCGAAGCGACATCGCGCATCCGGGCGCTGGTGGATGATGCCGTCTCCAAGGGCGCGCGGCTGGTCGCGGGCGGCGGCGGCAATGGCACGATGGTGGATGCGATCGCCGTCGATGGCGTCACGCCCGCCATGCGGCTTTATGCGGAGGAAAGCTTCGGTCCCGTCGTCTCCATCATCCGGGCCGGCAGCATTGATGAGGCGGTGAGCATCGCCAACGAAACCGAGTTCGGTCTTTCCGCCGCGATTTTCGGCAGGGATCAGGCAAGGGCGCTTGCCATTGCCGCCCGCATCGAAAGCGGCATATGCCACATCAACGGCCCGACTGTTCACGATGAGGCGCAGATGCCTTTCGGCGGCGTCAAGGCCTCCGGATACGGCCGTTTTGGCGGCACAGCGGGCATTGCGGAATTCACCGAGCTGCGCTGGGTTACGCTGCAGGACGGGCCGCTGCATTATCCCATCTGAACCGCAAACGGTACAGGCGGGCGGGCGGCGTCATCGCCGCTCGTCGATCAGCCAGCCGGTGAGTTTTCTGACCGCGCTGTCGCTGCTTTTCGGCCGCATCAGCCAGTAGCCGCGTCCCGGTGCATCGAGGCTCGGGCCTGCCGTCACCAGCACGCCGGCCTCGAGCAACGGATCGACCAGTCCGGCCCAGCCGAGCGCGAAACCCTGTTCGCCGATGGTTGCCTGCACCACCATGGTGTAATTGTTGAAGCTGATATCGCCGCCATCATGCTCGGCACCGCGATGCACGCCGAAATGCTTGAAATAGGCAGTCCAGTCGAACCAGTGTGCCTGTGACGTGTTTTCGAGGTGGATGAGTTTATGGCGTGAAAAATCAGCGACACCCGCCGGTGCCGGCGTTTCCACCAGGAGCGCCGGCGAGCAGACCGGCGTGACCTTTTCCGAAAGCAGCAATACCGCTCCTTCGCCCGCCTCCTGCCGCGTGCCGAAAATCACCATCACGTCGCTGTCGTGTTTGCCCTGGCCGAGCGGATCCTGCGTGGCGACGATCTGGATGTTGATGTCGGGGTTGAGCGCGCGAAATCCGTGCATGCGCGGGATGAGCCACAGGGACGAGAAGGCATAGTCCGTGTGCAGACGGATGGTCTGCCGCTCCTCCGTCCGGCGAAGCTGCTGCGCCAGAAGGTCGATGGCGTCGACATTGCGAGAGACGATCTCGAACAGCCTCTGACCCTCCGTCGTCAGTTCGATGCCGCGATGTCTGCGCTGCACGAGCGCCACACCCAGTTCCTCCTCCAGCCGGCGAATCTGATAGCTGACCGCCGGCTGCGTCAGCCGCAGGGATGCAGCCGCCGCCGTCAGGCTGCCGCGGCGGGCAACCTCGGTGAAAATGCGCATCCATCCCAGATCAAGCGGCCGGTCTGACATTAAAATTCCTTATATCAACTATCGAAAAATACCCGCTTCACAGGCAAAAGCAACGTGGTGTTCAATAAACTGGATTGATAAAAGGGGAGCCGCAATGAAAACCATTTCTCATCTGCATCGCATCGCCGCCGGTCTTTTTCTGTCCGTGGCGGCCTTCTCAACCCCGCTTCAGGCGGCCGATGACGCGGCCTGCAAGACCATCCGCCTCAGCGATCCGGGCTGGACCGACATCACCGCCACCAATGGCGTTGCCTCCGTGCTGCTCGATGCCTTGGGTTATGACGCTGACGTCAAGACGCTGTCGGTGCCGATCGGTTATCAGGCGATGAAGAACGGCGAAATCGACGTTTTCCTCGGCAACTGGATGCCGGCGCAGAAATCCTTCGTGGACGATCTGAACGCCGCCAAGGCGGCCGAGGTGATGACGAAGAACCTTGAAGGCGCGAAGTTTACGCTGGCAGTGCCTTCTTACATGGCGGAAAAGGGCGTGAAGGATTTCGCCGATCTCGCCAAACATGCCGATGAATTCGAAAGCAAGATTTACGGCATCGAGCCGGGTGCGCCGGCCAACCAGAATATCCAGAAGATCATCGACGCCAATGATTTCGGCCTGAAGGGCTGGCAGCTCGTCGAATCCGGTGAGCAGGCGATGCTGGCGCAGGTGGAACGGGCGGGCAGGGACAAGAAGGCGGTAGTCTTCCTCGCCTGGGCGCCGCATCCCATGAATGAGAAGATCGATATCGCCTATCTCTCCGGCGGCGACGCCTATTTCGGTCCGAATTTCGGCGGCGCGGAAGTTTATACGCTCGCCCGCACCGGCTGGCCGCAGCAATGCCCGAATGCGGCGACGCTGTTCAAGAACCTGAAATTCGATATCGGCATGGAAAATACCCTGATGGGCTCCATTCTCGGTGGCGAGGATTCGAAGGCGGCGGCAGCGGCCTGGCTGAAGGCCAATCCGCAGGCGCTGGATGGCTGGCTGCAGGGCGTCACCACGCTGGATGGCAAGCCGGGTGCGGATGTTGTCAAAGGCAAGCTTGGTCTCTAAGCCGGAAAGTCGAAATGCCGCGTCCCAATATCCTGATCCTGATGGCCGACCAGTTCAACGGGACGTTTTTTCCCGATGGTCCGGCTGATTTTCTCCACGCGCCCCATCTCAAAACATTGGCGAAGCGGTCTGTCCGCTTCGCCAACACCTATACGGCAAGCCCGCTCTGCGCGCCGGCCCGCGCCTCCTTCATGTCCGGGCAATTGCCGAGCCGCACGCGGGTTTACGACAATGCCGCCGAATTTGCTTCCGATATCCCGACCTATGCGCACCACCTGCGGGCCGCGGGTTATTACACCGGCCTTTCAGGCAAGATGCACTTCGTCGGCCCGGACCAGCTGCATGGCTTCGAGGAGCGCCTGACGACGGATATCTATCCCGCCGATTTCGGCTGGACACCCGACTATACCAAGCCGGGTGAGCGGATCGACTGGTGGTATCACAATCTCGGCTCGGTGACTGGCGCAGGTGTCGCCGAAATCACCAACCAGATGGAGTATGACGACGAGGTGGCCTATAACGCCACCCGCAAGCTTTACGACCTGTCGCGCCGCCTTGACGACCGGCCGTGGTGCCTGACGGTCAGCTTCACCCACCCGCACGACCCCTATGTGGCGCGGCGCAAATTCTGGGACCTCTATGAAGACTGCCCGGCGCTCGACCCAGAGACGGAAGCGCTTTCCTTCGATGAACACGACCCGCATTCGAAACGGCTGCTGGAAGCCTGCGATCACGGGGCGTTCGAGATCACCGGCGAGCAGATACGCCGGGCACGACGCGGTTATTTCGCCAATATCTCCTATATCGACGAAAAGGTCGGCGAAATTCTCGACGTCCTGAGGGCGACGCGGATGGAGGAGGACACGATCATCCTCTTCCTGTCAGACCATGGCGATATGCTGGGCGAGCGTGGCCTGTGGTTCAAGATGTGTTTCTTCGAGGGTTCCGCCCGTGTGCCGCTGATGGTGGCCGCACCCGGTTGGCAGCCGGCTTTGATCGATGCCCCTGTCTCGACACTCGATGTCACGCCGACGCTGTGTGGACTTGCCGGGCTTGATATTACGTCACTCAAACGCTGGACGGATGGCGAAGATCTGGCGGCGTTGGCTCACGGGACCGGCGGGCGTGGCCCGGTGCCGATGGAATATGCCGCCGAAGGCTCGATAGCACCGCTCGTCGCCATCAGGGACGGGCGCTACAAGCTGTCGGTCTGCGAGGCCGATCCGCCGCTGCTCTATGATATCGAGGCTGATCCGGAAGAGCGCACCAATCTTGCCGGCGATCCCGCTTTCAGCGACGTTCTCTCATCGCTTTCCGTCGAGATTGACCGGCGTTGGCAATTGCCGGTGTTCGACGCCGCTGTTCGCGAAAGCCAGGCGCGGCGCTGGGTGGTTTACAAGGCGCTGCGCAACGGCGCCTATTATCCGTGGGATTACCAGCCTCTGCAAAAGGCCTCGGAACGCTACATGCGCAACCATATGGACCTCAACGTGCTGGAGGAAAACCAGCGGTTTCCGCGCGGAGAGTGAAACAGGCAGGATGCCTCAAGCGGCGGCGGTCACCCTCGGTGCACCGCCTGCCGCCTGCACGGCAAGACTGCCCGCAGCGACCCCGGCTTTGAGGCATTGCTGTTCGTCCTGTCCCTGAAGCCATGCATCGAGAAAACCGGCATTAAAGGCATCGCCTGCGCCAGTTGTGTCGATGACCGGGACGTTCTGGGCCGCGTTATGGTGAAGCCCGGCCGCAGAAGATACCCATGCACCTTCCGCGCCACCTTTGAGCGCGACGATGGGAAAAGCCTCCGCCAGTGTCCTGATGGCCGCCTCCGGGTCTGAATGCCCCGTGATCGCTTCCGCCTCCTCGAGATTGGGCAAAAACACATCGACGCCGGCACAGGCCTTGAGCAGGCCTTTGTCGTAGATCAGCGCTGCATCCCAACTCGGGTCGAGAGAGACTGACAATCCGCTCGCCTTGGCCCGCGAAACCAGCTCGGGAATTTCGTGCAGAGTCGCGAATTCGGCGATGTGCAGATGCCTCGCCTTGTCCCATGCAAAGGCAGCATCCAGCGTTGACGGCCGGGCGGCACCGGCGCGGTGCGTCAAAAATGCCCGGTCCTGACCAACCACCGTCGCGACCGTAACTTGAGGCCCGGCATCCGTTGCATGTTCCAGAAACTGCAGGTCCACGCCGCTCTGTGCCATTTTCTCACCGATATCTCGCGAAAACGTATCGGTGCCGAGCCTTGCCAGCAGTGCAACCGGGCGGCCTATATGGGCGAAATGTGCGGCGGCAATGAAGGCGCCGCCGCCAGCGGCAATTTCCATGTCGCGGGCAAACAGTTCCCGGCCGAGCACAGGCAATTCATCGAGCCCGGTGAAAATGAGGTCGCAATAGATCCGGCCGATGCTGATGACGGCTGTTTTTTCTGTTGTCATCATGCGCGGCCCAGAAGCTTTTCCGTTTTCGCATCGAAAAGATAAAGCGCGCCTGTTGTCGCCTGGCATTGCAACCGGCTGCCGACAGCGGGAATGGATTTGCCCCGGGCCGTGGCGATCACCGAGGTGGTGTCCGTATCCAGATGAACAAGCGTCTCCGGCCCCAGCGGCTCGACTGCCGTTACCGTTCCCTCAAGTGTAAACGTTCCCTGTGCAGCACCGTTCTCGCCGACCAGCAGATCATGCGGCCGGACGCCGATCAGAAGCTCACCGTTGGCGGAGGGCGCAACGCCGCTGGTTGTTTTGGTCCCTCGCAGCAGGTTCATCGAGGGGCTGCCGATGAAGCGGGCGGTGAAGATATCGACAGGTGTTTCGTAAAGTTCTGTCGGCGTGCCGACCTGCAGGATATGACCGTCCTTCATCACCACGATACGGTCCGCCATGGTCATGGCTTCCACCTGATCATGGGTGACGTAGACGGTTGTTGTCTTAAGACGTTGGTGCAAGCGCTTGATTTCAATGCGCATCTGCGATCTCAACTGCGCATCGAGATTGGAGAGCGGCTCGTCGAACAGAAAGGCTGCGGGATCGCGCACCATGGCGCGGCCGATGGCGACCCGCTGACGCTGGCCGCCCGACAGGGCCGCGGGACGGCGGTCGAGCAGGGCTTCAAGCCCCAGCACCCGGCCGGCCTCTTCGATGCGGCGGTTCTTTTCCGTCTTGTCGAGCTTTGATGTATAAAGCCCGAAACCGATATTCTGGCGAACCGTCATATGCGGATAGATCGCATAGTTCTGGAAGACCATGGCGATGTTGCGCTGTTTCGGTTCTTTCTCGTTGACGACGTTGCCGGCGATCTTCAGCGTGCCATCGGAAATCTCTTCCAGCCCGGCGATCATGCGCAGCGTGGTGGATTTGCCGCAGCCGGAAGGGCCGACAAAAACGACGAACTCGCCGTCTTCAATGGCGAGATCTATGCCTTTGACCGCTTCGACCTTGCCGTAGCGCTTCACGAGTTGATTGAGTTCGATTGTCGCCATTATCGCGCTCCCGTCAGGGCGGTGAATTTCTCTGCCAGTTCGGCGGCTTTCGCCGCTTCGTGATCGGCGAACCGCTGGGCTTCCGTCGCAAAAGTGCCGAGCCTATCGCGATATGCCGCAATCGCTTCCCGCATGGGTTCAGGCGCCGGGCCGCCAAAACGGGCGCGCACGGCGACAAAGTGTTCCGGCGAGACGATCTGCCTGAATTTGTCCTCGTCGATGCCGGTCTCGCGTCCCGTCAGTTCACTGAATGCCTTGAGGAACGGCTGGTAACCGTCATTCGGCAGATCGCCCTTCAGCGCGACGACGCTTTTGGCGACGGTCGCGGCAATTTCATGCGCCTGGCGGAACGACAGGTCTTCGATGCGGACAAGCGAATCCGCCAGTTCCGTGATGGTGATGCAGGATCGGCGGATGTTTTGGTCGACCCTTTCAGGATCGATACTGATCTGGCCAACCAGGCTGGCGAGCAGATCGAGAACCCGACCGGCAGAAGTGAAGGCTTCGTAACCCATGCCCTGGGTTTCGCCCTCACTGTCATTCATGTCGGTGAAGGGCGTATTGTGCATCACATCCAGCACGGTCCGCGCCCGGCCGAATGTCTGGCTGGCGAGGTGGCGCAGATGTTCGATCGGCACCGGGTTGCGTTTCTGCGGCATGATCGAGGAAATCTGCACCAGCGAATTCGGCACGTAGATCTGGCCGACCTCAAAACTCGTCCAGAACTGGAAGTCCTGAATAAGCCGGCCGAGATGCAGGAACATCAGTTCGATCGCGCCATAGGTCGCCGTCGTATAATCCACGGCGGCGATGCAGGAATAGGAATTGCGTAAGGGTGCGGCAAAGCCCAGCAATTCGGTAACCCGTGCCCGATCGATGGGAAAGCCCGAGGTCGTGATGGCGGCAGCGCCCATCGGCGAAAGATCGACGATGCGGCGTGCCTCCGCGAAGCGGTCGATATCCCGGATCAGCACCTCAATGGCGGCGGAGAGATAGTGGCCGAAGGTGGTGGGCTGGGCCGGCTGCCCATGCGTATAGGCCACGATCAGCGTGGATTGGTTACGCTCGGCGGCATCGATCAGCGCTTTCAGCAGAACACGCGCCTTGGCGGTGAGCGTGTCGATCTTGTCTTTCAGGCCGATCTTGAACAGCGTGTGATCGATATCGTTACGCGAGCGGGCCGTGTGCAGGCGGCCGGCGACATCGACGCCGATGCGGGCTTTCAGTTCTTTCTCGATCAGAAAGAAGAAATCCTCGACTTCGCCGGTATAGACGAGCTCGGAGGGCTCGATGGTCCTGTCGATATCCTCAAGCGCGCCGGCGATCTTCGCCGCTGTTTCGGCATCGAGAATGCCGGTCTCGCGCAGCATGACCAGATGAGCGCGGTCTATGCGGCGGAAGCCGTCGACATGGTGGTTCTTGGCGCCGTCGAAAAGCGGGCGCAGCACGGTTTCCTTGTAGACAGGGTCGGGAAACTTGCTGCTATCCGACTGGCGCGGGTTGGTATCGGCCATGATATTATCCTTTCAGGCCCGCCAGCATCACACCGCGCACGATGTAGCGTTGCAGGACGATGAAGACGATGAGGGTAGGGATGGTCGCAATGGCTGCGCCCGTCATGATCATTTCCCACTGAATCTGCTGTTCCACGGCAAAGCTCGAAAGACCGACGGGCAGGGTGTAGAGTTCCTTGCTAGTCGTGACGATCAGCGGCCAGAAAAAGGCTGTCCAGTTGCCGAGGAAGGTGAAGATCGCGAGCGCGGAGAGCGCCGGCGTCACCAGCGGCAGGGCGACTTTCCACCAGATCTGGAATTCGTTGAGCCCATCAACGCGCGCAGCCTCGATGAAGTCGTTCGGAACCGTCTCGAAGAACTGCTTCATCAGGAAGGTGCCGAAGGCTGTCATCATGCCCGGGAACATGATGCCCCAGTAGCTATCGAGCCAGCCCAGCTGGCTGGACATCAGATACCAGGGAATGACCAGCATTTCTGTCGGTATCATCAGCGTCGAGAGGATGGCGAGGAAGATGAAATAACGGCCGCGAAACTCGAATTTCGCCAGCGTGTACCCGACCAGACTGTCAAAGAAGCAGTTGGACACGGTGACGATGACCGCAACCAGCATCGAGTTGAAGAACCAGCGCAGGAAACGGCCATCGGCCATGACGGTGATGTAGTTCGCAAGCGTCGGCGCGGCCGGAATGAGACGTAGATCGTAAACCTGATCCGCCGTCTTGAACGAGGTCGCGAACATGAAGAGTAACGGCGAAATCATGATCAGGCCGCCGATGAACAGCAGCGTCCAGGCGAGAATGCGGCCGGGGCGGATACGGGCGTGGGAGAGTGGCGAGGCTTCGCTCATTTCTTTTCCCTCAGGACCCAGAGCTGGATCAGCGATACGACGAGAAGAATGGTGAACAGGACAACCGTCTGCGCGGCGGCATAGCCCATCGCATAGGAATTGAACGCGGTCTGGTAGATCATCAGCACCAGCGGTTTGGTGGAACCGAGCGGGCCGCCCGGATCATTGGTGGTCATGTTATAGACCTGGTCGAAAATGCGCAGGAAGCCGATCGAGGAAAACACCACGAGGAAAACGGTTGTGGGTTTCAGAAGCGGCAAGGTTATCTTGCGCAGGATCGCCCATTCACCCAACCCGTCGATGCGGGCGGCTTCGTAAAATGTCGTCGGAATGGCGCGCAGCCCGGCCATGAAGATGATGATCTGGAAACCGAGGCCAGCCCAGATGGCGGTTACCATGACGGAATAAAGCGCCTGATCGGTGGAGCGAATAAAGGGCTGCTGGGGAATGCCGATCATGCCGAGCATGTCGTTGATGATGCCGATGGGTGGCGGCTGATAGAACCAGCGCCAGACCCAGGCCATGGCGGCAGCCGTGGTGAGGTAGGGCAGGAAATAAAGCGCGCGGATGAAACCGTGCAGAATGCGCACCCGGTCCAGATAAAACGCGATGACGAAAGCCAGAACGAGGCTGATCGGCGTACCGACGATAAGATAGGCAAAGGTGTTCTTGAACACCTTCCAGAATTGCGGGTCCTTGAACAGCTTGACGTAATTGGCGATGCCGATGAACTTTGCCGGCCTGAGCAGGTCCCAGTTGGTGAAGGACAGATAGAAGGCCTGCAGCGTCGGGTAAAAGCGGATGACGCTGTAAAACAGGATCGGGATCGCCAGAAAACTCCAGATCCACAAAAGCCGTTTGGTGCGCATGGAAAGGCGATCTCCAAAGGAGCCGCCGGGGCGGCCGGATGCCGCCCCCTGTTGATCTATCGCTGTCATTGTTGGACCTGCGGTTTTCAGGGTTTCGCCGCGTCGATGATTTCCTGCTCGGCCTCGGCGGCCTGCTTGATGGAATCTTCGACCGACTGACCTTCGAGAAGCACCCGGTTGGTCATGTCGATGGCGTTCTGCCGCTGGGCGGCTTCATCCATGAACAGCGTCGTATGGGCATATTCCAGACCCTTCAGGAACGGCGCGTAGATCGGGTCCTTCAGGTTTTCTTCGGTCAGAGCCGCAGAGCGGCGTGCCGGCAGTTCACCCACCGTCTTCAGCCAGATCGCCATGGCTTCCGGGGAAGAGATATAGGCGAGGAACTTCTTGGAAGCCTCAAGCTCTTCACCCGTCGTCTTGGCGCTGATGCCGTTGGCGAAATAGCTCGCATAGTTGGAGCGGATGTTCTTGTCGTTGGTGGGAAGTTCGGTCACGCCCCACTCGAAATCCTTGATGGTGCGGAACGAGCCCAGCCGGAAGGTACCGTCGATGGTCATGCCGGCCTTGCCGGCGCGAAAGGCGGCCTGGCCTTCATCCATGAAACCCACCTGGCCGATCTTCTTTTCAAGCTGCAGGCTGGTATAAAATTTCAGCGCCTGAATACCCGGCTCGCTATTATAGGTCACTTTCTGATCGTTGTCGGCATAGGGCTCGCCGCCATATTGGCGAATGAGGACTTCACGCCACCACTGGTGGTCCTGGCCGCCCATGTCGAGCGTGGAACCTGCAACTGTCAGGTTTCCGGCGGCGTCGTGTTTGGCGATCTTTTCCGCTGCGGCAACGAATTCGTCGAGCGTCTTCGGCGGATTGGCGGCGTCCAGACCGGCCTCGGTGAAGAGCTTCTTGTTGTAGAAGAGCGCCAGCGAACGAACCGCCGTCGGCAGGCCGTAATAATCGTCACCGCGCTTCATGGCGCTGACGATCGGGAAGAATTCGCTTTCGATCTTGTCATGCGGGAAGGCGTCGGTCGGCAGTGGCTGCAGGATGCCGCCGGCCGCGAACTTGTCCAGCCAGCCATAGAACAGCTGCATCACATCAGGGCCCTTGCCGGAAAGATTGGCGGCGATGACGCGCGTCTGGTAATCGGCGTAAGGGAAGGTCACCTGCTTGACGGTGATGTCAGGATTGGCCTTCTGGAATTCCGCGATCAGCTCATCCATGGCTTTTACGCGTGTGTCGAAGACATATTGCCAATATTCGATTTCAACCGCCTGGGCGGCGTTGAATGCAAATGTGCTGAAACCGGCGACCAAGCCGGCGAACAGAGTTGCCCTGCGCATGTAACCCTCCATTTCCTCCGTCCGGTCTTCCGGATGCGGAGTGATCGTTCCCTTTATCCGCGCTTTCGCGCGCGCTCATCGACTCGGCCGGCAACGGGATTTTTCGTGTCCCATCCCCCATGCGAGCCTGACCCCCGGTCGTTCTCTACGGTTCTCCGAACACGGGCGTTTGTCAATAAGATAATTTACTTGAATTATTATATTGCGCTTATCGTCATTTGGACGTTATGAATTTTCTAAGGGACGGGGAAATTGAAGAGATGACGGTGCACACGGTGGATGCCTATCCCGTAGCAATCGGAAAAAATCCTGAGCGGAGCCGCGAGCATAACAGGCGAGTCGTCCTCGACCTCGTCCGGCGGCACGGTTCGCTCGGCCGCGCCCAGATCGCCAAGATCACCCACCTGACAGCCCAGGCAGTCGCCAACATCGTCGATGAGCTGGTGGGCGAGGAGTTGCTGAAGGAACTCGGGCGACGGCGCACCGGCAGGGGCCAGCCGCCGATCCAGTTCGCCGTCAATCCGGATGGCGGCGCGACGATCGGCGTGGAAATCGCCGCCGACCATATGGTCACCGTCGGCCTAGATCTGGCCGGCATGCTGCGCACCCATCGCGTCACGCCGCTCACGGACACCACGCCGGAGGCCATATTCAAGACCTTCGCCGCCGAGCATGCGGCTGTTGCGAAAAATCTCGGTTGCAGACTGCTTGGCACCGGCGTCGTCATGCCCGGTCCCTTCGAGATCGATGGCATGACCTCGGTCGGGCCAACGACCCTTTCCGGCTGGGGTGGCATCGATGCCCGCCAGATGCTGAGCGATGCCTGCGGCCAGCCGGTGGTGGTGGAAAATGACGCGACGGCCGCGGCCGTCGGGGAGCGCCTGTTCGGTGCGGGGCTGGCGATCCCCAATTTCTGCATGATCTATTTCGGCGTCGGTATCGGTCTTGGCATCATTCAGGATGGCTCGCCCTATCGCGGCGCTTTCGGAAACGCCGGCGAAATCGGTCACGTCACCGTATCGCCGCGGGGCAGGGCCTGCCCTTCCTGCGGGCAGAAAGGTTGCCTCGAAGCCTATGCTTCCGTGTACGTGCTGAAGGAAAAGCTTGGCCATGCCGGTATCGCCGATACGGAACTTGGCGATCTTGAAGCCCTGTTCAAAGCCGGCGATCCGGTCGTGACAGAGTGGATCGACGATGCCTCGGCCCATCTCGCGCCGATGATCGCCATGCTGGAGAATATTCTCGATCCGCAGACTGTCATCCTCGGCGGCGCGCTGCCGGAGGTCATCATCAGCGACATCATTCAGCGCATGGGGGATTTGCCGACCTCGGTCGCAAGCCGGCGGCAGCGGGAACTGCCGCGCGTCATGCACGGCAAATCCGGGCAGTTGACCGCCGCCCTTGGCGCTGCGGCACTGCCGTTGTTCGACATCGTCACACCGAAACTGGAGACATCCCCGGGAGCCGCAACACAGGCGCCGGGCTGAATATTGGAGGAGACCGCCCATGCTTACCCCCCGCGAACGCATCGAACGGCAGATGGCCGATCCTTGGCTCGTTCGCCTGCACCGCAAGCTGAGCGCGCTGAAATCCACCGCCACCGTCATGCATACCGGCGCGCATCCGGATGATGAGCAGAACGGCCTTCTTGCCTATTTTCGCATGGAACTGGGCATACGGATCATCATCGCCTGTTCGACACGCGGTGAGGGCGGGCAGAACGCGCTGGGGCCGGAGAGGCTGGGGGCGCTCGGCGTCATTCGCTCGCGGGAACTCGAAGAGGCCGCCCGTGTCATCGATGCCGACATAAGCTGGCTCGGCCACGGACCGGCGGATATGATCCACGATTTCGGCTTCTCCAAGGATGGCGACCAGACCTTCGGCCGCTGGGGACAGCAGCGCATCGTCGAGCGGCTGGTGCGGGCCTATCGCAAGGAGCGGCCCGATATCGTCATCCCGACATTTCTCGATGTGCCGGGGCAGCACGGGCATCACCGCGCCATGACGCGGGCTGCAAGAAGCGCGATTGCGCTGGCGGCCGATCCTTCCGCTTACCCTGAACATTTCTCCGAGGGGCTGAAGCCCTGGAAGGTGGCGAAGTTCTATCTCCCGGCATGGTCGGGCGGTGGCGATACCTATGATGACGAAGTGCCGCCGCCGGAAACGACGCTGACGATCAATGCGGCCGGCAGGGAGCAGGCGACCGGTGCCGAATATGACCGTATCGGCGAATGGTCACGTTATTACCATGCCTCGCAGGGAATGGGGCACTGGCCGAAGCGGGCGCAGGAACTCTGGCCCCTTCATCTCGAACTCACTGACGCCGCCAATCGAGAAGAAGGATCAATCCTCGACAACCTGCCATCGGCGCTTGCTGCCCTTGCCGGCGTTGCGGGGCTTGATGCCGAATCCCGGAAAGCGCTGGTCGAGGCCGAACAGGCCATCACCAGGGCGATTGCGGCCTTTCCCGACACGCGGGAAATCACCAGATCGCTGCTGGATGCCGCAGCCCTTCTGCAAAAGGTGGATGAAGCCGCGGCGAGCGAATTCACGGACTTGCACGGCCACAGGATCACGCGCAAGCGGGCCGAGGTCGATGCTGTCATTCTGACGGCGCTTGATCTTTTCGAGCGGGCCTATGCCGAGCCGGCGGAGATCGTTCCGGGTGGGGAAACGTCGCTTTATGTGGAGCTTTCCGACCGGGCAGCCGAATTCGATGTCAAGGTGACGCCGGTCCTTCCGAGCGGAGTGTCGTCGTCCATCAGCTCGTTGGGACAGACGGTTGTCTTTTCTCTCACGGCCGATCAAAGCGCGGCTATCTCGGGTCTCTATCAGCCGGACTGGAAAGCGGCAGGCGGCAACGGCCATGGTTTCGTACGTGTGGCTGCAAAGCTTGAAGGGCGGGAGGTTTGCGCCCTCTTCGATCTCGAAGAACCGTTTTTCGTTATGCCGGCGCAGTCGCTCACGCTTTCGCCGGATGCTTTTCTCGTTCCGCTGGGACAAGGCCGGGACACACATGTGTTTCAGGCCCTCGTGAAAGGCGCGGATACACCACTGTCATTCAGGAGCGCCGGCGGCTGGAATGTGCAAAAATCGGGAGATGACTGGATTGCCGAACGCACGGGCGAGGGCGCGGCGGGGCTTGCACAGCTTGAGGCGATTTCCGGTTCGCAGCCGGCCTTTCAGATCACCCCCATCGCCTATCCGCATATTGGCCGGGCGCGGTTTCTTGCGCCATCCGTCATGAAAATCCTGTCGCTGGACCTCAAGCTGCCCAAGGGCGCGCGGATCGGTTATGTCGGCGGCGGTGCGGACCGGGTCGGCTCATGGCTGCCGCGCATGGGTCTCGATGTCACCGAACTCGACGCGCAGGCGCTCGGCGGCGATCTCTCGTCTTTCACGACAATTGTCGTCGGCATATTCGCCTTCGGCATCCGCAGGGATCTCACTGCTGCGACGGAGAAGCTCCATCGCTTTGTTGAAAACGGCGGCCATCTCGTCACGCTCTATCACCGGCCGACCGACGGATGGAACCCGGAGACAACGCCGGTCCGGCATCTTGAAATCGGCAAACCGTCGCTGCGCTGGCGGGTAACGGACCCGAAGGCGGAGGTGACGGTGCTGTTGCCCGACCATCCGCTGCTTGCCGGGCCCAATGTCATCGATGCCGCCGACTGGGCGGGCTGGGACAAGGAGCGCGGGCTTTATTTCGCTTCGCGCTGGGATGATGTCTATGAGCCATTGCTCGCCATGCATGATGTTGACGAGCAGCCGCTGAAGGGCGCGCTGGTCTCGGGCCTCATCGGCAAGGGCCGGCATACCCATACCAGCCTCGTGCTGCATCACCAGATGGACAAGCTTGTACCGGGGGCGTTCCGCCTTATGGCCAATCTTGTGCAACCGGCGTGAATGGCGACGGACACAGTGAGAAACAGGAAAACCCGCGCGAAACAGATACGCGCGCGGGTATCGGCTGGCTGTTGCTGGACATGACGCTTGTTGCGGGAGGAATGACGGCGCTCGTCAAGGCGCAGGGCGTTACCTATCCCGCTTTCCAGCTTGTCTTCATCAGGGCGATGATCGGCCTCATCTTCATCCTGCCTTTGATCTGGCGGCATAGGATGGAGATGCTGCGTGTCAAATATCCCTGGCGCAACCTCTTCCGCATCTGCTGCAACGCCATCGCGCTCACGAGCAATTTCATCGCCATCACCCTGCTGCCGCTTGCCACCGTTAACGCCATCGGCTTCTCCCGACCGCTGGTGACGATGGCGATGGCGGTTGCCTTTCTCGGCGAAAGGGTGAGCCGATATCGCTGGGCCGGAGCCTGTCTTGCGTTTGCTGGCGTGCTCGTCGTCATCGGGCCGGGTGGGGCGGAGTTTAACGCAGGCGTGCTTGTTGTCCTTGTGTCAGTAGTGTTCGGCGCACTTGCCGTGATCCAGACCCGGGCGCTGCGGCAGGAAAACACCACGGTCATGATGGTGTTTTATACCGTCGGCCTTGCCGTCATCACCGCCGTTCCGGCGATCTGGACGTGGAAGCCGGTTGCGCCGCTCGACTGGGGTCCGCTGCTGGCCATCGGGCTTCTGGCGCAGATGGGGCAATATTGCTTCCTGCGGGCCTATCGTATCGCCGATGCCAGCGTTCTCGCACCCGTCAGCTATCTCTCGATCCTGTTCGTCACGGCTGTTGGATATTTCCTGTTTGATGAGGTGCCGGAAACCCGCGTCGTGCTCGGCATTGCCATCATCCTCGTTTCGTTGCAGTCCACCGCACTTGTGGAATATGCCCTGAAGACGCTGCGCCGCCGGAAATAACGGAAGCGCCCCTACCTCTGGAATTCCATGACCCTCAGTCGGATCCAGTTCAAGGTCGCGAGTTTGGCGCGATCGTAAAAGGAACGGGCGAAGCGCACATAACGCATGATCCAGGCGAGCCAGGCATAGGTGAGGAGCTTTTCCCTGCCCGCGTGATAGATGCGTTCGACGATCAGGAAGGTTGCCAGATGGGCTAGGATCGTCAGGCTGATCCCGGTCTTGATTGCGCCGTGGGCAATCAGGAGAAGGCCGACGATCTTCATGGGTTCGGCAATGGCGAAGGGCACGGCAAGACAGAGCAGGATGGCGAGACGCGGCAAGCCGGCAATCCGGTTTTCCAGTCGCCTGATGAATGTCAGGCCGGATATGGTCCTGATAATGGGCCGGTAAAGCGGCCGGAAAATGCCGTCGAGGATCAGGGCAAATACGATGATTGCCCTGATTGGAAAGACGAGGATCGTGCGGATTTTGCTGTTCACCTCAGCCGGTCTCCAAAAGTGGTTGTACCATCCATCCTTAATCGCCTGAAACGTGGCAAAACGAAGTTGTTTTTTCAGGTTCCGTCCTGCCGTACACTCGCATACATGCCGGTGGTGCGAAATTCGCTGGGGTTGGTGCCATAGAGCCTGCGAAAGACCTTGGAAAAATAGTTCGGGTCCTCGAAACCGCACAGTACGGACACTTCCTTGACGGGAATATTTCCGGCTGTCGTCAGCAGTTTTGCCGCACGCCGCAATCGCCGCTGCAGTACGAATTCAGCCGGCGGCAGCCCTTCGCTCGCCGTGAAGATGCGGGAAAAATGCGCGCGGCTGAGGCCGGCCACCGCCGCAAGGTCGCTGACCGAAAGCCGCTCGCCGAGATGGCTGTCTATATAGCTCAACACCTGCTGCAGGGTGCGATATTCACCGCCGAAAGAGGGATGCGAGCCGAAGACATCGTCATAAAGCGTCATCGCCGCCTCATAGGCCACGGCGGAGGCGGCTCCCGGCGTTTCCGCGCCATTGACCAGGCGCGAGCAACATTCGGCAAGGTGATCGACGGTTTCGGGCTGGAGCTTGAGGATTGGGCCGGTGACGGCGAGGATGTTGCGGTGAATGCGCAGGGCCTCTTCGCCATTCATGGAAATCCAGAAGAACTCCCATTCCTTGCCGTCTTCCAGCCAGTAGCGGTGATTATGCGGGATCAGCAGCAGCAGGGTTTCACCCGGCTTCACTACATAATGGCGGTTCTCGTAACGCAGGTTGCCCTGTCCGCCGATGCAATATTGCAGCACCGTGAAAGGCGTCTGGCCGCGCTTGCGTCCATCCCAGTCATAATTCCCGCCTCGGCGGATTTCATAACCGCTGCTGGTCGGCATGGTGTGCAGCGTCTGGCGGCCGCGCGGTAGCGAGACGGTGCGCATGCCGGATCCCTGAACGATTAAATCGCGCAGCACAAAATTACCCATGAAAGCATAATCCTTCTCTGGTCCTATCCGTCTTTATACGCATAATCCCGATCCGAGGAGACAGCCAGCGGGATATTGCTGCTGAAAAATAGGGAGTAAGGCCGGTTTTCCGGGATTCTCAAGGGTATTTTTCTGCAGCGTCATTTCATGATCCCCAGGCCCGTTTCACCCGTTCGATTTGCAACAGAGGTGGCGTTATGAGTTTCAAAATCGCTATTATTGGCGCAGGCAGCGTCGGTTTCACGAAAAAACTGTTCACCGATCTCCTGTGCGTGCCGGAATTTCGCGATATCGAAGTCGCGCTCACGGATATCAGCCAGCACAATCTCGATATGATCAAGGCGATCCTTGAAAAGATCGTCGAGGCCAATGGTTTCCCGGTGAAGGTGACGGCCGATACCAATCGCCGCCGGGCGCTGGAGGGCGCGAAATATATCATCAGCTGTGTGCGGGTCGGCGGTCTGGAAGCCTATGCCGATGATATCCGCATTCCGCTGAAATACGGCATCGACCAATGCGTGGGCGATACGATCTGCGCCGGCGGCATCCTCTATGGCCAGCGCAACATTCCCGTCATTCTGGATTTCTGCAAGGATATCCGCGAAGTCGCAGCACCGGGTGCAAAATTCCTGAACTATGCCAACCCGATGGCCATGAACACCTGGGCGGCCATTGAATATGGCAAGGTGGATACGGTCGGTCTCTGCCACGGCGTACAGCACGGTGCGGAACAGATCGCCGAAATTCTTGGCGCAAAAAGCGTGTCCGAACTGGATTACATCTGCTCCGGCATCAACCACCAGACATGGTTCATCGATCTAAGGCTCAACGGCCGCAAGATCGGCAGGCAAGAGCTGGTCGCCGCCTTCGAGGCGCATCCGGTCTTCTCGCAGCAGGAGAAGTTGCGCATCGACGTGCTGAAGCGTTTCGGTGTTTATTCGACCGAAAGCAACGGCCATCTCTCGGAATATCTGCCGTGGTATCGTAAGCGGCCGGAGGAAATCGCCCGCTGGATCGACATGTCCGACTGGATTCACGGTGAAACCGGCGGGTATCTGCGCCACTCCACCGAAACGCGCAACTGGTTCGAAACCGAATTCCCGCAATTCCTCGCCTCGGCTGCCAAGCCCATCGATCCGGCAAAGCGCTCCAACGAACATGCCAGCCATATTCTCGAGGCGCTGGAGACGGGACGTGTCTATCGCGGCCATTTCAACGTCAAGAACAACGGCGTCATCAGCAATCTGCCCGCCGATGCCATCATCGAGTCGCCCGGCTTCGTCGACCGCTTCGGCATCAACATGGTGTCGGGCATCACGCTGCCGGAAGCCTGCGCTGCCACCTGCATGGCCTCCATCAATGTCCAGCGCATGTCTGTGCATGCGGCGGTGAGCGGCGATATCGATCTGCTGAAGCTTGCCGTGCTGCATGACCCGCTGGTCGGTGCCGTCGCCACGCCGGAAGAGGTCTGGCAGATGGTGGACGAGATGGTCGTCGCGCAGGCGCGCTGGCTGCCGCAATATGCCGATGCCGTGCCGGCGGCGAAGGAGCGGCTTGCCAAATCCAGCGTCAAGACCCGTGACTGGGCGGGGGCTGCGCGCCGCAACGTGCGTTCCATCGAGGAATTGCGGGCCGAAAAATCGGCGCTGAAAAAGGCTGTTTGAGGAAAAGCATGGGAACAGGCTGGCGGCGAAAGGGAGTTCGCCGCCCGGTCGCAACGATCACAGAGGGTGGGCGGTCGAAGAGCTGCCATTTGGGAGGAATGACGATGTTACTTCAACGCAGGATCGGTATCATCTCGGCACTGGGACTTGGTGTTTCGATGATCGCACTCAATGCGAATGCCTTCGAGACCACCACGCCGCCCGAGCCGCCGCAATTTCCGGCCGAAGGCAAGATCAATTATGTCGCGCGCGATTCGATCCTCGAATTCAAGGCGCTGCCGAGCTACAGCGAACCCGACTGGATCACCGAAAAATTCGAGAAGGCCGGCAAGCTGCCGCCCTTGAAAGAGCGCCTGCCGGAAGAGCCGCTGGTCTACAAGACCGGCAACATGCCCGACGGTGTCGGCGTTTACGGTGACACGATGCGCCATGTGGTCGGCGGCCGGCCCGAGGGCTGGAACTACATTGCCGGCCAGAGCCAGGGCTGGGGCGGCATCGATATCGCCCTTTCCGAATGCCTGACGCGCACCGCGCCGCTTTTCCAGGTGGATGCCAAGGACACCGAACCGCTGCCCAATCTGGCCAAAAGCTGGGAATGGTCCGAGGACGGCCACAAGCTGACGATGCATCTGGTTAAAGGTGCCAAGTGGTCGGATGGCGAAGCCTTCAACGCCGATGACGTGATGTTTTATTGGGAAGATGCCGTCGTCGATCCCAATGTCTCACCGCTCGGCGGGGGTGCGTCGCCCGAGGCTTTCGGTGAGGGAACGACGCTCAAAAAGATCGATGATTACACCGTCGAGTGGACCTTCAAGGCGGCTTTTCCCAAGCAATATCTTTACACGATGGCCTATCCGAGCTTCTGCCCCGGACCGTCGCATATTCTCAAACCCCAGCATCCGAAATATTCCAAGAACACCTATAACCAGTTCAAGAATGCTTTCCCGCCGGAATATATGAACATGCCGGTGATGGGCGCATGGGTGCCGGTCGCCTATCGGCCCGATGATATCATCGTGCTCAGGCGCAATCCCTATTACTGGAAGGTCGATGAAAAGGGCCAGCAGCTGCCCTACCTCAACGAGGTCCATTACAAGCTTTCCACCTGGGCGGACCGCGATGTGCAGGCCGTGGCGGGATCGGGCGATTTCTCCAATCTTGAGCAGCCGGAAAACTTCGTCGCCTCGCTGAAGCGCGCCGCAGACCCCAATGCGCCGGCCCGCCTTGCCTTCGGGCCGCGGCTTATCGGCTATAATCTGCAGATGAATTTTTCCGCCAATGGCTGGGGCAATCCGGATGAGCGCGGACAGGCGATCCGCGAACTGAACCGTAACGAGGTATTCCGTCAGGCCGTGACATCGGCCCTCGACCGCAAGGCGATTGGTGACTCGCTGGTCAAGGGGCCTTTCACGGCGATCTATCCGGGCGGCATTTCGTCGGGCACCAGTTTTTATGATCGCGCCTCCACGGTCTATTATCCCTTCAACCTCGAGGCCGCCAAGGCAGCACTTGCCTCTATCGGCCTGAAAGACACCGATGGCGATGGTTTCCTGAATTTCCCCAAGGAAACGCTGGGTGGCCGCAACGTCGAAATTACCCTTCTCGTGAATAACGGCTATGCGACGGACAAGAGCCTCGCGGAAGGTCTCGTCGGCCAGATGGCGAAACTCGGCCTGCGCGTTGTCATCAACAGCCTCGATTCCAACCAACGCGATGCCGCCCATTATGGCGGGCAGTTCGACTGGCTGGTGCGGCGCAATTCCACCGAGCTTTCATCCGTGGTGCAGAATACCGAGCAGCTTGCTCCTGTCGGCCCGCGCACCAGCTGGAACCACCGCTCGCCCGAAGGCAAGGAGCTGGATCTGATGCCGTTCGAGAAGGAGATGGCCGATCTGGTGCGGAAATTCATCTCCTCGCAGGACAATGCCGAACGGGCCGAGCTGATGAAGCAATATCAGAAGGTCTACACGCAGAACCTCTATACGATTGGTCTCACCGAATATCCCGGTGCGCTCATCGTCAACAAGCGCTTCTCGAATGTGCCGCAGGGTACGCCGATCTTCATGTTCAACTGGGCTGAAGACGCCATCATCCGCGAACGCCTGTGGGTCGCGGCCGACAAGCAGGGCAAATACGAACTTTTCCCTGAGCAGCTTCCCGGCAAGCCGGGCGAGGGCGGCCC
This sequence comes from Agrobacterium sp. LEGMi-208b, assembly GCF_059511785.1. NCBI lineage: Bacteria > Pseudomonadati > Pseudomonadota > Alphaproteobacteria > Hyphomicrobiales > Rhizobiaceae > Agrobacterium > Agrobacterium sp. LEGMi-208b. The sequence goes on from NZ_CM183446.1 coordinate 2,201,469, forward strand.
GATTAACTGAAGCATATCCGGGAAAGGCGGACACCGCTTTTCCTGACGGAAATGCGAAACTTGAAGAACTCCTCCCGGAGAACACCCGGTACCGGTCGCGCGTGAAGCGCGGCCGGAGACACACGGCCCATCCAAACCGAGGAAGACCGTTCGATGCTGAGATTTCTGACGATACGTGTAGCATCCGCCATTCCGGTGCTGTTGATCCTGAGCGTGGTGACTTTCGCCATCATCCAGGCGCCGCCCGGCGATTATGCCGATTACATCCGCTCGCAGCTTATGAACCAGGGCGGCGCGTCCTTCGAACAGGCGGAAGCGCAGGCGCAGGCCTATCGTGTCGAACACGGGCTCGATCAGCCGCTTGTCGTGCAATATTTCAACTGGATCGGCGGCATCGTGACCCGCGGCGACTTCGGTTACAGCTTCTATTACAACAAGCCGGTTGCCGATGTGGTTGGCGAACGCCTGCCGCGCACGATTGCGCTGGCGCTGGTCTGCCACATCTTCGCATCCATCCTTGGCATCGCTTTCGGCATCTGGGCGGCCACACGGCAATATTCCTGGGTCGACAACCTGCTCTCCACCATCGCCTTCCTTGGCATGACAATCCCGCGCTTCCTGATGGCGCTGATCCTCGTCTATCTCATGGTGTTTCATTTCGACGTGTCGGAGATCGGCAGCTTCTTTTCGCCGCAGTACGGCGGTGCGCCGTGGTCGTGGGGCAAATTTGTCGATCTCGTCAGCCATGTCTGGCCGGTGGTCGCCATCGCCGTCTTCGGTGGGCTGGCCTATAATATGCGGGTGATGCGCGGCAATCTGCTCGATACGCTGAATGCGCAATATGTCGAGACGGCCCGCGCCAAGGGGCTTTCGGAAGGTGCGGTCATCATGCGCCATGCCGTGCCGAATGCCGTCCACCCGCTGGTCATGTATCAGGGCGTCGTGCTGCCCTACATGCTGAGTGGCGAGATCGAGACTGCCATCATCTTCGCGCTGCCGACTGTCGGCCCTGCCATTGTCGGCTCCATGGCGGTGGGCGATGTCTATGTCACCGCGACTTTCATGATGGTGTTGGCCGCGACGCTGATCGTCGGCAACATCATCGCCGACATGCTGCTTGCCATGCTTGACCCACGCGTTCGCGAATTCGGGAGGGCCTGAGATGATGGCGTTTGACGAAGTGAAAAACGAAACCGCCATCACCCCCAAGCCTGAACGCGGCATGCAGGGTAATGAGTCCTATCTCGCGCTGGTATGGCGGCGTCTCAGACGCTCCTTCACCGGCATGGTCGGGCTGGTGCTGGTGGTGCTGCTGATCCTGATTGCCATTTTCGCCGATTTCTTCGCTCCGATGAACCCGCTTGAAACCAATGCCAGCTTCTCGCCGCCGCAGGTGGTGCGGTTTTCGGACAAGGACGGCAATGTCAGTCCGTTCCCCCGCGTTTACGCGACTGCCGAAACGGAAGAGCTAGATCCAGTCACCTTCCAGCCCATCGTCGGGCCGGATTACGACAATCCCGTTTATCTCGGTTTCTTCGTCAAAGGCGTGGAATACAGGCTTCTGGGTCTCATTCCGATGAGCCGGCATTTCTTCGGCTCGACGGACGGCAAGCCGGTGCATTTTCTCGGAACCGATAAATTCGGACGCGACGTGCTGTCGCGCGCCATCTACGGTTCGCGTATCTCGCTCGCCATCGCGCTCAGCGTTGTGGCCATCGTCACCGTCATCGGCACCAGTGTCGGGCTGATATCAGGCTATTTCGGCGGGCCGCTGGATGCCTGGGTGCAGCGTTTCGTAGAGGTGGTGCTCGCCTTCCCGCAATTGCCGCTTTATCTCGCGCTGACGTCTCTCATCCCGGTCACCGCACCGACCACCGTTTTCCTCGTCTTCGTGGTTGGCGTCATGTCGGCGCTCGGCTGGGCGCAGATGTCGCGGGAGGTGCGGGGCAAGACGCTGGCGCTGGCGCGTATCGATTACGTCCGGGCAGCTATTGCCGTCGGTGCCACCGACCGGCGTATCATTTTCCAGCATATCCTGCCGAATGTGATGAGCCATGTGATCGTCGCCGTGACGCTACACATTCCAAGCGTCGTGCTGCTCGAATCCTTCCTCGGTTTCCTCGGCTTTGCGGTGAAGCCGCCGCTGATTTCCTGGGGGTTGATGCTGCAGGATACCGCGACCTATTCCGTCATCGGTTCCTATCCCTGGATTCTCGCACCGGTCGGTTTTGTGCTGGTCACCGTCTTCGCCTTCAACGCGCTCGGCGATGGCCTGCGCGATGCCGTCGATCCCTATTGAGAGGAGCGTAAAATGGTAGCTAGCCAGAACAACACATACGCCCCCGCGATCCGCTTCGATGCCGACAATCGCAACGACGACGCCATCATCGACGCCCGCAATATTGCCGTGAGCTTCAAGGTGGAGCACGGCACTGTCGAAGCGGTGAAGGACATCTCCTTCCAGCTCTACCGGGGCGAGACGATCGCCATCGTCGGCGAATCCGGTTCGGGAAAATCGGTAACGGCGCGCACTGTCATGGGCCTTCTGACGAAGCGGGCTTCCGTTTCGAAATCTGCGACCGTGCGGTTTAACGGCGATGACATATTGAAGTTTTCGAGCCGCCAGCGCAGGGCACTGCGTGGCAACCGCATCTCGATGATCTTTCAGGAGCCGATGAGTTCGCTGAACCCGATCTATACGATTGGTAGCCAGATCGTCGAGGCGATCCGTGTTCATTCGAAACTCAGCCGGAAAGAGGCCGAGGCGAGGGCGCTCGATCTTCTGCGGCAGGTGCAGATACCGGAGCCTGAAGCGCGGCTGAAGCAATATCCGCACCAGCTTTCCGGCGGCCAGCGGCAGCGTGTGATGATCGCCATGGCGCTCTCCAACGATCCGGATGTGCTGATTGCCGACGAACCGACCACCGCACTCGATGTGACGGTGCAGGCGCAGATCCTCAATCTCATACGCGACCTGCAGAAAAAGCGCGGCATGGCCGTGGTGCTCATCACCCATGACTTGACGATCGTGAAGCAGTTTTCCGATTACGTCTACGTCATGCAGCATGGCGAGATGCGCGAGCACAACACCACGGAGAAGCTTTTCGCCGGGCCGCAGCACCCCTACACAAAGAAGCTGCTCGGCTCCGAACCGCATGGCACGGCGAAACCGCTGCCGGAAAATTCCGGTGTGCTGCTGACGGCAAGCGGTGTGCGCGTGTCCTTCATGATGCGTCACGGCGGGTTGTTCAAACCGGAGCTGAAAGAACTGATCGCCGTCGACAGCCTCGGCCTGACCCTCAGGCGGCACGAGACGCTGGGGCTCGTTGGTGAATCCGGTTCCGGCAAGACCACTTTCGGGCAATCGCTGCTGCGGCTGAACGAGCCGGTGGGCGGCGAGGTGGTCTTTGATGGCGAGAGGGTCGATGGGCGTTCTCGCGCTCAAATGCGGCCCCTGCGTTCGCGTATGCAGATCGTGTTTCAGGACCCTTTCGCCTCGCTCAATCCGCGCATGACCATCGGCCAGATCATCGAGGAAGGCCTCATCATCAACGGTCTGGGCAAAACCAAGGCCGAAAGACTGGAGCGGGTACGCGATGCGCTGGAGGCGGCGGGCATGCCCGGCAATATCCTCTCGCGTTTCCCGCATGAATTTTCCGGCGGCCAGCGCCAGCGCATCGCCATTGCGCGCGCCGTGGCGCTGGAGCCGGAATTCATCCTTCTCGATGAGCCAACCTCGGCGCTCGATCTTTCCGTGCAGGCGCAGATCATCGATCTGCTGCGCAAGCTGCAGGATGAGCGGGGCCTGAGCTACCTGTTCATCTCGCATGACCTGAAGGTGGTGCGCGCACTCTGCCACCGCGTCATCGTCATGCAAAGCGGCAGGATCGTCGAGGAAGGCCCTGTCGAGGACGTTCTTACCCACCCAAAAACCGAATATACTCAGCGGCTTGTACGAGCCGCCTTCGAAATCGCTTGAATGCCAAATGCCGGAGGTAGACATGGCAAGAGATCCCAAGATCACATTTATCGGCGCAGGTTCCACTGTTTTCATGAAGAACATCATCGGTGATGTGCTGCAGCGTCCGGCGCTTTCCGGCGCCACCATTGCGCTGATGGATATTAATCGTGAAAGGCTGGAAGAAAGCGCCATCGTCGTCAACAAGCTGATTTCGACATTGGGCGCGAAGGCGAAGGCCGAGACCTATACCGACCAGAAGAGGGCGCTTGCCGGTGCCGATTTCGTCGTCGTCGCTTTCCAGATCGGCGGTTACGAGCCCTGCACGGTCACCGATTTCGAGGTGCCGCGCAAATATGGTCTGCGCCAGACCATTGCCGATACGCTCGGTGTCGGCGGTATCATGCGCGGCCTTCGCACCGTGCCGCATCTGTGGAAGATCTGCGAGGACATGCTGGCCGTCTGCCCCAACGCCATCATGTTGCAATATGTGAACCCCATGGCGATCAACACCTGGGCGATTGCCGAGAAATATCCGACGATCCGGCAAGTGGGCCTTTGCCATTCCGTGCAGGGCACCGCCATGGAACTCGCCCATGATCTTGATATTCCCTATGAGGAAATCCGCTATCGTTCGGCCGGCATCAACCACATGGCGTTTTTCCTGGAGTTCGAGCACCGCCAGCCCGACGGCAGCTACAGGAACCTTTATCCCGATCTCGTGCGCGGTTACCGCGAAGGCCGTGCGCCAAAACCCGGCTGGAACCCGCGTTGCCCCAACAAGGTTCGTTATGAAATGCTGACAAGGCTCGGTTATTTCGTCACCGAAAGCTCCGAGCATTTCGCCGAATATACGCCCTATTTCATCAAGGAAGGGCGCGAGGATCTGATCGAGAAATTCGGCATTCCGCTCGATGAGTACCCGAAGCGTTGCATCGAGCAGATCGAGCGCTGGAAGGGGCAGGCGGCGGCCTATCGCTCGGCGGAGAAAATCGAGGTCAAGCAGTCCAAGGAATATGCCTCCTCCATCATCAACTCGGTCTGGACCGGCGAACCCTCCGTCATTTACGGTAACCAGCGCAACAATGGCTGCATCACCTCGCTGCCATCGGATTGCGCGGCGGAAGTGCCCTGCCTTGTCGACCATAACGGCGTGCAGCCCACCTTCATCGGGCAATTGCCGCCGCAGCTCACCGCCCTGATGCGCACCAACATCAACGTGCAGGAGCTGACGGTGCGGGCGCTGATCACCGAAAACCGCGAGCATATCTTCCATGCGGCGATGATGGACCCGCATACGGCGGCGGAGCTGGACCTCGATCAGATATGGTCGCTGGTGGATGACCTGTTGCTCGCCCATCGCGACTGGCTGCCGGAGTGGACGCAGGCGGAGGTGAAGCGGGCGCGGGCGGTGTAAATTCATCGCCCACCGTCAACTGCGCACAGGAGGGTGCTGTGGGAAGCACACTGCATTCCTCATGCCCGCGAAAGCGAAAACCCTCCTTCGTCATCCTCGGGCTTGACCCGAGGATCCACAACTCCGCCTGCCGATGGATCCTCGGGTCAAGCCCGAGGATGACGCCCCATTGATCCCGAAGATGACGCCGGATTTGATGGAGAGATTGTCTGACACTCGGTAATCTCGAAGGTGAGCCGGTGAAAGGCGGGCGAAGGGGACGCCTTTTGCTGACGCTCCGCTTTAGACCTTTTCCGGTGCTTGATTTGTGTCAAGGTCGTAAACCGCTCCCTCACCTAAACAAGCCCCATCACCCGGTCTTCTCCCACTGAGTGCGGGAAATATCAGGTGCGAATTATGAACGTAAAGGTGGCTGGCTTCTTCGGTTTCATCGTATTACGGTTGAAACTCTAGGGGTTCATGGGGAAGACGGATGTCTAAAAAAGGCTTGCTCATTGGTCTGGCGGTTGTTGTGCTTGCCATCGCCGCTTATTTCGCCTGGTCGAAGCTGACGGCAGCGGGGCTACCCTCCGGTTTTGTGGCCAGCAACGGCCGCATCGAGGCGGTCGAGATCGATATTTCCACCAAGACCGCCGGTCGCCTTCAGGACATCATGGTGCGCGAAGGCGATTTCGTGAAGGCCGGGCAGGTGCTGGCGCAGATGGATACGGCCCAGCTGGAGGCGCGGAAACGTCAGGCGGAGGCACAATTTCGCCGCGCGAAAATAGCGATCGATACCGCCCACAGCCTCGTCGCCCAGCGCGAAGCGGAAAAGACCTCGGCGCAGGCGGTGGTGGAACAGCGCAAGGCCCAGCTCGATTCCGCCTCCAAGACCTTTGCCCGTTCGAAACAGCTGCTGACCGGCAATGCCGTGTCGCAACAGATTGTCGATGACAGTGAAGCCGCCGAGCAGTCCGCCCGCGCCACGCTCGCTTCGGCTGAGGCCTCGCTGGCCGCCTCGGACGCGGCAATCAACGCCGCCAGGGCGCAGATCGTCGATGCGGAAGCCGCTGTCGATGCCGCGCAGGCTGATATTGAAAGCATCGAGACCGACATAGCCGATGCGACGCTGAAGTCGCCGCGCGACGGCCGGGTGCAATATCGTATCGCCCAGCCGGGTGAGGTTCTTTCCGCCGGCGGGCGGGTTCTCAACCTCGTTGATCTCGGCGATGTCTATATGACGTTCTTTCTGCCGACCGCCGAGGCCGGCCGCACATCCATGGGTTCGGATGTGCGCCTGATACTGGACGCCGCGCCGCAATATACCATTCCCGCCAAGGTTTCCTTTGTCGCCGATGTGGCGCAATTCACGCCGAAGACGGTTGAAACCGAGGAGGAACGCCAGAAGCTCACCTTCCGGGTCAGGGCGCAAATCCCGCAGGAGCTGCTGCAGAAATATATCCAATATGTCAAAACCGGGCTGCCCGGCATGGCCTATGTCCGGCTTGATCCGCAGGCCGCCTGGCCGGAGAACCTCGAACGCAATCTTGTGAAGTGAGGGTGGCCGCCATGGTCATGCCCTCCGCGACGAGCAGCAAAAACGATCCCGGCGCGCCGGTCGCACGGTTGACGGATGTAAGGCTGACTTTTGCCAGCACGGTTGCGCTGGCCGACATATCGGTTGAAATTCCAGCCGGGCGGATGATCGGCCTTATCGGGCCTGACGGTGTCGGCAAATCCAGCCTGCTGTCGCTGGTTTCCGGCGCACGCGCCATACAGAAAGGCAAGGTGGAGGTTCTGGGCGGCGATATGTCCGATCCGCGCCACCGCGAGGATACCTGCCCGCGTATCGCCTATATGCCGCAGGGCCTTGGCAAGAACCTTTATCCCACCCTGTCCGTCTTTGAAAATATCGACTTTTTCGGCAGGCTGTTCGGTCAGGGCGGCCGGGAGCGGCAGGCGCGCATTGCCGAATTGCTGAAGAGCACCGGCCTTGAGCCGTTCGCCGACCGCCCGGCCATGAAACTTTCCGGTGGCATGAAGCAGAAGCTCGGGCTCTGCTGCGCGCTGATCCACGATCCCGACCTGCTTATCCTCGATGAGCCGACCACGGGTGTCGATCCGCTGTCGCGCCGGCAGTTCTGGGAGCTGATCGATTCCATCCGGGCCGGGCGTCCGGGCATGAGCGTGATTGTCGCAACGGCCTATATGGAAGAGGCCGCCGGTTTCGACTGGCTGGTCGCCATGGATGGCGGAAAGATCCTTGCCACCGGCTCGCCCGCCGAGCTGCTGGAACGCACCGCCGCCGCCAATCTCGATGCGGCCTTCATCGCGCTTCTGCCGGAAGAGAAACGTAGGGGTTATCACGAGGTGCAGATTGCACCCCGCAAGGTAACGGATGATGGCGATTATGCCATCGAGGCCTCGCATCTCAGCATGCGTTTCGGTGATTTTACCGCCGTCGACAATGTCAGCTTCAAAATTCCGCGCGGTGAGATTTTCGGCTTTCTCGGCTCGAACGGCTGCGGAAAATCCACCACCATGAAAATGCTGACCGGGCTTCTGGCCGCCAGCGAGGGCGAGGCGAAGCTCTTCGGGCACAAGGTGGATGCCAGCGACATGGCGATCCGTCACCGCGTCGGTTACATGAGCCAGGCTTTCTCGCTCTACTCCGAACTGACGGTGCGTCAGAACCTCGATCTTCATGCGCGCCTGTTCAAATTGCCGGAAGAGACCATCCAGCCGCGTATCGCCGAAATGGCCGAGCGCTTCGATCTTGGCGCAGTCATGGAAACCCTGCCGGACGACCTGCCGCTCGGCATCCGGCAGAGGCTGTCGCTGGCGGTGGCGATGATCCATTCGCCTGATATTCTCATTCTCGATGAGCCGACCTCCGGTGTCGACCCGGTGGCGCGGGACGGCTTCTGGCAAATCCTCGCCGATCTCTCGCGCAACGACAATGTCACCATTTTCATCTCCACCCATTTCATGAACGAGGCGGAGCGCTGCGACCGAATTTCGCTGATGCATGCCGGCAAGGTGCTGATCAGCGATACGCCTGATGCGATCACCAGGAGCCGTAATGCCGCAACGCTGGAGGAGGCTTTCGTCGCCTATCTGGAGGATGCCTCCGGGGTGAGGAAGACTGGAACGGCCGAAGCACCTGCCGCCGCAGCAAACGTGCCGGCGACGCCACATGTCACGCCCGCCCGCAAGAGGTTTTTCGATTTCAGGCGCATGTTCAGCTATACGCGCCGCGAAGCGCTGGAGCTGCAGCGCGATCCCATTCGCGGCACGCTCGCGGTGCTTGGCAGCGTCATCCTGATGTTCGTGATCGGATACGGCATCAATCTCGATGTCGAGGATCTGACCTTCGCGGTGCTGGATCGCGACGATTCCACCATCAGCCGCGATTATGTGCTCGATATTGCCGGCTCCCGTTATTTCATCGAAAAGGAACCGATCCGCGACTATGCCGACATGGACCGGCGGATGCGCGATGGCGAACTCAGCCTTGCCATTGAAATTCCTCCCGGCTTTGGCCGTGATGTGTTGCGCGGCAAGACGGTGGAGGTAGGTGCCTGGATCGACGGTGCCATGCCGCAGCGGGCCGAGACCGTTCGCGGTTACGTGCAGGGCATGCACCAGACATGGCTGGCGCGCAAGGCCACCGAGATTTATGGCGCCGCCGCCACACAAAGCACATTCAGCATCGAAACGCGCTATCGTTACAATCCGGACGTCAAGAGCCTCGTCGCCATGGTTCCGGCGGTCATTCCCCTGCTGCTGATGCTCATTCCCGCCATGCTCTCGGCGCTCAGCGTCGTCAGGGAAAAGGAACTCGGCTCCATCGTCAATCTTTACGTGACGCCGACCACGCGGCTGGAATTCCTGATCGGCAAGCAGCTTCCCTATGTCGCCCTCGGCATGCTCAATTTCCTGCTTTTGACGGCATTTGCGATCTTCATCTTCCGGGTGCCGTTCACCGGAAGCTATCTCGCTTACGCGACGGGCGCTTTGCTCTTCGTCATCATTGCCACCTCAATCGGCCTTCTGATGTCATCCTTCATGAAAAGCCAGATCGCGGCGATCTTCGGCACGGCTTTGCTGACGCTCATTCCGGCGACGCAATATTCGGGCATGATCGATCCCGTCTCGTCGCTGCAGGGAGCAGGGGCCTTTATCGGCAACATCTATCCCGCCACCTATTTTATGACCATTTCGCGCGGAACCTTCTCCAAGGGGCTGGATTTCGCCGGACTTTCCGGCTCTTTCCTGCCGCTTCTCATCGCCATTCCGCTGCTCCTCATCGCCGGTGCCGCACTTTTGAGGAAACAGGCGTCATGAGGTTGTTTTCGTCCAACATCTTCCAGCTCGGCATCAAGGAACTGCGCGGCCTTGCGCGTGACGGCATGCTGCTGCTCCTGATCGTCTACGCCTTCACGCTGCAGATCTACACCGGCTCCAGCGCGCTGCCGGAGACGCTGAACAATGCCGCCATCGCCATTGTCGACGAGGACCAGTCGCCGCTTTCCGGCCGCATCAGCACGGCGTTTTATCCGCCCTATTTCTCCCCGCCGAAGCAGATTTCCATCGCGGAAATGGACAAACGCATGGATGCCGGGCTCGATACCTTCGCGCTCAACATCCCGCCGGATTTCCAGCGCCGGCTGATGGCCGGGCAGCAGCCGGCCATCCAGCTTAATATCGACGCCACCCGCATGAGCCAGGCTTTCAGCGGCGGCGGTTATGTGCAAAACATCGTCACGAGTGAAATCCAGGAATATATCAGCCGCTATCGCGGTGCGACCACGGTGCCGGTGGAGCTGACGCTGCGCTCTCGTTTTAACCCGGAACTGGACAAGTCCTGGTTCGGATCGATCAACAACATCATCACCGCCATCACCATGCTGTCGATCGTGCTGACGGGGGCGGCGCTCATTCGCGAGCGCGAGCATGGCACGGTCGAGCATCTGCTGGTCATGCCGGTCACGCCGCTGGAAATCATGCTCAGCAAGGTCTGGTCCATGGGCCTTGTCGTGCTGGTGGCCTCGGCATTTTCCCTGTTTGTCGTCGTCAGGGGGCTGCTTGCCATTCCAATCGAAGGCTCGCTCCTCCTCTTTCTGCTCGGCACCGCCTTGCAGCTCTTCGCCATGACGTCGATGGGCATCTTCCTGGCGACGGTGGCCGGTTCCATGCCGCAATTCGGCATGTTGCTGATCCTGTTTCTGCTGCCGCTGCAGGTGCTTTCCGGCGCCATGACGCCGCGTGAGAGCATGCCCGATATCATCCAGTACATCATGCTTCTCGCACCCAACACCCATTTCGTCATATTGGCGCAATCGGTGCTTTTCAGGGGGGCGGGGCTGGATGTGGTCTGGCCGCAATTGCTGGCGCTGCTGGCCATTGGCTCCGCGCTCTTCGTTTTCGCGCTTCGCCGGTTCAGGCGGTTCCTGCGCTGACCCACAGCCGGATCATGCGCGTGTTTCGGCCATTTCCGCGCAAGTTGAATTAATTGTGTTCGGTAACGGTATGTTCGCCTTCCGTGAATATGCCTATGAGGACGGCTGGGTAAGCGGGCTTTGTTCAGGAGTAGCAAAATGAATATTGCAGCACGTCTGTCACTGGTTGCCATGATCGCACTGGCGGCAACGCCCTCTGTCGCGTCGGAAGATATGACGCCGGAGACGAGCGAGGCGATATTCGGCTTCGGCGGCGCCCTGACGAAAGAAGACATGCTGAAAAGTGCGGCCCTCTTTCCGGTGGAATATGAGCGTAACGCCATTCTGGGCGGCGGTTATCAGCTCTATCCCTATCACATCGGCAATGTGAAACTCGGCGGCGAAATCGGCGTCGCCGCCAGATTTGGCAAGGGTTTCACGGGCGAAGTCTGGGCGGGCCCGGTTGCGCGTTACGAGCAGATCAGGCTCGGCGAGCGGCTGTTCGTCACGCCGAGCTTCACTGCCGGCCTCAGCCTCGTCACGAATACGCAGCCGGGCCGCGAGCGTGAGCAGGAAATCAAGGATGATGGCAACGCGAACGTCCTGTTTTACCTCGGGCCTGAGATCAACGTCTCCTTCAGCGAAGATTCCTCGACGGAATTCTTCTGGCGCCTTCACCACCGTTCCGGCGGTGGCAAGACATTGGGCAATATGAAGGGTGCGACAAACGCCAACGTCTTCGGCGTGCGCTACAAGTTTTAAGGCGCGGGCGCTCACGCGCCCCTCCATGTGGCTGAATTTTCAGCCGCCTTTCATTTTTCTGGAAGACGTGAATGGGAACCCTTGCATGCAGCGCATGGGTGGATTGCCTTATTCTGCCTGTTAATTCCGCATCGGAAAGCGCATATAGGGGGCATCAAAGGACGCCGGAACGAAAACGTTGCTGACGTCACCTAAACCTCAGAAAGGGTAATGTCATGAACGTAGCACGCAGCTTCAATAACTGGCGCAAATATCGTCAGACCATCAACGAACTCGGCCGTATGAGCACACGTGAACTGCACGATCTCGGTATCGATCGCAGCCAGATCACCAGCGTCGCCCGCGCCGCTGTCGGCAGGTAATCAAGGCGATATCGCCCCATTACGAATGATCCAACGCCCGCTTTGCGGGCGTTTTTGTTTGCGGTGAACGTGCCTGACTACAGGCGTCTGACAGACGGGTACATTTCACGACATGCTCCACTCCGCCCTCGGCCGTGTGCCGAAGATCGGTGCGCGTCGTGAAAAATCAATCGGTATCAGGTTTGAGATATCGGGTTGACTGCGAGGGGCGTTCAGCGCCCGGTATTTTCCATCGCCCATATTGCCATGCATCATATGCATATCTGCGCTGCAACCTTGTGCCTGTCAAACGCGCAGGAAAATGGTATCTTCCAATCATCGAAACGGATGTACCTCCTCCCACATCCTTTTGGTAATGCGGGTGATCCTACTCCTCCTCCCAAAGGATTGCCCCAGGGACAGCGGTTTTCCTCCTCCCATATCGCTGTTCATCTTTTCAAAAAGCCTGCCGCACCTCCTCCCGCGGCAGGCTTTTTTGTTTTTGGCAACTTCGCCAGTCTTCAGAACAATCGTCTTCAGAATAATCGCCTTCAGAATAATCTCAGTCGAAAGCCATCATGCCGATGGGCGTCACGGCATGGGTGCCTGCGCGTCTGGCAAGGGCATAAGCAAGGCACTGTTCGACGGCATCCTGCGGCACCGGCTTGGCGATCACGCCGGCCCCGATGCCGAGATTGACGACGACTTCGGGATTCGCCGTCATGAAGATCACCACCACGCCATGGTCTTCGGAAAGCCGCCGCCCGATCTCGGGGCCGGTCTGACCGTCGGCAAGATTGACGTCGACGAAGGCGATATCGGCACGGCTGCCAAGCGCCACGGCCTCTTCCAGCCGGTTGGCGATGCCGATGACATCTGCCTCTTCCTCCGCCTGCAAAATGGAATCCTCTATATCCATGGCGATGAGGAATTCGTCTTCCACGATCAGCACACGCGGCTGTTCCGTGCGGAAACCCGGTTCGTTTTGCAAGACGTCTGCCAACATATGCCTGTCTCCATTCGTGTGCTTCAGAGCACCGGACCGAAAAGCGTGGTGCGGTTTTCGGATCATCCGATGCTTTAACCAAAATCTGGAGCGGCGGGGCCGGTTCCGTTTCAGTTCCCGCCGCTCCAGCGGGATCGGCAAGCAAACACTTCTCGGCGCAACTCGTTCCAAAGTGAGATAAACATAGTGAATGGAGTGTAAACGATGTGCCTTTTCGGCTATCACCTCTAAAGAGCGAAGCAGTTGATTCGGTTCGGTTTTCATCCGGGGAAGGGGTCGGAGAACGTCGCCGTGGAGCATCTTTCGCCCCCTGGAACACCGTTCTTTCGCCATTATGGGGTGAAAGGCCGGTATGGAAATTCAAAGCGTTACAGCTTCTTTCCCTCTCGGAGAGAAAGCGCTGGGAGCTTGCCGATCATTCGCGTGCCGCAGTCGAAAAACGGCGCGGAACCCTATGAGTTTAGAAAGAGAATAACACGATGACCCAGTCTCCGCGCGCCACCATCGCCCGCAACACGCCCAATATCGCCGTCGTCGGCGTCGGTGGCGGTGGCGGCAATGCGATCAACAACATGATTGCCGAGGGCATTGGCGGCGTCGATTTCATCGCCGCCAATACGGATGCGCAGGCGCTGAAGAAGACCAATGCGCCGCGGCTGGTGCAGCTCAGTTCCGAGCTGACAGGCGGGCTTGGGGCGGGTGCTGACCCAGAGGTCGGCCGGCAGGCGGCGATCGATTCCCTGGATGAGATCATGGATCACCTGAGCGGCTACGATATGTGTTTCATCACCGCCGGCATGGGTGGCGGCACCGGCACGGGTGCTGCTCCCGTCATCGCGGAAGCCTGCCGGGCGAAGAATATCCTCACCGTCGGGGTCGTGACGCTTCCTTTCAGCTTCGAGGGCGCGCGCCGCATGCGGGCCGCCGAATACGGCTTCGCCAACCTGCTCAATACGGCCGATACCGTCATCGTCATTCCCAACCAGAACCTGCTGCGCATTGCCGATGCGGGCACGACTTTCGAAAATGCGTTGAAGACGGCCGACAAGGTTCTGTCGCTCGGCGTGCGCTGCATCACCGATCTCATCCTGCGCGAAGGCCTCGTTAATCTCGATTTCGCCGATGTGCGTTATGTCATGAAGAACGGCGGCCGGGCGCTGATGGGAACAGCGCAGGCCAAGGGTGAAAAACGCGCTTCGGAAGCGGCGGCGGCAGCCATCGCCAATCCGTTGCTCGGCGAACCCTCGCTGAAAGAAGCGCGTGGTGCGCTGGTCTCGATTTCCGGTGGCAACGACCTGACGCTCTACGAGATCGACGAGGCGATGACGCTGGTGCGCGAGGCGGTCAGCGAGGAGACCGATGTGGTGATGGGCGCTTCCTTCGATCCCACCCTGGACGGTGCTTTCAAGATTTCCGTCGTGGCCACCGGCCTGCGCAATTAAGGGCGCACTTGCCGCGTCGCGGAACCGGGGTAGCACGGCGGTGCGACACATTTCTTCTCCCCGCCGGGGAGAAGGTGGCCCCGAAGGGTCGGATGAGGGGGCTAGCTCGCCGAATACCTCTACCCTTGCCCCCTTCATCCCGCTGCCGCGACTTTTTCCCGCCGGGGAGAAGAAACAGGAGGCGTGCTCCTCTTTCTCCGGATAAATCGAACCTCCCATCGCCTACGCCATAAACTGAACGATCAAAAGCCGTCGCGGGCAATTTCCGCGATGGCTTTTGGTTGTTTTTGAACAATTATTCCGCCATTCGAAGAAGGTGCGGTGCAGCGCGACGTTGATCGGGAAAAAATATAATAGTACTCTTTATGTCGACAAGAGGGATTTGATGATGACGGATATAATTGCTTCTGCCGAGCGCAAGCGCGGCTCCGGCGTAAAGATGGTCTATGATCTGCTGCGCGACGAGATTCTCGATCTGGTTCTGCCGCCGGGCAGCCCGATCGATGAGGTGCAGCTTGCCGAAAGGTTCAAGATGTCGCGCACGCCGATCCGTGAGGCGCTGGTGCGGCTTTCGGGCGAGGGGCTGATCGATACGCTGCCGAACCGCTCCACCATGGTGTCGAATATCGATTTCCTCAACATGCACACCTATTTCGATGCGCTTGTCCTGATGTACCGGGTGACGACCCAGCTTGCCGCGCAATATCACCGTCCGGAGGATCTGGCTGGAATCCGCGCCCATAACGCGGAATTCGCCATCGCGGTGGAGGAGCAGGATGCGCTGGCGATGATTTCCACCAATGCCGCACTTCACCTTTCCATCGCCGAAGCCGGGCGCAACCCCTATTTCACCAGCCTGTTCAAACGGCTGCTGGATGAGGGGCGGCGCATCCTCAGGCTCTACTACCAGTCCTATGACGATCGTCTGCCGAAGCGCTTCGTCGATGATCATGAAGAGATGATCGCGGCGATTGCCGCGCGCGATACCGCCCTTTCCGAGAGGCTGGCGCGCGAACACGCCGAGCAGATCGTGCGGCAGGTCCAGAAACTGCTGGTACGAAACGAACGGCTGGAAATAAATCTGTAGCCTGCGGATTTCTTGTCGACAAATAAAATACAAGATAGTAATGTGCCTGTCGAAAGGGTGGCGCGGACGTGCGTCCATTCCCGAAAAACATGTCCCTTAGGAGCAAGTAATGACGGCCAGCATTTTTTCCGGCGTGATTCCCGCCTTGATGACCCCCTGCAAGGATGATCGCACCCCTGATTTCGATGCGCTTGTTCGCAAGGGCAAGGAACTGATCGCCGATGGCATGTCGGCCGTTGTTTATTGCGGCTCCATGGGTGACTGGCCGCTTTTGACGGACGAGCAGCGCATGGAAGGCGTGGAGCGTCTGGTGAAGGCCGGTATTCCGGTTATCGTCGGCACCGGTGCGGTCAACACGGCATCCGCCGTAGCCCATGCCGCTCACGCCCAGAAGGTTGGCGCCAAGGGCCTGATGGTCATCCCCCGCGTCCTGTCGCGCGGCTCGGTCATCGCGGCCCAGAAGGCCCACTTCAAGGCCATCCTCTCGGCCGCCCCGGAAATCCCGGCCGTCATTTACAACAGCCCTTATTACGGTTTCGCCACCCGCGCCGATCTCTTCTTCGCGCTGCGCGCCGAACACAAGAACCTCGTCGGCTTCAAGGAGTTCGGCGGTCCGGCGGATATGCGTTATGCCGCTGAAAACATCACCAGCCGTGATGATGAAGTCACCCTGATGATTGGCGTCGATACCGCCGTTTTCCACGGTTTCGTCAATTGCGGCGCAACCGGCGCCATCACCGGCATCGGCAATGTCCTGCCGAAGGAAGTCATTCACCTCTGCAAGCTGTCGCAGGCCGCCGCCAAGGGTGACGCGGATGCCCGCGCCCGCGCGCTGGAGCTGGAGCAGGCGCTCGCCGTTCTCTCGTCCTTCGATGAGGGCCCGGATCTGGTTCTCTATTTCAAGCACATGATGGTGCTGAAGGGTGATAGGGAATACACGCTGCACTTCAACGAAACCGATGCCCTGACTGACAGCCAGCGTGGTTATGTCGAAGCGCAGTTCAAGCTGTTCAACAGCTGGTATGCCGACTGGAGCAAGCTTCCGGGCGCCGTGCAGGCCTGCAAGGCTGCCTGAGCAGTCGCTGACGTGAAACAAAAGGCCCGCAAATGCGGGCCTTTTTTGCATGAGGTTTGAGCGTTTCTTGGCTTCTACGTCATCCCCGGACTTGTCCTACAGCTGTCCGGTTTAAATTTCTGCCGGCTGCAATCCCCACGAAGTTTGTGGTGAAGAGTGGATATTCTCTCGGCGTCATCCTCGGCCTTGCGCCGAGGATCTAATCAAGGTGAATAAAATCAATCGGTTGCAGATCCTCGGGACAGGCCCGAGGATGACGGAAAAGAGGTTTGCGGATTCCGCCGTCAACTCTGCACCGGGCCGCGGGCCTTATGTATATTGTTCTCCGACACGGTCAGGAGACCGCGTCCAGCCCCTTTTCGAGCAGCCGGTCCAGCCCGGCCATTTCTGCTGCGGTAAGCGTAATGCCTTCGCTTTCGGATTTGGCACGCGCGGCGAAGCGGCGGCCGGAGGGCAGGCGGGCGCCCTGGCCGATGATGGCGTCGAACAGCACTTCCGCGCGCTGGAACGGATCGCCGGGACGGCCCTTGGCGAAGGCTTCGGGAGAAAAGGCGACGATCAGCTCTCCATGGGTGGGGGCAAGTGTCGTGCTGCCGAGAAATTCGAGCGCTTCCGGGCTGGTGAAATCACCGATCATGATGCCGGCGAGAAGCTCGATCATCGTGCCGATGGCCGATCCCTTGTGACCGCCAAAGGGCAGCATGGAACCGGCAAGGGCGGCTTCCGGGTCGGTCGTCGGCTTGCCTTCGGCATCCAGAGCCCAGCCTTCCGGCAGGGGCTTTCCGGCCCGCCGATGCAGTTCGATTTCACCGCGGGCCGCAACCGACGTCGCGAAGTCGAAGACATAGGGTGAGGCGCCCTTGCGCGGCCAGCCGAAGGCGAAGGGGTTGGTGCCAAGCAGCGGTTTGCTGCCGCCGGTGGGCGCGACGGTGGAATAGCTCGGGCACATGACCAGCCCGGCAAGGCCGTTCGACGTCAGCCCCTCGACTTCCGGCCAGAGCGCCGAAAAATGCGTGCAGTCATTGATGACGAGTGCCGCAACGCCGAGACGTTTCGCGCGCTCCGCCAGAACCGGCAGGCCGAGCTCGAAGGCGGGGTTGGCGAAACCGCCATTGGCATTGACCTTCACGATTGCCGTGCCGTCGTCCTCGGCCACATCAGGAATGGCATCGGGCTTGACCTTGCCAGCCTTGACGGTGCGCAACGCGCCTTCGATACGGTAGATGCCGTGGGACTTGCAGGCATCCCGCTCGCCCGCCGTGATGACGCGCGCCAATGCGCCCGACTGTACATCATTCAGCCCGGCCCTCAAAAAAATCGACTCGACCCGCTGGAAAAGTGCCTCAATGGTCAAGGTGGTCGTGTCGCTCATCATAGTCCTCCGATAGGGCTCGCACATTTTGAATACATAAAGTATACAAAGGTGTGAGTATTGCAACGTGTCTTTTCGATGAAGCTCAGTCAGAGCAGAAGGCCACCCTGTCAAACACGGAGATACCTTAAGCCCTCATTCCTGTGCTTGTTACAGGAATCCAGTCGGCGCGCGTCTGCGCGCCAGAAAGCCTCTTTCAGCCCAAAGACTTGGGCTGGCTAGATTCCTGTGACAAGCACAGGAATGAGGGATGCTGGACGTTTCGCCCACCTTGTCCGCTCCCCCCCGCGCCGGCTTGCGTAATGATCCGCGACACCTCATCTTTTCGCATGCAAAAAAATTCTTTTTGTATACTCATTGTATTTTTATGTTGATTTATCGCTTTCTTGGGGAAATAGTGACCGCGCCTTCAAGGGCAGACCAATTCTGGGAGCAAATAAAGAATGAAAAAATCGGTCATTTTCGCCGGCCTTTTCGCCGCCACTTCCGCTATCACCCCGGCCAAGGCCGACAAGCTTGACGACATTATTTCGTCCGGCACCCTGCGTTGCGCCGTCGTGCTCGACTTCCCGCCCATGGGGGCGCGTGACGACGCCAACAACCCGATCGGATTCGACGTCGATTATTGCAACGACCTCGCCAAGGCGCTCGGCGTCACGGCTGAAATCGTCGAAACGCCGTTCCCCGAGCGCATTCCGGCGCTGATGTCCGGCCGCGTCGATGTCGGCGTTGCGTCCACCTCCGATACGCTGGAGCGCGCCAAGACGGTCGGCATGACCGTGCCTTACTTCGCCTTCGAAATGGCCGTCACCGCCAACGACAAGTCGGGCATCAAGTCCTTCGAGGACATGAAGGGCAAGACGGTTGGCGCAACCGCCGGCACGTTTGAAGCCATCGCGCTTGAAAAGTCGGTCAAGGAGTGGGGAACCGGCGAGTTCCGTCCTTACCAGACGCAGGCTGACGTGTTCCTCGCGCTGAGCCAGGGCCAGATCGACGCCACCGTTTCCACTTCCACGGTTGCGCAGTCCAACGTCAAGGGCGGCAAGTTTGCCGGTATCTCTGTCGTCGGCAAGGCGCCTTATGACATCGATTATGTCGCGCTCTTCACCAATCGTGACGAATACGGCTTCATCAATTACCTGAACCTCTTCATCAACCAGCAGGTTCGCACCGGCCGTTACGCCGAACTCTATGAAAAATGGGTTGGCGGCGAGGTTCCCTCGCTCACCGTCAACGGCGTTTATCGCTGATCAGGACTTTTCGTAAACGGCGCGGTCAAAATGATCGCGCCGTTGATCGTTTCTGAAAAGGCGGGACGCTTCATGTTCAACTATACATTCCACTGGAATCAGGCGCTGAAGGCTCTGCCGCAGCTTCTGGACGGTGCGGTGGTGACGCTGCAGATCGCCCTTCTGTCGATGGTGATCGGTCTTACCTTCGCCATCCTGCTGACGCTGTTCCGGCTGTCCGGCAACCGCGTTCTCGGCGCTTTGGCCTCCGTCTGGGTGGAGGTTGCCCGCAACACGCCGGCACTGTTCCAGATTTACATGGCCCATTTCGGGCTTGGCAATTTCGGCATCCACCTCAGCCCCTATACCGCGCTTCTGGTCGGTATCGCGTTTAACAATGCCGGTTATCTGGCAGAGAATTTCCGCGGTGCACTGAAAGCCATACCGGATACGCAGACGCGGTCGGGCCGTTCGCTTGGCATGACCTCGATGCAGACCTTCCGGCTCATCATCCTGCCGCAGATGCTGCGCGTCGCCTTCCTGCCGGCCACCAACCAGATGGTCTGGGCGATCCTGATGACATCGCTCGGTGTCACGGTCGGTATGAATACGGATCTCGCCGGTGTCACGCAGGCGCTCAATGCGCGCTCGTTCCGCACCTTTGAATTCTTCGCGCTCGCCGCGGTCATCTATTACGTGATCGCCAAGATCGTCACGCTTGCCGCCAGATTGCTGGCCGCGCGTCTGTTCCGCTACTGAGAGAGGTGAGCCATGTTTGAAACCGCTCTCACCTGGAGTGATCTCGCCTTCCTGGCTAAGGGTGCCGGCATGACGCTTGCCGTCACCGCCGTCGCCGTCACGGCAGGCACCATCATGGGGATCGTCTTCGGTATCGTCCGCTTCCAGTTCGGCCCTTACTGGTCGCTGCCGCTGACCTTCGTTCTGGATATTTTCCGCTCCGTGCCGCTGCTCATCCAGCTGGTGCTCGGCAATGCCTTCCAGTCGATCGCCAAGCTCGGCTGGCCGCCATTCACCACCTCATGCGTGGTGCTGTCGCTTTATACGGCAGCCTATTGCACCGAGATCGTGCGCGGCGGCATCGATGCCGTGCCATCCAATACGCGCCGCGCCTGCCGGTCGCTCGGCATGACCTGGTCGCAGGACATGCGTTACATCGTGCTGCCGCTCGCCACCCGCGTGTCGTTGCCCTCGTGGATCGGCCTGACGCTGGGTGTGATGAAGGATTCGGCCCTGGTGCTTTGGCTTGGCCTCATCGAGCTTTTGCGCGCCTCGCAGATCCTTGTGACCCGCCTGCAGGAACCGCTGACCATCCTGATGATCTGCGGCGCCATCTACTTCCTTATCAGCTTCCCCATCGCCCGTTTCGGCGGGTATCTCGAAAGACGGTGGTCCCCCAATGATTGAGATCGAAAACGTCCGCAAATCCTTCGGCCCGCTGGAGGTTCTGAAAGGGATCAACCTCACCGTCAACAAGGGCGAGGTCGTCACCATCATCGGCGGCTCCGGTTCCGGCAAATCGACGCTGCTCACCTGCATCAACGGCCTGGAGCCGATCGACAGCGGCAAGATCGTCATTGACGGCACGGAAGTGCATGCCAAATCGACCGACCTCAACAAGCTGCGCCGCAAGGTCGGCATCGTTTTCCAGCAATGGAACGCCTTCCCGCATCTGACGGTATTGGAAAACGTGATGCTGGCGCCGCGCAAGGTGCTCGGTATTTCCAAGGAACAGGCCGAGGAGATCGCGGTCAAGCAATTGACCCATGTGGGCCTTGCCGAAAAGCTGAAGGTCTATCCGAACCGCATGTCGGGCGGCCAGCAGCAGCGTATGGCGATTGCGCGTGCGCTTGCGATGTCGCCGGAATATATGCTGTTCGACGAAGTCACCTCGGCGCTCGACCCGATGCTGGTGGGCGAAGTGCTCGATACGCTGAAGATGCTGGCGGATGAAGGCATGACGATGATCTGCGTCACCCACGAAATGGCCTTCGCCCGCGATGTCTCCAACCGCGTCGCCTTCTTCCATCAGGGCGTGATGGCGGAAATCGGCACGCCGGACCAGCTTTTTGGCGCGCCGCAGCATGCCGAAACCCAGAAGTTCCTGGCGAGCGTGCGGTGATGCCTGCACATGATGTCATCGTCATCGGGGCCGGCGTCGTCGGCCTCTCGGCGGCAATCGCCGCTCAGGGTCGCGGTCTTTCGGTCACGGTCATCGACCGCGAGGGACCGGCGGCGGGCGCTTCTGCCGGCAATGCCGGTGCCTTCGCCTTCACCGATATCCTGCCGCTTGCATCGCCGGGCATTCTCTGGAAAGCACCGAAATGGCTCATCGATCCGCTGGGGCCACTCAGCGTGCCGCCGGCCTATGCGCTGAAGATCGCGCCATGGATGTTCCGTTTCTGGCGGGCCTGCGCCGCCTCGAAGGTCGAGCATTCCACCGCCGCGCAGACGGCGCTGATGGACCTTTCCAAAGCAGAGCTGGAGCCGTTCCTCAGAAAGACCGACACCATTGCGATGCTGCGCAAGGAGGGCAACCTTCAGGTCTATGAAAGCGAGGCGGAATTCGAAGGCTCGCTTGCCGGCTGGAAGGCACGCGAACGCCACGGCATCGAGTTCCGGCATCTGAATGCCGAGCAGATGGCCGAGATACAGCCGGGAATAGCACCGCGTTTCACCTGCGGCACATTCACGCCCGGCTGGTATTCCATCGCCGATCCGAAGCTTTACGCGCTGGCGCTGGCCGATCATTTCCGCACCATTGGTGGCCGCATTGAATGCCTGGATGTTGCCTCGCTCAGACCGCTGGAAGACGGCGTCGAGGTCGTGAGCCATGATGGCCGCACCCGCAAGGCGAGCAAGGTGGTGCTGGCGGCGGGGGCGTTCTCGCATCGCATCGCCCGTTCGCTTGGGGAAAAAATTCCGCTGGAAACGGAACGGGGGTATAATACCACCCTGCCGTCTGGTGCTTTCGATCTGCGCACGCAGGTCACCTTCGGTGGCCATGGTTTCGTCGTTACCCGCCTTTCCTCCGGTATCCGCGTTGGCGGTGCGGTGGAACTAGGTGGACTGGAGCTTCCGGCCAATTTCGCCCGTTCCGAGGCGCTTTTGACCAAGGCGAAGGCCTTCCTGCCGGGCCTGAGGACCGAAGGCGGCAAACAGTGGATGGGCTTTCGTCCCTCGCTGCCGGACAGCCTGCCGGCCATTGGGCAAGCGCGGCACACGGCAAGGGTGGTTTATGCTTTCGGCCACGGGCATCTGGGGCTGACGCAATCGGCGGGTACGGCCCGCATCGTCGCCGATCTTCTGACGGGGCAAAAACCCGCCATCGATACAGAGGCATTTTCGCCACAACGTTTCTAGAGAATTTCGGCTTTTCTCCGAAACGCAAAAATTCTCTAGCGCTTTTTTTCACGCATTTTCCGGGCGTCAAACCGTTACGCACGTTTACTGGAAATGCTTCAGGGAGATTTTCGATGTCTTCTTCCGTTTCATCCACAGCCGCTCCCGAGGCGCGCAGCATTCTGGCGGGTGCCGCCGAGGGCAAGGTCATCGCCACGACAGAGGCGCTGAGCTTCTGGGGTGGGGTCGATCCCGCCACCGGCAAGGTAATCGACGTGCATCACCCGCTGCATGGCATCTGTCTCACCGGCGGCGTGCTGTTCATGCCGACCAGCCGCGGTTCCTGCACCGGCTCGGGCGTGGTGCTCGATCTCATCCTCACCGGCCGTGCGCCTTCGGCATTGGTGTTCTGCGAGGCTGAAGACGTTCTGACGCTCGGTGCCCTCGTTGCAGCGGAAATGTTCGACAAGGCTTTGCCGGTCATCCGGCTCGATGCAGAAACTTTCGCCCGCTTTTCCCGCGCCGCGCATGTCCGCATTCACGGGAGCACCATTGAGGCTGACGGCATCTCGCTCGCCATCGCTCCGCCGGCGACGGCGCATCTCGACCTCACGGACGACGACCGGGCGATGCTTGAGGGCCGTGACGGCATC
The DNA here is from genome assembly GCF_059511785.1 of Agrobacterium sp. LEGMi-208b. Classification (NCBI taxonomy): domain Bacteria; kingdom Pseudomonadati; phylum Pseudomonadota; class Alphaproteobacteria; order Hyphomicrobiales; family Rhizobiaceae; genus Agrobacterium; species Agrobacterium sp. LEGMi-208b. The sequence goes on from NZ_CM183446.1 coordinate 2,224,591, forward strand.
GCCGCGCGCCAGGCCATGCGCATCATCGTCGCCATGGCGGCACAGCAGGGCGCATCCGCGCTTGTCGATGTGACGCAGGGCCATATAGACGGCTGCATCTATGCCAGCCCCGCCAACCTGACCTTCGCGGAAAAAATGGCTGATATGGGCGGCAAGGTGCGGGTTCCATCGACCATGAACGCCATTTCGGTGGACAAGGCCAACTGGCGGGCGCAGGGTGTACCGGAGGATTTCGGTGATCCCGCCGCAAGGCTGGCGGATGCCTATGTGCGCATGGGCTGTCGCCCCACCTTCACCTGTTCGCCTTACCTTCTCGACAGCGCGCCAAGTGCAGGCGAATCGATCGGCTGGGCCGAGTCGAATGCGGTGATCTTCGCCAATACGGTGCTCGGTGCCCGCACCGCAAAGCACCCGGATTTCCTCGATCTCTGCATTGCGATGACGGGCAGGGCGCCGCTTTCGGGGGTGTATCTCGAAGAAAACCGCCGGCCGCAGTGCATCGTCGATGTGGCGTTGCCGCAGGGCGTGGATGACGCCTTCTGGCCGCTTGTCGGTTATCTCGCCGGCAAGTCTGCGCCGGATTGTATTCCGCTGCTGCGCGGTCTTGGCTCCGCAAAGCCATCGCGGGATGATCTGAAAGCGCTCTGCGCCGCCTTCGGCACCACCTCCGCCTCGCCCATGTTGCATATCGAGGGCGTGACGCCGGAAGCCGGGCTCGCGCCGCTCGAAACAGCGGAAACCGTCACCATTTCCCTTGAGGATATGGCGGCCGGCTGGTCGCTTCTGAACGAGGGGCCGGAGGAGGTGCAGCTTGTCGCCATCGGCAGCCCGCATGCCTCGCTGGAGGAGTGCCGCGCGCTTGCCGCCCTGTTCGCCGGCCGCAAACGTCGTGCGGATGTCGCCGTCATCGTCACCGCCGGCCAGCAGGTCATCGACGCGGCCGGGCAGGACGGCACGCTGCAAAGCCTGAAGGACAGCGGCGTGCAGGTGCTGCCGGATCTCTGCTGGTGCTCGATTTCCGAGCCGGTTTTTCCGACGAAGACCCGCGCCCTGATGACCAATTCCGGCAAATATGCCCATTACGGTCCGGGCCTGAGCGGCCGCGCGGTGCGCTTCGGCAGCCTTGCCGATTGTGTTGAAAGCGCCCTGACCGGCCGGGCTGTCTCCCGTCTTCCCGCCTGGCTTCCCTAGGGCGCGTCCAGACGCGCGCCTATCTTTCGGTTTCCCATTTTCCGGACGCAAATCCGCTCCGCCCTTTGACTGGAAATATTTTAGAGGAGTTTTGAATGCGCAGTATCAAGACCGTTCACGTCATTTCCGCCCATGCGGAAGGCGAAGTCGGGGATGTGATCGTCGGCGGGGTGAAGCCGCCGCCGGGGGACACGATCTGGGAACAGAGCCGTTTCATCGCCCGTGATGAGACGCTGCGCAATTTCGTGCTCAATGAGCCGCGCGGCGGCGTGTTCCGCCACGTCAATCTGCTGGTGCCGCCGAAACATCCGGATGCGGATGCCGCCTTCATCATCATGGAGCCGGAAGACACGCCGCCCATGTCCGGCTCCAATTCCATCTGCGTTTCCACAGTACTTCTGGATGGCGGCATCGTGCCGATGCAGGAGCCGGAAACCCATATGCTGCTGGAAGCACCGGGCGGGCTGGTGAAGGTGCGCGCCGAATGCCGCAACGGCAAGGCCGAGCGCATTTTCGTGCAGAACCTGCCGAGCTTTGCCGCAAAGCTCGACGTAGAACTCGAGGTCGAAGGCCTCGGCACGCTGAAGGTGGACACCGCTTATGGCGGCGACAGTTTCGTCATCGTCGATGCCGAGACGATGGGTTTCAGCCTGAAGCCGGAAGAGGCGCATGAGATCGCCCGCCTCGGCGTGCGCATCACCAATGCCGCCAACAGGGCTTTGGGTTTCGACCATCCCGAAAACCCCGACTGGAAACATTTTTCCTTCTGCCTGTTTGCCGGCAAGGTGGAGCGCACGGCGGAAGGCCTCAGGGCAGGGGCGGCCGTCGCTATCCAGCCGGGCAAAGTGGACCGTTCGCCAACCGGCACGGCGCTTTCAGCCCGTATGGCCGTGCTGCATGCACGCGGCGAAATGAAGGAAGGCGAAACGCTGACGGCGGTGTCGCTGATCGGCTCAACCTTCACCGGCCGCATTCTCGGAACCACAACGGTCGGCGACCGCCCGGCCATCCTGCCGGAAATCTCCGGTCGCGGCTGGGTCACCGGCATCCACCAGCATATGCTTGATCCGTCCGATCCGTGGCCGGAGGGGTATCGGCTGACGGATACCTGGGGGGCACGGTAAGGGCGATACACCGCCCTTACCTCATCCCTGTGCTTGTCACAGGGATCCAGTCAGCCCAAGTCCTTGGGCTGAAAAGACTCCCTTTCGCCGCGCAGACGCGCGTCGGCTGGATTCCTGTGACAAGCACAGGAATGAGGAAAGAGAGTGGATTAGCCGCCCGCTTGTTTCGTCGTCTCCCGCACGATCAGCTCGAACCCGACATCCACCCGCGCCCCTTCGGGAACAGCGGCATCCTTTTCCGGCTCCAATATCGAAAGCAGCAATTCGCCCGCCCTGCGGCCGATCATCTGGGCGTCGACCCGGATCGTTGAAATCGCCGGGTAACATTGGCGGCTGATATCGAAATCGCCGAAACCGAGGATGGACACCTGATCGGGCACGGCAATGCCGCGGCGGTGACATTCCATCAGCGCGCCGACGGCGGAAATATCGGAGACGGCGAAAATGCCTTCGACATCGGGCGCCTTCCCGAGCAGGGAGCCGAGCGTCTTTGCCCCGTGATCATAGGAGACTGGCGCGCTGCCTTCGCGGATGATGAGATCGTCGGAAATGCCGGCTTCGCGCAACGCTGCCGCAAACCCGACAAGGCGGCTTTCGCCGCGCCAGTCGTTCACGGCGCCGTCAGCCCGGGAGCCGAGTGCGCCAATACGCTTTAAACCAAGCGAGATCAAATATTTGGCGGCGTTTCTTCCCACTTCGTAGTTGGAAAAGCCAACCGCATGGTCGATCGGGTGCTCCGGAACGTCCCAGATCTCCACGATCGGAATGCCGGCGCGCATCAGAACCTCGCTCGCCATCTTGGTATGCACCGTGCCGGCGACGACGATGGCATCGGGGCGGCGCTCCATCATGGTGCGGATGACGCGCTCCTCTTCCTGCAGGTCATACATCGTATAACCGATCAGCAACTGGTAATCGGCCGCGCGCAGCGCCTTGGCCAGCCCCTGCGCGCTGTCGGCGAAGTTGGAGTTGGTGAGCGTCGGCAGGATGGCGGTGATGAAATTGGTGCGCCGGGAAGAGAGCGAACCGGCGATTCGATCCGGCACATAGCCAAGCTTCTCGATGGCCTTCATTACCTTCTGGCGTGTCTCTTCCGACACCAGGGCAGGATCGGCCAACACCCGCGAAACGGTCATCTTGGAGACGCCCGCGAGTTTCGAGACGTCGCTCATGGTTGCTTTTTTTGACGTGACTAACGCTGCGGCCAAGGGCGTGCGCTCCACCAAAGCATGTCTCCCTAAATTCGAACCGTTTCAGGACAAGACATACACGAAGATATCAAGGGAAAGCACGCCGTATGATTTGATATCAATGCGGCGTGCACCGGATTTATGCGACGCGGCTATAGACCAGATGGTAAAAACGTCCGTCGCACATGCTCATCATCTCATCCGTCAGTACCCGGCCTTCCAACCGGACCGGCGAGACCAGCGCTTCCTCCACGGCCTCCATCGAGGGATAGTCGATTTCCTGCACCATGATGATCGAGGCTGCGTCCGGGTCGGTGCGCTCGGTGCGCATCACCCGCACGGCCTGCGCATTCGGCATGCGTTTCCAGACCGGCAGCAATTTTTCCTCGACGATGCGGAAAAACTCCTCCTCCCGGCCGGGGTGGATCCTGCCTTCGAAAATTGCCGAGCGTGTATACATGGTTTCCTCCCGAATGAATCTCCGATGCAACAGTTCTGCAGATCGGACTTGCAATGATACCGATAACATGCATTATTGATCCTGCCAAGAACGTGAAACGGTGTCGATGAGAGGAAAATCGATAACCAGCCGAAATTGTTGAATTTTAAGGAAAATTCACATGGTTTTGAGCTTTCGCGGTTTCTTGGGAGGAGTTTTTTGTCAATCGCGGTGAAATGTTATCGAGAACATTTTTCGCTTTGTGCAAGATCGCTGTTCCGCGTTGGGCAGCCACTTAAAAGGTTGGAGGAGAAACCATGAGCATTTCAAGATTTCTGAAGAACGTGACCGTTGCCGTCGGTGTTGCCGCAGCAACGCTTGCCGCCAGCACAGCCGCCCATGCGGTCTCGCTCAGCGAGATCACGGCGCGCGGCAAGGTCAAGATCGGTGTTCTGACCGGCGCTCCGCCGATGGGCATGGTGGATGAGAAGGGCAATCCTTCCGGTTATGACGTGGATGTCGCCAACCTCATCGGCACCTATCTGTCGCTGCCGGTTGAGCTTGTGCCGCTGACGCCGCCTGCGCGCATTCCGGCCCTTCAGACCGGCAAGGTCGACTTCCTTGTCGCAACGCTTGCGCCGACGGGCGAGCGCGCCAAGACCGTGATGTTCACGCAGCCTTACAGCGCCTTCAACATGGACATCATCTCGGGCAAGGACCAGAAGTTCGAAAATCTCGACAGCCTCAAGGGCAAGCGCGTTTCGGTCAATCGCGGCTCCTCGCAGGAAACCGCGCTGCGCAAGGCCAATGTCGAAGGCCTCGAAATCGTCGTTTACGAAGACGATTCCACCAGTGCCCAGGCACTGCTTGCCGGCCAGGTCGATGCTGTCGCCCTGCCGTCCACGGTTGGCGAAGCGATCATCAAGCAGCGCCCGGAGGCCGGTCTGCAGGTTGGTTTCACCTTCTTCCAGCAGGGCAATTCCATGGCGACAAAGCTTGAGGATTTCGAGCTGCGCCAGTGGCTGAACACGTCCATCTACCTCATGAAGATGTCGGGCGATCTCGACCGTATCTCGGTGAAGTGGACCGGTCGTCCGCTGCCGCAATTGCCAAGCTTCTGATTGAGCCTTTCAACGCGTCCGCCGGAGAAAAATTTCCGGCGGACCGGGAAATGTCAACGGAGTGACGCATGTCCTATACTTTTCAATTCGGCGCGCTCGCCCAGTATCAGAATGAAATTCTGAACGGCATATGGCTGACGATCAAGCTGTCGGTCCTCTCCATCGTGCTCGGCTGCGCTTTCGGCATTCTTTTGGCCTCGCTGCGCTCCATCAAGGGCGGCATCGTCCGCATCATCGTGGACGGTTATGTGGAGGTGATCCGCAACACGCCGTTTCTGGTGCAGCTTTTCATCGTCTATTTCGGTCTCCCGGGTCTCGGCTTTCGTGTCGGGGCGGATACCGCGGCGCTGATCGGCATGACGATCAATCTTGCCGCCTATTCGACGGAAATCATCCGCGCCGGCATCGAGGCGGTGCACAAGTCGCAGATCGAGGCGGGAGAGGCCCTGGGCTTCACGAAGTACCAGATCTATCGCCACGTCATCATCGTGCCGGCCATCGCCAAGGTCTATCCATCGCTCTGCAGCCAGTTCGTGCTGATGATGCTGGCGTCGAGCATATGTTCGGCAATTTCCACCCATGAGCTTGCGGCTGCCGCAGCCTTCGTGGAATCGCAGACCTATCGCTCCTTCGAGGTCTATATCGTCGTCACGCTCATCTATCTTGCGCTGGCGCTTAGCCTGCGGCTTATCCTTGCCCTTGTCGGCATGTGGCTGTTCGGCCGCCGCGTCGCCCGCAAGACAATGACCGCCATGCCGGAGGTGCAGTCATGACTCTTCGAACTTTCGGCTGGAACGAATTCGGCTTTCTTCTGACCGCCCTGCAATGGACCGTGCTTCTGACGATCATTGCGCTTATCGGCGGCGGCATTGTCGGCTTCCTTGTCGCGCTGGCCCGTACCTCGAATTTCAAGGCGCTGCGCATTGCCGCCGGCACCTATATTCAGGTTATTCAGGGCATTCCGGTGCTGATGATCCTGTTCCTGTCCTATTACGGCCTCAGCCTTGCCGGGCTGGAACTGCCGCCGCTCTTTGCCGCCGGCGCCTCGATGACCATCTATACATCGGGTTACCTCGCGGAAATCTGGCGCGGCTGCATCCAGGCGGTGCCGAAGCAGCAATGGGAAGCATCGGAATCGCTGGCGCTCACCCGCGCCCAGCAATATCGTTACGTCATCCTGCCACAGGCGATCCGCATTTCGCTACCGCCGACCGTCGGTTTTGCCGTCCAGGTCGTCAAGAATACGTCCATCGCATCGATCATCGGTTTCGTCGAACTGGCGAGAGCGGGGCAGCTCATCAACAATGCCACGTTCCAGCCGTTCCGCGTCTTCGTCGCGGTGGCCGTGCTTTATTTCATCGTCTGCTACCCGTTGTCCCAGCTGTCGCGTTGGCTGGAAAGGAGGCTTCATGCCGGAAGTAATCGTTGAAAACGTTCACAAGAGCTTTGGCGCTCTGGAAGTCCTCAAAGGCGTGTCGCTGACGGTCGGTCGCGGTGAAGTCTTTGCCCTCATCGGCCGCTCGGGCTCGGGCAAGAGCACGCTTCTGCGCTGCATGAACGGGTTGGAGAAGATCAATTCGGGCCGCATCGAAATCGCCGGTCATGCGATCGGGGAAGATGCCAAGGCGTTGCGCAAGCTGCGCACCGATGTCGGCATCGTGTTCCAGAGCTACAATCTTTTCCCGCATCTGACGGTCGGCGAAAACATCATGCTCGCGCCACGCATCGTCAAGGATGTGGCGAAATCGGAAACCAGGGATATTGCCCGCGAGGTCCTGCAGCTCGTGGGTCTTTCGGAGAAATTCGATTCCTATCCCGACCAGCTGTCCGGCGGCCAGCAGCAGCGCGTGGCGATTGCCCGTTCGCTTGCCATGCGGCCGAAGGTGATGCTGTTCGACGAGGTGACCTCGGCGCTCGACCCGGAACTCACCGAGGAAGTGCTGACCGTCATGGAAAACCTCGCCAAGGATGGCATGACCATGATCCTCGTCACCCATGAAATGGCCTTTGCGCGCCGCGTGGCGACCGAAACCATCTTCATGCACAAGGGCAAGATCTGGGAGCAGGGCCGCTCGTCCGAACTCTTCGCCAATCCGCAAACGCCGGAACTCCGGCAATTCGTCAAGGCCGATGTGAAGTAGTTCACCGGCACAAAGGAAAGTCCATGACCACTGAAATCGTGCAACTGTGCCCGCTCATCCCGGCACTGGAAGAAGAACTCGCGCAGCGCTTCACCGTGCATCGCCTGTTCGAGGCGGCCGACAAGGCAGCATTTCTTGCTGAAAAGGGCGGCGCGATCCGCGGCGTCGTCACCGGCGGCCATATCGGCCTGCCGGCGGATGTCGGCGCGGCACTTCCCAACCTCGAGATCGTGGCCATCAACGGCGTCGGTTTCGACAAGGTCGATCTGGCGGAAGCCAAGCAGCGTGGTTTCCGCGTCTCCAATACGCCTGATGTGCTGACGGCCGATGTCGCCGACCTCGCGCTCGGTCTTGTTCTGGCACAGGCGCGCAAGCTGCCGCAAGCGGATCAGCATGTGCGCACTGGGCAATGGCTGAAGGGCGACATGGGGCTTGCGACCCGTGTGGCCGGCCGTCGTTACGGCATTTTTGGCCTCGGCCGCATCGGTCAGGCAATCGCAAAGCGGCTCGAGGGTTTTGACGCGCGCATTTCCTATACCGCCAGAAACCGTCGCGATGTCGCCTATGATTATTACGACAGCATCGAGGCGCTGGCCGCCAATTGCGATGTGCTGATCATTGCCGCCGCCGCCACCGCCGAAACGCGCCATATCGTCAATGCGGATGTGCTGAAGACGCTTGGACCGCAGGGCGTGCTTGTCAACGTGGCGCGCGGTTCGCTGGTGGATGAGAAGGCGCTTGTCGAGGCTCTTTCCAGTGGCGCCATCGGCGGCGCGGCACTTGATGTCTTCGAGGATGAGCCGCGTGTGCCGGAAGCGCTTTTCGCCTTCGACAACGTCACGCTTGCCCCACATGTCGGCAGCGGCACGCACCAGACACGGCGCGCCATGGCCGATCTGGTTATTGCCAACCTCGATGCGCATTTTGCCGGCAAAGAACTGCCAACGCCGGTGGTGTGACGGACAACGAATTGCCACCTGTATAAAGTGACGGCGCAGCTTCTGTTGCGCCGTTTTGATTCAGGCGGGCAGGGCGTCAGGGAGGCCGCTTTCCCGGCAATCTCCCGCTGTTGTTCATACTTATATAATACGTATAATCCTACTATTCCGCTTCCTTGTAAGATGATGAGGCGGAGAGGTGCGTTCCAAAGGCCCGAAGACACCCGAAGAGACCCGGATGTCGCGAAAAAAGCGCGATGTCACGCCATCTGCCACCCCTGACAAGAGCGAAAATGCCAATCCTTCCGACCGGCACGCGCTTCTGGAAGCGATGATCGACCACGTGCCGGATTTTATCTATGCCAAGGATCTGGAAGGGCGCTTTCTTTTCGCCAATCGGGCCATCGTTACCGAAAACGGTTTTGACACGGTCGAGCAACTGATCGGGCTCACCGATTACGAGATTAATGGTGAGGCGGCGCACCGTGCCGGTATTCCCGATACCGAGGCGCGGGTGATGCGCACCGGCGAACCGGATCTCGGTTACGAGGAGCGCGCCATGCGCGGCGATATCGATCGCTGGCTGATGATGTCGCGCGTGCCGTTGAAGGACAAGGCCGGCAACATCATCGGCGTGGTTGGCGCCTCCCGGGATATAACCCAGAAAAAGGCTTCGGAAAGACTGCTTCAGGCGCAGGCGCATATTCTGGAAATGATTGTCGCGGCGGCGCGTATCGAGGATTTTCTCGAGGAATTCGTCAAGGCCATCGAAAATCTCGCAACCGGACTGGCCTGTGCGGTGCGGGTGTTCGATGCGGCGGACGGGGAGCCTTCCGTTTACGCCTCGCCGGCGCTTGCGCAGCAGAAAGGGCTGACGGCACTTGTTTCCAGTGTCAGTGATCCCGAAAGCCTCAGCCATCCGGCGGAGCAGGTGGCCTTCAGTTTCGATATTCCCGCCAGCGAAGGCAAGGCGCATGGCTTCGTCTGGTGCATGCTTGCCGGCCGTGAGCCGGATGCGGCGCTGGTGGAGTTTATCGCTGCCGCGGCGCGCATGGCGGGGCTGGCGATCGACCGCAAAAGGGCGGCGGAACATATCGCCTTTCTGGCGGATCACGACATGCTGACCCGGCTGCCGAACCGCCGTTTCCTCGATACGCGATTGCCCGAAATACTGGCCGCGGCGGCAAAGGCGAACCGAAGGGTCGGTATCGGCTTTCTCGATCTCGACAATTTCAAGCAGATCAACGATACGCTCGGTCACAGCATCGGCGATGCACTTTTGTCGAAGACCGCCGAGCGCATTGCAAAAAGCCTCCGGCAGAACGATCTGGTTCTCCGGGTCGGTGGGGATGAGTTCGTCATCATTCTTGAAGAGCGCAGGGACGATGTCGAAAGCCGCCTGCAGCGCATCCGCGCGGCGGTCTCTCAGCCATTGCGCATCGGCAATTACGATATCAAGGTGACATGCAGCATCGGCATGGCCTTTTTCCCCGAACACGGACAAACCACGGCGGAAATCGTCGCGGCGGCCGACCTTGCCATGTATGAAGCCAAACATAACGGGCGCGACAGCATTGCCACCTTCACCCCGAACATGGCGGATGATCTGAGGAAGAAGTTCACCCGCATCGAGGAGTTGCGCAAAGCCGTGAAGAGGGACGAGTTCGTCCTGCACTTCCAGCCGCAGGTCGATCTCGTCAGCGGCGGGATCAGCGGCGTGGAGGCGCTGGTGCGCTGGCAACACCCCACGGAAGGTCTGCTCGGCCCTGCGGAATTCATCGGGCTTGCGGAAGAAACCGGGCTCATCGTGGAACTCGGCGAAAGCATTCTCAGGAAGGCCTGTCGTCAGGCGCAGGCATGGGCTGCCGCCGGCCTCTCGCCCGTCAAAATGGCGGTCAATATCTCGCCGCGGCAGTTTCAGGGCGGGCTGGTGCAGCAGATCAGATCGGTGCTGAAGGAAACCGGCCTTGCGCCATCGCTGCTGGAAATCGAAATCACCGAGACGCTCATCATTCAGGATGTCGAAACATCGGTGCGGATCATGCGGGCCATCAAACAGATGGGCGTCAGCCTGGCGCTGGATGATTTCGGTATCGGCTATTCCTGTCTTGGCATGCTCAAGACATTCCCGCTGTCCTGCATGAAGATAGACCGCTCGTTCCTCACCCACCTGCCGGAAAAAACCAAGGACAGCGCCATCGTCTCGATCATGATCCAGCTTGCCGGGTCTCTGGGCATCGATGTCATAGCCGAAGGTGTGGAAAGCGGTGAGCAGGCGGCGTTTCTGCGCGCCGCCGGCTGCCCTTACGGTCAGGGTTATTATTTCAGCCGTCCGCTTCCTGCGGATGCGATCGAGGCAATGCTGGCGAATAGCACGACGTTCCCCACCGGCCTTTCCGGCGACAGGCCATAAGCTCCGCCTTCTGCGGGTTGCCGGGAGCGTGCCGCGTTGCACGCTGCGACGCGCCGTCTTTATTTCCCGGGCTTTTCTCTCCCGATCCGCGCTTTGCGATGAAAGTCCACGCAGCCTCATCCCGCATATGAGCGCATTCTCGTTTCCCCCGCAGGATGGCGCGGGGCGTTGAGAGTGTATTTCGGTTATTAATAATATTGTCATTTTAGAAAATTTAGCTGTAGTAATAAATGCAATTATTTCAAAATAAAATATAAAATTACTACATATAAAGCTACTAATTTGTTGTAATTTTACTACTTAATCTGAATGTGTGCTTCTATTATATTTCTATTTGTTCGATTTGGATTGCGACTCCATGGTGGTTTCTGTCATTTGCTCGTTCAGCGCAGGGAAGCGGGCGGCAGGGAAAGACCAGCCCTCAAATTTGCGCATTTGTTGAAAAATTTTTGACTGGAGATTAAAAATGAACATCAAGAGCCTTCTGATCGGCTCCGCTGCCGCTCTCGCAGCAGTATCCGGCGCACAGGCCGCTGACGCTATCGTCGCTGCCGAGCCCGAGCCCATGGAATATGTCCGCGTCTGCGACGCATTCGGCACCGGCTTCTTCTACATCCCCGGCACCGAAACCTGCCTGAAGTTCGATGGTTACGTTCGTTTCCAGACCGACTTCGGTCGTGACCAGTCCGGCACGTCTGACTGGGATTCCTTCACGCGCGCCCAGTTCAACGTCGATACCCGCACCGACACCGACCTCGGCGCTCTGCGCGGTTACTTCGGTTTCCGCGGCCAGGCTGACCAGGACAGCAGCCGTGGTGTTGTTCTTGATCAAGCTTTCATCGAAATCAACGGCCTGAAGGTTGGCTTCTACTACAACTGGTGGGATGATGGTCTGTCCGGCGAGTATGATGTCCTCAGCTCGAACCAGACCCGTCTGAACGCCATCCGTTACACCTATGACGCTGGCTCCTTCTACGCTGGTGTTGCCGTTGAAGAACTCGAAGGCGTCATCGCTGGCAACTCGATCACGACATCGGGCAGCACGACGACCATTCAGCGCAACAACCTGGGTGTAAACCAGCTCAACTGGACGACGCAGAATCGTCAGGGCGACAACAATGTTGGCGTCAGCGCTATCATCGGCGCCAAGTTCGGCGGCGTTAAGGCTAACCTGCTCGGCGGTTACGATACCGATGCTGAAAACGGTGCAATCCGCGCAATCGTGACGGCAGAAGTAGGTCCGGGCACCTTCGGCCTCGCCGGCGTATGGGCTTCCGGCGCGAACGCATACTACGAAGAGTCCGAGTGGTCCGTTGCTGCTGAATACTCAGTCAAGGCAACTGACAAGCTGACCATCACCCCCGGCGTTCAGTACTTCAGTACGCTTGATATCGGCACTGATGGTGACTTCACCGGCAACCGCGATGCATGGCGCGCTGGTGTAGCGGTTGGCTACAAGATCACGTCCGGCCTCTCCACGCTCGTTTCGGTTAACTACCAGAGCGTTGACGGCGATGAGCGCGTTCGTAGCGGCATCGGCAGCGGCGCTGGCGACCAGTGGACCGGTTTCGTTCGCCTGCAGCGTTCGTTCTAATAGCCCAGATAAGCAAAAAGCATAATAGGGTTAGACAACTCAGATCCACCCCGTCTTCGGACGGGTGAGTGACTAGCTCCAGTCAAAGTTCCTGACATGATGTCAGGTTTGCTCCCCGTCCTCTCCAGGTCGGGGAGTTTTTATTTGCGCTGAAAGCCGATGCGTGGATGATGATCCCGTCGATAAGGTCGGAAAATGCAAGGGTGTCTGCGCTCCATCCTCGCTTCAGAAAGCTGGCGCTGCAAAAATCGACCCTCAAGCGACGACGGCGATTGAGAAATTGTCTGCAATATGAAATATTATTGTATACAATAAATCAGGTGCTTCCATGGAATTCGATTTTACCGCGCTTGAGCCGCAGAGCCGTTATCGTTTGCTGACCAATTTTATTGGCCCGCGGCCGATAGCGCTTGTCACGACGCGTTCGGCCGCAGGCCACAATAACGCCGCGCCGATGAGCTTTTTCAACGTTTTCTCCCACGATCCGCCGATCGTTATTCTCGGTATCCAGCCGCGGGTGACGGGTGAGGAGAAAGACACGATGGCCAATATTCGCCGCACCGGCGAATTTGTCATCAACATGGTCGATATGGCTCTGTCCGATCAAATGCTCGTCTGCGGCCTTGGCTTCGATAGCGAGGTCGATGAACTTTCGATTGCCGGGCTGACGGCCAAATCCTGCAGCAAGATCGATGCGAGCTTTGTGGCGGAATCGCCCTGTGCCTTTGAGTGCCGTGTGGAGCGTTTGATCGATTATCCACGCCGTACGCTGGTATTGGGGGAGGTCGTGCACATGCATGTCCACAAGGATTGCCTCGATACGGAGGGGCGTTATGTCGATCCGGACCGGTATCAGCCGATTGCGCGCCTGCACGCCGATAATTATATCAGCTCGGATCGCCAGTTTGTCCTGAAGCCACCCGCGATAACCGACTTCATCAAGCCGGACGGCAAATAAAGATTATGGCAGCGGAAGTGCCGGATGGTCTCGGCCGCTGCAGGAAACGCCTGAGAATGAGAGGGCAGGGCGCCGATCCCCATCATTGGCGCAGCGCTCGCATCTCCAGTCCAGCACGGTTTGAACTAGATTGCCACCCGCAAAAGCAGGTCGGCGCGCATGACTCTTCGCCCTTAAGGGAACTCGGCCTTGCCGTCTGCGCAGGAAAACAACCGCGTCCATTTGCGGGCTTGTCCGCCTCGCTTTAGTGTTCTTCTGCTCGCATCATGCATAGGGTCGCGAGTCACTGCGGGAGGACGCATGATCGACAAGCTGGAATTTTTCATTGCATTGGCGCGCGCAGAGCATTTTGGCCGTGCCGCCGAGGAGTGTGGTGTTTCTCAACCCAGTCTCTCGGCTGCGATCCGGCAGCTGGAAGACCAGCTGGGGGTTGTTCTCGTGGTGCGTGCGGCGCGTTATCAGGGGCTGACGCCGGAGGGCCAGCGTGTTCTGGAATGGGCGCGGCGCATCGTCGCCGATACGCGCACCATGCGTGAGGAAATGCGGGCGGCGCGCAAGGGTCTGGCGGGCCATATCCGGCTTGCGGTCATTCCGACAGCGCTTGCGATGGTGCCGCGATTGACGGAATCCTTTCAGGCGCGGCATCCGGATGTGACTTTTTCCGTGACGTCACGCACCTCGCTTCAGGTCCTGAGCCAGATCGAAAACCTCGAGATCGATGCGGGAATCAGCTATCTCGACAATGAACCGCTGGGGCGTGTGACCACGGTGCCGCTTTATTCGGAGCGATATCACCTGATTGCAGCCGCCGGAACGCCGCTTGCCGATCAGGAAAGCGTTACCTGGAGGCAGGTTTCAGGTCTTAGGTTATGCCTATTGACTTCGGATATGCAGAACCGCCGCATCATCAACAAACATATGGCTGAAGCGGGTGTGGAGGTGAAGCCGACACTGGAATCCAACTCCATGATTGTGCTGTTTTCGCATATTCGAACCGGACAATGGGCTTCAATAATGCCGCGTAACATAGCGGAATCATTTGGTTTTCCAAAGCAGATCAGAATGATACCCATTACTGAGCCGGATGCGGAACATCTGGTGGGATTGATCGCGACCTACCGAGAACCGCACACGCCACTGGTTTCCGCGCTTCTGCATGAGGCGCGTCAGCGCGCAGCGGAGATGGTTTTTGATAGGAATTTCCTATCGGTTGACGAAAACACATTATTGACCTGATCCGGCCGATCTCGCCATTCTCCCTGACGATGCAGGGGCTGCGCTGACACTGAAACATGTGCCGCTCGCCATACCTGCCCCTGTCGGTTTGGGAGGACTGGCTTATGAATATTCGTGCGGTTGCCGCAGATGAGGCGGCCCGTGTTTCCGCTATCATTGACGAATTTCTCCACCTGGAGGGGCCCTTGCTGCCCATTTTGCACGCGGTGCAGGAAGAATTCGGTTACATACCGGAAAGCGCCAAGCAGATCGTCGCATCCGCTCTGAATATATCGCGCGCCGAGGTTCATGGCGTCGTAACCTTCTATCCCGATTTTCGCGACCATCCTTCCGGCCGCCATGTTTTAAAGCTCTGTCGCGCCGAGGCTTGCCAGTCGATGGGTGGCGAGCCTCTGGCGGATACCATCAGGAACCGGCTCGGCCTCGACTGGCATGAAACCGCGGCCGACGGATCCGTCACGCTGGAACCGGTCTTCTGTCTCGGGCTCTGTGCGCAGGCGCCAGCCCTGATGCTGGATGGCGAAGTCCATGCCCGCCTTGACGAAGACTGTCTTGGCGACATTCTGACGGAGGCGCGCCGATGAGTGTCACCGTTTTTGTTCCCGGCGATTCCGCCGCTCTTGCCGTTGGCGCCAACCGGGTGGCCGAAGCGATCGCCCGCGAGGCGGTCAGCCGCAATCTTGATGTCCATATCGTCCGCAATGGCTCACGCGGCATGCTCTGGCTTGAGGTGCTTGTGGAAGTGCGCACCGAACAGGGCCGGATCGCCTACGGACCGGTCAAGGCCGGCGACGTTGCTTCGCTTTTCGATGCGGGTTTTCTGACCGGCGGCGAGCATCGTCTCTGTCTCGGGCTGACAAAGGATATCCCGTTCCTGAAAAGCCAGACGCGCCTGACATTTGCCCGCTGCGGCGTTACCGATCCATTGTCGCTTGAGGATTATCGCGCCTATCAGGGTATGAAAGGCCTTGAAAAAGCCATCGCCATGGCACCTCTGGACATCGTTGCGCAGGTAACCGAAAGCGGCCTGCGCGGACGCGGCGGCGCGGGTTTCCCGACGGGCATCAAATGGAAGACCGTCGCCGACGCGGTCGCCGATCAGAAATACATCGTCTGCAATGCGGATGAGGGCGATAGCGGCACCTTTGCCGATCGCATGATCATGGAAGGCGATCCCTTCGTGCTGATCGAAGGCATGGCGATTGCCGGCCTCGCCGTCGGCGCGACGAAAGGTTTCATCTATACCCGCTCGGAATATCCTTACGCCATTAAGGTCATGGAGCAGGCGATCGAAATCGCCCGCAGCAACGGCATCATCGGCCCCTCCGTGCTCGGTTCCGGCCGGGCCTTCGACATGGAAGTGCGCATGGGCGCCGGCGCTTATGTCTGCGGCGAGGAAACCTCGCTTCTGAACAGTCTGGAAGGCAAGCGCGGCACGGTGCGCGCCAAGCCGCCGCTGCCTGCCCTGCAGGGCCTGTTCGGCAGGCCCACCGTCGTCAACAATGTGATCTCGCTCGCCTCCATTCCTGTTATCATGGATCGCGGCGCGGCCTTTTATCGCGATTTCGGCGTTGGCCGTTCGCATGGCACCATTCCTATCCAGCTTGCCGGAAACGTCAAACATGGCGGGCTTTATGAGACCGCATTCGGTTTGCCGCTCGGGCAACTGGTCAATGATATCGGTGGCGGCACGATCACTGGCCGCCCCGTCAAGGCGGTGCAGGTGGGCGGTCCGCTCGGCGCCTATTTCCCGGTTTCCCTGTTCGACACGATTTTTGACTACGAAGCCTTTACGGCGGCTGGCGGGCTTATCGGGCATGCCGGTATCGTGGTTTTCGACGATACCGCCGATATGCTGCATCAGGCGCGGTTCGCGCTGGAGTTCTGCGCCGTCGAAAGCTGCGGCAAGTGCACGCCCTGCCGCATCGGCTCGACGCGCGGCGTCGAGACGGTGGACAGGATCGCGCTCGGCATCGAGCGGGAGAAGAACACCGCGCTCCTCGCAGACCTCTGCGAAACCATGAAATTCGGTTCGCTCTGTGCGCTCGGCGGTTTCACGCCCTATCCCGTCATGAGCGCGCTTCGGCATTTCCCTGATGATTTTGCCCCCATCCCACGTGTTGAAGCGGCGGAGTAAGACCATGGCCCTTGTGACAGAATTCGACTATGGAACCCCGAAATCCCTCGCAACGGATATGGTGACGCTGACCATCGACGGACGGCAGGTGACCGTGCCGGCGGGAACCTCGATCATGCGCGCATCCCGGGAAGCGGGCATCGATGTTCCGAAACTCTGCGCCACCGATATGGTGGACGCCTTCGGCTCCTGCCGGCTCTGTCTTATCGAGGTGGAGGGCCGCAACGGTACCCCCGCCTCCTGCACCACGCCTGTTGCCCCCGGTCTCGTCGTGCACACGCAGACGGAGCGGCTGAAGCAGATCCGCAAGGGCGTGATGGAGCTTTATATTTCCGATCACCCGCTCGACTGTCTGACCTGCGCCGCCAATGGCGATTGCGAGCTGCAGGATATGGCGGGTGCGGTGGGCCTGCGCGATGTGCGCTACGGTTATGAAGGCGACAACCACGTCAAGGCCCGCACCGGTGAGGGCGATCTCAATGCCCGCTGGATGTCGAAGGACGAAAGCAATCCCTATTTCACCTATGATCCTTCCAAATGCATTGTCTGTTCCCGCTGCGTACGCGCCTGTGAGGAAGTGCAGGGCACCTTCGCACTGACGATCGAAGGGCGCGGTTTCGAAAGCCGTGTTTCGCCCGGCGCGCATGAGGCATTCCTCGATTCCGACTGCGTTTCCTGCGGCGCCTGCGTGCAAGCCTGTCCGACGGCGACGCTGACGGAAAAATCGGTGATCGAGATCGGCCAGCCGGAACATTCGCTGGTCACGACCTGCGCGTATTGCGGTGTCGGCTGCTCCTTCAAGGCGGAAATGCGCGGTGAAGAACTGGTGCGCATGGTGCCGTGGAAGGACGGGCAGGCCAATCGCGGCCATTCCTGCGTCAAGGGTCGCTTCGCTTATGGTTATGCCACCCACAGGGACCGCATTCTCAACCCGATGATCCGCGAAAAGATCAGCGATCCCTGGCGGGAAGTCACGTGGGAGGAGGCCTTCTCCCACGTCGCCTCGGAGTTTAAGCGGATTCAAGGCACCTATGGCCGGGAATCCATCGGCGGCATCACCTCGTCGCGCTGCACGAATGAAGAAACCTTCCTCGTTCAGAAACTCATCCGCGCCGGCTTCGGCAACAATAACGTCGATACCTGCGCCCGCGTCTGCCATTCGCCGACCGGTTACGGTCTCGGTCAGGCTTTCGGCACCTCCGCCGGCACGCAGAATTTCGACAGTGTCGAGCAATCCGATGTGGTGCTGGTCATCGGCGCCAATCCGACGGATGGGCATCCGGTTTTCGGCTCGCGGCTGAAGAAACGGCTGCGTCAGGGCGCTAAGCTCATCGTCATCGATCCGCGCCGGATCGATCTCGTCCGCACGCCGCATGTGGAGGCGTCCTTCCACCTGCCGCTGAAGCCCGGAACGAATGTCGCGGTGCTGACGGCGCTTGCCCATGTCATCGTCTCGGAAGGCCTGTTCAACGAAGCCTTCATTCGCGAGCGTTGCGACTGGTCGGAATTCGAGGATTGGGCCGCCTTCGTTGCAGAACCTCAGCACAGCCCGGAAGAAACCGAAAGCTTCACCGGCGTGCCGGCGGAAGAAGTGCGGGGTGCAGCACGCCTTTATGCCAGGGGCGGCAATGGCGCCATCTATTACGGGCTCGGTGTCACCGAACACAGCCAAGGGTCTACCACGGTGATGGCGATCGCCAACCTCGCCATGGCGACCGGCAATATCGGCCGCCCCGGCGTGGGGGTCAATCCGCTGCGCGGGCAGAACAATGTTCAGGGCTCCTGCGACATGGGGTCTTTCCCGCACGAGCTTCCCGGCTACCGGCATATTTCCGACGATGCGACGCGCGACATTTTCGAGAAACTCTGGGGTGTGAAGCTCAACAACGAGCCGGGGCTGCGCATTCCCAACATGCTCGATGCGGCCGTGGATGGCAGCTTCAAGGGCATCTATATTCAGGGCGAGGATATTCTCCAGTCCGATCCGGATACGAAGCATGTTTCGGCCGGTCTCGCTGCGATGGAATGTGTCGTGGTGCACGATCTCTTCCTGAACGAGACGGCGAATTACGCCCATGTCTTCCTGCCGGGTTCCACCTTCCTCGAAAAGGACGGCACCTTCACCAATGCCGAGCGCCGCATCAACCGCGTGCGCAAGGTCATGTCGCCGAAGAACGGTTATGCCGACTGGGAAGTGACGCAGAAGCTGGCGCAGGCCATGGGACTTGCGTGGAATTACGCGCACCCGTCCGAGATCATGGACGAGATCGCCGCGACGACGCCAAGCTTTGCCGGCGTCTCCTACGACTATCTGGAAGAGAAGGGTTCGGTGCAGTGGCCCTGCAACGAGAAATTCCCCGAGGGTTCGCCGATCATGCATGTGGACGGTTTTGTCCGCGGCAAGGGCAAGTTTATCCGCACCGAATATGTGGCGACGGACGAACGCACCGGTCCGCGGTTCCCGCTGCTGCTCACCACCGGCCGCATCCTGTCGCAATACAATGTCGGCGCGCAGACGCGGCGCACCGAAAACGTCGTCTGGCATGAGGAGGATCGTCTCGAAATCCATCCGCACGATGCCGAACAGCGCGGCGTGAAGGATGGCGACTGGATCAAGCTCGCCAGCCGGTCTGGAGACACGACGCTGCGGGCTTTGATCACCGACCGTGTGGCGCCGGGTGTGGTCTATACGACCTTCCACCATCCCGGCACGCAGGCGAACGTCATCACCACCGACTTCTCCGACTGGGCAACCAACTGTCCCGAATACAAGGTGACCGCCGTGCAGGTCTCGCCCTCCAACGGGCCAACCGAATGGCAGGAGGAATATGATGCGCTTGGCCGCCGGTCGCGACGGATCGCCGGCAAGCTCGAAGCGGCGGAATAAGGAGGGCCGGGTGCGCCCGGCCTTATGACACACAGAGGCGCCGGCCGGCTGCCGGCGCGGGGGAATAGGTCATGTTGCTCAACCACACCGATGAAAAGCTGGTGCGAATGGCGAACCAGATTGCGACATTCTTTCTGTCGCAGCCGGAAGATATTCGTATCGAAGGTGTCGCGACGCATATCAACAAGTTCTGGGAACCGCGCATGCGACGCCGGTTCTTCGAGATGGTGGATGCCGGTGCCGGTGATTTTCTGCCGCTGGTGCTGGCCGCCTCGAAGAAGATCAAGCGGCCCGATGATCCGGCAGCCGATGCCGTGGGTCTCGGCGACGATGCAAAGGGCGCACAGGGCGGGAAGGGACCAATTGCGGGTGAGTCCCTTTCGGAACCGAGCGTGCCGGAAAGCACGGAGGCGTGAGCAGCACGGCTGCAAAATCAGACTTTCGGCCGGACAGGGGACGTTCGGCGATATCGGTGTTCGCCTGACGGGCGAACGTGACATGTCCAGACATTCACGAGGGAGGTAATGTCAATGGCAGTAGCAGATGCAACGGCGGGAGAGGCGGCGCAAGCCGGGTTTTTGGACCGCGAACGAATAATCGCAAGACCGGGTTTCAATCGCTGGCTGGTGCCGCCGGCCGCACTTGCCATTCATCTATGCATCGGCATGGCCTATGGCTTCAGCGTGTTCTGGCTGCCGCTGTCGAAGGCGCTGCCAGCCACGGACCCAAGCTGCTCCAGCCTCACCCTTCTGGGCGCGCTATTCACCACTCAGTGCAACTGGCGCGTCGCCGATCTCGGCTGGATCTATACGCTTTTCTTCGTTCTTCTGGGCTGCTCTGCGGCCATCTGGGGCGGCTGGCTGGAAAGAGTGGGGCCACGCAAGGCCGGCTTCGTTTCCGCCTGCTGCTGGTGCGGCGGTATTCTGGTGGCGGCGGTCGGTGTCATCACGCATCAATTATGGCTGATGTGGCTGGGCGCCGGCGTCATTGGCGGCATCGGGCTCGGGCTTGGTTATATTTCGCCCGTATCGACGTTGATCAAATGGTTTCCGGACCGTCGCGGCATGGCGACGGGCATGGCCATCATGGGCTTCGGTGGTGGAGCGATGATCGGTGCGCCGCTCGCCAATCTCCTGATGAACAGCTTCAAGACGGATGTTTCGGTCGGCGTCTGGCAGACTTTCGTCGTCATGGCCCTGATCTATTTCGCCTTCATGATGGCGGGCGCCTTCGGTTACCGCATTCCGCCATCGGGCTGGCGTCCGGAAGGCTGGACGGCGCCCTCCGCCAAAAGCGCCATGATAACCCATCGCCACGTGCATCTGCGCGATGCGCACAAGACGCCGCAATTCTGGCTGATCTGGGCGGTGCTGTGCCTGAACGTTTCGGCGGGTATCGGCGTCATCGGCATGGCCTCGCCCATGCTTCAGGAAATCTTCGCGGGCTCGCTGATCGGCTTGCCCGGCGTGGGCTTTGCGGATCTCGATGCCGGGCAGAAGGCGCAGATCGCGGCGATTGCGGCCGGCTTCACCGGTCTGCTTTCGCTCTTTAACATCGGTGGCCGCTTCTTCTGGGCGTCGATGTCCGACAAGATCGGCCGCAAGAACACTTACTTCTGCTTCTTCATTCTTGGCATCATTCTTTATGCGCTGGCGCCGACGCTGGCGACGATGGGCTCCAAGGCGCTCTTCGTTCTGGCCTTCGGCATCATCCTGTCCATGTATGGCGGTGGTTTCGCGACCATTCCGGCCTATCTCGCCGATATTTTCGGCACGCAGTTCGTCGGCGCAATCCACGGCCGCCTGCTGACGGCCTGGGCGACTGCCGGCATCGCCGGTCCGGTCGTCGTCAACTATATCCGCGAGGCGCAGATTGCGGCGGGTGTGGCGCCGGGACCAGCGCTTTATACCAGCACCATGTATATTCTGGCCGGCATGCTGGCGATCGGCCTTGTGGCCAATGCTTTCGTGCGACCGCTCTCGGACAAGTGGTTCATGTCTGATGCGGAGGTGGCGGCGCTGCAGGCGAAGACGGCGGCTGCCAATGCCGGCCCGACGGGTTCCTTTGGCATCGGACGTGGCGGGCTGGATACCAAGGCGGCCCTTGCCTGGATTGCTGTCGGTATTCCGCTTCTCTGGGGCGTGTGGGTTACCGTGAGGAGCAGTCTCGCGCTGTTCGGCTGAGCGTCCATCCCGGCGTATCGCCGGTATGTCACTTGATTCGGTCATAAAAAAAGGGGGGGGCGGCTTGGACCATGTTCGGTGAGCCGCCCCCCGATATTTGCAAAAACTCCGTTTTTCAGGGCAGGTTCAGATCCAGCCCCGAAAACATACGGCTGGCGGAAAATGCGCCCGTCAACGCCAACTGGCGAGCAAGCCTTCAAGCGTCTGACGATCCTGTTCGTCCAGACGGGCAAGCCCCGGCGCGCGCACCGGGCCGACCTTGAGCCCCAGAATTTCCATGGCTTCCTTCACCACGGTCACATTGGCGCCGTTGCGATAGCGTGTCCGCAGCCTTTCAAACAGCTCGATCTTTTCAACGATCTCGCGTGCCGCCGAAAAATCGCCTGATGTCAGGGCATCATGCACCTGCAGCGAGAATTGCGGAGCCACGTTGACGAGGCCGGATGTGAAACCGCGGGCGCCGACGGCCGAAAAGGCGGGCGCCCAGCTTTCCGCAAGGCCGCAGACATAAAGAGCACCCTTCGGATCGGAAGCGGCAATCGCCCGCGACAGAAGCATGATGTCGGTGGTTGCGAACTTGATGCCCGCAACATTCGGGTGGCTGGAAAGCCTTACCATGTCATCGACCGAAAAACCGTCCGCACGGACATAGGCGACAAGCGGCAATTCGCTGCCCTCGGCCAGACCGACGAAATAATCGATCTGCGATTGCGGCGCCGCAAAAGGGTCGACCGGCTGATGCGACATGACAGCGGATGCGCCCATTTCTTTTGCCTGGCGGGCCATGGCGAGAGCCTCGCGCTGCGAGCGTCCAATCGCCGCCGTGACCGGGGCTTTTCCGCTGACCCCTTTTATCGCGGCCTCATAAACCTTCAGAATTTCTGCTGGCGTCAAGGCGTAGAATTCACCGGTATTGCCGGCCGCGACGATATTATGGATGCCTGCTTTTGCAACGCGGGCGTAAACCTCGGCGGTGACACCGGTGTCCACTTCGCCGCTTGCATCATAGGCCGTTACCGGAACGCCGGAGATACCCTGCAGGGCCTGGCGAAAATCGAATGTGGTCATCAACGGGGTTCCTTCAGATCAAAGGTCATCTTCAGATGGAGAATTTGTGAACGGGTGTGCCAGCGACAGGGGCATCGAATGCTACGACGGTGCCGGCGGTGGTGATGCCGTCGGTTTCGGTCACGAGGCTTGTGAGATAGATCGTTTTGAGATCAGGACCGCCGAAACACGGCATGGTCGGGCCCCTGAACGGCACCCGATAGATCTCGAACAGTTTGCCGTCGGGCGAAAAACGGTTGAGACGCCCGGCCTGAACGCCAGCGCTCCAGTAACAGCCTTCGCTATCGGTCGCTGCCCCATCCGGCCTGCCTTCGTCCGGTGCGAAATCGTGAAGACGTTCGGCCGGACCGAGCCTGCCGGTCGCGACATCGAAATCGAACGCCTGATACATCAGCCCGCTGCTGTCGGAATGATACATGCGCGTGCCATCCGGGCTCCAGGCAAGCCCGTTTGAGGTGAACATGTCGCCGTCGATGATGCGTTCGACGCCACCATCCGGCGCGACGCGATAGAGGCGCGCATTGCCTGTCTGTATGGCGGCCTCGTCGCGGGTTCCGACCCAGAAATGGCCGTCCGGGCCGATCTTTCCATCGTTGAGGCGGCTGTCAGGCCGCCCTTCATCCGGGTCGCACAGAAGTTCAAGTGTTCCGCTTGCGGGATCAAGAAGATGCACGCCGGTCTTGAGGCCCGCCACGATGAGGCCATTGTCGCAAAGGCCGAGGCAACCCACCTCAGCGGGCATATCGTATCTGTCGAGCTTGCCGCCCGGATATAGGCAGAAAATGGCGGGGGCGAGAATATCGACAAACCACAGATTACCGGTCCGCTCGTCCCATGCCGGTGATTCGCCGACTTTCAATGGCGTGTCGATGAGGGCGCGGAGTTTCGGTTCCATGATGCGCGGCTGGCTCACTGATTATTCTCCCATCGCCCTGTACGGTCTCGTTCTTCGAAATGCGGAAACGGTTCTAGCTGCCGACGCCCTGAAACATGCGCGCGCGCGCCTTCAGGATGTGATCTTTCATCGCGTCATGCGCTGCCTGTTCCCGCCGGGCAAAAATCGCTTCCACGATTGCCGTATGCTCGTTCTGCACCTCGCGCACATGTTGCGGCGTGCGCTTGAGGCTGAGGCTGCGTGTCACTGACTGGCCGATCGCGAAATGCGGCTTGAACCAGATCCGCACGGTGATGTGGAACTGGTTGTGGCTCGCTTTCGCAATGGCTTCATGCAGGGCAAAGTCTTCCTCCGCACCAAGATCGTTGCGCTCCAGACACTGTTCCAGCGCCGCAATGGCCTGCTCGATGCGGGTTTTGTCGGCGGCCTGCCAGTTGCGCGCCGCAAGTTCGGCGGCTGCAGATTCAAGGCCGGACCGGAATTCGAAGAACCGCTGCACGTCGGCAAGCGAGCCGACAGGCACCTGCTGCAACACGGACGAATCCGGCTGCTGGCGCACATAGGAGCCCGATCCCTTCTGGGAGACGATGAGGCCATCGTTTCGCAGCCGCTCCAGGGCTTCGCGCACGACCGGCCGGGATGCGCCGAACAACGACGCCAGATTCTGTTCCGATGGCAGCCGCTCGTTCATGGGAAACCGCCCGTCCGAAATCATGCCGATGATCTTTTCGTAGATGATGTCGCTCAGCCTGGTCTCGCCGCGAGCGGCGGCAGATGCGGTTTGATTGTCCATCAGCAGCCCTTCCGTTGCAAATCGCTGAAGTTAATGGATTTCCTGCATTTCAATCGCAACAGAAATACCGGGGTTTTTGTAAGCGAGGGTGCTGTCGTGCCGATTTTTTCGTCAAGCCTGATCCTGAAAACCAATCTACGAATAAAAAATATGTAAAAAGCTGTCAATACTTGTAATCATCTGAAAACGCCCATATGGTCTGCCCCTGCCGATGGAGGATCGGTGTGCTGGCTGGCCGGGAGGGCCGTTGCGGTTCGGTGAAAGCCGTCTCGCTGCCGGTGATTTTTTGGGAGGATAATCGATGCGCGATGGGGATAAATTTTCGCTTGGCGTGACGCGCCGAACCTTCATGGCGGGGCTTGGGGGCGTCGCCGCCCTTTCCGTCATCGGGACCTCGGCCAGGGCTGCCACCGGCGGCCAAGCGCCGGAGCTGGAGGCGCTGGTTAAGGACGGCAAATTGCCGCCTTTGGCCGAACGCCTGCCGAAAAATCCGATGGTGGTGACACCGCATGAAAAGATCGGCACCTATGGCGGCACATTGCGCCGTGGCCTGCGCGGCTCGTCGGACCATAACGGCATCCTGCGCATGGTTGGCAATCAGGGGCTGGTTCGCTGGAACATGGACTTCACCGAGGTTCTGCCAAACCTTGCGGTGAAATGGGAAGTCAACGAGGACGCTTCGCAATTCACCTTCCATCTGCTGGAGGGCGCAAAATGGTCGGATGGTCATCCCTTCACCGCAGATGACGTGGTGTTCGCCATTGAGGACTGCATCAAGAACAAGGAGCTTTACAGCGCCACGCCTGCGCAGCTTTCCGTGGCCGGCAAGGCCGTCGATGTCGAGAAGGTCGATGATTTCACGGTAAAGTTCAAATTCGCAGCGCCGAATGCGCTTTATCTGGAAAACCTCGCAACCCCGCTCGGCCAGCATCCGACGCTGTTTCCCAAGCATTATTGCAGCAAGTTCCTGCCGAAATACAACACGGCGCTGGATGCCGATGTGAAGGCGGCCGGCGTATCGAGCTGGACGGAACTGTTCCGCGCCAAGTGCGGCGATATCGAAATTCCATCCCGCTGGTCGAATGTCGACAAGCCGACACTGGACCCCTGGGTGGTGAAGGAACCCTATTCCGGCGGCGCGACCCGCGTGGTCATGACCCGTAACCCTTACTTCTGGCAGGTCGATACCGAAGGCAACCAGCTGCCCTATATCGATGAAATCAATTTCGGCATTTCGCAGGACGTGGAATCGCTGATGCTGAATGTCATTTCCGGCAAGATCGACATTCAGGAGCGGCATATCAGCGTTCTCGCCAACAAGCCCACCCTGTCGCAGAACATGAAAAAGGGTGACTACCGCCTGCTGACGCTGGTGCCCTCTGCCTCGCAGCAGTGCCAGATTTACCTGAACATTACCCACAAAGACCCGGCGATGCGCAAGATGTTCGCCGACAAGTCCTTCCGTCAGGCGCTGTCCATCGCGCTCAACCGGCAGGAAATCATCGACATCGTCTATTTCGGTCAGAGCGAGGGATATCAGGCCGGGCCACGCCCGACACACCCCTGGTATAATGAAAAGCTGGCGCGGCAATTCACCGAATACGATGCGGACAAGGCCAATGAACTGCTCGACAAGGCCGGTTACGACAAGAAGAATGGCAATGGCATGCGGCTTCGTCCCGACGGCCAGCCGATCTTCTTCTCCATCGACGTCATCCCGACGCTTTATCCCGATCTGGTCGATGCGCTGGAACTGGTGAAGGCGCAGTGGGCGCAGATCGGCGTCGATATCAAGGTCAATACCATCGAACGCGCGCTCTATTACACACGCGGCGATGACAACGCCCATGATGCGGCGGTCTGGCCCGGCCCCGGAGGCCTCGATCCGATGCTCGATCCGCGCGATTTCTTCGCCTTCCATCCGCAGGGTTCGCGTTACGCCATTCCGTGGGCACTCTGGTACACCTCGAATGGCCAGAAGGGCGAAGAGCCGCCGGAAAGCCAGAAGAAACGTTTCAAGCTGTTTGACGAGGCGCGCTCCACGGCCGACCTTGCCAAGCGCGGCGAGAAGATGAAGGAAATCTTCGACATCGCGGCGGAAGAGTTCGAGACGATCGGTCTTTGCCTTGCCGTTGGCGGTTTCGGCATCATCCGCAACAATCTGCGCAATGTGCCGGAAACCGAACCCGACAGCTGGACATGGCCCAATCCCGGTCCGGCGCTGCCGCAACAATTCACCTTCACAAGCTGACATCGCCACATGGGCGTCGCTGCCCCAAAGCAGCGACGCCTCTCAGGTTGTTTCGACCACCCGCAGCCCGTCTCCTCAGTGGGAGGCGGCGCGTGCGGCACAATGTGATTGCGAGAACGACATGCTGCTTTTTATCGTAAAACGCCTGCTGTGGATGATACCGTCCCTGTTTGCCGTCAGTTTCCTTGCCTTTGTCCTGATCCAGCTGCCACCCGGCGATTATGTGACGACCTATATCGCCACCCTGGCGGCTTCCAACGAGGTCATCGACCACAATACGGCGGCGCAGCTGCGTGAACGCTTCGGTCTCGATGACCCGATGATCGTGCAATATCTGAAATGGATATGGGGCATCATCAGCCGCGGTGATTTCGGCATTTCGTTCGAATGGCAGCAGCCGGTTTCCGGCCTCATCTGGGAGCGCATGGCGCTGACGCTGGTTCTGGCCGTCGCCAGCCTTCTCGCCACCTGGGCCATCGCCCTTCCGATCGGCGTTTTCTCCGCCGTGCGCAAATATTCGATCGGCGATTATCTCTTCACCGCCTTCTCGTTTTTCGGCCTCTCCATACCCTCGTTCCTGCTGGCGCTGGTGCTGATGTATGTGGCGGCGGTGGAGTTCGGGGCTGATGTCGGCGGGCTGTTTTCGGCGGAATATGAAACGGCGTCCTGGAGCATCGCCAAGATGATGGACCTGATGGCCCATATCTGGCTGCCGGTCGCCATCCTTGCCGTGTCATCCACCGCAAGCCTCATCCGCGTCATGCGCGCCAATATGCTGGACGAATTGCCCAAGCCCTATGTGACCACGGCGCGGGCGAAGGGATTGTCCGAGTTCAAGCTGCTGACGAAATACCCGCTCAGAATTGCGCTCAACCCGTTCATTTCCACCATCGCATGGTTGCTGCCCAATCTCATTTCGGGCTCCGTGGTGGTCGCCATCGTGCTCAATCTGCCGACGGCCGCACCGCTGCTTCTGCAGTCGTTGATGGCGCAGGACATGTATCTCGCCGGCGCTTTCGTGCTGTTGATCTGCGCGCTGACGCTGATCGGATCGCTTATCAGCGACATCCTGCTTGCGCTGGTCGATCCGCGCATCCGTCTCGAATAGGAGGGCGCCATGAGCGATATCACTATGACCACCAATGCCCGGCAGGACCGTGCCGCCGTCGCCTCGCAGTGGCAGCTCATCTGGTGGGCTTTCAAGCGCCACAAGCTGGCCATGGCCGCCCTGTTCATCACCGTCGCCATGTATATCGTCGCGCTGGTGCCGGGCTTCTTCGCCATCAACGACCCGGTGCTGCAGAATGCCCGCGCCACCTTCCATCCGCCGCAACGCGTCCACTTCATCGATACGACCGACGGTTTCTCGCTCGGGCTGCATTATTATCCGCTTAAGCTGACCCGCAATCCCGAGACGCTGGCGGCGGTGTTCGTCGAAGATACGGCGACGAAAATCCCGGTCCAGCTTTTCGGACGTGGTTACGAATATTCCGTGTTCGGCCTGTTCACCACGGATATCCACCTGCTTGCTTCCACCGACAAGACGCGGCCGCTGTTTCTTTTCGGTGCGGATCGTCTCGGCCGTGATGTCTTCAGCCGCGTCGTGCAGGGGTCGCAGATTTCGCTGTCGATCGGTCTTGTCGGTGTGTTCTTCTCGCTGCTGCTTGGTGTCGTTCTCGGCGGCATCTCCGGTTATTATGGCGGACGCATCGATTTCGTCATGCAGCGCGTGATCGATTTCGTTTTGTCTCTGCCCACCATTCCCATCTGGCTGGCAATGGCCGCCGCCCTGCCGCAGGGTTGGCCGGCAACGCTGCAATACATGATGATCACCATCATCCTGTCCTTGACCGGCTGGGCGCAGCTTGCCCGCGTTGTGCGCGGCCGTTTCCTGTCACTCAGAACCGAAGAGTTCGTGGCCGCGGCCCGGCTGGATGGCGTGCCGGAAGGGCGCATCATCTTCCGCCACATGCTGCCGAGTTTTTCCAGCCATATCATCGCCTCGGTCACGCTTGCGGTTCCGGCGATGATCCTTGCGGAAACCTCGCTGTCCTTCCTTGGCCTCGGCCTTCAGCCGCCGACGATTTCCTGGGGCGTTTTGCTTCGCGAGGCGCAGAACATCCGCTCGATCGCAACCGCACCCTGGCTGTTCCTGCCCGGCGTCGCTGTTGTCGTTGCCGTCATGGCGCTCAATCTGCTCGGTGACGGCCTGCGCGACGCAGCCGACCCCTATAACAAGTGAGGCCCCGGATGAGCGATATTCTCTCCATGAAGCCAGCAAAGCCGCTGCTTGAAGTCCGTAATCTGGTCACCGAGTTTCCGGTCAGAAACGGCGTTTTCCGGGCGGTCAACGATCTGTCTTTTTCCATCGATCGCGGCAAGACGCTCTGCGTTGTCGGCGAAAGCGGTTCGGGCAAGTCCGTCACCGCCCGCTCGATCCTGCAGATCATCGACAGCCCCGGCTCCATCGCGTCCGGCTCGATCATCCTCAACCGCGCCGATGGCACGTCACTCGATCTTGCAAAGCTCGATCCGCGCAGCCGGGCCATCCGCTCGGTACGCGGCGCAGACATCGCGATGATCTTTCAGGAGCCGATGTCGTCGCTTTCACCCGTGCACACCGTGGGTGACCAGATCACCGAGGTGCTGCGGCTGCATTTGAAGATGAGCAAGGCACAGGCGCGGGCCGAGGCTATTGAGCTGTTGCGGCAGGTGGAAATCCCCAATCCTGAAAAGGCGCTGGATCGTTATGCCTTCCAGTATTCCGGCGGCATGCGCCAGCGCGCTATGATCGCCATGGCGCTGGCCTGCAAACCGCAATTACTGATCGCCGACGAACCGACGACGGCGCTTGACGTGACGACACAGGCCGAAATCCTCGACCTGATATCGCGGCTGCAAAAGGCGCATGGCATGGCGGTGCTGTTCATCACCCATGACATGGGTGTGGTGGCGCAGATTGCCGATGACGTGCTGGTCATGCATCACGGCGTTGCCAAGGAATATGGCACCGTCGAGCAGATATTCCACAGCCCGCAGGACCCCTATACCCGCATGTTGATCGGCTCGGTGCTGAAACTGGAGCAGAAAGCGGAAATCCGGCTTGCCCGCCCGCCACTCGATCTTGCCGCAGCGCCCATCCTGGAGGTCAACGACCTCTCCATGCATTTCGGTGAGATGAAGGCGCTGGATGGCGTCTCGATCAAACTGTTGCCCGGCGAGACGCTCGGCATCGTCGGCGAAAGCGGTTCCGGCAAGACCACGATGGGCCGCTCGATCATGCGCCTTTACGATCCGACCGGCGGCGAAATGCGCTATCGCCGGGCGGATGGCACGGTGGTGGATCTGGCCAAAATCGAAGGCGCCGAGCTGAAAGCCGCACGGCGCGAATTGCGCATGGTCTTCCAGGACCCGTTCGGCTCACTCAATCCGCGCATGACGGTGGCGCAGGTGATCGGCGAGCCGTTGCTGGTCAATGGCATTGCCAAGGGCAGGGAACTGGATGAACGCGTCTGCGCCCTAATGGAGCAGGTGGGTCTCGACCCGACCGGGCGTGAGCGTTACCCGCACGCCTTTTCGGGTGGCCAGCGCCAGCGCATCGGCATCGCCCGCGCCATCACGCTGAAGCCGCGCATCATCGTGGCGGATGAGGCGACCTCGGCGCTGGATGTGTCTGTGCGGTTCCAGGTGCTGGATCTGCTCATGCGGCTGCAGGACGAACTGGGGCTCGCTTACATCTTCATCAGCCACGATATCGGCGTCATCAGATACATGTGCGACCGCGTCGGGGTAATGTATCGCGGCAAGCTGGTGGAAGTGGGAGAGGCGGAAAAGGTGTGCAACGCGCCGGATCACCCTTATACGCAGGCGCTTCTTTCCGCCATTCCGCGCCCTGACCCACGCGACCGGGATCGCACCCGAAGGTTCCGTTATGTCGAGCCATCCGAGATCAAGAACGGGGTTGCGGCCCGATAACGTCGCGGCCGTTGCATCCTGCAATTCACGAGGAAGACTAAAGCATGAAAATCGATCGCATGCGGGTATTCGTCACCCGCGACAAGGACCGTCCCCGCGTTGTCGTCGCTCTCGATACCGATGACGGTCTGACCGGCTGGGGCGAATGTTACAATCACGGCCCGGATCTCGCCCTGCCGCCGTTGCTGGATTATCTCTACGGCTTCCTCGCTGGGCAGGACCCGACGCGGGTTGAATATCTCTACAATCTCCTTCTGCAGCAAAACCGTTTTCCGCCCGGCGCGCTCGGCCTTTCGGCCATCTCGGCGCTGGACCATTGCCTGTGGGACCTTGCCGCCAAGGCGGCGGGGGTGCCGGTCTACAAGCTGCTGGGCGGCGAAGTGCGCGACCGTATCAAGGTCTATGCCGGGGTCTACACGGCTCCGGACGCGCCGGCTGCAAAGGAAGAGTTCGATCGTCTGAATGAGGACTGGGGCTTCACGGCCTTCAAGCTCAGCCCGTGGCGCCTCGATATCCACGCCCATCGCTGGGGCGAGGTGGTGCGCAGTTCGGCCGAATATTTCCGCTCGCTGCGTGAAACCGTGCGGCCTGATTACGATATCGCCTTTGATGCCCATGCCAAGATTTTCGAGCCCGCAGCCGCCCGCCAGCTCGGCAACGCGCTTGCCCCTTACGATCCGCTGTTCTTCGAGGAGCCTTTGCGTCCGGAAAACATCGAGATGTGGGGAGACCTGAAGCAGGGGCTGAACTGCACGCTGGCAACAGGGGAAAGTCTGTATCATCGCAATGAGTTCCTGCGTCTTCTTCAGGTAAAGGGTGCGGATATCATCCAGCCCGATATCTGCGTCGTCGGCGGCATTTCGGAGATGCGCCGCATCGCCACGCTTGCGGAAGCCCATTTCGTCAGCATCGCGCCGCATAACCCGATGGGGCCGCTCGCCACCGCCGTCAATGTGCATTTTTCCGCTGCCCAGCAGAATTTCCGTATTCTCGAATACCGGCTGCCGAAAGGGCAATGCTACGTCTATGGCGGCACCGATCTGGAAAAACGCGAGGATGAAACCCGTTATGTCGTCGACCCCTATCTGCCGAAGGACGGATATCTGGAACTGAGGCCGGATCGCCCCGGCTGGGGTGTCGAGATGGATGAAAAAGCCATGCAGGAAGATGGTTATGTTCACTGGCAGAGGCGGGTACCAAAACGTCCTGACGGATCCTATGCCTTCGCCTGAAACGGTTGCGATAAGCTGCGGGCCGTTTTCGGCCCGCCTGCGCCCCGCATGGGGCGGCAGGATGACCCATCTGCACCATGCCGACCACGGCGATATTCTGGTGCCTACGGGCGAGGACGGTTTCGAGCCGCTCAACTGGCCGCGCGCCGGCGCATACCCGCTGTTCCCTTATCACAACCGGCTTTATGGCGGCTCATTCGTTCATGCCGGCATCCGCCATAACCTCCTGCCACATCCTGCGCTCGCGCCGGATGCCATGCATGGGCCTGCGCACCGGCGCGCATGGGAGATTTCCGATCTGGATTTCGATCGGGCCGGGCTGGTACTCGACTATGAGGCTGACGGGGAATGGCCCTTTTCTTTCCGCGCCGAACAGTCCTTTCTGCTTGAAAACACCGGCCTCACCGTGGATCTGTCGATCACCAATCTCGCGGACGTGCCCGCGCCGATGGCGCTCGGATGGCATCCCTATCTGGCCGCCGGACTTGGTTGCGACGCGCGCACGGATGCCAGACTGCAATATCTGCTGGACCCGCAGAACGTGCCGACCGGCCAGCCGGCAGTCCCTCGCCACAACACCGCCATTCCCGCCGCAACGGGATACACGTTGCATTATACCGACTGGTCAAATGCACATGTGCAATTTGACAGGTTTTCGCTGCGGATCGAGGCCGATCCTATTTTTGGCCATCTCGCCGTTCACCGCATGGACCGCTATCTTTGCCTCGAGCCCGTTTCCATGGCCGCCGCAGCGCTTGGCGTGCCGGAGACGCAGCGGGAAGTGTTTGGTGTCAGGATCATCCCGCCCGGAGAGCGCCTGTCGGGACGCATCCGGCTTTCCATCGGGCCTTGAGGAGCACAGGGCGCGTGAGAACGTCATGCGCCTGCGCCTACTTCACTTTCAAAAAAACGCCACATGCCCATATTTTGAGCGTGAAAAATCGTCGCTCAAAAATGCGCTTGACGTCGGCAAAAATTTCTCACCAAATGAACCAATATCAGATTGGTTCACACAAATGGTGCGGCGTGGCAGCAGGCCCTAACGACAATTCCAACTACGCCTTGGCGCGGTTACGTGACTATATTCAGGCGAATCATCTCGCGAGGGATGGGCGTCTGCCGACGGAACGGGCCTTTGCGGAGACTTTTAACGTCGGCCGCCGTTCGATCCGCCGGGCGCTGGAGGTTCTGGAAGCCGAAGGCCTGATCTGGCGGCGGCAGGGGGCCGGAACCTTTGTGGGTGAAAAACCGGATGATTGGTCCGCCCAGGTCACGGAACTGGTCGCCGGAACGGATTTCATGGAGATCATGGAAGTGCGCCTGCGCATAGAACCGCAGCTGGCGCAGCTTGCGGCCATGCGCGCCAAACCGGCCGAGGTGGAGCGCATGCGCGCGCTTGTTCAAAAGACCGGCCAGAGCACGGATGCCGACGCCAAGGAATTATGGGATGGCTCGCTCCATCGCCAGATCGCCCAGAGCGCCGGCAACAAGCTTTTCCTGTCGATCTTCGATGTCGTCAACCGCATTCGCCAGGACGATGCATGGCAGTCGATCCGCGAGCTTGCCCGGCGCAGCGGCACGAATGGCAGGGCGTCTTTCGAACAGCATATGGCCATTGTCGAAGCCATTGCCGACCGTGATCCGGCGCGTGCCGGTGAAGCCATGCGCCAGCATCTTCTCATGCATCAGGAAAGGTTGATCCGCGCCACCTCGCTCGGCTTTCTGGAGGAAGACACCGGGGAGGGCAATGCGGCCGAGGCTGATAATTCGCTGACCGAGGCCTCCTGAGGCCACGGATGAAAACTGTCGTCCCGCAAGGGGCGGCCAATGACAAAAAGTCAAAATAACCAGACCAGAGGAACGAACATGAAAAAGATCCAGACACTGACTGCGGCGCTATTGGCAAGCGCATTGCTCGCCGCACCGGCGCTATCGTCCGAATTGCGCATCGGTCTCAATGACGATGCCGATGTGCTCGACCCCGCGCAATCGCGCACCTTCGTTGGCCGCATCGTCTACACCGCCATGTGCGACAAGCTGGTGGATATCTCGCAGGACATGAAGATCGTGCCCCAGCTTGCCACCGAATGGGCCTGGTCCGAAGGCGGCAAGGTGCTGACCATGAAAATCCGCGATGGCGTCAAGTTCCACAATGGCGAGACGCTTGATGCGGCTGCCGTGGTCGCGACCATTGAGCGCAATATGACGCTGCCGGAATCGCGCCGCAAAAGCGAGCTCTCCTCGGTCGAAAAGGTTGAGGCGACGGGACCGCTGGAGGTGAAATTCACGCTGAAGACGCCCGACGTTACCCTGCTGGCGCAGCTTTCCGACCGCGCCGGCATGATCGTTGAACCCAAGGCGGCCAAGGAACTGGGCGCGAATTTTGGTTCGAAACCGGTTTGTGCCGGGCCGTTCAAATTTGTCGAGCGTATCCAGCAGGACCGTATCGTGCTCGAGAAATTCGCTGACTATTGGGACAAGGACAAGGTCCTCGTCGACAAGGTCGTCTATCTGCCGATCCCAGATACAACCGTGAAGCTTGCAAACCTTCGCGCCGGCGACCTCGATATTGCCGAACGTATTTCGGCGTCCGATGCGGAATCCGTCAGGAACGACTCCAAGCTGACCTATGCCGATATAATCGGGCCGGGTTACATGGCCATGTATGTCAACATGAACAATGGCGCGCGTGCGGATAATCCGCTCGGCAAGGACAAGCGCCTGCGGCAGGCATTCTCCTATGCGATCGACCGCGAGGCGATCGGCCAGATCGTCTTTGAAGGCACCTCCAAGGGTGGCAATCAGGCCTTCCCGCCGACGAGCCCCTGGTTCAACCAGAGCCTGCCGGTACCACCGCGCGATATCGACAAGGCCAAGCAGCTGATGAAGGAGGCGGGTTACGAGAAGCTTGACGTCGAGCTGCAGCACGCCAACAACACCACGCAGACGCAGATGATGCAGGTCATCCAGTCCATGGTGGCCGAGGCCGGTTTCAACGTCACCCTGAAGGCGACCGAATTTGCGACGCTGCTGTCCGAACAGACCGCCGGCAATTACCAGCTCAGCCGTTCCGACTGGTCGGGGCGTATCGATCCCGATGGCAACCTGCACCAGTTCGTCACCTGCAAGGGCGGCATCAACGATGTGAAATATTGCAATCCTGAAGTCGACAAGCTGCTGAACGAGGCCCGCGCCTCGACCGAAGATGCGGTGCGCAAGGAAAAATACGATGCCGCAAGCGTCATCCTCAACGATGACATGCCGATCATCTATCTTGGCCACCAGCCCTATGCCTATGCCATTTCCAACAAGGTCAAGGGC
Source organism: Agrobacterium sp. LEGMi-208b (assembly GCF_059511785.1). Taxonomy (NCBI): domain Bacteria; kingdom Pseudomonadati; phylum Pseudomonadota; class Alphaproteobacteria; order Hyphomicrobiales; family Rhizobiaceae; genus Agrobacterium; species Agrobacterium sp. LEGMi-208b. The sequence goes on from NZ_CM183446.1 coordinate 2,259,678, forward strand.
TGGGCGCCGTCGCCCGATGGCATGATCCGCCTTCTCGGCGTTTCCAAGGACTGACAGCTTTGAACAGGTCGCACGGCTTGCCGTGCGGCCCCCAGCACCGGACTCAAACGGGGGCAATGCCATGCCTGTTTACATCGGCAAGCGACTGCTGGTCGCGATCCCGACGCTTCTCATCATTTCCATCTTCGTTTTCTCGCTGCAGAAACTCCTGCCGGGCGATCCGGTTCTTGCCATGGCGGGTGAGGAACGCGATCCCGCGACGATTGAATTCCTGCGGGAAAAATATCGTCTCAATGACTCCGTTCCACTGCAATATCTCAACTGGCTGGGCGGCGTGGTGACGGGTGATTTCGGCATTTCGCTGCGCACCAACCAGCCGGTGCTGGAACTGATCGGCCAGAAGCTGCCGGTCACCATTCAGCTGGCTGTCATGGCGATGTTCTTTGCCATGGTCATCGGCATTCCCATCGGCATTCTCGCTGCCGTCAAGAAGAATACGTGGATCGACTACACGGCCAATATCGTGGCGCTTTCCGGCCTGTCCATCCCGAATTTCTGGCTCGGCATCATGCTGATCCTGCTGGTGTCGGTGAAGCTCGGCTGGCTGCCGGCGTCCGGTTATGAATCGATCTTCGTCGATCCTGTCCGTTCCATCGAAACCATGATCATGCCGGCCTTCGTGCTGGGCAACGCGCTTGCGGCAACGCTGATGCGTCATACACGTTCGGCGATGGTGGCGGTCTTGAGTTCCGATTATATTCGCACTGCCCGGGCCAAGGGGCTTTCGCCGCGTGAGATCATCCTGTCGCACAGTTTCCGCAACGCGCTGCTGCCGGTCATCACGCTGCTGGCGCTGCTCTTCGGCGAATTGCTGGCCGGCGCGGTCCTGACGGAGCAGATTTTCACCATTCCCGGCTTTGGCAAGATGACGGTCGATGCGGTGTTCACCCGCGATTATGCCGTCGTACAGGGCATCGTGCTCTGCACCGCAGTTGGTTTCATTCTCATGAACCTTCTGGCCGACATTGCCTATGTCCTGCTCAACCCCCGCCTCAGGGCGACGATCTGAGGCTGATATCATGACCGTTCTCGATCAAAACCTATCCGTACCGGCGACACGGCAGGAAAGCCGCGCCTGGAAAAAAATGAAGCGCAACAAATCGGCGCTTGTTGGCATGATCATCGTGCTGTTCTTCGCCGTGCTTGCCATTGCCGCGCCGATCCTGCCGATTGCCGACCCGGTTGCGACCAGCTGGTCGGCCATCCGCAAGGCGCCATCGGCGGCCCACTGGCTCGGCACCGACGATCTCGGCCGAGACATTCTCTCGCGCATGATCTATGGCGCCCGTGCGTCGCTGATGGCAGGTGTCGTCTCGGTGATGATCGCGGTGGTCATCGGCGTGCCCTTCGGCCTGATTTCGGGCTATTTCGGCGGCTGGGTGGATATGGTCATCTCCCGCATCACCGAAGCGCTGCTCGCCATGCCCTTCCTGATCATGGCGATCGCGCTTGCCGCCTTCCTCGGCCCGAGCCTCACCAATGCGATGATCGCCATCGGCCTTTCCGCCATGCCGATCTTCGTGCGGCTGACGCGCGGGCAGGTGCTGGCGGTCAAGATGGAGGATTATGTCGAAGGCGCGAGGTCCATCGGCCTCAACCATATCGACATCATGACCCGCTACATCCTGCCGAATGTCTTTGCCCCCATCATCGTGCAGGCGACGCTGACGGTGGCGACCGCAATCATCGCGGAGGCGAGCCTTTCCTTCCTCGGTCTTGGCCAGCAGGCGCCGGCGCCCTCCTGGGGTTCAATGCTGAACACCGCGAAGAATTTCCTCAGCCAGGCGCCGTGGATGACGATGTGGCCCGGCATCGCCATCTTCCTCGTCGTTATCGGTTTCAATCTTCTGGGTGATGGCCTGCGCGATGCGCTCGATCCGCGCGAAGCATGATTTTTTACAAGGAATATCGGAATGACTGAATTCACCACACGCCCTGAAATCCTTGGCACCTTCGGCGTCGTCACCTCAACGCACTGGATCGCCTCGGCCGTCGGCATGGCCATTCTCGAAAAGGGCGGCAATGCTTTCGACGCCGCCGTCGCCACCGGTTTCGTGCTGCAGATCGTCGAGCCGCATCTCTGCGGTCCGGGCGGGGATATGCCGGCCGTGTTTTATTCAAAGCAGAAGGACAAGGTCGAAGTCATCTGCGCACAGGGCCCGGCCCCGAGCGGTGCGACGATCGAACATTACACCTCCGAAGGGCTGAAACTGATCCCCGGCGACGGGCTGCTCGCCACCGTCATTCCCGGCGCTTTCGATGGCTGGATGCTGATGCTGCGCGACTATGGCACGATGAGCGTGCGCGACGTGCTGGAACCTGCCATCTATTATGCCGAGCAGGGGCATCCAACGCTGCCGCGTGTCTCCGCCACCATCAAGGGGCTGGCCGATTTCTTCGAGAAGGAATGGCCGACCTCCCATGAGACATGGCTGCCGGGTGGTGCCGCACCCGAGCCTCACGCCAATTTCCGTAACCCGGTTCTGGCTGCGACCTATCAGCGGATTATCACCGAAGCCGAAGCGCGCACCGGCCGCGAAAATCAGATCGAGGCGGCACGCGATGCCTTCTACCGGGGTTTCGTTGCGGAAGCTATCGACAGTTACGTAAAGACGGCGGAAGTCATGGATGCCAGCGGCGCACGGCACAAGGGCGTGCTGACGGCGCAGGATATGGCCGGCTGGAGCGCGACCGTCGACGCGCCGCAGACACTTGATTATCACGACTGGACGATTGCCAAGACGCCCGCCTGGGGGCAGGGGCCGGTTCTGCTGCAATCGCTGGCACTTCTGAAGGGCTTTGACATTGCGGCCATGGACCCGTCCGGGCCTGATTTCATCCACACCATCGTTGAGGCCATGAAGCTCGCTTTTGCCGACCGTGAGGTCTATTACGGCGACCCGGAATTTGGTCAGATACCAACGGAATATCTTCTCTCCGAGGGTTATAATGCCGGACGCCGGGCGCTGATCGGTAGCGAGGCCTCGCTGGAGCTGCGCCCCGGCACCGTGCCCGGATACGAAAATCAGGTGGACGCCACCATGGCCATGCTGGCCGAGATGAGCGGCAAGGGCACCGTCTACGAGCCGACCATGTCGCACCTGACGGAGAAGCGCGGTGACACGGTGCATATCGACGTCATCGACCGCTGGGGCAATATGGTGTCCACCACGCCATCGGGCGGCTGGCTGCAATCGTCGCCGGTCGTGCCGGGCCTCGGTTTCGCGCTCAATTCCCGCGCCCAGATGTTCTGGCTGAAGGAAGGCCTGCCGACCTCGCTTGCGCCGGGCAAACGCCCGCGCACCACGCTGACGCCCTCGCTTGCGCTGCATCAGGGCCGACCCTCGATGGTCTTCGGCACGCCGGGGGGCGATCAGCAGGATCAGTGGCAGCTGCCTTTCTTCCTGCGTTATGCGCATCACGGCAAGAACCTGCAGGCGGCCATCGACATGCCTTTGTTCCACACCTCGCATTTTCCGGGCTCGTTTTATCCGCGCACCAGCTCGCCGGGTGAAATCATGGTGGAAAGCACAGCGGGTGAGGCGACGCTCGATGAGCTTCGCCGTCGCGGCCACCGGGTCACGGTTGCCGATGCCTGGTCAGTCGGGCGATTGACGGCAGCAAGGCGGGATGCGGACGGCCTGCTGCGCGCGGCCGCGACACCGCGGCTGATGCAGGCCTATGCGGTGGGGCGGTGAAACCATGGAAACCAAACCCGTCCTCTCCGTCCGTAACCTGACCACGTCCTTTCTCGTTGATGACGAATGGAAAAGCGTCGTGCGCAATGTCTCCTTCGATGTTGCGCCCGGTGAAACCGTTGCGATTGTCGGCGAATCCGGTTCCGGCAAGTCCGTCACCTCGCTGTCGCTCATGCGCCTGCTTGCGCCTTCCTCCAGCCGGATCGAAGGCGAAGTGCTGCTCAATGGGCGTAATCTGCTGGCGCTTTCCGAAAAGGAGATGCGCGGCGTGCGCGGCAACGATATTTCTATGATCTTTCAGGAGCCGATGACCTCGCTCAATCCGATCTTCACCATCGGCCGCCAGATTTCCGAAGTCCTCATCAGGCACAAGGGGCTTTCGAAACAGGAGGCGCGGGCGGAGACGGTGCGGCTTCTGGAAAAGGTGCGTATTCCCAATGCGGCCGGCCGTTTTGACGAATATCCGCACCAGTTTTCCGGTGGCATGCGCCAGCGGGTGATGATTGCCATGGCGCTCGCCTCGCGGCCGAAGCTGCTGATCGCCGATGAGCCGACGACGGCGCTCGACGTCACCATTCAGGGGCAGATCCTCGATCTCATCAAGCTGCTGCAGGAAGAGGAGGGCATGTCGGTTCTCTTCATCACCCACGACATGGGTGTGGTGGCCGAAATCGCCGACCGGACGATCGTCATGTATCGCGGCGACGAGGTCGAGACCGGCCCGACCGAGGAGATATTCAAACGCGGCAAGCACCCCTATACGCGGGCGCTGCTTTCGGCGGTACCGAAGCTCGGCTCGATGCGCGATCGGCAATGGCCGACGCGTTTTCCGGTGCTCGACATGAAAACCGGTCTTTCAACCGAGCCTCAGGAGGTGGCTGAGACCGTGGCGAGCGGTCAGACGCCGGTCCTGTCGGTCAAGAACCTTGTCACGCGCTTCCCCATCCGCTCCGGCCTGCTGGCGCGGCAGACGGGTGCGGTTCATGCCGTCGAAAACGTGTCCTTCGATCTCTTTCAGGGAGAAACGCTGTCGCTCGTGGGCGAGTCCGGCTGCGGCAAATCCACCACCGGCCGCTCGATCATGAGGCTCGTGGAGCCGTCGTCCGGCGATGTGTCGCTTGACGGTTACGATGTGATGCGGCTCGATACGGTGGGTCTGCGCAACATGCGCAAATCGGTCCAGATGATCTTTCAGGACCCGTTCTCCTCGCTCAATCCGCGCATGACGGTGGGCACCGCGATTTCCGAGCCCTTCATCAAGCACAAGCTGGGCAGCACGAAACAGGCGAAGGAAAAGACCGCCGATCTTCTGGAGAAGGTCGGCCTGTCGGCCGATATGGCCGGCCGCTATCCGCATGAGTTTTCAGGCGGCCAGCGCCAGCGCATCGCCATTGCCCGGGCGCTTGCGCTTGATCCCAAGGTTATCGTGGCTGATGAAAGCGTCTCGGCGCTCGATGTGTCGATCAAGGCGCAGGTCTGCAACCTGCTGCTCGACCTGCAGCAGAGCCTCAACCTTGCCTTCCTGTTCATCTCGCATGACATGGCGGTGGTGGAGCGCGTCAGCCACCGCGTGGCGGTGATGTATCTCGGCGAGATCGTTGAGATCGGCCCGCGTGCCGCCGTCTTCGACAATCCGCAGCATGCCTATACGAAAAAGCTGATGGCTGCGGTGCCGGTGCCGGATCCGGCAAGGCGTGGGGTGAGGCGCGGCATATCCAATGACGAGCTGAAGAGCCCGATACGGGCAATGGGATATGAAACGCCGGCGCGAAGCTACAGGACCGTGTCGCCAGGCCATCTGGTGCAGGTGGCCTGAGATGATTGCTGCAGCATGGATGTTCCGAAGACGGAGCCCTTACGAGGGATTCTTGGGCGGAACGCCGCGCAGGTGCTCCATAAGATAGGCGTGGGTCGCGGCATTGGCGACGATCAGCGTACCGGTCTTCTCATAAAATTCCGGTCCGCGGCCCCACCAGTCGGTCACGATACCTCCGGCCTCCTGAACCAGCAGGATGCCGGCTGCCGTGTCGACGAAGCCGGTTTCCTCGTAATAGCCGGTCAGCCGGCCGCAGGCGACATAGGCGCAGGAATTGGCGGCGCTGCCGACGACACGGACCGCGCCGATGGGCGCGCGGATGGCGTCGAGGCGCTGATAGGCGCCGGGATAAAGCTGGAGATTGGGCGTCGGCAGGCCGGTGCCAACGCACATCAGGGCGACATCCGTGCTGGCATTGACCGACAGGCGCTCGCCGTTGAGATAGGCGCCGTCTCCCTTGATCGTGGTAAACATCTCGTCGGAGACGGGATTATAGATCAGTCCGCAGATGGTTTCATTGCCCCGACGCAGCGCGATGGTGATGGTGTAATGCTGGCCGAAGAGGAAATTGGTGGTGCCATCGATGGGGTCGACCAGCCAGTGATGATCCTGATCCGCCCCCTCGACGGGTGCGAATTCCTCGCCGGTCAGTCCCCAGGGATATTGACCGAGCAGGCGCTCGCGGATCAGCGTTTCGGATTGCCTGTCCGCATCGGAAACGAAATCACCCGGTCCCTTGACGCCGATCTCGATGTCGCGGAAACGCCGGAAATGCTCGAGCGTCAATGCGCCGGCTTCGCGGGCGGTGGCGACCATGTGGTCGAGGATGGTGCTGTAATCGACTGTCATTTGCTGAAAACCTCGGCGAGCCCTTCCGGATCATCGGTGGTGATCTGGTCGACCCTGAGCCGCAAGAGGCGCGCCACCTGTTCGATGGATTGCGGCGTGACACTGTTGATCGTCCAGGCGTCGACACGGCGGCCGGCGGCATGGATGGGGGCGATGATATCGACACCGGCATCCTCGGCGGCAAGCACGATCTCGTAGGCGAGATAGATCATGTCCGCATCGGGCGCGGTGGCGAGAGCGTCTTCGATGAAGCCCAGATAGTTCCCGCTTGCCTGCAACGCGGCAAGTGTGCCGCGATGGCAGGGATCATATCCGGTGCGAAGTCCGGGGGCTGAGCCGGCGAGCGTGGCGATGGCGTCGAAATCGCCACCGGACAGGATTACCGAACCTGCGATCGGCGAAACGCTTACCCCGAAGCCGGTAACGATCTCCGGACCAAGAGCCTGCCGGTCTTCCTTGAAATCGAGCTGCAGCAAGGCGTCGGGATGAACGGTTTCGCGGGCGAGCAGGGCGCAGAGGTCTTCGAGCAGCATCACTTTCGAGGCGATTGGCTGGCCGTCATTATCGCGCAGGTGAAGCTGGCGCAGCGTGGTGGCGGATGTGTCGCGCACTCGCCCGGTGCCGGTGGTTTCCCGCTCCAGCGTCAGGTCATGCAAGACGGCGCAGCCGTGATCGGCATGAATGACGAGATCGACTTCGATGCTTGCACCAAGCCGCATCGCTTCGATGATGCGCTCACCGGTGAAGACCGGATCTGCTGCCCTGCGGCGGGCGCGATGCCATTTCAGCCACGTTCTGTGGCCATCGCGGTCGATAAGGATAGGCTGGTTCATGTCAGCTCCGGTAGATTGGGCGATTGTCGCGATAGGCCGTGACGGCACGGGGCGAAATCTGGACGCCCTGTCCCGCCCGGAACATATCCGGGTGAGCGACCATGGATTTGATCCTCGTCCCATCGGCGAGATCAAGATCGACAAGGCCGTGGGTGCCATAATCCGTCACCCGGTGCACGCTCGCTTCCGGTGTTTCGGAAACCGTCAGATCGATGGCTTCCGGGCGAACGGCGAGAATGGCCGGGCCATCGGAGACGGGAAGCGGCAGCGTGAAATCGGCCCGCATGAAGTTTCCGTCTGAAACTGTCCCTTCGATCAGATTCATGGTGCCGATGAAGCCGGCGACGAACGGCGTCTGCGGTTCCCGATAGATCACATTCGGCCGGTCGATCTGTTCCGTCTTGCCATTCGCCATGACGACGATGCGGTCGGCCATGGAAAGCGCCTCGTCCTGCCCGTGGGTAACGAACAGCGTGGTGATGCCGAGACGCTGCTGGATATCGCGCACCTCCTCCCGCAGCCGCTCGCGCAGATGCTGATCGAGGCTGGCGAAGGGTTCGTCGAGCAGGAGGATTTTCGGTTCGAGAACCAGCGAGCGGGCAAGCGCCACACGCTGCTGCTGGCCGCCGGAAAGCTGGCCGGTGGCGCGCTCGCCATAACCGGAAAGCCCGACGAGTTCGAGGACGGCCTCCACTTTCTCTTTGATCACGGCAGCCGGCATGCGGCGCAGCTTGAGGCCGAAAGCAAGGTTCTTGAACACGTTCATATGGCTCCAGAGCGCATGGCTCTGGAACACCATCCCGGTCGGCCGCCGCTCCGGCGGCAGATGCGTGACGTCTTCACCGTCGATGGTGATCTGCCCGCCCGTCGGTTGCTCGAACCCGCCGACCATGCGCAGCAGTGTCGACTTGCCCGAACCGGAAGGCCCGAGAAGGCAGACGAGTTCGCCATCGGCGACATCGAGCGAAAAACTGTCGACTGCCTTGGTGCCGCCGCTGAAGGTTTTCGTGACCTGGCGGATGTGAAGTACGGACATGCTGATTTCCTAACCGCCGAAACCGCGGGCGAATGCGCCGCCACCGATGACGCGGCGGGCGAAAATGAGGGCAATGAAGGATGGTACCCAGAGCAGGACGGACAGGACCGCGCCATACTGGATGACCATCTGGTTGTTGATGTAGCTGATCATCAGCACCGGCATGGTGCGAATGCCGGGCGCGCCGATCAGCCATGCACCTTCGGTCTCATAAAAAGTGCCGACGAAGCTCAGCAGCACGGCGGCGGCGATGGTCGGTCCGGCCTGCGGCAGCGTAATCGACCAGAAGACCCTGAGCGGACTGGCGCCGACATCGCGGGCCGCCTCTTCCATGCGCCGGTCGACGGCCTGGAATGCCGCCACGGGAATCCAGATCATGAACATCAGCGTGCCGACGAGCTGGATGAGAACGACGCCCCAGAAGGTGCCGATGAGGTTGAGCTGCAGGAAGATGGCGGCGATTGCCACCAGAAGCCCGAATTTCGGGAAGGCATGGCCGGCGAGGAAGGAGAAGAACAGCAGGTTGCGGCCGGGAAAGCTCATGCGCGCAAAGGCATAGGCGGCGGGAAGGCAGATCAGCGCCGAAAGCAGTGTTACCACCGTTGTCAGCCGCAGGCTCAGCATCAGGGCGTTCCACACATCGGCGCGGCCGAGCGTCTGGCCCCAGAAACGGAAACCGAACTGCTGGGGAATGACGTTGGGAAAACGCCAGACCTCGGTGAATGCCCAGGTGCCCACCACAACCAGCGGCCCGACGATGGCGATGGTGAGAAGGGTGGCGAAAAAGATGCCGGGCCAGTCCATGCGGGCGCGCGCCCGCGTCAGCGTCGTCATGTCATTTCCCCTGGTTGCGCGCGACCGAACGCACGTAAAAGAGGCCGAAAGCGATGCAGAAACCGAAAGCGATGACGGCCTGGGTCATGGCGCCGATGGGATCCTGCACTTCGCGCAGCGTGCGCTGCATGAAGGGGCCGAGCATTTCGGGAGAAGCCGGGCCCAGAAGATAGGGCAGGGTGAAGGAGGAAAATATGCCGAGCACCGAAAAGGAAAGCGCCACGAGAATGGAATTGGAGATGCGCGGCAGGATGATGTGCCAGAAGACCTGAAGGCCATTTGCCCCGACATCCCGCGCCGCCTCCACCGACTGGTTGGCGACGCTGCCGAGCCCCGCGAGCAGGATGAGCACGGTGAGCGGAATATTGTCCCAGACAAGACCGATGACGGGTCCCCAGGGCGTAAGATAGGGCGTGCGGATTTTCGGCAGGTCGACGGCGTTGAACAGGATGTCCACCATGCCGTTGGGCCCGAGAACGCGGATGAAGGCGAAGGCGAGGATGATGGAGGGCACGAACATCGGAAAGATGGCCAGCGCCTGCACATAGGCCGAGAGGCGGCCTTGCGAAAAGCGCAGGTAAAGCGCGATCGGCAGGCAGATCGCCAGAAGGAGGATCGCGCAGACCATCGTCGTCCACAATGTCACGGCGAGATTGTCGAGGCTGTAGCGGTCCGAGAAGAAGAAGCCGTAGCTCGAAAGGTCGAAACCCGTCTCACCATCGGCGCCGGTGCGCCAGACGGTACGGCCGATGGCGTTGATGGCAGGCCAGATGACGAGCCAGATCATCAGAAATACGGGAATGGCGACGAGCAGGAGGCCGATTGGCCTCCTGCCTGCCCTGTTGTCCATGAGCGGGCGAACCGCTCCTTCCGCAACCTCGGTCACGACTTGCGGTTAACGTTGGGGGCGACGTTGCGATACCAGCCATCATTGATGGCGGTTTCCCATTTGCCGGCCGGGAAGGTCGGAATGGTCTGCGGAATGATGTCGGCAAAACGCTTGCGCAGGTCGGCCGATACATGGTCCCAGGAAACGCCGGGGAAACCGCCGAGTTCGCTGAGGATCGCGCCCTGAATTTCTTCCGACAGCACGAAATCGGCGAGCTTCAAGGCAGCGTCGCGATTGGCGCCGTTCGCAAGCACCACGGCGCGCGAGAAATCGCCGCAAAGCGCCAGATCCTGAAGCTGGACGAGGCCGGTTTCCTTCGGCAGAACGCCTTGATCGATGGCCTTCAGCACCTGATCGGACCAGACCGGGGTCATGGTGACGACGCCCTGGGAAAGAAGCTGCAGCGACTGCGTGTTGCCCGAGGAGTATGCGCCCTTGTCATAGAGTGACGGGGCGATATCGTTCAGCAGCGCCCATGCCTTGCCGAGAGCCTTGTCACCGGCTTCCTGGGTGTAGTTGTCGACCGTGAAGGCCTTGGGGTCGAGACCGTTGGCCTGATGGATGGCGCGGCGGACGAAGTTGCCGCCGGAGCCGCCCTTGTCGGGACGGTTATACACGAACTGGCCGGGATTGGCCTTGATCCAGCTGACGAGCTGATCCCAGGTCTTCGGCGCATCCGCCGGCTTCAGCTTGCTGGTGTCATAGGCGAGCAGAACCTGGCTGCCGCGATAGGGCAGGCTGTATTCGCTGCGGATGGCGAGCGGATTGACGCGCGAATAGTTGGAAAGGCCGGCTTTCGCCATGTTCACATAGATGCCGGCCTCGATGGCGCCGGTGGGAAGCAGCGGATCGGCCGTTTCGAAATAATCGGCCTGCGGATCGGTGCCCGTCTGCTTCGCGGCAATGGCGCGCTCGCCGATGGCGGCGATGCCGGCGCTGTCGCCGGCATCGACGAGGTTGAGCTTCAGGCCGGGATTGGCGGCTTCAAAGGCGGGCTTGATCGTATTGGACCAGAAATCGAGGATATTGGTATCCGAGCTGGTGTACCAGTCGATCGTGCCCGGAGCGGCAAAGCTCATGCGGGGTGCAAGGGCGAGACCGGCGGCGGCGCCTGCGGCGGACATCATAAAGGTGCGGCGTTTCATCTATGTCTCCGATGTTTTCGGCGCGAGTGGAACTGCTGAGCGCCGGCCCGTGAGCGTTGGTGGGAAAGGCGCTGGCCGGTCTTTGCACAGCCGTGCATTTTTCGAACGGGCCGGCGGCGGTTCTAATGTCTTTCCATAACGCTTTCGTGACGGTTGCTGCCGGACCGGTCCCGTCGCCTTTTGCGGAACAGGCTGCCCGGTGGCCGCTCGAAAGCACGGGGCTCTACCCAAGGTGTGTCCGGGCGGATAGGTTAATCGCAACAGTATCGGAGGAAGGGGAGCGATGATCGCAGCCTATATTGACGAATTCATCATGTTTTGCGCTGGCCTGTGGATGACATGTGTTGGCTTTGGTTACCTGCCGCTGTCAAAAAACACGGGCAGCCAGCCTCCCGTCGTTCGTCACTTCAGATGGATGGGGCCTCTGCTGCTCGTCATCGCCGTTATCCTGGCTGCGGCCAGCTGAGCGAAGAATCTATCGCAAAGAAAAACCCCGCCGAAGCGGGGTCTCGTCTTACCAGGGCTGACGGCCATACCAGTCGTCGATATCTTTCTTTGCCCGGTCCTTTTCGTAACCGTAGCGCTCCTGAATCTTGCCTTCGAGCTGTTCGCGCTTGCCGTTGATGACGTCAAGATCATCATCGGTGAGTTTGCCCCACTGCTCCTTGACCTTGCCCTTCATCTGCTTCCAGTTGCCTTCAACGCGATTCCAATCCATCGGTGTTCTCCCATTTTGTTTGGCTTGCACTGGTAAATGTTCAAATCTCCGCAGGGTTCCGCCCGGCGGCCGTCACCTTCGGCGCAACCGTGGCCTGCTGCCACGAAAAGATCACGATTCATTCAGCCACAGTTCACCCGGCAGGGCGCTAAATCCCCTCATCCCACAAGGAGGGAATAAGATGCGCAAGATGATTTTAACCGCCGGACTCATTCTCGGCGCCCTGTTCGGCACTGGCGCCAACGCCATGCCTCTCGGTCAACCGTCTGCACCTTCGGCATCCCACATTCAAAAGGTGGATTATGCCTGCGGACGCGGCTTCCATTTGACGCCGCGCGGCTATTGCCGTCCGAACGGACCGCGTTATGAGCGCGGCTGGGACCGGCGCGACCGCTGGGAAGGCCGCCGGGAATGGCGCGAGCGTCAGGCCAGACGGGAATGGCGTGAGTGGCGCGACCGCCGAGATTATCGCGACTACCGCGACCGTCGCGATTATTATCGCTACTGACCAGGCAAGGCCCTCCCCAACCGGGAGGGCCTTTCTTTGTGCACCGATCAACCGATCCATCCGTCCCCGAGGCGTGTCAACACAGCGTCGCATTCCCCGATCATCATGACCCGCGACGGATTTGCATCCGGCGTTAGGAAACCAGGGCCGTAGTTCGGGGTTAGTCCTATATCTCGGTTCATGAGGAGGATATGATGGACATTACCAGACGCACCATTCTCACCGCCAGCGCCGCAACCGCCGCCGCTGCAATTTTTCCCCGCCCGCACGTCGCGCATGCCGCACTGCCCTTGATGCAGCCCAAGCTTCCTTTTGCCGAAGCCGATCTGGCGCCGGTCATCTCGGCGAAAACGGTGGGTCTGCATTACGGAAAACACCACAAGGCCTATTATGACAAGCTGAATGCGCTTGCCGCCGGTACGCCTTATGCCGACATGGAGCTGGCGGATATCGTGACGCAATCCGCCAAGTCGAAAGAGGCGGCGGACGTCAAAATCTTCAACAATGCCGCGCAGGCGTGGAACCACGTCGCCTATTGGGATCAGTTCGTACCGGGCGGCCCGAACCGGCCGACGGGCGATCTTGCCGCTTCGGTAGACGAGACCTTCGGTGGTTATGATGGTTTCATCAAACGCGCGGTCGATGTGTCTGACACGGTCTTCGGCACCGGCTGGGTCTGGCTCACGCGCGGCGATGACGACCGGCTCGCGCTGATCGGATATGAGGACGGCAAGAACCCCGTCGCCGTCGGTCGCCCGGCCTATCTCGGCATCGATATATGGGAGCATGCCTATTACGTCGATTATGAAAATCGCAAGGCCGACCATATTCGCGCCGTGCTCGACAAGCTGGTCAACTGGCGGGTCGTCGAAGAGCGCCTCAAGGCATGACGATCCCCTTATCTCCTGAAACCCGCCGGGGGCGGCCGGTCGCCTGCGGGTTGCCCTGAGGTGCATTTGAGCTACTATGCGCCCATGGCGAGGAGGCCATGTTACAGGAGGGTTCATGATTTACCGGTCTTCAAAACGGCGCATGGTGCTGAAACTTGCCGCCGCGGCGGTTTCTTTCGGCATGCTGGGAACGGCTGCGGGTGCGCAGGGCTTCCCCGATCGAACGATTACTCTGGTCGTTCCTTTCGCGGCGGGCGGCTCCACCGATGTGGTCGCGCGTGTTATCGCACAGAAGATGGGTGATGAGCTCGGCCAGCAGATCGTCGTTGAAAATGTCGCCGGTGCCGGCGGCAATCTCGGCGCCGACCGGGTGGCCCGCGCCGAGCCTGACGGTTACACGATCCTGATGGGCACGGTTGCCACCCACGCGCTCAACCCGCTCATTCTCAAGACCAAGCCTTACGATCCGGAAAAGGATTTCACGCCGGTCTCGCTGCTCGTGGTGGTGCCGAATGTGCTGGTCGTCAATCCGAAACTCAACGTCAACAGCGTCGCGGAACTGATTGCCCTCCTGAAAGCCGAGCCGGACAAACATGCCTATGCCTCTTCCGGCAATGGCACGCCGCTGCATCTTTCCGGCGAGCTGTTCAAGAGCATGGCCGGCGTCAGCATGCAGCATGTTCCCTATAAGGGCGCAGGCCCGGCGCTCAACGACCTGCTCGGCAACCAGATTTCCATCATGTTCGACAATCTGCCGTCTTCATCAGGCCATATCAAATCCGGCACGTTGCGGGCGCTCGGTGTCACGACCAAGGAGCGCGCCTCGTCCTTCCCGGATCTGCCGACAATCGCCGAGACGGTGCCGGGTTATGAGACCTATACCTGGAATGCGCTCTTCGCGCCTGCCGGCACACCGGCCGAGGTGGTCGACAAGCTGAATGCCGCCGCCAAGAAGGCGCTTGCCGATCCGGCGGTTGCCGGACGCATGGCGGAATTCAGCGCCAAGATCGTCGCCTCTTCGCCGGAAGAGCTGAAAACCCACGTTGCGGCGGAAATCGCCAAGTGGGGACCGGTGGTCAAGGACGCGAATGTGCAGATGGACTGACCGGTAACGGCAGATCCATTCCAGTTTTCCGCCGCGCATCCTGCCGGTCGCGGACGGAGGCAGAGACCTGAAAAACCGTAGCCGATGCTCCCGTCGCATCGGCCACGGTTTATATCGTCGCACCCAGCCGGTGTGGCGTTTCCGCATCACTCACCAGTCGGTTGCAAAAACCCGCTTGGCAAGCTCGAACTGCTGAGTTATAAATCTCATTACCGCGTCAGATCGAACAAAGGGAGGCGTTGCATGACACCAGCATTCATCAAAACCCTCCCGCAGGGAATGACCCGACACTAGGTCATATCCATTCGCGGCCCGCCTTGAGCGCGCCCGACATGCGGTTTTATTTTCCCCCATAGCCCGATTGATCTGACGGGATCACTTCGTCTCCCGCCCGGGCTGTGCCATTCAACTTCCGATTTTGAGGACCGGTCGCCGATTATAGGGCGCTGGGCTGGTAAAAATGACTCGCAAGAAGCTCGATTTCCGCGCCGATGCCTATCGCCATGTGCTCGGCTTTGTTTTCAACCATTGGCGTCATCGGCCGGCGTTGGTGGGTTTCATCATCGTTCTGGTGATTGCCAGCACGCTGGCCGAAGTGATGGTGCCGGTCTTTTCCGGCCAGATCGTCGATGCCATTGCCAGTGGTGATGGGGGCGGCGACGGAGCCGACAAGGCGCTGCGCGCTTTCGTCATCGTGGTGGCGCTGGGGCTGGTGAGCGTGGTGCTGCGCTGGTTCATCTTCAACGGCATCATCCGGCTGACGCTGAAAATCATGGCGGATGTCGCCAATAACGGCTTCCACAGGGTGCAGCGCTTCTCCACCGACTGGCATGCCAACAGCTTCGCCGGCTCCACGGTCCGCAAGATCACCCGCGGCATGTGGGCGCTGGATTCGCTCAATGACCTGCTGCTCGTCGCGCTCCTGCCGTCCATCGTCATGCTGGTGGGCGCCACCATCGTGCTCGGCAGCTACTGGCCGGTCATGGGCCTGATCGTCGGTCTCGGATCGCTGATCTATATCGGCGTCACGGTCGGCCTTTCCATGGGATATGTGTCGCCGGCGGCACGGCTCGCCAATGCCTGGGATACCCGGCTTGGCGGCGCGCTGGCGGATGCCATCAGCTGCAATTCGGTGGTCAAGGCCTTTGGCGCCGAGACCCGCGAGGAAACGCGGCTGGGCCATGTGCTGGTGAAGTGGGATAACCGCACGCGCAGGACCTGGAAGCGTGGCACACTGAATGGCACGATCCAGAGCTTCATGATGGTCTCCATGCAGGCCGGCATTCTGGGTACGGGCCTCATCATGTGGCGGCAGGGGCTGGCGACGCCGGGCGACATTACCTTCGTGCTGGCGATGTTCTTCGTGCTGCAGGGTTATCTGCGCGATGTGGGGCAGGATATCCGCAACCTGCAACGCGCCGTCAACGACATGGAAGAACTGGTGCTGCTGGACAAGATGCCGCTCGGCATCGAGGACAGGCCGGATGCCGGACCGATCAGGATCGGAAAGGGCGAGATCGTCTTCGATCACGTCACCTTCCAGTATGGGGCGCATCCGACGCCGCTTTACGATGACTTTTCGGTCACCATCAAGGCGGGTGAACGTGTGGGTCTGGTCGGCCATTCCGGTTCGGGCAAGACAACCTTCGTCAAGCTCATCCAGCGGCTTTACGACATCAAGTCCGGCGCGATCCGTATCGACGGCCAGAATATCGCCGGGGTTACGCAATCGAGCCTGCGCGGCCAGATCGCCATCGTGCAGCAGGAGCCCATCCTGTTCCACCGCACGCTGGCGGAAAACATTGCCTATGGCCGGCCCGACGCCACGCGGCGTCAGATCGAGCAGGCGGCGAAACAGGCCAGCGCCCATGATTTCATCATGTCCCTTCCCAAGGGTTATGAGACGATGGTGGGTGAGCGCGGTGTCAAGCTGTCCGGCGGCGAGCGCCAGCGTGTCGCGATTGCCCGCGCTTTCCTCGCGGATGCGCCGGTGCTGATACTGGACGAGGCTACCTCCAGCCTCGACAGTGAAAGCGAAGTGCAGATCCAGCAGGCGATGGAACGGCTGATGGTCGGCCGCACCACGCTCGTCATCGCCCATCGGCTTTCCACCGTCAGGGCGCTGGACCGGCTGCTGGTCTTCGACAAGGGCAGGATTGTCGAGGAGGGCGACCATCAGGCGCTGATCCGTCTCAATGACGGCATCTACCGCCGGCTGTTCGAACGGCAGGCGCTGGAGCTGACCAAGGGGCTGGTGGCCTGAAAAAACGAAACGCCGGAGGTCTGCTCCGGCGTTTCATTTCCGGCAGATTGATGCACGGCAGGGTTTATCTCCGCAAACCCCGGAGATACGCCATGACCACGCCGCTTTTTTCGTTTACGACCATTTTATCAGCAACACCAACAGGACGGTGAACCATGGATTTCAACCCGATCACAAAGCCGCAACGCCTTGTCATCAGGGGAACCCATATCCATGCCGCATTCCATCACCCTCTCGGACCTCTCGTGGTCGACACCTGACGGTCATCCGCTCTTTTCCGACATCAATCTTCGCTTCGGGCAGGAACGCACCGGCCTTGTCGGGCGCAACGGCGTCGGCAAAACGACGCTTCTTAAACTGATCGCCGGCGAACTGTCGCCGAACGCTGGCACGGTGTCCGTCCCGGGCAAAGTCACTCTTCTGCGCCAGAGCGTGCAGATCGTGTCCGACGAGACCGTCGCCGACCTGTTTGAGGCGCGCGAGGCGCTTGATGTCCTTGCCCGTGCTCAGGCGGGAAGGGCAACTCTTGAAGAACTCGATGATGTCGACTGGATGCTGGAGGAAAAAATTGCCGGGGCGCTCGCGCAGGTCGGGCTGGACGCCTTGCCCTCCACGCCGCTTTCGGCACTTTCCGGCGGACAGCGCACGCGGGCCGCCCTTGCGGCTCAAATCCATGCCGCGCCGGATTTCCTGATCCTCGACGAACCGACGAACAATCTCGACCGGGACGGGCGCATTTTCGTTGCCGAGTTTCTGGCGGCCTGGCGCGGTGGCGCGATCGTCGTCAGCCATGATCGGGAACTTCTCGAAACCCTCGATGCGATTGTGGAAATGACCACGCTCGGTGCAACCCGTTACGGCGGCAACTGGAGCCACTATCGCGCACAAAAAGCGCTGGAACTGGCCGCCGCCGAACAGGACTTCGCGAATGCGGAAAAACGTCTGTCCGATGTCAAGCGCCGGTCGCAGGAGGCCCTGGAGCGCAAGGCCCGCCGCGATAGCAGGGGGGCTGCAAAAGCGGCGAGGGGAGACATGCCTCGTATCCTTGTCGGTGCGATGAAGAGGCGTGCCGAAAAGACGAGCGGCGACAATGCCAATCTGGCCAGCCGTCTGGCGGCGGAGGCGACGGAAGATCTGAAGACGGCGCGTGAGCGGATCGAAATCCTGCAGGGCGTGAGCGTCACATTACCGCCCAGCGGGCTGCATGCGACAAGAACCGTGCTCAGCTTGCAAAACCTGACCGCGGGGTATCGGGCCGAACACCCCGTGCTTCGCGATCTGTGCTTCGAGATCACCGGGCCGCAGCGCGTCGCCGTCACCGGTCCGAACGGGTCTGGAAAAACGACGCTGCTTTCGGTAATCACGGGGGACTTGCCGCTGTTCGAAGGCGCGGTGCATGTCGGGGTGAAATCCGTGTTTCTCGACCAGCAGGTCAGTCTGCTCGACGCCAGCCTGTCCATCCGCGACAACTTCCTTCGGCTCAACCCTGAGGCCGGGGAAAATGCCTGCCGCTCCGCGCTTGCGCGCTTCATGTTTCGTGCCGATGCCGCCCTGCAGATCGTCGGAACCCTTTCGGGCGGACAGATGCTCAGGGCCGGTCTCGCCTGTGTTCTGGGCGGCCCGCAGCCTCCGCAATTGCTGATCCTTGATGAGCCGACGAACCATCTGGATATCGATTCCATTGCGGCCGTGGAAGCCGGCCTTCGGGCCTATGACGGCGCCTTGCTGGTCGTCAGCCATGATGAGGCGTTTCTTGCCGCCATTGGCATTGATCGGCGGCTTGAACTTGGGAAGTCGGAGATGCGTTCGGGCGCTCAGTAATTCACCGTCACGACGACCGTATCGGAGTAGTTTCCCGGTGCCGGCGTGTTCTGCGCCGGTACGCGTCCGTAGACCGTCAAGGTCTGCAGGCCGCCTGTTCCGGTACCGGTGGCTATCTCCCCTGTCGCACTGCCCCAGACATTCGTGCGGTTCGCGTCGCGATAGAGACCATAGGTAATCGATGCGCCTCCCTGCACCATCTGGCGTGCGGCCGGCGGGCTGTTGCTCAGGCCGCCATTGAGCGCCACACTGTAGTTCAGATTGGTGGTGCAGGTCAGATTGATTGCTCCGGTCGCATTGACTGCCGTGTTCAGCACGCCATGACTGCCGAAATCGATGTTCTGGGCCGAGATGATGCAGGTGGGCGCCACTGCGGCCGACACGTTGAACGGCACCTGCGTGGGGTTCTGGGTTACGGAAGAGCAGCTCGGTGCGAGCAGGGTAAAGCTCGTATAGGTGAAGCTCGTTTCTGCACCGGCAAAGCTGGAGAGATAAAGGCCGCGCGCCGCCGAGGCCTGACCGGCGTTGATCCGGCCATAGACCGTGCGGCTCGTGGTGTTGATCAGGAGCGGTAGCGCCAAATCGATTGGCGGAGGCGAGCCGAGTGCGGGTTGGGTGACCGATCCCCATGAGGTCGTCCGCGCCGAGTTCTGGTAAAGCTGGTAATTGAGGATGTTGCTGCCCTGGAGCATCCGGCGGATACCGCCCGACTGCCCGCCGCTTCCGGCATTGATATTGGGGCAGATGCGGATGGAAAGCGCCAGCGACAATGGGTTGGAACAGGTGACTGACAATGTCGCCGTCGTGTCCACGGCGCTGCCGCTCGCGAGATTGACGAAGCCGAAATTCATGTCCGACATGCTGAAGGTGCAGCTTTGCGCCAGGGCCGGTGAAGCGGAGAGGAGAGCGGCGATGGCAAGGGCGGCACGGGTCAGGACCTTCATTGGATGCTCCTGCATATGGTCTCGAGGGTTGCCCGGGTCTTGCCGGCAGAGGGGACGGTGATCTGCGCCTCGCACGCGCCCTTCGTCGGCTGTGTGATGCGGAGCCGATGGGTTTCGCCGATATTGTCGAGATAGGCCTGCCCGTCATAACCGACGATGAAATCGCGCTTGCCGTCGATTTTGCCGGTCGATCCGGTTTCGATGAACTCGCCGCTCTCGTCTTTCAGCGTCACCAGCGCCACCTGACCCTCGGTTTCCACCTTGAAATTGACCACGGCTCCCGCCCGCTCGGTCGGCGTTACGGTCTGTTTCGTCCGGTCGATGCGGGCGTCGACCGGAAGATTGCTCGGGTCGAGCGTGATGTTGTTGACGTCATAGGAACGCAGGTTCGGAAGCAATATCTTGCCGCGGCGGTTGGTCTGGCCGATGGGGCGGTTTTCCAAAAGGATATCGACGCCGGGCGCGCCCGCATCCACCACGGCGAAAGCGTCATCGATCCGGTTGCCGACAAAGACATCGCCGCCGGCGAGCGCTATCGATCCTTCGATCTGCGCATAGGCCTGTGTCGTGCGGTTGAATTGATCGACGCCGGCCGAAACGCGCGCGGCGCTGCCGCGGTAGCTGCCGGAAACGGAGGCGATGTCGTTGCCGCCGGTCGAGCCGCGCAGGCGCCAGCCATAACTTCCCTCGGCCTGTTCTTCGGATTTTCCGACCTCGGCCGTCAGCGAATATCCATCCGCATCCGACGACATGCCGGCCGAGCCGGAGACGCCGCCGCCGAACGACCACGAGAGGCCCGCGAAGATGCCGTAGGATTTGTTGTCCTCAAGGTCCTTATAGGCGGTGATGAATATATTACCGTTCTCGCCGAACGGCCGCGTGGCGGAAAGGCCGAGCAGACGGGATCGTCTTTCATCGAAGGTTTCGAGCTCCGTATAGGAGAAATTGAGGCTGGTCTCATCGAAGCCGAGCTGGGTGGAAACGGAAATCTGGTCGAGGGCACGCGGCGGCCGCGCGCTCAGCAGTCCGGATACCGTGCGGATATCGGACAGGTCGGCGGAGACAGAGGCCATATCGTGATAATCGCCGAACGTCCTTTGCGACCGCGCGTGAAATTTCACCCCCAGCAATTCCGCCTCGACGCTTGCGGAAAGCTGATAACCGCTTTCCGCGCCAAAGCGGCTCGATGCGCCCGAAACCGCCGCCAATCCCTCCGCTCCAAGGGTGAAGACGCCGCCAAAGCCGATATTGTAGAAATTCTCGCCGCCCTCCGCATGGCCTTCCAGCGTCAGGCTGTCCGACACACCATAACGCAGCGTCGCAGACCCCAGCGGTTTGTCGTCATAATCGAAAGACGATGTTCCGTAATTGCGTCGGGCAAAGCCAAGCTCGGCCGAAAAATCGATGAGACCCTGCGCCAGCAAATCCGGTGAAGCATAAAAGGGCGTTTCGGACACGGTTTCGCGCCCCAGCGCATCCCTGACCACCAGCCGCGCATTGCCCGCGCCGCTGATGACAGGGAGATTGGTGATGGAGAAGGGGCCTTCGGGAACATCCTGCGACAGGCGGCGGACATTGTTGACATAGACATCGACGGTGGAGGGCACGGCGGCGGAACCGGCAAATTCCGGCATCGGCATGGTGACGATATCCGGCCGCAGATCGAAATTGCGGCGGATCTGCAGGCCGCCCAGCCGTGTCGGGCGCGTCCAGCTCAGCCCGCCGGTGATCAGATCGCCGGCCCGGTAGCTCGTCAATGTGTCCTCGTCCGAATAGCTCCAGGTCGTATCGAGGCGCTGGGTGTCGAACTCCGACTGGCGCGATGTGCTCAGAACCTGCGACGAGGACAAAACGCCGAGCGGACCGAAGGCCCTGCTTTCCAAAAGCGCGGAGACACCGTTGAAATCGGCGATATCCGACCATTTGTTGCCGCCGGAGGAGCCATAGATCGTGTAATTCACCAGACCTCCAAAATCGCTCGTGGCCTTTTCCCTGATCTCTTCGTCGTCTTCCTGCGCAATCTTGCCGGAGGCGTCGATCACCCTGTTCGCCCGCGCCGCCATCGGCAGGGTGAAATGCATGGACTGGCTGCCTTCATCGTAACGCGCCACCACGTCGGGCAGCCGGGAAATATCGATCCAGCCATCATCGCCGGCAGCGCTTTCAACCGGGGAAATCCCGATATTCGTGAGCTGTTCCGGCTCGATGAGAAACGATCCGGCGTCGTTTTGACGAAATGTGGCGATCAGTTCTGTCGAAACATCGTTGATGTAGACTTCGAGCTGCAACTGTCCCGCTTCTTTTGCGGCAAAAGAGGCCGGTTGCGCCGCAGGGGGAATATCCTGCGCCACGGAGAAATTGCCCGATGAAATGACCGTCAGAGCGGCAATCGTCAAAACGGCGAGATCAGCCGCCCGAGACGCGCGCCGTCGCATTGACGGGGCCGCCTTCGCTGTCTGCCGAAATCTTCAGCGTGCCGCCGCCTTTTTTGCCGCCCGTTGCCGGAACCACGAAGCTTGCGGCGGATCCGCCAAGCACATATCCCACCAGCCCCTGCTGGCGGGCAATCGCCTGGCCGTTGCCGCCGGAAAGCATCAGATTGGCGATCCTTATCCGCTTTGCGCCCGTATTGGATACCGACACCCGGTAGCCATTGCCCTGCGGCGTTATCTTCCAGACCGGTTCCGCATCGCCTGTGGAGGCGGGTGAGAAGAAAACGGGTATGGAGTGGCGCACCACCAGATTGACCGTGCCGGATTGCGGTCTTCCCGCCGGCGGCAATTCGTCGACGATGACGCGATAACTCTCTTCGGCCCTGAGCGGCGCCTTGGAAAGCCGGACGATGCGGATAAGGTTTTCCGCGCCTCCCTTCAGCTGCGTCATCGGCGGGCTGGCGACAACGTCCTGCGCCGCCGTATAGACGTCCTGCCCATTCTGCTGGGTCCAGCGGAATATCCTGACCTGAACGTTGATCGGGGTTTTCGCATCGTTCCAGATGCGGAGGCTGGAGGCCGCCGTGGGCGCTTTAAGATCCAGAAGCACGGGCGCGACCCGTAGCGATGCAGCCTGTGAAGGTGAAACACTCAAACCGGCAAAAAACGCAGCCGCTAAGGTAAAAACACGCATGCGCGATCCTCCCTGTGGCGATCAGTAGTTGAGCGTGGCCGTCACCGTATCGGTATAGACGCCGACCGCGGGTGTCGTCTGGGCAGGTACGCGCCCATAGACAGTGAATGTTTGCGGCGCCCCGTTTCCGGTTCCCGTTTGCCGGTCCGTTCCCACGGTGTTCCCCCACACCGTGCTATGTGCCGCAGTCGTATAAAGCGAGTAGGAAATGGTCGCGCCCGCAGGCGATGTCATCAAACGGCTGGCGACCGTCGCCCCCGAACCGGCCCCGGCGCTGAGGCCGAGGCTGAAGGGTGTGCTGGCCGTGCATTGCACGATAATATCGCTGGTCGCATCGATATTGCTGCCGATCACGCCATTGGTGCCGAAATTGAGATTGCCGGCGGAATTGATCTGGCACGCCGCCTGAATGGTGATCTGGACGTTGAAATTCGTCGTGGCGACCTGCGCTACGCCCGATACCGGTGTGAGAACCAGTGCCGCAAACGATAATAAAATGCCTGATGCTGCAAACTTCATGCTGCCTCCCCAAGCTGCTGCGCTGTCGATTGTCGGTGCACAACATGGAATTACGCCAATAACGGGTAATTAGAATAATCTAATATTCATACTGATTTGGTTAACGAATCCTTAATCCGTCCGCCTGAAAAACCATCGGCTGAAATGCAGGGGATGACACAATCAAAAGTGTAGCAACCTGACGTGATCTTGAGCGCAGGATCGGCACGAAATACCGTCTACGAGTTTTTTACTGAAATGCGACATCTTGTCAGCCGGCCCCGGTTGGCGTACTCGAAATCGATAGAAACTCGGGCCGATCAACAGTACCGTTCAATGGCGCTCTGTACCGGCTCCATAGACATCTTGACGTTGGGATTGCGATGAACCTTTACTTGGATTACCTGGCTGAAATCAAAAGCAGAGAACCACAGGGTCTTGCGCCCAAGCCGATCGATGACGGCGCACTGACGGCCGAGATTATCGAGCTGATCAAGGATGCGGGCAGTGAACATCGCGCCGACGCGCTGAAGTTCTTCATCTATAACACCCTGCCGGGCACCACGAGTGCTGCCGGGGTCAAGGCGGCCTTCCTGAAGCAGATCATCCTCGGCGAAGTCGTCGTGCCGGAGATCACGCCTTCCTTCGCGCTGGAACTGCTGTCGCACATGAAGGGCGGCCCGTCGATCAAGGTGCTGCTCGATATCGCGCTCGGCAACGACGTTGCGATTGCCACTGAAGCCGGCGAAGTGCTGAAGACGCAGGTCTTCCTTTACGATGCCGACATGTTCCGCCTGCGCGACGCCTACAAGGCCGGCAACGCCATCGCCAAGGCCGTGCTGGAAAGCTACGCCAAGGCCGAATTCTTCACCAAGCTTCCTGACGTCGAAGACGAGATCAAGATCGTCACTTTCATCGCCGCCGAAGGCGATATTTCCACCGACCTCCTGTCTCCCGGCAATCAGGCGCATTCGCGCTCGGACCGCCAGCTGCACGGCCAGTGTATGATCTCGCCGGAAGCGCAAGCGGAAATCGTCGCGCTTCAAAAGCAGCATCCGGACAAGCGGGTGATGATGATCGCCGAAAAGGGCACGATGGGCGTCGGCTCGTCGCGCATGTCCGGCGTCAACAACGTGGCGCTGTGGACCGGCAAGCAGGCCAGCCCCTATGTGCCCTTCGTCAATTACGCCCCCATCGTCGCCGGCACCAACGGCATCTCGCCGATTTTCGCCACCACCGTCGATGTGACGGGCGGCATCGGCATCAACCTCAAGAACTGGGTGAAGAAGCTCGGCGAAGACGGCAAGCCGATCCTCAACAACGATGGCAACCCGATCCTCGAGCAGAAATATTCGGTCGAGACCGGCACCGTCCTCAAGATTGACGCCAAGAACCGCAAGCTTCGCGACGAGGCCGGCACGGAACTGGTGGATATCGCCTCTTCCTTCACGCCGCAGAAGATGGAGTTCATGAAGGCCGGCAGCTCCTACGCTATCGTCTTCGGTAAGAAGCTCCAGACATTCGCGGCTGAAACGCTCGGTGTCGAGACCACTCCGGTCTTCGCGCCCAACAAGGAAATCTCGATCGAGGGTCAGGGCCTCACCGCCGTCGAGAAGATTTTCAACCGCAATGCCGTCGGCGTCACGCCCGGCAAGGTGCTGCATGCCGGCTCCGACGTTCGCGTCAAGGTCAACATCGTCGGTTCGCAGGATACGACCGGCCTGATGACCGCGCAGGAACTGGAAGCGATGGCGGCCACCGTTATTTCGCCGCTGGTGGATGGTGCCTACCAGTCTGGCTGCCACACGGCCTCCGTCTGGGACAAGAAGGCGCAGGCGAACATTCCGAAGCTCATGTCCTTCATGAACAATTTCGGTGTCATCACCGCGCGCGATCCGAAGGGCGCCTATCACTCCATGACGGACGTGATCCACAAGGTGCTGAACGACATCACCGTGGATGACTGGGCGATCATCATCGGCGGCGACAGCCACACCCGCATGTCCAAGGGCGTTGCCTTCGGCGCTGACTCCGGCACCGTTGCCCTCGCGCTGGCAACGGGCGAGGCGACGATGCCGATCCCGCAATCGGTCAAGGTCACCTTCAAGGGCACGATGCAGCCCTATATGGACTTCCGCGACGTGGTGCACGCCACGCAGGCGCAGATGCTGAAGCAGCACGGCGACAACGTCTTCCAGGGCCGCATCATCGAAGTGCATATCGGCACGCTGCTTGCCGATCAGGCCTTCACCTTCACCGACTGGACGGCCGAAATGAAGGCCAAGGCGTCGATCTGCATCTCGCAGGACGAAACGCTGATCGAGTCGCTGGAAATCGCCAAGTCGCGTATCCAGATCATGATCGACAAGGGCATGGATAACCCCGCCCAGACGCTCAAGGGCCTGATTGCCAAGGCGGATCAGCGCATTGCCGAAATCCGCTCAGGTGAAAAGCCGGCGCTGAAGCCCGATGACAATGCGAAATATTTCGCCGAAGTCGTCGTGGATCTTGACGTGATCGACGAGCCGATGATCGCCGACCCCGACGTCAACAACAACGACGTGTCCCGGCGCTACACCCACGATACGATCCGCCCGGTCTCCTATTACGGCGGCACCAAGAAGGTCGATCTCGGTTTCGTCGGCTCGTGCATGGTGCACAAGGGCGATATGAAGATCGTCGCCCAGATGCTGAAGAACATCGAGAAATCCGAAGGCAAGGTCGAGTTCAAGGCGCCGCTCGTCGTCGCCGCGCCGACCTACAACATCATCGATGAGCTGAAGGCGGAAGGCGACTGGGAAATCCTGCAGAAATATTCGGGCTTCGAGTTCGATGATCTGAAGCCGAAAACCACCAACCGGACGGAATACGAGAATATTCTCTATCTCGAACGCCCGGGCTGCAATCTGTGCATGGGCAACCAGGAAAAGGCCGAAAAGGGCGACACCGTTCTGGCAACCTCCACCCGCCTGTTCCAGGGCCGCGTGGTGGAAGATACGGCTGAAAAGAAGGGTGAATCGCTTCTCGCTTCCACCCCTGTCGTGGTGCTCTCGGCCATCCTCGGCCGCACGCCGAGCATCGAGGAATATCGCTCTGCCGTCGAAGGGATCGACCTGACGAAGTTCGCTCCGCCGAAGGTCACGCCGATCGATTCCCAGTCGGTCCATTACTGAGGCCGTGATTATCGCGCTGCGTGGGCTTCGGGCTCCGCGCGGGCGATGCACTGAAAATGCCGAATGAACGCGGACAGCGGGGAGAAATCCCCGCTGTTGTTTTATGGGCCGGCGGTTCTCCGATCAGGCCCATGGAGACTGGAGACATGTCTCGGCTTGGCCTTCGCCTCTTTTTGCGGTAACCAGACTGAATGATAAAAGCATCGAGTATCACCTGCATCTAGCTCCCGCCGCAACGCGAGGAGCATCGAGCGAAAAGCCGATCGGCTTGGCGCTCGGCGTCGGCTTGTCTGAAGGCAAGCGAATGCGACCATATGCAGTGAGATTACTCCATGGAAAATTACTTCGAAAGCCCGTTCCGGGGCATCACGCTTGACAAGCAGGTCAGCAACCCGAACCTCGTGGTCGGGAAATACAGCTATTATTCCGGTTATTATCACGGCCACAGTTTTGAGGACTGCGCCCGTTATCTGCTGCCGGAAGAAGGTGCTGACAGGCTGGTGATCGGAAGCTTCTGCTCGATCGGTTCGGGCGCCGCCTTCATCATGGCCGGCAATCAGGGCCATCGCAACGAATGGATCAGCACCTTCCCGTTCTTCTTCATGCCGGAGGTGCCGGAATTCGAGAATGCCGCCAACGGTTACCTGCCGGCGGGTGATACCGTCATCGGTAACGATGTCTGGATAGGCTCGGAAGCCATCATCATGCCCGGCATCACGGTCGGTGATGGTGCGGTGATCGGGACGAGGGCGCTGGTGACGAAGGATGTCGAACCCTATGCCATCGTCGGCGGCAATCCCGCAAAAACGATCCGCAAGCGCTTCGACGACGACAGCATCGCCCTGTTGCTCGAGATGAAATGGTGGGATTGGCCGGCGGAGCGGCTGAAAGCCGCGATGCCGCTCATGACCAGCGGCAATGTCGCGGAGCTCTATCGTTTCTGGCGGTCCGATAAGTCCTAGCGATGAAATTGCCGGTCCGTCTTGTAACGGCGGACCGGCGCTCTTGGTTGTCATGCCGGCAAGCGGAAACGTGGACCGCCCTTCAGGGCGTCGTCGCCGGCCGGCTGCGGTTTGTCCGTGCCGCTCGGATGAAGGGTCGCCGCTCCAGCTCGGATCTCTGCTGCGCCTGGCGCAGATGCAGCAGGTCCTTGCGCGTAACGAGACCGACGAGACTGTTCGAGGACTGGTCGACAATGGCGATCCTGCCCGTGTCGGCGCTCAGCATCAGGTCGGCGACCAACCCTACGGGGTCGTGTTCGTGCGCAACCGGGACTTCACGATCGGCCAGCTTGTCGGCCAGCGTCTCTTCGTCATTCGGCGGCTCCTGTTGCCACGAGAGGATGTCTGCCCGCGAGACGAGCCCCACCAGCTTTCCTTCAGGCTGCACGACCGGATATGTCCGGTGCGTTTCCTGTGACGACGTAAAGAATGAAATCGCCTCAGATATCGTCATCGTGGCAGGCAGGGTGTCGACCTTGCGGATCATGATTTCCGACACCCTGGTCAGTTCGAAGGAATCAATCGCATATTCGCGCGTGATATGCTGGCCGCGCCGGGCGATCTTTTCCGTCAGGATCGAGCGCCGCATCAGCAGGACGGTCACGGAGTAAGCGGCCACGGTTGCTATCATGAGGGGGATTGCGGCGCTGAGATCGCCGGTGATCTCGATGGCGAAGAAGATGCCGGTCAGCGGTGCGCGCATGGTCCCGCCCATCATGGCCGCCATGCCAAGCAATGCCCAGAGGGCGGGGTCGCCGGGCAGGAATGTCCCGGTCAGATAACCCAACGATCCGCCGAGGATCAGAAGTGGCGCCAGCACGCCGCCGGATGTACCCGATGAAAGGGCGATGAGCCAGATCCCGGACTTGACGAGGAGAATGGTGATGGCGGTCTTGATGACGAGATGGTTGTTGAGAAGATCGGCGATGATGTCGTAACCGACGCCGAGCGCTCTTGGCTCCGTCAGGCCGCCGAGGCCGACGGCGAGACCGCCGAGAGCCGGCCACCACATCCAGTGGATGGGAAGTTTTTCGAAGAGGTCTTCGATCTTGTAGAGCAATAGGGTCATCAGCCCGGACTGCAACCCTGCGAGAACGCCGATCAGGACGCAGGGTGCAAGCCCCCACCACGGCAGGTCATAGGCGAAATCCGTGGGAAACAGGGGGCCGGCACCGAAGTAAAATGGTCTCCATGTGATCGAAACCGCGGCGGCGACAGCGACCGGTATGAAGCTCCTGGGTTTCCATTCGAACAGCAGGAGTTCGACGGCGAGCATGACAGCGGCGATCGGTGAACCGAAGATCGCCGTCATGCCGGCCGCGGCTCCGGCAACCAGCAGGGTTTTGCGTTCCGCGCTGCTCATATGGAAACATTGGGCAAAGAGGGAGCCGATCGCGCCACCCGTCATGATGATGGGCCCTTCCGCGCCGAAAGGCCCGCCACTGCCGATGGAAATGGCTGACGAGAGCGGCTTCAGCAGCGCGACTTTCGGAGACATGCGGCTGCCGCCGATGAGGATGGCCTCGATTGCTTCCGGAATGCCGTGCCCCCGGATTTTTTCGGAGCCGAAACGGGCCATCAATCCGATGACAACGCCACCGATGACCGGCGCCAGCACCATCCAAAGCGAAGGATGTATTTCTGCGAAGCGGACTTCGTGCGTGCTGATCCTGCCAAGCCAGACGATATTCGTGACAAGCTGGATGAGGCTGACCAGAAGCCAGGCGGCAAGGGCCCCGAGCGAGCCGACGATGCATGCCATGGCGATCAGCAGCAAGACACGCTTGTCCGTGGTGAAATCTCCGGCTTGCCGCCTTGGAAAACCGCTGTCGAATTGACTTGATCTGGAAGACGAAGAGGCTTGGGTCAACGGCTTATCCTTGCGTGCACGAAAACAGTGGCGTGACAAATATGTCGTAATACGATATAAATCAACCGATTTGTGATCCGTCAGATATCCTGTGATGTTCATTCGCGGACAGCCGGGCTAAAGAGCAATGAGAGGCGATCAGCATAAGGGCTTGCGAAATATGACATTACCCACCCAGTCGGAGTATGAGGCGCTTGCCGTCTTTCGCCATACCCTCAAGAAATTCATGGATTTCAGCACCTCCGCCGCTCAGGCCGCCGGCGTGCCGCCCCAGCAGCATCAGGCGCTGCTCGCCATCAAGGGGCTGCCGCAGGGTGAGGTCATGACGATCGGCCTTCTTGCGGAGCGGCTGCTGATCGCTCCCCATTCCGCAACGGAACTTGCCGGTCGTCTGTTGAGCGGCGGTTTCATCACGCGCGAAGCAGACCCGTCGGATCGGCGCCGCCAGACATTGCTGCTGACGGAAAAGGCCGAACAGGCAATGGCGCATCTGAGCGCCATCCACCTGACGGAAATCCGCGAAATGGCGCCGCAACTGATCGCCATACTGAGTGAGCTTGGAAACGTGAAGAGGGCTTAGAACGAAAGATACGCTTGCCATTGAGGCGCCGGTTCGACCGGCGCCCCGGAACATGATCAGGACAGGTGATGTGGCTTCTGCAGCCCATAGACGGGTGTCTTCAACCCAGCCTGTCTGGCTTTGAGCTGCAGCGACAGATATTGCGAATAATGCCGCGACTGATGCAGGTTGCCGCCGTGGAACCACAGGGCGTCCTGTTGGGTCGGCTTCCACATGTTGCGCTGTTCGCCTTCCCAGGGGCCGGGATCCTTGGTGGTATTGGAACCGAGGCCCCAGCATTTGCCGACCTTGTCCGCCACCTCGCGCGAAATGAGATCCGCCGCCCAGCCGTTCATGGAACCGTAACCGGTGGCATAGACCACCAGATCGGCGGGCAGTTCCGTGCCGTCCTTCAGCACCACGGCATTTTCGGTGAGATGTGAGACGTCCACGCCGGATTTCAGCTTAATCGAGCCGTCGATCACCAGATCGCAGGCGCCGACATCGATGTAATAACCCGAGCCGCGGCGCAGATATTTCATGAAAAGACCGGACTCGTCGTCACCGAAATCAAGCATGACGCCGGCTTTCTCAAGCGCCGCATAAAATTCGGCGTCCTGTTCGCGTATCCGGTCGTAAATCGGAACCTGGAACTCATGCATGATCCTGTAGGGCAGGGAGGCGAAGATGAGGTCGGCCTTGCGCGTGGTCATGCCGTTCGCAACCGCGCGCTCGGAATAGAGATCGCCGAGGCCGATCTCCATCAGTGAGTCCGACTTGACGATATGGGTGGAGGAACGCTGCAGCATGGTGACATCAGCACCCGCTTCCCAGAGCGCCGCGCAGATATCATGCGCTGAGTTGTTGGAGCCGATCACCACGACCTTTTTGCCGGCATAGGCGTCCGGGCCGGGGTGCTGCGAGGAATGCTGCTGTTCGCCCTTGAAGACATCCTGACCGGTGAACTTCGGCACATTGGCCTTGCCGGACATGCCGGTTGCCAGCACCAGCTGTTTCGGTCGCAACACAACCTCCTGACCGGCGCGATCGACAACCACCGTCCATTCGCCCGTCGCCTCGTCATATTGCGCCGATTTGCAGGTGGTGGAGCCCCAGTAATTCAGCTCCATGACCCTGGTGTACATTTCCAGCCAGTCGCCCACCTTGTCCTTGGGTGTGAAGACCGGCCAGTTTTCCGGGAAGGGGATATAGGGCAGGTGGTCGTACCAGACCGGGTCATGCAGGCAGAGCGATTTATAGCGCTTGCGCCAGCTGTCGCCGGGCCGCTCGTTCTTTTCGATGATGATCGTCGGCACACCGAGCTGGCGAAGGCGCGCGCCAAGCGCGATGCCGCCCTGTCCGCCGCCGATGATGACGACATAGGGCTGTTCCGCGTAACCGAGTTCCGCTGCCTCGGCCTCGCGTTTTTCCTTCCAGGTCCGGCGGCTGCGGTCGTGGCCGTGTTCCGCGCCCATCGGCCGGCGAATGCCCTTTGGTTCCTCGTGGCCCTTCAGTTCGCTCATGGTGGTGAGCAAGGTCCAGATCAGCCCGTCCTTCAGGCGGATATGACCGTAACCACGGGCGGCCCCGGTCTCGAACTCGAACCAGCCTTCGGTGACGCCGCCGCCTTCAGAGGCGTGCTCCTTCGCATCCTGCACGAAGCTGGAGGGCTTGATAGCGGCGAGCTGGCTCGCCAGCATGTCGTGGATCTGTTCGCGGCCCTCCAGCGTCTTCAGGTTCCAGGTGAAGGTCACGAGATCGCGCCAGTAGCAATCGGCCTGAAACAGGTTGACGGCGGCGTCTATGTCGCCAGCTTCAAGCGCATTGCCTAGCTTCGAAAGAACCGTATCGATTTTGGTGGCGGGACTGACATCAAGCATATTCATCTCCTCCATGGTGCTTGGTCTGATGGCGGAGCGGCGGTGTCGCCGCTCCGAAAGCCAAGGCCTGCGCCTGCCGGGCTCCTCTTCCCGGCAGGTGCAGGCGAAAAGCCTATTTCGAAAGATCGATCAGGATTTTCAGATGCGTGCCGGCGGGGTCGAGCAGGGCATCGAAACCCTCGGTCACTGCCGTATCCAGCGTGATGCGTTTGGTGACGATCTTCGTCGCCGGCAGCAGGCCGGAGGCAATGAGCCGGATGACGCGCGGCCAGTAATGGGTCGGATAGGCCCAGGAACCCTTGATCTCCAGATCACGGAACGTCACCTGGAACCAGTCGATCGGGTTTTCATGCGGGTGAAGCCCGGTTTGCACGACGACGCCCTGCTTGCGCACGGCGTCAACGCAGGCCTTGAGCGCATGTTCATTGCCCACGCATTCGATCGCCACGTCGCAGCCGACCTTGCCTTCGGTTGCCGAGCGGACGACATCACCGACATTATCGCGCTTGGGGTTGATGGTGATGACATCAGGGATGACATTGCGAGCAAGCTCGAGGCGGGCGTCATTCAGATCGGAGACAAAAAGCTGGGTAGCGCCGGCGGCGCGGGCCGCCAGAAGCGTCAACATGCCGATCGGGCCGGCACCCGTGACCAGAACGCTGTTACCGGCGGTGACACCACCGCGATCACAGGCATAAACGGCAACGGCCGAGGGTTCCACCAGTGCGGCCTCTTCGTCGGTCATCTCGTCCGGAATTTTCTGGACGTTATAGTCGTTGACAAGTGCGGCTTCGGCCATGCCGCCGCCATCCCAGCTGAGGCCGACCAGTGCCAGTTGCGTGCTGAGATGGAAAAGGCCACGATCAGCGAAATAATCGCCGGATCGCGGCATGACGAGCGGCTGGATGGAGACGCGGTCACCGACGCTGACGGAGGTCACACCGTCGCCGATCGCCTCAACCACGCCGCCGAATTCGTGGCCCAGAATTTGCGGGCCATGGGCGCCGGTAAAGGGATGCGGTTCGGTGGGAATGAAGATCGGGCCGTAGCTATATTCATGCAGATCGGTGCCGCAGATGCCGACGAAACGGTTGCGGACGAGGACCTGTCCCGGGCCAGGCCGTTTCGGCTCGGCAATGTCTTCGATCCGCAAATCCTTGGCTGCATGAAATCTGAGCGCGAGCATGTTTTCTCCTCGATGGCACTTGATGCCAGAGAAGGTGCAATGCCCATGCCAGCACGGTTTTCTCCACCGAAGACCTGAAATTGCTGGGTTTTGGGGAAGGCCTGTTTTGCGACCTGCCACAGCTGTGGCGCTACAGCTGTGGCATACGCCTCACCTTCAGTGAGGTTTTCCGATGCCGAGGCGCCGCATGCGGCGGTGGAGGGTCGTGCGGTCGACGCCGAGCCGGCGGGCGGCCTCGGATACATTGCCGTTGCAGGCGGCCAGCAAGGCGCGAAGGTCGGTGCCGTGGCTGTCGATCATGGGGGTGGAGGATGCGGGGCTGAATTGCTCCGGAAGGTCCTCCACCGTAATCAGCCCGTCGTCGCAAAGGGCGGCTGCAAAGGCGATCGCATTGTCCAGCTCGCGGATATTGCCTGGCCAGCGGTGGTGCAGGATCGTCAGCCGGGCAGCGTTGGAAAGCGTCAGCGGCCGGCCGGGCACGCCGTGTTTTTCGAGTATCCTGTCGAGAAGCCAAGGAAAATCGTCGCGCTCGCTGAGTGCCGGCAGCGTCAGGACCGCCGCGTTCAGCCGGTAATAGAGATCTTCGCGGAATGCACCTGTTCGCACCATGTCGTTCAGGGGACGATGAGATGCCGAAATCACCCTGAAATCCACCTTCTGCGGGGTGGAGCCACCGACAGGCAGAACCTCGCCTTCCGCCAGAACGCGTAAAAGCCGGCTCTGCGCCACAAACGGCATGTCACCGATTTCGTCAAGGAAAAGCGTTCCGCCCTGCGCCTCTTCCACCAGTCCCTTGCGCCCTTTCGCAAGAGCGCCAGTGAAGGCGCCCGGCAGATAACCGAACAGTTCACTTTCGATCAGCTGTTCGGGAATGGCGGCGCAATTGACGGCGACGAAGCGGCCGGAAACGCCGCTGGCATCGTGAATGATGCGTGCGAGGTGTTCCTTGCCGGTGCCGGTCTGGCCCTGCAGCAGGATCGGCAGTCTTGCGGGCGCGAGTTTTTCCACCTTCCGCCTGAGATTTCGAACCGTCGGGCCGTCACCGCCGATCCTCTCCATCACCGGCTGCGGTCTTGAGCGGGCAAGCGGAACGCTCGACCTGCGCTGTTGCGGTTCGATCGCGTGCGCATAAAGCACGGTCCCGTCTCTAACGACGATGCGCCTTTCCTGGGGAAGGCTGGAGCGGGTGAGGGAAGCAAGCTCATCGAAACCGGCTTCGAAAAACTCCTCCACCCGCTGTCCGAGAAGACGTTCGGGCACGCGCCAGTCGAGCCCCCGCGATGCGGCGAGAAGGCGGGCGGCGGCGTGCGTCATGCCCGTGATCCGGCCGGAGCCGTCGACCGACAGGGCCGCTTCCGGATCGACATCCAGAAATTCGGGCGCGCCTGCAAAGCGCAGAACGAGATCATGGCGGCTGCTGGCCATCAGATTGGCAAGCTCGATCCTCCGCACGGTGGAAGAGACCAAATGGCGGGCCATGTTCTGGCTCGTTTTCAGGATCGGTGAGCTGAGCAGTGAAATATCGAGTACCGCCGTCAGCGCGCCCTGGGTATCGTAGATCGGCGCTGCGGTGCAGGAGAGCGGCGTGTGCGTTACATCGAAATGATCGGTCTGGTGGATGGTGAGCGGCTTGCCGGTTGCAATGCAGGCACCGACGGCACAGGTGCCGGCGCGGGGTTCCGACCATTCCGAGCCCAGATAAAGCCCGGCCTTGCGCAGATTATTGTTGAAGGAGGGATCGCCCAGGAACTCGACCGTCACACCCTGCCGATCGGAAAGGAGGAGGACGTAATTCTGCTCGGCCACCTGTCGGTAAAGCCGTTCCAGGCCGGAACGGGCGATGTGCACGAGGTCTTCCGCCTGCTGGCGGTGCTCTCGAAGACGTGTCTCGGAAACGATGACAGCTTCGCGCGCCTTGGTTGGATCAAGCTGGTAGGTGTCGAGGCAACGCCGCCAGGATTCCAGCACTACCGCATCCCGGCCGGTATTCCTGCCCTGACCGACGGTCTCGATTTCCTTGATATGATCCGAAAAACCCATAAACCACCGGCTCTGGACAGCCGCCTCCCGTGATTTTTCCGGCGATCATAACCAGTTTTATGAAACCTGGCTAATCTCCGGGCGATTTTTTGGCAGAAGGGATCGACTGAACTTCCACCGCCGTCAACCAGCACTCAGGCTGCGCATCTGCAAACGTCGCAACCGGACTTCCATCTGCCTTTTCGCCTGGATATCGCCGCGCCGGATGGCCACTGCCACGCCTTCCACCCAGGCCGCTGCGGCACCGTCGTGATCTCCCAGCCGCGCCCGGCATTCACCGAGTGCCGCCCAGACTGCCGAATAGTCGGGATTCTGCCGGATTGCCTCTTGCAGATGGTGTGCGGCGTCCTCGAATTGCCGCGCTTCCATCAGCGCCCTCGCGATGGAAAAGCGCAGGACTGCGCTATCCCTTCCGCTTTCCAGGACCTTCATGAGCTTTTCAATCATCGTTATTCCGTTGCAATGGTGATGCCTGTTGCAAGTCGGTACGACCTCAAGCGCGGTTGAGGTCAAGCGAAGATTTCGGCGCTTTCGTGCAGGCGTTTCACTTTGCCATACGGCGCAACGCAACCGGGTCCCATATGTCGTCCAGCGGTCCCTTAAGGGCGGTTCGTGGGGGGATGAGCTGCGGTTCGATAATGGTCACTTCGGGCTCTGCCCGGTTTTCTTCCAAGAGATCGAACCCTCTTTCCAGCATCTGCGCAATATCGGGTTTGATCATGTAAACGGGGAAGGGAAGAAAAGACGCGAAAGGATCATAGTCGAAGCAGCCGACGACGATGTCGCCGAATGCCTCGCCGTCATGGCGTCCCATGAAACGAAGCAGCCCTTCGAAATTGATCGATGAATTGACGAAGAAACAGCGGGGCAGGCGGCCTCGGCGGGCAAAGAAACGTTCGAAAGCCAGTTCCGTCATATGCGGCGAATAGCCTGTTATCTCGATGTCGTCACCGCTTTCAACACCAAAATAATCGGCTTTCGCGGTATGAAAGCCGTCAATACGCTCGCGGCTGGCGTGGTCGTCATGCCCGCCGAACAGGATGACATCGTCAGGACCGAGCGGGCCGCCTTTTGCCGCATGGGTAAGGATCGCCGCTGTCAAAATTTCCGCACCGTGCCGGTTGTCGGAGATGACCGAGGAGGCAAACTTGCCGGGCAGGTCGATGTTCACATGCGGAAGGGCCGCGCGCGCGCAGACCTGGTGGACGCCATCTGGGTCCGTCACGCCGGCAATGAAGAGGGCATCGATCGAATAGGCGATCAGGGTCTCGACGGTGCGTCGTTCTTCCTCGGGGTCGCGCCGGCCGGAAACCACCATGGGCGACAGGCCACGTTTGCGGGCCTGTCCCTCGAAGGTTTGCGCCATCGATGAAAAGAACCGGTTGTCATAAACCGGCACCAGAAGCCCGACGAGGCCGGATTTCGAACTTCTGAGGCCACGCGCCTGCAGGTTGGTGGTGTAGCGCTGGGCCTTGGCGAGCGAGAGTATCTTGTCTGCGGTTTCTTCCGAAATCCGCCGCTTGCGCCACGATCCGTTCAACACCGCACTGACCGTCGAGGCGGAAGCGCCTGATAATATCGACAAGTCATAAATGGTGGCTTTCTTTGAACTTATGCCCGTCACTGTGATCTCCCCAACTGATTCCGATTATTAGAACACGCATCCCCTTGACGGAAGAGCGCTTCATGATATGGTTATTGCACCATCGATTGTGCAACTTGGCAATATCGATTGTGCATGATGGTTGCTGTGGGAGTGGCAAGGGAGAGTCTCGAATAAGCGAGATGAGAGATTTTGAACGCGTCCGGGAAAAACGGGCTGCGGGCGGATTTCGTTTGCCGAATTTTTGAGGAGGAACATCAATGAAGAAAATTATTGCTGCGGCGGTTGGTCTGTCGCTCGCGTTGCTCTCATCCGCAGCCTTTGCCGAAGGGCCGAAGGTTGGCGTCGTCGTCAAGATCGGCGGCATTCCGTGGTTCAACGCCATGGAAGCCGGCATCAAGGAGCAGAGCAAGAAGCTCGGCGTTGACGGTTTCATGGTCGGTCCCACCAGTGCCGACCCGGCCCTGCAGGTTCGCGCGATCGAAGACCTGATTGCCCAGAAGGTCGATTTCATCGGCGTGGTGCCGAATGACGCCAAGGTGCTGGAGCCAGTGCTGAAAAAAGCCCAGGCCGCCGGCATCAAGGTCATCACCCATGAATCGCCGAAGCAGCTCGGCGCCGACTGGGATTTCGAACTCGCCTCCGCCAAGGGTTTCGGTGAAGCGCATGGCAAGCTGCTGGCGGAAAAGATGGGCGGCAAGGGTTCTTATGCCGTTTTCGTCGGTTCGCTCACCGTTCCGCTTCACAACGCCTGGGCCGATGCCGCCATCGCCTATATCAAGGCAAACTATCCCGACATGAAGCTCGTCGGCGATCGCTACGGCGTCGCCGAAGATCTCGACAAGAGCCGGTCGACTGCGCTCGATCTGATGTCCGCCAATGCCGACCTGAGCGGCTTCCTCGCCTTCGGCTCGCAGGGGCCGATCGGTGCGGGACGGGCGGTTGAAGAGCGCCGCAAGGATGGCAAGGTCTTCGTCATCGGCCCGTTTTCGCCGGGGCAGGGCGCCAAGCTCATCAAGTCTGGCGCACTGACGGGCGGCTTCATGTGGAACCCGAAGCAGGCCGGTGAGGTCTTCATCACGCTCGCCGACCGTATCGCCAAGGGCGAGACACCCAAGGCCGGCGACACTATCGAAGGCCTCGGCACCATCAATCCCGAGGGTAACACCATCGTCGTCGACCAGCTCTTGAAGATCGACAAGGAAAGCATCGACAAGCTCGTTTCCATGGGCCTCTGATCCTCCCCAAGGCCGAAGGCGTCGCGCGGGAAACACTGCCCGCGCGACGTCCATCCAGAATTTATGCCGAGCGCCACGTCTGCGATGCTTTCGCGGCGAAAGGAGAGATACGCTATCATGAGCGCAGAACCGCTCCTGTCCCTCAAGAATGTCAAGGTCACCTTTGGTGGCGTGCGCGCCCTGAAGGGTGTTTCCTTCGAGGTCAATCCGGGGGAAGTGCATTGCCTTGCCGGCGAAAACGGCTGTGGCAAAAGCACCCTGATCAAGGTCATTACCGGGGTCTATACGCCGCAAAGCGATGCCGAGCTCTATTTCGATGGCAAACCCATCACCACGATGACCCCGACGCTGGCGCAAACGCTCGGCATCCAGGTGATCTGGCAGGATCTGGCGCTGTTTGATGAAATGACGGTGGCCGAGAATATCGGTTTCCAATATGCGGTGAACGGCAAATTCGGGCTGGTCGACAAGCGCGCAATCGAGAGCGCCGCCGAAAAAGCTCTGGCGCGGCTCGGCGTCTCGTTCGATCTCGACAGGCCGCTCAAGGAGCTGCCGATTGCCCAGCGCCAGATCGTGGCGATTGCCCGCGCGCTGGTCGGCGAAGCCCGTCTCGTTTTCATGGATGAACCCACCGCATCGCTGACGCAGTCGGAGACGGATTACCTGATCGACATCGTCCGCAACCTCTCGGCATCAGGCGTCGCGGTCGTGTTCGTCTCGCATCGTCTGGCGGAAGTGCTGGAGATTTCGGATCGCATCACCGTTTTGCGGGATGGATCGCTTGTCGGTGTCTTCCCGGTCGAAGGCATGACCCAGTCGCGCGTGACCGAGCTGATGACCGGCCGCAACTTCGACAGCGCCGTCATTGCCACCGATCACGATGACAAGCCCGTCGTTCTTTCCGTGCGCGGCCTGAGCCGGGCGGGTGAGTTCGAGGATGTTTCCTTCGATCTGCGGCGCGGAGAAACGCTCGGGATTACCGGCCTGCTCGGGGCCGGGCGCACGGAGCTGGCTTTGACGCTGTTCGGCATGCACCGGCCGCAATCGGGCGAAATCCTCATCGATGGGAAGAAGGTGGATTTCCATTCCAACCGGGACGCGATCCGGGCGGGCGTCGCCTATCTCTCCGAAGATCGGCTCTCGCTGGGCCTGAACCAGCCGCAGTCCATTGCCGACAATCTGGTCATGGCCTCGCTCGACAAGTTGCTGAGCGGCGGTCTCATCTCGCCATCGAAAAAAGCGGATGTCGTTTCCCGCTGGATTTCAGCGCTCGGGGTGAAGATCGGCCTGCCGGAAGATCCGATCCGCACGCTCTCAGGCGGCAACCAGCAACGTGTGGCGATTGCCAAATGGCTGGCGATCGGGCCGAAAATCCTCATCCTCGATGCGCCGACCGTGGGTGTCGATGTCGGCGCCCGCGCCGGCATCTTCGAAATCGTCCGCAAGCTCGCCGCAGAAGGCCTGTCGATCATCGTCATCTCCGACGAAGCGCCGGAAGTCTATTTCAATACAGACAGGGTTATCCATATGGTCGAAGGCCGGTTCCACGCCACCTATGATCCGCGACGCCTGTCGCTGACCGAACTGGAGGCCGCCATCTATGCGTAGGCTCATCCTCGGACATACGACCGAATTCACCCTGCTTGTGGTCATGGTGCTGCTTTGCACGGGACTGTCCTTCGCCACCGACCGTTTCCTCACCATTTCCAACGCCTTCGATGTGCTGAATGTCTCGGCGGTCAACATCATCTTCGCGGTCGGCCTGCTTGTCGTGCTGATCTCCGGCGGCATCGACATTTCCTTCGCGGTCGCGGCTTCCGTCGTTCAATATGTCACGGTGCTGGCGCTCAATGCGCTCGGCGGCGGCAACTGGGCGGAAGGTTTCATCATCGCCGGTGCCGTTGGCCTCGGCCTCGGTTTCGTCAACGCCTTCCTCGTCTGGCGGCTGAACATCATTTCCATCGTCGCAACCATCTCCACCTTCAACATCTTCTTCGGCCTGTTGATGTTCTTCACCAAGGGCGTGTCGATCTATGACCTGCCGGAATGGCTCTCGACGCGCGTGGTGTTTTACGAACGCGAAATGTCGGACGGTTCCTGGGTGGAACTGACGCTGCCCGTCGTGGTGATGATCCTCTGCTGTGTCGCCACCTGGTTCATGATCTCGCGCACCACTGTCGGTCGTAAACTTTATGCCTTCGGTGACAATCCGGAAGGCGCGCGCCGCTTCGGCATCAATATCGGCGCCATGCACTACATTTCCTTCGGCTGGCTTGGCCTGATGGCGGGCATTGCCGGGCTCATGCAGGCGCATTATGCGCAGGAGGTGGTGCCGAACGCGCTTTATGGCCGCGAGCTGGATGTGCTTGCTGCCACCGTGCTTGGCGGCGCGCGGCTCGGCGGCGGCAAGGGCTCCGTCATCGGCTGCGTGCTCGGCGTGCTGATGGTGTCGATCACCCAGAACGGCCTCAACCTGATGGGTGTTTCTCCCTTTGCCTTCAAGATGATCGTCGGCGCCATCATTCTCGTCGCCATCACGCTCTCTTCGACCCGCTTCGACAAGCTTCTGCCGAGTGCGCTCCGCACATCCAGGAAAAAGGGGAGCGTGCAGCGATGAACAGCCTCATCCGGAAATTCAACGCGATCTTCGGGGCCGACATGGCGGGCCCGGTGATTGCCTTCGTCGCCGTCATGCTGATCTTCGGAACGTTGGCGGATAACTTCCTGTCGCTTGCGACATTCGGTTCGGTCGCCTTCCAGCTACCCGAACTCGGTTTGCTGACTTTGGCGATGCTGCTGCCGCTGCTGACGGGCGGGATCAACCTTTCCGTCACCTTCGCCGCCAATCTGTCGGGGCTCGCCGCAGCCTGGGTGCTGCAGGCCCATGGCGGGGTGGATGCGCCGCCGAGTGCATTCCTGCTCGCGTGCCTTGCCGCCCTTGTCACCGGCGGAGCCGCCGGAGCGATGACGGGAGCGGCGATCGCCTACACCCGCGCGCACCCCATTCTGGTGACGCTGTCGATGATGATCTTCCTGCGCGGACTGGGCGAGTTTCTGACGCGCGGCGGCGATGTCTCCGGTTTCCCGGCCTATATGGCACCGCTCGGTCATGGAACGCTTCTTGGCCTGCCGATTCCGCTTCTGATTTTCATCGTCTGCGTCGGCCTCTGGCATGTGCTGTTGACGCGCACCAAGCTCGGCTTCGGCCTGTTGATGATCGGCTCGAACATCGAGGCCGCACGTTATTCCGGCCTCAACACCCGCAAGATTCAGGTGCTCGTTTATACGCTATCGGGTCTGATGTGTGCTGTTGCCGGCATCATCATGCTTGCCCGTTTCAACTCCGTCCGTGTCGGCCACGGTGAATCCTATCTGCTGATCACGGTGCTGGCGGCCTTTCTCGGCGGCATCAATCCGTTCGGCGGTTTCGGCCGGGTGCTACCCGTCTTCGTCGCGCTCATCGTGCTGCAGCTCCTGTCGTCGGGCCTCAATCTTCTCGGCGCCAACCAGCATCTGGCGACCGCGCTGTGGGGCGTGCTGATGATCGTCGTCATGGCGGCGCGCGGCCTGTTCTCCAGTTACTTCGCATCTCTCAGAAAGAAGGTATGACGTGAAAGGCCTCGGTGTTCACGCAATGATGTGGTCTCTGAAATGGGACCATGAAAATGCCGCCCGCGCCATTGCCGGTGCAGCCAGCTATGGTCAGGACTTCATCGAAATCCCGCTTGTCGATATCGCGTCCGTCGATGCGGAACACACGCGCAGCCTGCTGGAGCGGCATGATCTCGGCGCTGTCTGTTCGCTCGTGCTGCCGGAACCGGCCTGGGCTTCTGTCCGTCCTGAAGCCGCTGTCGAGCATCTCAAGGCGGCGCTGGACAAGGCTGCCGCCATGGGGGCGAAGGCGCTGACGGGTGTCACCTATGGCGGCACCAATGAGCGCACCGGTTTTCCGCCGACACAGGGTGAATATGACAATCTGACGAGGGCACTCTCCGAAGCCGCCCGCCACGCAAGAACGCTCGGCCTGCAATTCGGCATCGAGACCATAAATCGTTACGAAAACCATCTGCTCAACTCCGCCGAACAGGCGGTGGCGCTGGTGGAGCGCATCGGTGCCGACAATATCTTCATCCATCTCGATACCTTCCATATGAACATGGAAGAAAGGGGCATAGCCAACGGCATCATCGCTGCCCGCAACCACCTGAAATATATGCATATGTCGGAAAGCGACCGCGGCACGCCGGGTTTCGGCAACGTCGCCTGGGACGAGGTGTTTTCGGCACTCGCGGCCATGAGGTTCAACGGCGTCCTTGCCCTTGAGGGCTTTGCCGCGATGCCGGTGGAGATGGCGGGCGCGATTTCGACGTGGCGGCCCGTCGCCGCCAGCACTGAGGAGTCCCTGGAGAAGGGGCTGGCCTTTCTACGCGACAAGGCAAAACAGTACCGGATTTTCGAGTAGCCGGTGGCGATAACCACTTTTCGAGGCGGGGAGCACCTTGAGTAAAATTGACGACAATGCCGGTGAAATTGCCGGCTTCGCGCTGAAGCGTTTTGCGGGCTCGAATGGCCAGCGCGTGATGATTGCGATTGCCGGAGCGCCCGGATCGGGAAAATCAACCATTGCCGAACGTGTGGTCGATGCCCTGAACGCGGGCAATGGCGTGTCCGCTGCGCTGTTTCCGATGGATGGCTTTCATTATGACGATGCCGTGCTTGAGGCGATGAACCGCCGTGCCTTCAAGGGTGCCATCGATACCTTCGACGCGCATGGGCTGCGCCATATGCTTGAACGTCTCAAGGCTAATGAGGACGATGTCGTTGCCGTGCCGGTCTTCGATCGCGCCATCGAGATTGCCCGCGCCGGCGGCCGGCTGATCCCGCAATCCGTCGATATCATCGTCTGTGAGGGCAATTATCTCCTTGCCAGCCAGTCGCCATGGGATCGTCTCAAATCAATCTTCGATCTCACTGTCTTCGTCGATGTCGAGGAGGACGATCTGCGTGCGCGGCTGCGGGACCGCTGGCGGAGCTTCGGTCTCGGCCAGGACGAGATCATCAGGAAGGTGGAGGAGAACGATCTTCCCAATGGCCGCTTCATCACGTCCACAAGCGCGGAACCTGATTTTCGCGTCAGAAATCCGGGAAAAGGCACCGCGTCCTGAGCCCGCCTGAACCACTGTGCCTCCCTATTCAAAGCGAAACAGAAAAGCGAAAGAGACCCCCATGAAACACGGCATCTATTATTCTTACTGGGAACATGAGTGGAGCGCCAAGTTCGGTCCCTATATCGAGAAGGTCGCCAAGCTCGGTTTCGACATCATCGAAGTCGCCGCACACCACATCAACGAATATAGCGACGCCGAACTCGCGACCATCAGGCAGAGCGCCAGGGATAACGGCATCATCCTCACCGCCGGC
The DNA here is from genome assembly GCF_059511785.1 of Agrobacterium sp. LEGMi-208b. Taxonomy (NCBI): domain Bacteria; kingdom Pseudomonadati; phylum Pseudomonadota; class Alphaproteobacteria; order Hyphomicrobiales; family Rhizobiaceae; genus Agrobacterium; species Agrobacterium sp. LEGMi-208b. Next base: position 2,302,682 of record NZ_CM183446.1, read on the forward strand.
ATCGGCCCATCGAAAACGAAGAACCTGTCGTCGGAAGATGCTTCGGTGCGTGCGGCCGGCAAGGCGTTCTTTGAACGGACCCTTTCCAATGTCGCCAAACTCGATATCCACACCATCGGCGGTGCTCTGCATTCCTATTGGCCAATCGATTATTCGCAGCCCGTCGACAAGGCAGGCGATTATGCGCGCGGCGTCGAGGGCATCAACGGCATTGCCGATTTCGCCAATGATCTCGGCATCAACCTGTGCATCGAAGTCCTCAACCGCTTTGAAAACCATGTCCTCAACACGGCGGCCGAAGGCGTCGCTTTCGTGAAGGATGTCGGCAAGAACAATGTGAAAGTCATGCTGGATACGTTCCACATGAACATCGAGGAAGACAGTTTTGGCGAGGCCATCCGCACGGCTGGCCCGTTGCTGGGGCATTTCCACACCGGAGAGAGCAATCGCCGCGTACCGGGCACGGGCAGGATGCCGTGGCACGAAATCGGCCTTGCGCTGCGCGAGATCAATTACACCGGCGCAGTCGTCATGGAGCCCTTCGTGAAGACTGGCGGCACGATCGGCTCGGATATCAAGGTGTGGCGTGATCTCAGCAATGGAGCCGCCATCGCGAAAATGGACGAGGATGCCCGCAATTCATTGGCATTCTCCCGCTTCGTCCTTGGTGGCTGATTTGCGATAATATCCTGACCGGGCGGCGGCGATTTGCCTTCACCCGGTTCGGCGCTGCCACTATTCGCGAGTTGAACAGGCCATCGCTTGCGGCTAAAGCTCCAGCGTCTCTTCAGGATCAAGACGATCCGCCCAAGGCCGCTGGTTTTCATGATCCCTGTCGCACTGCCATCCGTCGAAGCGCTGCTTTTCCTCGCCTTCCTTCTCGTCACGACCTTCGTCTGGATCGTCTGGACACTGGGGCTTGTCCTTCGATATGCGGCCGGACGCTGGAAACGGCCTATGATCCTGCCCTATGGGCTGGTGACCGCCGTCGCAGTTTTCACCCTGTGGCAGATCGGCGATTTTTATCTCCAGATGCATGCCTATGACAAAGAGAGAGCCGCGCGCTACAGCCCGGAACTCTCGGAGCCGACGCGCCTTGGCCAGATCGATATGCCCAAGGGCACGAAACTCGAATTATCGGTCGCCGATACACCGGAATCCTTCAATCGCGCCCTGTTTCCGCATCCCGTTTCCGTCGCTGGTATCGATGCGGTGGAGATCGCCCGTTATATTTCGATCAAAACCAACGAGAATTACGAGACGATCGGTTTTACCCCTGACAATATGCGGATAACCGGCAGGGGCGTGACCACCCAGAGCGGCTGGCGTTGTGACGCGACACAGCCTGTACAATTCGACCTGAAGCCCGATGGCGGCATATCCGCCTTCAGCACATGCATGCTCGCCGATGGCAATGTCGTCGACGGCATCACCTTGCCGAAAGGCACGTCCCTGCGGTCCTCCACCGGCAATGTCTATACCGACGGTTTCGTCGATTCCGACAGATGGGTTCTCGATACGCCGGAAGGTCAGCACGTCCGGATCGATAATTTCGATCTTTCTGAGGCAACGCTTGCCCTTGATGGCGAGCGCAAGCTTCACGAGGTCAAAAGAGGGGTGCTGTCAAAAGATGCTACGCTTGGAGCGTATCACCATGCCGCCGGCAGCAATATTCGTTATAATCCCCGGCATCTTCGCAATGACTATCCCGGCGCGTGGCTGATAGCTCTGCCTCTGCCTGCTTCCGATGCTCCACCGGTTCCGGCAAAGGATATCGTGCAGGGCAGAGACGGAAAGCTTTTGGCCGTTCTTGCGAATTGAGCCCGTGCGGCGGTGAAGTGCCCGAGTTATGGCTGTCCGGCAATTGCCTTACCAGCCATAACTGAAGGTCAGGCCACTGCCATTGTCGCTATCCTGCACCACATTGGTGTCGGTGTTGCGCCCATATTGGAAAATGCCATGGGCATTGTTGTTGTCGTGCTGCAGCAGCGTCGCCGAATGGCCGTTGCCGCGCGTTCATGCGCCGGCGGCGGCATGTTGCTGTTGCAGAGTGTGCCGGTCTCACACCAGAGCCAGGATACGCGCCGGCCCACCCGTTCCGCCGCTGTGCTTCGGTGCGCCGACAATCACGGTCGCGCCCTTGACCGGCAGAGCCTCAAGGTTGTTGAGGCCTTCGATCCCGTAGCGCCCCGCCGGCAGCCAGGAATTGTGGACGGCGAAATCCGCCGAATTGCCGGGGTCCAGTGAAAGCGTGTCGACGCCGATAGCGACCGTGTCGCGCTCGAGCAGAAGATCGGTCGCGGACTTGCCGAAACCGGGGAAGGCGAATTTTCCGGCATCGTCATTGCGGAATGACGGGCTTTTCACCTTGGTCGCCCAGCCGGAGCGCAAAGCCACGATCGCACCTGCAGGTATGTCGCCATTTGCAGAAATCCAGCGTTCGATGTCTTCGGCCTCGACGGTGGAATTGGCATCCTCTTTCGCACGGTCGGTGATGTCGATGATGACCAGTGGCGCGACGAGTTTCTGCGGCTCCAGCTGATCGACGCTCGCGCCGTTGGCGCTGAAGTGGAAGGGTGCATCGATATGCGTGCCGGTATGTTCGTAGATCGTCAGCTTGTGGAGCTGATAACCGTCCTTGGCGATCTCCGCTGCCCATTCGAACTCTATTCCCGGTTTGCCGTCGAATGTGGGAAATGTTGAATCGTAGCTATGGGTGAGATCGATGACCTGCCGGGGTGATTGCGCCAGCACCGGGGCCGCGAGGCTGCCCGCCGCCATTGCCGTCACTCCTGCCACGGCGCCCTTGAACAGCAGGCGTCGTGACAGCATGTTCCGTTTCACGTTCTCGATCACGCAGGTATTGCACATGCCTCAGTCCCTCCATTGGAAATCCCTGCGCAAGCGTAACGCAAAGGTGGAGTGACGCAAGGCAGGAGTCTTGCTGATTTTTGACCCGTGTTTACGTGGCGGTTTGTGCAAACCGCCACCCGTTGCCGCAGCGCTTTAGTCAGCCCGCTGCAGCAAGGCGAGAGCGGCGGTGGCTGCAGCCAGGATCGCAGTCAGAGCCAAAGGAGCAGTTGCGCCGTAGGAATCGACGATGTAGCCGCCGAAAACCGCACCGATACTGATAGCCACCTGAAAAGAAACGACCATCAGGCTGCCTGCTGCTTCCAGGGCATCGGGCGCGCCGCGGGAGAGGTTGGTCGGCAGTACGACGGGCGCCATGCCGAAGGCAAGGCCCCAGAGGGCGACGAGAGCAAATGCGGCACCGGTATGAGCGCCCCAGAGAACGAGGGCGAGCGTCGCAAATGCCATCAGGGCGGCGGTAACGGTGAGTGCGAGGCGGATACTGGTGTCAGCCATTCGGCCCCCCGCGACATTGCCGATCACGGAGGCGACGCCAAACCCGAGCAGTGCGAGTGCAATCGGCTTGGTCCCAAGCAGCGTCACCTGTTCCAGGAAAGGACGCACATAAACCGAGCCGGCGAAATGGCCCGTCATCAGCAACAGGATTGCAAGCATCCCCAGTTGAACACTGCGCCGCCGGGTCAACCGGAAAACATCGGAAAGACTGTTGCTGGTACTTGCCGGCAGCGACGGCAAGCTAAGGACCTGCAGCAGCATGGCAATGACAGCAAGCCCGGCCGTCATCGACATGGCTATGCGCCATCCCAGCCAGTCGCTGATCAAGGCACCCATCGAAGGGGCGGCGATGGTGGCGAGCGAAACGCCGAGGGTGACGATAGCCATGCCGCGCCCGGTCGAATTCGCGCCGACGAGCCGCGAGACAACGGCAACCGACAGTGCCCAGAAACCGCTGAGCGCGATACCCAGCCCGGCCCGGCCTACCAGCAACAGCCAGAAATCGGTCGCGAATGATGCGAGAACGTTGGAGGCGATCGCCAGCACGCTCAGGCCGACAAGCACGGTCTTTCGGTTCAGCTTGCCGATGAGAACATTGCTCAGCAGAGCCGCCACCGCGCCTACGGAAGCGGTGGCCGTGACGACCTGCCCGGCCGTACCTTCTGTGATCCCGAGATCGCGCGCCATGGGCGTCAGAAGTCCCGCTGGCAGAAACTCGGCCGATACCAGCGCAAAGCTGGTAGCCGCCATCGAAAGAACCGCGAACCACGTTGCCGCGGTCCACGCGGGTTGCTCGTCGGCATCGAGGGGAATCGTCGTCCCGTCAAACTGTGATGTCGTGTCCGTCATGTTGTCTCTCCTTGAGTTGAGAGAGTCTTAGATGAATTTTTCCGGATGATATGTACCTAAAAATCCGAAATTCATGCCTATTCGTCCGAAACTTGTGCGCCGCACAACGTTCACGCTTGCATGCGCGCATCCAGAGCCGTGGCCTGACTGCAAGCGGGTGCTGTGCGGAACGCGGGCCGGTGATGTTCCGCCCGCTATCAGCTCGGTAGGCGTTCCTGACCTGCAACCTTTCAAACCGCCACTCGTTTAAGCGTTCATGACCGATGCTGACGCAAACCCGAAACCAGTCGATGGCACCGGCCATAATGGTGCAGAGAATTCACATGCTAACGCCGCCGCCGATGATCCCATTCCGCCGGCGGAAGAACCTGCTTCGGGTTTGACACCGGAGGAGGCCGAGCAGGCTCGCAAGAAATATCTGCTGAAGCGCTTCTGGATCAGCGCGCGAGGTTTCTGGAGCCGTCGCGGCGATGGGCTGGCATGGCCATTCTCCATCGGGCTGCTGGTGATGATCGGCATTAATGTCGGTTTCCAATATGGCATCAACGTCTGGAATCGCGGGATTTTCGACGCGATTGAAAAACGCGATGCATCCACGGTCTATTTTCTTGCCTCCATATTCCCGCCGCTCGTTCTCGGAAGCGTGCTGATCGTGACATCGCAGGTCTATGTCCGAATGCGGATCCAGAGGCGCTGGCGGTCGTGGCTGACGAAGGTGCTGGTCTCCCGGTGGACTGCAAATGGCCGCTACTACCAGCTCAATCTGATTGACGGCGACCACCAGAACCCGGAGGCGAGGCTTTCGGAAGATATGCGAATCGCCACCGAAGCGCCGGTGGATTTCATAGCAGGCGTCATCGCCGCCTTCGTGTCTGCCTCGACGTTCATCGTTGTCCTGTGGACGATCGGCGGTGCGCTGACGCTGCCGATCGGTGGGATATGGATCACAATCCCCGGCTTTCTCGTGGTGGCGGCAGTGATCTACGCGCTGATCACGTCAAGCTCCATCGCGTGGATCGCCCGTAACTTCGTCAGGGTTTCCGAGGTCAAGAACCAGCTTGAGGCGGAGTTCCGCTACACACTGACCAGGGTCAGGGAAAATGGCGAGAGCATTGCCCTGCTTGGCGGCGAGGAGGAGGAGCGAAGCGACCTCGACAGGAGGTTCCGCAATGTCCGGCACCAGTGGAAGCAGATGGCGCAGCAATATATGCGCACCACCGTTGTGTCGCATGGATCGATGTTGATTGCGCCCGTCGTCCCGGTTCTGCTCTGCGCGCCGAAATTTCTCGATGGAAGCATGTCCCTCGGTCAGGTCATGCAGGCGGCATCGGCTTTCACCATCGTTCAATCCGCCTTCGGTTGGCTGGTCGATAACTATCCGCGGCTGGCGGATTGGAATGCCTGCGCACGGCGCGTTGCATCCCTGATGATGTCGCTTGACGGGCTCGAGCGGGCCGAACAGAGCGATACGCTTGGCCGGATCGTGCGTGGTGAGACGGAAGGCGAAACGATGCTCAGCCTCAAGGATGTTTCCGTTTCGCTGGGCGACGGGACGGCCGTCGTCAAGGAAACCGATGTCGAAATCGGACCGGGAGAAAGGGTCCTTGTCGCGGGAGAATCCGGCTCCGGTAAGAGCACGCTTGTTCGGGCAATCGCGGGCCTGTGGCCATGGGGTGGGGGCAGCGTGCGTTTTCGCGCCGACAGCCGGCTTTTCATGTTGCCGCAGCGGCCATACATTCCGTCCGGCACATTGCGCCGGGCGGTCTGCTATCCGCAGGCGGCCGAGAACTGGACGCTTGAAGAGATAGGGGAAGCGCTCGAAAAGGTCGGCCTTGGCCACCTCAAGGACAAGGTGGAGGAGGAGGCGCCGTGGGACCAGACGCTGTCGGGTGGTGAAAAACAGCGGCTGACTTTCGCGCGCCTGTTGCTGAACGATCCCGATATCATCGTCATGGACGAAGCGACCGCGGCTCTGGACGAAAAGAGCCAGGACAGGATGATGCAGACGGTGATCGATGAATTGCCCGACGCCACGATCATCAGCGTGGCGCATCGTGCCGAACTTGAAGCCTTCCACAGCCGAAAGATAACGCTGGAACGTCGGGAAGGCGGCGCAAAGCTGGTCAGCGATATCCACCTCATTCCTCGCAAGTCCCGATCCGGCTCCCTGCTGCGGCGCATGGTGAAACGCAGGTAAAAGGCCATTCGGCTCCCGCGACGCCTGCAGTATAACGCGAACGAATATCGCTCTTTCGGTGCCTCCCTCCCGTCCGGCGTCACCCGTAAGAACGATGGACGCTCGTTCGGTGAAGTCGTAAACTCGCCGGCAGAGGAGGCAACGATATACTCTTGGGAGGAAACAATGCCTATCTTCATGGACCGGCACGAGCTTGCCGGAGTTTCAGCGGCGGATATTGCCGCGGCACACCTTAAAGATCTCAACGTTCAGGATCAGTATGGCGTCAGGTTCTTGACCTATTGGTTTGATGAAAGGCGTGGCACCGCCTTTTGCCTTATGGATGCCCCGGATGCCGAAACCGCACAGTGCGTGCATCGGGAAGCCCACGGTTTTATCGCCAGTGAAGTCGTGGAAGTTGCCCTGTCGGCCGTAGAAGCATTTCTCGGGCGAATACAGGATCCGGTAGCGGTCGGGCCTGTTTTGACAGATATGGACGCCGGCCACCGCGCGATCCTTTTCACCGACATTGTCGGTTCGACCGAAATGACGGCCCGCCTCGGCGATCGTATGGCGACGGAACTCGTCCGGGCGCATGATGCGCTGGTACGTGGCTGTCTGGGGCGACGATCGGGACGGGAGGTCAAGCACACCGGTGATGGCATAATGGCAGTGTTCTCCTCGACGCCATTTGCGGTCGATTGCGCCATTGATATCCAGCGCGAGTTCCATCGTTATAACAGCGACAAGGGCGAGCCCATTCACATCCGCATCGGACTGGATTGTGGTGAGCCAATCGAAGACAGCAATGATTTCTTCGGCACCACCGTGCAATTGGCCGCAAGGCTTTGCGCTGCCGCCCAGAGCGATCAGATCCTGATGTCGGACAAGACCTTCCAAGAATATGGCGGCGCCGATGTCCTCGTCTATGGTCATCGCTACAGGCTGAAAGGATTTTCCGAGCCGGTCCTCGCCTATCGTTGCGAGTGGCTGCATTAGCTTCGGCTGGTGCTGCCACTGGAGACGCCACACCGTCCTTGCGCCCTGTGCGAGTTGCTGGCTTGCCGTGATGAATATTGACAATATATGCTACGCTTTCCATAGTTGCGGAGAGCGAAAGGAAACGTCATGGCGTCAGGTAGCATCCACGTCAAAGTCAGCGGCGCGTTGCAGGACCATATTCAGCAGCAGATTGGCGATGACGGTCTTTATGAAAATGCGAGCGAATATATTCGAGCGCTTATTCGGCGTGACCTGCAAACCCGCGACGAGGCATGGGATGCGCTACAAAAGGAACTTGCTCCCGCCATGCGTGCGGATGATAGCCAGTTTGTAGCCGTCTCGGCTGACGATGTCATCGGCCGCAACAAGCGTCGCTCGTTATGACAGCTTATCGCTTTTATGCGCCTGCCGACGCCGCACAGGATAAAATCTGGCGTGATACGATGGATGCCTGGGGCGAAGCGCAGGCTGAGACCTATATACGTGGCCTGCACGCGCATTTGCAGCGTCTCTGCGACAACCACCTGCTTTGGCGGCGCCTTCCCCAAAGGCTTGCCGTTCCCGGCGACATTACGCGCGCGGCCTATTTTAGCCGGTATGAGCATCATTATTTATTTTTCCGAGAGCTCGATAACGGCGACCTGGGCGTGATGAGTATCCTTCATGAGCGGATGGATATGGCCGTACGCCTGAGAGAAGATCTCACAGCGCTCGACGCCAGAGGCATTATCCAAACCGGCTAGAGCCCCGGAAGCGATCCATCATGGCCGACATCAAGGTCGGCGAGGGTGTCCTGATAGGAGCGCCGGTGCCAGACGATTCTCTTTCGAAAAATCGAAAATCGTAAATTCTGGCAGGGCGTTATGACTTAGAACTCTTCGATGCGACCGTCATAGGCGAGGTCGTATAAACGCGTCATTTCTGCCGCTGTCGGCACCCGCGGGTTATTTGCCGGCGTGCCGGAAGCCAGCCCTTGCCGCACCATTTCGGGCATGAGATCGAGATAGCGGCTCCTGTCGATGCCGAATGCCTGCGGGGTCGGCACTTTCAGCCGCCTGTTGAGGCCGATGAAAGCCTCCACAAGCTTCGTGCCGGCAATCTGGTCGCTATCCGCCGCACTGGCACAGCCGAGCGCCCGCGCGGCTGCCGCATAATTGGAAAGAGCGGCGTTCAGCGAGAACTGCGTGACCAGCGGCAGCACCATCGCATTCGACATGCCGTGCGGCACATGGAAAAAGGCTCCGACCGGCCGGCTGAGGCCATGGATCAGCGCGGTGGAGGTGTTGGAGACGGCAAGTCCGGCATGGGTCGCACCCAGCATCATCGCTTCACGCGCATCCCGGTCTTCCGGATCGTTCGCCACTCTTTCAAGATTGGCGCCGATCAGCTTCAGGGCGGAGAGCGCCAGCGCTTCGGAATGGGCGTTGCCATTGCGGTTGACCAGCGCTTCCAGCGCATGGGTCAGTGCATCGATGCCGGTATCGACCGTGACCCGGTAGGGGCAGCTCAATGTCAGCTCGTAATCGATGATGGCCGCGACCGGCAAAGCGGCGGTGCCGAGGATCAGCATTTTTTCGCTGGCAGCCGTATCGGTGACGACGGCAGCGCGGGTCACTTCCGAACCGGTTCCCGCCGTCGTGGGAATGGCGATCACCGGCATGACGGAAAAATCAACGATGCGCGGCACCTTGAGGGCGCTCAACTTCTCACCGCTCGTGGCGACGATGGCGCCGGCCTTGGCCGTATCCATGGCGCTGCCGCCGCCAAGCGCAACCAGGCCATCATGATCGCCATCGGCAACATGTTTCACCAGAGCGGCGATGGATATGTCCGTCGGGTCTTCAACAACGTCGGAGAAGACCGCAGCCTTGATGCCTTCCTTCGCAAGCGCCTGCAGAAGAGCCTCTGCATGACCAAGCTTCTGCATCACGGGATCGCAGACCAGCAGCGGGCGATTGACCTCCAGCGATTTTACCACAGCCGGCAATCGGAAACGGCTGCCGCCGCCGATGAGCATTTCGCGGGGCATCAGGACACGGTTTATCATTGCGGTTCTCCGCCACTATCAGACTGCGTTGTTCGGAATGGCCGAAGCGGGTTTTCGGGGCCTGCTCCGGCCTGCATGAACCTAGTGCGCCAGGATTTTCGACAGGAAGGAGCGCGCACGATCGGTTTTCGGATCGGTGAAGAAACTGTCGCCCTCACCGATCTCGACGATCTCGCCGCCATCCATGAAGACGATGCGGTCCGCCACCTTGCGGGCAAAACCCATCTCATGGGTCACCACCATCATCGTCATGCCCTCCTGCGCGAGCGAGACCATGACGTCGAGCACCTCGTTGATCATTTCCGGATCGAGCGCCGATGTCGGCTCGTCGAACAGCATCGCAACCGGGTCCATCGCCAATGCGCGGGCAATGGCGACGCGCTGCTGCTGCCCGCCCGACAATTGGCCGGGATATTTCCTGGCATGCGCCGTCAGACCCACTCTTTCCAGCAGCGCATTGGCCTTGGCGAGCGCTTCCGCCGGCGAGCGGCCCAGAACCTTTTCCTGCCCGATGCAGAGATTTTCAAGGATCGTCATATGCGGGAAAAGTTCGAAATGCTGGAACACCATGCCCACCTTGGAGCGCAGTTTCGGCATGTCGGTCTTCGGATTTGTCACCTCCACGCCATTGACGGTAATGACGCCGTTGCCGATCGTCTCCAGCGCGTTCACGCATTTGATGAGAGTGGATTTTCCAGAGCCGGAGGGGCCGCAGATGACGACGACTTCCCCCTTGGCGACATTCAGGCTGCAATTGGTCAGAACCTGAAAATTTGGCCCGTACCATTTGTTGACGGATTGCAGTTCTATCATGCTGATTGCTTGCGACATCAGGCCACTCCTTAATGCGCGTCAGTGGACATGGGGCCATAGGCCTTGCCGAACCGCTTCTCGATGCGGCGCTGGATCAGTTCCCAGGCGGTCGTCATGGCGAGGTAATAAAGGGCCGCGACCATGAAGAGCTCCAGAACCAGGAATTTTTCCTGAATGAGCACCTGCGTGCGGCGCAGAAGCTCTTCCATGGAGATGATCGAGGCGATCGACGTCGTCTTGAGCACGCCGTTGACGGAATTGCCGAGCGGCGGAATGATGATGCGGAAGGCCTGCGGCGCAACGATGTAGCGCATCACCTGCGCCTCGGTCATGCCGATGGCGCGGGCGGCATTGATCTGGCCTTTCGGAACGGCGGCGATGCCCGCGCGGACGATCTCCGAGAGATAGGCGGCCTCGCAGAGCGACAGGCCGATCAGGGTGGATTGCAGGACGGTGAGCTTGATGCCGATCTGCGGCAGGCCGGTATAGATGATGATGAGCTGCACCAGAAGCGGCGTGCCGCGAAAGATCCAGGTGTAGAAATAGGCGGGGCCAGACAGGATGCGGTATTTCGACATGCGCATCACCGCAATGACGAAGCCCAGCGCAAGACCCGCCGTCATGGCGAAGACCGTGAGGCCGAGCGTCACCAGCGCGCCCTCGAACAGATAATAATTCGTCAGATATTCGAAGAAACCTTCCCAGTTCCAACCCTTCACGTCTTTCTCCAATTCATGCGGGAACGGTCGCGGCGGAAAGCTTCCCGCCACGATGGCAGTTCAGATGGATGAAATTCAGCCTTCCGGGCCGAGAACGGCGAGGTCACCCGGCGCTATGCTGACGCCATAACCGCCCATCAGCTTTTCAAGCGAACCATCCGCCTTCATCTCCTTCAGGGCGGCGGAAACGGCGTCGGCCACATCCTTGCTGCCGAAGGAAAGTGAACCGGGCGTGGGATACATGCCTGACAGCGCATGGGTGAATTCGCCGCGATCCTGATATTGCTTGGCGACGGGATCGATGGAGACGGCCGCCTGCACCTGACCGGCACGCAGCGCCTGATAAACCGTCGCGTAATTGTCGAACAGGTTGATCGTCATCGGCGCAAGACCGCGCTTCTTGAAGTCTTCGTTGAGTTCCTTGATCTTGCGCTCGGCATAGCCGCCAATATCGGTGCTGACGGCCTTGCCGGCGAGATCGTCGACCTTGGCGATGGGATCGGACGCGCCGACGGCCGTGGAAATGCTGATGGCGAGGTTTTCATAGGGAATCATGAACAGTATCTTGCGCCGCTCCGCCGTGACGAACAGGCCGGCATTGATCATGTCCCAGCGGCCACCCTGCAGGCCTGGCACCATTGTCGCATATTCGGTGCTGATATATTCCGGTTTCAGGCAGAGCCGCCTGGCGATCTCGTACCCGAGTTCGATGCGCAAACCCTTCAGCACACCCTGCTGGTCGGCATAGGCCATGGGCGGCAACGTCGGGCTGGTGGCCATGACGAGATGGCCGGGCTTGATGAGATGGTCGTCGGATATTTTCGGCGTGCAGTCCTGGGCGACGGCGGTGCCGGCAAAAACAGTGAGTGCGGCACCCGCCATAAGGGCTTTGGCGCGCACGGCTATGCATTTCCGGGAAATCTGGTTCCAGTTCATATTAAGCTCCGCTCTCTTATATTATTTATTATGGCATACCATCACATCAAATGGTTTGCCCTGTCAAGAAGCGGCGGGATGATTTTCTAACGTGTTGTAAAACAATGATAAAGCAAAAGCTGTGCTTCTGGCGGAGCCGCCGCGGGGTGGGGAAGGTCCTGGCACCGTAAAACCGTAAGTCCGTGGTTTTTAACGCGGTTCCTTGCGGTTTGGAGCCGATGACGATCGCGACGCGGATGGCCACACGGTGATATCCTTCCACTCTGCAGGCTTTGCGGTCATCGATTGGCAGGGTGCGGCCGCGACGGATATTTACAAGCCCGGGAAATAGGGATATTGAATATCCTTAATCACCGCACGATTGCGGTAGGATGTCCTGCATGATCCTCAAGAGCCAAGTCGAGTGGGCACTTCACTGTTGCGCCATCCTCTCGGGCCTCCCTGAAGGCCGATATCTCTCCACCAAGGCGCTTGCCGAACTTCATGGGCTTCCCAAGGAATACCTGTCGAAGGCGCTGCAGACCCTTTCCCAGGCAGGTCTCGTCCGCGCCACGCTTGGCCCGACGGGCGGCTATCGGCTGGCAAGGGCGGCGAGCGAAATCACATTTCTCGATGTCGTCGAAGCGGTGGAAGGGAATGACCGCACTTTCGTCTGCCAGAATATTCGGGCGAACAATCCTTGCCGCCCGGAAGGCTATTGCGAAAGCGGGCCCTGCGCGATCGCCCGCATCATGTGGGAAGCTGACGAAGCCTGGCGTAACGCACTTCGCCGCGTGACGTTTGCCGAGCTTGGAAAGATACTTGAAAAAGATATCGCGCCGGAAATCTGGTCCGGCACCTTCGAATGGGTTCTGAAGAGGTCCGGTTGATCTTCCCATCACGTCGTCAATGCCGGCGCGGTCTCGCCAGTTGCAGATAGCTCTGGACAGGCATGGCGAAGGATAAGCCATGCACGGCGCAGTGTTGATGCACGACATCGATGACCTCATTGCGAGCGGGCGTTCTTGCGGCTGGCGCCGTCACCCGAAACTGGAGTTCGATATCGATGGCGACCGCATCGATACCCTTGAGGGCGACGATCGGGACGGGTGACTGGACTATGCATTGGCAGGTCTGCATCGCCGACCTCAGGATCGTCTCGACATCCGCTGGCCTCCTGTCGGCGGTGATGCGGACGGGCAAGACGATGAGATGGGTCTCGTCGGGTCTGTTGAGATTGGTCAAGCCGAGTTTGGCCAGCGTGCTGTTGGGAAGAACGACCAGATTATTGGCCGGCGTAAGCACCTGCGTCGAGCGCCAATTGTTCTGGACGACGCGCCCCTCCGTACCATCGGCAAGCTGAATCCAGTCGCCAATGGAAAATGGGCGACCGAGCGTCAGTGCTATTCCCGAGAATAGATCGCCGAGCGTATTTTGAAGCGCCAGACCGAGGATAATTGCAACAACGCCGGAGGTTGCGACCAGCGTGCCGATGGGGGCTTCGAAGACGAAACCCACGATGGACAGCGTGACGCCCAGATAGACGCCGGCAACGATAAGGTCCTGTATCAGGCGGGCTTCCTGCGGCCGGCGATCGAGGACGATGTAAAGGCGGACAAAGCCGATGCTTGCCCAGGCGAGATGCACCCACCACAGGACGCGCGCCGAAACGCCCGCAATGTCGCTGCCGCTTACCCGCTCGTTCGCGGGAATGCGGTGCGGCAGGATATTGCCGTAGGCGAAAACAAGGGTCATGGCGACAAAGAACCCGATCTGCACGATCAACCGCGCAGTGGGTCGCCTGGACCCTTGCAGATGCCAGATGACGATGCCAACGACGCCCAGCACATCGATGATCAGAAAGCTGGCGATATCAGGCATCGCAAACATGTCGGTTTCTCCTGCGAAGATGGAAAAGGGCCGGATGGAAATGCGGCATCCGGCCCTCGCGTGACTTATTTCTTGATCGGGAAAGTCAGATCCTTCTGACCGGTATCGACCACAAAAACAGCGAGAAGCCTGGCGGGTTTGGTGTCGCTGCCATTCTTGCTGACCCCATGCCGGTCACCCGGATATTCCGAAAAACTTTCGCCGACTTTATATTCTTTCACCGGACCATCGTTGACCTGGCTGAGAATGGAGCCTTCGAGCACCGTCGCGTAGATGAAGGCCGAGTCCGGATGGGTATGGGCGTCGGAGTAACCGCCGGGGCCGTATTCGACCAGCACGCCCTTGAGGCTTTTACCCGGTACGTTGGGCAGTTCGTGCTCGTAAACGAGCGTGACCTTCGAAGCTGCTCCGCCGGGCGCGTCGTGCGCCGTGGCAATGCCTGTGGCAAGGGCGGCGATGCCAATCGCGGCGAGGGTTCTTTTAATCATTGCATTCATCCTTACGAGTTTGAGGACACCGCTTATTTGCGCGAAGACGTGGCGAACCACTGTTCAAAGCCGATCTTGCCGAGATGTGGGGCGTCATCGGAAACCAGCGTTGCATCTTCCAGGCGTGCCCCGAAATATTTCGCATCGGGATCGGCGACCACGTCGCGGGCATCCGACGTGGCCTTCAGATAACGGGCAACCAGTTCGTTGAGCCGGAAGCGCTCAGGGCCGGCGATTTCGATTATGCCGTTGACAGGGAGACCCAGGGCCACGTCGGCCATGGCTTCGGCAACGTCGTCGGAAGCGATGGGCTGCACGAAGGCCGGTGACAAATGCACCTTCCCATCCACCATGCCGGATTGGGCAATGCCCCCGAGGAATTCCATGAATTGCGTGGAATGCACGATCGTATAGGGAATGCCGGCGTCCCGGATCAGCTTTTCCTGCTGCAATTTGGCACGGAAATAACCGCTGTCCTGAAGCCTCTCCGTTCCAACCACCGAAAGGGCGATGTGATGCTTGACGCCTGCCGCCTTCTCCGCGGCAAGCAGATTGCGGCCCGAGGTTTCGAAGAACTCCATCACCGCCTTGTCCTCGAACGAAGGGGAGTTGGCGAGGTCGAGCACGATGTCGGCCCCGGCGAGCGCATCTGCGAGGCCCTCGCCGGTAATGGTATTGACCCCCGTATTGGGCGAGGCGGCGATGACCTCGTGTCCCTTGGCCCGCAGGCGTTCGGTCGTCTTCGAACCGATCAGGCCGGTTCCTCCGATAATAACGATTTTCATGATATCTCCTTTGTCAGACCCGCTGACGCCAACCTGTTGTCTGGAAAATGCGATCGTCTCCCACCTCAACTGAGGCCGGCCTTCTCGAGGCCATAGAGCTTGTCGGCAGAACCGGGGACGGCCCTGAAGGCGATGCTGGCGCGATTCCAGGCGTTGATCGTCATGATTGAGAAGGTCAGATCCGAGATTTCCTTCTCCGAAAGCTGGCCGCGGACGCGCTCGTAGAGTTCGTCGGGGATGCCGCCCTCCGGCAGTTCGGTAACCGTTTCCGTCCAGGCAAGGGCTGCGCGCTCCCGTGGAATGAAAAGGTTGGATTCGCGCCAGATAGCGACGTGATAAAGGCGCAGTTCGCTTTCGCCGTGAATCTTGGCTTCCTTGACATGCATGTCGAGGCAGAAGCCGCAACCATTGATCTGGGAGGCGCGGATGTTAACGAGATCGCGGATCTTTTGCTCGATCACGCTGTCCTTCAGCGACATGCTGAGATCGGACAATTTCTTGAAAAACTCGGGGGACTGGGCTGCGTAGTTAAGGCGCTGTGTCATCGTTCTCTCCTTTATTAAGGACATAAAGTATCCTTAATTGCTGGACAGGCAACCGAAACCGGACTAAGCATGAGGCATAAGGCTCATGCGCAAACGTTATGGGGAGGCTGCAATGGATGTCGTGTCTGCCTTGCGAAGTTTCCTCAGGGTTACGGAGACAGGGTCGTTTTCGGCGGCAGCTCTCGATCTGGGTCTGACCCAACCGGCGATCTCCCGACAGATATCTGCCCTTGAAGGTCATTATGGCGTCCGCCTGTTTCATCGCTCCACGAGCGCGCTGGCGCTTGCGATCGAAGGGGAAAGGATGATCCCGATGGCGCAGCGGGTCATCGAGGCTGTCGATGCGCTGGGTGAAAATGCGACGAGCGACGGGAAAAAGGTTGCCGGGAAAGTCCGGTTGAGCCTGCCGGCTCCGCTCGGGCTTTATCTGAGCGAACGTTTGCCCGCGCTTTTACGCACACATCCCGGTTTGAGCGTCGAACTGATGACCCGCGAGGAGCCGTCGGATCTTGTCGGAGATGGGATCGATCTTGAAGTCCGCATTGGCGAGATCACGGATGCAGGCCTGATTTTCAGGCGGATTGGCTGGACGACCGCCTTTCTGGTTGCTTCGCCCGACTACCTGCAGGGCCGCAAGGAACCATCCCACCCGTTCGAGGTCGTGTTGCATGACTGTATCTGTTACGTTCGGGGCGGAGATCGGCGGGTATGGAGCTTTTCCGGCGGTGCCGAGGAAATCCGTGTTTCGTTGACGCCCCGGCTGACCTGTAACAATGCGACGGCCGTTCATCGCGCCGTTCTCGGCGGCGGTGGCCTCGCAATCCTGTCGCATATCGTGGTCGAGGCGGATCTCCGCGAGGGGCGGTTGATCAATCTCTTGCCGGATTTTCCACCGGTCCGCTTGCCGATCAACGTGGTCTATGCATCGCGCCGTCACATCTCGCTGCGCGTAAGAACCGTGCTTGACTTCCTGACGGCGGCCGTCCGTGCCGATCAGGAAATGAGATCATCCCTTGAAACGCCTTAGCCTGGATGGCACGCGGAGCGGATGAAGGCCGGGCACGCCCCGTTGCTCCTGCTTATCGAGGGCCTCATTCGTCGCATTGTTCACCTTGAAGCGGCCGGCTCTCTTGAGAGACGGCCCGGCACGGCCGGGCGATAACCTATTGCGCCACTTCTGCCGAAAACGCGGATTTGATGAGTGTTTCGGTATATTCAGCCGTCGGCCTGTTGAATATGGCGTCGGTTTCGCCCTCTTCCACAATCTTCCCGTTTTTCATGACGATGACGTAGTCCGAAATGGCCTTGATGACAGAAAGGTCGTGGCTGATGAAGATGTAGGAAAGGCTATGTGTCTTCTGCAGATCACGCAGCAGGTCGATAACCTGTCCCTGAACGGATCGGTCCAGCGCGGATGTGGGTTCGTCAAGAATGACGACGTCCGGCTTGAGGATGATCGCGCGGGCGATTGCGATACGCTGGCGTTGCCCGCCTGAAAACTCGTGAGGGTAGCGGTTGCGGGCTGCGGGATCGAGACCGACTTCCTTCAGTGCTGCGATTGCCCGCTTGTCTCGCTCCGCCCGGCTCAAGCGTTGCTCATGCACAAACAGGCCTTCAGTGATGATCTCTCCAACCGTCTGTCTCGGCGAAAGCGAGCCGTAGGGGTCCTGGAATACAAGCTGCAGATGCCTCCGCAAGGGCCGCATTGCCTTTCGGTCAAGTCCGGTGATTTCCCTCTCGCCGAAGAAAATGCGGCCATCAGCCACGATAAGACGCAGAAGCGCTCGACCGAGTGTCGACTTGCCTGATCCGGATTCGCCGACGATGCCGATAGTCTGTCCCTGGCGAAGGCTGATATTGACGTCGTCCACAGCCCGGAACCTGCTGGATTTCGCCAGGAAGCCGCCCGGAATTTTATAGTCGATCGTCACGTTCCGGCCGGAGAGGACGACCGGCGCCTCTGTGCCGACGGCCGGTTTGTGTCCACGGGGTTCGGCATCGAGTAGCATCTTGGTGTAGTCCGCCTGCGGGCGATCGAAGATATCTTCCGTTGTGCCGGACTCGACAATCTCGCCGCGGCGCATGACGGCGACGCGATTGGCGAAATGGCGGACCACGCCGAGATCATGCGTGATCAGGACGATGGCCATGCCGAAGCGTTGCTGCAACGACTTCAGAAGGTCGAGGATCTGCGCCTGGATCGTCACATCAAGCGCAGTGGTCGGCTCATCGGCAATCAGAATGTCCGGCTCGTTCGCGAGAGCCATGGCGATCATCACACGCTGGCGCTGGCCACCGGAAAGCTCATGGGGGTAGCTGTCCATACGCCGCTCCGGGTCAGGAATTCCCACAAGCTTCAGGAGTTCGAGGACGCGTGCGCGCGCTTCCTTCTTACTGCCACCCCTATGGTAGAGGATCGGTTCGGCGATCTGCGCGCCGATCCGGTAGAGAGGATCGAGCGAGGTCATCGGCTCCTGGAAAATCATGGTGATTTTCGCGCCGCGAATATCGTTCAGCGCGCTGACCGGCAGGCCGATCAACTCGCGTCCACGATATTTTGCCGAACCCTCGATCATGCCGTTGGATGCAAGCAGCCCCATGATGCCCATCATGGTCTGGCTTTTACCGGAACCGGATTCCCCGACGACGGCAAGGGTTTCCCCCTGTTTGACGTCGAGATCGATGCCCTTGACGGCATTCACCTCGCCGTCCGGCGTCGTGAAATCGACCTTGAGATTGCGCACGGTAAGGATGGTTTCAGATGTCGTATTCATGTCAACGATCCTTGGGATCGAGTGCGTCACGCAACCCATCGCCCACAAAATTGAGCGAAAACAGGGTCAGCACGAAGAAGATCGCCGGAAATATCAATAGCCACGGGGCCGACTGGATATTGTTGGCGCCTTCAGAAATCAGCGCCCCCCAGCTCGTCAGCGGCGCCTGCACGCCAAGGCCAAGGAAGGAGAGGAAGCTTTCCAGAAGAATGACTTTGGGTACGACGACCGTGACGAACACGACGACGGGCCCGATCGTATTCGGGATGATGTGACGGCGGATGATCTGCCAGTCGCTCAAACCCAAAGCCTGTGCGGCCCCCACAAATTCACGCCGCTTCAAAGCGAGCGTCTGGCCACGCACGATACGGGCCATATCCAGCCATTCCACGGCGCCAATCACCAGGAAGATCAGGATGAAGCTGCGGCCGAAAAACACCACCAGAACGACCACCAGAAAGACGAAGGGCAGCGAATAGAGGATTTCGACGAAACGCATCATCACATTGTCGACACGCCCCCCGATATATCCCGCCGTCGCGCCGTAGAGAACGCCGATCCCGAGTGAAACGAGGCTGGCCAGAACGCCGACGGCGATCGATATCTGTCCCCCCAGCATCACGCGGGCCAGCAGGTCGCGACCGTTCGAATCCGTGCCGAAGAGGAAATATTCGCGGTTGACGTCGCCTTCCAGCTTCAGCGTGCGCCCCTCGTCTTCGGTGGCCACGAACCTGGTGTTTTCAAATTCGTTGGCGCGGTCGAAATAACGTGTCGTGCGCGGGTCGATCGGGCTGCTGGAGGTGACGGTTGCCGTGAAGGTCTGCCCTTCCACGGAAAATTCCTTCAACTCCACGCGTGCCCGGCCGGCAACGCCCTCCATCACGCCCTGGAGGTTGTTCACGTCCGGGCGCGGCTCAAGGCTTGGCGCCACAGAGACATAGGATGAAAACACCTGGTCATAGGTATGCGTGAGGAAATGCGGGCCGACAAAGGAGAAAAGCGTAATCAGCACGAGCATGACGGAACCCGCCATGGCGGCCTTGTTTCGTCTGAAACGCAGGGCTGCCAGCTGGAACAGGCTTCGGCTTTTCACCAGCGGTTGATCGGCAAGATTGCCGGAAATATCAGTCATGTCTGACCCTCGGATCAAGCAGGCCATAAAGGATATCGACCGCGAGATTGAACACGATGACAAAAATGGCGACGAGAACCACGGTTCCCATCACCAGCGTATAGTCACGGTTGATGGCGCCAAGAACGAAATAACGCCCGACCCCCGGGATCGTGAAGATCGTCTCGATGACCGCCGAACCCGTCAGCAGGGCTGCGGCGCAGGGCGCGAGATAGGAAACGACGGGCAGCATGGCCGCGCGCATGGCATGAAACACCACCACGCTGCGGGCTGGCAGGCCGTAAGCCTTGGCAGTGCGGATATGGTCCATCCGCAGAGCCTCGATCATCGCACCGCGCGTCAGGCGCGAGATGACGGCAAGCTGCGGCAAAGCGAGCGCGATCATCGGAAGGATGAGATATCTGAGCGATCCGTCACCCCAGCTGCCTGCGGGCAGGAGCCGGAGCATGACGGCGAAGATCAGCGTGAGAACAGGCGCGACAACGAAGTTCGGCACGGTGACGCCAATTGTCGAGATGGACATGATCGAGAAATCGAAGACACTGTTCTGCCTGAGCGCGGCCAGGGTGCCGGCGAGAACGCCACCCACCAGCGCCAGCAGAAGAGCATAGCTGCCGAGTTCCAGCGAATAGGGCAGGCCCTTGCCGATCAACTGCGCGACGGTATTGTCCTTGTAGATATAGCTCGGACCGAAATCGCCGGTGACGGCATTGCCGAGATAGATGAGATACTGGCGCCACAATGGCTCATCCAGATGATAGGTTCTCATCAGGTTTTCCATCGTTTGCGGCGGCAGGGGGCGTTCAAGATTGAACGGGCCACCCGGTGCGAAACGCATCAGGAAAAACGAAATCGTGACGACGATAAACAGGGTCGGCACGGCGCTCGCCAAACGGCGCAGAATAAACGAGATCATGGTTTTTCGGGCTCCGGCATGGCACGGTGGTGTTGGCCACCGTGCCAGCGCTGCTTATTCGGAAACGCTCAGGAAGCGGCTGAGGTGTTCGTTGGCAGCATTGTCGACCCAGCCCTTGACGCGGTTTGAAACCAGCCAGAGATCGGCCTGCGTCAGAAGAGGGGCAACCGGCTGTTCCTTCATGAGGATGGTTTCCGCCTCATGCAGCAGCTTGGAGCGGGCCGCAGGGTCCTTCTCGTCATAGGACTTCTGCATCAGCGCATCATATTCCGCATTGTTGAACTTGGAATAGTTGAAGGTCTTGTTGGAGGATACCGAAAGGGCGAGGAAGTTTTCCGCATCCGCATAGTCGGCAACCCAGCCGGCACGCGCCACGTTGAACTTACCGCCTTCCTGAAGGTAGCCGTAATGCGAGGCGACGTCGAGATTCACCAGTGACACCTTTGCGCCGAAGGTGTTCTTCCACATGTCCGCGATGGCCGTCGCGACGCGCTCATGGTTCGGGTTGGTGTTGTAACGGATTTCGATGGAAAGCGGCTTGCCGCCTTCACCGTAACCCGCTTCCTTCATGAGCTTGAGGGCTTCGTCTTCGCGATCAAGCTGCGATAGTGTGGCAAAATCGGCCTTTGCCGGCTCTCCGTAGGAATCCATGCCCGGGGGAACCATGGAGTAGGCCGGAATCTGGGAGCCGCTATAGATTTCCTTGGCGAGGAAATCGCGGTCTACCGCCATGGAGAGCGCCTGGCGGACACGCACGTCATCATAAGGCGCCTCGCGTGTATCGAAGGTGTAGTAGTAGGTCGCAAGCGTCGGCGAAACGTGAACCTGCTCGCCATAGGAGGTGCGCAGCCGGTCGATCTGGTCCGCGGAAAAATTGTAGGCGAGGTCCATTTCCTTGGCTTCGAAACGGCGAACCGATGCGGCCTGGTCGTCGATCGGATAAAAGATGACCTTGTCGATCTTGGTGTTCGAGGCGTCCCAGAAATTGGTATTCTTGACCACCGTCAAGCTGTCATTGGGAACATGCGTTTCGAGCTTGTAAGCACCGTTAGAGACCATGACGCCCGGCTTTACGAAGTTGGCGCCGTTCTTTTCGTAGCTCGCCTTCGAGATCGGCAGAGCCGTCTGGTGCGCAAGGAGCTCAAGGATGAACGGTGTCGGGCGCTCGAGTGTGATCTCAAGGGTCTTGTCATCCACCGCCTTGACGCCAAGCTGGTCAACCGGCGTTTCGCCCTTGTTGATCTTTTCGGCGTTTTTGATCGGGTAAAGAATATTGGCATATTTCGCTGCGGTCTTGGGATCTTCGACGCGCTGGTAGGAGAAAACAAAATCTCCCGCCGTTACCGGCGTGCCGTCCGACCATTTCGCATCCGCACGCAGTTTGAACGTGTAGACGGTGCCATCGTCAGACAGCGTCCAGCTTTCCGCCGTGCCGGGCACGATCTTGCCGGCCGCATCGTAAATGGTCAGACCTTCATAAAGGTCTTTCAGGATAAATTCTTCGATGTTGATCGAGGTCTGTGCCTGATCAAGCGTCTGCGGTTCGCCGGCATTGCCGCGGTGCAGAACTGTTTCTGCAAGTGCCGAATTGGCGCCAATCAAAAGCGATCCGACCAGCAGAGTGGCGCGCGTTGTTGTTTTTATCGACATCGTTTCTCTCCCCATGAAGATTTTGAGTCTACAAACAAGGCGATATTGCTCCGAAGTGCAACCGCAAGAAATTGTGAATTCATGCCGAGGCCTTATCCCTTTATCCCGCTCGCGGCGATACTGGAGATGAACAGCCTCTGCAGGCAGAGATAAAAGATCAGCACCGGCAGGGTGATGATGGTGAGATAGGCCATGACTTCACCCCAGGGCGTATTGAGCTGGAAGAAATATTGCAGCCCCACCATCACCGGCCTGTAGGCCTCGGATTGGGTCACGAGAAGCGGCCATAGATATTGCTGGCTGTACATGACGAGAAACTTGAGGATTGCGGCCGTTGCGATGACCGGACCGCTGAGCGGCATCACCACCTGCGCATAAATCCGCAGCCAGCTGGCCCCGTCGATGCGCGCCGCCTCCAGCAATTCCTTCGGCAAATCCTTGAAATATTGCGCGAAGAGGAAAATCGTCAGCCCGTCTGCGATCCATGGGATGATCTGCACATGCCACGAATTGAGCCACCCCCAGCTAAACCCGTTGCTGCCAATCCATGGCAGATTGTTGACTTCCAGCAGCAGCGGTACGGCAATGGTTTCAAAGGGAATGATGAGCGTGGCGAGGATGATCGAGAAAAGAACATCCTTCCCGCGCCAGTTCAGAAAGGTGAAGGCGAAGGCGGCGAGCGAGCCGAGCAGCAGCGCGAGAAACACGGTAACGCCCGTCACGATAACCGAATTGAATATGAAGGTCGCAATCGGCGCCCGGGCGAAAGCCGCTGTGTAGTTTTCAAGCGAAAGATTTCCCACCGGCAGGAAGGCTCGTATCGACGTGGCGTCACTCAGCAACTGGTCGTTCGGTTTTAGCGACGAGAACCCCATGAACAACAGGGGCAAGATGAAGATCGCCGCGAAGGCGAGCATGAGCACATAGTTGCCGATGAGAAAGGCGAGGCTTTTGCGTTGTCCGGCCTGCATCATTGCTTCTCCCTTGTCAGGTATCGCTGGGTCAGCGAAATGCAGAGAACAAGCAGGAAAAGCACGACCGAAATTGCCGAGCCTGCTGCAATGTCCTGCTGCCGGTATCCCCGCTCAACCGCCTGATAAACGATGCTCTGCGTGGAATCGCGAGGCCCGCCTTTGGTCATCACGTCGATCTGGGCAAAAAGCGCAAAAGCCTGCATGGTAATGACGATGATGATCAGCACGGCCGTGTTGCGCAGCAGCGGCCAGGTTATCATGCTGAACCTCTGCCAGCGGCTCGCTCCTTCGATGTCGGCTGCCTCGTAAAGATCCGGAGAGATGGTTTGCAGACCGGAGAGCCATATGACCATGTGGAACCCGACGCCCTGCCAGACCGACATCACCAGAACGGCCCATAAGGCGGTATCGGTTCTGCCCAGCCAGTCGACTGGCTGGAAGAGCCCGAAGCTCATGTAACTCAAGAGGCTGTTCAAGAGCCCGTTATCGGCCGCATAGATAAACCGCCAGAGCAGCGCCACCACCACCACCGACAGCACGACGGGCATGAAGTAGATCGCGCGGAAAATCGTGACGCCAGGGATCTTCTGGTTCACCAGCAGGGCAAGAAACAACGCCAGCGCCGCCTGAACCGGCGCTACGACCGCCACGAAGGAAAGCGTATTGACGAGCGCTGTCAAAAATACGACGTCGCGCGCCAGAATGACGATCTGGTTCTCGCCCCAGCTGAAGCTCTTATATTCCCGCATCCCTTCCAGATGGGGATAGGCGGGATTGTTGCGGGTGAAATTGCGAATGCGCGGATAGGAGATGGCGCCATCGGCATCTCGCTTGATGCTGCCGTCCGCCTCCCTTTCCGGCTCGATTGTCAGCATTCCCAAACCCAGCAGCCGGCTGTAATTTTCAAAGCCGACAAGCTCGGTCGGATTGGGAGACGTCAGCCGCTGGTTGGTGAAGGAAAAACCGAGCCCCAGGAGAAAGGGCGTGATCAGGAAAAGCCCGATCAACACCACCGCCGGTGCGGCCATGAACCAGCCCGTGAAGCCGTCCCGGGTCAATTTCCCCTTTGAAGAAAAGAGCGCCATCGATCACCTTCCCCTATTTGGGTTGGTAACCGGAATTGCGCTCAATGTTGTTGTTTATCTCGTCGGCCGCGTTATCCAGCGTATCGGCCACATCCGCGCCATTGGCAATGTCGGAAAGAGCCTTGGAAAAGACCGGTGAGATGAAGGCGTAAGCCGGAGTGACCGGACGCAACGTTCCCTGACGCCTGGAGAGCTCGAAGAAAACCTCAAGCGGGCCGCCCTGCTTGTAATTCTTCGTCATCTGGGCAGCCGAAGACGTGGCCGGGATGAGGCCGATCGCATCGGAGAACTGCGCGAGATATTTGTCCTGTATGGCGAATTCGATGAAGGCGGATGCGCCTTTGGGATGCTTGCTGGTGGCTGAGACGCCAAATTGCCAGGATCCTGCGCCGATCTTCGGACCGTTCCCGAAATCAGGGGCAGGCAGGAACAGCAGATCGTCTCCATATTTCTCCAGAGCCTTCACCGCAACCCAGTTGCCCATCCATTGCAGGGCGTGGCGCCCTTCCAGAAATCCGGTTTCATGGTCGGCAGGCGATTGCGATGTTCCGGGCGCTAGTTTTTTCTGGAACAGGGACTGCCACCATTCTCCGAACTTGACGGCATTGTCTCCGTTGAGGAAATCCTCGGCGGTCTGGTAATCTTCCTTGTCGATCAGGCTGCCGCCGAAGCTTTCCAGAAACGGGCTGAAAGCATAGCTATACCATTCGGTCTTGTCGGCCATGCCGAGGTCGATCGGATATTCGAACTTGCCGCTGGCCGCGAGCTTGTCGAGCGCCGCATTGAATTCCTCGCCGGTCCATGGCTGTTCAAGGCTTGGAATGCGAATACCGTTTTCATCGAGCACCGATTTGCGGGCGAATATTGCTACCGCTGCGTCCCACAGGCCGACGGAATAGAGCTTGTCTCCCCACCTGCCGATAGCGCCGGGCAGAAAATTCGCAAGCTTTGCCTCATCAACCTGCAGGGGTTGCAGATAACCGGACCAGGCCCAGTTCGGCATGTTCGGCCCGTCGACATCTAGAATGTCGGGCAGCTTGTTTGAAAGTGCGGCGGCGGTGACGGATTCGTTATAGGCGTTCTGGGGAAACTCCTGAAGCGAGACCCGCCAGTCCGACTGAGACGAATTGAAGTCCTCGATGATGCCGGCCAGGATCTTGCGTTCTTCAACATTGCCCGCGCCGTGATACCACATCGTCAGGTCGGTCTGCGCGAGTGCGACGGTGGAAAAAAGCGTCGACAACGCAGCGGCTGCCCCCACAAAAATGGCTTTGGTGATCATGGATGGTCCTCCTCCTGATGAAGGGTAACTTCAACATCCACCGATTGTTCCGCAAAAAATGCGTCGCCGGCGAACCGACCATGGCGCTCGGCGTGACCGTTGAGACGCAGATCACGCCGTTGCCCGCGATGCTCCGGAAGGCGTGGCGGATGGGCAAGACGCCGGTGACGGAGGGTCGTTGCGGAGAATGCCGACCGGGTCGTCATCCCGCATACCGGCCCGCTTCATCGAAACCACCACGCCGCAGGGAAACTTGCGGCGGCGTCCCGCAGGTCAGGCCGCGATCTTTCTTGCCTATCCGGCCTCGCGCCAGCGGTTCCTGCAATGCCTCTTCGCCATGGGCTCCGTCGTCGCACCGGCGACGATTGCGCCGGCGCTGGAGGGTTGGCTGCTCGACAGCCATTCCTGGTTCTGGATCTTCTTTTGCGTCGTTC
This sequence comes from Agrobacterium sp. LEGMi-208b, assembly GCF_059511785.1. Lineage (NCBI taxonomy): Bacteria > Pseudomonadati > Pseudomonadota > Alphaproteobacteria > Hyphomicrobiales > Rhizobiaceae > Agrobacterium > Agrobacterium sp. LEGMi-208b. Next base: position 2,328,524 of record NZ_CM183446.1, read on the forward strand.
CCGTCGCGCTGGCAGCTGCCGGGCTTCTCATCGCCGCGGACGACCAGATCCCGGCCAGAGCACCGCGTCGCGTTTCACACGCCCTTTATGATGTTGCAGATGCCCTCGCGAATGACGTTCTTGTCAGCGATCTGTCCTGCCTGAATATTGAAAACGGCATCGATCCGCACGGCATTGCCTTTCTGCCGTGCCACCACCCGCAGCGTCTGAATTCTGCCGCTGCCGCTGGTTTCCTGATGGGCATCGATCGACGAGAGTGACTTGTTGATCTGGATACCGGAGAAACCTTCTGCCGCGACGGCCTGGGCAAGCTTTTGAAGCACCGCCGGCGCCTTTGCTTTCGGCAGCTCCTGCCATGACTTGTAGGAGACGGCTGTCACCATCGGCACGCCCGAAACGGTGAAGTTCCTCTCGCAGGACGCTGCGAAGGCAGGGCTTGAGAGGGCGATGAGGCCAAGGGCCGCGATAAGAGATTTCATAGGTATGATCCGATTGTTGGTGAAGGTTTTCAGCTGTTGCCCAAGTCAGAACGACGACCGTTTTCCCCTGTAGGTCGCTGGCGGCGGCAGGGCCTCATGGGCCTGCGCCAGCGTTTCCAGCCATGTTGCCAACCCCTCGGGAACGGCTTCATTGCCGGCTTCCAGCGCTTCGATCCAGGAGAGCTCGCATTGCAAGGCAGAGGCGATATTGATTGGCGTCCAGCGGATCACCCGCAGGCATTCATTGAAGCGATCTGGCGACATGATGATTTGTTATGTTCCCCGTCATTTTCTCACCGAAGCTCGCCTACACAGTTCAAAGAGTCAATCATTTGTGCAACTTTTGATTGGCATAAATCCGAGTGCTTGTCGCTTTTCGGTGTCAACCGGACTGGTTGTGCCGGGAGCGGTTGCCCGTGCTCGGTTAAACAACCTGTCTTGGAACATGTGGCAAGGCCACACACGGCCAGCTCCGGAAAAGGAGCGTCGCTACAGTCGGAGATAAGGGCGTCCTTCCAATTTTCGCCGCTGAATGTGCCAATGGTTGCAGGTACGGCAATAGTCTCATTCAGGGTCAAAACCTTGGAGCCGCAGGTTCAAATCCTGCCCAGGAAACGGGGCACTGGTCTGTAGCGGGTACATCTGAAAAACTCGCCGGAGCTATTGAGGAACGCTATCGGGCGGGAATTCTCGACGTGCTCTCCCTTCACGGATTTGGCAATCCCGAACAGGAAGACCTGCTGGTCAACGGACTTCTGCCGGAACTGCGCCGCCGCGCCATAATCGATACGGACTATGTGGGCTACGACTTCCGCGCCAATCTGCAGCTTCCGGGATTTTCTGTCTCCCATGATGTCATCGGGACACGGACCGCGTAGGTCTTGCGGAAAATCAGTGAGCCGGCGGGACAAAAGGGGAAAGCCCGATGAAATGAGTTGCGGTTCCGCTTGTTGGCGGAACCCAATCAAGCCTGCTCACCGGCTTAAAATTTTTCCGCATCGGCCCGCATTTGGAAAATCCTCTCTGTTGGCACCATATTCCATATTTTATTTATGGATTATATCTACTTTGGGGACGCACATGACAGAAGATATTTTCTCCGGGTTTAACCGCCGCAATCTCCTGAAACTGGCGGCGGTCACCGCTGCGGCCATTGGCACGCAGGTGGCTTCCGGTTCGCGGGCTTTCGCCGAGCAGGAGCTTTCCCTGAAGGGCAAGCGCATCGGCATCAGTGCCACGGGTACGGATCATTTCTTCGATCTTCAGGCCTATAATGCCCAGATCGAGGAAGTGAAACGCCTTGGCGGTGAGCCGATCGCGGTTGACGCCAGCCGCAACGACGGCAAGCTGGTATCGCAGCTCCAGACGTTGATCGCCCAGAAACCGGATGCGATCGTGCAGCTTCTGGGCACCTTGAGCGTCATCGATCCCTGGCTGAAAAAGGCGCGCGATGCGGGCATTCCCGTCTTTACCATCGATGTCGGCTCGACCAATTCGCTGAACAATGCCACATCGGACAATTGGGGCATCGGCAAGGATCTGGCGCTGCAGCTTGTTTCCGACATCGGAGGCGAAGGCAATATCGTCGTGTTCAACGGTTTTTACGGGGTGACGCCCTGCGCCATTCGTTATGACCAGCTCGTCAACGTCACGAAATATTTCCCCAAGGTGAAGATCATCCAGCCGGAACTGCGCGACGTCATTCCGAACACGGTGCAGGATGCCTTTACGCAGATCACCGCAATTCTGAGCAAATATCCGGAAAAGGGCTCGATCAAGGCGATCTGGTCGGCCTGGGATATTCCGCAGCTCGGGGCAACGCAGGCGCTGGTCGCGGCGGGCCGCACGGAAATCAAGACCTATGGTGTTGATGGCAGCCCAGAGGTTCTCCAGCTTGTTGCCGATCCCAACTCTCCCGCTGCGGCCGATGTCGCCCAGCAGCCAGCCGAACTCGGCAGAACGGCCATCCGCAATGTCGCGCGTTATCTGGCCGGCGAAACCCTACCGCGCGAAACCTATGTACCGGCGCTCATCGCCAACAAGGGGAATGTCGGCGAGGTCTCCAAAAAGCTCGGCATCGGCTGAGGTGTGAACCCGCAAGGCGCGATGCAGCCGCTTCGCGCCTTCAGGTCCTGGTTCGGATGATCTGAACCGTCGTGCATGGAGAATTTGCCGTGGCTGTCGCAACATATCCGGACCATCCGGTCGAGGCCCGCGAGACGGACGACATCATTCGTCTGCGCGATATTACCAAATCCTTTGGCGGTGCTCAGGCGCTGTCCGGTGCGTCGCTTGCCGTGCGTCGCGGCACCGTTCACGGTCTCGTCGGCCAGAATGGCGCCGGTAAATCGACCCTCATCAAGTTGCTGGCCGGCTTGCACGGGGCGGATGGCGGTTCAATCGAGATCGATGGAAAATCCCATGATCGGTTGACGCCGCATCTGGTGGAAAAGCTCGGCATCCATTTTATCCATCAGGACCGGTTGCTGGTGCCGACATTCACGGTGGGCGAAGCGCTTTTTCTGGCGCGTGAACCGCGGATCAAAGGGACGCCGTTTCTTGACCGCACGCTGATGCGCCGTCGTGCCGCCGAGGTGCTTGAGCGCTATTTCGGTTTGCACCTGCCGAATTCGGCGCTGATTTCCGATCTTTCGGCAGCGGAAAAACAGATCATCCAGATCACGCGCGCGCTCATCGACAATCCCAAGGTGCTGGTGTTCGACGAACCCACCGCAGCCCTTGTGCGGCGGGAGGCGGAACTCCTGTTCTCGCTGATCCGGCGGCTGCGGGAGGACGGCATAACCGTGATCTATATCTCGCATTATCTGGGTGAGATCGTCGATATCTGCGACACGGTGACGGTTCTGCGCAACGGCCGCGATGTCGCGACCCTGCCTGTCGCCGAGACATCCGCCGCCGAAATCGGCGCGCTGATGGTCAATCGTGATATCGCCGAGCTTTACCCCAAGCCCCGGCTTGTTCCGGGTGAGGTCCTCCTGTCGGTGAAAGCTCTCACGCTTGCCGATAAATATTCGGATGTCGGCTTTACGCTAAGGAAAGGCGAGGTGCTTGGCCTCGCCGGACTGGTCGGCTCGGGCGCGAAAGAACTCATCCGCACCCTGTTCGGACTTGAGACGCCATCATCAGGCACAATTGAAGCCGGCGGCCAGACGACAACAGTTTCAAGCCCGGCACATGCGGCGGCGCGACGACTGGCGCTCGTTCCCGAGGATCGTCGTCGCGACGGCGTCGCGCTCGATCTCACCGTTGCTGAAAACACCAGCCTTGCCAGTCTCGGCCGCTTTTCCCGTCTTGGATTCCTTAAAAAGACAGAGGAGCGGCGCCAGGCCGAAGATCTGATCAAGCGGCTGCAGATCAAAACGGAAGGTCCGGATGCGCTGGTTAGAACCCTTTCCGGTGGCAACCAGCAGAAGGTCGCAATCGCCAAATGGCTGAGCCGTCAGTCGGAAATCTATCTTCTCGATGAACCGTCAGTCGGGGTCGATATCGCCGCCAAGGTCGAGATTTACACGCTGATCGGCGAACTCGCGGCGCGTGGCGCCGGCGTCATCGTCCTGTCCTCCGATATCGAGGAGCTTCTGGGCATAACGGACCGGGTTCTGGTCTTTTTCCGCGGACGGATCACACGCGAGTTCATTTCGAAAGACACGCGGCAGGAACAAATTCTATCGGAGGTCACAGGTGCTTCGGACGCCCATACTCACAGTCGCTGACGCCGCGTCCACCGCGCCTCACGATCTGAATTTCCCGCAGCAGGCGCCCGTCCGGTTTTCGCGCGAAGGCAATATCCGTCGCAGGCTTGCGACCTTTGCCCTGCGTGGCGGCGCGCTTGCGGTTTTTGTTGCGGTTTTTGCCTTCTTTTCGCTTGCGGCCCCGTTTTTCCTGTCGGTGGGCAATATCGGCAACGTGCTGGCGCAATCGGCCATTGGCGGCGTTCTCGCCATCGGGCTGACGATCGTGATCATTGCCGGTGGTTCCAACGTGGTCACGGGGGGCATCGATCTGTCGCTGGCAGCGAATATGGGATTGAGCGCGGCGGTTTACGCTACGCTGGCGCAGGCCGGATATGGTGATGCCGCAGCCGCTGTCGGAGCGCTTGCAACGGGGGCCGCAATCGGTGCCGTGAACGCGCTCGCCGTCACGGTCGTCGGCATCGTACCGCTTCTGGCGACGCTGGCGGTGATGAATGTCGTGGCCGGGCTCGAACTGGTTCTGACGCAGAATACCGTCATCCCGGCCTCCACCGAATTCCTGTCGGCCCTTTCCGCCACGGGTCCTGCCGGAATACCGGTGCTGGCCTATGTCCTCATTCTTTTTACCGGGCTCGTGGCAGCGGTGGTGCAATATACACCCCTCGGATTGCGGCTTTATGCCGTGGGCGAATTTCCCGAGGCGGCGCGGGCTGCCGGGCTGCCGGTAAAATCCTTCGTGGCTGGCGCATTCGTGACGAGCGGTCTGTTCGGCGGTTTCGCTGGCATATTGTCCGTGTCCTACCTTAGCGGCAGCACCACCGGCTCCGGTGAAATGCTCCTGCCCGTGGTGGTCACTGCGCTTCTCGGCTCCGTCTTTTCACGTCGTCTGGTGCCGACGGTGACCGGCACGCTGCTGTCGGCTCTTTTCGTCGGTTTCCTCGTCAACGGTTTTCAGCTTCTCAATATTTCCAGCACGCTGGTGAGCGGCGTTCAGGGTCTCCTGATCCTGCTCGTCGTTTCCGCCACGACCCTTTTGCGTCGGGAGAACCGTTAATATGTCGTCTGCTGCCATCGCCCCGGGCAATAAAGCTGTGCTCATCTCTGCCGTGCGAACGGTCGCGCGCTTTGCGCTGCCGTCGGCTCTGTTGATCGTTTTTGCCCTGTTCGCGAGCCTTGCGCCCGGATTTCTGACGACGACCAACCTCATCAGCGTGCTGGTCAATAATTTCGTGCTGCTGGCAATCGTCTCCATCGCCATGACTTTTGTCGTGGCCTCCGGCGGCATCGATCTTTCCGTCGGCGCCGCGATCGATTTCGCGAGTTTCGCATTCGTGTCGCTGGTTCTTGCGGGGCAGCCAGTGGCAATTGCTGTGCTGGCGGGGCTTGCGGCCGGTGCGCTGGTCGGCATTTTTAACGCCATTCTCATTGCGGGCATCGGCATTTCGCCTTTCCTCGCCACGCTCGGCACCCTGTTCGTAGGCCGCAGCATCCAGCAATTGCTGACCAATGGCGGTAATCCCGTCTATCTGCCTCCCGCCGGCGTGCCCGAAGCCTTTCGGTTCCTCGGTCATGGCAACCTGTTCGGTGTTTCCGTTTCCTTGATTGTCGCGTTCGCCGTGGTCATCGCTGCCTGGATCATCCTGTCCGGCACGCGCTTTGGCCGCGTCGTCGTGTCCTCCGGAATCCAGGCCAGTGTCGTCCGTTATTCGGGCATCCGGCTTTCCGGTCATGTGGCGGCGGTCTATGTTCTGGCGGCGTCCGTCGCCGCCATTGCAGGGCTCATTGTTACCTCGACGGTGACCGTCTACATCCCGTCATCCGGCAACGCATTCCTGCTGAACGCGATCGGCGCAACCTTCATCGGCACGACGCTTGATCCAAGGGGAAGGCCGAACGTGCCCGGCACCGTTCTCGGTGTGCTGCTGCTCAGCATCGTCGCCAATGGTCTTCTGCTGTCGGGCCTGAATTTCTACTGGCAGCAGGTCGGTACGGGACTGCTGATCTTCCTTGTGCTCGCCATCGGTTTCGCCAATCGGAAGGCAACCGCATATGCATGAACCGCCCCGTAAGGGGCGGCGCGGGGATGGCGTTTTTGGATCACAGGCGCGATACGGCGCGGATGACAGGCCTCTTCAGACCGCGGCACTCTTTGGTATCGCGCCGGCCGCCTCCGCCTCTTCCCGCTTGATTGCTTCAATGTCGCGATAGCGGTTGGCCGGATGGCTGGTCGCCAGATAGTCGCCATCGCCGAAAAGCTTTTCCCGTAGTGTGCCCGGCTTGTATGCCGTGGGATAAACACCGCGTTTCTGGAGTTCAGGGACGATATAACCGACCACATCCTCGAAACTGTCGGGTGTCACCGCATAGGCGAGGTTGAAGCCGTCGACGTCAGTGTCATCCACCCATTCCTGCAGGATATCGGCAATGCGCGAAGGGGAGCCGACGAAGACCGGTCCCATCCCGCCGATGCCGCCGAATTTCGCCAGTTCGTCGATCGTCCAGGACTTGTCGCCGCCGGCGATGTGTTCGACGAAGGAATGGATTGCATTGGTTTCGACCTTCCGCACCTGGTCCGTTGGTGCATATTGGCCGAAATCGATGCCACTCCAGCCGGACATGAAGACCAGAGAGCCGTCATAGGAGACATAATCCCGGTATTCTTCGAACTTCTTCTGCGCCTTTTCATCCGTCTCGTCGGTGATGATGGTGACCAGCGTGTAGATATAGACCTTCTTGGGGTCACGCCCGGCTTCGGCCACGCGGCGACGGGTTTCCGCGACATGCTGCTTGAGAACCGATCGGGTCGGGGCGGCCACGAAGATGCATTCCGCATGTTCGGCGGCAAAGGCCTTGCCGGGGCCGGACGCGCCCGCCTGATAAAGAACGGGGGTGCGTTGCGGCGAGGGTTCGCTCAGATGATAGCCGGGCACCTCGAAATATTTGCCCTTGTGACCGATCTCGTGAACCTTGGCGGGATCGGTGAATATGCGACGGTCACGGTCACGCAGCACCGCGCCTTCTTCCCAGCTTCCCTCGAAAAGCTTGTAGAGCACTTCGATATATTCGGCGGCCACTTCATAGCGGTTGTCGTGACGGCGAAGGCCACCCTGGCCGATATTCTTCGCCCCGCTTTCCAGATAGGAGGTCACGATATTCCAGCCGATCCGGCCTTTGCTGTGGTGGTCGGCGGTCGAAAGCCGGCGCGCAAATGTGTAGGGATGCTCGAATGAGGTGGAGGCGGTGATGCCGATACCCAGATGTTCCGTCGCCAGCGCAATCGGGGCGGCAAGCTGCAGCGGATCGTTGACCGGTATCTGCGCGGCCTGATGAAGGGCGTGATAGTTCGAGCCCTTATAGACGTCGTAGTAGCCGATGACATCGGCGATGAAGATGCCGTCGAACACGCCGCGCTCCAGCGTGCGGGCGAGATCCTGCCAATAATCGAGATCCTTGTATTTCCAGGACTTGTCGCGCGGATGGGCCCAAAGGCCTGGCGACTGATGCCCTACACAATTCATGTCGAAGGCATTGAAGCGGATGGTCTTGCTCATACTGAACTCCCGGATGTGTCGCAGCCGAGAATAAAGAGCGCAGCAGGTGGGTGATAGTTTCTTGATGTTCTTTATAGACTAACCAGAGGAATAAAATTGCGCGTGGGCTGGGACAGGCAGCAGCCTCATCCCGGCCCCTCCCGGAAGAGGGGATCGGTGCCGGGATGAAACCGGCGCCTTATGACAGGTGCGGCGGATGAATTTTCCGCGCTGTGCGCCAAAATTGGAACTTCAGCAGGCTACTAAATCGACAAATGTTGTAGATTTTTTCCGTGGGCAAGGGTGCCGATGGGATTGCACGAGTTGAAATGTCAGTAAACGGAAAGAATGCCATTGTCGCCATTATCGGTGGCGGATTTAGCGGGGCGGCGCTTGCCGTTCATCTGCATCGCGCCATTGAAGGGCAGGAAGGGATACGGATCGTCGTCTTTGAACCGAGGGAGACGCTCGGCTCGGGGCTTGCCTATTCCACGCCGGAACCTGCCAACCGGATCAACGTGCCGGCCGGGCGCATGACACTCTATCCCGATGATCCCGATAGTTTTGTCCGTTATATCGAGAAAACCAACGGGCTGGCGGGTGATGCGGCTGCGGTTCTACCGGATGGTCAGGCCTATCCCCAGCGCCGTGTCTTCGGTGCCTATGTCGCCGCCGAGATCGCTCCCTTGCTGGAGGCGGGCATCATCGAACATAGGCGCAGCCGCGTGGAGCATGTGGCCCGTCACGGTGAAGGCTGGCAACTCCAAACCGCAGATGGCGACAGTCACGTCGCCGATATCGTGGTGGTGGCGACAAGCCATCCGCCACCGGCCCTTCCGCGGGTGCTGGAGCCGCTTGCCGGCCATTCGAAGCTGGTCGCTGATGTGAATGCAGATGCTGCACTGGACACTATCGCAACGGGTGACCGCGTTCTGATTGTTGGCAATGGTCTGACGGCGGCCGATGCGTTTGCTGCGCTGAAGCGGCGCGGCCACCACGGACAGGTCGTTTCACTGTCGCGCCGGGGCTTGCGGTCGCGCGGCCATCCTGCCGTGCCGCAGGAGCCCTATGGGGATTTCATCGATCCGCCGTCGAGAAGCGCATCTGAGTTATTGCGGCGGATTCGTGCGGCTTTGCGAGCGGCGCAGGCCAGCGGTGCGAGCTGGCATGGCGTTCTGGATGCCGTCCGCCTGCAGGGGCGCGATATATGGCGGAATCTTCCCCTCCAGGAACGGCGCAGGGTCGTGCGTTGGCTGCGCCCCTTCTGGGATGCGCATCGCTTCAGGATTGCGCCGCAGGTGGAGGCGTTGCTGGATACGGCTGTCATTGCCGGCCAGTTGCAGATCGTCGCCGGTTCGCTTGTTTCCGCACGGCTTGGCCAAAGCGGGTCGTTGCATATCGATCTCAGATATCGTGGTGAAAAGGATGTCACGCCGATTGACGTCGATGCGGTCATTGTCACGACTGGTCCCGCCCACGGCGGAATATTGAAATCGCAGGTCTTTCTTGTCGGTCTGGAGCAGGAGGGACTTCTGACCCTCTGCCCCACGGGGTTGGGAATCCGTTGCGATGAGCAATCGCGCGCCATCGACCAACAGGGTCACGCCATCGAAACATTGCTGATCGGCGGTCCGCTGGCGCGCGGAACCTTCGGAGAATTGATGGGTCTGCCCCAGGTCACGGAACATGCGGTGTTTGTGGCGCAGGAGATAGCGCGCAGTCTTTTGTCGATAGGGGCGACCCCTCGGCTGGCGCCGTCACAGGCGGTCTCGGGGTAGATATTTCACTCTCCACGGATGGCGTGCTGCTCCTTGCATCTTTTATTTTTTCCCAATTACAGAGAAAAACCTTCCCTTTTTTATAGCATAAAAAACATAGAATTACTGTTCAGTGCTGCGCCTTATGCGATGCTCACGCCATCATTCACCGTGTTTGCGAGGCGTCCCATGGGCACGATTTCCGAGACCAAGATCGACTATAGTGTTCATCCCCGCGTCAATTCGGCGGACCCGATTGCGCCGCGTCCGCGTCCGGCGAAGCCGGCGCATATCGTCTCGTCGGATGCGGAAGCGATAGAAATCGCGCAGCGGCTGGCGGAAAAATTCAGGGTCGGTGCGGCGCTGCGCGATCGCGAAGGCCTGTTGCCCATCGACGAACTCGACGAATATTCCCAGAGCGGTCTCTGGAGCATCAACGTTCCCAAGGCCTATGGTGGGCCGGAAGTCTCTTACGCCACGCTCGCCAGGGTCATTGCAACGATTGCGGCGGCCGATCCCGCGATTGCCCAGATCACCCAGAACCATCTGGCAATCGTCGCCACCGTCGAACTTGATGGCACGGAAGACCAGAAGAAGCTGTTTTTCGGCTGGGCGCTTCAGGGTATTCGTTACGGCAACGCCTTTTCCGAACTGAAAAGCAAGACCGTCGCCGATTTCGAGACGAAAGTGGTTCATGACGGCGACAGCGTCGTCGTCAATGGCGAGAAATTTTATACGACCGGTGCGCTTCTCGCGCATATCGTGCCGATTGTCGCGCTTGACGAGACGGGGCAGGGATATCTCGTTTTCGCCGACCGTGACGCTCCGGGCCTGACAGTGACCAACAACTGGTCGAGCTTCGGTCAGCGCACCACGGCATCGGGATCGGTGAAGATCGAAAATGTCCGTGTTCCCAGCGAGAGGGCGGTGAAGGTCACGTCCTTCGATCATCCCACCATCGGCGGCCCGGTCTCGCAGATCATCCAGTCGGCAATCGACGTGGGCATCGCGCGCGGCACGATCGACGACACCATCGCCTTCATCGGCAAGCACAGCCGTCCATGGCTCGACAGCGGCAAGCAGACCGCTGGCGAAGATCTCTTCACCATTGCCGCCATTGGTGACCTGAAGATCCGTCTGCATGCAGCCGAGGCGCTCTTGGAAATCGCCGGTCACAGCATTGACGCTGCAAAGCGGAACACGACGCTGGAAACCGTTTCGGAAGCGACGATCAGGACCGGGGAATCGAAGGTTCTGACCACCGAAATCGCCATTCTCGCAACCAACAAACTGTTCGAACTTGCCGGCACCCGCTCGACGCTTGCCGAGCACGGGCTGGACCGGCACTGGCGAAACGCCCGCGTCCACACGCTGCACGATCCGGTGCGGTGGAAATATTTCCATGTCGGAAATTATTATCTGAACGGCGCGCATCCCCCGCGCCATGCCTGGAATTGAGGCCGTTTCCATGACAACGACTGACCGGAAGCTGCATCGCGAGGCCGCGTTGACCTCGGGAAAACCTGCGCCGCATATCCCGCCGCGCCGGACGAAGGCCCACATCATAAAGGACGATGCGGAAGCGATTGCCGTTGCGCAGGAGCTTGCGCGCGGCTTTGCTGCCGGGGCGGCGGAACGCGACAGGGAGCGGCGTTTGCCGCTCGCCGAAATCGAGCGTTTCTCGCAAAGCGGGTTGTGGGCCATTACCGTGCCGAAGGATTATGGCGGTGCCGGCGTTTCGGCCGTAGCGCTGGCGGAAGTGACGGCGATCATTTCCGCCGCCGATGGCAGCATCGGGCAAATTCCGCAAAACCACTTCTACATGGTCGAAGCGTTGCGGCTTGCGGGCAGCGAAGAACAGAAGCGGCATTATTTTGAGCGCATTCTTGACGGAGACCGGCTGGGCAATGCCTTTACCGAAATCGGAACGAAAACCCCCGTCGACTACAAGACGCACTTCGCCGAGCGGGACGGCAGGCTGCTGCTGAACGGACAGAAGTTCTATTCCACCGGTTCTCTGTTTGCCCATATCATCGTTGTCGTCGCCAAGGGGCCGGATGGGCGGGTGAACATCGTCTTTATCGACCGCGCAACGGCTGGTCTTTCCCTTGTTGACGACTGGACGTCCTTTGGCCAGCGCACGACGGGCAGCGGCACAGTCACCTTCGATGAGGTTGAAATCACGCCCTTCCAGATCGTGGATCACGATGTCGTCTTCGAGCGGCCGACACCCATGGGGCCTTTCGCGCAGATCATTCATGCCGCCGTTCAGGTCGGCATTGCCCGAGGCGCTCTCGCGGAGACGATCTCCTATGTTCGAGCCCATGCCCGGCCGTTTTTCGAGCTGAGCATCGAGCACGGTTATGAAGACCCGCATACCATCCATGCCGTTGGCGACGTTTCCATCCGCGTGCATGCGGCCGACGCGCTTCTCGCAAGAGCCGGCCGCATCCTCGACAGTGCGAGTGCGGCACCCGACGAAAAAACGGTGGCAGCGGCCTCCATCGCGGTGGCGGAGGTCAAGTCGCTTGGCACCGAAGCCGCTCAACTTGCGTCCACGAAGCTCATTGAACTCGGCGGCGCGCGTTCCACGCTGGAAAGCTACGGGCTGGACCGTTACTGGCGCAATGCCCGAACGCATTCGCTGCATGATCCCGTCCGCTGGAAATATCACCATATCGGCAACTTCTATCTGAACGGTGTGCTGCCGCCGCGTCACGGGGCCATCTAGGGTCCGGTTTCAAGATCACAAATCCCCATCCGAACCGGCGATCACCGATCGCCGGACGATCATTCAACGCCACCAGGAAACAGCGACCATGACGTATCATCCAGATCCCAACCGCTATGAAGACGCCACCTTCCGCCGTGTCGGGCGCAGCGGCCTGAAGCTGCCGGCGATTTCTTTCGGCCTCTGGCACAATTTCGGCGATACGACACCGCTCGAAACGCAACGCTCCATTCTTTTCAAGGCTTTCGATCTCGGCATCACCCATTTCGACCTCGCCAATAATTACGGCCCGCCCGCCGGCAGCGCGGAGGTGAATTTTGGCCATATACTGAAACAGGATTTTGCTGGATATCGTGATGAGCTGATCATCTCCACCAAGGCCGGCTGGGATATGTGGCCCGGTCCCTACGGACGTGGCGGCGGCTCAAAAAAGGCGCTGCTTTCGAGCCTCGACCAGAGCCTGACCCGGCTGGGGCTGGACTATGTCGATATTTTTTATTCGCATCGTTTCGATGCGGAAACGCCGCTCGAAGAAACTGCCGATGCGCTGGCGCAGGCCGTTCGTCAGGACAAAGCGCTCTATGTCGGCGTGTCGTCCTATTCCGGCGTGAAGACGCGTGAAATTGCGGCCCTGCTGAAAGAGCGCGGCGTGCCGCTTCTCATCAACCAGCCTGCCTATAATCTCTTCAACCGCTGGGTTGAAAAGGACCTTCTGGATGCGACCGACGAGGTCGGTGCAGGGGTAATCGCCTTCACACCGCTGGCGCAGGGACTGCTGACCAACAAGTATCTTGATGGCGTGCCGCAGGATGCGCGCGTCAACCGTCCCGGCGGGGATTTCCTGCGGCCGGAGCATCTGAAGCAGGAGAATATCGAACGCGCCCGTGCTCTCAATGAAATTGCCAGAAACCGAGGGCAGTCGCTGGCGCAGCTCGCCATCGCCTGGGTCCTGCGTGATAACCGTGTCACCTCGGCGCTGATCGGCGCGAGCTCTGCCAGACAGGTGGAGGAAAATGCCGCGGCGCTCAAGAACCTGTATTTCACGGCGGAAGAACTGGCGGAAATCGATCGCTACGCCGTCGAAGGCGGTATCAATCTGTGGGAAAAACCGTCCCATGACGAAGCGGTCTGATGCATTCTGTCTTACCAACAATCGCCCGGGCTTTCCCGGGCGATTTTCTTGTCAGGTCACGTTGCTTCAACCGCCATATTCGATGATTTCGAGCCCGGCATTATAGTCGGTCGCGTAGATCAGACCGTTGGCGTCAACAAAGACATCCGCCGACTGGATGACCTTTGGCCGGCCCGGTCGCCGGTCCGTCATCGTTGTCGGCCCTGCCGGAACGAGCGCGCCGGTTTCGACGGGACGATAGGGATCGGAAATATCGAAGGCGCGGATGCCGGCATTCTGCCAGGTGGCGAAGATCAGCGTTTCCGACACGAAGGAACCTGGCCGGTTTTCATGCAGGTTGTGCGGGCCGAAATGGCCGCCCTTCTTCCCGTAATCGATCTCGTTCGGGATCGGGAATGTCGAGATGCTGACCGGATTTTCCGGAGCGCGGATGTCGAAAATCCAGGTGTGCTTGCGTCCATCCTCCTCATTGTCAAGCACGGCCTCGTCGGCGACCACCAGCAGGTCGCGACCCGGCAAGGGCAGGGGCGAGTGGGTGCCGCCGCCATAGGGCGGTGACCAGTTGCGATGGGCGATGAGCTTGGGGGCTGAATGATCGCTGATGTCGAGCAGGGTCAGGCCGCCATCACGCCAGCAGGCATAGGCGGTGTCGCCATGCACCAGTGCGTGATGCAGGGCGTACCGTTTTCCCTCGCCCCATGCCGGTTTTTCACCCTCGGCCGTGTTCATGCCCGGCAGCCACCAGCGGCCAAGCAACTGCGGTTTTGTTGGATCGGCAAGATCGATGGTGACGAAGATATAGTCGGAGAAACCGTCCAGCAGCGCCGAAGCATAGGCATAACGCCCGCCCACATACCACAGGCGGTGGAAACCGATGCCGTCGACATTCAGCTGACCGATTTTTTTGGGCTTGTCGGGTGTCGAGATGTCGAACACGGTCATGCCCGCCGTCCAGACCCGCTCCCTCTTTTCCGCAGCGACCGTCTCGCCGACCGATTTGGTATAATAGGCCTTTTCGTCGGTGAAGGACTGGACATCGGCGAAAAGATCGAGCGCATTGATGACCAGCAGCAGGTCGTCATGGGTCTGGAGGTGAATGTTCCAGGTGTTGGCCGGGGCCTGCACGTAGTTGACGGTGACAGGGTTTTTAGCGTCGCGCACGTCGATGATCGAAAAACCCTGCGACCATGGGTGGGCCATATAGGCGTAACCGCGATGGACCATCAGTTGCAGGCCATCGCCACGGCCGCCGATATCGCTGTGGCCGATGAGTTTCATGTTGTGGGCGAAATCGGGTGTCGGGAGGTCTGGGGCGGCCATGGTCTGCTCTTGCGTTGCGACGGGAAAAGCGCCGCCCGTGAGCGGCGGCGCATCTTGGCGAAGGCGGTCAATGCTTGACGGCGGGAATCCAGGTGGCGGTAGCGGCATCGCTTTTCAGAAATGCCGGGAATTTCTTCTGGAGGTCCTCGATGGTGCCGATGTCGTTTTTCACGAGATCGTCACGGGTGATGAGGGTCGGCTGCAACAGCACCGACTGGCCGGGGAACTGCCCGGCGATCGAAAGCGCGACGGCGCGCACCGATACTTCGCCGACGACGGCGGCGTTGGTTGCTGCGGTGGCGACCCATGCGCTGTCCGGCTCGGTGATGAGCTGGATGTCCGCTGTCGAGATATCGACGCCGTAAATCTTCACCTGCTGCGAAAGGCCGAGTTCATCGATGGCGAGCTTTGCGCCCTTGGCGAATTCATCCCACGGGGTGAAGATGACGGAAATATCCGGATTGGCGCGCAGGACGGCCTTCGTCTGATCGGCGACGGAGGCCGGCACCGTATCGTTGACGACGCCCCAGACGGCCTTTTCCTTCAGATTGTGTTTGGCTATGAAGTCTTTCCACACGGCGTAACGCCGGTCGAGCGGCGCAAAGCCGGCCACATAGACCGCCCCGCCGACAAAACCGTCGCCCTTGTCCTTCACGGCCTGGTCCAGCACCAGCCTCGCCATGTCCTTGTCGCTCTGCTCGATCTGCGGGATTTGCGGATTGTCGAGGTCCACATCATAGGCAACGACCTTGATACCCTTATCGAGCGCCTTTTGCGCTACGTCCTTCAGCACTTCCGGGCGGCCATTGTTGATGATGATGCCGTCAACACCGAGATTGATCGCCTGCTCGACGAGGTTTCTCTGCGTGTCGTTGTCGTTGCGGGCCTGGGAGACGGTGAGCTTGACGCCCAGCGTATCGGCCTGCCGCTTGACGCCGGCCTCAAAGGCCTGCAGCCAGTCGCCGCTGCCGAGGAAGCTGACGACGGCAATATTGACCGTCTTCTTGTCGAAGGGTGCGGGGGCACCTTCGATGCCGGCGGAAAAGGCGCCGGTGGAGAGGAGGGTAAGCGAGATGACGGCCGCGGCCAGTTTCTTGACGGTCTTGAACATGGTTTCCACTTCTCTGGACGGATATTGAATGGTCAGATTTTCGAGCGGGCAACGCCGTAGGTCAGCGCCAGCGCGCCAACCAAAACGGCGCCCTTGATGAAGTCCTGCGTGTAATAAGGCGCGTTCAGCATGGTGAGGCCATTGAGCAGCACGCCGACGAAAACGGCGCCGACAAGCGTGCCGAGAACGTTGGGACGGCGAAGCGCCAGAACCGCAAAGCCGATCAGCGCGGCGGCGACCGAATCCATTAGCAGCGACGCGCCGGAGGAAACGTCACCCCGGCCGACACGGGCGGCGACGATGATGCCGCCAAGCGCCGCGAGCGTGCCCGAAAGCACGTAAGCGAAGGTCTTGATCCTGTCGACATTGGCGCCGGCAAGCCGCGCCGCCGTTTCATTGCCGCCGGTGGCGTAGATCAGGCGGCCCAACCTCGTTTTTTCGGTGAGAATGAACAGAACGACGGCGACGATGGCCATCAGCACCACGGGCAGGGGGATGAAGCCGAACAGGCTGGAGCGCCCGATCGTCAGGAAGGCGGGATCGTATTTGCCGCTGGCCGTCGAACCGTCAGGCAGGATGAGGCCGACGGAGATGGAGCGGCCGGCCGTTGGAATGAGCTGGAGGCCGGTCAGCAGGAACATCGTGGCGAGTGTCGCAAGCAGGTCCGGCACCTTGAGCCTGACGATCAGGAAAGCATTGGCAAGGCCGACAAGCGCGCCGAAGGCCAGCACCAGCGGCACCGTCTGCCAGGCGTTCAGCCCCAGCACGATCATCGCGTAACTCGCGGCCATGACGCTGGATGCCGCCACCGCCCCGACCGACAGGTCGAAACCGTTGATGGCAAGCGTGATGCTGACGCCCGCACCGATGATGGCGACGACGGAGACCGCCTGCAGGATGCTCATGAGATTGTTGATGTTGATGAAGGCGGGCTGCGCGAGCGAAAAGCCGACGACCATCGCCGCCAGCAGCAGGAAAACCGCGCCGCGTCTTATCGCGTTTCGCAGGGTTTCCAGTGTCGCCGCTTCTTTTGACTGTTCTGAAATCTCTCGGGTGCCGTCGACCATCAGGCAGGTTCCTTGTGAAGATGCGGCGTTCCGGCATCGTTGGTTTGTTCGAGAAGGGTGTGGCTATCCATTACGAGAACCCGGTCCGCCACCTCATAGGCTTCTTCCGGGTCGGACGTGGCGATGAGCGTGGCGCGCCCGGAATGGCGGCGGATGGCGGCGATGATATCCTGCCTCGCGCCGACATCGACGCCCTGGAATGGCTCATCCAGCAAAAGCAGGCGGCTGGGCTCGGCTTCCCAGCGGCCGATCACGACCTTCTGCTGGTTGCCGCCCGAAAGCGACCAGACGGAGGCCTCGGCCGATTGCGCCTTGATCGACAGGCGGTGGATCGCTTTCCGGCCCTCTTCTTTTTCCCGGTTGGATAACAGGAAACCGGAGGGATACCATTGTTTGAGATGCGGCAGGCTGATCGTTGCGGCAATACTTTCGCCCGGCCAGTCGGCATGGATGAAGGAGGATCTGTGCCGGTCTTCGGCGGCCATTACCACACCGGCGGCGATCGCTTCGGCGGGGCTGCCCGGCGCATAGGCCTTTCCATCCAGAAATGCCTGTCCGCCCGAAAAAGCGCCAAGGCCGAACAGCGTGGACAGAAGACGGCTTTTGCCGGCGCCGAGAACGCCGGTGATGGCGACCACCTCTCCCTCCCGGACGGAAAGGGAAAAGGGCGCGCTTTCCGGCAGCAGACGGGTATTTTCCAGCCGCAGCACCGTCTTTTCGAAATCGCGTCGCCGGTCCGGGCGCGCCGCATTCAGCGAACGGCCGATCATGGTTTCAATGGCGGCGTTGAAATCGACGGGCCGCACAAAAGAGCCGACATTGCGTCCGCCCCGCAGGATTTCGACCCGGTCTGCAAGCGCTTCGAGATCGGCAGTTCGATGCGAGATATAGAGCACACCAATCCCGCGCGCCTTCAGGGAGCGCACGAGATCGTAGAGACGAGCGGATTCCCGAGCGGAGAGACTGGCCGTCGGTTCGTCCAGGATGATCAGCCGGGCCTTGTTCGCCAGAGCGCGGGCAATCGCGACCTGCTGCCGGTCGGCGGCGCTCAGCGTTTCGAAATCCCGGTCGAGCGGCAGATCAAAGCCGGTTTCGGCAAGAATGGTCGCCGCCTGCCGACGGACCGATTTTTTCGACAGGAAGAAGGGATGGCGGCCATCGACGAAATGGTTGAGAAGCAGCGCATCCGCGACCGTCAGGCCCGGTATGCCGACGACATCCGTTGATTGGTGAACCGTCACGATGCCCTGTGATGCCGCATCGGCCGGGCTTTGCGGTGAAAATGGCTTGCCTTGCCATATCATCGTTCCGGCATCGGGCCGATAAAGCCCGGAGAGGATTTTGACGAGCGTGGATTTTCCAGCACCGTTTGCGCCCATCAGTGCGACGACTTCACCTGCCTCGATCGTCAGGCGTGCATCGGTGAGGGCCTTGGTGGAGCCGAACGCATGGGAAATGTTCTGAACGTCGAGAAGGGGCATGTACGGAAATCCATCCTGGAACAATCCAGTTTGGTAATACTTTTGCAGCCGCAGACAAGAATGGGCCTTCTATTGTGTCGCCAAAGCATGGAATAAATTTCCCCGCTCGCCGGTGTATGCTCCAAGGTTTTGAAATTCATCAGTTTTACGCCGTATCGGCCGTCAGTCATCAGTTGTCCTTCAAAGCCACAGGGGGAACACCCGCCGTCACGGTCATGAGCAAAACCTCTTCCCGCACGCCTCTTGCGGACAAAAGAAAACTCGTTATCCCGAGCAAAATAGCAATTTTAAACCCATAAAAACGATAGATTATATGCTCTTAATTTGATGGCTGATACAGGCGCCATCCAATTGGAGAAAAATCCCGATGTCTTTTAAACCCGGTCATATTGCCCTTGCGGTTTTGCCTTCGCTTCTGGCCGCCGGTGCCGTAAGCGCGGAAGGGCTGAAAGGCGCACCCGATCCCTTCGACAAGGGCGGCGTCAAGATTGCATTGATCAGCTATATTTCCGCCGGCGATTTCTTCCAGGCCTATCAGTCGGGTGCAGAGGCGCAGGCCAAGGCGCTGGGCGCGGACCTCAGGATATTCCCCGGCAGGCAGGATGCGGCGCAGCAGCGTGAGCAGATCCTGCAGGCGATCAATCTCGGTGTTAAGGCCATCATCATCGATCACGGCCAGCCGGAATCGCTGACGGATGTGGTTCAGCAGGCGCTGGACAAGGGCATCAAGGTCGTGGCTTTCGATGTGAACCTCAATAATCCGAAGATCCCGCAGGTCGAGCAGTCGGATCATCGTCTGGCCGAGCTGGCGCTCGATCAGTCCCTGAAGGATAACGGCACGAGCTTTGCGGCCGGCTATGCCTATGTGGCGGGCTTCGCGCCGCTCGACCGCCGCAACGAGGTGTGGGACAAGGTGAAAACAGCCAATAAGGGCATTGTCGAGAAAGCCCGTTTCGGCACGGTGAGCGACACGACCGCGGCAGCCACCGCCGATCAGGCCAAGGCCGTTCTGCGCGCCAACCCTGATATCTCGGTGATTTTTGCACCCTATGACGAATTTGCGCGTGGCGTGAAACTGGCCGCGGCGGATATCGGCATCAGCGATAAAATCAGGATTTATTCCGCCGATATTTCCACAGCCGATATTCAGGAAATCGTCGAGCCCGGCAGCCCCTGGGTTGCAACTGCGGCGACCAATCCGGCTGTCGTCGGTGCAGTATCGGTGCGCGCCGCTGCACTTGAAATCGCCGGCGAGACCGTGCCGAGAAACATCGTGGTCGATCCGGTGCTGGTCACCCAGGAGCAGCTGCGGACCGCAGACGTGAAAACCATCGAGGAACTTGCGAAGAAAATCCCCGCCTTCTCGACCAGCACGGCCGCCACGGCGAGCTGGATACCGGCAGCAGCCTTCTGAACTGCCTGAAAACGGACATGGGAAGCGCCTCGACCAGCCGTGTCGGGGCGGTTTCATGCCGGGATATGTGGAAATTGTTGTCGCCGACCGCCAGGTGAACATCTTTGGCGCTGTGACGCCAGATTATGGCGGAAGACGGAAGTGATCGTCGATGTGGCGGCGTTGACGCGTGTCCTTGTGCCAGCCGATGGCCTTTCTATAACTGCCGAAGAGGTTACTCTCCCGCACGCTGTCCAGTGTCAGGCCATGCACGGCTTCGGCATCCGGATCGACATAAAGAGCATCCACCGGGCAATAGGCCTCGCACATGAAACATGTCTGGCACGAATCCTGCCGCAGGATGACGGGCGGGCCTTCCGGCATCGCCTCGAAGACATTGGTCGGGCACACCTGAACGCAGAGATTGCAGTCCGTGCAGGCATCCTTGTCCAGAACCTCGATCATTATTCCGCCGCCTCCGTGTAAATGCCGGGATCAACGCTTTCCCGCCGGATGGCGATTGCATCGAGGCCGCTGAGAATGAGCCGGTGATGCTGGGCGGGATCCTGCTTCGGAAAATCCTCGCGCCGGTGCATGCCGCGCGTTTCGGTGCGCGCAAGGGCAGCGCGATACATGAAGCGCGCGGTGGCGACCATTGCTTGCGCCTGGCGCAGCGCCAATATCTGGCTTTCATCGGCGGCCGTTGCCGTAGCGACCCTCGCCCACAAAGTATCAAGCCGTGCCAGTGCTGCCGAAAGACCGGATTGGGTGCGGAAATAGTTGATGTCGAGAGGAAAGACCTCGTCCTGTACCGCCTTGATGATGGCCGCGGGGTCGGTGGGTTCCTGGGGCAATGTGGTCTGGGCGGTGAGCTGCGGAAGGTTGCTTTCCGGCAGTTCCGCCTTCTCGCGGGCAAAGGCCGCGGCCGCGGCGCCGGCGAAGGCACCCGTGGAAATCGCCCAGGCTGCATTGTGGCTGCCACCGCCGGTGAAACCACCGCAGATCGGCTCGCGCGTGGCGTTGTCGCCGGCGGCATAAAGGCCGGTGACCGTCGTTGCGCAGTCGAGCCCGGTCAGCCGCAATCCACCGGTGCCGCGCACCGTGCCTTCCAGCCGGAGCTTCACTTCGAAGAATTCGGTGAAGGGATCGATGCCGCGGCGATCGAATGGCACGAAGAAGTTAGGCTGGGCGCGCCGCAGGATCGCCTTCACCTCGTCGGTTTCCGCAAGGTCGAGGCGGGCATAGACGGGTTGCGAAAGCAGGGTGCGGGCGATGATCGAGCGACCCCTGGCGGAGCCTGCGCCTTCTATCAGGCTATGATCCTTGCGATAGAACTGCGCGAAACGGTAGAGCGCCGTCTTGGTAATCGAGGCGAAGGCTGGCGAAATCGCATAGGCCGACGAGAATTCCATCCCGGAGAGCTCGGCGCCCGCCTCGGCGCCCATCAAATAGCCATCTCCTGTCAGGACATCGCAGCCGAGCGCCTTGCTCATGAAGGCACAGCCGCCCGTTGCAAGCACCACCGCTCCGGCGGCGATACGCCACTGTCCGCCCTGTTGCCGCCGCAGGCCTGTTGCGCCAACGACCCGCGCATCCGCCGTAAGTAGGCCCGTTGCGGGGTGGTGATCGAGAATGGTGACGCCGGCGTTTTTCACCCGGCGACGCAAAAGCCGCATATATTCCGGTCCCTGAACGGAGATGCGCTGCTGCTCGCCTTTGTCGTCACGGGGGAAGGGGTAGCCCCAGTCCGCCAGCCGGTTGACGCTTTCGAAAGTCTTGTCGAGGACCGGCGCCATCCATGATCGTTCGGAAAGATAACCGCCCATCGCCTCGCGGCTTGCCATGGCGGCGTCCCGCGCGTCCTCATCCGGCGGCACATACCATATCTGTGTACCAGCCGAGGCGGTTGCGCCGGAACTGCCGCAATAGCCCTTATCCGCCAGAACAACCCTTGCTCCCGCACCGGCGGCTTCCATCGCCGCCCAGCAGCCGGCCGGGCCGCCGCCGATGACAAGCACGTCGCATGCGATATAGGTTGCGACTGAAGGCGACGAATGGGCCTCTTTCAAAGGCAGGCTCATGGCAGGCTTCCTTTCGATGAAGAAATCGCATTGCGATTTAAATCTATGTATTGCATAGGTTTTTGAGTTGCTTCCCCGGAGTTCCGCCCATGCCGCTCGCCAGCCTTGCCATGTATGCCAGCCCTTCGCCGGTCAAGGAGGCAACGACGCTGTTCTGGGCGGCGCTGGGCAAGCGTCTTCGTGCCGGTGGCATTGATGCGCCGGAGGCTCTGGATGATAAAATCCGCTATGATGAGGCTTGGTTGCGGCCGAATCTGCTGTTCGGCCAAACCTGCGGCTATCCCTATGTGCGACACCTGCGTGGCAAGGTGCAATTGGTGGCAACCCCGGTCTATAATCTGCCCGGCTGCGACGGCCCGCTCAAATGCAGCTTCATCATCGTCAATGCGGCGTCGCCGGCGCAGTCGCTCGAAGATCTGCGGGGCGCCCGGGCTGCCATCAACGAGCCGGGCAGCAATTCCGGCTATAACCTCTTCCGCGCTTTCGTGGCGCCAAATGCCAGGGACGGCCGGTTTTTTTCTTCCGTGCAGGAAACCGGCGGTCATCTGGCAAGTATCGATGCGGTTTCCAGCGGAAAGGCCGATATCGCTTCCATAGACTGTGTCACCTTCGGCAATACCCTGCGTTTCGATCCGCAACGGGTTGCAGGGGTGCGCGTCCTTGCCGAGACTGCCAGGGGACCGGGCTTGCCCTTCATCACGACCGCCGCGACACCGGCAAGGGAGCTGGTGACCCTGCGGCGGGCGGTGGCGGAGACCATCGCCGACCCCGAACTTGCCAGCGTGTGCGATACGCTCTCCCTGCGCGGCATCAGCCTGCTCGGGGATGCCGACTATGAGGTGCTGGCCGAGTTTGATCGGGATGCCGCGCGTCATGGTTACCCCGTTATCGCCTGAGGCAGGGCTTCCACTTCCGCTGTGAGCGGGAAGTGGCAGGCGACATTACGGCCGGATGAGCCGGCGGAGAGAAGTACTGGAACTTCGGTTGCACAGCGTGGGCGCGCCAGCGGACAGCGTTTATGGAAACGGCAGCCGGAGGGCGGGTTGCCCGGGCTCGGGAGCTCCCCGGAAAGCACGATGCGCTCCCGCCGGCGACTGGAATCCAGTGTGAGGTTGGCGGAGAGCAATGCCTGCGTATAGGGGTGAGCCGGATCACGAAAAAGATCGGCCGTCGGTCCGCTCTCGACGATCTGGCCAAGATACATCACCGCGACACGATCGGTAACGCGGCCGACCACATTGAGATTGTGGGAGATGAGCAGATAGCTGAGCTTCAGACGATCGCGAAGCACGCGCAGGAGGTTGAGCAATTCGCCCTGAATGGAGATATCGAGGCCGGCCGTCGGTTCATCGGCAACGATGATCGAGGGTTCGGCCGCAAGCGCGCGCACCAGCGCCACACGTCGCGCCTGCCCACCGCTCAACTGATGCGGATAACGTGAAAGAAGTTGCTCGCCGAGACCGATGCTTTCTGCAAGCGCTGATATCCGCGCCCAGCTCTCGGCCGAATGCACTTTGCGGATTTTAAGCGGTTCGGCCAAAAGCGCGCGCACCTTCATGCGGGGAGAAAGCGAGGCGGCGGGGTCCTGGAATAGCAGATGAATGCGGCGCTGCAGATCGTTACGTCGGGTCGCCGTCACATTGGCGAGCGTTTCTCCCGCGATGGAAAGCGTACCGGCGGCAAGCGGCTGAAGCCCGACGATGGCCCGGGCGAGGGACGATTTTCCGCACCCGCTTTCTCCGACAAGGCCGAGGGTTTCGCCGGAAAACAGATACAGCGACACGCCATCGACGGCGATCAGCCGGTCATAGCGGATCACCGCGTTCTTCAGGGAAAGGGCAGGGATATTCATCACGCCGCCTCCAGCCAGCAGAAGAAGCTCTGTCCGGTCTTCGCCTGCCGACGCGGCGGTTTTTCGCTACAGCGGTCGTGGCGGGAGGGACATCGCTCGGCAAAGATGCAGCCTTGCGGCCGATTGGCGGGATCGGGAACGGTACCGGGAATGGTGGCAAGATCCTGCCGGCGGTCGAACGCGGCGTAAGGGTCTATCTCGCAGTTGAGCAAGGCGCGGGTATAGGGATGGTGCGGATGATGCAGGACGTCCGTTACCTTGCCGTTTTCCACCACCGTTCCCGCATACATCACGATGACGCTGTCACAGAGTTCGGCAATCAGCCCCATGCTGTGACTGACGACCAGCATGGAAGCGACAGTCCGCTGTCGCAGCCGATGCAGCATCTCCACCACCTGCGCTTCGACAGTCGCATCGAGCGCGGTCGTCGGTTCGTCGGCAATCAACAATTTCGGTTCGACCAGAAGCGCCATGGCGATCACGACACGTTGCCGCATACCGCCTGAAAATTCGTGCGGATAGCGATACATGCGCTGCGCCGCATCCTGCAAACCGACATCGGATAGCACCGCTTCGGCCCGTGCCCAGAGCGCCCGACGGCTTTCCTTCGGGAATCGCCGGCGCTGGATGTCGACGAGCTGCGTGCCGATCGTGAACATCGGGTTCAGCGCGGTCATGGGGTCCTGAAACACCATCGCTATATCGGTGCCGCGCAGCCTTGCTGTTTCCGCTGATGTCAGGTTCGTCCCGCGTCCGTCGAAGGCTGCACGGTTCGCAGAGATTTCCGCATTATCGGCAAGCAGGCCGAGCAGGGTGAAGGCGACAGTCGACTTGCCGCTGCCGCTTTCCCCGACGAGGCCGACGGACTGGCCGCGGCCAATGGTGATATCGACGCCGTCGATGATATGCGCTTTCTGCCCGTTGCCCCTGTAAGAAACGTTGAGATTTTCGATGAGGAGGAGGGCGTCTGTCACAGGCTTTTCCTCAGTTTCGGGTCAAGCGTGTCACGCAGGGCTTCACCGAGAAGCGCAAAACCGAGTGTCGCGAGGATCAACGCCAGACCCGAAAAAGTGGCGAGCCATACCGACTGGTCGAGATAGGTGTAGCCGTCATTGAGCAGGTTACCCCAACTCGCAAGCGGCGGGCGCACGCCGAGACCGAGAAAGCTCAACCCCGCCTCGATGGTGATGACGACAGGGATATCCATGCATGCCAGCACAAAAATCGGGCCAATGATGTTGGGCGTGACATGATGCAGGACAACCCGCCACGTTTCCGCACCGAGAACCCTTTCCGCCTCGATGAAAGGGCTGTTGCGGATCGCGATCGTCTGGGCGCGTGCGACCCGGCCGAAATGCGGGATGAAGACGATGCTGACAAGCAGGACGACATTGCCAAGGCCCGGGCCGAAGACCGCGACGAGCGCGAGAGCGAGGATGATGCTTGGAAACGACGTCACGACATCGAAGATACCGACGACGAAGAGATCTACGACGCGTGAGGAAAGGGCGGCCGCCACGCCGAGTGCGACACCCGTTGTCAGCGAAATGGCGATGACGGAAAGAGAAATGCCGAGTGCGACCCGTGCGCCGTAGATAAGTCGGCTTAATATGTCGCGCCCGAGATGATCGGTTCCCAGAAGATGTTGCAATGACGGGTCCATGAACCGGCTGGACGGCGCGATTGCGTTCGGCCCATAGGGCGCGATCAACGGCGCAGCGATTGCCACCAGACAGAGCAGCGTGACCGCAAAGAGAGCGAAGGTGCCGCCGGGCCGGCGGGAAAGGTCGTGGAGGACGGTCATGGCTGTTGCCTCCCGGACAAGAGTCGGCCACGCTCGCGCGGATCGAGCAGGCTCTGGGAAAGGTCTGCAATGAGATTGGTCAGGACATAAAGCAGCACGATGACAAAGACGCCGCCCTGAACCACCGGATAGTTACGCGTGCGGATGGCGTCATAGATCAATGAGCCGAGACCGGGACGGTTGAAAATGACTTCGGCAAAGACCGCTCCGCCAAGAAGTTCTCCAAAACCCATGCCAAGCACCGCGACAGTGGGCAATATCGCCGGTTTGAGGGCATATTTCACCAGGATTTTCGTCTCGCTGACACCATAGGCCCGCAGCGTGCGGATTTGGTTTTCACCGAGCACTTCCAGCAAGGAGGCGCGCAGCAGACGGGCGATGTAACCGATCCAGCCGGCGGCCAGTGCCGTTGTCGGCAGGGCGAGATGCCAGAGCTGGTCGCCGATATCGCCGCTCTCTCCGGCGCCCAGCACCGGAAACCACCGCAGCTTCACCGAAAACATCATCAGGAGGAACACCGAGACGACAAAGCTCGGGGTCGAGATGAAGCCGACACTCAGGAAGGCGACAAGCCGGTCCGTCCGGCCACCCGGCCAGCGCGCGGAGATGAGGGCTAGCGGCACGCCGAGCGCGATCGCACAGAGCATGGCGGAAACGGCCAGCGCCACCGTATTTGGCAACGCTGCCGCAACAAGGTTAAAGACCGGCCGGCCGTTAAAGACATCTTCGCCGAGATCGCCGGAAACAAGCCGGCTGAAAAACCTGAACACCTGCTCGATCAGCGGCTTGTCGAGACCGATGCGGGCATTGAGTGCGGCTACCGCCTCAGGCGTTGCGCGTGAACCGAGAACTACCGTTGCGGGGTCGCCGGGGATCAGCCGCGTGAGCGCCATCAATAAGACAACGGAGCCGGCCACGGCGAGAAGCGCCGTAACCAGCTTGAAGGCGATATGAATGTGCAGGGATGCGCTCCTCATCGCAGCGCATCCCTGTCTGTCATTGAGAAAACACGCACCGGATCAGGCCGTCGCTTCCGTAAAGGCCGTATAGAGCCAGTTGTTGCCATTCGGAAGAACGCCGGGCTTCAGCCATTTACGCGAGGCAAAAGCATTCAGATTGTGCGTGATCCAGATGAAGGCTGCGGATTCATCGAGCAGTTTTTGGGCTTCGATGTATATTTTTTCACGCTCGGCGGGATCGACCGTGACGCCGCCCTTTTCGTGCAGCGCATCGTAATCGGCGTTCTTCCAGCGCTGCCAGTTCCATTGGCCGACCTGCGCGGAGGTGAACCACTGTGTCTGGAAGCCAGGATCAAACTTTCCGTTGAATTTGACCAGCGAGAGTTCGAGATCCTTGCTGGCGTCGTTTTTGCCAAGCGCCCAGTAGGCGGCGGATTCCAGCGCCTCGATCTCCACCTCGATGCCGACTTCGGAAAGGTTGGCCTGAATGATCTGGGCAATGGCCTCATAACGTGCCGTCGCTTCGATGGTGAGTTTGGTCTTGAAGCCGTTCGCATGCCCGGCTTCGGCGAGCAGTGCCTGCGCCTTTTCCAGATCCCGTGCATAGACGGGGGCTTCTTTCCAGTATCCGAGCAGGCTTGGCGCAAGCAGCGAATTGGCGCGCGGATAGATGCCGGAATAGGCGCCCTCAAGGATCGCGTCGATGTCGACGGCATAACGGATCGCCTGGCGGACGCGGATGTCGTTGAAGGGAGCCTTCTCGATATTGGGGCCGAACCAGACGTAATCGATGGCCGGAATTTCCGTCACGCTTGCATCGGGCAGGTTCGCCAGGGCCTTTCCATTTTCGGGATCGATCGCGGTGAAGTCGATCTCGCCGGACTGGAAGGCGATTTCCGAGGTCTTCTGTTCTCCGATCGGTTTACCGACGATCTGCTGGAAATGCGGTTTGATCGGTCCCTTGTAGTTGGGGTTGATTTCCAGAGTGAAATGCTCGCGCGGAACCCATTCCTTGAGAACATAAGGGCCGCTGCCGATCAGTTTCGTGGCAATATCCTTGCCCAGTGCTTCGAACGCCTTTTTCGAAATGATCCGGCCAGACCCATCGGCGAGTGCGATCGTATAGAGCGCCGGTGCCGGCTGCTTCAGGATGATGCGGCCTTCGAGCGGGCCGGTGACCTCGACGCGATCAAGGGCCGACCAGTCCTTGGCATAGGTAACGGGCTTGCCTTCGGCATCGGGCTTGAGGAAACGCTCGAAGGAGAATTTCACGTCTTCGGCGGTCAGTTCGCCATAACCGTCGGTAAAGGTGAGGCCACTGCGCAGTTTGAAACGGATTTCGGTGTCGCTCACCTGTTCCAGTTCTTCGGCGGCATCGAGTTCCCAGTCCGTCGAGCCCGGCTTGAAGGAGATCAGGCCCTGCTGCACCGACCAGAGGACGTTGAGGTCGATCGGGCCTGAACGATTGGCCGGATCGAGGTTGGAAAGGTCTTTCTCGACGCGGACGACGATCCTGGTGCGGTCGGTATTGGCGAAAGCGGGATGAAGGCCGCCAAGAGCGGCAAGACTCACAATGGAGGCGCCGCCGACGAGCACCTGCCGGCGTGTGGTGTTGAATGTCACGTAATGTCCCTCCGGGTACGGAGCACCTGCCCGCACGATGCGGGTAGCGCTCAGCAATTCGATGGAGGGATTAAAGCCAATAACCTACAAATTTTATAGAATAAATATTTTCCGTAGAGCCCTGTTGCAAAACCATTTTTCCCTTTTTGGCGTCGCGGCTGCAAAGCCGTGCGGCGCGGTCGCCAGCGCTCGGCCTTATAGTGGGGCGCGAAACCTGTCTCAGCCGGAACCTGCTTCATGTCCCGCATTCCATCTCCTGATCTCTTCTCCTCACCCTCGTCTCTGGCCATTGCCCGCATCGAATGGCAGACGGTGGTTCTGGCGGTCGTCATCTATGGCGGCTTTTTGGGGGTGACATGGTTCTGGCAAGCTTTGCCGGTTCTCGTCTTGATTGCCATTGGCGGATGGCTGGTCGCCTGGCATGGGTCACTCCAGCACGAGGTCATTCATGGTCACCCGACACGCTATCGCACCATCAACGACGCAATCGGCTGGCCGCCTTTATCCCTGTGGTTGCCCTATGCAATTTACCGGGAAGGGCACCTGACCCACCATCGCGACGAACACCTGACCGACCCGATCGAAGATCCGGAATCCTCCTATTTCACCCAGGCGGCCTGGGAGAAAATGGGAGTGATCGGCCGATATCTGGCGCTTTGGAACACCACCCTGCTGGGACGGCTTGCCCTTGGCCCGCTGGTCATGATCGTTAATTTCCTGGCGCAGGAGGCGTCCCTGGTCTTCAGGGGTGACAGGGCACGGGCAGCGCTTTGGGCGCGGCATGCGGTCGGTGTTGCGGGTGTTCTGATCTGGGTGGTGGGAATTTGCGGAATGCCGCTCTGGCTCTATCTCTTGGGTTTCGTTTATGTGGGCGCGGCGCTCAGCAGGTTGCGGTCCTATGCGGAGCACCGTTATGCCGACCATCAGGATGAGCGCACCGCGATCGTCGAGAACAGCCCGCTGTTCGGGCTGCTGTTTCTCTACAACAATCTGCATGTGCTGCATCACAAATTGCCTGCCGTCCCCTGGTACAGCATCCCCGTTCTCTACCGTCGCCATCGAAACATTCTCGTTACGATCAATGGCGGTCTGGTCTATAACGGCTATCTCGATGTTGCCCGCCGCTTCTTCCTGAAGCCCCATGACGATCCCCGTCATCCTCGCCATCTTGACGCATTGCCCGTTGATGCCGCGACGAAGGATGTTTGATTGTAACGGGTAAGAGGAAAGACCACCTCACCCCCGACGTGCGGCATCGAAATCAATGCGCCCCATCGAGCCTGTCGCCAGGGATTAAGCGAGCCGAAGTGGTCTCCGACATCAACCGGACTAAGCGGTTTTGTGTTCCGGCGGCAGAAGATCGGCGTGGTGCGCGAGCGCGACGTCCGGATGCGAGCGTAAACGGCTCTTGAGGTGGTTCTGCCCAACCTCCCGGAAGATCGGGTTAAGAGGATCAACGGTGATGCCCCGTTCAGAGCGCTTCAGCTCGTCCGGCAAGTCGATGACCGGTATGGTCGCGTCATAGCGGGAGCCGAGGAAAAAGGCGACGGAGAAGCGCTCCACGCCCGCTGGCGGCGCCACGACGTCATGCACATCTGCGCGGACGAAGCCGTTGGTGGCGAGTTCCAGCAATTCACCGGTATTGATGATAAAGGTTCCAGGCACCGGCGGCGCGTCGATCCAGTCTCCCGTTTCGGTGCGCACCCGCAGCCCCGGCGTCGTGTCCTGCAGAAGCACGGTGACAAAGCCGCCATCCTTGTGGGCGCCGACGCCCTGATCGGTCTCGGCGACATCTCGTCCGGGATAGCGGATGATTTTGAGAAGCTGCGTCGGCTGTGGCTCGTAAATCTCGGCAAAGACATTTTCCGGCTGCCCGAGGGCGGCGGCAATCGCCTTGAGGAGATCGATGCCGATCCGCGTCACCTCCGCCTGATATCGCAGCAACAACGGTTTGAGTTCGGGCAAAGCCTCCGGCCATTGATTGGGTCCAAACAGCCGCTTCCATGGCGGCGAGTCCGGACCGATCTTTGCCGGTTCGCCTTCGGTATTGACGTCGAGCTGTTCACGCCAGTCCTGCTCGCCCCGCGTCCGCTCCTGACCGGCCCGGTTATAGCCACGGAAATGCGGTGATTTCACCATCTCGATCTTGAGCTTTTCCTCCAGCGGCAGAGCGAAAAAACGTTTCGAGGTCGACAGGACATCTTCAATCAGCCGGGGATCGACACCGTGGCCGGTGAGATAGAAAAAGCCATGGTCATGGAGCACGTTGCGCAGGTCGCTGACAAATTCACTACGCTCTTCCGGTGAATGAAAACGCGAAAGGTCGAGTGTCGGCAGCAAAGCCGTATTTTCGATGCGGGCGGTTTGAAATACCATGTCAGTTTCCGGCTTTTGGGTGGTTTCTTATTACTCAGGCGGCCAATACCTGCTCGCCGTGCAGATGCGCCCGGATGGCCGACTTCAGCTCCGCGACGCTGGAAAACTGCCGGTTGTCCAGATCGATGACGTGGAATTTGACCGCGATGAAGCGCAGCTTGTCGTTGTTCGGGATAGCAATGCCGACGGGCAGTCCCTGATATTCGATCGTTTGTCTTTGCATTTCGCTTCTCCGCCAATCTGGGCTTTGTGGGTTTGTTCGGTACGGACCGTCTTTCGACGGTGCCCGCATTCGGGGCAGAGAGAGGCGACAACAGGGTCTGGAACGACGGATATGACTTGACGTCGATGCAGGCGAAGCGGATGCAAAGGCCATTTCCGAAGTTCCTTTCTGCGATTATTTTCTACAAAAAATATATACTACGTTGAGCAATGGAACCACCGATTTTGACGCTAGTTCGGAAGAAAAATCTATACTTCTCCATAATGGTGGGCATGCGTAGATAATTATCTCAGAAATGCCCGGCTGGGGAATTGTCATTCCCCTTGGGTTGGTCTGTTTCGCAGCAGGCGCTCCAGCCACAGGCTGTACCGGGACGCGCCAAAGCAGATCGCGAAGTAGATAAGGGCCACAAGCAGATAGGCTTCGTTGTAAAAGCCGAGCCAGCCCGGATCCGTTGCGGCCGCGCGGGCGGCGTTCAGCAGGTCAAAAACGCCGATAACCGCGAGCAGGGATGTTGCCAGCAGGAAACCGATTGCCAAATTGACCATGCCGGGAATGACGATCCGCAATGCCTGGGGCAGAACGACGAGATGCATTGTCCGCCAGTACCCGATACCCAGCGCAGTGGCCGCCTCCTGCTGGCCGGATGGTATCGCCTGCAGGCCTGCACGCACGACTTCCGCTATATAGGCTGCCCAGAAAAGAGTGATCATGATCATCGCCCGGATCATCTTGTCGAACTGTGCTTCCGGCAGCGCCATGGGCAGGATCAGCATGGCGACATAGAGGATCGCGACCATGGGCGTGCCGCGCATCACCTCGATGTAGACGATCGACAGGGTACGCAGCCCGCCAAGGCCCGAACGACGGGCGAGCGCCAGAAGGATCGCAATCGGTGTCGCGGCCGCAAAGCAGATGGCCCAGACAAACAGCGTCACCGGCAGCCCGCCCCATTGGTTGGACGGAACTGGAGAGCCGCCCGGACCACCCGTCAAGAGCATCCAGCAAACCAGAGCCGCACCCGGCCAGACGAGCAGCAGCTCCCTGCGCCAGAAACGCGGGAGAGCGCTGGTGACGAGCAACGCCATGAGGATCAGAATGACGAGTGCTGGACGCCATTGCAGGTCCGGCGGGTAGAAAGCGAACAGGATGAAACGCAGCTTGGCGGCAATGAAGGCCCAGCAGGCGCCCTCGCGCGCCGCACAATCCGCGGAAGTTCCGCTCCACGTGGCGTCAAGCAGCGCCCACCGGAACAAGGGCGGCAGAAGCCAGGTCAGTCCTGCCAGTGTCAGAAGAGTGATGGCGCTGTTGGAAAGCGTGCCAAAGAGCCCGCTTCGCAGCTTGCCGAGAGACCCATGAAGCCGATGGGCGGAGATGTTTCCGGCCTGTCTGGTCATCGTGCCGTTCCCTTCAGCGCAACCCTCTTGTTGTATTGGTTCATGAGTGCGGAAACGACCAGATTGATGCCGAGGTAGGTGCCGATGAGGATCATGAGGGCCTCCAGCGACTGACCGGTCGTATTGGCGGTTGTGTTGACGATGCTGACGAGATCCGGGTAGCCGATTGCGACCGCCAGGCTGGAATCCTTCGTCAGATCGAGGTAGCTCGACGTGGCGAGCGGGGTGATGACGCGCAGCGCCTGCGGAAGCACGATCAGCCGCATGATCTGTCCGTTGTGCAGGCCGAGCGCGCGGGCGGCTTCCCACTGACCGCGATTGACCGACTGGATGCCAGCCCGGACGATCTCCGCGATTGCGGCGGAGAACTTTACGATCAGACCGGTTAAGAGCGCGGCAAATTCCGGTGTCAGATTATACCCGCCCCGGAGGTTGAAGCCCGCCAATGCGGGCGTTTCAAACGTGAGCTTCGCTCCTGAAGCCACCAACGCGGTGGTCGCGGCTGCGAGAATGGCGACTATGGCAATAGCGATGGTTCGCCCGTTCAGCCGCTTCAAATGGGACAGCAAGACGAGCGCAAGGCCAAGGGCAAAGATGATAAATATCACAAGCACCGGTGTGGCGACCGGGATGCCTTCCGCGGAGACGGCCGGTAGATAAACGCCGCGATTGGTCAGATAGACCGATCCGAGCAAAGCGCCCGCCTGGCGCGGTGCCGGAAACGCCTTGGCGAGCGAAATCCAGAAGAAGAGTTGCAGCAGGAGTGGCGTATTGCGGATCAACTCCACGTACCAGCGCACTAGGGAGGCGAGAAGCAGGTTTCCTGACAGGCCCGCGACGCCCACGGTCACGCCGAGAACCGTCGCTAATACGCAGCCGATCAGCGACACTTTCAGCGTGTTGAGCAGCCCCGCCAGCATGGCGCGAAGATATGGATCTCCGGCGGCGAAGGTGATCGGGCTTTCGCCGATTTCGAAGTTCGCCGAACGCCAGAGAAAATCAAAGCCGGGTGAGACGCCGATACGGGCCATCGTCGTCGTGACGTTGATCCCGAGATAGACGAGCAATGCGATAAACGAGGCGATAACCGCCAGTTGAGCGATGGGGCGATGGCCCCACCACATGAGCAGCCGACGATGGATGCCGGGCCTGCGAGGGCCCGGCGTTACGATTGAGGACATCTGTGAAACTCGGCTGTCTCAACGGAAGGGTGGCGAATAAAGCAGGCCGCCATCGGTCCAGAGGCGATTGTAACCGCGATCCCAGCCGAGCGGCTTCAGATGCCGGTCGAAGATTTCACCATAGTTGCCGACCGTCTTGATGATGTTATAGGCCCATTTGGGATCAAGGCCGATGGCCTCGCCAAGCGAAGGATCGACGCCGAGGAAACGCTGGATTGCCGGGTCGGGAGACTTCAGAAACTCATCGACATTCTTGGAGGTAATGCCCCATTCTTCCGCCTGGATGGTGGCGTTGACGGTCCAGTTCACGATTTCCAGCCAGCGGTCGTCACCGCCGGCAATGGCCGGTGCCAGCGGCTCCTTAGACAGCCGTTCGGGCAGGATGATATAGTCGTCGGGTTTCTTCAACTGGGTACGCTTGCCGACGAGATCGGAGGAATCCTGGGTGATGGCGTCGACGCGTCCCGACTCCAGAGCCGCGATAAACTGCCCGGTATCTTCGATCGTGACCGGCGTGAATTTCTTGCCGGTCTTGCGGAAGAAGTCGGCAACGTTGAGTTCGCCGGTGGTACCGCTCTGGGCGCCGATCGTGGCGCCGTCGAGATCGGCGGCCTTGGTGACACCAAGATCCTTGCGGACCAGAATACCCTGACCGTCATAGAAAATTGTCGGACCAAAGTGGAAGCCGAGTTTGAAGGCGCGGGTAACGGTTACCGTGACACCGGAAAGCAGGATGTCGAATTCACCGCTCTGCAGCGCCGGCAGACGCTGCTGGGGTGAGGAATTGGTGAATTCGACCTTGTCCGGATTGCCGAAGACGGCGATGGAAAGTGCCCGGCCGTAGTCGATGAAGAAGCCCTGCCAGCGGCCGTTGCTGTCCGGGGAGAAAAAGCCCGGAGTCGTGCCGACCCCGACCTTGATCGTGCCGCGCTGATTGATCTTGTCGAGCGTCGGACCGGCATGGGCTGTGCCGGACAGTGTAGCCGAAGCAAGCAGCGCCGCAGCAATGGCCGATCTGATGAAGCCGCCGATAAATCCCTGAGATGACATCTAAAAATGCTCCTGATGAAATGATCAGGTTTACCGCCCACCGATTGATCCCCCGATGGCCGGAACCTGATAGTATAGTAATTTTATGGAATATATAAACGAGGGATCGATTGCCCGAAATTTAAGCTTTTAGAAAAGGCAATTGCTTATTTTTCGAATTGTCGGCACGCAGTTACTCCTGACGGAAGTGATGGCTTCGCGGGGCCCTTTTTCTGCCTCCCGCGTGTCTTTTCCAGGCACGCGTTATGCAGAGGGGAAAGGCCGTCACTTTGTCGGTTATTTCAAGCAGTTGCAAAACCCTTACAACCGGGCCATGAAATGAATTACCTGAAGATTGCCTGTCATTGAACCGTTTCAAGGAATCGTCCATGCCAACTGTCATAAGCTCGCCTGTCTTGTCGCTGGATGGGCCGTTGTGGATTCGCCTGCGCCAGCAGGAGGAATTGCGCAAGGCGATGCTTGAGCGACGTTTCGACGAGGTCGAACGTCTTTTGGCGGAACTGGAAGAGGCGTGGTGGCAGGCCCCCGCCGTTCCGGATGATCGCTACACCTTTCTTGCAACCAGCGCCGCCCTGTTCGACAATGCGTCTGTCGATGCGGCGCTCAGGCTTGAACTGTTGAATGAGTGGGTTCGATCCCACCCTGCCTCCTATCATGCGCAGATGGTTTCCGGTGAATATTACTTTCGCAGAGCCTGCGATATCCGCACGGCGTCGTGGGCATCCGAGGTGGGGGAGGATCAGTGGATCGCCGCCCATATGGCCTGCATCAACGCGGCCGAACATCTTTTGAAGGCAATGGCGCTTTCCCGAAGGCCGGCGGTCGCCTGCGAAACCATGATGCAGATCTGCCAGTATCTCGGCCAGCCGGATTTCGTCGATGCGCTGTTTGATGGCGGACCGGTTCAAAACACCCTGCAGCGGGATGAAGTCGAGCCCGATCTTTACGAGGCGGCTTCCGCCCGGCTTGCAGGGCACGGGCTGAAACCGCCCGGCATCGTCTCCGCAACGCTTCCCGCTTCCGCGCCGCCGGTGGAGGAGGGAGACATCCAAAATCCCGGCTATTACTGGCTGCGCTATTGCCTGTCGATCAAGCCCGGCTGGGCGGATGTGCTTGCGGATTATGCGCAATATCTGAGTGAGCGGTGGGGCGGTTCGGAAAGCGAGGTCGAAAAATTCGCCTCCGGTCCCCTGTGTTCGCAACTCAGCGCCAGGGACCGCAACGCTGTCCGCTGGCCGGGCGTTCACGATACGCTGACAATTCCTGATTATCCCGAGCCGGGCGATCTCCGCGCCATTGCCGCGCGAGAGAAAAAATTCGAACAATGGCTGTCGCGAGAGCTGCCCGACCGGCTGCGGTTCATTGCTCTCGGCAAATATGCCAATTTCACCCACTATTCCCTGCAGGACACAGAACTGGCGCATCGACGCCATGTCGAATCTGTCCGTTATCTGAAGGAGCCGGGAACATATCCCGGTGTGGACGGGCCGTTCCGGGACTTCACCAATCTGATGTTGATTCACCATGTCGAGGATGTGGAAGGCGCCTATGCGCGGGTGCTGCAAACCGCCGTGCGCCGTTTCGATGAACCGACGATGCTGACCATGGCGGCCTTTGCCTGGCAGTTCGGTATGTGGGGCATAAAGGCGGACCCCGCAATTGCCACACGGTTGATCGACCGGACAGCCGAGCTTGCGCCGCTTTACGAACCGGATGAATTCACGCCGATGCATGCCTGCCGGATGATATGGGACGGCGGTTTTCAGGACGAGGCAGCCTTTCTCACGCGCGCCCTTGCGGAGAGACGTGTCTATGCGGCTTCGGCCAGCATGTATGATATCGTCAGGGGCTTCCGGGACGATGCCAAACCGCATCTGCTTGACGACGGGCAAGCGGATTATTGGCTTGAACGCTCCGTCGAGGAAGGCGAGCCTGTTGCGCTGTACAACTACGCCTGGCGCCTCGAAAATGTTCACAAGATCGATTTGACGATCCGCGAGAATTTCGAACGGGTTCGTGACTATTACTTCCGGGCGATGGAGGGAGGAAAGGACGCTTCCGCGATCCGGATTGCGAGCCTTGACCGGCGTCACGGCGTAGAAGAGGAGAAACAACGCGCCGTTGCGCACATGAAATCCTTCATTGCCCATGAGGACGACCATCTCGCCGGCGAAGCTTACAGTGAAGTTGTGCTGGCGTATAAATATGGTGACGGCGTCCCGAAGAGCGAATTCATCGCCATGCAATGGTTCGACCGCTACAAGGAGCTTTTCCCCGATCATTCTTCGCTCGACTGGATGGAAACGCAGGTTTACGGTTCGAGTGGCTGGCAAATGGCCGGACGGGCGATGCGGGCTTTCTTCGGCAACAAGCTTTCCAGCGACCATCTGCCGCCGAAGAGCCAATGACGAAGCGTCCGCCGCCGCATGAAGGCAGATGGCGAGCCTTGTTTTGGCTCGCTTTCGGCGATGCCGTCCTGTTGGTGTCCGGCGTTGCCCTTGTTTTGTCTCCGCTCTTGCTGGTCGTTTTTCTCAGCTCGCCGCTTCTTCTCGTCATTCTCGCCCTGCCGTCCATAACTTGGTTCTTTTATGGATTGATGGTGCTGCGCGCCCGTGCAGTGCCGCCGTCACCGCCGATATCGGACGCCATATTGCTGAACCCGGATGATGTTCCGGCACTTGCCGCCGATCTTGAGCGGTTGCGGCTGGCCTGCGACGCGCCGGCCTTTACGGCGGTCTATGTTAACGACGAACTCAATGCGTCCATTTACCAGAAGGGATCGCGGTTCGGTTCTCCGCACCATATTCTGGTGCTTGGCCTGCCGCTGCTGGCCCTGTTGACGCAAGCCCAGGCCGAGGCGGTCATCGCCCATGAATATGCGCATATTTCCCGATCGCACGGCCATTTTGCCCGATGGGCCCATAGGGCGCGGCAGCGCTGGGCGGCGCTCGGCGATCTGCATGAACGAAACCACCGGCTGATTACAGCGCCGCTCCGTTTGTTTTTATCCTGGTACGTGCCGCGCCTGTTGCGCGAGACGCTGGAATTTTCGCGGCGCTGCGAGAGGGTGGCCGATGCGCAAGCCGTCGAAGTCTGCGGTGCCACGGTCGCGCTGGAGGCGGAATTCGCGCTGGCGCTGCGGCAAAGAGCCATGACAGCCAGCTTCTGGCCGGACGTATTTTCGCGTGCCGGGGAGGATGAGATCACCGGGGCCAGCCCCTTCACCCAATTGCTCGCCGAGCCTGCCGCAAGCCACCCGCGCGACGGCGCACAAGCCGCCGTCTGGCTGCATGAAAGCCTGTGCGAAAAGCCGGGCATCCACGATACGCATCCATCCCTTTTCGAGCGTGTCGAAACGACCGGTTTTGACCCCTCCGGTCCGCTTCCCGATCATCTGCCCTGGCGTCTCGACGACACGTCGGCGGCCGCGGCCTGGCTGGGGGAACACGCACCCGGCATTGCGGCGCAGCTTGACGTCCACTGGCGTGAAAGCGCCCGGCAAGGCTGGGATGATGCCGGGAGCCGGCACTCGCGCCAATATGGCCAGTTCTCGAACCTTCTGCATCGCCGGAAGCAACAGGCATTCGACGCAAAGGACTGGTGGCTCCTGGCGCGACTTGCGGAAAAGTTCGATGTCTCCGGTTCCCTTCGTCACGAAGCAATCGAACAGGGATTGCAGCAGTCGCCGGACGATCCGACGCTTCTTGAACTCAAGGCCGGCGATCTCGACAAATGCGGCGACATGGCCGGTGCAATCGCTCTTTGGCGGCTCATCGGCCGCGACCCGTCGGCTTCACCCTATGCGGTGCATCGTCATCTATGCGAACTCTGCCTGCGTTCTGGAGACAGGCAGGACGCTGAGCGGCACAGACGCAGCGCCGACGCTTTGTGGCCGGGCGAAGATGCTGCGCAGTTCATCTCCATTGGCAGGTTTGCGCATGGAATGCAGGCTTCGGAACTCGCCTTGTTGCAAGGCGTGTTGCAGCCGCTCTTTGCCCATGCGCGCGCGATCTGGCTTTGCTGCGATACGCCGCCGCATGGCCCGACCCCAACCCGCTGGTTTCTCTATATAGAGGCCTATGACGGCTGGTTCATGCGCTTGATCGGCCGCCTGACGGGTGAGGAAGACCATAATGCTTCCGCCTGCAAACGGCTGATCGAGCGTTTGTCACCACGACTGCATATTGACCCGGAAGTCGAATTTATCGGACCGTCCGGGCAAATTCCGGTCCATTGCACGCCCGAAAGTTTGATCGCGCGGGCCGGCCTTGCGCTGACACCGATCACCGGCAAGCCTTGAAAGAAACATGTGAAAGAGACCTTCAGGGACCTCGAACGCACGGTCCCACTCCTGTCGAGAGAAGCAGATTTGGCAAAGAGAAGATTGTTCATCGGCCTAAGCCTGATAATCGCGGTTTTCGGAGCTTTATTTCTCGTCCCCGTCTATCCCGAAGTCCCGCCGCAGTTGCGGGAGCCCGTGGTCGCGCTCAATCTCGACTCATCCGGCGACCGTCTGCTGCTGCGGACGCAGGGATCGGATTTCGAATTTATATTGCCCCCAAACCGCCTGAAGGAACTCTCCGCGACAGGATTTGACCGACTGCGCTCACTCGGTGGCATACGTGTCTATATCGACACGATCAGGCTGCAATCACCGGACGCCGCGACCACCAAAATCACCGTCATGCTCGGCGGATACGATCCCGCTTTGGGCGAAACAAGAGAAGGAATGTTGCCCGAGGCGCTCAGGAGCGATCTTGAAACTCTTGGCTTCGTGCCCTCCAACGGCAATGTCGTCGGTGATTTCGCAACACCGCTTTATATGGTCTGGAGCGCGGATTTGTCAGGGCGGCAATACCCCGCAAACAGCCGTCAGCCATATGACGGGATGGATCTGCTGACACCGACATTATTCGAGGTGCTGGTATTGGAGGGGAACGATCCGGCGCTGGAACGCAACCGGCAACTCAACTCCATGCTGCGACCACTGATCGCGGTTCGGGAGGGCGTCGAGACCGCAATCTTCGCGTTCTTCATGAAGTTCAGCGGCGCAAACCCGGCTCCCGGCGGATGAGCGAGGTAGCGGCGTTGTCCTGAACATCGGCGGCGATTCCCGCTCAGCCCGGGTCACGCTCGATCTCAATCGAAGCGTCGCGTTCCTGAAGGGCGCGGCGCACCTCGGAATGGAGTTCGGCAAGCCGATCCTTCGCTCTCTGATTTTTGGCGAGCAGCGCCATCACCTTGCCGATATCGTGTCGCGATCGTGCTGCTACCCGGTCGATGGCATCCGCCGCCATTGAGACGAGTTGACCAGATGTCAGTGGCAGTTGGAGGCCAGTATGAAAAGAAAGGGCGACGTCCTCGTATCGGCTTAGCCCGCTGCTGCTGAATTCGAGAATGCCATCGATCCTTAGCGGGATTGTATCTTCACCGACGGAGCCAAAAGACAGGCGCTCCGTGAGAAAGTGGACATGCACGCCAAAGAGGCAGATGCTGCCGTCAATGTAACCCGGTTCGGGGTTGAGAGGAAACTCGAAGCTTTTGTCGGACAGCGCGGACAGATCATCGAGGTCAAGATCGATCTGGTCACATCGCAGCAGGGTTTCGTGTGTCTCCGCATCGAATTCGAATGTTGCCAGACCGACGGAAATGGAAGAGAGGCCGGACGGACCGCTTTGAGTGGAATAATATGCGTCCGTCGTCGTGATCGCTGCGGCGGGAAACTTCAGCATTTAAAATGCGCCTCCGATTGTACACGCCATTTCGGGCTTACACGGTTTGAGTGATGTGCCGCTCCGCGGCAGGATCGTCAGCCATTGCGAGACGAAGATTCCCGATCGGTCCGGTATCAAGGAACGAAGGGTGCACCCGGATGCCGGAGGAAATCCTCTCTGCAAGGATTATGGCGCCAACCGCACGATGATCGTGGCCCCGGAAGACGACAATTTCCGTTCGACGGCCAGAGCTTGCGCTGAATCGAGGCCATTGATGGTGACGCTGCCGCCCATGATCGGCTCTCTCACCACCGGCTCGAAGATGACTTCGCCATCAACCAGCAGCTGGGTCTTTTGCCCGAGAGCCGTGCGCGTGAAATCCTCGAAAGTCCTGGCGCTTTCCGGCGTCAATGCAATCTCCACCGCAGGCCCGGCAGCGGGGTCGACGGAGGTTTTCACCTTTGCGACCTTGAGCGAAATCGGCGCAATATTCCCGGCGTTGTCGGCAGAGGTTTTGCCGCCATCGTTCTGGTTGGGAGAGGAAGGCGTACCGGCATCGGCCTTCGGACGGTACTGGCCCAGATCGATCGACGTTTGCCTATTGTTTTCGGGTAATGGTTCAACGAGCTGGCCAGACAGGGCGTTGGCGTTCCATGCATGCGGCGCGGGCAGGACCGGCGGCTGATCCTCCTGCCATATGTGCACAGCCACGGTGACCGTCATGCCACCGACACTTGCGACCGTGTTTTCCAGCACTTCGAGCGTCGAGCCGTCGCGTGTCGAATTGACATAGGTCACCGTCCGTGACTTCGCGGCGCTTCTGACCTGCGCCAGCTGCGCATCTGTCAGTTGCTTCGCGCGGTCTCCGAAACTTGCGATGATGCCATCGATCGACGCTTGCTGCGATTGCAGCAGGGGAACAGGATCGTAGGTCACCTTCGCGCTGAACGTGGCCGTTTGCCTCGTCTTGTCGGCAGCTTCGAGTTTCCACACGGTGTTTGTCGGGACGAGCATGCCTTTCAGCTCTTCATTGCCTGCAACCGTCCACTCCTGTCCAATATCGGCCGTGAAAGCTTCGGGAGACTGTCCAAGCACCAGGGTCATGATTTCAGGCGCAAGAGCGTCGATAATCGTGAGAGGACTATTTTTGACGGTCTGGAGCATACGGG
This sequence comes from Agrobacterium sp. LEGMi-208b, assembly GCF_059511785.1. Lineage (NCBI taxonomy): Bacteria > Pseudomonadati > Pseudomonadota > Alphaproteobacteria > Hyphomicrobiales > Rhizobiaceae > Agrobacterium > Agrobacterium sp. LEGMi-208b. The sequence goes on from NZ_CM183446.1 coordinate 2,369,667, forward strand.
AGGCTGTGCTATCCGGCGTGGAGGAGGACAGCAGCCTTTCCATATTGGCGACGATCTGATCCGCGCCGATCAGCGCCGTCGGAGTACCGCTCGGATCGGCCTCGAATTCCAATTGCTGAACGCCGTAGGCGGCGAGTGAATTGCGAAACATGGCGTTCATCGGATAGGAATCCGCAGCGTCCGCCGCATCCGGTGGCAGATCGGCGGAAAGCCTCCATTTCACCCGCATGCCCTCGTCGTCCCGCGACAGCACCGTCGCCGATTGACGGAAATCGCCACGCATGACAACGGCGGATGCTTCCGGCTTGTCGAGCCAAAGCGACATGTCGGTCTCGGTCGTCTTTTGAACGCGATAATGACGCTCAGTCGCGACGGCAGGCGCGTAAGGCGGAACGGTCACGCTCTCCGCCGCCCGCGCGGGGGCGACTGCTACCGTTGCCTGGAATATCAGTCCGGCAGCGAGAAAGAGGGGAGAGACCGGACCGATAGTGCGGCGCGTTGCGTTCGTGCGAATTTGCATGCCCTCCGGTTACGGCTTTTCCAACAGGTGACATGCGGTTTTCGAGTTGTCTATGCCAAGTTCGACGCCATCCGGCCTCCGTGGGCAATGATTTTTAATCATTGAATAATGTCCTGCTTTGCGATCCCATCTAGTTGAGGCGTTGATTGGTCGCGGCATCAAACAAATGGATCGCTGCCAGATCCGGCTGAACATGGATGGTCGCGCCCGGCTGCGCCTGCACACGTTCGCGAAAAACACCGATGACCTGATGATCGCCGAGCATCATCGTGACCTGCGTTTCCGACCCCATCGGCTCCACCAATAAGACGGTCGCGGGTAGGCCGTGCTCGGCCAGTTCGAAATGTTCCGGGCGGATGCCGTATATCGCATCGCCCGAGACGTGGTCGGGCGGAAGGGGCAGGACGACGCCGTCAGCCTCGAAGCCGTCGGCGGTAAGCCGTCCCTTGATGAAATTCATCGCCGGCGAACCGATGAAGCCGGCGACGAAGGGATTGGCCGGCCGGTCATAAAGCTCGAGCGGCGCCCCGCATTGCTCGACCCGTCCGGCATTCATCACCACGATCTTGTCGGCCATGGTCATGGCTTCCACCTGGTCATGCGTGACATAAACGGTCGTGACGCCGAGGCGCTGGTGCAGCCCCTTGATTTCGCCGCGCATCACCACGCGCAATTTGGCATCGAGATTGCTGAGCGGTTCGTCGAACAGAAAAACCTGAGGATTGCGGACGATTGCGCGGCCCATGGCGACACGCTGCCGTTGCCCGCCGGAAAGCTGGCGGGGAAACCGTTCGAGCAACGGTGTGAGCCCCAATATGTCAGCTGCCCATTTCACCCGCTCGGCGACCTCCGCCTTGCTGCCGCCGCGATGCTCGAGCGAGAAGGCCATGTTTCGGGCGACGGTCATATGCGGATAAAGCGCGTAGTTCTGAAAGACCATGGCGATGTCGCGGTCTTTGGGTTCGATCTCGTTGACGACACGGCTGCTGATCGAGATATCGCCGCTGGTCACGGTTTCAAGGCCTGCGATCATGCGCAGAAGCGTGGATTTGCCGCAGCCCGAAGGGCCGACGAGGACAACGAATTCGCCATCGGCAATATCGATATCGACACCATGGATGGTGGCGAGTGCGCCATAGCTTTTCTTGACGGATCTAAGGGTAACGGGTGCCATGGGTCAGCCTTTCGGTTAGCCTTTTAGGCCGGTATGGGCGAGGCCTTCGACGAATTGTTTCTGCGCGACGATGAAGACAATGAGGACGGGAATGGCGGTCATCGTTGCGGCGGCAAGCTGGATGTTCCACATCGGCCCGCCATAGGCGTCGGTAAATTGGGTCAGTGCCTGGGGCAGGGTGAATTTGTCGGGGCTGGAGAGAAAGACGATGGGTTCGAGATAGAGGTTCCAGCTGCCGAGAAATGTGAAGATCGCAACGGCCGCCAGCGCCGGACGGGCAAGCGGCAGGGCGATGGTCCAGAATATCTTGAACCGGCCGAGGCCATCGACCCGGGCGGCTTCCTCCAGTTCCACGGGTAAGGAGATAAAGAACTGGCGCATGATGAAGGTGGCGAAGACCGCCGGTGCACCGAAGATCGGCACCAGGATCAGCGGCCAGTGTGTGTTGATCATGCCCCATTTGAGAAACATCCGGAACAGCGGAACCAGCGTCACTTCGGACGGGATCAGCAACCCCACCAGCACCACCATGAAGATGGCGTTGGCGAAGGGGAACCTGATGCGTGCAAAGGCATATCCGGCCATCGAAGCCACTGCCATGGTGCCGATGGTGACGATTGCGGCGATATAGGCGGAGTTCCAGTATTGCAGCGCGAAGGGCTGTATTCTGAAAACGTCGGAATAGGAGGAAAAATCAAAGGCGCGCGGCCAGATGTCAGGCGGAAAGGCAAATATCTGGCTGACGGGTTTGACCGACGACGTGACCATCCACCAGGTCGGAAAAACGAAGGGGACAAGCAGCACGCAGAGTATGAAATAGATAAGCGTCTGCGCGCGTGGGCTGAGTTCAGTTTTCATAGAATACGAACTTTCTGCGCAGGTGCCATTGAATGAAGGTGAGCGCGCCGACAATGACCAGCAGGATGATGGAGAGTGTCGAGCCATAACCGAAGAGGTAGAACTGGAAGGCCTGCTGGTAGAGGTAATAAACGAGAACCGTCGTGGAAAAGCCCGGCCCGCCCTGCGTGAGGATCATGATCTGCGCAAAGACCTGCAACGCGCCGACGATGGTGACGATGGAGGCGAGCAGGATCGTCGGGCTGATCATCGGCAGGGTGATGCGATAGAATTGCTTGAAACGCGGCACGCCGTCGACGCGCGCGGCTTCGAACAGTTCCCGCGGCACGCCCTGTAGTGCGGCCAGAAACAGGATCATGTTGAGACCGAGATTCTTGAGTGCCTGCACGACGATGACCGAGATCATCGCCGTCGTGGGGTGGCGCAGCCAGTTGGGACCCTCGACGCCGATCATTTGCAGGAGGCCGTTGATGCCGCCATTGTTCTGCAGAAGGAAACTCCAGACGATTGTCCAGGCGACCAGCGACACCACCACAGGCGAAAAGAACAGCGTGCGGAACACGGTCATGAAGGCCAGTTTCTGGTTCAGGAGCAGCGCAAGCCCCAGCGCCAGGCTCATATTGAGGAGCGCAAGCCCGGCCGAGAACACGGCGGTCACCGCCAGCACCTCGCCTATGGCCGGGTCGCCGAGCAGCTTCTGGTAGTTGGCGACGCCGGTGAACCGGAACGACCCCGCCAGCACATTCCACTCATGCAGCGAATACCAGAAGACCAGCACCAGCGGCACGAGCACGAAGACAACGATACCGATGAGTTGCGGCGCTATGAACAGATAACCGGTGGCGGCGTCACGGCGCGCCATGGTCCAGAAACCGCGCCTAGCCTGTGTCTGCGCTGTCTGGAGGGCAAGCGTCATGGCTTTTCTTCCTTCTGCTTTTCGCATCCACTGAAAATCGGATGACTGCCAAGCGTCAATTGGCCGCCAGCAACGGATCGAGACGGCCGCAAAGCGCTTGCAGGACAGCCGCGACATCGGCATCGGGGCGCCAGAGACCGTCAAGGCCGGCGCGAACAGTCTGTTGCAGCCGGGCAAAATTGAGAACCTGCTGCGTCGACTGGCCCGTGGCGACGCCGCGAATGACCACGGCCTCTATCTGCTCACGCGACAGCAATGGGTTGGCGGCCGCCAGCACATCGGCGGTGAGCAAGCTCTGTCGTGCCGGCGGGAAAAACCGCGCGAGCTTGGCCACATTAGGCTTGGAGGAGAAAAACGCCAGGAATTCCGCCGCGAGCTTCGGGTTTTTGCCGCTGGCCATGACGCCAATGCCTGCCCGACCTGTTACGGCATAGTCACCTGCAGGTCCTTTAGGCAACGGCACGAGATCCCAGTCGAAGGCCTTGTCGCCTTTCGGCAGCAGCGCTGCGCGGCTGATCTGGGTGGTCGTCATCGCCGCATCCCCGGCAAAAAAGTCGGCAGAAACACCAGGCCCCGGCATGGCTTTTTTCACGAAGATCGCATCGTGGATGAAGCGCATCGCATCAACCATCTCCGGGCTGGCAAAAGCGCAGGACTTGGTATCCTTCGACCAGGGATAGGCATTCCAGCCGGTATAGACTTCGGCAAGGTTCTCCCAGGCCTTGTATTCGAAATCACGGATGATCAATCCCTGTTTGCCGGTGGCCGCGACTTTCGCAGCCGTCGCAATGGCATTGTCCCAGTTCCATTCGCCGGCAGCGATCATCTCCGCGGGCGTCTTTGCGCCTGCTGCCCGGATCATGTCGTTGTTGACGAAGACGCCGAAGGGCGATGTCGAGAAGGGATAGAGATATTGTACTCCTTCATACGACCAGGCGGTGAGTGTTGCCGGGGGGAAGTCGCCCATGTCGTAACCTTCTGTATTGGCAAAGGTTTCGGTGAGGGGATAAAGCGCCCCGGCCGCCATGAAGTCAGGTGCGGTGGTGTCGAACAGCCAGGCCAGATCGGGAGGGTTGCCGCCGGCGATCTGGGTGGTCAGGGTGGTGGCATAGCCTTCGTAGGCAAGCGAATCGTAGGTGATCTTGACGCCGGGATGGCTGGCCTCGAACTCATCGGCGATCTCGTTGAAGAGGGCGAGATGGGCTTCGTTGGCGCTCCAGATGGCCATCCGCAATTCCTGCGACAAAGCCGGCGAAACCAGCCCTGACGTGACCAGAAAACCGGTCAATGCAATTTTGACTATACTCCTGCGCATGAATAATCCTCCCAGATTATACGTTTTGGCTAGTAGCCGCGAATATCAGGCCAATGGCGCTCCACCCCTTGGCGTTCGATGTGGGTGTGAAACTCCGCCAGGCGCTTTTCATCGGCATGCACGCCATGCGGGGTCTCGCCCCTGTCAAGGCAATAGGCGGCCAGCATGCCGGCCACTTCGCCGATATTCCATTCGACTGGATGCAGCCTGTAACAACCATTGGTGATATGCGTCGTGCCGATATTCTTGGATGCTGCCAGCAGGTTCGTTTTGTGGCGGGGAATAAGGGCACCCAGCGGAATTTCGAAAGGGCAGGCGCCGACATCGATATAGTTATCGCCGCCCGTCGAGGGGTGCAGGTCGATGCGGTACATGCCGATACCGATACTGTCGGGGTAATGCACCGCGCCGCGATCGCCGCGCACCGCAAGCGACAGATCCTGTTCCACCACCGTGGTCAGGGCACGAATACGACGGCTTTCACGGATATAGGGCGCCATGGCCAGTCCATGCTCCGTGCCGGTAATGTCGCCGCGCAAACGCAGGCCCGGAAAACCCTGACCACCATCCGGGCGGGGCGCCTCGGTCTGCATCCAGTAGAACATGGAATAGGAGAGGCTTGCCGCATCGGCCAGCCGCTCGGCATATTGTTCGGGGGTAACGTCGATGATCGGTGCCTCGAAATAATCGATCATCGGCCAGTTCACGAGGCAGATATCGCTGGCATAGGCGCCGGGCCGAAATGTATGGCGGGCGGCAATGCGGCGGAATATCCACAGGCTCATATCGCCGGCGCTGTGGCGCTGGTCGGCAACGTCGCGTGTTGCGTTGTCGACCGGGTTGGGATCGAAGAACCGGCGGCTGCGCTCCAGCGTCCGCGGATTGGGCGAGTCCCAGCTCAACAGCGGGCCGCCCCAGAATTCGGGGGCAACCTGACGCCAGTGGTCGTACCGGGCGGGTTTGTCGATGACATGATTGCCGTCAACCTGATCGACGGCGAAGCAGATCGAGACGGCTTGCTGATTGTCCGGTTGCGCCTGCGCCGGCGCGCTCGGTTCGCCGGTTTCGGATTGCGCTTCGAAACCCGTGACATAGTCGGTCGCGGTCAGCGGCAGCAGGTCCCCCAGTTCGGTGGCGTCGATGATATAGCGGGCCGAGCAGGAGATGAGATCGCCCGTATTGCAATGGCGCAGTGTCACGGCCCGCACGGTATCGCCGTCGACGTCGGCCGCGACCGGCTCATAGGGCTTGAGGATGGTCAGCTTGCCGCCCGCCGCGTAAGGGGCAAGCATCGCCTCCATCACCGCCAGCGAAACGCGTGGTTCGTGGCACAGGCGAGAGACATTTCCGTCACCGGGGTTGAGCGTCAGATCGGCCCGGGCCGCGTCTGTCAGCGGATAGTGGTCGCGGTAATATTGCCGCACGCCTGAGCGCAGGGCGCGATAGCTGGCGGTGATCCCGAACTGTTCCACCCAGCTGTGTTCGTCGGGCGGCACCGCCTGGCTGGTCAGCTGGCCACCGATCCATTCGAATGCTTCGGTCAGGACAACGCTGCGGCCGTTGCGCAGGGCGCCAAGCGCCGCCGCCACGCCGCCAAGTCCGCCGCCAACCACAAGAATATCTGCATTGTATTCTCTCACGTCAGGTTCTCTTTCCTTGAGTTGGGCCTTGAGTTGGGGAAGCAAGCGTTTCGCCCGCCACGATGTCGCAGCCCAGCAATATCTGCTTTACGGGGCCGGGAGGGCTGGTGAGGGTCTCGACCAGCATGGAAGTTGCCTGCCTGCCCATTTCTTCGCGAGGAATGGCATAGGAGGTGAAGACGCGTTGCGACCGGAGCGTATGGGTTCGCGTGCCGCTGCCCAGCACCACGATGGAGAGATCGTCGGGGACGCTCACCCCCTGGGTCCGGGCATGATTGTCGAAGATCACCGCTTCGGCCACTTCGGCGAAAAAAACGACACTCGCTCCGCTGGCGCGAACGGCGGCCAGCTGCTCGGCCGGATCGCCATTTTCGCTTTCGTGGGAATAGACCAGCTCCGCCGCGTCCTTGATTGCGGCCAGAAAACCCAGCCAGCGGTCGCTGATGGATTCAGCCGGGCCCGTCGCGCCGATAAAGGCGAAACGGCGATGGCCGGCGACAAGGGCCTCCCGCACAAGAGCATGCGTGGCGGTGACGTAATCCGCGCCGACATAACGCACCGGCCCGCCGGCATCGTCACGGCGACCGACCGCGACGTAAGGGTAGTCGCCGGCAACCAGCTGGGCCAGCTCATCGCGGTCGAACAGACTGCCCAGGATAAGGCATCCGTCAGCAAGTCGAAGCCGACCCGTTTCACCGAAAATGCGCTTGCGGCCATTGTCGTCGCGCGCCGCCGCCGTCATCAGCAGAAGGTCGTAGCCCAACCTCTCCGCTTCCTCCTCGATCCCCATCAGAAACGGCGTGTAGAAATCGGCCTGCGCGATTGGAAAAGCCGGCTGATAGGTGAAAACACCCAGAATGCGGTTGGCACCCTTGACCATGCTGCGCGCGACGGGATCCGCCACATAACCGGTATCCCGAATGGCCTTCAGCACACGCTCGCGCGTTTCCGGCGGAATACGGCCTTCCGCGGATTTCGCCTCGTTGAGCACGAGCGAAACCGTCGCCTGGCTGACGCCCGCGAAGATCGCAATGTCCCGTTGCGTCAAGCGCCTAACCATCGAAACCTCATCTCCCAATGACTGCTAATTCGTATTAGCAGCTTATACGTATAAACAAGGTTTGCGAGAGGATGTCAAGAGTGAGACGGATCGTTTCATTCACGGGGCCTATCAGACATTTCCCCGCAATAGGCTGGCCGCCGCCGGCAGCGCCCGTTGTTTTGACAGCGATTTCTGTCTGATGGGTCCGAGTCCCGATCTCATCAAGATCAGGACTTGGTCCGTGTCGAGGAACGTAGCAGTTCGAGGCGGCCGAAGCCGCCCTGCCAGAACCGGGCCTGCGCCTTGCCGCCGTTAGTAACCAGAACGGGATGACGACCGCTACCGTCGGTCACCGCTTGCGGCAATCGCATGGGCAAACGTAAGGACTGCTATTCGTACCGATCGTGGCGGCGCACCCAGTCCATTCCTTCGGCTTCATTGCGTCCCTTCGGCGCGAGATCGAGCAGCTGATAGGTACCCATCATCGCCTCGACGCCGCGCCCATAGGTGGAGTAGGTGCGGAAGACCTGGCCGGTATCGTCCTTGTAGAAGGCGCTGATGCCCGGCCATTCCTCGCCCAGCTCCGGCCACTCTCCGAAATTGTAGTCGATCTTGCCGGAGGCGACTTCGTCAGGTGTGAAGCTGACACGGAAATCGTGATTGAAGTCATTTCCGAAGGACGACACCCATTTGAACTGCCAGCCCATCCGTTTACGATACCGCTCGATGTCGGCGAGCGGTGCGCGCGATACGGCGGTCATGGTAACGTCGTGATGCGCCAGATGCTTGTTCATGCCATCGGTATGATCGGCCATGAAAGAGCAACTCGGGCAGCCTTCCTTCCATCCCGGCGCGAACATGAAATGCTGCACCAGAAGCTGCGATCGACCATCGAACAGATCGGCAAGCGTTCGGGAGCCATCGAGCGTATCGAACACATATTCCTTCTCGATCCGTACCCATGGCAGCGCCAGCCGCTTTTGGGCAACCTCGTCCCGGTGTCGAGTAAGCTCTTTCTCCGCTTTCAGAAAATCCCGCCGGGCGGCGAGCCAGTCTTTGGCTGAAACGATTTTGTGGTTCATTGTCAGTCTCCTCGGGTTTCGGGGGATGGACATTGCCGCCAGTAAGCGGAAGCGAGCTTCAGCCAGGGCGACAGGTGAAAGGGGCTCATCAGCAGGTACATGAAGGCCATGCCGCTGATCGGCAGCGCGCCCGGTGGGGACGCGCAGATCCCAGCCTGCATTGGGTCGACCGCGCGAGGAAAACGGTCCTGAACCGTCAATCCCCATATGAACATGAACATCGGCAAGGGTCTGCTCTAGTCATTTCGACCCCTCATCCTCAAGCGCAGCGATGAACACGGCGACGTTGGAGCCTATCGATTGGACTGGCGGAATTACCTGACAATAACTTATCGCGAACACGCACATCCTACACGAATTTTCGCTTTCGAACGGTGTCGATGGCGACGGTTCTGCGTAACTTCCACGTAATTTTCGGTGTCCATACGTCTCGGCCTTGGTGCGCCTCAACGGTCGACGGGCGACCGTATCGGCGATGGATCGAAAGGACAGACATGAAAAAGATCATTTCAGGCGTACTCATTTGTTTGACGCTGACAGCGTGCAGCCGGACGGAAAAGGCCGCCGGCATTGGCGCGGCCAGTGGTGCAATCATTGGCGGACTGGCAAGCGGCACCTGGCAAGGCGCTGCAGTGGGAGCCGCCGCAGGTGGCGCAGGAGGAGCCGTGGTAGGCAACATCAGCGAACGTAACGACAGGAACCGCCGCGACCGCTGGGAACAACAGGACCGACGCAACTACGGCTGCAGATATCCGGACTATTACGGTCGCTGCCGATAAAGATTGTTGCCCGGGCGACGCGCGGTCAAGGGCGAGATGGATGCCGGACGAACTTCGGTTTCGCCGGTATCCTCGTCCGCAGCGGTTTCGGGCGTCCAACAACGGACGTCACGACCGTCGCGTTTATCTGAACCGGTGCCGCAGTTATGCTGTAGAGACTATCGGGAATGATGGTCCGTGATTTGACTGATTAGGCGATTATGAAACTTCTACTTATCGAAGATGATCCGGAAATGACGGATGCCTTGAGGGTAGCTCTCTCGCAGCATGGCATCGTTCTTGACGCCGTTGGAGATCTGGCAACGGCGCGGGAAGCGATCGCTATGGCGGATTACGATATTGTCCTTATCGATCGGCAATTGCCGGATGGTGATGGCAGTACCTTTCTCGCCGATTTGCGTAGCGTGGGTTCAAATACGCGATCGATCATCATCTCCGCTCTGAGATCGACCGACGAGCGAATTTCCGGCCTCAATGACGGCGCTGATGACTATTTGCCGAAGCCGTTCGAAATTCCCGAGCTGATTGCCAGAATGAGCGCTGTGCTGAGGCGGGCGCCGACAACCGGCCTGTTCGTCCTGTCGGCAGGAAACGTCACCTATGATCGTGTTTCATGCGATGTGCATGTCAACGGCATCAGGCTTGCGCTCACCCGCAGGGAACTGCTTATCATTGAAACTCTTCTGAGAAACCGTGGTCGTACGGTGTTGCGCTCGTCCCTTGAGGGCCAGGTCTATTCCTTTGACGATGAGATCCAGTCGAATTCACTGGAATCCAATATGTCTCGCCTGCGCCGAAAGCTTGGCGAAGCGGAGGCCGACATTGTTATCAAGAACATTCGTGGCATAGGCTACTACCTTCATGAGCAGAAATAGGATGACCAGCACATCCCTTCGCTGGCGATTCACTTTTGGTTTTATTGTCCTGCAGCTCTGCGCGGTCATCGCCTCGCTCAGCCTGGTTTTCTATCTTCTTTCTGGCCTCAAGCCCGATGTGGCGATCACGTCCATCTGGCTGTCTCAGGAAATCGCAGACTCGGTCCGTCTCGAGCCGAATGGCCGGGCCCATCTGGTGCCGACGGCCAAACTTAAAGAGATTATGGAGGAAGCGCCGGACCTGTGGTTCGTGGCAGACCTGGGCAAAGATAAAGATATTGTCCTTGCACACGGTGCGCCTCCCGGGAAAATTGCCGACAATATGCCATTCCTGCGGACGTTCAGAAGCGTCGAGCTCCATGGTGATCTGAACGATCCGTTGAGTGTCGCCCGCATGGAGCGTTTCGACACAGAGGCCGGTGAGGCAACGATTTTTGCCGGCGGTGTTTCGATGTCCCAATATGGTGTGACCGTGCTGTTGGGGAACCTTGCCATCGGCGTGCCGGCGCTTATCCTCGTCGCCATTTCTCTCATTGGCGTTCCGCTTGTCACACGCTGGGCTTTGCGGTCCTTCAGCGATCTGACGGGGCGTCTCGACAGGATTGATCTCGACACACGCGGCGCTCTGGTGGAAGAGCGTGGCTTGCCCAATGAGGTGCTTCGCCTGGTGCGCGACATCAACAGGGCGCTGCGTCGTCTCGATAGTGGCTTTGAGGCGACGGAGCGTTTCTTCGTCAACGCGGCGCATGAACTTAGAACGCCGATCGCTGTCCTGCAGGTGAGAATCGATACTCTTTCACCAGGTGCGGACAAGACACACCTGCAGACGGCCATCAAGCGACTGACAGCGATCGCGAACCAGCTCCTCGACACCGAGAAGTATCGGCAAAAGCCTCAGCAGAATGCACCTGTCGATCTCAACAGAGTCGTATCGAAGGTGGTCGCCGACCTTGCTCCCCTGGCCATCGCCGAAGGCTACGAGATTTCGTTCGACAGCAACGCGGAAAAGCTGTTCGTTCCCGGGGATGCCGAAGCTCTGGAGCGTGCATTCGTCAATCTGATACGGAATGCAGTCCAGTACGGAGGTGGAAGAGGACAGATATCGGTCGGTATTGAGGCTGACGGTAGCGTGACTGTCGCCGATCAGGGCTGCGGAATTGCCGGCGACAAGCATTCGCGCATATTCGAGCCGTTCTACCGGGTCAACCCTCATGGCTCAGGTGCGGGTCTGGGGCTCAGTATGGTCAACGAGATCGTGACCCGCCATGGCGGTTACGTCGAGCTTTCTTCCGCGCCGGGCAAGGGCAGCACCTTTGTGGTGCGCTGGCGCGATATGCGCGTTTTCCGCCAGCCGTAGGGGAACCCGCCGGTTGCGCCGGCTGGTCGATGAGACGGTTTCATTTGTGGATAGGGCCGTTATGGCACTCAATGTCCCCCGGGCAATCTCTGCCATGCCATCAACCTGGCAAGCACTCTTTGTCGCCCGGTCGACTTTGCAATGGGCACCAAACACACCAGGCGTGACAACGGCCAGGTAATGTCGGGTTCCTGACCAGCGGCCAGCCGGGACGGCCGCTCTCCGTAATTTTTGCGTAATTTTCGTGACGGAGAAAGCCCGCAATTCTCAATAGCACGGACCATGGCTTGATGACACGACACATTACCCGCAAGCGTCTGTTCCTGGCGGCAGTGACCCTTGTGGGTCTGCTGGTTGTCTGGAACCAGTTTCTGCGTCCGCCGGCGAAGCCTGAACTGGTGACCACGCAGGCGAGAACGGGTGACATTGAAGAGGTCGTGTTGGCGACAGGGGTTCTCGAACCGCTCGAGCTGGTGCGTGTCGGCGCCCAGGCGTCGGGTCGCGTTGAGCGTCTTGCGGTCGAGATCGGTGACGTCGTCGAGGCTGGCCAATTGGTGGCCGAGATCGATTCCCAGACCCGGCGCAACACCTTGCGGGACCGGGAGGCCGCCTTGGCCAACATCCGTGCCGTCCACGCCGCGCGTATGGCCGGTCTGGTGAAAGCCCAGAAGGATTTCGAGCGAGAGCGTGAACTGCTGGCGGGAGGCTCGATACCCCGTGCCCAGTATGACGCGGCTGTCGCCACGTTAGACAGTGCGCGGGCGGAGGTCCAGGCGCTCGACGCTCAGATCACCCAGGCGCAGGTCGCGCTGGCGTCTGCGGATATAGAGCTGGGCTATACCCGCATCACCGCCCCGATCGCCGGCACCGTGGTGGCGATCGTCACCGACGAAGGTCAAACCGTCAATGCCCTGCAGACTGCGCCGACCATCGTCATGATCGCGCGATTGGACAGAATGAAGGTGCGCGCGGATATTTCCGAGGCTGACGTCGTGCGTGTACGGCGGGGCCTGCCGGTCTGGTTCAGCATTCTTGGCGACCCGAAGCGCCGTTTCGATGGGGAGTTGCGACAGGTGGAACCGGCCCCCGCCTCCATCGCCAACGAAGGCAGCACCGCCGTAAGCGGGCCTGGCTCAACCAAAGGTGCTGTCTATTACACCGGGCTGATCGACGTCGCAAATGCGGACGGGGTTCTGCGGCCCTCCATGACGGCGCAGGTGTCCATTGTTCTCAGCCGCGTCAGCGGCGCCGTGCTGGCGCCGCTGAGTGCTGTGGAGGGTGCGCCGCGAGCTGGCGACACGGCGCGCATCCGGGTGCTCGACGCGGCAAGCGAGGTCCAGGTCCGGCAGGTTCAGGTCGGCGTCGATAACGGCGCGGACATCCAGATCCTTAGCGGTCTTCAGACAGGCGAGATCATCGTCCTGGGAACATCCACGGATGAGCGCACAGATGGTCAGTCTCAACTGGCCGCGGCGCAGCGGTAGGGCGGCGTCATGACGGAGCCACTGATCCGCGTACGCGGGGTATCCCGCGCTTTTCCCGCAGGCGACGAGATGGTGCGCGTGCTGAAAGACGTCGACCTCGACATAGAGGCCGGCGAGATGATGGCCATCATCGGTGCCTCGGGTTCTGGCAAGTCGACCCTGATGAACATCCTTGGCTGCCTCGATCGTCCAACGACTGGCAGTTACTGGATCGAAGGGCGCGAGACGTCGAAGATGGCTGTGGACGAACTGGCGGCGCTACGCCGTGAGCGGTTTGGGTTCATCTTCCAGCGTTATCATCTGCTTGGCGACCTCAGCGCGGCGAGTAATGTCGAGGTGCCGGCTATTTATGCCGGACGCAGCCGATCCGACCGGCACAAGCGAGCCATCTCCTTGTTGACCCGACTGGGCCTGGCCGAGCGGACGGGCAATATCCCTGGCAAGCTGTCTGGCGGCCAGCAGCAGCGGGTGTCGATCGCCCGCGCCCTGATGAATGGCGGCGAGATAATTCTGGCCGACGAGCCGACCGGAGCACTGGATACCCACAGTGGCGCCGAGGTTATGAAGATCCTGCGCGAGCTTCACGCCGAAGGGCACACCATCATCCTGGTCACCCACGACAAGAAGATCGCCGACCACGCGGATCGGGTTGTAGAGATCAGCGACGGCGTTATCATTTCCGATGAGCGCAATATATCCAGGTCCGCTGCGACGGCCCGTCCCATCCGCGAACAAGCGCCGGGCGCTGGCTGGCGCGGCGCAATCGATCGGATGACTGAGGCCTTTCGTATGGCGGGCGCGGCAATATGGGCGCACAAGATGCGCTCGCTTCTAACCATGCTCGGCATCATCATCGGTATCGCCTCGGTGGCGGCTATATCGGCCCTGGGCGCTGGCTCGCAGCAACAAATCCTGAGCAGTATCAGTTCGCTCGGCACCAACACGATAGAGGTGCGGGCCGGGAAAGGCTTCGGCGATCTGGAAGCTGGGCGAATACGGACCCTGGTGCCCGCCGACGCGGAAGCCCTGGCGAACCAGCCCTATGTCGACAGCGTGACGCCAACCGTCACGACGAGCGTAACTGTCAAGCGCGCCGCTGTGGCCGTCAATGCGTCAGTCACCGGAGTTGGCGCAGACTTCTTTCGTGTACGGGGCCTTGAGCTGGCGCGTGGACAACTGTTCGACGCCCAGGACGTTACCGCCTATAGCCAGAATGTGGTGATCGATGCAAACGCCGCGCGGGACCTGTTTCCAGACCGGGTAAACCCGGTGGGACAGGTCATCCTTCTGGGCACAATGCCGGCGAGGGTTGTAGGTGTGACGAAACGGGAAAACTCCTTCGGTCCGGCGATTGATACATTGACGGTTTATGCGCCTTACACAACCGTCATGGGCCGCATGCTAGGTCGTCCGAATGTCGACAGCATAACTGTCCGTATCAGAGACGATGTCGATCCGGGCAATGTCGAGGCCGCGGTTTCGCGCCTTATCGAGCGTCGGCACGGTGCGAAAGACTTCTTCCTCACCAACTCGGCGACCATTCGTGAAACCATCGAGACCACTACGCAAACCCTGACGCTGCTGATATCGTCAGTCGCCGTGATCTCGCTGATTGTCGGCGGCATCGGCGTGATGAACATCATGCTGGTGTCCGTGACCGAGCGCACCAAGGAGATCGGGGTTCGTGTGGCCGTCGGCGCTCGCCGCAGCGACATCCTTTCCCAGTTCCTGATCGAGGCCGTCATGGTCTGCCTTGTCGGCGGCTTCATGGGAGTGATGCTCGCCCTCGGGATCAGCGCTCTTTTCAATTTGCTGAGCCCCGACTTCAAAATGATCTTCTCTTCAGGCTCTATCATGGTGGCCTTCGCTTGCTCAACCCTGATCGGAATCGTCTTCGGCTTCCTTCCCGCCCGCAATGCGGCAAAGCTGGACCCGATCGAAGCCCTGGCGCGCGACTGATGGCCCGCAAACGTCTGCTTGGTTGTGATGCAACGATATTCGTGTCCAACGTAGATGTGATCGCAAAGGGCAGACGGGAGGGCAGAGCAACTCTAGCATGGCAGTCCGTTGTTGAGCGCGTTTGAATGCAATCTCACGGGCTGTGCATTAGCGGTCCTTAAGGCCCCGCCATATCTTCAGACAGGCTGACTCAATTGGCGTAACAATGTTTGCCTTGTCGGCTTTAGGGCACCCGGCTACGGGGAGGTAACGATGGCAATGAGGTCAAAAGCGGCCTTGCAATCCTGTCCCCGTTACTCCCGGTTGTTATGATTGAATCCCGCGTAATGTCACGAGACTGATGCTGACACGGCTGCATCTAACAACCTGCGCCGGGCGCCGAATGGTGTTGCTGCAATTGATATTGGTTGAGCGTCCATGCGCTCGGAACCGTCCTTTCTTTGGTGCTGGCTGGCCGCATTGGAACCAGAGACTCTGCCTGTAACCCATGGGTGGAAAAAACCGCGATGATGACGTGTCCTGCAATGCGCGGACAGTCATAGAGCCCGAGTTTTCCGGGCACACGCGCTACTTGCGATTTATTTAAATGCTATTATATTTGCATTAATATGCATTATCTCTATCTAGGTGATAATATGTTGGCATTTAATATGTCGTCCCTCGCGGAGATTATCAGGGGTCTGGCGGACAGAATGAAGCGCCGAAGGATCGAGCATGGATTGACCCAGCGTGAACTGGCTGCAAGATCGAATGTCTCTTACGGATCGCTGAGGCTATTTGAAGAAACCGGGAAAATCTCCCTCGAAAGTCTCGTGAAAATTGCGTTTGCCCTTGAGGCGGAGGCTGAGTTCGAAGGCTTGTTTCCAGCTCGGCCGCCGCAGAATATCGAGGATGTCATTGATCGTCCTCTCAAGCAGCGTGTGCGCCGGAAATGAAGTTCAAACCAATCCAGCAGATGAGCGTTTATCTGGAGCTCGAAGGCAACGAGAGAAAGCTCGGCACGCTTGCCTGGAGTGGCAGGGAACGGAAGGCATATTTCGAGTACGCGGCGGAGTTTCTGGCTGTGCCCCTTTTGATGTCACCATTCCATATGATGGCCTCTGCTGAATTGATTGCAGCGCCTCGCGATCCGTTTGACGGGCTTCATGGGCTATTCAACGACAGCCTGCCGGATGGGTGGGGCCGTCTGTTGCTGGATCGCCGTCTCCAGCGGGCCGGCATCGACTATACCCGGCTTACTCCGATCGACCGTCTCTCGGCAGTGGGCCGAACGGGAATGGGGGCACTTTCATACGTTCCTGAACTGCCAGACGATCAGAAACAACAGAACGTCACTGATCTCGATTGGTTCGCTGATCAGGTGGAGTTGGTGCAGACTGAAATGGACGTTGCCGACATCGATAGCCTGCAGGGTGCGCAGGGTGGATCAGCGGGTGCGCGGCCGAAGATCATGATCGGCTTCAACAAGGCGGAAAACACCTGTGTTCTGGATTACGGCCAGCCGTTGAATCCGGGGTTTGAAAGGTGGATGGTCAAAGCTGCCAGTCCCTATGATCCGCGGGAGATCGGCGCCGAAGAAAAAGCCTATGCGCTCATGGCGGTCGCTGCAGGATTGACGATGGCCGAAACCCGGCTGTTGGAGACCCGGAAAGGAAGACGACTTTTTGCGACGAAACGTTTTGACAGGATACCCGCCGGCAGGCTCCACATGCACACGGCAAGCGGCCTGCTGAACGCCAGTCATCGTGAGGCCACCCTGAATTATGAGCAACTGCACAAGCTTACGCATATGATGACCCGCGACGCTGCGGAAGTCCTCAAGATGTTCCGAAACATGGTGTTCAATGTCTATGCCAAAAACCGAGACGACCATGCGAAGAACCACGCATTCCTTATGGACGGGAATGGTCGTTGGTCTCTGGCACCCGCATACGATCTTACTTTTTCGTCCGGACCAGGCGGAGAGCACAGCACGG
Organism: Agrobacterium sp. LEGMi-208b; assembly: GCF_059511785.1. NCBI lineage: Bacteria > Pseudomonadati > Pseudomonadota > Alphaproteobacteria > Hyphomicrobiales > Rhizobiaceae > Agrobacterium > Agrobacterium sp. LEGMi-208b. Next base: position 2,386,644 of record NZ_CM183446.1, read on the forward strand.
CAATAGCCGGGGAAGGCAGAAACCCCGGCATGTCTCACCTTCTGGCCGTTTCAAAAGGGGCCTCGATTTCAGATCAGGATGCCCGGGAAGTTATCGAACAGGTTCGAGCGGCCGTAGAGCGCTGGCCGCAGTTTGCTGAAGAAGTTCAGCTATCCAGATCCCGCACTGCTGAACTCGACAAATTCCTGAATGGTAATCGGCTGGCTTAGTGATGGAGGTCAATCTGATCCACGGCGGAGAGGATCGGAGGATCAGTGCAGACAACGACCGTATCGGTCGCCCGTACGTTGCGCAGAAGCCAGATGAAACCAGCACCTGAAAAAGGAGATAATCAATACTCCGGCGCAGCAGGCTGTTCCGACCAAAGCGGCCACTTGCGAGCAGTCGGATCTGTACACCCCTTTTGGGGACTGAGAGCAAACCCAGCGTGCACTAACCGGATCGCCCGATGGGGCAGGCCACTTGGCCAGAAAAAAAATGAGGGATGGGCGAGTGCTACATCCGGTTTGCGCGTCGATTTTGCTTTCCTGTCGGCGCGTGTTGGCTCGATTGGCGATAACCGGCTGGGCGGTTGGATTTCCTACCGCGCCGCGAAGGCCGCTCAAAATCAGATCATTCGAACCGCGGCGATCGAAATTGCCCGCACCAACCGCCAAGCCATCATCGTCGCGCTGCATCCCGGGACAGTCGATACGGACCTTTCCCAACCGTTTTCGAAGGGCAGAGACCGGTTCACTCCGGATCAGTCCGCTGCGCGTCTTTTGGAAACGATCAACGGTCTCGACCAGAGCCAGACAGGTCAATTTTTTGCCTATGATGGCTCAACTATAGAATGGTGAGTTCTGGCATATGTGGTCGCTACCAACAGTCCGGTAGCAAGGGTGGTGCAGTGATCAGCCTCTCAATGTCGGATAATCCCAGTTCCCTTTCAATCGATCGCGAGCGCGATCCAACAAGTCACTATATTCGGCTTTGATAGGGCAGACCAATTGCTTCTCAAGGTCAGCCAACAGTCTATGCAGTACAGCGCCCTCGGCAGTGCTTTCGAAACAAGAGGCCTCCGGTGTTGACGCATTGTTGTCTTCGCACCACCGTGATAACAGCTCGAATAGCACGATTGACTCTTCAGACGTGAGTTGGATTTGCGCGCTATCCGGCGCTGAGTTCTGTTCGACTGTCATGAGGCAAATTCGCATGGGCTCTGGAGGTCCGCAATCGGCCACTCGCGGTCTTCCGCTGTGCGCCAAAAGCGGACATTCGGTCCAAGCGAGGCGTCGCCCGATTTGGGGCCGTGGAACGAACCATCCGCTCCTAAGACAATCATTAATGAAAGCAGGCATTCAGGGTGATCTAACGGAGTGGACATGCGCTTTCCAACAACCATCTAAATTGTCGAGAACGATTCTTAGCGGTTCCCGCAGACCACCAATTGGTCAAAGATAGGACAGCCGTTCATGCAATTTTTCTTGTGTGAGCAGCCTCCGCATCGGTTGGAAGCAAAATACTCTCTAAATGAACCGACATTCGGCGAGTTGTGCCATATGTCGAGAAGGGAATTCTCATCATGCAGTTGGTCCCCTTCCACCAATCCACTTTGAAACGAACAGGGATATATCCTCAAGTCCTCGGAGACATACAGCGAGAACCGACCCGCGTCGCAAGCGTCCACCAGCGCAGTGCTCGCATCCGTCCTTGCAAATACGCCGCTCACACAGCAGGCGTCGAAACCGACCTTTAGTTTGGCCTGAGGAGACGTCGCCAATTTGAAGAACTCTTCAACCCTTGGGCTATTTCGGAGCAAACGATCCTCAAAGACCTTTCGCCCGGATGGCTTATAATTCAGAAAGACTAAAGCATTAATATGTCTTAGGAATTCTGGAGGCGTGGTGAGCCACTCGATAGCGGTGTCGACGCTGTGGCTATCGATGATGAAGTGGACGTTTGTCTTGATCTTATGGGCGGCAAGCAGTCTCAACGTCTCGGCGGTTTCAAGGTATGGGGGATAGGCCGACACCGCCACCGCCCCGCAATGCTGCTTCGTCGCCGCTAATATGCTCTCCGTCAGGCCTCGACCGTTCGTTGTATAGTTGGGGACGATCCCCTTAGTCGCGGTGTATTCGAGAATTTCCTCAAAATCTGGATGCTGGTTGGGGTTGCCGCCCCCGAGGGCGACCTGGAACGTTCCCATCGCTGCGGCCTCATCAATAACGCGCTTATAGTCCCGCAGTGCCATGTGGGAGCCGTGTTTGGTCGAGGACTTATAACAGAACACACATCCCTTGTCGCACCAGTTCGTGATGGATATATCCATCAACTCTGGTCCATGCGGCGACCAAAATGGTTCGGGTTTTCCCGCATCTGGCACGCGCGCGAAGAAGCCGGTTCGCGCGTTAGAGAACGTGGAATATCCCAAGTCCTTATAGCGGTTTACTCTGAGACTCAAACTACCAGTAGTTGTCGTATGCATTTATGTAAAACCTTTCGGACTCAATCTCGAATATTTCGGTGCAAAGGACCGTTTCCGCGAGGCATTCTTCGCTGCTCAGATGTCCCGTCGTTACTGTTTTTCCCTGCTTTACTGCTTCGCGCATTCGGTCCAAGACTTCGCTCGTAAAGTCACGTTTCCCCTCCAAGGCATCTACTTCCTCGATCGATTGGAGGGTTTCTCCCTGCTCAATGCTAGACTTTAACTGGTAGAACATCGACTCGAATAGCGATGCGACGGGACTATCCGCGCTTACACCTGCCGCGCCGAAGAAATCCTCCTTCGAAATCATCTCCTTCGATATGTAGACGAATGACGTCGATGAGCTGTTAGAAACAAAATCCATTTTAATTTTCATGTTCGTCCTCCAACTTCCGAATGCAGTCGACTACAGTTTCGAGAATGTTGTCCTCATAGGCATCGTTCATGAGGCCACTGTCTTGCCTGAATTCTAGTATGTGATTCTTCTCCAGCTCGTCCTCTTTAAGATATACATCGTGGGCACATTGGAGATATTGGGAGAGAGATGGGTACTCAACGCAATAGTACCGATCGTATTCTCTTCTAAGATCGGTAGAAGCTACGAAGATATGGTCGTAAACCGATTTGAAGAGCTGTGCACCAAGAGTAGCATTCTTGATCTTGAGAACGCCCAGAAAATCGCTGAACTCGGGAATGACATTTACGGACAGAATTAACATTTCGTCATCCATCTCACTGAGCCTCCATCGATTGCAGAATTTCGGCAACCAAAGTGTCGACGGACCGCGCCCTTGCGGGTAGAACCAGCTGCACTGCCTCGTTCAAAATTACGTCGCTTGCATTGGCAGTGAAAAGCTCAGCGGCCTTTTCACGCTCGTACCATCCGGCAGACGCCGCGATGTGCAGGAAGAATGCCCACCATTCGGCAGGGCGGCCTTCCGAGATACCGTTCGAATTAGCCTCGCACACCTGCTCGACAAACTGGTTTAGCTTTCCTCGCCAGTCGGTAGAAAAATCATATCTGTTGGTGAAAAGAACTACAATTAGGTCGTCATGCTTGTCTGAATCCAAGCAATTGAGGTGCTCAATCAGGATGTTGATGTTTAACAATTCTGCTCGGTTTCCACGTCGCAGCAGTAGCATTGTAGCTTGCCGCACCCGATCAGGGAACACAGTATCTGTAAGGAGTACTTTCAACCGCTCGACATCTTGCATATTTTGCACGTTTGGGGGCAACAGATGCACACTCAATGAATAGTGTTGCAAAAAGTCGTCAGCAGCTTCGCAAGCTTGGATGGCGGCCTTTACTCCTTGCTTTCGACCCAGCAAATAGACGTATCGGTATACCCCCTCGAAAATTGGGCGGCCAGAAAGAGCGGACAGGGCGTTTGCCAAGGCCTCTGCGCTTTGCAGGTTGGATACGAAACTGTAGGCGAGAACGAAGTCCCGCAATTCGTCGTACGTGAATGAGATCACGAGATCACCCAGGCTTGCAAGGCCGGCTGGCGTCATTTCCTGCCTCAGGATGACGTCATCTGCGACGAGGCGACGAACGATCTCTTTCTCGACCTCGGAAAAACCTCGAACAGAGATCGTTGAGAAATCGTCAGCGCTGAGCATCGCAGAAACGATCTTTATCAGCGTTGGAAATGCCGCTGCTTTCAAGTTGTCTGGAAACAGCTCGATTTTTCTTCTCAAAAATTCTTCAAACAGGTCACCCTTGTAAATGTCGGACATATAACCGACATCCTCTCCTTCATGGCTTTCGGAAAAGATCCGAAGAAGTAATAGGTCGTCCTGCAGAAACTCTTTCGCGACGCGAGAAAGGCGCCCTCTAATTTGGAAATGATCGAGGTACGATCGGAGAAGTCTCCTCTTGCTCGCGTCAGTCATTTTTGCGCGAAGGTCCGAGACCCTGTGGACTTTATCTCTGAATGGTTCATCTAAGAGCGATGCGTACTTCTCATCAAAGAATTCGCTACGACAGGTAACCACAACCTTGACCAAATCATATTGGCAGACGGCGTTACAGAAGTCTTTTAGCTCCCCGTTAAACTCCTCGAGATTGTTCACTTCGTTGATGCCGTCGATAACTATAAGAAACGGCCTCTCGAACTCAGTCGCTACTTTGTTGAAAAAATCCAAGTACTGATGGATAGATGAGTAATTTGGTGCGTATCGATTATTGGATATAAATCCGAGCAGGCGCTGGCGAGGCTGATAACTATTCAATTCCCTCGCCGGTATATAAATGCATGGAAGATCGAATGCGCGAAACTGCCTGTCGACGAGATCGCAGACGAAGTTAGTTTTACCTTGTCCAGCCATACTGGTAATCAGGAAAATCTTGTTCCGCATTAGAGCAATTAGGGAGCGGGCCTCTTGAAGCTTGTAAGTAAGCCCGGTTGCTATGCTCTCAGCGCGGAAACGGACGATCGACCAAGCAGCCGAATCCTCGTCTTTTGGAGAGTACTTTTTCCCATACTCGCGGTGGTTCCAGGACAAGGGCCCAACCTTGCGAAGCTCTCGTTCGATAGCCCTGTCGACTTCACCGAGCCACGACCATAGTTCTGAGAAAGTGGCTAGGTCAGAACCTATAATTTCGCTCTGTATTTCAAGATTAATTCTCGGTTCGTCTCCGAGCTTAAGCAGATCGTTCAAATCTGAATATTGAACCCTTCTGAGGGTATCTTGGACTTTCCTGTAGAAAAACAGAGGATGGGCGAAAAGTCTCATCTCCTCTTTTGTTTTATGGGTTTCGACAAATATGCTTGGGATGTACTTTTTTGAATTTTTCTCTATATCAATTTTGCTTTTGGAGAACTCTAGGAATTTGTCTAAATCAGCACGGAATTGCAGGTGCTGATCCCGTTTCGTGAACTCTGAAGAAAGATATGCCTCGATGCGCCCGAGCTTCGTCGTCTCAAGACGGCGCAAGTGCGAAACGATATCGTCGATATCGATGATATCGGTTGCGGGATCGAAATTTATGGGAAGTGTAGAGATCGCGTTGTTCAACGCCTTAGCCGTATAACTAGACTGCTTCTCCGTAATTGTTAGAACGTAAACGCGCTTAAAATGCTCTTCCAAGCTGTGCTCTTGGAACTTCGTCAACGTTTTGACCACCTTGTCGCTAGAGGCGTCTGTTGTAACCTGGAACGAGATTTTTGATTTCCTGCAGCCAAGGTCTACAGAAGGAAAGTTCTGCTGAATCTCGTTCTGGTTTTGGAGTTCGGGACAGTCGAATAACTCCTTGAGTAGCGGAATCAGGAAATCTTCGGTCACGGAATTGATGTCGAAACGCGCCGCTGCATTAAGCGCCCTTATTTCATGCCCTAGACGGCCAAGATACCTTGCGCAATTGTTTAAATATTCATCTCTATTCATTCAGTTGGGACCAGCTTCTGCATCAACCTTCGCTATCTGATTGCTACTCAATGGTATTCAATTCTTCAAGTTTTTGGCGCGAAAAATCGCATGATCACCACAATAGGTCGTAGCAGCCATCTTGTATCTATCACGGCCTTAACGCGACACGCTGCCGCACCCGGTGCGTCCTGCGTCTGCTATCTGGGCTCGGCTAAGGGATGCCGTAGGACCGAAATGAGGGTGCAAAACCGCCGTCGGGCAAGCGTTTACTTCATGACGAGTTTGGCCAGAAGTGAACATAATGCTAGCTTGTCGATGAAGCCAAAGTGAAAAGTTGTTTTGACTGGCTGCCGTGGTTGCCGCCTGCATATTTCGACTTGAAAATATCTATGTTTTCAAGGAATTAACACTGTTTCCCTAGTTTCTTTGGCTTTAGGGAAGGATTTTTGTTTCCCCGTTCATCCCCACCCTGTTTGCCTGCTCTATACTGCGCCTGTTCCGCGATGAACCGGGAAATATCCCGGTTTGAAGTGGAGCCAGCGCTGGCTATGAGAGAAAGACGTCACTCTCATATTTTGGGGTATGACAGGGAAAGCCCTCTGGCAATGACCGGAGGAGAGATGGAATCTGGTTTGTGGTGGGCCTTTCTATTTCTCCTAACGCATTGGCTGAAGGACTCGCTCTGACAGGCATAACCGCTGATGAGGGGCACTGATAAGTGTCTTTATTTTCCACAGGTGGCAATTTTCAGTGCCCCGTTGCAATGCCCATCGAGCTTAAGGCGGATGGGAAAAAGAGATGAAGCTCATAACACGGTCGCAACTGCGTCGCGTGATAGGAAAGGTGTGTTCAAATGAGTCTCTATGAGATGTATGTCCTTGCTGCTCGTGCAGAAACAGCCCTGATGAGGCTAAGAGCGGCGAAGGTTATGAATCGTCGGCGCAAGAAGCAATATTTACACAATCAGAAGAAGAATTCGAGTTTGGAGGCCGAGATGAAGAGGGAAGTCCAACTTCGACCTGGGAGGCTCCCATAAACATATATTTATACAAATACATAAGCAAAAACATATAAAATATATGCTGCGATAAATTATGTATAAATAATTGAGAGCAGGTGAGAATCTGCGTGCGGAATCTTGCTTTTACGGCCTGCAATTTGCGAATTGTGGGACGATGGCGCGTAAATATATGATTTTTATGTTGAAATTACTGGATTGACTGGAGAATGATTATGCGTGGAAACTA
>NZ_JCALIC010000003.1:0-367576 GCF_059511785.1 Agrobacterium sp. LEGMi-208b
CCTTTGAAGGGACCCGGTATTTTGGTCACTTCGGGATCACTGGTTCACAATGTAGCGGCGCGCTCAGGTGATTCTTCCGATGTTGATGTTCAACAGGAAGACGAAGACATGCCGAGAGCGATGGCATCGTGCCCGCAAGGTCAACCCTGCCACTGGTCTATTAATTGCGGGATGACCGCCGATTGCTTTTGTGTTCCCAGTGGTGGCCCATTTGGAAACGTTTGCTTGTTTTGAGTGCTGAATTGCAGGAGCGACCCGTGCAAGCTACCCGTCTTCTGCCGAAGGATCAGGCTCCTCCGCTAAGAGTAAGTGGCCCCGCAGCCACTCCAACAAGATTCGATCGATTGAGCTTCGTAGTTTTGTGGAATCTTGACTGCGGCGGATGCCTTCCTATCGTCCAGGAACTCGCTGAGATCGGTGCTGAACATAACGTGCCGTGTCACGGTGTCGCGGTAATGGTACGGGATACGAACGCTTGCGCTTTGGCTATCGAGCAAGGGCCGTCAAAAGCGATGCTTGCCTTGGAACAACCGGGCTCGCAGAGTTCGGCGTTATTCCGAGGGTTGATCACGAGGACGTGGCTGGAGGCGAGTGGACAAGCCGGCTTGCCTGCGGCTTTTGTGATCGACAACTCGAACTCAATTATCTGGATGGGAGACCCGAACGATCTAAAAGCGGATCTTCCATCCATCTTCGACGGAAGCTGGAATGTCGATGCCGCGCGGGAACGATGGGCGTCACGGGTCGCCATCAGCGATGTCCGCAAGCTCCAATTGGGCCGGGATGTGTTTGACAGACTTGCCTTCGGAGACTTTAACGAGGCGCTTGAAATCATCGGAATTATGGAACGTGAGTTGCCATCCGTCTCGGGTGAAACCGATTTTTGTATTTTCAAACTGACGGCATTGATCGGATTGGACCACGATACCGCAACAGAATTCTACGAGGATTGTTCGGCACAGCTTATCGGAAACGTCCAAGCTCAAGCCGGGTTGGCGAGTTGCATTTTCGCCCGGATGCCATCCAATAAAAAAGCCCTGTCCATTGCGATTTCGCGACTGAAGGCCACAGAGGCGACTTTGCAAAACAACACCGATGGCCGTCTCGAAACGGACTATCTTCGTATCACGCTCAGTTTGACGCTGGCAGACGCGCATAAACGGTATGATTCGAATGAAGCAGAGGATTACTTCGACCGGGCGTTGGTTATGTCGCAGACTGAAAAGGTCCCGGAGCGCGTTCGTTTGAGGATCGCCAATGAAATAGAGAGAATTCAGAATATCAATGTTTGACGTTCGGGCCATTATCCGCAAGAGCACAACGTTTTTGAGCGCGTAAATTGAACGCAAAAACTTATTATTCAAGCCGGTGGTTTTCCAATAGAGGTGGCTCGGTTTGTCTGGACAGTTTCGGGCGTTTCGCTAAGTGGATTTCGGCCTCGATTATGCCGCCACCATCATTGGTGTCAGCGCGTTGAAGTGGGCCTGAACCGGCGTCTGCCGGTCAAGCGATGAATGTGGGCGGCGGCTATTGTAAAAGGTCAGATAGCGGCCGATGCCAGCGGGAGCCTCGGATACTGTTTTATAGGCGTGGAGATAGACCTCTTCGTATTTGATCGACCGCCAAAGCCGCTCGACGAAGACGTTGTCGCGCCATGCGCCCTTGCCATCCATCGAGATGGCGATCTCCGCCTTCTTCAGCACGGCCGTGAAGTCGATGGAGGTGAACTGCGAGCCTTGGTCTGTGTTGAATATGTCAGGTTTGCCGTAACGGGCCAGCGCCTCCTCGACCGCTTCGATGCAGAAGGCTGCTTCCATCGTGATCGACAATCGCCAGGACAGAACCCTCCTCCACGACGGTTGGCGTGCACGTAAAACTGCTGGGACAATTCCACCAGCGTCTGTTCTCCCCGAATGGCGGCCAGTGCCACCTTCGCCTTGAAAGCCGGACTGTGGTTCCGGCGCGGTCGTCTCGTCATGGTATCTCCTGTTCCCGGCATCTAAGCCGAAGTCAGGCAGAACTTCCACTTATCCCCGTTGTGCAGATTTCCCGAGCCACCTCTGCTGTCCCTGGCGCACTTGGAGGCGGAATAGAAGGTGGAACTTACACCCATTTGCATACATCTTGCCGCACAAAAGAACTAGAAGTCGGAGCCAGCATCGAACGAATAGCCATTAAGATGCTTGCGTATGCATATTTCTCGGTTAGGCTGCAGATGTTTGCGGACCTTCGTTCGCTTTTGCCAACCTGAAATCTTCTGGGAGGAAGAATATGCAACTTGCCAATCTCGCAGCTGGCCTCATCAATGGAACCGTCAAAGTCATCGACCTGACCGCACCGCTAGGCCCTGACACCCCCGTTTTGTATCTGCCGCCCGAATTTGGAAAAAACACGCCGAAAGTGACGGTTCACCAGATTTCAGCTTATGACAATGACGGTCCTTTCTGGGCCTGGAACTGGCTGGAGCTTGGCGAGCATACTGGTACGCATTTCGACGCGCCTTGTCACTGGATCACGGGTCGAGACCATAGCTCCAATACGACCGACACGATCCAACCGCAGAATTTTGTTGCGCCGGTGAATGTTATTGACCGGTCCAAGGACGTGGTGGAGAACCCGGACTATCTTCTGACCATCGACAGCATCAAGGAATGGGAAGCGGAATATGGAGCGATCGAGGCGGGCAGTTGGGTCCTTTTGAGATCAGACTGGTATAAGAGGAACGGATCATCCGAGACTTTTCTGAACGCCGATGCAAAGGGGCCCCATTCGCCCGGCCCGACGGCGGAGGCCATCGAGTATCTACTTTCCAAGGGAATTATCGGATGGGGACAGGAAACGGTCGGAACGGACGCCGGGAGTGCCGGCACGATGAACCCGCCCTTTCCCGCACACAATCTCCTGCACAAAGCCAACAAATACGGCTTGGCAAGTCTCAGCCACCTGGATCAGCTTCCCGCGAAAGGGGCAATCCTCATTGCGGCACCGTTAAAAATCGTCGGAGGCACGGGATCACCCGTGCGTGCGCTCGCGTTGGTGGGCTAAGAGGAGAATCATTAGAGCGCGTCGTTGCGGAACTGACCGGAGCATGTGTGATGACGGACCGGCGCTTTCGACCCAGCGCCGGTTTTTGCTGGCTTCTAGCGTCTGCACAAGCTAAGCACCCTCAGTGTTCGGCATTGTAGAAAGACTTTCAAGAAGAAATTCGAGGCCGTGAACAAACGCCACTAGGATGAAGGTTACATGGAGCTAGGTTTTTCGGGTAGATTCTTAGTGAAGGCGGACGAGCAAGGCGCAAGCCTTCCAAGCCTCGGCGAAATTGGTTTGAGCAATTTCGCCCCATATATTCTTAATCGCGTCACGGCCCGGTGGAACGCAGATCTCGCCGACGAGCTCAAATTGCAGGATATGTCGACCGTGAAGATGAGAACGCTTGCCGTTCTTAACGTCTTTTCTTCTCTGACAATCAACGAGCTGTCGGTGTTTGCGGTCACGGAGCAATCGACCATGAGCCGGATATTGGACGCGCTCGAGGAGCAGGGTCTAATCCGGCGAAAGCCACGGCCCGATGATATGCGAGTACGCGATGTATCAATCACAGACGAGGGAAGGCTATGTTTTGAGGAGGTGTGGCCGACTCTCTACTCGAAATTTCAGCGAATGTTTCAGGGCGTCGAAGAAGAGGAATATCGAGCATTTATTGCAACCTTGCATAAGGTGTTGCGAAACGTACAAAAACACGACCTCTGATCGCCGTGATGCTTTGAGGCGAGCTATTTAATAATCTTGTTGATACCGACGGGGTTTATATCAGGAGTGGACCGGTCAACGTCCGTCTGGGGTGTTTGGTTTGAAATGGCTCACCGATGCGCAGACATGGTATCTTGTTGTTTCGCAACGCTGACGATCCATTTGTGAAACCTTTGCCCAAACGGCTTCTCCAATGCAGCCCGGTCCCACGCCAAGAAGTAGCTTTCCCCCAACTGCATACGGAGGTCAAAGGGGACGATCAAAGTACCGCTTGCCACCTCTTCCTGCACCATAGAAAGCTGCGCAAGGACAAAACCCCTGCCGTTCGCGGCGGCGTCGATTGCGCTGCTCGACAAGGTGAATGACAGACCTGAAAAGGTCTGCTGCCCGTCTGCCTTGATGAGACCTGCCCAGTCCTTCCATTGCGGCGAAGCCTTGTAGTCCGTCTCCCATTCCACATTGAGCAAAGGAAAGGTGAGAATATCCTGAGGACAGCCCAGGACCCGGTTCGCGATAAGGGCAGGCGCGCAAGCAGGTACGACCCAATCGGTAAAGAGATGCGCCACATGGTCATGCGCATGAGAACGTCTGCCGTAGGTAATGCGGAAATCGACTTCTCCCTCGCTGAGCTTTGGTTCTTGCTCTTGACCGACGATCCGCACATTCGAATCCGGACAGAGGGAATGCCAATCGAATATTTTTCGGCTGACCCATCTGCTCGCCACAGATGATAGGGCGCTGAGTACAATGCCGGTATCGTTCCTTGCTCGCGTAAGGACATTGGCAGCATGGGAAAGCTGCTGGAAACCCTTGCCGACCTCGCGGTAATACAACCGGCCCCAGGAGGACAGTTCCACACGTCTTCCACGACGCTCCAGAAGCGTCAAACCAAGACATTGCTCGAGATTGCGGACAAGTTGACTGACTGCGCCAGGCGACACGCCGAGATCTTCCGCGGCGGCGCTAACAGAGCCACACCGTCCGATAGCCTCGAAGGCCTGCAAACCACGTAATGATGGCTTAGACATGGCCACGCCCTCCTCCTCAGCGCTCCACTTTTTAGCTTTTCTAAAGTAGAACGCAGCAACAGGCAACTTGTTAGCGCGAGAAAAACCGCGAACATTCAATTAACAAACCGCAAGGGAGGTCGAGATGTTTCTCAAGAATGCCTGGTACGTCGCAGCGTGGGATCACGAGGTCGATCGCGAATTGAAGCCCGTCACGATTCTCGGCGAAAATATTGTTCTGTATCGGCGGCAGGACGGCAAGGCCGCGGCTCTGGAGGACGCCTGTCCCCACCGGAAGCTGCCGCTCTCCATGGGCCGCATCAAGGGCGACGACGTGGAATGCGGCTATCACGGCTTGACCTTTGACTGTTCCGGTACCTGCACCCGCGTGCCAGGCGCCGAGCGCATTCCCCATGTCGCCAAGGTACGCTCCTTTCCAGTCCACGAGCGCTACGGCCTCTTGTGGATTTGGATGGGCGCGGCCGAGAAGGCGGACCCGAAGGATATCTTCGAGGTCGAGCATTTCGAAGATCCCGCCTGGGGCATCAATCGCGGCGAGTCAATGACTCTCAACTGCAATTACCTCTACATGACGGATAACCTGCTTGATCCGTCGCATGTCGCTTGGGTCCACCAATCGTCCTTTGCAAGCTCCGCTTGCGAGGAAACACCGTTGGAGACGACCGTCAAGGAGGACGGCGTCACGGTCTGGCGTTGGATGATCGACTCCGAGCCGGCGCCCTTTTATGCACCTTTCCTTCAGTTCGAAGGCAATACCGATCGCAAGCAGCACTACGAGGTCCGTTATCCAAGCAACGCGATCATCAAGGCGATCTTCGCGCCGGCGCATACAGGCGGCGAAGGCGAGGCGTTGCCGGAAAACACTTTCCTGATGGACAGCTACAACTTCATGACCCCGGTCGATGAGAACCGCACAAAGTACTACTGGTTCCAGATGCGCAATTTCGCGCCCGACGATGCCGAGGTCTCGGCCCGTTTCGCCAAGTCCGTGCGCGGTGCCTTCGAGGAGGACCGGGTGGTGCTGGAGGCCGTCCATCACGGCATGGCCAACATGCAGACGCCGAACCTTGACCTCAAGATCGATGTTGGCCCGATGCGCTTCAGGCGAAAGCTAGCGCAGATGATCGCTGCCGAGGCGCAGGCAGAGCCCGTCAGCCAGGCTGCTGAATGAGGAACGATCGGATGCAAGATGTCGCGGCCTCGCGCTTCCGCCGCTTCGAGGTCACCTCGAAGGTTCGTGAAAGCGCCACCATAACATCTTTCCAACTTGCGCCGGTCAACCCAAAGGACTGGCGCCCGTTTGAAGCTGGCCAGTTCCTTACGATCCGGGTTCCTGACGGGAAAGGCGGACACGCCTTGCGCAATTACACAGTTTCCTCGTCGCCGCGCGAAGAGGGCACGTATCGGATTACTGTGAAGCGCGAGGCCGCACCGCAGGATGGTCTTCCCCCGGGATTGAGTTCTTGCTGGCTGCATGACGAAATTGAAACCGGCACTGTCGTCGAAATCGATCTGCCACGCGGCGCTTTCAAGCTGGACGCGACGAGCAGTCGGCCCGTCGTGCTGCTTTCTGGCGGCGTCGGGTTAACGCCGATGGTCTCGATGTTGAACGTGCTGGCAAGCGAAAGCGATCGCCCGGTCTGGTTCCTACACGCCTGCGACAGCGCGCTTGTTCACGCGTTGCGCGAGGAAGTCGACCATCTTGCAACGCTCCGACCGGGCATCGCAGTGCACTACTGCTATCGTTTTGCGGAAAACGATGAGCTTCATTCGACGCGATGTCATTCGACAGGCTTCATTAATCGCGAGACACTCCAGAGGCTTTTGCCGCTGGATGACTACGACGTCTACATGTGCGGCCCGCCGCCATTCATGCAGGCTCTCTTCGGCATCCTCACAGGGCTCGGGATACGCAAAGAGCGTATCGCGTATGAGTTCTTCGGGCCCGCCAGTCTATTGTCGGAGACGGGCCCGGCAACCCTGGAGCCAAGGATAACGACTGTCCCGGACCCTGCCTCTGACGCAGACGGCGTCCGCATCGTCCTTCAGAAATCGGGGCGTGATCTGGCTTGGGACGGTGAGAGCGACTCTCTTCTTTCGTTCCTGGAAGCGCATGGGATCGAACCCGAATTCTCTTGCCGTGCAGGAGTTTGTGGAACCTGCGAACAAGGACTGATTTCGGGAGAGGTCAGCTATTTTGAGGAACCACTCGACGAAATTGCAAGTGACCGGGTGTTACTCTGCTGTACCCGTCCGAAATCCTCGATCGTTCTTGATCTTTGACTACCCGGCGGGAAGCCTGCGTTGGACTACGACCTGTCATCACCGAAGGAAGAACCTATGACAGATGCGATTGATCACGAGATAACACTCAATCCCCATGTCGCGGCCCTCCCGCCCTATAATGCCGGTATGAACATCGAGGCCGCTCGAAAACATTGTGGCCGTCAGGACGTTGCTGCTTTAGCCAGTAACGAGAACCCCGATGGCTGTTCGCCGCTTGCGGCAACAGCGCTGGCGCGCCTTGATCCGTCGCGGTATTCCGACCCGGCCTGTACGGAATTACGCGCAGCCCTTAGCCAAAAACTCGGCGTTCCCTCCGACCGGATCGTGGTCGGCAATGGCTCAGAAGAAATGATCGCGGCCGTGTGCCGCGCCGTGGTCACGCCCGACGCTCTCGTGGTCACGCTCTGTCCCGGCTTCGGCCTGCATGAGATCGAAGCGCTCGCCACCGGCGCACGGGTGGAAAAGGTGGCGATGCGGCGGGATCTCGATTTCGATGTGCCGGCGATCATCGCTATGCTCGGGCAAGCGCCTGCGATCTTCTTTCTCTCCTCTCCCTCCAACCCTGTTGGACCGGCGCTCGACCGCGAAAGCCTGGGGCGGATCCTGGCTGCAGTCGCACCTCAGACCCTCCTGGTGCTCGACGAAGCGTATTTCGAGTTTACCGACGTGGACATGCCTGACGGGTTAGCAACCCTTCGAGCGACAAACCTCTCCTGGGTTTTGCTGCGCACGTTTTCCAAGGCGTACGGTCTTGCAGGGCTGCGGGTGGGCTATGCAGTCACCTCTGATACGCGCGTTGCACGCGCCCTAGGCGCTGCCAAGACCCCTTTCAACGTCAACGCCGCCGCGCAGGCCGCTGCACTGGCTGCCTTAGAGGATGAGGCGTGGATGCGCGCGTCGGTCACTGGATTGAAGCGCGAGCGGATTCGCGTAGCCGACGCTGTCACGGCGTTGGGGTTTACCGTTGCCAAGTCGCAGACCAATTTCCTTTTCATCGACATCGGCCGTGACAGCCAGCTCGCGCAGAATCACTTTTTATCGCAGGGCATCATCATCAAGCCTTGGAAGGAAAAGGGATTCGAGACCTTCATCCGCGTGACGATCGGCAATCCGTCCGAGAACGTCCGCTTCCTCGACGCGCTCCGTCTCTTGCTCTCTGGGTGACGGGGCGCTGCAACTCAACAAAACAAAAAAGGATCAAGAACGATCCGTGGGAACAAAAAAATGAGCGCGAAGCGCAATTTCTTACAAAACAAACCGGGAGGCCAACCAAATGACTTTTTCAGCGCCATCGGGCCTCTTCGCCGGGGACTATTCGGCCTTGCGGTCCCGGTTTTTGACCGTGGCAAGCTCCGCTGGGGCCAGCCTCGTCGAATATCTGCACCCGCTGCACGGCCCTAATGGCGAACGGCTTGCCACCGATGTCGCCTATCTCGGGCGCAACGGTGCCCGCAAGCTCATGGTGCTGATTTCCGGCACCCATGGGGTCGAAGGGCCATTCGGCTCGGCCTGCCAGACTGCCTGGCTATCTAAGAATACTCCCTGGCAGCTTCCCGACGATACCGCCGTCCTTGCGATCCACCTCATCAACCCCTGGGGCACAGCGTGGTCGCGCCGGGTGAATGAAGACAATGTCGATCTCAACCGAAACTTCATCAACTGGCAGGAGACGCCGCCGAAAAACGATCGGTATGGTACGCTGCACGGCGCATTCGTCTGTCCCGTGCTGGAGGGGCCGGCGCACGATGCGGCGATGCAGGCCTATGAGGAGGCGAAGCGGCGATCCGGCGGGTATGCCGGCGTCGCTCCGATCATCGAAGCCGGTCAGTACGAATTTTCGGATGGATTGTTCTTTGGCGGCGATGGGCCTGTCTGGTCCAACCGCACCCTTATCGACATCCTCACGACCTTCGCGCAGCAGGCATCCGAGGTCATCGTTTTCGACCTGCACACGGGTGCCGGTCCCTACGGCTATCCAGCGCTGCTGTCCGTCGCCGAAACCGCTCATGCCGGCTTGGATTGGGGGCGCAGCATCTTCGGTCCTGCTCTTTCCATCGTCGTAACCGGGGCGAACGCGGCCACCGATACCGGCATTGCCGCGACCGCAACCGGCTACGTTTCGGAGGCCGTACGAGCCGCGCTGCCGAAGGCCCGCGTCCTGCCGCTGGTGGTCGAATGCGGCACGCTGGACGGTGCCACCGTGTCAGAAGCGGTACAGGCAGATAACTGGCTTCACCTGTTCGGCAAGGTCGACACGCCTCTCGGCCGCAGGATCAAGGAAACCCTGCGCGCCGCCTTCATCCCCGAGGATGCAGACTGGCAGCGGATCTGCCTCAAGACATCGCTGCGCCATTTCGACCGCGCCTTTGTCGATCTCAAGGCAATCGGCGGCGCCCTGCCGGAAAAAACAGTTCCGCCCGCGGCAGCCGTGACCATCGTCGCCAATTCGGAGGTCAACGGCCCGAAGGCTGCCGAGAAGCTGGCAATTGAGGTGCACGGTATTCACAAGCGCTTCGGCATTCTGCCCGTGCTGAACGGTGTCAGCGTCTCAGCCCAGCCGGGCGAGGTCGTGTCGATGATAGGCTCTTCCGGCTCGGGGAAAAGCACCTTCTTGCGGTGCATCAACTTGCTCGAACAGCCAAACGACGGGCGCATCGTCATCGATGGCGAGCAAATCCACATGAAGAGGTCGCCGGACGGCAGTGCCGTTCCCGCCGACATGCGGCAGGTCGAGCGCATCCGCTCGCGGGTCGGCATGGTGTTTCAAAGCTTCAATCTGTGGCCGCACATGACGGTACTCGAAAATATCGTTGAGGCGCCGCTGCATGTGTTGAAGGAGGAACGGCGGGCAGCCGTTGACCACGCCCATGCGTTGCTGAAAAAGGTGGGTCTCTCCGATAAGCACGCCCAATATCCCGGCCAGCTATCCGGCGGCCAGCAGCAGCGCGCGGCGATCGCCCGCACGCTTGCGATGCGCCCGAAACTCATCCTGCTCGACGAACCGACTTCCGCGCTCGATCCCGAGCTGGTCGGCGAAGTGCTGCGGGTAATCCGGCAACTGGCCGAGGAAGGAAACACGATGATCCTCGTGACGCACGAAATGCAATTCGCGCGCGAGGTCTCGCACAAGATCCTCTTCCTCCACCAAGGAAAGGTGGAGGAAGAGGGTGCGCCGGCGGACGTCTTCACCAATCCACGCTCGGTGCGGATGCGCCAATTCCTGGCTCGTACGCTCTGACGCCCGTCCGCGCTGCACGTTACTGCCAACGTTCAACAGGGGAACCAAACATGAAGCTCAAAACGTTGCTGCTCACCGCCTTTTTTGTCGCCGATGTAACGGCAGCCCAGGCCGCTGAGGGTCAGCTATCTATTGGAACGGAGGGTGCTTACCCGCCGTGGAGCATGGCCGACGCAGCCGGCAAGGTCACCGGCTTCGACGCAGATGTCGGCAATCTGCTTTGCGCCAAGCTGCAGGTGAAGTGCCAGTTCGTAGTGCAGGCTTTTGACGGGCTTATTCCCGCGCTGAAAGCCAAACGTTTCGATGTCATCATCTCGGGTATGTCGATCACCGAAGACCGCAAGAAGGAGATCAACTTCTCGGTCGGGTATGCCGAGCTTGCCAATGTATTCGTGGCGCCTAAGAACTCCGATCTCGTGGGCATTAAGAACCTCGATAGTCTCGTCAAGGCGCTCGATGGCAAGAAGGTCGGCGTCCAGGCCGGCACCACCCATGCGCACTATCTTGAAAAGAAAGTGCCGGGCGTTGACCTGAAGACCTACGATACGCTCGACCAGATGCAGATTGACCTGGCCAGCGGTCGCATCGATGCAGCCTTTTCCGATCAGTCTGCACTACACGATTTTCTTGCCAAACCTGAAGCCAAAGATTTTCAGCTTCTCGACGTCAAGATCGCCAGTTCGTCTGACCCGACGCTGGGGGAAGGTATCGGCGTCGGCATTGCAAAGGACAATCCTGAGCTGAAGGCCCGCATCGATACGGCGCTCTGCGAACTCGTCGCCGATGGCTCCATTGGCAAGGCGAGCCAGACCTGGTTCAAGGCGGACATTTCCCGCCCCTGCCAGCATTGACCACAGGGTGTTCCCCGTCGTCGTTTCGGGGAACACCACATCCGAAAAACTGGTGGGCGAAAAGATGGAACTGGGCATTTGGCAGGTGTGGGAGGGTGGGTGGATCGCGGCGATCTTACGCGGAGCGTTCGTCACAGTCGCCCTTGGCATAACGAGCATGGTATTCGGGATCGTGATCGGCGTTGCCTGCGGCCTTATCAAATGGGCACGGCTTTTCCCGCTGACGCTGATCGTCGATTTCTACACTTCAATCGTTCGCGGCGTGCCGGAACTCCTGATCATCTACCTCCTGTTCTTTTCTTCCGTTCAATTTGTGGCGAACGTCGCAGCGGCTTTCGGCTATGCGGGGTTGGCTGGCAATGGCTATGCGTTCGTTGTCGCAGTAATTGCCATCGCCTCAATATCGGGTGCCTATTCGACCGAGGTCGTACGCGGCGCCCTCGCGGCCATCCCTCGTGGCCACATCGAAGCGGCACGTGCGCTGGCCATTCCTGAACGCCGCATCTTCCGTCGCATAATCGCGCCGCAGATGCTGCGGATCGCAGTGCCTGGCATGAACAATGTTTGGCAAACGACGATCAAGGACACCGCGCTCGTCTCGGTGGTGGGCCTACAGGAACTGATGCGCGCTGCCTTCGTCGGGGCCGGGTCTACCCGCCATCCCTTTATCTTCTACATCATCGCCGCTGCCGTATATCTGGCGATTACGCTGATCAGCCAAGGCGGTTTTGACCGAATTGAGCGCCTGTTGCGCCCCCGTGAGAGGTAATAGACCATGAATCTCGACCTGGTTTACCTCGCCGTGCCGACACTCGCGAAGGGATTCTGGCTCACAGCGGTCCTCACTATCGTCTCAGTTGCGATCGGCTTCAATCTTGGGCTCGCGCTAGCGGTGATGCGTCTTTCGAAGCGTCGGTTCGTCGCAGGGTTTGCCAAGGGCTACAGCACGGTTTTTCGAGGTACGCCCCTCCTGGTCCAACTTTTCCTCTTCTACTATGGCCTCGGGCAGCTTTCCTTCGTGCGCTCCAATCCATTGCTGTGGTGGGTGGTCGGCGATGGCGTGCATTGCGCGGTTTTCGCGCTTGCACTTAACACAGCGGCCTATACGTCCGAGATCTTGCGAGGCGGATTTATGTCAATTCCCGGCGGTCTCGTCGAAGCCGCTCAAGCGTGCGGCATGTCGCGGATGCTCTGTTTCCGCCGTATCATGTTTCCGCTTGCCATCAGACAGGCGCTCCCAGCTTACGGCAATGAACTCGTTCTCGTTGTCAAGGGAACGAGCCTCGCATCCACGATAACCGTTCTGGAGATCACCGGTCATGCAAAACGATTGATGAGCCAAACCTATGCAATTCTGGAAGTCTTCACCATCGCCGGCATGCTCTATCTGGCGATCAATCTGGTGCTGATTATGCTCATCCGGATGCTTGAGGCTCACCTTACCCGTTACCTGCCGCGATAGGCGGCATTTTAAAGCTGCGAGAGTTTATCAGAAGGAAGTAATCTATGGATGTACGTGCCGCTGTTGCCATTCAGGCAGGAAAACCGCTTGAGGTCATGACCGTCCAGCTGGAAGGTCCGCGCGCCGGCGAAGTGCTTGTTGAGGTCAAGGCGACCGGCATCTGCCACACCGACGATTTCACCCTGTCTGGCGCTGACCCGGAAGGCCTCTTCCCGGCAATCCTCGGCCATGAGGGCGCCGGTATCGTCGTTGATGTCGGCCCCGGCGTCACTTCGGTCAAGAAGGGTGACCATGTCATTCCGCTCTACACGCCGGAATGCCGCGAGTGTTATTCCTGCACCTCGCGCAAGACCAATCTGTGCACCTCCATCCGCGCCACCCAGGGTCAGGGCGTGATGCCTGACGGCACCTCGCGCTTCTCGATCGGCAAGGACAAGATCCACCACTACATGGGCTGCTCGACCTTCTCGAACTACACCGTCCTGCCGGAAATCGCGCTCGCCAAGATCAATCCCGACGCGCCCTTCGACAAGGTCTGCTACATCGGTTGCGGCGTCACCACCGGCATCGGCGCGGTCATCAACACCGCCAAGGTGGAGATCGGCGCGACCGCCATCGTCTTCGGTCTCGGCGGCATCGGTCTGAACGTGCTGCAGGGCCTGCGCCTTGCCGGTGCGGACATGATCATCGGCGTCGATATCAACAATGATCGCAAGGCCTGGGGCGAGAAGTTCGGCATGACCCACTTCGTCAACCCGAAGGATGTCGGCGACGACATCGTGCCCTATCTCGTCAACATGACGAAGCGCAATGGTGACCTGATCGGCGGTGCGGATTACACCTTCGACTGCACCGGCAACACGAAGGTCATGCGTCAGGCGCTGGAAGCCTCACATCGCGGCTGGGGCAAGTCGATCATCATCGGCGTTGCAGGCGCGGGCCAGGAAATCTCCACGCGTCCATTCCAGCTCGTCACCGGCCGCAACTGGATGGGCACCGCCTTCGGCGGCGCGCGCGGCCGCACCGATGTGCCGAAGATCGTCGACTGGTACATGGAAGGCAAGATCCAGATCGATCCGATGATCACTCACGTGATGCCGCTCGAAGACATCAACAAGGGCTTCGACCTTATGCACAAAGGCGAGAGTATTCGTGGCGTTGTTCTCTATTGAGACGGATTGAGATCCGACAAACGAGGTGTCACGGGGTGACTATGATCGCCGGCGCAATAACGCACCGGCAATGGAGGAGGAGAAAAGAATGTCGACTATACACATACATCCCCTTATCGATGCAGGATTTCACGCATCCGATGCTGCCTTTGCCGGCGGCACGCTTATTTGCAATTGCGAGAGCAATCCCGTGAAGGTGCGCGTCAAGGGCGACATCTCTCACAATCACGCCTGCGGCTGCACCAAGTGCTGGAAGCCGGAAGGCGCGGCCTTCTCCATCGTTGCGGTCGCAGCGACAGACAGCGTCGAGGTGCTGGAAAACGCCGACAAACTCGCCGTTATCGATCCGGCCGCACTTATCCAGCGGCATGCCTGCAAGGAATGCGGCGTCCATCTCTACGGTCCCGTCGAACGTGAACATCCGTTCAAAGGTTTGTCTTTCGTACATCCGGAACGTTTCCACGAAACGGGTTGGGCAAAGCCAGGCTTTGCGGCCTTCGTATCTTCGATCATCGAAGGTGGCTACGAACCCGCAAAGATGGACGGCGTGCGCGTTCGCCTGAGAGACCTCGATCTCGAACCCTATGACTGCCTGAGCCCGGGCCTCATGGATTACATCGCAACCTGGACGGCCAAAAAGAATGGCGCGTTTGCAGGAAGCGCCTCCTGAGAGCCAAGCCGCAGCAGTTAATCCTTCGCAGTCCACTTCTGGAAACGTCGAATGTCTAGCCTGCCCTCTGAATTCAATTCGCAACTCTTCGAGATCGTTGGCGAGGGAAATCTCATTGACGGCGATGCCGCCTCCACCATCGATTACGGAGTGACGCTTGAAAACCCTGGGGCAGGCGTTGTCGTGCTTCCTGGAACAACGGAGGAAGTCGCAGCCATCGTGCGGTGCTGCGCCGTTCATAAGGTGCCGCTTGTTACGCATGGTGGACGGACGGGGCTCGTGGGCGGAGCAATATCCCAACCAGGCGAACTTATCATATCGACCGCTCGACTCAATCGTATCCTGCTCGTTTCTCCGATCGAGCATGTTGCGGTCGTCGAAGCCGGCGTAACTTTGCAGGCGCTGCAAGCGGCCGCGAATGAATATCGCCTCGAGCCCGGAATCGACCTGCCGTCCCGCGGCTCTGCAACGATCGGTGGGCATGGCGTCAACGAATGCAGGTGGCATCACCGCTTTTCGGCACGGCGTAATGAGACACCGTATTCTCGGACTGGAAGCAGTCCTTCCCGACGGCTCAGTCTATTCCGACCTCTCAAGGGTACTGAAGAATGCGGCGGGTTACGATCTCAAACATCTTTTCATTGGCGGCGAAGGCACGCTCGGCATCATCACCCGGGTCGCGATTAGGCTTGAGCCTAAGCCGCAAGCCACCGCCACGATCCTCTTCGGCCTGCCATCAGTCAATTCCGCTCTGGAGATCGTGCAGCTCGGACGTACCGTCAGATATGGACAGCTTCGCGCGGCCGAGGCGGTCTGGAGCAGTTTTTTCACGCTGACATCCGAGCATCATCACTGGTCAACAACGGACTATCGATGCGACCATCCGATCCATCTCCTTCTCTCGCTTGGCGGAGCCGAATATGCGACCCTTCAGGCAGAACTCGAAGATATTTATGAAGAGACTATCACTACCTTTCCTAATGCCTCGGCTGTGCTCGCATCAACGGGAGCGCAGGAAAGGAATATATGGAGGTTGCGGGAAGACACCGATCTCATCTATCGCAAATATCCCGGCGCGCCATCCTTTGATATATCCGTTCCGTTATCGGAAGTCAGTACTTATCTCGATCGTTGTCTCGCAGAACTGAAAGACATCGATGCAACGCTCGATCCCTATGTCTTTGGGCACCTGGCGGACGGAAATCTCCACATCGTACTCAATGCTGCCGCTAGAAACATTGCGGCCGCGAAGATGCCTGTAATCGAGGATGTCGTGTATCGGAACCTTCGTTCTCTGGGGGGCTCATTTTCCGCTGAGCACGGCATCGGAACAAAAAGGGTAGGACCTCTGCTCGGTTTGACAGATCCCGCGAAGCACGCTCTGATGCAAAAAGTTAAAGACGTGCTCGATCCGACTGCACTATTCAATCCTGGGAAGATTCTTGCCTAGAGGAGCCGTGCGAGCTAAGTTCGCGCTGATGTAGGAAGTATTTTGGAGCCGGAGCCTCTACGTTTCCTCCATTGCCGGTGGGAACTAACACACTCAAACACGCCTCTTTCTTAGGACGCCGCGTTGCACTTCGAAGTCGAGATAGAGAAAATGATCGAACTCGTTTGTACATTTCTCGACTAGGCTTCATCTTTCCTGAGACCAAATTTCGGATACAGCGCAAGTGCCGCTTGGAACGCATTTACACCGCCGGTTTCCAGACCAAGGAGACGCATTCCTCACCCTCGTGCTGAAGCGACGACCGTTTTCAAAATAACTTTGCCGGTGCCCCGACCTGCAAAATCGGCTTTGTTCGCATTCATTTATCTCGCCAGTGTCATCTGGGAGAACTTTTAATGCTCCAACGCCGGCGATATTAGAGTCTTCCGATCCACTCCAGATCGTTGGCTTTGGATGGTGTGGATCTGAAAAATCGAGAAATGTAGCGTGGAGCGCGCGCTTTCATTCATACCTGGGAGATGACAAGCGATTACTTGGTGTGAATGCTCGTTCGACTTGTCGTCACCCATAATTTCAAACCTAGTCACTCGACGGGACGGGACACGATTTCGTATTTTCGAGCGGACATGACATATACCCTGTCTACAGGCGATCTGGATTTGCCACAATCTCAATGAGGTAGAAGGAAAGGGTCTCTTCCTTTGGCATAAGCTCAGCTTTTTCGGAACCGTCAAGCACAAGACAGTCGAGGAACTGAAGGCTGACAAGGCCCGCTTCCGTGGAGACCCGGAAATTATCAAGCGCCAGCAGCAGTCGCTTGTCTGATGACGCGGGAAGCGCGGTCAAGCCTACCACGACATGATGCGTGAGCGTGTGGCTGAATGCCCGACGGCGCGTCATGACATTGAGATCTATAATCGGACCACCGGTCAGGCGCGCCATGGTAGGTGCATCCGCCGGGAAGCGCAGCGGCGGGGTTTGCGGCGTCAGCAGGTTCTCGCCGAGCCCTTCGATGGAAAGCGACATGCCGTCGCCTGAAAGGACCGACAGCGTCCGGTCGATCCCGTCGAAGATCGAGAACGGTCCGTCAGTGGCGACGGTCGCCATGCTGACCCGCCAATCGAAATCGCCGAGAGCCGAATTTTCAGGAAAGACGGTAATCTCGACAGTCTCCCCGCCGCCATTCTTCCAGGGCATACGTTTGTGAGCGGCGGCGCGGAGGAGTTGCATTGATCAGTTCCCCAAAATACCGGGCAACCGCAGGCCCTTTTCCTTGGCGCAATCGATGGCGATGTCGTAGCCCGCATCGGCATGGCGCATGACGCCGGTGGCCGGGTCGTTCCAGAGGACGTTGCCGAGGCGGCGGGCGGCGTCATCGGTGCCGTCGGCGCAGATGACCATGCCGGAATGCTGCGAGAAGCCCATGCCGACGCCGCCGCCATGGTGGAGCGACACCCAGGTCGCGCCGGATGCGGTGTTCAACAGCGCGTTGAGCAGCGGCCAGTCGGACACGGCGTCGGAGCCGTCCTTCATCGCTTCCGTTTCGCGGTTCGGTGAGGCAACGGAACCGGAGTCCAGATGGTCGCGGCCGATGACGACCGGCGCCTTGAGTTCGCCGTTCTTCACCATCTCGTTGAAGGCGAGGCCGAGCTTGTGGCGGTCGCCGAGGCCGACCCAGCAGATACGCGCCGGCAGACCCTGGAAGGCGATGCGCTCGCGCGCCATGTCCAGCCAGTTGTGCAGGTGCTTGTTGTCAGGCAGGAGCTCCTTCACCTTGGCGTCGGTCTTGTAGATATCCTCCGGATCGCCCGAAAGCGCTGCCCAGCGGAACGGGCCGATGCCGCGGCAGAAGAGCGGGCGGATATAGGCTGGCACGAAGCCCGGGAAGGCGAAGGCGTTTTCGAAACCTTCGTCCTTGGCCACTTGGCGGATATTATTGCCATAATCGAGTGTCGGCACGCCGGCATCCCAGAAGGCGACCATGGCTTCTACATGCAGCCGCATGGACGCGCGCGCGGCGGTTTCAACGGATTTCGGATCGCTTTCACGCTTGGCCTTGTGTTCGGCAACCGTCCAGCCGATCGGCAGATAGCCGTTCAGCGGGTCATGGGCCGAGGTCTGGTCGGTAACGATGTCGGGGCGGGGACCGCCGGCCTTCATGCGCTTGACGAGTTCAGGGAAGATCTCTGCGGCATTGCCGAGCAGGCCGACCGACTTCGCCTCGCCCTTTGCCGTCCATTCGGCTATCATGGCCAGCGCCTCGTCCAGCGTCTTGGCTTTCGCATCGACATAGCGGGTGCGCAGGCGGAAATCGATGCGGGTTTCGTCGCTCTCGACGGCGAGGCAGCAGGCGCCTGCCATGACGGCAGCCAAAGGCTGTGCGCCGCCCATGCCGCCGAGGCCGCCGGTCAGGATCCACTTACCCTTGAGATTGCCGTCATAGTGTTGGCGGCCGGCTTCCACGAAGGTTTCGTAGGTGCCCTGCACGATGCCCTGCGTGCCGATATAGATCCAGGAGCCGGCCGTCATCTGGCCGTACATAGCAAGGCCCTTCTTGTCGAGCTCGTTGAAGTGATCCCAGGTCGCCCAATGGGGCACGAGGTTGGAATTGGCGATTAGGACGCGCGGTGCATCCTTATGGGTGCGGAACACGCCGACCGGCTTGCCGGACTGAACGAGCAGCGTCTCTTCTTCCGTCAGCGTCTTCAGCGTCGCGGCGATACGGTCGAAATCCTCCCAGGTGCGGGCGGCGCGGCCGATGCCGCCGTAAACGACCAGCTCGTTCGGGTTCTCGGCGACATCAGGATCGAGATTGTTCATCAGCATGCGCAGCGGCGCTTCGGTCATCCAGCTCTTGGCATTGAGCTGATCGCCGCGCGGCGCACGGATCTCGCGAATATTGTGGCGTGGGTTGGTCATTTCGAATGTCCCCGTTTTAACGTTTCAAACCAAGCGCGATCGTTTCGATCCGCTGCAGGATGTCTTTCAAATGCGTGCGCAGCCTTTCGGCTTTCGCGGTATCGTAGGCGAAGGGTACGGCCTCGGTCGCCAGATGGGTGGATTGCGCCAGTTCCATCTGGATCGCATGCACGCCGGTTTGAGCCTGGCCGTAGTGGCGCGTCGTCCACCCACCCTTGAAGCGGCCGTTGAGAATGGTGTCGTAGCCTTCCACTGCGGAAGCGACGGCAAGCGTTGCCTGCTCGATGGCGGCGTCGCAGCTCTTGCCCATGTCGGTGCCGATGTTGAAATCCGGCAGCTTGCCTTCGAAGAGGAAGGGAATGTGCGAGCGGATCGAGTGGCAGTCGTAGAGAACGGCCACCCCGTGAATGGATTTCACCCGCTCGATTTCTGCGGCCAGCGCCCGATGGTAAGGCGCATGAAATTTGGCGAGACGATTGGCAATGTCGGCCTCATTGGGCTGCATGCCGTCCTTCCAGATCGCCATGCCATCGAAATCGGTCTCCGGTACCAAGCCGGTGGTGTTCTGGCCGGGATAAAGACTGACGCCGGCCGGATCCCTGTTGGCGTCGATGACATAGCGATGGAACGTCGCCCGCACCGTCGTGACGTTGTCGAGGAGGCCGTCATAGAGCGTGTGGATGTGCCAGTCGGTATCGGCAAGGATTTTGCCGTTATCGTTCAGGCGCTCCCAGACGGCAAGCGGCACGTCGGTTCCGGTATGCGGAAAGCCGAGGATGATGGGCGAGGTGCCCTGGGTGGTTTCGAAGACACTCATCTCAAGCCACCAGCACCGGCAGGATGCCTGACGAAACCGAGGCGTTCAGCGTGCCGTTCGCGACGAGTTCGCTGGCAGCGGCAAGGTCGCCGGCCATGTAACGGTCCAACTCCAGCGTCGGGATGGTCTTGCGGATCGCCGCGATCGCCTTCTGCAGCTCGGGGCTGGTCGTCAGCGGCGCGCGGAATTCGACGCCTTGCGCAGCGGAAAGCGCCTCGATGCCGATGATGCCGAAGAGGTTCTCGGTCATCTGCAAGAGACGGCGGGCGCCGTGGCAGGCCATGGAGACGTGGTCTTCCTGATTGGCCGAAGTCGGCGTGGAATCGACGGATGCCGGATGCGACATCTGCTTGTTCTCGGACATCAGCGCCGCCGAGGTCACTTCGGCGATCATCAGGCCGGAGTTGAGGCCGGGCTTCCTCGCAAGAAAAGCCGGCAGGCCGTAGGAGAGGGCGGGATCGACCAGCAGCGCGATGCGGCGCTGGGCGATGGCGCCGATTTCGCAGATGGCAAGCGCGATCTGATCGGCGGCGAAGGCAACCGGCTCGGCATGAAAATTGCCGCCGGAAACGACGGAATTGTCCGAAAGCACGAGCGGATTGTCGGTGACGGCGTTGGCTTCGATTTCGAGCGTGCGGCCGACGGAGCGCAGAAGGTCGAGGCAGGCGCCATCCACCTGCGGCTGGCAGCGGATGCAATAAGGGTCCTGCACGCGCTCGTCGCCCTCGATATGGCTTTCGCGGATCACTGAGCCGGCCAGAAGGCCGCGAAGGGCAGCGGCGGTATCGATCTGGCCCTTATGGCCACGCAGCGTGTGGATATCCGGATGGAACGGGGCGGAAGAGCCCATGGCCGCATCCGTCGACATCGCGCCGGTGATGAGAGCGGCCTGCGCGGCGCGATGGGCACGGAAGAGGCCGGCAAGCGCAAGACCGGTCGACACCTGCGTGCCGTTGATCAGCGCCAGACCTTCCTTGGCGGCCAGCACGACCGGGGTCAGACCGGCTTTTTGAAGTGCCGCGCCGCCATCCAGCCGTTCGCCGCCAAAGAAGGCTTCGCCTTCGCCCATCATGACGACGGCAAGATGCGCAAGCGGTGCGAGATCGCCCGAGGCGCCGACGGAACCCTTTTCCGGAATGACCGGGATGACGCCCTTTGCCAGCATGCCTTCGATGAGCCGCACCAGCTCCAGCCGCACGCCGGATGCGCCGCGGCCGAGCGAGATCAGTTTCAGCGCCATGATCAGCCGCACAACATTGTCCGGCAGCGGATGGCCGATGCCGCAGCAATGGGAAAGAATGAGGTTGCGCTGCAGAGTCGCCACATCGGCGCTGTCGATCTTGATTGATGCCAGTTTGCCGAAGCCCGTGTTGATGCCGTAGACCGGGGCATTGTCGGCAGCAATTTCCGCAACGCGCGCGGCAGCCTTGGCAATGCTTGTATCAAACGATGCGTCGAGCCGGGCTTCTTCGCCGGTCCAGTAGATGCGCTCGAGATCGCTGAGGGAAACGGAGCCCGGATGAAGCGTGATGGTCATGATTCACTCCTGCGGCAGCTTGCTGCTACCAATTGATAGAATTGCAGTCCTCGGCGGACACGAGAATGCATCGGATTGAAGCCCATGCGGTAGACCAGCTCCGCCGGTCGACCGATGCTCCAGACGACGAAATCGGCCCATTTGCCGGCCTCCAGCGTTCCCACCACGTCGACGAGGCCGAGCGCACGGGCGGCCTCACGCGTTATGCCGGCGATGCATTCCTCGACCGTCATGCCGAAGAGCGTCGCGGCCATATTCATGGTGAGGAGGAGGGAGGTGAGCGGCGAGGTGCCCGGATTGGCGTCGGTGGCGACCGCCATCTTCACGCCGTGTTTGCGGAAGAGCTCGATTGGCGGCTTCTTCGTCTCGCGGATGAAATAGAAGGCGCCCGGCAGGATGACGGCGATGGTGCCGGCCTTGGCCATGGCGGCCGCGCCCGCATCGTCTGTATATTCGAGGTGATCGGCCGAAAGCGCGCCGTAGCGGGCGGCAAGCGCCGCGCCATGCAGGTTGGAGAGCTGATCGGCATGGAGCTTGACCGGCAGGCCGTGGCTCTCCGCGGCGTCGAAGACCTTCGCCATCTCGTCCGTCGAGAAGGCGATGCCCTCGCAGAAGCCGTCGACGGCGTCCGCCAGCCCTTCGGCGGCGATGGCCGGCAGCATCTCGCGGGCGACTTTGTCGATATAGGCCGCCTTGTCGCCGTTCATTTCCGCCGGAAGCGCATGGGCGCCGAGGAAGGTGGTGCGCACGGTGACGTCGCGTTCCTCGGCGATGCGGCGGGCCGCGCGCAACGACTTCAGCTCGTTCTCGGTATCGAGCCCGTAGCCGGACTTGATCTCCATCGTCGTCACGCCCTCGGCGATCAGCGCATCCACACGGGGGAGGGTCTGGCGCACCAGCTCGTCCTCGCTTGCCGCGCGCAGCGCCTTGACGGAGGAGACGATGCCGCCGCCCGCCCGCGCGATCTCCTCATAGGAGGCCCCGGCAAGGCGAAGCTCGAATTCATGGGCGCGGTCGCCGGCATGGACGAGATGGGTATGGCAGTCGATGAGCCCCGGTGTGATCCAGCGCCCCCCGCAGTCGATGCTCTCGGCGCTGGCAAAGGTGGCGGGAAGCTCGGCTTCGAGACCGGCGAAGGCGATGCGCCCGTCCTCGACGGCGATGGCCCCGGCCTCGACGATGCCGAGCCCCGGAAGGCTTTCGTTGAGCGTCGCCAGGCGCGCATTGAGCCAGACGCGGGGCGCGTCCCTTTCCGGTATCGTCATCGCGATTGCCTCTTCCCTGTAATAGATGTAATGTATATACATAAGGGCGCGACACGCAAGGCCCAATTTGAGGCCGCGTTCACGTTGCACCGGCAAGGAGGGGACGATGGCCGTCATTCATGCAAGGCAGGCGCTGCTTACGGGTGGCTGGGCGAACAATGTGCGGCTGCACGTCGAGGCGGGCCGCATCAGCGCGCTGGAAACGGACGTTGCGCCTGAAGCCGCCGACGAGCGCCATGACACCGTCGTCGCCGGCATGCCGAACCTTCACAGCCATGCCTTCCAGCGCGGCATGGCCGGCCTTGCAGAGACGCGCGGGCCGAGCAGCGATTCTTTCTGGAGCTGGCGCAACATCATGTACCGTTTCGCGCTCTCCATGACGCCGGACGATGTCGAAGCCGTCGCCGCCCAGCTCTATGTCGAGATGCTAGAAGCCGGCTTCACCCGCGTCGGCGAGTTCCATTATCTGCACCATGACAAGGACGGCGCACATTATAGTGATATCGCCGAGATGGCCGCGCGCATCGCGTCGGCCGCATCCGCGACGGGCATCGCCCTGACCTTGTTGCCGGTCTTCTACGCCCATGCCGGCTTCGGCGGCATGGTGCCGGGCGAGGGGCAGCGCCGCTTCATCAACGATGCCGATTCCTATTCGCGCCTCCTGGAACGCTGCCGCGCGCTCACCGACACGCTGCAGGAGGGCGTCACCGGCGTCGCCCCGCATAGCCTGCGCGCCGTTACATCCGAAGAGCTTTCCGCCGTCATCGCCATGGCCGGCGACAGGCCGGTGCATATCCACATCGCCGAGCAGGTGAAGGAGGTGGAGGACAGCGTCGCCTGGTCCGGCCGCCGTCCTGTGGAATGGTTGCTCGACAACCAGAATGTCGACTCTCGTTGGTGCTTCATCCACGCCACGCACATGACCGGGGCCGAGACGACCGCCATGGCGAAGGCCGGCGCGATTGCCGGCCTCTGCCCGGTGACAGAGGCCAATCTCGGCGACGGCATCTTCGCCGGCCAGGATTTCCTAGCTGCGGGCGGCCGATTTGGGGTCGGCTCGGATTCCAACGTGCTGATCGGCCTGCCGGACGAACTGCGTCAGTACGAATATTCGCAGCGTCTCGCCCAACGCGCACGCAACGTGCTGGCCGCCCCCGGCGGCTCGACGGGACGCGCATTGTTCGACGGCGCGCTTGCCGGCGGGGCCGCCGCGCTCGGCGCGCCGGCGTGCCTTGTCGCCGGCAATGCCGCCGATTTCGTCAGCCTAGCGCCGCGCCACGGCCTCGTGCTTGCCGGCGACGGCCTGCTCGATAGCTGGATCTTCGCAAACGGCGCGACGGTCGACTGTGTCTGGGTGAACGGGCGACGGCAGGTGGAGGGCGGTCGCCACGTCGCGCGCGAGGCGGTCGGCCGGCGATTTGCCGAGACGATGCGGGCGCTCGCCGACGCCTGACTTTTCATTGAAAGGCGCTTGGGCCTTTCCTATGATAAAGGCCGGGCGATTCCCGCCCGGCACACGCACGGAGCCGGCTATCTCCATTTCCCCAGATTACCAGCCCCAAGCCGACGCCAAGGCGCCGTCGCTGCACCGCCGCATCCTAGAGGACGTGGAGGGCAGAATCCTCTCGGGCGAATGGCCACCAGGCTATCGCATCCCCTTCGAGCATGAACTGAGCGAGCAATACCAGTGCTCACGTATGACAGCGAACAAGGCGATCACCGAGCTCGTCAAGCGCGGCCTTATCAAGCGCCGCCGCAAGTCTGGCAGCCACGCCACTCATCCGCACGCACAATCTGCCGTGCTGGAAATCCATGATATCCGCCTCGAAGTCGAATCGCTCGGCCTGTCATACAGCTACGAAAAGCTTTTGAGTACGCAACGAAAAGCAAAGGACGCCGAGCCGCCGCATGGACCTTTCCGAATCGGCACAGGTCATTGAAGTTTTGGCGGTACATTATGCTGGCGAGCAACCCTTTTGTCTGGAAGATCGCCTCATTAACCTGGAGGCTGTTCCGGAAGCCATCGGGGATCACTTCGATGAAGTGGCACTGGCCCCTGGCTGACAAGCAAGATTCCCTGGAGCATGGCCCAGCACCGGATCCGCGCCGTCGTGCCGACGCTCGTGTCGCCGGGCTACTTGCGGTCTCACCGGGCACACCATGCCTTGTCATGGAGCGGCGCACGCGGAGCGGGAGTTATAATGTCACCCATGTCTGTTTGACCTACCCGGGAGACAAGCACGAACTGGTCGCTGACTTCGCTTCAGCAACGAGCTGACGCTGAAAAGCGGAGAACCGTTTCCAGTTAGAACTGGCGTAAACATAAAGCTCCTCGCCCCTGGTTTGCATCCAAACTTGGGAACACTGGAAATAATGCGCCTCGCTCTTTCGAAACAAACCCTTGGGATCGTTGCGATGGTCGGTCGGCGGAAGAGGGCTTGTCGTCAAGTACGCGGTCTATGTTAAACCCTCTCCCACGATGCTCAGGTCGTCAAAACTCTTCCCACTGGTGGTCTCGTTCAAGTGCAGTATTGCCCGAGAAAGCGCGCGCGATTTTGTTTCCCAGCACCCGCGCAGGCGAAGTCGGCGGGACGTTCGTGTCCTTGGCATAGTAACCATGTCTCGGAGAGATCGTTGAAGGCAAGTCAGGGATAGGTCGCATGATGTCGGGCTGAACATTCGACGACATTTGGAAGAGCGTCAGAAGTTCGTTCAGCGACGTCACTTCTTGCGACAGGCTATGTGTCGCCGCGTTCGTCTCTTCTACCATAGCGGCATTCTTCTGAGTATCCTGATCCATTTGATTCACGGCGGTATTGATCTGTTGGAGCCCTGACGCCTGCTCCTGTGCTGCCTCCACGATCGCACTCACGTGCCGGTTGATCTCCTGGACCTCCACGACGATCGTCGCCAGCGCGCGTCCCGTTTCGCCAACAAGCTGAACGCCGTCCTGAACCTGTGCGTTCGACGTCGTGATCAGCGTCTTGATTTGCTTGGCCGCGTTCGCCGACCGCTGTGCAAGCTCCCGGACCTCCTGGGCGACCACCGCAAAGCCCTTCCCCGCATCACCAGCACGTGCAGCTTCGACACCGGCGTTCAAGGCAAGCAGGTTCGTCTGGAAGGCAATTTCGTCAATCACCCCAATGATGCTGTTGATTTCGCCCGACGATTTTTCAATATGCTGCATTGAAGCGACGGCCCGTCGAACCACCTCGCCCGACTGTTCAGCGCCTCTGCGCGTGCGGGCAACAAGTTCGCCTGCCTCTTGGGCGCGCTTCGTCGCGTCCTTTACCGTTGTGGTAATCTGCTCAAGGGCCGCCGCAGTCTCTTCCACAGCAGCCGCCTGCTGTGACGTGCGCATGGCGAGGTCATCCGCGGCGGTGCGGATTTCGTTCGAGCCTGCCTCTATACCGCGGGCGTTCTCAGATACACGCCTAAGGGCCGATTCGAGCTTCTCTGCTGCGGCGTTGAAATCCTGCCGCACAGTGTCTAGATGGGTTGCAAAGGGCGCTTCAATCCGGAAGGCGATATTCCCCTCCGAAAGTTGCGCCAACCCCTTGGCAATGTGTTCAGAGGCAAACCGCAGTTCGGCATCACTTTTTGCCTTTTCGGCCTCGCGTGCGTCCCGCTCACGCTCCGTCATGCTTCGGTTGGCGTTGGCTTCGCTTTCAAGGCGGGCTTTGTCCCTGTTATGCCCCAGCAAGACTTCGAGGGACCGTGCCAGATCACCAATTTCATCCTTGGCATCTTTGTCCCTCAGGACGAGCTCCAGATTTCCGTCCGCAATATCTGCAGTTTCTTCAATCACGTTGGAAATCCGGCCAATGAAGCGGCGCGCGACGATCCAGCCCGCAAGCGCCAACAACAGCGCGGCCACGCTGACGGTGATTGCTGCATCTCGCATCAGGACATTAAGTTGCGCAAACACAGTGCTCTTTGGAACAGAGACAATTGCGTACCACTTTGTGCCATCGGGCATCGCAACAACAGCGGCGACAGCCAAGTATGCCATGCCGTCCACCGAACTGATCTCATGTGCGACTCCGGGTGTTGCAATTATTTCGCTCCAACCAGATGTCTGCACGCTGGCTTCGGACAGGGTTTTCCCAATCAGCGAACCGTCTGGATGAGCGACGATCTTGCCAGTGCTTGATACTAAGCTGACGAAGCCCGTCCCCATGGGGTGGGCTGAGGTAAGCGCGAGGCTGGTTTCATGGAGGGATAAGTCGACGCCGACGGATCCGATCGGCTTTCCATTTTCCATGACCGTCTCCGCAACCGAAGTCATCAGCACATCCTTGCCGTCAATCGAATACGAATAAGGTTCGGCGACGACCGTGCGGCTCTCCGGAGGGGTCGCATAGCCCTCCAAAGGTGCATTAGAGATCTGATCGCCGCTCCGAACCCAGTAAGTTATGTAGCGGCCGGTCGCATCATATCCTTCTTTACCTTTGAACTCGTTATCCTTTCCGTCGAAGGCTTGCGGCTCCCAGCCGGACCAAATTCCAAGCAGATTGGGATTGTCCTTCAGTATATTGCGAAACAGATGATTGGCTTCATTGCGATCGGTGGATCCGGTCTCTTTCATAGTAAGCAAAGTCGTTTTTAGCGCATCAACAATATGAATAGTTCCGGCGACCCCTTTGTCGAAAACGAGTGCTTCGGTTTGTGCGATCTGCAGCATGCGCTCGATACTCGTAGCGCGCACATCCTCATAAGACCTATAAAAAAGTACCGCAGAGGTGGCGATTGTGGCAAAAACGCCGAACGCGGCCACCGAGAAGATATTCCGGCCGGTTGTCGATCTGAAGAGCAATGTAACCTCCCAAGTTTAGCTGTCGGCGTAGTTTCGTTGGCAGCTTCGACACCAACTACTTAAAGAAATATGACGAAGAATCATGGCACGGCTAAACGGGAGCGAGGGACGCGGTCCGAGAATAGCGATCAAGGTATTGATTAATTGCGCATATTTGACGAGTGCGTGGATCGGAGCAACGGCGGCTGTTGCGAAAAACGCAACTAAATCGTGCAGCATTGCTGTTGCATAAGAGCCCGTATCGTAATCTTCTTGTCGCAGATTTGAGGGCTTTGGGATTTACGGGTGGCATCATACAGCGGTCGCAAAGCGACGCTGTCGCAAGTACCAGCAGTGGCAGGCTTGATCAACTTGGCGCAGCCTTCAACTGCTCGTTCTCCCTTTATCCCCAACCTGTCACGCTCCTAAATCCTGCCGGCTGTGTTCCGCATCTTATCGAACTTAGTCGAGTGAGGGCGGGTGCAGACCGACTTTCCCGTGAGGAGTTTTGGAATGGTTTCGTATAGGTGTTAGCTGTGCTGGGAAAAGGCCCTCCTCGACATCGAGGACGTGAAGATGCGGATGCGCCGGCGCTCAACGATGCGGCTCCTTTAACCTGACCATCTGCACTAATGGCCCCTTACGTTTGTCCGAGAAGCAGTATGTGCGCCGACAAAGGACCATCGCGA
Source organism: Agrobacterium sp. LEGMi-208b (assembly GCF_059511785.1). NCBI lineage: Bacteria > Pseudomonadati > Pseudomonadota > Alphaproteobacteria > Hyphomicrobiales > Rhizobiaceae > Agrobacterium > Agrobacterium sp. LEGMi-208b. Next base: position 27,930 of record NZ_JCALIC010000003.1, read on the forward strand.
CGAACTAGCGACTAAAAGTGTACCCCACCTTCTTGCCTCTACGGCAACCAAATTTCAGCGATCCACCTTACGCTCGGAAGGCGGCACCTAGGCGGTGCGTATGCAGGCATTGGCTGACAGTGACACGATCCGGAAATAAGTTCCATAATCTATCTTATGCAATTTTAGCTTGAATTCATTCGTACTGCTATTCTAGATTGCCCTGAAGGAGACGACGGAATGCAGCGGTTGGATCGGTTCGAAAAGCTACTTGAGGATATCGGGGCGGTACCAACAGTTGAAGATGCCTTACAAGTATTTCAACGGGCATACGATATCGATTTCGTGACCTATCATCTGGCGCTGACGGTTGCTGATGTTGTCGATACCCCTTACGTGCGCACCACTTACAACGCTAAATGGGTATCTCGCTACCTGCTGCGCGATTACGTCAAAATCGATCCAATACTTCGTGAAGGCCTCGTGCGGCAGATGCCCTTCGACTGGCGCGAAGTCGAAGTACCGACCTCAGCCCATGGCTTTCTTCTGGACGCGCGCAATCACGGGATTGGCTCTAATGGTTTCTCCATTCCTATCATCGACAAGGCGCGTCTGGCTCTCTTTTCTGTCAATTCGCACAAAGCGGCGGACGAATGGGATGCAAGCATTAGACAATTCCGGAATGAATGGCGAGATCTGGCGGTTCTTATCCATCACAAGGCCATCTTCGAACTTCACGGCGAGCACGACCCGGTCCCACAGCTATCCAGTCGCGAAATCGAGTGCCTGCATTGGACTGCCCTGGGCAAAGACAGTATCGACATTGCGGTGATGCTGAAGCTCTCTGAGCACACGACAAGAGCCTACATCAAGTCGGCTCGCCACAAACTGGGGGGCGGTTCAATCACCTTTACGATCGCGCGAGCGATGCAGCTGCGACTGATCAATCCATTTGGCAATACCCCCAACTAAGGGTACCATTCTGGGGAATTTATCGGCTCTCGTGAAATCCTCATGGTGCTTTTCATCAAATGATGGAGGCAAACATGTATCTTCTTGTTCAGGCTCACGAATTTCACAGGTATACTGACCTTCTCGATCAATCGTTCCGGCTGAGAAAGCGGGTTTTTGCTGATCTCCTTCGCTGGAATGTAACAGTGTCCGGCCCTCATGAACGCGATCGCTACGACGAACTCCATCCTGCCTATCTCATATGGTGCAGCGATGACCGGCAAGTACTCTACGGTTCCGTCCGGCTCATGCCAACCACAGGCCCTACTCTTCTCTACGACGTCTTTCGCGAGACATTTCCGAACGCTTGCGATCTCGTTGCGCCCGGCATTTGGGAAGGAACCCGCATGTGTATCGATGAAGAAACTGTTGCTCGCAACTTTCCCGACATGCGTCCAGATCGTGCTTTTTGCCTGCTTCTCCTTGCGCTATGCGAAGTCGCCCTCGACCATGGCATCGATACACTGATCTCGAATTACGAACCGCACATGCGCAGGTTCTATAAACGCGCCGGTGCAGAGTTTGATGAGCTTGGTCGTGCCGATGGCTATGGAAGGTTTGCGGTATGCTGCGGAGCATTCGAGGTTTCGCAACGCGTCTGCAGCCAAATGCGGTTGAGATTGCAGATTACTCAGCCCTTGTACGCAGGCAGTTCATTCGCGGCGCGGGAGCCTGAAACGCGGGTGCTGTTGACCGCTTGAACTACGGCAATCGCGAGGGTCGGGAAGGGCGTCGCCGCCCTTGTAAATGCAAGGTACTTCACGTTTTGGTTACCAGACATGAATAGCAATGGCAGAGCATTCCGGAGAATTGGGTCTATCGGCCTTGTCATCTTCGAGCGAGACGGCACCCTTTTGAGACGGAACAATCCGCCTCGGGATTTCATGCTGGGAGATATCAGCAACGACTTCGTCCAAATGCTACAGCACCTGCGACGGATCGGCGTAAGGTTCGGATTCATCTCGGATGCAAGGGGGATGGACGTCGGCTCTCACGGCCCGGCAGAATTCGCGGCCCTCACCGGAAGACTCGACAAATTGCTGCAGATCCGGAACGCAATGCCCGATTTCTGGATGACATGGGGTATTTCTCAGCAAGGAAGACGAGAGATACCCCAAGCGGACGAGACGCAACGAGGGACGGATGGATTGATTTCCGCGATGATCTTACACGCCGTTGAGTGGTATGGTGTAGACAAGAAGGACGCCATATTTGTCACCAGCACTGCTGTTGGGCTGCTTGCGGCAACCAGCGCCAACATATCGTCTATCCAGTATTCTGGATTGCCGGAGGATCGAACGATCCCGGTTTGGAGAGAAATGGAACGACAATATTTTAATCGGTCGGCGACCGTGAACGCGCCACAGCTTAACACTGAGATTCAACGGATTTTGGGACTGAGCCGCCAGTCAGCCAAATGCAGTGAACAAGGATGAGTATCATTCACTCAGCGGCTCCGATCGCGATCCTTTTCCTGAGGCGGACGAAGTTTTATCGACTTCTGTGACTCGTGAGACTGTCGCTGAGCCTTTTCACGCTTTGGATCTGGCCGATCCGCTTCCGGCCTGTCATATTCGGCGTTGGAGCGCGCGATGCGTGATTGATCGAGCGATCGGTTGTTCGAACTCGTGTTGACGACACCCTGCTCCGCAACATGATCGCGGCCGGCTGCCGATTTCGTCGCCAAACTGTTCACGCTGCTTTTCTGTTGACCCGCGGCATCACGATCGCGGTTTTTGACCACCCGTGAGTCAAGCTGCAGCCCAACCACCTTCCCAATAATCTTCGTCGCCTGTTCGAAGATCAGTCGATCGGCGGGGTTGGCGATCTTGGTGGCCAGGCTCACTGCGGTGTTCGCCAGTGTCTCCTTCGCAGCCTTCGCCTGGGCAGCGCTGATAGGTGTCGATCTCAGCATGTGCTCTTCTCCTTTCTCGTTTGCTGGGTCACGACCGGCACGGACTGCTGTCTCAAGCCGCCGGTATTCATGTTGGAGGCCTATCGACAGGTCCTGGCTAAGTTCGCGCGCCGTGCTGGGCGCAGACCGATTCTTCCCTATCTCGTCCAACATTTTCAGAATGAGCCCAACTGCGCGCCGGCTCTGATCAAGCCGCTTTTGTGCATCCTGCAATCTGGGGGCTGTCGGCGTATCGCGGACCTTCGCCAGAACTTTGTCGACGACGTTGCTTGGGGCCGTGGCTCCCATCCGGCGGAACATTTCCCATTCCCAGCGCTTGACGGGCGGAGGGCCTGCTCGCTCAAGCCGCTTCTGACGGTCGATCGGGATGCCCCGTTCGCGTGCCTTGTCGGCGAAACGCAGCCGCCATTCCGTAAAGTCGCGGATGTTCGGATTGAGCATCTTGCCACTGGAATTTCGTAGCGCAACGATCACATGCATGTGTGGATGCTTGTCGAGAGCATTGCGATTATGGACGGCATAGGCAAAACGGTGCCCGGCGAATTGTTCTCTTAGAAAATCGCGCCCGGCAGAAACAAAGTGATCGCGATCGACACTTGCCGGTCCTGACAGCAACAAGTGCATGAAATCTCGCGGCTGACGGGTTTGCATGAGGGCACCGACGACTTTCCCTTCTGCCGTCAGTTGTTTGTGATCGGCAGTGGTGATTTCGCGCCGCTCAGCGCCATGGAGGTAACGTCCGCTCCTGCCTGGACGCTCCTCGATATGCGTCGTCGTCGAAAGCGTTACCTCCGCGCCCCTGCGCTGCATGGCGTGCAGCGTTGCCGTTAACCCCTTTGGACCTGAAGAAAACTCAGCGGGGTATCGAGAAATCGGCATAACTCCCTCTTTCCGGAGAGCTCGATCCAGACGTGCGTCGATCGCATGCGCCACGTCGAGTTCTCCTGGAATGCGATTGCTGCCGCTTCGATCCGACCTGTCCTTCTTCTCGTGAGCAATTACCAGGGCGAAATGCAATCTTGTTTGCTCGCTTACGCCATCGCTCACACTGAAGGCGTAAGTTCGTGAAGGGTCGCCGGCTTTATGGAAACCGTCGGCGGCGAGTGAAGCAAGTGCGCGGGCTACGCCTTCCCGGCGGGTGTTTTCAAGCTCGTAAGTCAGACGCAGCACGTCGCTGCTCCCCTTGCGATTGCCGAAGTCCCTCTCCCACGAACGCACCGCTTGGTTTAGATCCGATACTTCGCGACCATCCTGATCGAGCGCCTTTTCTTCCTTGCTCTGGTAGACAAGCACGTTATGGGCCGAACCCGCGCCGGCGCCATAGGAAAGGACCTTGACCACCACTGCATTGTTGCCTGTAGCACGACTGATCGCCGAGGCAGCACCAGCATGTCTCGTCGACGGTCGTTTGCTCTGGCCGACCGCCGGTCGTTTTCCCCCTCCTCCGCCGCCGCCTCCACGTCGGCGCAGATCGTCTTCGATCAAATCAAGATAGCTCGGTAGTCGCCGACCTTCGGGTCTAGACTTCGAGCGATTTCTGGAGACCTCGTTCATCGTGTTTCCTGATCAGCTCGACAATGTAAGATGACGGCCGAACAAAGGCGGCATCGCGGACAGCGTCGATGGCCCCCATCACCTCGTCCAGCTTCTGTGAAATCAGCCTTGTCCCCTCAGCTAATCCGACGTCTTGCGCGAACAACTCCTCATTGCGCCAGGCAAGTTCGCGAAGAAACTGGTGCATGTTTGCCATTTGCAGATCATGTTCTTCGAGCATGGCGGGAACATGCATGATCTCCCTGGTGACGATCAGCTTGGCGATTATATTGACGGAGACGTCGAGCCGTCCGGCAAGTGCGTCGACATTGCTTAAGATGTGATCCGGCAGACGAAAAATGATGGGCGGGTGTCGCATGCGGTCTAGAGTCCCCTCGCCTTCAGCGCCTCGAGGATGAGCCTGTGCGTCGCCGATGACAGTTGCTCATGGCTCTCCAACGACACTCGGAAAATCTTGGTCAACACGTCGTCGTCGATGTAGAGTGATATCCGTTTTCGTTTGCCGGACACGCCAGCCGCTTTTGCGGGCGCGGTCGCCACAGGTCGCTCCTTGCGTTCTTGCCTGGCTGGGGTGTGGGTCTTAGGTAAATTGGCCGCAGAAGGCGCGGTTTCCTCTCCTTGGGCATCACCATCGGGCATGAGTGTGTCGAGGTCGATGGTCGTCGGCATATACGATGTCGCGGCCTCCTGAACTGTTCGCGGGATCGGGCAAGGGCGAGAATGTTTCCGGCAGGCGTTCTGTCCCTCGACATCGTTTAGGCGGCCTCCGCCTGCAGAAGCCCGATGAACTCGTTGTTGATCCTCTTCACAAGATCGATTGCGTCAAGCACGCTTTCCGATGCCCTGCGCTTGGCCGACGGCGTCAACGACGGATTGTCTGCGATGCCCGCAAGCTTGGAGTAGAGGGAACCATAACCGGCCCCGACATCGCTGAAATGATTGCTCTTGCGCACGACCGTCTCGACCATGGGTATCCGGCCGCTCGTCAGGATGGCGTGAACCTCGGGAAGGGATCGATTGTGTTTGAGGGCGATCATGTCGATGTAGTTCCAGATCGCCGCGTAGGGGATCGGTCCCCTGTCCCGCTTCCGGCCGATCTCGGTCAGGATCGTGGCCACCTTGATGGCTGAGGTCGCGGCTGTTGGTTCGGGAATGACCGGAATGAGGATTGCATCGCACTCGTGGTAAACCTCGACCGCACGCTGATGCACATAGCCGCCGACATCGTAGATGCGGATGTCCGCTTCTGGGGCCCTGTCGAGCCGCTCACGAAACCTGTCTCCGGGCGCTACGCGCAAATGTAACAACGTTCCGTCGGTCGGCAAAAGCCCGCGCTTCATGGAGACATTATACCAGCGCGTCGATGATTCCTGCTCGTCGCAATCGATCAGAAGCGTCCTGTGACCTTGCTGCGCGAACTCCGCAGCAAGATTGACGTTCAGGGTGGACTTTCCAGCACCGCCCTTGAAGGTCGATATGGCGAGCGAGAGAGGTTTGACTGTCATGAAATCCGCACCCTTTGAGCCGAAGCCGATGTTACGATCAACCAATCCCGCTCACGCTCACACGATCGAAAGCGGAAGATCGAAATCTGTTCAATTCGGCAAGTTGCCTTCGTTCTCCACGTGACAAGAGGGAAACGCGTTTTTTACCGGCCGCGAAGCTTTGCTGGTGCTTCATCCTGACGTCGGGCTGCGATTACCCCCTCATTGATCCGCATAATGTCGCGCTCACGTAACGCCTCGCTAAGTGGGTCTCTCACCGGCCAGAAACGGAGAATTGGCAGGATAAGCAGCAAGAATGCGGTGATTGTCGCAGCCTTGAACCCTGCCGATCGCTCATAGAGATGCGAAGCCCACTGCCAAATGTTCTCGGTCGTTTCAAGCGGCAGAAAGACATAAGAAAACGTCAAGACTACCCAGTAGCCGACGAAGGCCGCCACCAGGATGCATGCCGCTGCCACCAGTAAAAAACACGCAATCCGAATCAACAACCAAACAGCACGGAATGGAAGAGTGAAGACTGTGAATGCCTTCCGATACATCGCCATCCTCTGATCCCCACATACAAATCGAACGTTTGAACGACCTTATCTCAGTTTTCAAAACTTTTCCATACTTGCACTACAGTACAATTTCGTGCATGTTCAAAAAAGTCAACAGGTGACGGATGCGAACATGAAGAATGACGCATGGCGATCTTCTCGCCGCCTCATTTACAGCCTTTTGGGTGCTCTGGTCTCGCTGCCCGAGACGGCCAGGGCGGACACGGCTGAAGAGTTCGTCAGCCACTACCAGCAGGCTTATGTACAGGGGCGAGACCTGATCCCCGCGTCGCCAACACCATTCGACACGTCCTCGATCATAACGCGACTTGATCTTGAAAGTGTCACCCCAAAAGCGGCGTTGAGCGGCAGCGCATTTTTCGCAGCGGATGGAACGATCATCAAACTTGCAGGGGTTCAAGGCTGCCTGTCGACCGAGCCGCTCGAATATGCGGGTGTCATTGCCACGTGTACCATTATCTCACTTGCAGCGATGACGGCGACCATCGGCGAGGTGCAGGCTATCGCTGGCACCGCATTCCCCTGCCATGAACTTGGACGGAACTCCGGCCAGCCGACGGTACGATATGCGGAATGCTTTTTCATGGACGGAGACACGGTGCGGTCGCTCTCTGAGGTACTCATCAGCAAAGGCGTAGCGTTTGCTTTCCGTGATCGTACTGGCCAGCCGATCTTCCCGGAATATGCTCGGGCGGAACAAGTCGCGCGAGGAGCGAAAGCCGGTATCTGGGCCAGCGACCATTTCTTCCATCCCTACGGTGAGCGTTACCGCGCCAATCCGACAATGCACTGATGCAGATCGGAACCTTGATGCTTATTTCCACGATCGCAGTCTCCGGCTTCTACGCAGGCTTCGTCATAATGCCGATGCTGGCCGGCAGTGAAGCTCCACATACGCAACCGCCTTGGCTGCCCGTCGTCCCCGTTCAGACCTCGCAAGCTGACGCTTCTGCCACGGAAGACGTGGCGCTTCCGCCATCTTCCGCGTTCGCACCATTCCCGACGCGTGCACAGTTCGAGACCGGCGATAGCTGGGTCTCAAACGGGCAACGATATCGGCTCTATGGGCTCCAGTCATGCCTTCGCGGGACCGCCGTTACCGTATCCCAGGGAAGCTCGCGCGACTGCGGTGAATTCAACGTGATCATGATGCAGGCGTTGGTCAGGGACACAAAGCCCGTCTGCGCAACCATTCAGATGGTCGACCAGAACAATGCCGTGGTTGCATGTCAGACGACTGCCGGGGAGCACCGATATGATCTTGCGACCTACGTTATCGCGCAAGGATGGGGATTTGCGGCAGTCGACAGCACCGGCCAGGTTATTGTTCCCGGATATAGGGTCGCTGAGGAAAGCGCCCGCAACGCCCGCGCGGGTCTTTGGGACTATCCAGATATGCCGCACCCTGTCTCTGTTCTGATGCAACAAGCGGGAGTGTCGCGATGAAGCTTGCCACCATCTCGACGATTGTCCTCGCTCTCATCCCGACAGGGACGCTGGCGCAAGCCCGCCCATCCGACGTTCCCCGTCAGATATACGGCAAGGTTCAGGTCATTGATGGAACCACATTCGAGTTCGTCAAAACGCGTCAGCTTATCCGTCTGGCTGGATATGAAGCCCCCAGACTGGCGCAGAACGCTACGACCGAAGGCGTGACATGGCCTGTCGGTCAGGTCTCGCGTGCCTGGATGATCCTTCGGACGCTTGGCCAGGACGTCAACTGCGCGCCTATCGGTCGAGACAGCAACAAGAACCTGATCGCGCATTGTTTTGTTGGTGAGACAAATCTGGCAGCGACGGCAATCGCGGAAGGCATCGGCTACGCCTTCAACTATCGTAATGAACCTCAAGTCCCTGCCTATTTCGATATTGAAAGAAGGGCGAGAGGGCTCGGTTTCGGCATCTGGTCGTCGCCTGACCTGTCTCCTCCCTGGCTCTACAATGCATCGCCAGAGCCTGGTGATCTGTCCGATGGCCCCGCATCAGCCACAGAAGAGGGGCTTCCCCTCCCCCTACCCGTCACTCCCGACAAAGCACTGTCCTTCACGCAGGTGCACGGAGGTTAAATGAAACGCCCTTTCGAAACTTCGACCATTATTGCCATTCTACTGGCTGTTTCTCCGTTTGCCGCCGGCGCCCAGGACGGCGCCACCCAAACCCAGATCGAGCAACGCGATCCGGACTTTTGCGGCGCGGGTGGTGCTGGTTGCGATCCGGCAGACGTGCAGCAATGGAAGGCGGTTGGCAACAGGCTTGCAGACCTGTCTTCGGCCGACCTCAGCCAATACGCCTACGCCTGCGCCCAGCATCGCGAATGGAAATCGGAGTGCGAAACCAATCCGATCGCGATCCTGAAACGCCTCGGGATCGAAGGATATTGAGGTTGCCGATGAAGAAGCTCGACTACGGATCGCTTATCGCCGCTGGCATTGCTTTCGTCGTGGGATCTGCTGGCGGGTACACGATCAACGAGTCTGTACGGGCCGACACGATAGTGGAACTTGAACAGGAGGTCGCGCGGCTCGAGAGTGAGCTTCAACGGCAGCCAGCATTTGACTTTCCCGACGACAGGCAAGCGAGTGCTGCGATCGCCAAATCGGGCCGCACGATCCGTATCTCGGAGTGCAAACCTCGTCAGGCGGTACCTGGTGTCACCTGTACCGGCATCATCACAACAACAAGCGGTTCCTTCGCGGGTACGACGCAGCCCGGCACCCTGTCGTTCGCGAAAATCGACAACACCTGGGTCCAAATCCAGTAAGCCACTCAAAGGAGACGCACTGTGAAGGCGATCGTGTTATTGTCCGCTGGCTTGATAGGCGCGCTTTCGGCGGTGCCAGCAAAGGCCGAAGACGCCGAATGGGGATGCCAGGTTCTGCTGTGCGCCGCATCGAAAAACCCATCCTGGCACGGTATCTCCTACTGCGTGCCGCCGATGCGCAAACTCATCACCGCCATGTCCAGACCCGGCTTCTCCTGGCCCATCTGCCATGAGGCGAAGGCGGGAAAGCCTGGTCGTGAAACCTACGAGGATTGCCCTGCTGGCACCACGGTGGGCTACTCCTCGCGAGGTGGCGACAACAATTGGCGGGGAGAACCTGATCAATGCATCGAAACGGTCAATGTCTGCCGGGCATCGGGCCATCACGATGGCAATACCAGCTCAGCAGGGTTGACGATAAATCGGCGCTTCGGCCGGGATGGCGAAAGCTGCATCCAGCAGACTGCCACTCCGCGCCCTCGCCGCGCGGATCCCTACTATTTCGATATTCCGAACGACAACGGGGTGAAAGAAAGGTTCTGGTTTAACCTGAACCACTAGGGCTTCTCCTGCCACAGCTGGGGCGACCACCGCATCACGAGTCGGTCGCGGCGCCTCTCTGTTTCTTTCGGCGGGCTTTCCAAACCGCTATCCGATGGAGGTCAGCTTCAGTGATCCTGAGCAAATCCTCGATGACGACATTCCACTCGCGCTGCATCTTGTCGAGTGTCGATAGCTTGACGTCTCGCATGGCACGCGTCACCTGCGATATGTATGCTTCGTGTACGCCGAGCTGCTCAGCAAGCTCCCGATTCGTCAATTTGCGCTCGGCCTTCAATCGTTCGAGACCGATAGCAAGCCTCTCCTGGAACGACAACGTGTCGATCGTCGAAATGTCCACGGCCTCCACCGGGGGCTGGCGTTTCAGACGGGGCATTGGTCGCCACCCCCAGCCCCGATCGGACTTACGCGGCGACAGACAAACATGCCGCCAAGGTAATGGCAGGGCGCACTCCGATGGCGCATTGGAACTCTCCTTGAAACTCTTGTGCTCATCCGTCACCCGATATCGACCAAAAACTACACCGTCCAAGCGTAAACCAATTGTTGTCCATAGTTCAAATTGGGCATTTCACAACCCCGTTACGCTTCGTACACCGGCACGATCCGCCCATGCAAGCGGAGCTGCTCGGACCGCAGGGCCGGAGGAAGGTCTGCATCCTCCTGGTTCGCAAAATTCATGCGCATAGTTGTCAGGAACGGCCCCGCTCACAGCCTGGCAGAGCTTACCGAGGAAGAGGCCGCAGCGCTTCGGGCGTGGTATGGTAATGCTGCTTCCAATGCTGAGAAGTCAATCGCCCTCGCTGTGATCCGGCAAGCCAAGGTGATGAACGGCTGGATCGAGTGCGATTGCCTCACCGGTCGGCTCCAGCCCCTCCTCGCCCCGATCCGGCAACAGCACACCTATACGCTGCGGCGATTGACGTCGAAAGACGAAGACCCTGTTCGCCATAAGGAGCGGCCAAACCACACAATCAGTTGCCCTTTTCACGTGGATAAGGACGCGACGCCAGCGCTCATCGATCGTAGCTACCACATTCGGCCTCTCCGAAAGTCCGATCGGAGTTTCATCGACGCATTGCCGGCCATTCCCGACCGTCTTGCTGACCTCGCCGAGCACGACATCAATCGCTCGACGGAGCGAAACGACAGGCCGTCGAGGCTCGGTGGCATCCTGTGGCGGTTGCTCGACGACGCTGGTGTGAACATCGTTTCTCCCCTGCAGGATGAGTACGATCTGACACTACGAAATCAGTTGTCAAAGCTGCGCGCCGCCGCCAAAGAACTTCGAGTCTTGAGAACATGGTCATTTAATGCCCTGCTGTCGACGTGGGCAGCAGATTATTGGGCAACTGACAGCCGCTGGCAACGCCTGCTCGAAACCTCGCGTCCAGACTGGCCCGGAACGCTTCGTCGCACGGGCTTCATGCTGCTGTATGCGAAATCCATATCCGTTCAGACAATCTTGCCGGCATCGTCCTCGCGACCAATCGACGTGATCGGGAAAGTGCGACAGCCATTGCGCGGCGACCCGGCTCGTCGCGGCCCATTCCTTACTTTGATGAACGTGGACTTCGGCGACGATGACGAGGGACCAGCCAGGGCTGTCCAGGCCTATGCCCAGCCGGTCCACAATGGCGACACGTTGTTTCCGGTGGAGTCCGGTTTTGAAAGAGATGTGTGCCATCTCCTGTTCTGGCTTCAGGGGTCCCTGTTGGAAGGCGTTCCTGATCTCCGTATCAAGATCACCAAGCCGCTTTTTGCGACCGAAACACCGCTTGGGCCCTGCCGGCCGGATTTCATAGTTGAGGCAACCTACAAGGAACATACGCCCGCAACTTTGATCGTCGAGGCCTTCGGCATGGAAACTGATGAGTATCGCGAGGCCAAGGAAAAAACCGTTCCGCGCATGAAGCAGCTCGGACCGATGTTCAGTATCTTTCCCGAGGATCTAACGGAGGCAAATGCGCAAGCGACAGCGAAGCGCCTGCAAGGTTGGGTCATCGACAATGTCCGGCACGTGTGAAGGGTAATTGCAAGGATTTCAGGGATGCGCAACAAACCGTCAGGCAGGCTATGGACTGATTTTCAGCGTAATAATATCAGGCTATAGCTGTGTTTTGATACTTTCCATTTCACGTTATAAGCTGATCCCAGGTTTGTGGAAATCAGGCTATGGCCTGATGTGGCACTGGCAGGCAGGGCAACGTGAAAAGCGATGCCCGCGGGAGAGCCCGACTACGGCTCGACGGGCTTAGGCCGACCGACCGCTCAAAGGCGCCGCCGAAGGGCGGGGTGCGCGCGTTGCGCGATGCGATCGGCATGACCGGGGCGCAACTCGGCGCGCGAATGGGCATCCGGCCGCAAACCGTCGAGACGACCGAAAAATCCGAGGCGGCAGGTACGATCCAGCTGAACACGCTGCAGCGCGCGGCCGGCGCTCGACTGCACTCTCGTCTATGCACTCGTCCCGAACACAGCGCTCGAAGCGATGGTCAATGCGCGCACACGCAAGATCGCGGTGCGTGAACTGCAGCGCGTCGCGCATACGATGCGGCTGGAAGCGCAGGGCACGGACGGTGCCGATCTTGAAGCAGGTATCCAGACCTATATCCGCGACCGGCTTTCCGACCGTGATCTCTGGAACGAGCCATGACCGATCTCTTCCAAAAGCCGGAGGATGCGAGGCCGCTCGATCCGCAGGAACGCGAGGGCCTGCTGCAGAGCTGGATCACGCACAGGAAGGACCTCAACGAAGCCGAGCAGGAGAACATCGTCGAAGCCGCCGCTATCAATGGCTGTAGGTCAGCCCGCAACGAACTGGTCGGCTCTATGGATACTCATCCAGCTCGCGCTTTGCCGCAGCAAGCAGGGCATCCTGAACCGGCACCAGCATGTCTTGAGGGCAACTCCCAAACATGCGCGTTACAAGTTCGTCCGCGAGATCAGACAGTGTTGGCTTAAGCCTCTTTGGAAACAGATGGTCGATTTTGCTCTCGTCAGCACCGAGGCGCCTGAGCTCGGCGCGCATCGCTCTCAGTTCCATTTCGCGCTCCTTCACCATCAGCCAGAAGCCCGGCTCGGCACGGGCCGCGGAAACGATTCGTTCGAGATGCCGTTCATCGGCGATATGAAGCGTCGAGAGGCGCTCGATTTTGGCCATGGATGGTGTTCTCCTGCTGCTCGGGCACCGCGACCTGACTTGGTCTGGCCCTGTGAACTACGATTGATCTGAGGCCAGCCAGCTACTCGTTCCCCGGCATGCTATCGGGCGCCGCCCCATCTTCGCGCAAAGGATCGCGCGCAGTGTCTGCGAACTCGCGTAGCCATGCCTTCGAACTGTCCTCCGTCAGCTTGCCTGAGAGAGTGTCTATGAGGAGCTCAACGTCCGCGTTCAGCGTTTGTGGCTCAACCACATTTTCCGCAGCCTGCAGGAAGATGATGTCATTCAAAGCCTGAAGTTCGCCTCCGAATGCTTCTCTTACTTCCTGGCGTCGGAGAATAGGAGAACCGGATGCGCCATCCGGATAATTCTGCCGCCTTGTCGGAGATCCCGGGTAGAAAGATTGGTCAAGCTTTTCTTCATCAACATCGAGATCAATGTTATCGGCGTTCTTGACGAGGGCTTCCTTCGGCTCACCACGTTTCTCTCTCCGGCCAGCCGCGCTATGCGAGGGTTTACGTCCCGGCTGCGGCTCATCGCCAAATTCTTCTTCTACCAGGCCTGCGGCGCGGGTCTCATCGAGGTCCAGACGGCGACGCAGCTCGTCAAGAGAGGAAATATAAACGTGACGAACGCCGTCCTTCACGATGTAGCGAAGATCTTGCGGCTTCCGGACCCGCTCGATGGCAGCCAGATCGATGTCAGCTCCGAATTTCAAGCCGGCCTGATCGCTGGGCGCGGCTATATCCGGTGCGGCTGGCGTGACGGACCCGAGGCGGTCACTGTCGGCTATCGTCCACTCAACAGGCTTCAGACAGGGTTTCGATACCATCTTGAACTTGCGGACTTTCGCGAACATACGCTCGCCCCCGGCGTCCAGTTTCATGATCCGCATCAGCGGCATGCCGGTGACCTGCAGGATCGCCTCTTCCGGTTTCATCATCATCAACGTGTTCAACGGAAGGAGATCGACTGACATCGGCACCTTCGAGATTGATCGCTGACGACGGCCATGGCGATGGGAATAGGACGATTGTTCGACCCATTCCGTCGTCTTTCCGGCCGCGAGCGAGACCGCCATTGCATCGTCCTGGTTCTGGAAGTTCATGAAGACCTTGATCGTCGATGCTCCCATCAGAATCTTCTGTCCGGACCGCTGGTACAATCGCTCCAGCTGGGCACCGTCCTGAAGGATAAAGACGAACCGCACCCCGTTCTTGCGGATCAAGGGGGCGAGCGTCAGCACCGTGTCAATGCGGCCACCATTGCCAAACTCGTCAAGCATCATCATCACTTCGTGCTCGCCATCGGGCAAAGGACCCATTTGAACCAGCTTGTCGGCCATTTGCTGGATGAACATCGAGATCAGCCGCTCATAGATCTGGATGGCATTCCAGTCGGCCTGGATATAGATCACCAGCTTGCGCTTCCGTATGGTATCGACCGGAATGGTGGTGATCGACGTCAGCGCCTCCACGAGCGGGTTCTGCAGGAAGTTGAGCTTGGCGACGATTTCGGCCGCAATCCCCTCACCCAGCTTTTCGTGCCGGCCGGCAAATTTGGTGAGCTGCATACGGGTCTGGTCGGAAAGGACCGTTTCGTAGTTCTCCAGCAGCTGAACAATCGCCGTACGCTCGTCGGACATCGAGTTAAGGATACGGTACAGCTCGCTTAGCGACTTGCGGGTGTCGGGGCATTCGAGCACGAAGCCAAGCATGGCGGTGAGCAGAATCCGGGCGCTCTCCTCCCAGAAATCGGAAGAATCGGAGCGAAGCCGCTCCGGCAGCAGCATCTGCGTCAATTTCTGGAGGTCGGTGATGCGCTGGTGTGGGTCCGTACTGATCAGGTCAAGCGGGTTGTAACCGTCGGTAAATTTCGATCCTGGCGCCAGCAGAAAAGTCTCAAATCCCTTGTCCTTCAGAAAACCGGAGGTCTCCTCGAACAGCTCACCGCTCATGTCGAGCACCACCTGCGAGCCCTCGAAACTCATCATTGAGGGGATAACAAAGCCACGCGACTTTCCCTGTCCGGGGGAGCCGATCAGCATTACATGCTGGTCACCATCGTTGCGAAGAAGAAGTCCTTGCTTGAGACCAAGCACGATCCCGTGTTTTTCGCGCAGGCGAAAGTCTGCCGCATCCTTGAGGGTGGCGAGACGGGCCCTGCCCATGATCATCCGCTGGCGTTTCTGGATTGCTGCACCAATCGGAAACCCCACCAGCGCGCCGGCGGCGGCGAGCCCCACGAGTGTAGCCTGGACCGTCTGCCGGGAAGGCCGCTGATAGACCCCGGCTGTATCCGTCGTTCCGAACGGCGCCTGATACATTGCGGCAAGATGGCTGCCGTAGTAGCTGGCGATTTCGGCATGTTCGCCAGCCTTCGTGGCGACGAGATAAAAGGCAAAGCCGTAGATAAATGCGCCAGCCCAGGAGGCGGCAAAGATCAGCGCGGTCAGCGCAATCAGGCTGAACATCGAACGGACATGCAGGAGATAAAGGATCTTGCGCGACAGCGCCCTGCCGCCCTTGAGCATCCAGATGCATATCAGGAAGAACAGGAAGGGTGATGCAAGCATGAATGCCAGAAGCGACAAACCAACCGTGTTGCGCGTATGGATGATCGACCAGGTGTAGCGAGCGGCATCAGCGAACCGCACGTGGCCCACATAGTCGAAATACGACAGTGAACCGAAGGAAACGACATAGGCGTCGTAGATCAAGGTGAAGAAGGTCAGCCATATGCAGACCACACCAACCAGCGCGACAGGCAGTGTGAGAAAAGACAGTTTCTGGAGACCCGTCCATTTCGGGCGATCAATCTCTCCGTCCGTGAATACGCTGGCCATGTTCATCAACCTCGTCGGCAAAATAGATCTCGCTGACACCGCGCCCGCCGGCGGCATCGCTCTTCTTCAAATGGACTACGATCGGGATGATCGAGCGGATGTAGCGGATGATATCGTCGCGTTCCATGCGGACATTGCTGTTGAGCACCAGCGTCGACAGCCGGTTGAACGCATGATGCGGCGAGTTAGCGTGGATCGTTGACATCGAGCCGGGGTGACCGGTGTTGATGGCATTTAGAAAATCAAACGCCTCGTCTCCCCGCAGCTCGCCCATGAAGATACGGTCGGGCCGAAGGCGAAGCGCCGTGGCGAGAAGGTCGCCCATTGTCACCCTCGCCTCCCCTTGTCCGCCCTTCGATACCAGCAAAGAAACGACATTTTCCTGGCGTGGCTCCAGTTCGGCGGTGTCCTGCATGAGAATGAACCGCTCATGGTCGGGGATTGCGGTCAGCATGGTATTAAGGAAGGTTGTCTTACCGGTGGAAGTCCCGCCCGAAATCAGCATGCTTCGATGATTGGTGGCCGCCAGTTCCAGAAAATCGCGCGTCTTTCCGATCCGCAACAGTCGCGAGAGCTCGATATCGACATCATCGAGATAGTCGTCGCCGGTTACCTTTGTGAAGCGGAAGGCGCCCGCTTCCTCATAGTCGTTGAGGTCGAACCGGCGGATAAACTGCTTGCGGATCGAGAAGGCGTGACCGGTTGCCGAGGTCGGGCTCAAGACAAACTGGACGCGTTCGCCTCCCGTCAGTGTCGCCGAAAGAAGTGGATTTTCGGCATTGATCGTCTGCTTTGTGAAGGAGGCAGCGCGGGAAGCCATGTGCCGAATGACATCCTGATCCAGTCCGTCGATCTCATGGCGCACCATCCGGAGCTGCCCGATCTTCTCCAGCCAGACCTCGTTGCTGCGCTGGCAAGAAATTTCGACGACAGCGGGATCATCGAGGAATGACCGGATCGGTTCCAGCGCCTCGGTCAGAAAGTGCTGTTCGGCGGAAATCTGGGGGCGCGCATTCATTTGCCGTATCTCACCTTGCGCAACCGCTCGAACTCTTCGCGGACCGGGTCAGGATAAAGGCCGGCAAAATCGAGGTCGCGCGTCACGAAGACATTGATATCCGAGCCCTGCGGAATGTGGATGGTCGGACGGATGTTGCGGGAATCCTCGAACGCTGTAGATGCAATTTGCTGGATACCCGATGCGATGGTTTCCGCCGCAATCGCACGGGCACGGTCCTGTGAGGTCTCACCGTTGTCCTGTGGAATGCGCGTGACACTGCCATTGTCGTTGACGATGGTGATGTAGCGATCTTGCCTCTGGCCAAGCTGAGCGATGTATTGTGTCGCGCCACCGATCAGCGTCATAAGGGCCGGCGGTCCGAAGCGTTCCCAATTCTTTCTGTCGACCATGCCGGTCATGCCCGAACGGCCAAGACGGTCAGTCCCATAGGAACCGAGCTGCACCGAGACGCCATCGCGGCGGATCATCCGCGTCCAGACAATCAGTATCCGCTCCTGCCCCCTCTGGACGCCGGACTTATAATCACCGATCAGCGAGGATCCAGCGGGGATAAGAATACGACGGCCATCGAACGAATAGACATCCTCACGCACAATCCCCTTCACCATGCCGGCGAGATCGGAGTTGATGGCTGTTTCGAGCGTGCCGCGGATCATCGTGCCCTGCGGTATCCAGGCATCGGTCCGGCGATTTTCTGTGGCGACCGACACCTCCACCCCCTGTCCGCCCATCGCCTTCAGGAAGGCGCGATCGCCATCGACAGCCCCGCCGCCATCTCCAGTAACGGTATTTGATGCGCTCGCCGTGCTATTTGCCCCAAACGGACCTGAGCTAGAAGCGTCGGACGACGTCACCGAAGCGCTTCTCGTCTGGTCAGATTGATCGAAGACCATGGCGGAGGAGCGGACGCGCTCCAGCAACTTCGCCTTCCGCTCCAGCTCGATGCATTTCGGGTCGTCGGGATTTTTGCCACGGGAGCAATCGATGTCCGCGGGCGGTGCGACGGGGGCTGCGGCCGGCACTCGCGGCGCCGGTGGTGGCGGAGGCGGAGGTGGTGCTGCCGGGACTTCGACCGTGGGGAGCGGTGGCGGTGACGGAGTCCGGAACCCTTCATTTCTCGGCGTCTGGACCGGGCGGAATTCTTCACGAGGCGTCGTGTCGATTGGCGGCTCTGCCTCCCCGCCCGCCAGGAGAAAGTAGAGGACCACACCAACGCCGGCTATACCGGCGACGACTGCGAACGGGCGCATGAGGCCTATACCACCGCGCCTGACCTGTCCGCCAATGGACGTATCAGTGTCGATGGAATGGTAGTTGGGATCCGACATGAGCGCCTCCTATCTTGATTGCGATTGTTGGTTGGATGTCCCGCTGCCAATTCGCTTCGGCGATACCGCGCCCTCGATCGGCGCCGGTATGTCGGCAGGCGTAGTCCTCAGATTGAAAAGGCAGGTCTCGGCTTCGGTCCCAAAGCGCAGCGTCCATTGCCGCGAGACCTTGTCGATAACGATGTAGTCGGCCTCGCGGCGATAATTCACCAGGCTCTCGCGCCGTCTGCCATCGACGATGAAGATTGCCGGGATGTCGCCGGTGAATTTCATGAAGGTCTTCAATCCATCGTCGAAGACCCAGAGCGGTTTGGCTCCGTCACTGCCCTTGAACCCGTAGTCGTAATTGACCTTGTCGCGGCGGATGTTCTTGATGTTCGGATTGCGCTGGGCTGCCTCAGCCTGTTTCCAGAGCTCCGCCGTGCCTTTGAGGCCCGCGTCCTCCGGATAGGTGAACCGCAGCTTGAAAGTCTGGTTCTGCATCGCCTTGCTGTCGTTGACACGCAGGTCAAAGGAGTAGGTCCGCTTCGTCGTGACCACTGACAGGTTGGTGGCCGCATCCTTCTCCATCGGTTTCAGGGTGAGCGAGCGCCGGTCGGCCGAGGTGAGGATCTGCCAGGAGACGGTATCGCCGGCGACGACCTGTGTTATGTCCTCATCCGCGCCGAAGAGGATCGTCGTCACCAGCCCGTAGGTGCCCGTCACGAGGAAGACTTGCTCGGCCGAATAGGGAAGTGAGCGGATTCTCGGGTCGAAGCGACCCGGCCTGGCAACCAGCTCAGCATGCGCAACCAGTGGACCCAGCAGCATGAACAAGGACATTGCAACCATCCGCCGCATCATGGCGCGATCCCTGACGGCATGGTCTCGGGCACTCTCGCATACTCGGTCACGACAAAGCCAAGAGGATTAAAGAGACGGACCCGGTTACTGGCGGAAAGGTTGATCTGCCGGTAGCGTATCGTCGCCGACCAGCGCGTGATGACATCGCCACCACGGCGACGTTCCCTTGTTTCGAAGCGAACAGCCATGGTCGATGGATTAAGCGGATTGACCGAGAGGATTTCCGGGCGGATTTCTCCGGTTGCGCCGAGCATCTTGACCGGTCCCCTCGGATTGGAGGGGTTCATCCAGTCCTCGTAGTCCTTGAAGGCCTGCGAACCGGGTTCCGACCACAGCGCAATCATGTCGAAATTATCTGACAGGTAGCGGGGATCGTAGGTTTCGCGGCGGATCACGTAGTTGCCAGCGAAAGCCGCGCGCACGGCCTGATTTTCCGAGACCGTCGCACGGTCTTTATCGAGCGTGGTCACCGTCTCCATGTAACCGGTATTCCGGTCGACGATCAGCGGCACGACCTCGGTGCGAACGAGCGGAAAGAGTTGCGCCACCGAAAACGACAGCACGCCTGCAACGGCCCAGCCGGCCACGGCAAACCCCAGCAGGATGATGCCGATCAATGTGCGAAGCGAACGGTTCTTCTCACCCCAGGAAAAGTGCTGGTCGTAGATGTCCTGCGGCCCGGCAACCTGGTCGGTTGGTACGGCTCGCAACTGCCTTCTGAACAATGCCACGTTCTATCCCCAAAATCATGATCGTCGTTAGGTTTGCGAGCTACGTCGTCGGTGAGACCCGGCTTCCATATGGATAAGCTGGATTCGACCCGCGCATTTCTCGCCTCATTCACCGCTGCGCCGGCGCATGGTCAGCATCCGGCCGAGCGCTCCGGCACCCGCCATCGTGCCGCGGCCGGCAAGTGCCGCCGCCGTCAACGCGCCTCTTGGCCCTGCCATCATGCCAAGGGCCACTGCGGCGGCCTGCCCGCTTCTGGAAGTGCTGGAACCGAGTCTCGCGCGAGCCGCGCCATATATCGTGCTGGCGCCGCCTCCGCCGGGAGTACCTGACGTCATTGTGCCGTAGGCAAATGTTCTCGCGAAATCAGGAACCTGGAAAATGAAATAGGAGATCAGCGCCAAGTAGAGCACCATCGCCAGCACGATCGCGAGCGCATTTTCCTTGGTCGCCATGTCGCCACTGATCGTGTCCATCATGCCGATCAAAAAGCCGAAGGACAGCCCAGCCATGACATAGGTGAAAAGCAGCATGAACATGCCGTAGGCGATGCCCCTCACCCACGCATCGAAGACGAAACGCGTGATACCGAAGAAATAGGAAAGGATGGCGATTGGGCCGATAGCCAGCATGACTGCGGTGATCATCTTGGCGAACAGCGTCACGCCGGTCAGGATGAGCAGCATCGGCAGCAGGCCAAAGACCAGTACGATGAAGACCACCACTGCACCGGTAACGTTCGGCAGCCATCCGGATTCATAGGAATTGAACAGCTGCATGGCGAAGTCGTAGACCTTGCGCGACATGCTGGCGACTTGGCTGGCAAGATCGGAGCCGGCGGATTGCCCTCCCATCGCCGAAGAAATTTCAGCACCAAGATCCTGCGGTGACGTCAGCACGAACTGGCCGATATTGTCGTAGAAAGTCGCCCAGGACATGACCAGCGCATAGGCAAGCGCGAGTTTCGAGGCCGTGATCGCCATATCCTGAAGAGATACGCTCGAGAGGCCGAGCGCGCCCCAAAGAAAGTAGAGAATGAGAAACAGCGCCAGGATAGACGAGACCAGATTGCCGTTCTCGGCGAACAATCCCCAGGCCTTCTCAAGGGATGCCTCGTTGATCTTGTCGAAGTATGAGAGTGCGTCGCCATAAAAATTGACCGCATAGCTGACCGGATCCATCATCCCCCCTGAAAGGAGTTGACGGGTCGCATCGGACCGCAGTCGTTGTTGACGATGTCCGCGAGCGCTTGCTCGGGCGCCGTCGGCTTCTGCCCTGTCTCGTAGGCGAGAGCCGGTATGGGGTTCTCATCGGCTGAGCATTTCGCCAGCTGTTCGAACTTGCCCGCGCATCCGGACAAGATGATAAGGGCGAGGATCGGCGCCGGGAGAAACCTCACTGGTTCTGCTCCTCGAATGCCTGTAGCTGGTCGCGAATCGAAGCTTCGCCCGCGCCACCGCTGCCATCGCGCATCACGCTGTCGGGAAGCGTTGCGAACGTCTTGAGGTTCTGGGATGAGGTTGCAAGGGCCGCCTTATACTGCTGGTTCAGCAGCATCACCTGGTTGTTGAGCGAGCCGACGGCCTCGTTGGCGGTCTGGTTGCCCTGCAGCACCATCTGCGTGTTCTGTTCGAGCGCGCCCTTCAGATCCTGTGCCGTGCCGATCTGCTCCGTCGCCTGCATGAAGGCGTTCTGCCGGTCCTTGGTGGCGCTGTTCATCGCGTCGGTAAGGGCAGTCAGCGTCGTCAGCGCATTGATGCCTTGCGAATAGGCTTGATTGGCGCCTGAAAGCTCGCCTCCCTTGACGGTGTCGACAACCATTTTCACCAGATTGAGCCCATTGATCAGCTTGGCGGCGGTGTTCTGGAATTCACCGCTGATGCCGCCGAACAACGCTTCGTTTCCCGACAGGATGCTGTTGAAATCAGGCGCCTGGCCCATACTGAATCCATTGCCGGTGGCGAGCCTGGCAAACTGGCTTGCATCCTGTGACCGGTCGCCAGTGATCGCCTGAAGCGTCTTGATCGTATTGTCCTTGACGATCGACGTGTCGCCCTGGATCTGCTTCGATAGCTTTTCGATCTCCTGGCTTATTGCGATATTGGCCGCGTCTTTGACGGGAACCTGCGCAAAGCCGTGCGACACAGTGGTGATGCTGAGCGCTGCGGCAACAACGATTTTCTTCATCTGCCTGTCCTCTCTCTTCCTGTTCAATTTGCCGTTGGCCTGGCGTCGACGACTGTCACGAGCCCGAGCGCCGGGTCCTCCAACACCGAGAAGGTCGCGACATCGCCACTGGCGCGTGCCTGCTCCTGAAGGTCCTCGAGCCAACGCTGAATCTGATCTGTGGTGGCGGTCGTTGGCACCGCAAAGCATCGGGTGCTGCCGGTATCAATGACTGTCGAGGGGCACTGGACTTCAGCCATGACGAGGGAACCATCGTGGTCTTTGGCGTTGCCGCCTCCCGAGCCGCGAAAGGCCGCAGAAGAAGACTGGAGGCCAGCCTGCAGACGCTGCAAATATTGCTGGTTTGCCGCCAGCGATTTTCCCAGAAGCTCGTTCCAGACTGAACCGCGTTCGACTTGCGCCTGAGTATTGCGGTCGACCGCCTTTTTCAGCTGCTCCCCGCATCCGCGCGCATCACTGACCGTTTCCGTCTCGGCATCATCGCCCGACGGGGTCCGGTCGCCGTTCTCAGCCTTGTTCCGGCTGTAGTAGGCCGAGACTTTTTTGACGTAGTCTTGTGTCTCGGGAATATTGGGTATCCGTCCGTTCTGGAGGGACTGACGATAAGGCCCGGCATTGTATCCAGCGGCGATCAGGTCGTAGCGATTGCCGAACATGCCCTGCAGTTGCTTGATGTATTTGACGCCGCCGCGGATATTGTCGCGCAGGTCGTAAGGGTTGACGCCGAGACCCGCCGCAGTCCCAGGCATCAGTTGCATGACGCCGGTCGCGCCAACCGGCGATCGCGCCGATTGGCGGAAGCGTGATTCCTGCTCGGCGATCGCCAGCGCAAAATTGGGATCGACCCCCTGGCGGATGGCCTCGTCCGCCACCATCCGGGCGACTTCCTGCTGGCTATGGGTGCGCTTCGACGGGCTGGCAGGCGCGGTGTCACCGGCCATGCCGTCGGCCGAGCAATCCGCCGGCGCACCGGATCCCTGCCCGGGCGCAACGCTGTCGGTCGTTCCGCCCGACGCGCCCTTCAAGGCTCGTGTATCTGCCTGATAGGCCTTGTACCAGTTCTCCGTCGCCTGCTGGATATTGCGGCGGGCATTGTCGATTACCGGGACCTGCGCGACCGCAGCGACCGGTGTAAACATGCTGGCCAGCACCACCGCACCGACGGTCGCCAACTCAGGAAGTCTTGCGTTGGTCATCGGACACATCCCCCTCCCAGTCGCAGAACTTCGAAAGCCAGGTCTTCGGATCGTTGCCATATTCGTCGAGCAGCATCTCGACCTCGCGGACGGTCTCCTCGCGACCGGACAGGACCTTGATGAACTCCGGCATGTGGGACATGTCGACACGGGCGATGACGCTGCTCTTTGCCTGCTTGATCAGCATGAAGCGTGAGGCTGGATCGCCGTTTTTCACCCAATCGAATTCGGCCCTGGAAAGACCGAAATGCTCCATGTAGGAGTTTTCGTCCGCCTTCGGATTGGCGAAAAAGATGTTCGTCGACGTCTGTTCAATGATCGTCCGGCTGACGCTCGACTGCACCACGTCGTCGGCCGACTGCGTGCCGAAAATGACGAGACCGTTCCGTTTCCGGATGGTCTTGAAATAGTCCTTCATGGTGCGTTTGAATTCGTCGTCGTCGAGCAGCTTCCACGCCTCGTCCATCAGGTTGATGATCGGCGCCTTGCCGTCATAAACCTCGTCGAGCCGATGGAACATGTAGAGGAGTGCTGCCGTGCGCACCGAGGGATCGTCGAGGATAGACGTCATATCGAAGCCGATCATCGGCCGGGAGACATCGAGATTGTCGTCGGCATTGTCAAAGAGCCAGGCATAGGGTCCGTGATCGACCCACTTGTCGAGCCGCGCAATCAGGCTTCCCTCCGTCCGCTCGCTGCCCGCCAGAAGGGCGCGAAGTGACGACAGTCGGCGATAGGACCGGTCCTTCGTCTTCAGGACCGACTTGATCGCGGTGCGGATAATGGTCTCTTCCTGTGGTGTCAGGCTTTCGCCTTCCTTTGCCGGCTTCAGCATGAAGCTCAGGAGACGATAGAGGAAGACTCGGTTCTCCTCGGTATCGTCGAGGAGAAGCGGGTTCCATCCCGACGGTTCGCCGGGTTCGAGCGTCATGTAGGTTCCGCCCGCCGCCCGTACCATGATGTCGAGGCCGCGGTCCTTGTCGAAGACGATGGTCTTCAGACGCGGGCTGACGCGGTAGGCCTGAAGGATCAGGAAGGCCATGATGACGGTTTTGCCGGAGCCGGTCGGCCCAAACACCGTCGTATGCCCGACATCGCCCTGGTGGAAGTTGAAGAAGAACGGCGTGCCTGACGTCGTCTCGAATATGGTGATCGCCGGGCCCCAATGGTTGCCGTCCGGCTTGCCATAGGGATAAGCGTGGAAGCTGCTCAGGCCCGCACAATTGAGCGTCGAGATAACGGCACGACGGGCTATATAGGCCTGGTTGCCGGGAAGTTGCGCCCAATAGGCCGGCTCAGCGTTCAGATCCTCGCGGATATAGGAGGCACCCAACGCACCAAGTTCGTTGCCAATCAGGGCGACGCCGTCGTCAAGCTGGATGGCGGATCTCGCCACCGGCATGACCGTGAGATGATGCTCAGCGAAGGCAACCCGTTTCCTCGCCAGTTCATCGCGCGCAATATCGAGACTGGCCTGGACGCTGGAACCGCCCTCATCAGCTTTAGACAGCTGCCGATCCAGGCGTTCGATACGACTTCTCGCCGCAATGTCGTCGATAAAGGACATCGACTGCGTCAGCACCATCTCGAATGGAAGCTTAAGGATATAGTCGAGCATGCCGGCGCCGGTCTCGGGCGGATATTCCTTCAAGGAAACCATTGCGGCATAGCGGTCATCACCGGGCGTATCGCCCTGAAGATGGATGGTCCGGTTGCCGATCGATGTGCGACGCGCCGGCAGCATCGCATCGATGGGAAGGTTGCCGAGCCGGATCGGCCGGACACGGCCGCCGTTCAGCAGCGTGTAGAAGAATTCGCATTGTTCCGAAAACCAGATTTTGGAGGTTCCCTCCTCAACCTCCATGCTTTCAGAAAAGTCGCGATAGATGGTCTGGCCGTTGCCCAGGTCCACTTGCACGCGTTGCACGTCGCGCAGGACTTTGGGTCCATAGGCGGCGAGCGACTTTTCGAGCGCTTTCGTCGCCTCGACCAATTTATCCCGCATCGAGCGAAACTGCTCCTTGCGAACGACATCGCCGCCGATGCCCATAATGCGGGACAGCGCGGACCCTTGTTTGAACAACGGGCGCACGACGAGCGAGATATAGGTGTCGTTGACGAACATCTCGTTGCGAGAGATGCTCGCCTGATACACATCGTCCAGACGCTGGATGAAGGGGTCGGTGAATGTTGCCGGCAAGGACGGTGCGACCTTGCGCCTGACGACATGGGTGTAGAGCGCGAAATTGCCAATCGAGGAAATGGCGCGAAAAGCCGAGTTGCGCTGCCGATGCAGCATGTTGATCGTTTCGATGTCGGCCGTTTCGAACGAGAATCCTGTGAGACGCAAGGTCGATACCAGGCAATCGTTCTTCAACCGGATAATGCCGTTTTCGATCGGAACGTAGAAGGGAACGTGGGTCGAGATACTGCGATCGGCGAAGATCTCCCAGCCCTTCGATAAACTTCCCTTCAGCGATCTTGCCATCGTGCTCATCGGTCAGGCTCCGTAGGTCCGGATGCCCCCGCCGAGTTTGCGGCCGAGGGGATTGACGCCGCACATGCTGAGGCGGCCGAGGATGTCGAAGAACCAGAGATCGAGTTTGACCGTCAGCACATAAAGAATGCCGTGCAGGATGACGAAGGAGACGGGAAACCACAGGATGGAACCCAGCACCATGAAAACCATCAGCGAGACGAAGCATTCCGCCAGGAAGTAGGTGTACGGGATCCCCATTACCGTCGGCGGCCGCGTGAGGGCCAGGATGACGGGATAAGATTCGATATAGTCGTCCCCGCCAGACGTCTTGTTGCCGGAGTTCGCCATGTTCACGATCCGGCGCCAGCTAAGAAGTCGACAAGCTCCGCGGCAGCGAACATGCCGGCGAGGCTTCCACCGACCCGCAGAAGCGCGCCCCAGGACCAGAAACCAAAGGCGGCAGCCAGGAACATGCCGATGAAAGCGATCGCTCCGACGGAGCGGCCGAATGCGCCAGTGAAGAACTGTACCAATCTGTCGGCAGCATTCTCCAGGGCATCGAGGCTCTGCGCTGCCGCCGGCTCGTATTGACTGACGAACAGCACCGAGGCGGCAAGCAGCACCATCACCGCATGGCCGGCCCACTTGCGTTTGACCAGGGAGCGGCAGGCGACGCTGCCAACAAGAATTGCCATGACCACTATGTTCATTGAAGTACCTCTTCCTTGACGATTTTGACCGGGCCGCCGAGTTGCGCCGCGTTCAGCGGCTGTGGGAGGCGGCTGTCCGACGCGAGCGGGCTTGCAACTGAGAAGACGAGCATCGGCGACCTTGCCCGGTCGGCCGGGCCCGAGCGGCGGTGCTGATTGGATTGAGAGACAGGCGCCGGAGCAGGTGTCGCTGCCTGGAAACTTGCCGGCTTGCCGCTGTAATAGCCGACAACACGCGTCGCATAGTCAGCGGTCTCGCGGATGAGAGGCAGGGACTGATGCGCATCGATGCGGGGTTCGCCGGCATTGTACGCGGCGGCGATCAGCACTGGGTTGCTATACTTGTCGATGAGGACCCGCAGGAAACGTGTGCCTGCGCGAATGTTCGGTCCCGGATCGGTGAGGTCATGGACACCAAAGGCCTCGCCGATATCAGGCATGACCTGCATCAGACCGACGGCGCCGGCGGGACTGACAAGGCCGGGGTCGAAACGAGCGTTTTCTGCACGCATGATCGACAGAACCCAGTTCGGATCGACCTCCTCCTCAGCAGCGATTTCCACTGCGAGTGCCGCGTAGTCTTCGGGCACGCCGGAAAGCAGGTCGGGACGGGCTGGCGTCCTTGTGTGATCGGAGGCCGTTCGGGGTTCGATGGCCGGATTGGCAGACCGATGGACGGTGTCTGGGTCAGACGAGAAGACGCTGATGGGCGAGAACACGGCGCGGTCGCGCCGTGTTCTCATGCTGCCGGCCGCTTCTCCCGGTAGCTCTGTGTTACTGTCATCGGGCTCAATCGCTGCTTCTGCAACGAATGACAGAATTGCGGGAACTCCATTGGTATTGGCCTGTCCCCAAAAACGCTCATTGAAACGGGTGAGATCGATGCTCGGCGGTGGCTGTGGGTCAGCGTCGACAGCAAATGTTGGCAATGCGCCAGGCTCACTTGAGGCTTCAGCCGCGAACCGGAACGACCAATCGGTATGGTCATTGTTCTCGTCGATCTTGAGTGGGTCGCTCTCGGCGGAGGTTGCGGCAAGACATGTGGCCAGAAACACAGACGTCACCGCAGGCCAGACTGCCCTTCGTAACACTCTGGGTCGCGGTCTCATCGCAGAAGA
The DNA here is from genome assembly GCF_059511785.1 of Agrobacterium sp. LEGMi-208b. Taxonomy (NCBI): domain Bacteria; kingdom Pseudomonadati; phylum Pseudomonadota; class Alphaproteobacteria; order Hyphomicrobiales; family Rhizobiaceae; genus Agrobacterium; species Agrobacterium sp. LEGMi-208b. Next base: position 55,395 of record NZ_JCALIC010000003.1, read on the forward strand.
AAGCGGGCTGTCATCCATTCCGAACCAGTCCATAACTTGCACTTCAATACAAGTTATGGACTGCAATCTGCGCCGGAAATCAACTGAAAAATATATCTGGAGTACAAGTTTTGCCCCGAAGGTCAATATCGCCTTGAGGAATATTCAACGAAATCAGCCCCGTAGACGGGACCACCGATCCGGCTTCCATCGATACTCAATCTGGTCTCGATCGCCTAAAATGCGTGCCAAACGAACGGCGGTTCCACCTTTGACCAGAACCGAACCCGCATCCGCTCCTGACCGCCCGTGGTAGATTCGGCATGTGAAATTGGGCAGTTCGCTCTGAAGTCTGGGTGCCGGCCAGCAGGTGGAAACCTGGTAGCGCTCGCTGCCAGAACCTGCCGGCAGATCGCGAGAGGACTGCTGCACCGGGCCGAGACGATGACGCCCGAACGCCGTACCATACTCCAGCTGGCACTCGGTGATATTTCGGGGATAGTTCCTGCAGGCTGTGAGGCTGAGATAGGCGTATGGCGCGGGTGGCAACGGACGAGGCGCCTCTCTCATCTGTCCACACGCGGACAGGGAAACTGCGATCGCAAATGGCCACAATAATGGTGTCGAGATCCGCACGGTTTCACCTCCTGTTTTCCTGCTGATATCCGGCCTGTTCGAGGGCTTCGAGAAACAGATCGCGCGCAAGCCGGCAATAGGGCGAAGAGGCCTGCGCCACATGAAGCTGCGTCAGCAACAGCCCAAGACTGGAAATGGCCTCGACCACCTCCACGAGATCGTCGTTAAGGCCAGCACGGAACATCTCGCGACCTTCATGACCTTTGACGACAATCGCATAGTCGTTGCGCGCCACGCTGTGCCAGAGTTCGAGCATGCCGGTCTCGCCGGTATGGCCTTCCGTGTCGCAGGCGAGCATCAAGGCGTAGTCCGGATATGGCATGTCGGATTGAACGATCGAGGTGCCGCCGTGAAACTCCGTCAGAACCGCAGCCGACGCAAATAGAAGCAAGCGCTCGTTGACCAGCAATCGCCGTTGTCCAAGGTGGACGAACGCATTCATAACGGGTGACCTTAACAGATTTGGCGCCAGACTTTCCTCGCAGTGTTCGCAGATCGACACCAACTGATCGTTTTTCAAAACGAACCTGTTGTGAAAGCGGTCGGCGAGGAAGCGTCCTATGTTCTGTGTGCGACCACCGAGGGTTTCGACGAATGCGAATGCGCCGAATTGAGCCCACGGTTTTATCAGGGCTTCGCTTTCAACCGACGGCGCGGCAGTGTTCACCAGGCTCGATGGTCCGACGACAATGCCGGCTGAGCGGCTTTGCGCGCCACAATCCGGGCAATCAATGCAGACCGAAACCTTGTACCATTCAGTTGTTAGTAGAGATCGATGGTTTGTCAGAAGAAAATCCGTCTTGCAATGCGGCCTTGTTTGGGCGTCCCATATACTGGTGCAAAACGACCCCTTCGCTTTGCGGCTTGCTCGAAATATCGCCTGAATAGTATCGACTTGCTGAGACCTAACTTGTACTTCAGTGCAACTTCTAACAGGCAAAAGGGAAAGACTCAAGATAAGAAAGTCGGATCTGGTGATGACGCTGAACCAGAACGATTCCGTCATGAATTCCGTGATCGTAGCCGCGCGCCAGATGGCATCAGCGACATCCGAAGAACGGGTTTGGGGAGCGTCCGACGTTCTCATCGCCGCAATAACGGCATTGGCAAACTCGGCATAGGGCGCGGGAAAACCGCCGTTTTCCTCCAATCGTGAGATCGCCGTGCTGCCGAAACTTGTCTCCGGCGCGGCGCCGGGCAACACGATCTTTACTTCAATTCCAAAGGGGCGAGTTCTAGCGTAAGGGATTCCGTGAAGGCGTTCACGGCTGCCTTGCTAGCTGTATAACCGTTTCGCCACGCCCGCTTTCCGCGCTCAACGACTGCGTTCAAAATCGCAAGCCGCATTTTGTGATCTATTGCTGTCGATCCTTCCGACGGAGATTTTTGGGCCCGTCGTATCAAAACGACGGTTCGCTGATTGAGTATTTGCCAATAGGAGCATTCGCCGGTTTGCTCAATGACAGAACAACCTGTTGGCGGTTTCCCCTCTTCTGCCAACCGGTGTTTCACCGATTTTCCGCTTCACTGATCCACCGATTCTCCGATTGGCGTAAACACCGATCCGCTCATTCACCGGCTTGCCCAATCACGGATTCGCCTGTTTGCGCATACACCGGTTCACTGCTTCACCTATTCGGCGAATATGTGTTGCATCATTTCACCGATACGCTGCGCTGCCGATTTACCGATTCACCCAAAGGCCGAGACACTCATTCGCTTATTTGCGGATACACTCACTGGGCACAACACCCATTCGCACCATCGCTCAGCCGCCTATGCGCTGACGCGCGTGACCACTTATTCACTGAATCACGCAATCACCAATTACCGAAGTCACGGAATATCTCCAGCCTGATGGAGGCTGCCCGGTCGCTCTGACGACCATCGCCCCTCGGGCGAAACGGCTAATGGTATACCATTAGCCTATCCTGCCATCTTCCACCACCATGTCCGGCCTACGTGCCCGACCCGCCAAAGCTGTTGCGAGTCGTCAGACGATGGAACAGCGATCACAGGTGTACCACCTGTGATCCGCGGAGGAGGAATAGCACGTAGTCCGGACATGGTGGTGGAAGATGTTGAAGCGAGCCGCCCTCGGGAGCAGTCGGGATGTCCGTGACCGAAGGGAACGGACATCGATGACATGCGAACGACGGGGCGGCGAGCGCACCGCAGGAGAGGATGATCGTCTGGAGCGGATGCCTGAAGCATGAGGGCGCAGCGCAGGACGATCATCCTCTCCGTATTGTTTGGGGAAGTCGCGGCAGCGTCCGTTTACCGGCCCGAACGGCCGGGCGGGGCTCGCCCCGCACCGCAGGGAGAGGGGTGTTTGAGGTGAGAGGCGGCAAGTCTCTCCACTCAAGACCGCGCGCAGGTTCGATGCCGGCAAGCGGTCAGGACCACGCGGAAAGACGAGAGGCGACCGTGCCGCCTCTCGTCTGCATTTCAGTCGGTCCCCAGTTCGCGGATCACGGCGGCGACAGGCCAGTCGCCGAAATGGGTCCGTCGTTGGGCAACGAGGATGTCAACGGCCGTCTCATTGGCCTCGATGGCTCGGATTGCCTCATCCATATCGTCATAGGGGCCGAGATTTTCGACCGGCTCATAGTCGCCATAGTCTTCGTCCCAGCCGCCGGCGATGTATTGCGGCGCGTTTTTGACACGGACCAGTGCCCGTTCAGCCGCGTGGATGAGACGGAACCCCTCGGTACGCTGCCGCCAGTATTCCGGGCTTCCACCATCGATATATTTGATCTTGCGCTGTGTCATAAGAAGTCTCCTTTCGTTTTCTGACGGAAGGAGGCCGCACGATAGCCGCGAGGGGTCAGGGATCGCGGCACGCGACCGCCGGAGGCGGCAAGCGGGGGAGCCGATTTTCTGATGGCGCCATAGGCGACGGCTGAAAATTGGGGGAACCGCGCAGTCCTTGACGCCGGAGTGGCGGGTGCAAAATGGGACGTCAGAGAAGAAAAGCCCACGGCGCCAAAGGCGCCGTGTCCGTGTGGAGGGAGAGTGTGAGAGGGCCAGGCCCTCTTTCCGTCGGGCGGGCCGGTCGATCCGGACCACCCGGCGAAACTGCGATGACGGGCCTCACCCATCCGACGGGGTCTCAGCGCGTTGGATCGAGTGAACGGGGCCGGGATTGCCCGCCCCCTTCTGCCGGCGTCACACCGTGGCGATCACGGCCGGATTGGCGGCCTTCAACGTGGAGGTAAAACCGCTGACGCGGCTGCCGAAGACATGCGGCCCGCTGATTGCCTCGAATGTCGGTGATAGAACCGGGAACCGGATTGTCAGGATGGCGGCAAAATCCTCGATGGGCCGTTTCGGTGATACGGTTTCGCCAAACTGGTCAGTGCCGACGATGAGGAGGTTCCCGGCCAGCGGACTTGCATAGTCGGCAACCTCGGTGAAGCATGGGATCTCGTCCATCAGACCGTTGTCGTCAACGATAATGCAATGGTTCCGGTCGATCCGCACCATGTCGATGAGGTTGCATCCGATATGACGGCGAATGTCGGCAAGGCTGTTTGCCGGATCGATCGTCACCATGCGGATGCTGCGGGTTTCGACTTCGACAAGATAGGCATTGAGGGTCATTTTGAAGCTCCTTCGGTTCGCGAAGCGAAGGGCCTTTGGTCAGGAAGCAGGCCCCGCTCCTGCTTCCCGAGTGCGCGCGGAGCGGCGGGTGAGAGGGGGGCAAGGCGCAGGCGCCGGAGGGGGATCACCCGTCCTGCACAAGCAGGGCGCGGAAGGACGGGGAAACCGGCGCCTGCACCTTGCTGGGGAGAGAGGGCGGCGCCCTCTTTTCCCGCCCAGACCAGGCTGAATCGCCGGAGGCGATTGCCATCTGCGGCGCAGCCGCGCGAGAGGATCGTCACCGGGACCGGCGGAGACCGCCTGCGGGCTCCGTTCGCGCAGCGAATAGAGCCGTCCGCGAAGCGGCTCGCCCTGAATGCCCTTCCATTCTGTTGATATTCGGATAAGGCGGGAAACAAGAACGGATTGCGAGGACCGGCAGGCATTGAACAAGATCGTCAAGCTCGATGAAGAGCGAAGCAAACGAACTGACAAGCGGAAACCAGCCGCCACGGCTGAAAGAAGACCGCCGAAATGGCCGAGGTGGAAACCCAACCGTATCCGACCCGGCAGCATTGTATTGGCGACCATCATGGCTTTGGTGGTGCTTGGTGGATATCTGGTTGCGACGCAGGACATCACCGCTGATCTCGGACCGCCGATGGCCGCAGGGGCAGGCGATCCGATTTTGGTTCGCTTTGGCATCTGTCCGGATGGACTGCACCGCGACTGCGTGGTCGACGGCGACACGTTCTGGCTTGGTGATCAGAAGATCAGGATTGCGGATATCGACACGCCGGAGCTCAGCCCGCCGCGGTGCGAGGCGGAAAGGATCAAGGGCGAGGCGGCGAAGATACGTTTGCTCGACCTCCTCAATGCCGGGGCATTTTCACTTGTGGCGGGTGATCGGGACGAGGACCGATATGGCCGGAAATTGCGCAGGGTTGTCCGCGACGGACGGTCCATTGGCGAGATCCTCGTTTCTGAAGGCCTGGCGCGGCGCTGGGACGGCGCGCGCCATCCCTGGTGCGACTGATCCATCACCGTTATGAATCGGTCGAGCCGCACCGATTCAAATCTCTGGTTGGACGCGGTATCGGCAATCGACGATTCTGTCGTCATGATTGCGCAGCCCTATCAGCTTTATATCGAACGCAAGGACGCCTCGATAAACATGGCGCGTTACTATGCCATGGATATCTCGGAAACCCTGTTTGGAGAGACCCTGCTGACGCGCCGCTGGGGACGCATCGGCGCGCGCGGCCAGTCGAAGGCGCATATCTTCCGGCGTGAAGAGGAGGCGGTGCTGCTGTTTCTCGATCTCGTTCGCCAGAAGCGGGCACGCGGCTATCGCCCGGCTGGACAGCAGATGGAACGAGGCCCGCGCGAGCGGGCCTCGACAGGCGCCTTATCGGCGCCGGTTCCAGTCCGTCTCGAAGGCGATCTCGATCTCGACGAAGAACGGGATCTTGATTGCGAGCTTGAGGCCGAGTTTTCCCTTGCGGAAGAAATGGCCGGCGACTTTGCCGAGTGCGCGGAGCCGGCGACCGGTGGCGGTGAGGAATTGGGCGAGTTGGCGCATGATGTTTACTCCTTTCGATAACGTGTCATTGCGGGGATAGGCGGCGGCCCGGAAAGGCGTGCTGCACCCGAAAGGGCCGCAGCGCATGCGGAGGACCTGCCGGCGACGGCAGGTTGCGGTACGACGACCGGGCTGCAACATCCTCGATGCCGATGACAGGGGATCGAAAGGGAGGACGCGGCTACATCCCCGATCTCTTCCGGTGAGATGCAGGCTGCGGTGTCGATGTGATCGGTGGCGATGCGTGGCGTCGGGCCCTGGCCGCCGGTCGATCCGGCGGGCTGGGCCAGCAACTGCGGCCGAAGCCTCCGTCAGAACGGAGGCTCCGAGGAATGGCTGCCGTCCTGTTCGGCAAGCGCGGCGGCCAGTTCGGCCTGGGCGAGTTCGAGCTCGGCCTTGATCTGGCGGCGCTCGGCGGCATCCACTACGGCCCGCATCTCGGCGCGCAACGCTTCAACCTGGATTTCGAGGGCATAGGTCATCGTCGTCTCCTTGACGTTTGTGAAAGACGAGGACCAGCGGCGTGAGGGGATGGCGGGGTCAAGGTCGCGGCACGCGACCGGCGGAGCCGGCGTATGGGGGAGCCGATTTTCTGACCCGGCCCTTCGGGACGGGGCTGAAAATTGGGGGAACCATGCGTCCTTGAGGCCGTCATTTCCGAACGGCACAATGGGACGATCTGAGCAGACCCCACCTCTCCGTATGGCACCGGCAAGATGCAGGCGGGTTCGATGCCCGCCTGCGTCTCATTGGATTGGGAGAGACCGGACGTGTTCACCGGCATTCTACCATCGGGCACGGGGAGATCGCGCGTGGGGGCTGAAAAGCGCCCAGTGAACGCATGATTCCTGTGGTTTTCGAGACTTTTTGGGCAGATACGGAAGTATCGCCCCTATCGTTGCCACATCTTCAACATCATACCGGATGGGTCAAACATGAGGAGCCGTTCTATTATGACCACGACGAATGAAATTGCGGACAAGATTGCATCCGAGCAAAACCTGAGCAAGGCGCAGGCCAAGGCGATTGTCGAAAGCGTATTCCGCCAGATCACTGAGGCGGCGCTGGCCGGTGCTGAAACATCCATCCCGAGCTTTGGCAAATTCAAGCTCAAGGAAACCCCGGAGCGTGAAGGCCGCAATCCTGCAACCGGCGCGACGATCAAGATCGCGGCTGCGAAGAAGCTGACCTTCACGCCGGGCAAAGCCGTGAAGGATGTGCTCAACGCCTGACCCATCCTCATAGCAAAAGCACAGCCGGATCCGGAGCGCTGCCCGGATCCGGCTGTGCTGTTTTCGGGTGAACGACCCCGCCTTGCGACGGGGCCATCCGGAGATCCCGGTCATGCGGCCTCGCGGTTCGGACGGGACCAGACGAGGACGTAGTCGCCTTCCTTCTCAGTCGGCCACAGGGCGGCGTTGATCGGAGCGTTGAAGCTCGGATCGTCGAGCTTGAGGGAGATGTAGGGCTCGCCGTTGGCCGAGACTGAATTCCAGCCGGCGCCCACTTCGGCAGCGCCGGAGGTGACGCGGAAGTCCGGCGCATCGCGGGAGACGCGCTCGATGGGATTGAGGCGGGCCTTCATTGCGACGGTCAGAGTGCGAACGTTGCCGCTGATGGTGTTGCCGTTTGAGGTGAATTCGCCGATGACTGCCATTGTCGTGATCCTTTCGGGTTGATCGGGCCGCGACCATCGCGTCCTCGATGACTGTCGAGTGGATCGGAGACGATCGGACCGCATCCCGAAGGGACCGCAATGCAATGGAGGGCGGCAAAGAGACGACTTTCTTGGCCCGCGAGGAATGCGAACGCAGTTCGCAGGGGAAGAAAGTTGGCGATGCCGTTGCGGGAGAACGATCGAGGCGCAGCCGTTCTTCGATCAGACATGTCAAATCGAGGCCGTGTTGGACGCGCCCATAGTTCAGGTCCGAACGGATGACGTCACTGGCCCCATCAATCGTCGGGGGAATTTGCCGTCTGATACGGCTGGCCTCGAAAATGTCCTCGGACTCTCTTCGTCAGTGGTGGCTTCTGTTCCGATCGGCCGCATATTGCTGTTGCTCGCCTATCGCCGTCACGAACGGCCTGCTGATGCAGCGCGCCTGATGCCAGCCGCGGCACGTCGGCTCTATATCGTGCATGGCATGAAATGTCGGCCGCTGACCGCGAACCGATCAAGCCGCGTGAACCTGGTAACGATTTGAGCGCCGCGTCTTTTCTACGGCATCCCATCCCGGTCGACTGGTGGGCATGCCAGGTTACCGGGGTGTGCGCCAGGAAACGGATGGTCACCATCGAAGCGTGAGCAGTCACCGTGAGTTCCGCTTTAAGCGGCGTGATCGCTCTGCCTTTAACGGTGACTTCAATTCAGCTACGCGACCGGAAGCGAGGGCGACGGTCGATCAGGAGAAGGCCGTCTGATCCCGGCGAAGCGTTCCGGTCCCTTCGACCAGCGTAGAACTGCGCTTTGTCCTCCAGAAGCTTGAAGAGTTCGTTCACCCGTCGCCTGCGACCCGACGCACCGGTAGGCGTTTCACGGACAAGGGACAGGACTTGCCTGTCGACGCCGAAGAAGACACCGTCGTCGATTTCCCGCCCGACGTAAACCGGCGCCGACGTCGGCATCAAGCCCCTCCCCGTCCCCGTCGAGAAAGAACGCATAGGCTCTGGCGATCGCCTCATGTTCGTCGAAACGGACACTGATGCCTTCACCGCCCTTCGGCGGGTCGACAACCTTTCCTTCCGGTCCCGATGCCTTCATCATGAAGAAGCTCGCGCAACGGGTCGTCGGGGGCCGGCCGTTGATAGAATGGAGTGCCGACACCTGCCCCAGCGCCTTGTTGACCGTTGCAGTGCTTGGCCGTCTGATCCGCCCCTTGCTTTCGAACACATGCCGCTCCCTGCGGCGGATACCGATAAAGTCCGGTCGTGACTTCGGCGCCGGCGGCAGCGCGCCGGGTTTCGGCGTAACCGGTATCGTGGCCGCTCCCCATGTACAGCTTCTCAGACCCGCCACATGAACGAGATACTCGATGTTCATCCGGTCCTGCGCACACCAATGAGTGAACGCCTCGCCAAACAGGAAAGACACGGCCGCCTTCTCGGTCTGCTCCAGATTGCGGAAATAGCTCGTCGTATGGAGATTATGATCAAGATATCCGGTCGCCATGGCGACGAGCATTTGCTCGCGCCAGCGACCGACCGTGCGGATAGCTGCACGCCGGCTCGGATAGCCGACCGTCAGTAGAGACCGGATAAAATCCGGTCGGGTGGCCGTTAGGGTCAGTGTCCCGTTGAGGCTGCCGAACCGACCAGAAAACCGTGAGAGCGTGAGGATGCCTGTCATGGAAAGCGGGCACTCCGGACCGAGACACCGATTTCCTTCAACGCAGGCACCAGTCCCGGATGACGCAGAAGTTCGATCGCGGGCGTCGCTGCAAGTTTATGCGTTACCGCGCGGTCATAGACCGCGACACAATAGGCGCCTGTCAGCCGCGATGCATATAACAGCCCGTCCGCGTCAAAGGTCCCATAGACGGCCTCGCTCAGCGCCTGGCCGTCCTTGTGTGTTTTCGCGCGGGCCGCATCGGTGCTAACGCCAAGCCTGAGAAGACCGGTGGTTCTGAGATCAAGGACCGTCAAGGGATCGGCTGCCGATACCTCGGCAACAGCCCAGTCCTCGAACTCCGTTTCGTCGAGTACGCGGTCAGTGCTCCCTTCGAAGCGGTCGCGCACGATCGTCTCAGCAATTGCGGTCGCCAGGTCGCGTGCGAGATAGACCAGACGAAAGCGCCTGTGGGGACTGGAAAAGCGGCTATTGCCAAAACCCATACCGAGTGGCGTCGCCATATGGCTGCGCGGCAAAACGCGCAGCCAGGCATCGGGCCGAAACGTCAGCGCGAGATCGGCAACGGTTGCAGGATCGAGCTTCACAGTCAGCCGAAATCCCGCTCGGCGGCGGCAAGAACCTCGTCCAGACGGTCGCTTTTCATGAGGTCGAGCGGGGTTGCGCCCATCTCTGCTTTTCTCCGGATCAGCCACTGCCATGCGACACGAGGGTTGGCGATGATCCGCGTCACCTGGGCCATGCCCTCAACCGGGCGTCCATCGACGAACTGGGCCAATGGAAAGACGTGCTTGCGCTCACCCTTGAGCAAGCCAATCACCGCGCCACGCCTCTGCCAGTCGTGCAGGGTCGACCGCTTCGTACCGAATGTCTTTTCGATCTCGGCCGGTCCCGCAACGGGACCAGCCCAGTCTTCGAGACGCATCGGCTCTGCGAAGGCTGCAAGGCGGCGCCTTCCTTCATCAAGATCGACTGGTGCGGGAAGACCGGCACCCTGACTGACCTCGATCGGCTTGCCAACCGCAAGCGGCTTCAGGCGGGGGCCGGTGTCTGACACAAGGCCAGCGACAGCGACCTCGACGGCTTGCGCCAGCTCAAGTTCGTCGGCAACGATCCGGCGTTGCTGATCGGCGGCAAGCCGCGCGGTTGCCGCGGTGACGGCGGCAACGACACGCCCCGTCGCAGCAAGCGCTGTCTTGGAAAGACGTGGGTTATGACGGGCAAGTACCTCGACGACATCGGCAATGGCCGCCGGGTTCAACCCGGACAGGGTGGTTGCAGACGATCTTCTGACGGATGTGACCATGTTCATGCTCCTGTCATCTACGTCAATAGATAGTACGGATTGTCCGGAATGTCCAGATTGCCGGAAAATACCTTATGGCATTTGATTGCCAGGCCAGCACGGATTCGCAGTGTGGCGGAAGAATCGCAACTATGCAGCCTCCTTTGTTTGAAATGTGCCCGGCTGGAGACTATGCAGATAGGCAATCGCGCGCTGCGCGTGGGCTGCCGCCTGAAAGATCGCACGTTTATCACCACCCAACACCTTCAACCATGAATTGAGGTAACTTGCATGATCCGGCCGGGGCTCGAGCTCAGGTGATATTCCGAGGTCTGCGGCTAAAAAAACGCTTCCAAGTTCGGCAATTAGCTCTTCCCGGCTTCGTTCGGACTTGTCCTTTGCGTAGCGTGAGAGGTCACGTCCAACGCGGTGGGCACTCGCCGTCCAATGTGTCGCTTCGTGACTCAGGGTTGCATAATAACTCGCTGCGTCCTTGAAGGACTGAAAAGGCGGCATCTGGATGAAGTCCTGGCCCGGCGAGAAGTAAGCCTGAGTGCCACCATGCCGGATGATCGCCCCCGTGTTGCGAAAAAAGCGATCGGCGTGCTCGATCCGCTCGACCGGATCGATCTTGGGTACCGGGCGATGGTAATAGTGATCCGGCAGACCGTCGATTTGTTCGACGTTAAAAACGCTGTAGGCTTTCAGGAAGGGTATTTCCCGGTCGACCTCGCCGCCCTCGCCATCATCCTCCGACTTGGTGAACCGGCTGGCAAAGACAACGGTCGAGCCGCTTTCACCTTTGCGGACGGCTGCATCCAGCTGCAAGGCCTGTTTGAAAGTCATCCATATCGGCGAGGAAAATCCTCTAGCCATACCTTCCGACCACAAAAGCAGAACGTTTATACCAGAGTATGGTTGTCCGTTATGACGAAGTGGCCGTGTCACCCGCCCGGTCGCATTGCTGGCGCTCCACGGCTGTATCCACGGACGCACGCCTTTTTCGAGTTCAGCAATGATCCGGTCGGTGATCCGGGTGTACAGATCGGCCTTGGCGCCCTGTTCTTTCCTGCTCATTTTTCTAACCTCCATTCAGGAGGCCGCACCTGCTGCGGCCCCGTCGCGGAGGGACGAATGCAGGAGATGTCAGGGGGTAGGCCGCACCGGAACGGCCGCAACGAAGTGCAGGACGGCGCAGCCGTTGCGGCATGCCGCCGGCTCCTGCAGGACCGACAGCCAGGACGGGCCGTAGCGGGCGCTGGCGATCAGAACTTCATAACGCGGAAAAAACGGCCGGAGGGGGAACGGCTCAGCCCCAGCAAATCCGGTCAGTCGTTCTCGCCGGAACGGCTTTCAGATTGCTCGCCACCTGGGCCGCCCGCGCTTGCGTTCTGCGATTTCCGTTGCAGCCGGAGCTCGGTGACACGGATTTGCGCCGTCATTCTGTCCTCCGGACTGACCTGATTAACAGGGTGGCCTTCTATATTATGGCGCATGGCATTCGGCTGCGCCAATGCCAGAAGGTAGCTTTTCGTCGATGCATAAGCGGATATCGCCCGGCGAAGGCGAATTTTTGCGATCCCTGGCTCAAGACGGGCGCTGAGCGAAGCAAATAGTCCGATCTCGAAAGGCAAGACGGGATCAGTATCCTTCACGGGAAGGACCGGCGCCGGTTCCGTCAGCAATTCATTGATCGCAGCGGCCTTACGCAGATCGTGGTGACTGGCCAGGATCGGTCCTTGCGAAGTGTTCCAAGGCTTTACGTTCGGGATCGGTTTGCTGTCCATTTCGTCCTCGAGAATGAAGTCGTCAATGTCGATATAGATAGATGAGGGTAACGATTAAAAGCACACATGCGGAAAAAGCGCCGTAAGCGCTTGTGCGGGTTGCGTCTCGACATGGGAAAAGGCGGGGCCGAAGCCCCGCCTGCGGGCGGCTCAACCAAGAGCGTCCATCTGCGCGTCGGCCGCCTTGCGGTCGAGGGAATGGCCGGGGTTTTCGACCGGCCGATCGAATGGCTTCCAGGCCTCACCGACAACCTGCTCGTAGGCTGCGACGGCCCCTTCGGCCGCCATGCGAAGCGCGTGGGACTGGATGCCCATATCGGCGGCGAACTCGCGTTTGCGCTGTGCGGTACTGTCATAGCCGACCGGGCCATCGAGATCCTCATCGCGGGCGTCATTGGCGGCCTTGGCCGTGGCGTCGCGCGCCTCGGAGACGGCTCGACTGTAGAACTGCCCCGCTCCATGGGCGGATCCGACATAAGCTCCGACGACGCGCTGGAGATGGATCTGCATCGCCCTCTCGCCAAGGCCTTCGGAAAGGCTGTCAGCGGTCTCGATGATCAGTCGCTCATGCAGATCGCGAATGCCATCGCTGTCAACCACCGCGGTACCGAAGCTCTCGGCGATCTTGAGCGCCTGTGCAATATCGGGGCAAGTGAGCCGGACCATTTCGAGGGTCGCGCCTTTGCGGAGCTGGACGACACGGGCCGACGGACGGGCCGACTGACGGGAGGGGGTTGCGGACTTGGCCATGTTGGTTTCCTTCTCGGGTTTTCTTCCGGGGACCCGAAGCGGCCCCTTGCCGCTCCGTCCCTCGGGTGCGGTCCAGAAAAGCCGGCGGAATGACGGTTGCTTCAGGGTCCGGGGCAGCCATGACGAGCAGCATCGGCTTGCGGCCAAGCGGGGCTCTGCCCTGCGCGGGACGCGGGCTGGTGATGAGAGGCAGGCTGTTCCGGCCGCCGCGCGGCGCGATAGCGGCCTTGAAGCAAACGGCCGCCGGATTAGACCGCAACACAACCGAGGGGCGGAGCGGCAAGGGGACGAGACCATCATCGGAAACGCGCCGGGGCGGACCCAACCTGAGATCACGTCCCTCACCTTCCTGGCGATCGCCGCGCCGCGAGCCCGTGTTCTCAGCCACAATACCCTCCGTTCGGGCCGCTCATGCATCTTTGCGCCAGACGTCTTCGCCGAGTGTCTGCCGCAGCGCGTGGATGGCCTGCTCCTGACGGGCCAGTCTGCCTGCGAGGCTATCGAGTTCGAACCACCGGTCGAATTGCAGGCGATCGAGATGCGTCTGAAACAACATCTCGTTACTGCGGCTCCATCGCGACCTGGACCGTTTGCGGGCGCGGTGTCTGGCTTTCGTGGTCTGCGTGATCGCGATGCGTTCGGCCCGGCCGGCGATTTGTCGATGCACACGATCGAGGTGATGCCGGGTCTCGCGATGTGCCGCTTCCATTCGGTTCAACAAACCGCGAGGGTTTGCGGGTGTCATGCGGTCGTCCTCCGCGTATCCCAGCCGATGAAGCTGGAAGGACCGTCATAGAGCTGATGAAGGGCCTCATCGATGACAAAACCGAATGGACTTCGGGTTCCATAGTCTGGACTGGGCACGAGATAGCGGCGCTCTGCGGCATCGAGGGTGCGCTTGCCGCCAAGCGTGGCGATCACTTCGGTCATACCGTCGTGATGGCTGGAGAGGATCGCCGAAATGACCACCCAGTCGTCGGCATGGCCCTCGTCGAAAAGCCGGCGGGCCTTGGTCCAGGATTCAGCGGGGTCGAGGACACAGCCATGGATCGTCTCCCAGGCATCCGGCCATGTATTGCGGATCGTGTCACAGGCGATCCGGTGTTCGTAGGTGGTGAACAGATCCGGGAACGTCAGCGCGACGATGGCCCATTCGGCATCTTCTTCGTACCATCGGTATGCCTTGCGTAGCGCCGGGTGGATCCGCAGATTGCGTTCAGTCGACAGGTGAAACCCGCCGTGACCGGCCGTCATGTGCGACGTCACACCCTCGCCGTAGACTGTCGCCATTTGCGAGACGCCCCATGGCGTGCTGCAAGCGGTCCGTTTCTGGACACGGCGGAGGGCGGAAAGCTCACGACGATGCTGTGCTGTTTCCAACACCCGATCACGGAACGCCTCCTTATTGGCCAGTCGGCCTTCGTGCCCGTAAAAATCCCCGCGCTTTAAAGCGGTGAGCGGTCTTGATACCCGCCAGGCACTGGCGAGAAAGCCGCCACCGTCGGCAAACGGGAGCATGGCAAGTGTGATGTCGTCGATGCGGGCGACCGGAAAGTCTTCGGCGCTGCGCGCGAACTGGACCCCTGGGAATTCAGGGGTATCGGCTTCGTCAGGAATGATCGATTTCATCGGACCGTTCTCCCTTCTATCCTGTCGGCTGCGACTTCGTCCGCGGTCACCTCGACAATGACCGCTGGATCGAAACCGCTGCCTTTCACCCAGTTTTCGGCGTCAACCTGGTTGCAGGCGAGGTGGAGAAGTTCGGCATCGTCGCCGCAACGATCGAGAACTCGGACGGAACCGGTCTCCGGCAGGGAAATCACTGTGAAGCTGAACTCACTGTCGACGGAAAACGTGCGGAAGTCCGGGCCGATGACATCGCCGAGATCGTCAATCCCTTCGGTGGTCACCTTGAAACTGGCGGGGATGAGCGACTGCCCCATGACAGAATGGCAGAGTTTTCGGACGAGCCGACCCTCGGCGTTGTCGCGCCGCCACTGGGCGCTGGCCCTGATGCAATCCTTCGGGGGACGCGGCTTGCCGTTCTTCCAGGAAACGATCGAGCCGAGCGGCGCCCGTTCGAAAATCATGAGTGCGGACATGGTTGTCCTCCTATTGCGGCGAGTGCTGGAAACGAAAGCGCCGCCGGACGTTATCCGGCGGCGGGTGATTACGCGGCCGCTTGGTCGGCCGAAGGGCTTTTCCTGTGTGCGGGTAACCTCTTCCAGCACGGCCTGGGGATGCCGATGCCTCAGGAGCCACTCCTCGGCGGCTGGCCAATCCGCCGCGAGGTGAACGAGCTCCGCACCTTCACCGGGACGATCGAAGATACGGACCGAACCGATTGCCGGTCGCTCGACGACCGCAAAACTTAAGGTGCTCGCATCGACATCGAAGGTGCGGAAGACTTTCAGGACCACGGTGCCGTTGCTGCCATAATCGCCTTCATGAATGGTGAAGCAGGCAGGGGCGGTGTAGGTGCCGCGGGTCTGCGAAGGCTGCTTACGGAACAGGCGCCCGGAGCTGTTACGGGTT
Source organism: Agrobacterium sp. LEGMi-208b (assembly GCF_059511785.1). NCBI lineage: Bacteria > Pseudomonadati > Pseudomonadota > Alphaproteobacteria > Hyphomicrobiales > Rhizobiaceae > Agrobacterium > Agrobacterium sp. LEGMi-208b. The sequence goes on from NZ_JCALIC010000003.1 coordinate 70,877, forward strand.
TTCCAGGCGCCAAGCTTTTTCTTGTGGCGTTCGGGGGGCGAGGCGTGCCATCGGACCACGAGACGACGGAGCCGATGGGAACGAGCTTGAAAACGAGAGAGGCGGACATGCGATATCTCCTTGAGTTGGGAAAACGGGAAAGAAAAACGCCGCCGGTGATCACCGGCGGCGGTATTGCGTTCAGGAGTGGAGAGTGCGTGGCCTATTCGGCGGCGATGCCATAGGCGGTGTCATTGTCATCACCGGCCGATGGATTTGCACCCTCAACAGAGGCGTCGTTCGGCAAGCCGGTTTCGTCTTCCGCATTCGATGCCGGATCGAGGTGTTCCTCAGCGACGTCCTCGTCACCCTCGCAAGGCGTTTCTTCCTCTTCCACGTCGACCACTTCACCAAGCTTGATCAGGTCAGCCACGGCGTTGGGTGCCGGAGCAAACAGGGCGGACGGATGCACGAAACTGCTGTCCTTGAAGTGGTCGACGAGCGCTGCGCGCGTTTCCCGAACCCTCTGGCGCGGCGCGACATTGACGTCCTTGGCGGCCGTTTCAAGCGCCTGCCGTGACAGGCAAACGAGGAAGTCTTCCGTGCCCATATTCGGCAGATAGCCGTCTGCGCCCACGGTATCGCCGGCAATGCGCGAGACGATACCGCTGTTCGACATGCCGCGGCGGCATGAGAGCACGTCAACCAGAACCGAGCGGGCGGCAACGCGCAGTGTGTCGAGATCGAAGGACAGCTTGCCGTGCCCATCGATCAGGCGAGCTGCGTGTCGGGCAAAGCGTTTCGTGCCGGTCATGTGGTCACCGACGCCGGAATCGACGCGGACATTGATGCCGGCGAAGGCAAGAATGAGCAGTGCCATCAGCGTATCATCCTCGATCGGAGCGCGTCCGAGTGCTTCATGCAGGGCATCGGTGCGGTAGTCGCCGATGATGTCGAGGCCCTTTTGGGTGACATCCGGGCGCTGCCTTGCCGCGTCGTCCACCACGGATGCTCCTTCACCGGTGGCGCCCTTGCCAGCGGGCTTCTTTACCTCGGGAAGGCGGTAATGAACCGTCTGGACCTTGCCGTCCCGGTCGAGATAAAGGCCGGTCTGATCGGACTTCTGCGGCTTGCCGTAAACCCGCTCGGCCTTCTTCGGCAATTCGGGCTGTCCGTATCCATTCACCTCGACGACGGCGCCACGCTTGGGAAGATTGGCCTTCATCCATTCGTGCTGGGCGCCGAGGAAACCCTCGACATTGGTGGTGTAGCGGCTGTCCTGGTCAGCCGGGGCGAACAGATCCTCGACCCACTCGATGCCATAGGCCGCAGCAAGGTCGTCGCCGAAGCTTGCGTCCTTGGCATACATGCGCTTCTTCGTCAGCGCATTGGCGATCGACCACCAGGACGCGGTCTCACCCTTCTTCGGCTTGTTGGCCTTCCAGACCTCCTTCTGCTCGTCGAGGCTTGCAGCCGCGATGATGCGGAGCTGCTGCTCCGATGGCATGTCGCCGAGCGCCATCTGGTCGAGCATGGCGGGCAAGACATTGGCCAGTAACCTGAGCTTGCGGACCTGGCGGACCTGCAGGGTGAGCGCGAGCGCAATCGCTTCTTCGGTCCAGCCCAGTGCAACGAGGCGTTCGATACCGCGCCATTGGTCAACCGGATTGAGCGGTTCACGGGCGGTGTTTTCGACCATGGAACGCATGGCGCCATTGTCGTTGGCGGCGTCGTCGACAAGCACCTGGATTTCCGTGAAACCAGCTGCAATCGCCTGGCGCACACGGCGATGGCCGGCATCGATAATATAGCCATTGCCGCCATTCTGTTCGGGTTCGACGACCGGCGGCTGGATGATGCCGACCGCCTTGATCGTCGCAAGCAGCAGGGCGTCGCCCTGGGGCGAGGATTTCGACTGGCGGCTCTTGTCGGGATTGTCTTTCAGAGCGCGTGGATCGAGGGTAATGAGATGCATCGGTTTTTCCTTTACCGGATACGGAGCCGGCCCTGTGCCGGTCCTGTTCGCGTCTTCTTTTTTTCCGAAGACATCTCCCGGACCGCAGGGCGCCCGGACCGGTGCAACTGCGCGCGAACATCCCTGCTGCAAAGGCAAAGCGGGGCTTACAGCCCTGCGAAGGCCGCGCGGCCGGGATGGTGAGGGGGCGGTTGAGCGATAGCGGCAGCGGGAGGACCGGCCTGCGACCGGTTCCCTTCCTCATTCTGTCTTTTCTTATTTTCCTTTCCGCAGTTCGGCACTTGCCGAAGTACGAAGGGCTTGCCGAGTAAAAGCGGCCACCTGAATCGCCAGGAAGGATTGAGGGCAAAAAAAATGGGCCTGCGGAAACCGCGGCCCATGAAGTGTGGAGATCTTTGACCTCCAGAGGGGAACAGCTGCTGCGACGGCACTGGGAGGAAACCGTCAAATGCATCAGCTGCAGGCTTTATGCTCATTTATTGACCATAAGGAAACCAATTATTGTGCAATGCAGCCATGCAAATGCTGCGTCGCGTGCACCGACCGAGGCTTCGGGTGCAGCGTCATAATCATCGCACACCTGGAAAGGGCGGGGGTCCGGCGCGCTATCTCACCCGCTGCGGCTTCAACCAAACGGCCCGAAGTAAAGGCGAGACGCACCGGCCCAGTCATCGCGTGCCATATTCTACGGGAGGCGGGATATATCGGTGACGCCGGAAAAAGGTGGTTGCCAGACGGTACGAGCTCGTTGATGCTGAGTCACCGTCAACCGTGGTAGGCAGGATATTGTTGCATGGCAGAACCCCGCTCGCCGCGGCTTGCGGTGCTGATCGACGCTGACAATGCGTCCGCGAAAATTGTCGATGGTCTGTTCGAGGAAATTGCGAAGATCGGCGAGGCAAGCGTTCGACGCATATACGGCGACTTCGCGAGTGCCCGCTCAAAGGCGTGGATCGACGTTCTCGCAAGGCACGCGATTATCCCTCAACAGCAATTTTCCTACACCACCGGCAAAAATGCTTCCGACATCACGCTTGTCATCGACGCGATGGACCTCTTGCACAGCGGGCGCTTCGACGGCTTTTGCCTTGTGTCCTCCGACAGCGACTTTACCCGCCTGGCATCGCGTATCCGGGAACAAGGCATCGACGTTTTCGGATTTGGTGAACAGAAGACGCCTGAGAGTTTCCGCCAAGCATGCCGGCGTTTCATCTACACCGAGAACCTTTTGCCTGCGGTCGCGTCGAACGGCACAGATCCTGCACATGAAACACCCTCGCTCCAGCCTCCGAGCGCCGCCACGCCAATCATCAGGAAGGTTATCGCCCAGATGGAAAGCGAAGACGGATGAGTGCCACTCGGCGCGGTCGGCAATCAACTTGCAAACCTGGCATCCGATTTCGATCCGCGAACCTATGGATTTCGGAAGCTGAGCGATCTCGTCAGGAAAACAAATAACTTCGATATCGATCACGCAGAGGGCCGCCCGCTCCGTATCCGGGTCAAGCAGAAAACATCAGGGAAAAAGCTGACACTGCGGCCGGCAAGGGGCAGCCACTAATCGATGAGAAGGGGAAATCAGCGTAGCGCTGGCCGCAAGCCCGGGTAGTCACCCGGCCTTATGACGCCAAAGGGCACTCCTGGACCACGCCGAGACCGGAGGCATCGCCAGACAAATCGTCGCCTGCGGTCAGCAGGAAATGACAGGGACTGCTACCGATCAGGCTGCATTCGCTACACTTTGGGCCTCCTCGCGCACCGATGCAGCCAATGCATCGTCAACATCACGAAGTTGCCGGCGTTTTTCGGCAAGTTCCTCGGTGAACGCGAAGACGCCTGCGTCACGGGAACGGTAGGAGGTGAGCCGTCGCTGCAACTCCTCCAGGCGCTGGCGATAGCGGAGGCGCTCCCCCTCGAAGTCATCCAGGCCGTGCTCCAGTCGAGAGACCGCTCCAAGCGGCGTGACGGTCACCGGCAGGTCGATCTCATAGTCAGCGCCTGTCCGTTGCAGCACCGTCTGGTAGTGATAGCCATCCTTCCCGAAGCGCTCGCCGTCATAAACGAGATCGAAACCACCGATCGACGCAATATGAACCTCACCTTCCTCTCGAAGCTGGACGAGGGTCAGGATCTCCTTCAGAACCGCGCGACCCGCCTCCTTCCGTTCCAGATATTGTTCCCCGAGAACAGTCATCACGAAGGCCTCGCCGGCGGTTGGGGCAAGTCGCTCGATATCCTTGCCGATGTCCCCGATACGCTGTGTGGAAACCTCGATCTCGCGCTCGACTTCCCGGATCTGCCGACGAACGGCGAAGAGATCGTCGTCATGCGCGGCCCGCAGGCGTTCAAGCCGGGCGATATCTGCCTCGAGACCGGCCTTGCGCATCAATCTCTCATCCCCACTGGCAATCGCCTTGGCCATTGCAAACTGGTTGGCCTGGCCCTCGCCAAGATCCTCGAGCCGGCGGATCGAGGTGTCTCCGGACAAAGCCGCTGCAATGAACCGGGCCTTCCGCTCGTTGTTCTGCCACATGCTGGCATCGAGCGATCCTTGCGTTGCATAGGCGAAGATGTCGACGAGATCGTGCTGGTTGCCCTGGCGAACGATGCGGCCCTCGCGCTGCTCGATCTGCGATGGTAACCACGGAACGTCGAGGTGATGCAGCGCCTTGAGCCTGAGCTGGGCATTGACCCCGGTGCCCATGGTCTCGGAACTGCCGATCAGGAAGCGAACGCGACCGGCGCGCACATCCCCGAACAGGCGCTGCTTCGCCTCCGTCTTCTTGTAGTCCTGCATGAAGGCGATCTCGCTCGCCGGAACACCGAGCCGGATCAGTTCGTCCCTGATCCAGCTGTAGGCCGAAAAGCCCCGGGTTTTCTCGACATTGATCGTGCCGAGATCGGAAAAGATCATCTGGGCAGCGCCAGGCAAGTCATAGGTCTTCCCGTCAGGGCGCAGATAGGTCTGTTCGGATGTTTCCTGCCAGATACGATAGGCGTTGCCGATGAGAAGATTGAGCTTGTTCTCCTCTTCATTGTCATTGGCCGGAATGACCAGCCGGAGGTTGATCGCCGCATGCCGGCCGTCGGTGATGACGGAGAGCAGGATATCGTCGCCGGGCTTCGCCGGCCCCTCACGCATCTCGATGGCCTTGATGCGGTCTGCCAGAAGCTGCTGGTAGAACTTGAAAGCAGGCGTCGGCGACGCGGTAAGGATCTGGCGCCTGCCGGTGGAAATCGCCGGCACCTTCACATATTCGCGCAGATCGTCCGGCATAACGACATCCGCGAAGCTCCGGAACATCGCGATCAGTTCGGGGACATTCACGAAAGATGCAAAGCGGCTGACGGGTTGGTACTTGCCCGACGGCTGGATTTCCAGCGCTGTGACCGTATCACCGAAGGTTAGTGCCCAGGCGTCGAATTCATGTATACCGCGCTCGGCAAGCGCCTCGTGGCCCAGCAACCTCTGGATCGAGAACATCTCGCCCAGCGTGTTGGTAATCGGCGTGCCGGAGGCAAGAACAAGCGCGCGCCCGGGATTCTTCGTCTCGATGAAGCGGGATTTGACATAGAGATCCCAGGCCCTTTGCGAGCCGTTCGGGTCGATCCCCTTGAGGTTGCTCATATTGGTCGCGAAGGAAAGCTTGCGAAACTCCTGTGCCTCGTCGACGACAATCTGGTCGACGCCGATTTCCGAGATGGTCAGAAGGTCGTCCTTGCGGGTGGAAAGCGCCTGCAGCCGCTCTTCGAGGCCCTCTTTCAAACGTTCGAGCCGCTTGCGGGAAACACGGTCTTCGCTATCGACCGCGGTCAGCAGTTCCTCGTAGAGCTGTAGTTCGTCCTGGATCATGCTCTGCTCGAATGCCGAGGGTACAGAGATGAACTTGAAGGCGCTGTGGGTGATAATGATTGCATCCCAGGTCGCCGTCGCGGCGCGGCTGAGGAACCGTGCGCGCTTGTCCTTCGAAAAGTTCGTCTCGTCGGCGACGAGGATCCGCGCGTTCGGGTAGAGGGCCAGAAATTCGCGGGCCGCCTGGGCAAGGCAATGGCCGGGAACGACCAACATGGCTTTGGCGATCAGGCCGAGGCGCCGCTGTTCCATGATCGCGGCAGAGTAAGTCATGGTCTTGCCGGCGCCGACGGCATGGGCAAGATAGGTCGAACCGTCGGCGATGATACGCCAGATGCCACGTTTCTGATGGGCATAGAGCTGGAACGCGCTGCTGGCGCCGGGAAGTTTCAGGTGGCTGCCATCGAACTTGCGCGGGGCAATATTGTTGAAACGCTCATTATAGACCTTGGCGAGGCGGTTGGTACGGTCGGCATCAGACCAGACCCACCGTTCGAACTCGCTCTTGATCTTCTGGAGCTTTTCGCGGGCGGCTTCGGTGTCGACGGGATTGAGCACCCGCCGCTCGCCGCCGGCATCCTTGTAGACGTCGAAGATCTGCGGCACCCTGCTGTTCAACCCGTCGGAGAGCAGTTCGCCGGCATGCCGACGGCTCGTGCCCCATTCCGACGTCCCGGCGGCAATCACGCCGAGCTGGCGGGCCTCCACCGTCCAGGAGCCGAGTTCCGCCATATGGTGGATCCTGATATCGACGCCCATCATCTCCTTGACGAAGGCGATGACGTCGCTGGCCGGGATCCACGGTGCGCCGAGACGCGCAGTGATGTCCGACGGGCGAAGATCAGCCGGTTGGACGGCCTCGAGCGCCCGAACGTTTCGCTCCAATGACGGATCGAGTGAAGCGGCGGCCTCCGCCACGGCAAGTTTCGTGCGGACCGCGCCGGAGAGATAGGCATCCGCCGTCCGCCATGAGCCGTCGGCCGGATCCTGGAATACGGTGTCCCCGAGTTCGGAGATAACGCTATTGCGGTCGCAATGCAGAAGCTCGGCGATGTGCTCAAGGTCGACACGGCCACGCTCGTTAAGAACGACGGCAAGTGCATCGGCCGCACTGGTGACGATCGGCGGGGCAGGCGGCGCAATGACCCGGTCCGAAAAGATCGGGCCCGGCTTGGCCGTATCGGTGTCGAGGTCGTAGTCCTCGATGGAGGCGACGAGCCACACGTCCGGATCGTCAAGAAACGGCTGAAGGTTCGGTCTGCGGTGACTTTCCTTCACCTCTCCGGTTTCGGCATCTTCAATGATGGAAACCGTGGTGTGGTTGATCGGGCCGAAATCCCTTACAAAGCTCGACCAGGCGATGCGCAGACGCACCTGAAGATCGCGCCACGGCCTGTCGGTCTCCTGTGCTTTCAGCACCGCGCGCACGGCGTCGCGGATCGGGATCAGCTTCTTGATGATCCGGACATGCTTTTCGGAGATGCCGTCACCGCTACGAGCCTTTCGGACTTTGATCTCGACAGGTTCACCGTCGACGATCTGCATGAGCCCCTGCCTGTTATCTGTGAAATAGCTGCCCTCGCGCACCTTGGCGTTATCAGAGCGAAGGTCGACGATTTCGGCCAGGTCGTCCTCAAGATCGAGGTCGATTTCCGTCGGCTCGCCGTCGTAGAGATCTTCGGGAAGGCGGTCGATCGCGGCATTCAGCAACGTTTCCAGATCTTCGCCGACACGCGGGCGGCACGTATAGGTCTCGCCGAACGGGCCAGACGTTAGCGCGTGCTCGCCGAGCACAAAACCGGGGTGGCGGGCGAACCAGCGGTTCACGCGGATCGCACCTTCGTCATCGGTGGCTGGGCGGACCTCGTCGGCGTCAAGCCACAGGTGGTCGCCTTCGGGTTCCCCCGCCTTGCGCTTGCGGAAGAAAAGGATATCGACAACGGTGTCCGTGCCGGAATCCTTGCGGAAACTGCCTTCAGGCAGGCGGATGGCGGCGACGAGATCGGCAGACCTGGCGATATGCTCGCGTGCCGTCGTGTCGGCCTTGTCCATCGTGCCGGCACTGGTCACGAAGGCGGCGAGTGCGCCCGGCTTCAGCAGATCGACCGAGCGTGCGATGAAGTAATCGTGGAGACGCAAGGCCAGGGACCGATAGTTCCGGTCCGAACGGACAGTTCGATCGGAGAAGGGCGGGTTGCCGATGGCGAGATCATAGACCACGCCAAGGTCGGTGCGCGCGAAGTCGCCATTGACGATCCGCGCCCTCGGCTGGAGCAGCCTTGCGATACGCGCCGTGACCGGATCGAGCTCGATGCCGGTCACGTAACTGTTGCCGCGATACACCTCGGGCATCAACGCCGGGAAAAGGCCGGTCCCGATACCCGGTTCGAGAACGCGGCCACCCCTCCATCCGAGACGCTGGAGCCCCTTCCAGATCGCCCGCACGATAAACTCCGGCGTGAAGTGCGCATACTGGGTGCAACGCAAGAGGCTGGCGTAGTCCGGTTCGTTGACTGCGGTTTCCAGCGAACTGCCGAGATCGTCCCAGCCATCGCGGAATTCGGCCTCGCCCGGCCGCCGGAACATGCCATTGGCGAGATCGGACGCGCCGAAGCCGGTAAAACGGATGAGCCGCGCCTGTTCGTCACGCGTTGCGGGGCGCTCCGCCCGCTCGATCTCGCCGGCGAGCAGGATGGCGGCGACGTTCATCTTCGCGCGTTCCTTCCAGCCGACCGCAAGACCACGGCCGTCTTCGCCGAGATAAAAGTTGAGGCGCTCGCCCCGCTTGCGCACCGGCTTGCGCGTTGTGGGAATGATAGAAGTCGGGGTGGGAGCAGATTGCGTCGGATCGGGCTCTACGTCGTTGGCCGCAGCGGGATCGAACCCGCCGAATGCGGTGACACCGAAGCCAAGGCCGGAAGAAAGCGCACTGCTGCCGAACATATCGAGGGTGAACGGATCGTTGGACATCTGGTGATTGCTCCTGAAAAAAGACAAGCGCCATTGGCCTGCGGGAAAGCCGGCATGATGCTCGCAAGGATGAAGTGGTTGATGGTTGCTGCGACTGGCTGTGCGTCAGCCGCGCTCGATGATGGCGATCTCCATCGCGTCATCAGTGAAGGTGAAGCTGAGATGCGTGCCTCGTGGGCTGGCAGCGATCATTGCCTCGAGGCTTTCGGCATCGATAAAATCGACACCGTCGTCGCCGCCGAAAGTTCGGCGTTTGACCTCGAACCAGTCGTCATTCTTGTCGGGGTGGCATTCTTCTGCGTAGACCACCATCGGCCTGCCGTTTCCGGGCAATTTGCCGTTGGACATCAGGTACACGCCGTTGTCCCCGACAAGCCAAAGTCCAGGCCTCTCACCCTTGCCGGGTTCAAGACCGTAATAGGGATCGCGAAAACCACCGTTTGTCCCGGCATCGGCACGACCACGGGCGATGACGTCAAGGACGGATTGGACAGGGAAGGTCAGCATGGTCGATGCTCCCTCAAACGGCTATCGGCAGGGGCAGTGCTTCGTCCCGGAACATCACGGGCTTCGCAGCGGCTGCGGGTGACGGTGGCGTGGGATCCGGGTCGTCATCGTTGGCGGCTGCGGGAATAACCCGGGCCTCCGATGAACCGGGCCCTCGATTGAGCGATCGGATCGATGATGGTGTGAACGACTTGGCAGGCATGGCTGTCTCCATTCAGTTGAGCGAATGGCATCGCCCGGGGAATTGCTTCCTCGGGGCGACAATCGCTGTGTTCAGGGTGATGGATCGGAGTGTCTCTGGCGCTGATCGCGTCTTTTCAGATCTTCCAATCCAGATTTCCTCCGCCGCATTGGCGATGGCCGGTCAAGGGCCGCTTCAGCGGCAGAGCCCGCCCTTGACGGGCCGGAGCCAGATGCGGATAGGGTTCTGTTTCTTTCTTTTTTCTTGCCTCTCAGAGGGTCAGAAACCAGAAGCGGCGATCGGCTTCCTGCCGAAAGCGTTCGGCCCGGGCATCCCATTCGAGTATCAGCCGCGCCTTGCAGCGCAGGATCAGACGCGTGACGCGAGCTGATTGCGGCACATCATCGCCGAACAACGCCGGATGCGCTCTGAGGCGGCGTAGGAGACGGTCATGATCCATCAGACCTGCTCCAGACGTCATCGGGTTCGTCGTCCAAGCTCACCTCGAAAGGACCAGGCCAATCCCGGATCCATTGCGGCGCGTCGCCCTCGTAACGCAGATCATCCCTGTCCTCCGCCTTGGCATGCCAGTCCACCTCCGTCGGAAAGCGTTGGAGAAGCAATGACAACGGTATGGTCCAATCCGTCGGTCCGAACGGGTCGACCTCGATCGCATGGCCGTTCCACCACGCCTGGGGCCAGAAAGTGAGTGTTACCGACCGATCTTCCGATGCAACGGCAGGGGCATGCCGATATCGCTGATCCGGTTCCTGCGGTTCGTGATCCGAACCGTAGTTCCGGCTTCTTTCATATTCTGGGTCGTCCGCCTCATCGACAAGATACCCGACCACTTCCTCGGCATAGTCGGCCTCGATCACACCGTTGCCAGAGGAGACAAGACGGACGGCAAATCTGTTGCCGAACAGAAGGGTGTCGGCGGAAGCCATGGCAGACTGGTGATCTTCGGCCTGGACTTCGACCTTGACCCTGACCACTGTGTAGACATGAACGAAATGTTTCCTGGCCACGGGATCGCCATCGCTATTGTCGCATGCGCTGTCCTTGCTCGTTCCGGCACCAGCTGGTGGCTCACACGACAGACTGGTGGCTTCTATGGTCTCACTCATCGGCTTGCCCCCTGTTGCAGTTCAAGCTTTTTCACCACGCGGGCAGCCGCATCCTCGAGCGTCGTCGCGAAATCGGGGCCGTTCTCTGTCCATTCCATCACCTCAAGCACGGCGGGGATAAAGCCGTAGTCGAATGGCGCGAACCGATCGATCAATTCCCTTCCGAGATGATCATGGATCAGGAGGGCGCAATTGGCGGCCGGTCGCGCCCAACGGCGCAAGGTGATCGAACCGAATTGTGTCCAGAGCTGCATCAACGCGTGAATGTTCCGCACCAACGGTTTGTCGTGCTCAAACAGGACACGGTAGTCCTGCATCGCCTCCCAGCAGCACAGGGCTGCGTCCAGTTGCTGACTGTAACCGGCGGGGTCAGTCGGTATCGGCGTGGCGAAGGATTCGATGAACCTGCGAACTGAGACGAGCGAGTTGCGGCCGCGCCAATCCAGCATGAACGTTTCGCGCGGGAACCGCCCCGTCATCTGACGATCGAGGGCAGAGCGCATGCGTTGAAGCACCGGGTCTGCGCCGGTCAGATCGGGGATGCCGGGCGGGTTTCGCAGACCCTCGGCTGGTCGTTGTGTCTCGGACCCGGCACGAAGCTCCTCGAACAGATCGTCGCTCGACCGGCCGACACACTCTGTAGCCGTTATCAGCATGACATTGGCACCGAAGCTGTCAGGAGCCTGCGAGGGATGGCGATACCATTCGAGAACGCGAACCTCCTGGAGGGTCGTGGACCGGGCAACGATATCCTGCAGAACGAACTCCCATGATGTCTCTGCCAGATCGATTTCGATACTGTGGGATTCATCGATCTGGTGACGCCAGCGACGGGCGACAATGCGATTGAGATCGCTGTTCGGCACGTCGCGCGATGCCTGATAGGCCGAGGACAGATCCGCAGCCGGAACCTGGATGGTACTGCTGACGGGTCGGTCGCTATGAAGCAAGAGGGCACCGTCGATTTCGCCTGCGTCGAACACGGTCGACAGGAACAGACGCTCCAGCGGGGTTATATCCTGCAGCGGGATCGCTGGGTTGATGACGATGGTCGTTTCACGCTCATTCATAGATATCTCCTTCGAGGAAATGGCAAGGCCCGGGCGATGAGCACCGGGCCTGTTGTCGATGTTGAAGTTTTGGGAAAGACGCGCTGATCGCCGCGCTCAACTGTCGTTGATGAGACGGGCGATTTCGTCGCCAGACAGATGCGCAAGCAGTTTCAGCACCGGCCGGTATCCGGCCTTGTGAATGAGGATCGTTCTGAAGCCCTCGTTGCCCGGGGGCCAGATTTCGTCGGCGTAGCCGCGGGCGTCCGTCCTGTTCCAGATCTGGTCAAGCCGTTCCTGGCGCTTATGGACGCCTTGCTCGGAACTCTCACGCGCAACAATTGCTGCACGCATGGTCGCGGTGGTGATGGCCCGGTCCGTGAGACTGACAAAACCATGGAACCATCGCTCCCGCTCATTCGTCAGCAGGCTGAACAGGACGGAGCGGATTTGCTCCGGTCGTCGGGCTGGAAGCGAGGCCGTGCCGCCCGGCCGGATCGTTGTGATAACGCCACCGGCGATCGCTCGCGCTGCGTTCTCATCAAGCTCAAACCATTCACGGGCATGAAGGATACCGGTGAAGCGGCGCAAGGACATTGGAGCGCTGTCGTGTCTGGACAACAGTGCAGGCACTTCGGAAATCGAAACCGGGCCGGGGTGGATCCGCCGAAACGGCGAGAAGAGAGATGTCGTGGGCATCACGATCGATCCTTCTGCGATTGCGTTGAAATCACTCGCCTTCGGCAGACGCGAGGCCGTCGAGGTAAACGGCCAGACCTACGGTCTGGCGGTTATGATCGAGCCACCGTGAGATAAGCAGCAGAAGCGTGAAGCTGTCCCATCCTGCACTGGCAGCAATACTCTCGAGACGGCCGCGCGTTTCATGACCGCCACTCTCGGTCGTTGGCTGCACCGGCTGCTCGTTCCGCATCCGCTCCAGCATGTCGGTCGTCGATGAATACTGGATTGCGGCCTTGGTGATCCGCATGACGCTGCCGCCAAAACCGTCGGCGCGCATCTTGCTGCAGGTAAAGGCTGCCCAGACGACGATTTCTTCGATCGCATCGGATCGGCGTAGGATGTCCTGCAGGACTTCGGGCCAGCCGCCGACCTCTGTCGTCAGGTCGATCTCGATGTTCGACCCGCGGTCAATCTCATCGGTAGCATCGAACTGCTCTAGCAGGCCTGTGATATGGTCGGTGAAGCGGCTTTCAACGTTACGGGACGCCTCCAATGCCGTTCTCAATTCATCCGCCATCGGCGAGATCAGTTCACTGGAACTGTTCCAGGTGCTGAAGAAGACGCCGTCACTCCACTCTTCCTCATCGAAGACGTGGGAAAGAAGCAAGCGTTCGAGAGGGGTCATGCCGGTTGCCGGAAGTTCCGGTGTCACAACGGTTTCGGCGCGATAGTCTGCCATAGCCGCTTCCCTCAAGCCGCGATTGAAGAGGGAAGATGGCGCAGGTGCACCGGCAGCTTTGCGGCGATTTCCTCGTCGGTCAGGTCTTCCAGCAGTTTGAGCGTGCTGCCTGCTTTCCCGCCGTAAAACATCACGGTCGGCTTGCCACGCGAAGCATATGGCCAGCGGTCGCCGGCATAGCCGCGATAGTCGTCCGCCGTGCTGCTCCAGATATGGTCCAGACGCTCGTCGCGCGTCATCGCTCGAACCGGCCTGGTTTCGCGCTCGATGATGGCAAGACGCATGCGCTCTACCGACCCAGTATCGGAAAGATCGCAATACCCGTGGAAGTGACGGATCGCGCTGTCGATTCGCAATGCGAAAAACACGCTCGTGACGGAACCCGTCAGATACTCGCGCATGGCGAACATGGAGCCGCGGATCCACAGCGGCGGCAGGATTTCGAACATGTAGTCGTGCTCTGCTTCGCCGATTTCGAACCACTCTCCGGCATAGAGCGGGGTGGGATCGCCTTCGAAGCGGTTCGGACGCTGTGCGTGCCGATCGAACATGCGATACATCTGGCGGCGGTCAGAGATACCCTGGTAGACCTTGCGAATTGAGGGTGAGGCATTCATCTTTGGCTCCTTCGGAGTTTTCTGGACCGAAGCGCTCCGTGATCCTCGCGATCTCTTCGTCTTCCTCAGTCCTTCATCACCCCTTCCGAGCCGCCGGCATCGTGTCCGGCCGGGTCAAGGGCCGGCTCAGGCCGGGCGAAGCTTACCTTGACGCGGCTGGCGCGAATGCGGCACGCCACCCCTCCCCTGCCCTCTCTCCTTCTTCTCCCTCTCTCTTTCCTGCAGAGCCTCATTCCAGTCATCCGCCGGGGGGCGCAATCGTTGCCAAACGCAGCCCGCCTCTTCGGCGAGGGTACGAAGGCGGTCGGCGAATGTGTCACCTTGTACGTTGTTGTCGGTCGCGCCGACCAGGTGAACGCCTGGAGAAATGGCAAGTGCGCGAAGTGCTGCATCGGTAGATGGAGACCAGCCCCCACCTGTGCTCAGATAGAGGGTACCATCACGAAGACCCTCGAAGGCAGCAAGGCTCATGGCATCGATAGCCGCTTCCGTGACACAGAGCCGGGAAGCCGCAGACCGGCCAAGGCGAAACAGGACCTTCGTTCCCCCGGTCGAAAAACCCCTCCATTTCGGACCTCGTTCCTCCCAACCAGTAACGATGCCAAGATGGTTCGTGTGGGCGGCCCACATGCTCCCATAAGGTCCTTCACGAAGATGGTTCTGGGACAGGGCAGCATGGAGCGTATGGGATGGTAGGAGCCTTATCGTGGAGAGATAGTGCCAGGTTTGCGAACCAGGCCATGGACGGCGTTGGCGGTTCCATCGTTCCGTAATTGCGATGTTTGGCCCTCGGACACGACCAGGCGTCTGCCTGGCGGTTACTTGCGGGGCATAGCCGATTAAACCGGCAACGCGATCGCACGCTGCCGCGAACCCTCCTCCATACAAATGGGCGACGAGCGAAAATACGTCACCCTTGGCTTCAGAAAGCGGGTCGAACCATCCGTGACCCTCATGGATCATAATGATGATTTCACTGTCACGGCGATATTTGACCGCCCGCTGCGTGCTCTCCTTTAGATCGATTGCGAAGCCCGCTTTTTCCAACACCGCCGAGCATGGTACACGGCTGCGCAGCTGCTCGATTTCCTTCTTTTCCATTGTTTTTTCGGCCTTCTCAGCCGCCCCTTTTCTACTTGGTTTGCTTTCCCGCACATTTCGCGAGCCCCATCCGACAGCCGCGAAGAGCATGCGGAGGCAAGGGCGCGGCGGGGGGTGCCTGAAGTCGGGAGCTACAAGCGCCGCCTGCCCCGCCGCGGCGAAGCTTCCCTTGCCGCCGCCGGCTCGCAAGCGGAACCCGAAGGGCTGGCCGGCTTCCGGCAGCATCGGGATAAATTAGATCAAGCTGCTGTTCGCGAACGCGATATCATGGACGAGCGGGAGCCTCGATCGGAACCACCGAAAACGTTAGTAAGACGGAACCTCTCCAGCCCTTCGGCGGGCAGCAACATTAAATTCCTCGTCCCGGCTCTCCCGCCATTTTGCTGGTATGGCCGCATTCGCAATGCTGAGGTGATGCCGTGATCGAGGATAAGCGAAGAAATTTCAGGACAAATTCAACAGGATCCCATATCGCTCCACAGCGAAGCGGTACGCGCCGCTTTGGGGCGTCGAAACCCCTCATACCCGGTTGGTGGCACCCGTAAGGCATCAGACTCCTTGACCTTTGCGGTCGGGGGACCTGTGGCGTATGCAATAGGTTCTCCGGGACTAAAGGCCATGGGGCCGTGGTATGCGGTTTCGAATCCCCCGATCACCAGGGGTCAATGAGCATTTGAAGGCGGGGGGGCGTACCGCCAATAGCCTCATGGAGAAACCGTTGGCAGAGGATATCGTCTTTACTTTCTACACTTATTCGAACGCGGCTATTCCATTTGAGACGCCCTGGACGCCGACCGGCATTCCGGATATTTTCTTCGATAGCCGTTAGAAGGCCGAGAACACGTTGCTTGAGATTCGTGACGATATTACAGCGGATCCGGAGATGGAGTGGCCGCTCATGAACCTCGAAAAAGTGGTAACGGTTCCCATTAGTAAGACAAGCATCCTTACCCTTCTGAATGAGGGGCTCGGCGCCTTTGTCCAGATATACGAGATAATCGACACCGTTGGGCCTAGGGGAGATAGACGTTAACGCCTATAAGTATGCCAAGCGTCAAAAACGCGAAACTTGGGTTGGCGCGGTAAGCCCATCGGAAATCCACTTGAAATGGCCGCGTCGTTGGCCTGATCGAAGGAGAACGATATACATCCCAATCACGGACGACGGCGCGACAACCAACAACCTCGTGATCTTTTCCCCTACCCTAACTCCGGAAACGCTCGGCAGGAAAAATCACGAGTGGTCGAGCTTTATCATGACGCGGGCATCGCAGCTCTGCAGCGTCAGGACATAATCAGAAAGCGAGCAATCTGTCCGACATTTCAAGCAAAGCTCAACCCCTACGCGCCCACTCTGACATCTCGAGCAGCTGGTCGTCAGGTAGGGTCAAACACTTTTTACTCCGGCGCTTGAACCTAAAAGAGCTTCTTACTGGCGAGCTGCAACACCTTGCTTTACTCGTAGCTCCGTGCGGCGAGGGCTACCGTGCGCGTGTGGATGTTAGATTCAACCCCCGCTTGCCTGTAGCAATCTGCTTTTGGTTCGAACCATCGCCATCAGCATCGGACCGACAGAAAAGTGTCCTCTCTCAGAGCGGCGTGCTAGATCGCGAAGATAGCCCCCTGCCGAATTGATGTGCCCTCCCTTTTCGAGAATACATGCGATTACAGACGCAGTATTTTCCGGACCAAGTTGGTTCACCGCATGGTTGTAAGCGGACTCGCTAACTCCCAGCATCGAACGAACGACAGCTGCAGCGGAGATAAGATCACGCCAGGATTTGATCTGACCGCCAGCGGCGTAGTCAGCGATTTCCGGGCAAGCACGAACCACTATATCGAGTGGGAATGCTTTACGCCGCACGCATTCGCTGGCCGTGGTGACGAATGGGGGAGTGGGTACGCGGGGTTGAATTGATTGGGGGACTTCCGTGTTTGTTTCGGGTTCTAACTCTGTTGGTTGAAATGACAGGTTCATAGATTTCGTCGCATCGAAAGCTTCAGATTCAAGATAAGATTCTGGTTCTGAATTCTGTATGTGCCGCTCATTTTGAATGGGATTGCCGCCAAGTTTTCCGGTTTCCAGCAGTTGTTTCAACACGTTGACGACGTCTTCGCGTATCAGTTCCAGTGCTTGCAGCGTATTGCGCAACTGCGAGCTTGTTGGTTTTCGAGGTATCGTCATGATCAGGTGATTAAGGCGGGCTGCGACGGTGTCCGAGTCCGTTTGAGCGTCGGTTTCGATAAGTTTCGAAATGTCGCGGCGGCAAATACTGATCTGTTCACGGAGTTGTCGGATCATGATCTGTTCCGCAGTGACCGCAGATGCGAGGTTCTGAATCTCTTCAGCACGCGCTAGAAGCGGTGCCAAGGAGAACCCGAAGGCATTGCTTATCCCCCCTTCCCTCGTCTTTCGAGCATAACGTTTTCCATTGGGGCTGTCTTTTCGGATCAGTAATCCCGCGTTCACCAGGAGGGCCACATGCCGCCGGATAGTCTGTTCGGACATGCCGTGGGCGCGTAGTGACAATTGGACGTTGGAGGGAAAAACGGTCAAGTTTGATCCCTCTTCGAGCTCATTTTTCGGATAGAAGCTCAACAGCGCATTCAACAAAGCTAAAGAGCGATCACTTACTTGTAGCATAGGCTTGGCCTCGCAAAGGGCGCGATACAGCTTCCATTTATCGACGGCTTGGTTGGGCTCGATGTTTTGTGATTTCAGCTGGCGCGACAACATGCCAATCGTCATCGCTCGCCGCCCGAAAGGCGTCGTTACAATTCCACTTTCCATTTTCCTTCACCTTTCTTCAGGCAAAAGAAATCCGCTCACCAAAACGGTGCCAAGACTCTTGACTAGGATTCGTGGAAATGCGATTCTCGATCTTGCTTAAGGAATTGAGAGAGGCGTCCACGACGGAAACGTTTTGGGGGCCTTTTTCTTTGCGCTGTCGCTCCTTCTAGATTTGGTAGACTTGTTGGTTTGGGGCTTAGCCCGGTTGATCAGTTTGATCTTTGTACTCGCGCATCAAATCCGGCATCCGCTTAACTAGCCATTGAGCGAACAGATCTTCTTTTTTTGGAATGGTCACGAGCGTGCCAGAAGCTGATGTCTTCATCCGACCGAACAGGCGGTCGCCCAGGGCAAAATCGATTGTCGCGGCCGGGTTGTTTGGAGCGGTTTTGGTTTTGCCGATCGCTGCGCTGGTTGCTAGTGCAATGCGCCCTGCTCCATCGGAGTTTCGGAACTCCTCTGTGCTCAATATATCGCGGACTGCCTCAATCTTCCCGGGGGCTTTGAGTAATTCTGCAAAGGCGGTCCACTTCGGGCGACCGACCTGCCTCGCACGCCCAATTGCGTAGATAATGTCGCTGGGGATGACAGAGGTCACACGAAAAAGATGAGAGACACCTGCCTCAGAAAGCCCGAGAACGGGGCAGATAGCGCGATTGGATAGACCTGCCTCCTTCAGCTGGACCGCCCACATGGCGAGTTCGATCCAAGTGAGGTTTTCTCTCACACCATTTTCAAGCGCCTGCTCCTGTATCAATTGCCTGTCCGTCAGATCGCGGACATAGGCTTTGATTTTCACCTGTTCGGGTCGCTCTGCTTCGCCCATTGCGGCCTTTATGGCGGCGAGACGTCGATGGCCATAAGCGAGTTGATAGTGATCAGGTTTAGATGGATGCGGCCGAACGAGCACGGGAATCTTTTGTCCTTCGGCGAGAATCGACAGCTTGAGAATGTCAAGCTCCGCTTCCGCATCTGCATCGATTTCAAACCGATCCTGATAGGGTGAACGTTCAACTTTCGATGGGTCGAGAGAAAGAATGCTGTCTTCTGACAGATGGCTGAGCGCCCTCCCGACGTTTGAGATGACGGGAGATGAATGTCGACGGGAAAGTGGTGATTTAGTAACCGCGTCCCCTTGGACGAGCTCGCGGCTCGATGCCTCTTCGGCCATTCGCTGTAGGATGCTCTTTTTCATTAACCGCGCCCCCACACTTTGTGAGCCAAATTGAGTATCTCGAAGTTGACTCGGTCAGCGCTTTCGAGCGCGCGTTTCAGCGCTTCGCGGCCAACCTCGCCGGTCTCCAGCTCGTACAATGTTTTCTTTGCAACCGCTGCTCCTGCTATAGCTGTCGATTCCAGAGCTTCGGCGACAAGGACATCGTCACCGAATAGCCTGCGCATGACGCCAGCCATATATTTTTGCGGGCCGTCATTAGGATTCACGCGAGTGAGTAGGAACCGGAAGAAGTCATGTTCGAAACGGGCGCCAAACTGCTCAAGCACATCTGAAAGATCGGATATCATGATCAAAAATTGATTGCATGAGGCGACATCAAGCATAGCCGGATGGACTGTGACGACCAGCGAGGTAGCAGCATAGAGCGCAGCAAGGGTGGAGTAGCCGAGCGAAGGCGGTGTATCGAGGATAACGAAGTCGTATCGGTCATCGACACTCGCCAAGGCTCCGCTTAGCCGCTCAAAAAATAATCCGAGTTCATCGCGAGTCTTTGAGGTCAGATAGCTTGGAGTGTCGAACTCAAAATCCATGAGTTCGAGATTCCCTGGCACCAGATCGACGCCCGTGAAGTATGTCGGGCGGATGATGTCGGAGAATGGACGGCGTTCGTTATCGTAACGAATTGCGGCGTATGCCGTCTCGTTTGGACCTAAATCGAACTCGGGCTGGATGCCGAACATTGCGGTCATTGATGCTTGGGGATCAAGATCAATGCACAGAACGCGGTAGCCTTGAAGGCCAAGAAAGTGCGCGAGGTGCGTAGACGTGGTCGTCTTCGAGCTTCCACCTTTGAAATTCACGGTGGCTATAACCTGCAGTTTCTCGTCTTTTCGTCGCGATGGCAAGAGAGTGTGCGCTTCGTCAGGGCGAAGTTCCGCTAAAAACGATCGGAGTTCTTTCACCTGGCCAATGGTATAGGTACGGCGA
Organism: Agrobacterium sp. LEGMi-208b; assembly: GCF_059511785.1. Classification (NCBI taxonomy): domain Bacteria; kingdom Pseudomonadati; phylum Pseudomonadota; class Alphaproteobacteria; order Hyphomicrobiales; family Rhizobiaceae; genus Agrobacterium; species Agrobacterium sp. LEGMi-208b. Next base: position 90,611 of record NZ_JCALIC010000003.1, read on the forward strand.
TTGTTATCTGCCCTGTCTGGCTGAGGCCCCCTACCCTCGATCGTCAGCTGTCTCAACGTGCTTTCAGGTACCTTGAGGAGACGGACGAGGTCCACGGTGGAGAATGTCCTGGAGAACACCTTGCGTGCTTCCGGCGGGTAAGCTGCCTCGCGCATGTCGCGCAGTTCCGCCGAGAGTCTGGTGGTGTAAGCCTCGATCTTGGACGCCGTGTCCCTGACGTTAATTGATGCAGCCTGGGGCATCGATCCCTCTTGACGGTTATTGCCTATTTTAGCAGTTGTATCCGTCAATGATGGCAGGGTGCGTCCGATTCCACAAGTCGTTTTTAGTTAACGAAAGGTTAACGGTTACTCGGAAGCGCGACTCGCTCAAGGACTCGAATCTTTACAATTGTAAAGCTTAATCGCGTCGGTTCGCAAACTTTACAACTGTAAAGTTCGGGCGGGGAATCTCGGCTCGATCCTCTCAGGTTTAGTTTGGTGGAGGGTAGCATATCTTTGGCGCACGCCAAAGTGCAACTCCAAGGCGGATAATTGGAGAAGCTCTGCGACCCCTTCCCCGCTGTCGGCCGCAGACCCGCGAAAGTCAAGCTGCTCTACCGATCCCCTGCACTGATATCTGTCAAAAGATTGAAATAGCGGTTCCGTGCTGTCGCGGCCTGAAATCGGGTGTGCAAACGCTGGCGGCAGCTTGCGATCCGAAAGCCGATCGACTGTCTATGGGCGGCTTGGGGCAATGGGGTGCAGATCTGCTGGCCCGCCATTCCGGGGGCGTTGTCGACGAAGCTTGGCGCGCCGCTATCGACCATGGCGGAATCGTCTTCGCGGAAAGGTGTACTATGCGGAGACGGAGAGAATCACGTCGTATCAATGGGATGCCAGCGAGGCCCGTCGAACCCGTCTCGTCAGGCTTTGATGTGTTGTCATGGCGACGACGGCAAGCGTTGCAATGCTGGCCTATATTCTGGTCGAAGCGATGCGTCCCTAGCGGTTTGATTTCGTAATCGCAATTAGAGGCCAATTTTTCGTTCGTGCTCGCCTTGGTTTTATATGGATACCGCGATGCTCAAAGCCGATACACGCTAGGCGGACTGGCGCCGCGCCAACCCACGCAAATACGATGGCCATCTCGCAGTGCAGTGGGTGGCGAAATCCGGCGCTCTGGAAAATCAGACCTGTCAGGTCTGCGGGGTAGAAGGTCAATGCCCACCACGATCAGTATGATGACCCATTGCAGGCGCGGTGCTTATGCCGACGGCATCACGCCCGCCTTCATCATTACGGTGAGGACATGTTTACCATCAGGCCAACCGTTTGAGCCAGCATCAGTTGAGAGCGGTTCATTGTCCCGAGGGCAAAAGCAGCGCCGCGGCGCCATTCAAATCAGGTGCCTCCGCGTAGGCATCCAGTCCGGGTTACCGCTTTCTTTCCGGCGCTTTACCCAGATGCGGCGCAAACCCAGTTGATGGCGAGCTTTCATATCCGAGTTTATGCCCATCGCAACATGCATGGTCTCATGCGGCATGACACCCATCGTACGGTGGGCATAGTCGAAGAGCCTTGGGGCGTAGTCGAACGGGAGGCCGATGCGAGCCACCGTCTGCTCGATCTGATCGTCGTCGGAGTTGGTCAGGATCGCCGGTTTGTAGCGCTCGCTAACCGGTGAAGAGCATCCCGCTCGTCTGGATACGGGGCCGTCATCTTCACCGAGGAGGAAATACCTTCGATATTGGCCGCGCTCGGTGAAATCCCGTGTTCGCCGAACGCAGCCTCAAAGCCGAGGCGCAGGATGTCTTTGTAAGGACATAGGGTCGCTCTGCCGTCAGGCGTTGCGAATGAGTGGAGAAGCTCTCAAGTACCGCCGGCGCAGTCACGCTGCCTGACTGCTTTCCAAGTACGTCGGAGATCTCGCGCAAAAGCGCCTCATGCCACTGCACGATTGTACCATAGCAGTCGAAGGTGATGATCCTGGGCAGCGGATCAAGCGTGAACGTTGTCTTCGTGATGAGCGACTCCAGACTAGTTTGAACGACGGAAGTCGAGCTTGTCCGACCGCACTTGGTCAGCGGGGACCGGTCCGTGCCTTTATGATCGGTCTCTCAGCCGGCGCCATTTCACCAGATAGCCAAATTCCGAACCGATCAATAAGCCGCCAATGGCCCACTCGATCAGGGTCAGCGTCCGTTCGTCGGCATCATGACCGGTGACGAACAGAAAGAGGGAAAAGGCGACAACGTTATCAAAGCAAGAGCGACGAACAGGCTTCTTTGTGTGCTTTGCGTGCATATCCCTTCGACGATATCCAACTTCTCAGACCGCCGGCTGAGATCATACGGAAAGTGATAGGGGTGACAAGCTGCCTTGCGCGTAGACTATTGCGCGTCTTGCTCTCAAACTTGGTAGCTTGAGATTTCAATGAGGCTACGATCAGGATCGCGGCAATAGGCTGAGGTCAGCGTTCCGCAGGCCCCCTCTCGCTGGTCAAGATCTGAAATCACCTCGATGCCGGACTCGTGGTGGGCAAGCACATCCTCAGGCGATGATGATGTCAGGAAACAGAGATCGTGGCTCCCGGGAGATTCATGATCGGCCGTGAACCATTCTCTACTAATCGTCGTGGGTCGAAGGTTGATGCGTTGAGAGCGGTGTGAGAATGATCTGGATGGGTCCCATAGTCCAGTCGCGTTATACCCAGCAGTCGCGTGGACCAATCTGCTGAGCGATCGACGTCGGTGACGTTAATGACATGTGATCGATCGAGACGACGCGCATAAAACTCTCCGTTAGTCTAAAACTCTAATCGCAACATACAGTAATGACCGGGAAATCAGCGGCGTCTTTGCGGCATCCAGCGAAACCGACGTGTGGCCGTTGTAACGAACGTTCCGCGCTTTCGAATTCCACCGATCGCTATAAGCAGCAGCACTGCCGCGCAGACCAGAAGCAGATAGCCGCCGATCGCCTGATAGACGAGCACGCCTAGAAGCCACCTAGGAGAAATGCGGCAATGGTCCAAGCGTGGAGCATCAGCCGAGCGCGGTTTCCGGCCGCATGAGCATCCGGCTCTCGTCCACGCGGGATATCGATAGCGACACGAGTTCAATGCCAATATCGGTCGCCATTCCGGAGATATTCGTGGTTCGGACCTGCGCATCGGAAATTCGCTTCACTGTGGCATTTTGCAATCCCATTAGAAAGGCGAGGCCGAGGATCGAGAAGGGAGGGCACCACACGGTCAGTAGCTAGACGTCGGCAACGCCGAGCAAAACGAGAAGACAGGCTTCGAGCAGAGTGCTGTAGGCGTGGATGCCGGCCACCCCCGTCGCCGCCTTCCATTGATAAAAAGACTGGACACGGTTGCGCCGACAATAAAGGTGACGACGATGGCGAGGAAAAAAAGCCCCGGACCCCATTGCGCCGCCGCCAGATGATCGCACAGCGACGACACATTCCCGGTCATGTTGGCTGCAAAGAAGCCCACCGCATAGAAGGCAGCAGCATTAAAAGCGCCAGCGATCATTGCCAGCGAGCAGGCAAGATTAAGATTGATTAGAGCGTCGCGCGCCGCTCCCTGGCTAATCAGCATGAAGCCATTCCGAAGCGGTTCTCACAGTCCCGCCGCCGTGGTCAGGTTTACTTTGAACCTGTCCCGCCAGCGCTGATATCGCCGGGTCATCTCGGCGGATGCATGGCCCAGCTGATTCTGCACATATCGCTCGTCGACCTCGGCAGACAACGCAGGCCGGCGCGTAAGGAGTGTCCTGAGAATTTGAACTGGCGCTTGATCTCGGCCAGGTCCCCGCGAATGCCAGCGGCCATGGCGGTGCGCTTGACCAGGCGGGCGATTTCTTTGTTATTCAAGTGTTCCGAACCGACAGATTTTCCCTGTCCCGTAACCCGGAGAAAGAGCGGGCCGTGAGCGAGCTTGGCGAATTTGATCCATGTTTCGACTGCGGCGACGGGGCAGGTAGTGTCGGAAGAGCCGCGGCCGTCTTCAGTCTGATCCGCCCTAAGATCAAGACCGACGATCTCGGAACGGCGAAGCCCGCCTGCGTACCCAACCAGCAGCATTGCCCGGTCGCGTATGCCGCGCAGGGTGCCGCGATCAAGCGTTTCGAGCATGGCGATGATGTCGGTCGCCATGACCGCTTCCTTTTGGACCGGCGGTCGCTCATGGCTTTTGCGGATACCGGCCATGACAGTTGCGACGTTCATCTTAGACTTCCCATGGATTTACCACAGCCGCTTCAGTGTCCTCAAAGTCCTTGACGTTGCGAGTGACGAGGATCAGGTCGTGGACGATCGCGGTAGCTGCGATCAGCCCGTCGATGTCGCCGCGGGGACGGATCGCGGCGATGCGGCCCCATTCGACCGCGATCTCGTCGGTCACCGCAAGGATGCGATCACCATGATCGTGGCGCAGCTTGCGCAGCCATTCGGCGAGATGTGCAGCAGCTCTGGGATCCGATTTCTGTTTCAAGGCAATACCGCGCATAATCTCCCCGAGGGTCAGCGCGCTCAAGTGGACGCTAAGCGGATCGACTGAGCGTAGCCACGAGACTGCCTGCGGCGTGCCCCGCCTTGCCTCCGAGACGATGTTCGTGTCAACAAGATACATCAGAAGGCCACGTCTCGGCTCGAGACTTTGGCCCGTGCGCCGACCACGTCGGCAAATGCATCATCCCAAGCGGGCCCGGCGAGCAGATCATCAACCAAAGTCGGTCGCTCTGCGCGCAAAGCGTCATAGTCTTTTGCGGACAAGACAACGGCCGTGCGCTCGCCACGCACCGTTATCTCTTGCGGGCCTTCAAAGCGAGCTTTTTGCACCACCTTCGAAAACTGGTTCTTAGCGTCCTGCAGCTGCCAATCCATGAATCATCTCCGATCTAGCTAGGCTGTCTAGCCACAAATAGCATCGTTTTCGATTATCTGAAAGCCTGGAAGTGCATGTTTAGAAGTCAAATTCTCGGGTTGAGGCCCGATCCCGAGATAATAGCAAATACGTCCGATAACAAGATTATCAGACGTGTAATCCGGCGCGCGCGTAATTCGCTAAGGTGATTAAAGCATCCGTGCTGCCCGCCCACTTCGCCGGGTCGCGCTGTTATAATAGGTCGATGCCTGCTGAACGGATCGGTGCCTCGACTGCTCCATAGCTTCGGGCAGGGGAATACCGCGGTTGGCGGCTTCAGTGAGATAACCCGAGCGCAGCCCGTGCGCAGAAAATTCTCCAGGCTCGAGACCAGCCATCTCCACGCGCTGCTTGATGATCGCATTGATGGACTGCGGATCGAGCGCCCGCCGTGAGACCGTCCCCCAGCGGCCAATCCCCCGAAACACGCTGCCGCTCTCAATTTTTGCAGCTGACATCCAGGCATTCAGCGCCATGACCGGCCGGCCCGTGAGATAGACGATGTCGTCCTCCTCGCCGGAGGTCGTCTTGGTCCGGCCGAGGTGAATGGCAAGGGAGGGGAGGGGAGGGTCATCTTCGACTTCGATCGGCGCCTCGATGCTTAGTTGCTCCTTCCGCAATCCGGCGATCTCGCTGCGGCGGCGGCCTCCGGAGGCGAAAGCGACCATCAGGATCGCCCGGTCGCGCAGATCGCGCAGACTTTCGCTTTCACAGGTCGCCAGCAGCTTGGCCAAAATATCGCCGGTGACCGCCTTGGCACTTTTGCGACGACGCGGCCTAGGGACGGCACGCACCGCCAGCCGGATTGCCTGCTTGAGGGCAGGGGAGGTGAAGGCGCCGTCGAGCCCCCGCCATTTTGTTAGCGTTGACCAGTTCGCCAGCCGCCGGCGCACGGTGGCCGGTGTGTGTGGGCCGGTGGATTTCAGGAAACCCTGACGCCTGAGGTTCTCGGCAACATCGTCCGGAATCCCGTGATCAAAATCTTCCTGCCGACGCTTCGGATCCCAGAGATGATGCGCCACGAATTTCAGGAGTAATGCCTCAGGTGCCGGCCAGGGCAGGGATTTTTTTGTCGCCGCCAATCCCCAGGCTTCGATGTACGCCAGATCCGAGGTCAGCGCCCGCAGTGTGTTGTCGCCCATGCCTTGGTTGACGAGATGTTTTAGTGTTTCGACGTCATGGTCCGTTAAAAGCTCGGCAAGCTCGTCCCGCCGTTCGAGTGGCAGCACCGAGGCGATGGTGTCCAGTTCGACGGAGCGTCGTTCGATGTCGGACAGGGACGCTGGTTTGCGCGACTTGGACATCAATCGATCTCGACATGCGGTCGCCAGCGGCGAATGATCTGAATGATTTCCGGCTTGTATGCGTCAGGGTAAACGAGATCGTCTTCACGGGCGAGAAAGGTAAAAACCGTCGCCATGTCGTCGGCGACCTCGCGATCGACATTGGCGAGATCGGTCAGGTCGAAGCCGCCGTGCACTTCGGCATTCCACCACGCGAGTAAAAAATTGGCGACGCGCCCACCCTGGCCGGTATGCTGGTGGGCGACGTTAAGCAGCTTTTCGAGGGCGAAGCGGACGCGATCTTCCATGTTTCAGAGCCTTTGCTGAGCGTGACTTGGCTCAGATTAGCTGGATTTGCTGGCCTTGTCGATCAACCATCGATAAGGGATACTTATCGATGGTAGATCAACTAACTGTTAACCATACCCACTGGCGAACAATAAAATATCTATAGAGTTCGTTTAGCAAATCATTTACCATGATTTCAATGGCTTATGATCTTTCGAAAATCAGCATGACCGCCCTGACGCGCCCGGCTTTCGACGCCTGTGTCGCGCTGACGCGTCTCGACGAGCGTATCGCCCGCTCGCCGGTCGGCGCAGGCTTCCTCGAGCGGCAGAATTTCGCCGACGCCTGTGGCTCCCTGTGGATCGACGGCGAACTCGTCCATCTCGAAGACCTCGTCCTCCACGACGCCTTTCGCGATACCCGCACCCCCACCCACGAACTCACCATCGCCCGCGACGTGCTGCGCACCCGCCGGCGCATTTCTGGCCAGTTACCGGATTGGGCACTATCACCCGACGGTTTGCGGACGCTCCGGAAGACATCAGAAATCACATCGGCCGTCCCTGATGATGCGTCGACGGCCGGCATCAACCGACGGGCGGTTGCGATGGATGCGGAAGGGGAGGGGAGCGAAGGGGATGACGCGAAAAATCTGCCCTGGATCGACTATGCCGCCATCGATGCGGTGCTTGCCCGATCGGAGGCCGCAATCGAACGAGCCAGGAAGCCCGGCCGGGCTCCGGCCGATCCGATGATCTATGATCTCGACTGGGATGAGGATGCTCGGCTCGACGAATGGCGCAGTGTGCTACGTCAGGCGGAAAACCTGCCGGCGGTGCTGCAGGCGATCGTCGCCCTCGATGCCTGGAACGAATTGTCCGTACTGCAACATGCGCCCTGGCTCGGCCGGCTGCTTTGCGCGTCGAGCCTGCGGGAAGCTGATATCACCACCGGTGCGCATCTCGCCGCCATCAATCTCGGCCTCAAAACCATCCCCGTCGATCGGCGCCGGCATCGCGATCGCGAGACGCGGCTGCTCGCCATCGCCCACGGGCTTTTGGCGGCCGCCGAGGTTGGCATGAAGGAGCATGACCGACTGGCGCTGGCCCGCACGCTGATGGAGCGGAAGCTGGAAGGGCGGCGGACGTCGTCAAAGCTGCCGGAGCTGGTCGAGCTCGTCATGGCAAAGCCGCTGGTGTCGGCCGGGATGGTGGCGAAAACGCTAGAGGTCACGCCGCAGGCGGCGCGGCGGATCGTGTCGGAACTGGGCCTCAAGGAGATGACGGGAAGGGGGAGGTTCCGCGCGTGGGGAGTGGTGTAGTGGCGCAGTCCTCTTGATATGTCAGGATTCCGTCAAATAAGTAACCGAGAGCGTTGCAAACTCAATTGCGCTCGGATAGTCCAAAAACGTTAGAGTTATATTCAACTTTTGTTTGCAAATCTGGTCCTATGCTGCCTCGCGATTATAGACTGCACGAGCTAAATGAGGACGAGTTCGAAAGACTCGTCGTTCGCATTTGCGTGCGTTGGCTCGGCGAGGGTGTAACGCCTTTTGCACGGGGACGGGACGGCGGCCGAGACGGAAAATTTCACGGGACCGCAAACGCCTTTCCAAGTACGGCTTCACCGCTGTCAGGGCATTTCGTCCTGCAGGCCAAGCATATCGCTGCGCCAAACAAATCATGCTCCGATCCCGATTTCGCAGGGCTGCTCGCGAAGGAACACGGGAAGATCAAGCGCCTTAATGGCGAGGGCATCTGCGATCACTACCTCGTTTTCGCCAACCGCAAATATACGGGCGGCGCGGATGAGAAATACATTAAGGATCTCAAGGCGCTTGGTGTGACATCCGCCCACATCATCGGTGTCGAGCGTCTTCATCTAGCTCTCGACGATTATCCTGATATTCGAGAAACATTGCCGAATCTGCTCGATCCTTCGCCCTTTCGCTTCAATCCAGACGATCTGGCTGAGGTAATCGGCGCGCTCCATTCCTACACCAAGGACGATGGGCAAAGCGCCTTTGAGAGCGCATTCGACTTTGAGAAGTTGAAAATGCCGTTGAAAAACAAGCTCAACGGGGTTTCAGACGAGTATTATAGTCAAGTAATCGTTGCACAATCCATGCCGCATTTCGACCGAGTGGCGCAATTTCTCCAAAATCCGAGGAACGACGAGTTCGCAGCGCTGTATCACGACGCCGCCGACGAGCTGAAGCAGAAGATCATCGCAAAGCGCGCCCAATTCGGAGCGTTCGACGACATCTTCCTGTTCATGTATGAGCAAATTCAGCAGAAACGCGACGTTTTGAAGGGCAAGCGACGCCTGATTTCGATCCTGCTGCACTATATGTATTTCAATTGCGATATCGGGATCAAGCAGCTGGAGGAAAACGAAGATGTCGTCCATGCTGACGCCTAAGAAGCACCTGAACCTCGATACCTCGCTGCTGCGCGTGTTCTCGCTTGTCCTAAAGGAGCTGCAAAAGCGCGGCGTTTGCGAGTTCGAGAAGCTGCGCGGTGTTGTCATTCGAAGGGTTGGGCCGGATGGGGAACTTTCCTTCCTCCCCGCTCTAGACCTGCTGTTTTTGCTGGGTAAGGCAGAGTACCACATCAAGAACGACACTCTCGAATACAAGGCTGATTGACAATGCAAATCAGTCGCCTTTACTCGAATTTGCCTGACATTCTTTCACCGATCGGGTTCAATCATGGAGCCAATGCCGATCTGCTGAACATCGTGCTCGGCGAGGTCAAGCATCCTAAGGATCGAAAGAAAGATTCGCATAATCTCGGCAAGACGACGCTATTGCAGCTGATCGATTTCCTGATGTTGAAGGGATGGTCGCAGGACAGCTTTCTCTACAAACATCGGGATCGTTTCGCCGATTTTGTCTTTTATCTCGAGATCGCCTTGAATGGTGGTGGGTATGCCACGATTAGGCGTAGTGTTGCTGCACCCACGCGCGTCGCCCTTTCCCGTCATGAAGATCCCGATCAAAATTTTGACGGCGCTGCCGACGACATCTGGGATCACCCAGATTTGCCGATCGATGAAGCGATCAAGCTTCTTGACGCATGGCTCGATTTGCGTGCGCTTCAACCTTACGACTACAGAAAGGCGATCACCTACTTCCTGCGCTCTCAGGGCGACTGGAGTGATGAACTGCAGCTGCAGAAGTTCCAGGCCGGGCGTGATCTTCATTGGAAGCCGTTTGTTGCTCATCTTTTTGGCTTCAATCAGAATCCGATCACCCGAAAATACGAGCTGGACGAACGCATTGCGAAACTCCAGGAAAAGCAGGCTGAACAGCAGTCTGAGGTCCAGTTCAAAGAAGAGGACCTTCCCAAACTGACGGCGGAGCTCGGGGTCCTCTATCAGCATGTCGAGGATTTGGAGGGGCAGCTCGACGCCTTCCGCTTCGACGATGAAGAACGTCGGATAATGCGCGAGCTCGTGGACACCATTGAGGACGAGATCGCCTCACTCAATCAGCAAATCTACGATGCACGATACGATATCGGCCAGATCGACACCTCTCTCAGCCATAAGGACAAGTTCGATCTGGGCGAAGTTCAATCGATCTTCGATGAAGCAAAGCTTCATTTTCCGACGCAGCTCAAAAAGCAGTATGGCGAGCTCGTGGAATTTAAGAAGAAGGTCACCCAAGAGCGAAATGCCGCGTTGCGTAAGCGCCGCAAGGAACTTGAGGTCGCGCTATCGGCTGCCGAAGGTCAAAAGACGTTGCTTGATGCTCGGCGAGTCGAGCGTCTGAAGGTTCTTCGCTCGACGGACACCTTCGAAAAGTTCAAGGCTTTGCAGAAGGACGTGACGCAACAGAAGGCGCAGCTTGTATATCTTGGCGAGCAACGCAAAAAGCTTGAAGCTGTGGCGGAAACTGCGAGGCAGGTCCGCGAGGCAGAGCGTGATCGTGGCCGGGTCGTTGACGAGATCAAGGCTATGCTTGAAAAGCCGACGGTGATCTATGAACGCTTCGCCAGGATTTTTAACGAATACTGTCAGAAAGTGCTCAGCCACGAAGGCATCTTCTTCTTTCACATCAACTCTAACAACAATCTTGACTATAAGATCAGCCTGGGTCTTGCCGGGCAAAAGGGCGTTGCCTCCAGCCAAGGCGAGGGTACCAGCTACAAGAAGCTGATCTGCGCCTTGTTCGACCTAGCGCTCCTGCGCGTTTACGAGGACATTCCGTTCTTTCATTTCGTGTATCACGACGGAATGTTTGAAGCTCTCGACGATCGAAAGAAGCTGGCCTTCCTCGAGCTTGTCCGCGAGCAGGTCAGCCACCGAAAGCTTCAATATATCATGACGGTCATCGCGTCTGACCTGCCTCGCGATTCCAAGGGTAAGCTCGTTGCCTTCGCAGATGACGAGATAGTTCTTCGACTGGACGATAGCGGACAAGCTGGACGGCTGTTCAAAATGGCCGAATTCTGACTTCAATCTCACTGATTATCACAGCGGAGCCGGGCGGCGAAGGGTAATCTCCAATGGGAACTTACATCACTCTCGATATCGGCAAAATGGAACTCATTGGTTCGAAGAACGATCCCGGGATCGATCACGGTCGCCTGTTTCACGAAAAGGATCGAAAGCCGATCGAGCGGGACCAGGATTATGCGTACGAATGCCCGAACGGCTTTCAAACAACGCTATCGGAGGTACTGCCTCGGCTTGAGATGCTCGGCCATACGCTGAGCGTGGCTCGACAAGAGTACGAGAGTGCTGTCGATATCAACATCCGGCGCAGGATCGAATATGCCAAAGACGCCGAAGAGCCGGAGCCGAGCTTCAACTTCTTCTCGTTCGATGAAATACTCGAGATAGCGGCTGAACTCGATCCGAGCGCTTTGTCGACCGCGATTGACGAGGACGACGAACAGCCAATCAGAGTACTGGCCCAGGAACTTATGGAGCGCCTGCCCTGGTACGATGCCTGGGACTATGCAGGGCGGTCATATGAGCCCGATACCGTTTTTTCGCAGAGCACGAGTGCAGAGTATGTTCTAGGCGGGTTCCACCCCTACACTGTGATGCGCTTGCTCGCTGAAAATCCACGAAACTTGACCTCTCTCGTGACTTGGGACTATGGCCCCCTCGTCTCCAATGGCTACGCAAGGGAGGAGGAGTTCACCTGCTCACGTCGTGATCGGGGTTGCTTCTTGATTGTGACGGAAGGGGGCTCTGACGCGGCGATGCTTCGGCATGCAATCAGCCTGCTTCGTCCACAGATTGCCGACTTTTTCCGCTACATAGATATGGAAGAAGGCTATCCGTTTTCCGGCACAGGCCAGCTTCATAAGTTTATGCAGGGTTTAGCCGCCATGAGGGTGCCGTTAAATGTGGTGGCCATCTACGACAATGATGCAGAAGGTTTTGCTGCTTACGGCAAAACAAATGCGATCAAGCTGCTCGCGAGCTATCGCGTCTGCATCCTACCTAATCTCGATGAATTCTCACGATTTCCAACCACGGGGCCGACCGGTCCAGCAATGGTCGATATTAATCGACGAGCAGCGTCACTCGAATGCTACCTGGATTTAAACCGGCGCGGACTTCCTGACGTGGTTGTCCAATGGGGTGGCTTTAACGACATAGTCGGATCATACCAGGGAAGTCTAAAAGGGAAGACGCAATTCATGAACGACTTCCTCGGGTACCGAGGTCAAGAAGATCGGCGCGGTGCTTACGACTTCATGAAATTGGAGAAGGTTCTCGATGTCTTGGTTGGCGCATGCGTCGCAATAGCGTCGGAAGCGGCGGCTTAAACGCAAGCAAGGCGCCTGCGCTGATCCAACGCTATTGCAGCTGCAGCTCTCCGTAGCGGCACTGTTCTCGCGTTACTCAGCGTCTCCGATACTCATCAACCCGGTCCGACCGTCGGCCACCCATTTGTCCCAGTAGCCCAAACGCGCTTTGACAAATTCTTTTCGGTCATCCGACATGTAGGGGGTCCTGTCCACGACGAGGTCCTTACCCTCAATATTCGACCTATATGGTGCCCAAAGCGGGCCCATTTCAAGTGTTGCCGGCATGGCAACGGCTTCGTAGCGGCCCGACCGGAACTTGGTAGTCATGTACTGATCATGATCTTTAATTGGGTGTAGCCGATCGAACGTCATGTAGTGTTCGCCATCCCTGCGGAGGTTTGCTCGAAGGCGGTTCAGTTGAACGTTTCCTTCAATTTCAGACCGCCGACCGTATATGAGGACATATTGCGGGATGAATGTGCGCCAGCGCGGCAACGCATCCATCAGATAATGGTCGCAGAACGATCTCTGGTTTGCAGCCTCGCTGAACCAGCTTTTCCAGCGGGCGATTTGGGTCTGTGCCTGCGTGAACTGTGATGTCGGTTGGCCGCTTTTGGTGAACATCTTCTTTTTTGGAGCTTCGATCTCAACCAAGACTGCATAAATATGCAGGCTGTCGGTTGCGATCCAAAGAAAATCTGGGACCTGCTCGAAAAAGCCCGGCAAGGATGGTTGGGTAATGAGTGCGGCGGGAAACGCGCTATGACCTGATGGTCCTGACATGCTTTGGCCACCGGGAACCATGCAAGGATGCGTTTCGAGAAACTTTTGGAAGACTGACTCGTCGTGATCCTCCGCAGCGCCGAGCAGCTCGCGCCAATCGCGCTGCACCAGCTCGCTATAGCGGTCCCAATCCAGAACTTTGGGTCCGTCTTCCAATTTATAGGTTCTCTCGGTGGTCAGCACGTCGTGATCTCTTGGTTTCTCGGGCGGTCGCACACACCGCCGCATCGGTGAAATAGTTGTGTGACGATTTTGACGTGAAGTGATCAAGCGGCCTTAACGTCAAGCTCGTCTGGAAATAACTTCTGGTGCAACAAGCATGCTCTCTCGGAGATCGTCACTGATACCATCACCGTATAGCGGTGAGCCATCAGAGAAGCCGGCCGCCAGCCATATGGCATCAAGGATCTGTCGCAAATTTTCGATCGAAATTGAAGATGGTGACGGCATATCGATGGTTCCGAGATGGACGAAAGGAGCTCTCAGTCGCTTGCTAGATCTGTGCTGGGCGCTCAAACGAACATCCTCCGATCCTTCTAATGCAGCATGGATTACCATGGCCCCGCCAGCGCCGACCGCAGACGCTATCTCACCCATCCGTTTGGCCATCTCCACAACGCGGGCCTCCAGCGGTTCGATATCGACCAAGATATCCGGGTCATCATCGACCCGCTCTCCAACCGTGATAGCAGCGTCTATAGCTCCCGAACGTAGGACGCGAAGGTACCACCGCGATTCCGGATTTGGTTTCCCTTGAACATACTGAGGCGGATCGAATTCAGACCACTCCCTCGAATTGGTTTCTGGGGTGTGCTCAGTGTAGCGCGCGGGAATGAATTTCGGCCGCACTGAACTTAGCGATCCGGGAATAACCGAGCCCGTGGTGGCGGCTTGAACTGTCACGAGTTTCATGACGAGGCGTGGCCCTGGGACGATGGCGGGCGTCTCTCCACGGCTATTCATCTGGATAAGGTTGGTAAGGACAACATGGGCAGGAGCAATGGCATCAGCGCTCGGCTTGCTGGACGCCCTTGTGGCTAAAACCTCGTCCACGATTGCCTTCAGGTGGTGGGTTAATGTTTCCGCGAGCTTGGCACGTTGCCCGCGACGCACGCCATCACTTGCATCCTCTTGAACCGAATACTGCGTCGGATGGCGCAAATGGGCCAGATCGAAAGGGAGTTCCTGGGCCGGCCCGAAGGCTGTGTTCATCAAGAGCAGGATCTGCCTATCTGTGAGTACACCTCGGGCGTATCCGAACTCAATCATTACATTCGGATTCGGCATTTTCTTGCCGTTCGACGTGGAGCCAACGAATGTGACGTCTCCGATGAAGACGTCGCATTCACGGATTTTGCCAAGAATCGTGTCACTGACATGAGGAGTGCCAGGCACACCGGACGTATCCGAATCGATAAAAATCTCCAGACCGTGGGCATCTTTCAAGTTCGCAACGGCCGCCTCGAGCGCCTGGCGAATGAAATTCCGGCATACCTTGCTGCCGCGGTCGCTTTGCCAAGAGTAAAAAAGATGAATCGGTTGCATCGCTGGACAGTAGCACCAGGGAGCGCAACTTTCGGAGGGCACCAGATCCATGATCCCCAATAAAAAGTGCAAAGCAGGAGAAGCAAAATTCGGCGCCAGCTTCTCTACGTGCAAGGCCCGATGAGCACTCTTGAACTTTCTGTCTCTGTCGTTCAGTGTCAGGTTGTGGGCCGGGGAAGAATGTATGGTGCAAATTGAAGCCTTGAATGCAAAATCGGTGCGACGTGCGCCTGACGATCTACCCTCAAGTCTGCGGAATTACATCGATTATCGAAAATCCGGCCTCAGCTTGAACCACATCGTTGGATGCCCGCTTGATTGCGGCTATTGCGTACGCCACCTGTTCGACAATTTTGCTATGAAACGGCCTCATCTCATCGTCGACGATGAGACTGCGGTTGAAGAACTGGTAAGACACTGGGCATTTCGCGCGGACACGACCCCAATCCAGATTTTCAACCGGGCGACCGACCCGTTCCTTCCCGGCGTGAAGACGCACCTATTCAGAACCCTGGAGGCCCTCGATAGTCGCGGCTTCCGAAATCCTGTCTTAGTGATCACTCGTTGGAAGATAGAGCCGGCAGACGTCGAACGACTTGAGGCGCTGACGAACCTCAAGCTGACGATCTTGGTGACGTGGTCGGGGATCGACGATGAGCGGATTGAACCTGTTTCGTCAGCTATCGCCGAAAGAAGCTTGGAGGTGCTGGCCAGTTCGGCTTCGCGCGTGAAGAAAATCCTCTATTGGCGCCCGATCATCTCAGGCTTGAATGACACGGCAGAAAACTTCGCGGCGGCGCGCAGTCTTGCAGAATTCGCCGATGCGACGGTCTTCACCGGACTTTTCTACCGAGAGGAGATTAGGTCATATTTTCGAGAAGCCGGGGTGCCGGACCTTTATTCGGACGTAGCGCGACGGAAAATTCTACCCCGTGAGGCCGAAGGTCGGATACTAGAATATTTCGAGGGGAGGCCAATTTTCCGCAAGACGTCGTGCGGGGTTGCCTTTGCGCACAGCATCGCAGATTTCAATGGCCATTTCGGCATAAGCGAAATTTGCGACATCTGTCCTGAGAGCCAATGTAAGATTTGCGAAAAACACCATCAGAAACCTAACCTGGAGGCTGTTCGGAGCCTTGCCCGTGTGGTGTCCTTGGTAGATCTCGATGGCATTGAGGTTTCTGATCGTCGGGTCGAAGTCAATGGCAGCAGCGAGGCGCAGCGCTATTTCATGCAGCACGCGTTAAACTTCCAAGTCCATGACCGCGCGCAGCCTCATCGAAAGCATCGGCACGGCCGGGCGGAGATCGGATGGGAATGATGTGGGAAAAGGCTTGGGTGGTCGATGTAGAAGGCAACGGCGCGACACCTCCTGAAATTGTCGAGATCGCTTTGATGGAGGTGGTCAATCTGCAGCCGAGTGGCCGTACGTTCCATTGGCTTGTCAAGCCAGAGAAACCGATCAGTGCAGCTGTAACCCGGATACATGGTCTCACAGACAGTGATGTCGAAGATGCGCCGAGCATCGACGATATTGCCGAGGACATCGTGAGATGGACGGATGGAAGGGTAATCATCGGGCACAACGCGCGTGTCGAACTCGATGCCATTGGCAGATCAATTCCGGAATGGAAGCCGACTGCAGCAATCGATACGCTCAAACTCGCTCGAGCGCTGCACCCCGGACTCGACTCTTACAGTTTGGAGAATCTCGGTGAAGCTTTCGACCTGACCGCTGAGGCGGGACGTCAAACAGGGCTGAAACACCACTCAGCGCAGTTCGATGTTGCACTTACCGCTCTTCTATTCGCGTTTTTGCTTGCCCCGCTGGATCGCGAAGGGCGTGAAGTCCGCTCGCGCGAGGCAGATATTCTTTTCAAAGCGCAGGAGAGCTTTCTATGAGCATGAGGAAAGTAAAGGTCGGGATTGCCGGCACGCACTCAACTGGGAAATCGACCTTCCTCGAGCAATTGGGCTCTGTTCTTTCCGCGGAAGGAACTTCGATCGGTCGGGTCGCCGATCTTGCCAAAGCTGCTCGGGACCGCGGCTTCCCGATCCTCACTGAGCATAATTTCGAAAGCACCGCGTGGATCATGGCCGAAGGCATGAGGCAGGAGGCTGAAGCGGCCCTCAGCAACGAAGCCATTCTGGTTGATCGGCCGGTCTTCGATGCGCTTGGCTATCTCTATGCTGCTCTAGAGATCTCAGGGCGATCGTTGCCAGCCCGGCAGCTCGAGGAACTTCGTCTGATCGCGCTCGCCCACGCCGGAGATTACGATGTGCTTGTCATGACGCAGCTTGATCCTTCAATCAGTCTTGGGCAAGGGCGCGACAAGAACCACGAGTTTCGGGTTGCAGCCGGCGACAAAATTCGCGCTATCGCTGAAGAAGCCGCTTTGCAGCCTGTAATTCTTACGTCTGGCAATGGTGACGAAGTGTTGAAACAGGTTTTGGCGAGTGTCCGGAGGCACGTGTCTAACTAGACGGGAAGCGCGGTCGCGCGACCTAGAATTTTGATAAAGCGTAATAGTGGGGAAAAATGCAGGAGCTTTTGAACAAGGTAATCAAGGATCCGATCCACGGATTCATTGATTTCAACGGGACGCGTGAGAACGACCTAAAAAAACTTCTCTCCGATCCCTTTTTCCAGCGCCTGCGCCGCGTTAAGCAGCTCGGTTTTTCCGATTACGTCTTCCCCTCGGCGGCTCATTCCCGGTTCGCCCATTCTCTGGGCGTCTACAAGATCGCCAAGCGAATGTTGACGGTCATTGAGCCCGAGGGATCAAGTGGGCATTGGTCGCCAAAAGCCGAAGCATGTCTCGCCGCCGCGCTACTCCACGACGTGGGCCATGGGATGTTCAGCCACGCCTTCGAGAAAGCAATGGAGTTCTTCCTTGCACGCAACAAGCTCGATGATGCGAAACGCGCAAGCCTCGAAGACGCGGTAGACCACGAGAAGGTCACGCAGAAAATTATCACCGACTCTACGATCGGCAAGGCGCTGATCAAATTTGGCGGCCCCGAATTTCCCGCCATGGTCCGCGACATCATCAAAAAGGCCGACAAAAGCTGCATCTACACATCCGTGGTTTCCAGCCAGCTGGATGCAGATAGGCTGGATTACGCGAAACGCGACGCCTACTTTGCTGGCGTATCGTCCGGCGGAATCGACCTGGATTGGCTGTTGCGAAATCTAAAGGTCGGTGAAAACGCCAATGCGCGTTTTCTTTATGTTGACAGCAAAGCGTACATCTCGCTTGAACAATTCACGGTGACGCTCTTCCAACTCTATCCGACCATATACTTGCACAAGAAAACCCGAGGGCTCGAATTCATGTTCGCTCTGCTGTTAAGCAGGGTTTTCGAACTGATTGCGGCAGACAATGTGCCTGCAACTGGCCTATCGGAGTCTCACCCATTCGTTCGGTTTTTCCGCGACCCAAGCAATCTCGACCAGGCACGTTTGCTGGATGATACTCTGTTCTGGGGCGCGCTCCACCAGTTTCGAGAGGCAAGTGACGCCTCGGTAAGCGACATAGCGACACGACTTTCAGATCGCCGAATCCTCCCGATGATTGATATCTGGAAGGTCGCCGATGAAGTCCTCGCCTTAAGGCAAGGCATCGTTGATCTCACTGCTAAAGATCGCGTCGAGCTAATCGAGGCTATATGCAAGGCTGTTGCAGCAAAACTCCAGAGGGAAACGTCAATTTGGAGCGACGGCTGTTATTATGACACTTACAACCGCCCTATTTACAAGCCGATGGGCGTAGTTGGTGGCGATCCTCAGCAGATAAACGTGAGCGTTGGTGGACAGATCCTGGACATCGCGTCCATCTCTCCCCTCGTGGCTAGCGCCGCGTCCTTCAACATCCATCGGATTTATTACGACGATCGGAAAGTCCGCAACGCAGATGAACTGAAGAAGTTTATCCGTGACGCAGTCGAGACGGAAATGGCTCGGGTCTAAAACTGAGTTTATGCCGTAGTGGCCCTTCGACCGGTAGGTCGTAGGTTCTATTGAGATAGATCTTGTGGTGAGTTCAGAGAAGCATCGGATCCAATGGTTCCCGGTGATTCTTGACTTTTTCCCCGAAGAGATGCCCGTATCCCGGTAGACAGGTGCATTGTCGGGCACGATCATCGCCAATCACACTGACTACTTCGGCCGCGCAATCTGGGGGGATACGCATGCGCCCATCACGCAACGCCAAAAATAGGGCATCGACGGTAGAGTCAGCCCCCAAACTGGCCATGGGCGTCGGATGAGACAACAAGTCGAGCGACCATGCCGGGTCGATCCCGATTATTTCCTTGGCTCGCCTGCGGCCTCGCCGCTCGTCGATTACCGGCATGAGGCCTCGTCCACTAGAAATGGCAATCGTTGCGGCTTCACCGTCGTCAAGAGAGGACGCTGCGGAGGTGAGCTCGAAGAAGACTTCGAACTCCTCATCCGAAAGATCGACTAGGGTGATATTTTCAGCCGCGGCCAGCGCCTGCAGAAATGCCTCCTCGCCGTTTCGGCGGCTCGTCTCGTGATTAAGTTCTCGGGCGACGATGTGTGTGACGAAAATTCGATTGGGGATCGCAGTGAGAATCTCGACGCCACGCCGGCAGGCGTGCAGATTGATCAACACACTCGTATCAAGCGCCAATGCTGCGGTGTTGTCACTCAGAATGCTTGAGTAGGTCATCCGTCTCTTTTTCCTCAAGCTCAATCTGATCGACGATCTCTCGCAGCTGAAGCCTACTTATTTTGAGAAGCTCTGAAAGTTGGCCCTCCGACATCAGCTCGCGCTTCCATGCCGCGTGGGCCATCAGACTCATGCGGTGTGAGATTAGCCGATCTGCATCTGCCTTGCCGGCATCGCGCCGATCGGCTTGGCCGCCGAATACTTCTCGCGCGTGGTCGTCCGTGATGCCACCGTTGTTTTCAAACCAGGACCAGGTTCCCTTTTTAACTAGCCCCAGCTCCTCCAAGCGAAGAACGCAAGCCTGACGTGAGATGCCGTACTGGTCGGCGAGGAGGATGACGAGCCGGCGCGTGGTTTTACCAGTGATCTCCTTGAGCTGACGGAAGCTCTCGCCGAAACTATCTGCCGGCGTCAGGAAGGCGCGGCCGAAGGAATTCGCATAACGCTCGTCTCGCGAGAGAAACCTCTCGTCGTCTTCCAAAACCTCCGGCATGCGCCTCGTTCCGTAGAAATGCCCGGTTTCGTGTGAGGCGGTCTGAATGCGCCGAGGAAGTGGATGGTTGGCATTAAGCAGGATGCATGCACCAACGTTGTCGTCATAGGTGAAGAGGCCCGCAACGCGAGAGCGAGAGGAGAGCCGCCGCTGGTAGAGGCGAATTCCGAGACCATGCTCGATGACGGAGAAGATATCGGCAATAGGACCCGAGCCTAATCCAAGCCAATCGCGAAGCTCCCTTGCATGAGCCTCACCCAACATTGCTGCGTCACCTTCGTTTAGACCTCGTTCAGGCGGATAGTTAAATCGGCGTTGGATCCCGAGAATATTCTCTAGTTCGACGTCGGCCTTGATCAGGTCATTGAAGAGCCGAACAGCCTCAATCGTATGTTCGTCCTCCGTCTCTCGTAGTTTTCGAAATCGCGGCACTAGATCCGTATGAACAGCCTCGCGACGCAATAGCGCGTTGACTGATACGCCATAGTGGCGCGCTAAAGCCTGTATCTCCTGGATCCGCACCCTTCGTGCGCCCTTTTCGATAGAGACGAGGGTCGGACGGGAGACGCCAATGGATTGTGCGGCATCGTCTTGGCGAACGTTAGCGGTCTCGCGAGCTATCCGGAGCCGGCGTCCAATTTCTTGCGGACTGAGCTCATTTAAAGCGGTCATGGCGACCCCCGTCCAGCCAACTTCTCAGAAAGCTTCCGTCACCTTGCGCGGACAAGAATGTCCGCCATTCTTTGGCATGCGTCATTAACATCAGTCTCAAGTTTCGAAGGGTCTGCTCATAAGGCTCCCCAGTCGCAGCCGCAATCTGGGAGGCGAAAGGGCGCAATGCTGTGTCGGGCAGTTCAGCCATCTCAGCAAGATGCTGGAAATGACGGACCCCAACACTCCCGTACTCGATCATGATATCGCGATCGGCATCATCTGAGATTTTCGTAAGGGCTGCTTTAATTTCTTCGGCAGCGAGATCCGCGATGACGTAGGTGTCATCGGGCTCCACGACTTCCGCTGCGTGAAGGCTCATCCGGCGCAGAAGGCACGCTGCGCATAGCCCGCATTGCCGGCGGCCTTCTACATTAACGATTCTGCGGGTTTGCCAGCAGGAGCGAGTTTGAACGAGGTATTCTTTCTTTTTGCCGGGCAACCCGAGGAACGCCGCCATGGTCTCTCCTTTCGTGGACCAGAGCCGCGGTTGCTCGAACCTAATATTGGCCCCAAGGAGGGCGCGCGTGAACCGCTCCATCTTTCTGAAGAAAGTCGGGAAATTTCGGTAGTCGGTATAGATATTGTAAAGTGGAACGAGCACGGGACCGAGCGCGCCTTGGCCGCTTTCAGGAACCACAATCCTGGTGATATCCGACAAGTGCGAGGCAATGGTTGCGATAGCCGCAAACTGAAATCCGCGAGATCGAAAGCTGCTCTCCTTGCCCTCGAAACCTTTCACCCTGAAAGGGATCTGCGTGAAGTAGCTGTCACCATCCAGCCTACGCTGTTTGGTGCCGGCGACGCGAATACACAATGCCTCTGCAGACGATCCGCTGAGCGCTGATACTGCACGTGAATCCAATCCGTTGCTGTATGCGATTGCGAAGGTCTTAGTCTGATCAAACACGAGCGGTATCTGCTTCGATCCAATCGGTGAGCGGTCGGTGGCTTTGATGAACGTGAATTGCCAACTGTCGCCGGTAAGAAAATTCATCGCGCTGCGAAGCGTCGTTTGGACGTCTGGCCGTGACCATGCATCGTGGTCGATAACAGGGACGGTGACGTGAAGCCTGCGCAACCAAGACGTCGGCCGCCTCCAACGGCGATCGGCAAATTCAATCGCGGCTGCCAGAACCATCCAATCGTAGTGCTTTGCGGCAAAGCCCTCCACATGGAAGGTATCGAGAATATCTGGTACGAATCTGATGTGTTTGCCGATCTCGGCGAACACCAGATTCTGCGACGTGGGGCGATGGGCGCGCTGGCCTTTTTCGAGGGTAACGAGGTGCTTCTCTTCTAAGGCGTCCGAGGCAGCGTCAGTCATCTGGTCCATCATTCACATCCTTGCGCGCGGTTCGACGGAAAGCGTTCTTGTTGCCGTTCTCGAGAGCCGCACAAACACTACCAACGTCTATGGCATTGAAGGTTTCTCGGTTTCGTTGTAGCCCTTTCGTGAAGTCCGAACGGCTCATATCGCCGACATCTCGCGCTCGAATACATTCCTCGTCTATTCGGTTTTTCGCACTGGCGAGGAATTCCCCGACGGCTTGCCCGAGAGCCAAATCTAGCGACTTCCGTTCGGGTATCCCTTCCCTCAGGTTGCACAAGAGGTTTCGCTCTAGTGCATCGCCCAGTGCGGACCTTTCATTGTTGTCAAAGATCGTTTCGGTAGCCGCCACAGAATCAAGATCCATCTGATCGCGCGAAGCCCGAGCATCGAGCTCAGCGTAAAGCCGATTGAATGACTTAATATCGCCGAGAACACTGTGGCAGGCCTGCGTGACGCGTTCTTCCTTGGAGACCGCATCGCTGACGAGGTCCTGCCCGTAGTGCTTCCATCTCGTGGTCAGTGCTGAATTTCGGAAAGGGCCATCAGTCATTATCGCCTCCAATGACCAAATATTCATCTCAAAAGCTGACAAAGTCAACATACTGAGAAAAATATCTGACAATATGGCGATGCAGCTTGAAGTCGCAACTTCGCATGGGCATTTCAGAAGGAGGACAGCCTCTCGCAAACTTAGCCATCAATGGCCTACGCGAAACATGTCCTGAACCAGGATATGTTTCTGACATGGAGGAATGTGACGATGTGGGGGGAGGTCAACTTCGGTAAGTGGAAAGGCAAGGGCAAAACGCTTCCGCAGGTCTTGGTAGCGGATCCCGACTGGTTCTTTTGGGCACTGGATGAGGGTGCATTTAAAGGGTCGCTTGCGACACAGGCAGAGAAATTGGCGCGTCGGGCAAGGTCCATAAAATTGCCGTCAGCGTTGGCGGGTACGCATTGCATCCAGCACTGGATCTCGCACGATGGCAAATATGCGCGTTTCGACCTGATTGAATCTGACCAAGGGCCGCATCACGGTTCGAGCACCGAAGTACGCCGACCCACCCTCAATATGGAGTTCCCACGTGGGATCAAGCACTACGACAAGCTCGGCTGCAAGCAACTCATGGATAGCTTCAAGTACCATTGGTTTGAAGGCAAACCTTTTAAGAAGGCAAAAGTGGTGGCGTTTTTTGACAATGTTGCGAACTTTGAAAATCCGTAGATGGCTGAGATAATACTACAAAGACACAAGCGTTTGATAAAAATGTGAGAATACGGTCGAGTTGGTTCTATTTTTACAGGGTCGAAGGTTCGTATCCGCTCAAGAGCTCAGTGTTCCTCCTGTGAGTTAATCGCTCCGAAGGAATCTCGCGTTCACCCATCCATCTCGGCCGGTTTCCGTTACAAGGATGTTCACCCATCCGGATTCCTCCTTTATGACGGCGACCACGGTCCCCGTCGGCAATATCTCAATCAACGGCGACGTTGGATCAGGCGCTTTGCGCATGTTTAGGTTGGTTATAGTTCTCGCAGGCTTTACGTTCTTTTGATCCGAGACCGGAGCGATCGCAATTTGGGGTGTTGATTTTATCTCTTTCGTGACCAGTGGCGGGAGAGGGGGAACTACGACGTCAGTTGCGATTGCGATGGAGTCGACATTTTCGATTTTTTGCGCCAATGCGGATTTAACTGCGACATCGAATGCCAATTTAAGGTCTTCTTCGATATTTCGAGATTGCCGAGCAGACGTCTGTCCTGGCGACACTTTTTGTTCGTCCGCGAGTTTGCTGTTGTTCGGATTAGGTGGAAGCGGTGTTGTCAGGGAATCACCAGATAGGCCTGCGCTTGCATCCTTGACCCCGAGCGAGACCGAACCCGAATTCGCATTTTGATATCGCGCAGAAGTGTTTTCACCGTGCGATGTTTTGGGCTTGGAAGATATGTGCGCCAAAAAAGTAGCGCCGGCAGTCATGCCAACGATGATCCAGAAACTTCGATAGGGTGCGGACATCGGTTGTTATCCTCTGTCAACTTCGACTTGTTTTAAACGAACCAGCGCGTCAAGCATCGTTTGCGGCGGCGCATTACGAAAAGTCTCTGTTGCTTCCTTTAAGCGATGTAAATCATCAGATGCGTTGCCGAGTTCGCGTTCGATCTTCGCGCGTTGTTCACCAATTTTGTTTTTGACGTCTTGAACAGCTTGGGGGTCCGTAGGGATTGACGCGTTGAAAACGAACTTCTTGGTGATCGAACTCGCCCATGCCTCCATTTCCCCCACAAGAGAAGGTCCGAAGCCCGGTATGCTACCAATACGTCCGTTGCGAACGTCCCATGCCGTTTGGAAACCGTAAGAGGCAAGCGTGACTTTGCGACCCTGCCCGATGCCAGAAATTTTCGCACGATCAATTGATTGGGATTTCATGTAGCTGATGAACTGAATTTCGCGCTTTTTCTGTTCAAGCGCGTTGAGCATCTCACGTTCTTTCGCTGGAAGCCCTGTATGAATGTTCCCAAGCGACAGATAGTGATTTCTTGTGCTCTCGAATTTCTCGGGTCCGGCTTGATCTCGCCAAATCTTTCTTTGCTCTTCCCAGGCTGTTTGGGCATTCTCGTGTTGCGCTTTAAATCTTGTTTTTATGTCTAACGAGCAAGCAGTGGTGAATATTGTGCCAACCGCAAGCGCGGTTCCCCAGAAGCCATGCACAGCCAATGCGAGGAAGGAGCCAATCGCAAGAGCCGTTGCGCCAGCAAGGACGGTGACATTGCGTTCAAATCTTGCCGCGCGGCCCGCCGCCGATATCTGCACGACGGGAAGTGGAGCGAGCGCTGCTTCAAGCTCCGGTGGTGCTGTGGGAGCAGGGATCGCTCGGATTGTCGAAAGAAGCTGGCTAATATCCATAGTGATTCAGTTAGCGACGATACCGAAGGCGTTGAGCACTTCGGGCGTAATGGTTCCGGTGACTTTCAAATTGTAGTCGGTCTGCATGGCGATCAACGCGGTTTTACTGCCTGGGCCGACCTGCCCGTCGATCAAGCCGGAATAATAGCCATACGCGGTCAACGCTGTTTGCACCTGCATCACAATCCGTTTGAACTTGTCGGTGTTGCCTGCAAGAGGTTTCAGCGGGACGGCAGGTGGTGTCGCCGGCGCACTATAAAGCGGTGCAGGTGTTGCCGGCACGGACGGTGCTACGGGTACGCTGGGTGCAGAGGGGTAGATTGAGCGCGCGGGCGGGCTATAGGATCGAGAGGGTGATGAATAGGTTGATGACCCACCATAGCTATAGCCTCCGCCGCTGCTTGATCTATGGCTTGAGTGTGAGCGATGACTGGAATGAGATCGGTGTGATCGGTGGCCCGCAAGGGTGAAAACATGTTTGAGCTTCAACCGCTCCAGGATAGTTGGAACCGAGCTCTTTTTCTCAACGACTTCGCCAATAGGCATGGCCGCTGTCTTTGACGGCAGAAAACCCGCCGCCAAAAGCGACGGGATCAGGAATAGCCGCGATTTCATAATGGCCCCAATGCAGTAAACCCCTCGCTATGATCATACCATTGAAAAAAACCACCACAAGTTTCACGAGCGCTGCAAATATCGCAAAAATCAAGATACTTTCGTTTCCAGTCTGAAATCGTTGATGGAGCATTGGAACGGTAGGATTCCGGGACGGAGCAGGCCGGGAAATTGTAGAGCCAAGCCTGTGTTCCTCGAGCTGTCACAATATCAAGCGCCCGAGCGAGTGGATCAAAATCGACAGACGTATCTTTAAACGACGATGTCCAATTCATGCGGCCATAGCCTATGCGCTCGAGCTGCATGACTGCCCAAAACGAAATAAAATTCAGCCTCGTGGCGATGAATTCGGCAAGCGCCGGCAGGTCATTCCAGTTTTGTTGCAGGATAACCGTCCGAAGCTCAACAGAGGCGCCGGCTCGCATCAGCGTTGAAAGTCCCCGTTCAAGCGTTTTAAATGCACCCTCTTTTCCTACTATTCGATCATGAACTTTGGCTGTTGCAGAGTAGAGTGGAACGCCCCACAGAACACGATCCCAACCGAAGGCTGCGATTCGTTCGACGTCATTCCCATCAAGGTGCTGTGCATTCGTTAGAACATGAAATCGGATGTCGGGTCTTGATTCAATGACGGTCGAAAGCATTTCGAACAAGCGATGCTTGTGAAGCAGCGGCTCGCCGCCGGAGATGCCGATTGTCGCACCCGATGGGGCAAGCATCGCCGCCAGAGCGAAATGCTCAAACATGTCGTGGTGATACTTTTTCGGGGGTTGCGAGCACATAACGCAAATCTGGTCGCATTGCTCGGTAACGAGAAACGTGTTGTGCTCCGAATGAGCTCGGATCAGGCGATGGGCGCTGACTTGTCCCGGCAGGAGTAGCAGCACGTCGCCGTCCATACTCTCACCGGTTCGTGCATAGACACCCATGGAAAAGCCGTTGAAATCATACTCCCGGCGGTCTCCAGCAACATCCAGCAGAACAGCATCGTGCGGACCTCGGTCTTCGCACAGTTCTTCACGGAGCCGAACTACGAGCGGAGTGTCGATCGGTAGCGGATCAACTTTGAGGCGCAAATCGATCATCGGTGAAACTTCGAAAATGATCGGTCGAACCGGACAGATCCCGACCAAATCGCGAGGGACTTCTGGACCTTGGGATCCTCTGAATAGATCAGGGAAAAAATCTTGTCGAAGATATAAGTGTGGCGCTGGCAAAAGTCAGTGAGATGCTTTGGATGGTCGATACGTCCATAACGTGATAGATCGTCGACCAGATCAACACCGCAAAAAGCCTGATAGGGACAGTGCACGCAATCGGGATGGAAGTTGTTGATCGCTTCGCCGTTCAGGACCTTGATCTTGTCTGGTTTCAGACCAGTGAAAACATCCCCCATTGACAGATCGAGTTGCCCCACACGGGTGACCATTCGCGCTTCGTCGGTCGGATAAAATTTCCCATCGTAGTCGATCACAACATAGCTTTGGCCAATGATGTTGGGGTTGCGGAGATCGGTGTGATGGTTGTGGCCTGACCGCAGGACACGCCTTAGACAGTGCGTAAAGTAATATTCTTCTACGGCCAGATTTGCATCCCAGTTGTATGAAATCAGTTCATCGATGAACAGGGAGTGATATCGGTTCCAGGCAGCAGCATTCGCCCGGGCATCAAACCTTTTGCGTGCAAAGCCCTGATAGTTGACGGGCCGCAGATAAATCGACCGGATTCCATAGTGAACAAAAGAGTCGATCAGCGCCCTTGGGGTCGGAGGATTGCGGGGGTCAACGGTTGGAAGGGCAGAGACTTTGTCGGCACCGAGCCGTTCGACCGCGGCATCAAGGTTCTCGAAGAACGCAGATGTTCTTTCCGTTGTTACGGTGCGCTGAGCCTGATGAATTTCCCGGGTTGCATCGAGTGAGGTGCTCGTGAAAACGTCTGGTTCATTCAGGACTGTCCACGCCTCGTCCGAGACTTCCTGCAGGTTTGTGCAAATAACAAACTCGCATTGATCGAACCTACCCCGACAGAATGCCAGCACCTGTTTGATAATATCCAGACGGAGTAAAGGTTCACCTCCCTGAAACTCAATCTTGATGTTGCTGGTCGACAGTCCGTCCAGGAATTCAAAAACAGCTGCCAGCGTCTTCTCGCTCCAGTCGAACCCCGGCGTACCTTCGTTCACCCGCGAAACCTGGCAGTAGCCGCAGGCGAGATTGCATCGCAGCGTGGGTACCAGGATCACGTAGTCCATTTCGGACGGGAGGTAGAGGCGACTGGCGAAACGGTGTTCAAAGCCCAGATAGGCAAGGTCACCTAATTCATCAAAAGCGTGCCCATTGGTCTTTAGAAACTGGAGATCGGCAGAACTCAGTTCGTCGCGGGCATACCGGTCAAGAAACCCCTCGTCTGCTTTGAAATAACCGCCGGCGTCATCTGCGAAAAGTACGTGCCCGTCGTTGCCGATGCGAAACTTAAGAGGAGCGACCAGCAAGGCCGGTTACTCCCTCGATCAGTATTTTGCGTAGTGGCAACGTCTGCTCAAAAATTTTCTGACGGTAGAGACAGAACTGGAAGTCCTGTTTCACGCGTGGATCGTCTGCATTCGGTCCCGTAAAGCGAACCGAACTCCCTTCCACGGTCAAGTCGACCTCCGGGTATAAATATCGGAAGCGAACGGACGCATCCGGGAGCCATGGCTGTAGCTTCTCATCGATGAACAATTCTGAACCGCTTCGTTGTGTTTCCATTTCTAAACCAGTCCACAGAGTTGACCCTCACAGGCTGCAAGACAAGAGATATACTATCTCAGGTTTTGCGAAAGGGAAGTCAAGCATTGGTCGGATGCGCCGACTTTGTGCTTTAAAAGCTCGATCCATTCGCCGTCATCGAAACCGTAAAACTGGATAACACATTCGCCTGATTCAGAGTCTGACCATTGGGCTGTCATCAACCGGCTGGAAAGCTCGTATTTCAAGGTAAGGTCCAGGTTGGCTCGGCCCCCCACGGGCAGCTTGAATACTTCTCCGGTGCGTACGTTCCCGACATAGGCGTTTGAACATCGTGCCCCGCAATCGATTTGAATGACTGCAAGTTCACCGGCAAAAGCGGGACCTTCGGCCATTCTGCTTGTGATCTTGTCCTGGTAGTTTCGAAGCGTTGCGCTCGGACCACCAAGATCGGGTGGGTTCCTGGGGCCTGAATAAATGCGCGCAACAGGCAATTGTGCAGGTTTGATCCGTGCGAGCGATATCTGTCTTTTACGTCCTGCAGCCATATTATCCGTCGGTTGCCAAACAATCGGACGATATCCCACATCAACCACCGATGTCGTCCCGCGAAGGGTCTCAAAGTAACTGATATCAGAGAGCGCCACGGAGTGGAGCGTAGCCACAGTAGCCATGTGAGCATACGCATCGGCGCCGTACCGGCGTTTGAGATCGATGAGACCCGAGCGACTTATCGTCGTCACGAAGGTTGCGACAACGGCAGAGTCTGCGACCTCGTAAAAACTCGAAATCGCCACACCACCGTCCGAGGTGCTCACTACGGGCGAACCACTTGCTGGCATTATTCCGAGATTGCCGAAGCGCTGCCTGATTGCTGCGAGGGTTGTTTTACCGAACCGAAAGTCTGAAAAATACGCGAGTTGAGATAACCCTCGGCCGTCCCATGCGGCCTCCAGGCGCACCAGTTTCTCTGTCGACTTTTCGGATGTTATGGACACCTTGACGCCATTTGCGACATTCAATGTTCCATCCACATATGCGGCGAAGCTATTCTGCCAGGTAACATTTTCCAGCTTCGACCGATTTTCGCCGATGGAATGACCGGCAATTGACTGAGCCGAAGCGCGCCCACCAGGGATGAGAGAAAGCATGGCTGCAAGACCAAGCAAGCCGACCCAACGGGAAAAAAATCGTGACTGTTCAGAGAACATTTGTGCCAGCCCCCCGCGGCAATTTTTGACACCCCGATTGCCTAACGGCGCTCCCACACCTTTAGATATGGCAAGACGTCCATTTCAGCGACGGCCTCTGCAGCTTCCTCGCACGACATATACGCAGGTGTTTTCGCAATTCGCGGCCGGAATACCTGCAACTGCGATTTTGCTCGTTCGTATTCTTCATTTGTCAGATTACTCCCAATAGTCGCGTCCACAAGTGAGTAATAGTCGTCGCATCGATCTTCAACTGCGAGAACACCGGCTTCAAATCGAGCGAAGCGATCAACTGCGTCAGCATACGCAACTAAGGGGACCGCGGTCATTACAACTGAAATGACAAGTTTTTGGATTTTTGTCATTGAGTTGCCTCTCGAGTAACATTCGCGGCGAACCTGCTGCTGATGTGATCTTGGTTGTATTCGGATACGTGCCGCAGCTGCATTTGCCTCAAGAGGGCTGCCCGGTTTTTAAGGCTGCTTTCCAAAATAGCTATTTCGCTTGCCAGATGGGGTCCGCGATAAACGATGGAGGTTTCATGACGAGCATAGTCGCCCGATCGATGGGCGCTGCACCAGTTGAACGATCCGACCGCAAGGAGCGCATCATCGACCCAAAGCAGTTTGCTGTGTAATTGTTCTACGGGGCGAACAGCAACTCCAAAACTGGAGAGAAGATTGTCTGCCTCTTCGAATAAATCTGCATTGCTGGCTTTCCCCCGGGTAAGAACCGGATCCGCATAGACGCTCATCTGAACGCCGCGGGCTTGAGCCGCGCGGATCGCGGAGATCAGACCGACTTGCTCCATCGTTCCGATTTTGATCCATGGCGACACAATCGCGACGCGCTGTTTTGCCTCTGACAGCGCGCGAAGCATAAAGGCGTCATGCTCAGCGGAGTCCCGCAGCATTTCAACTGCAAGCGAACCCTTGGAAAGATCGATGCGAGCTTGTTGCTCGAACACGATCTCGTTTTCGGGGTGCTCAAACAGAAAGCGGGCAAGAAGTGAGCGGGGCGTAGCTGGTGCGGCGGCCGCAAAGACATCCATGTCGCCAAAAACGAGGAACGCGTCCTTGGCGCGTGACACCGCGACATTCAACATACTGGGAGACTGGTCGATAAATCCGCCGTCCGCATGCTTCGTATAGACCGGGGAAAAAATAACGATCTGCCGCTCGGCACCCTGAAGGGCATGGACGGTCCCGACGGTGATTCCGGTTTCCTTGCTTACGTCGATCCCAAACTCCCGGCAGACGGCGCGGACTTCAGAAACCTGCCGGCCGAAGGGTGTTACCACGCCAATAATGTCACCTAATGGCTTTTTGTAGCGTTTCTCCAGACTTTCGGCATTGGCTTTTATCCATGCGGCAATCATGCGTGCTTCGAGCAGGTTGTAGCGGCTGCCGCCGGCTGCCTGGGCAATTCCGTCGACATGCAGATAGCCCATCGGAGGAATGTCCATATCGACGGATGGACCACGTTTTGGCTGAAGTGTTCCCTGGTAACAAAGCTCATTGCAAAACCGAATAATGTCGTCGTAGCAACGGCGGTGTTCGAAAAGATAAAGCCCGCGTTCGAGGTTTTCGTAGGGATGGAAGCGGCAGGCCGATTGAGCCAGGCGCATCACGCTGCCGGTTCTTGATGTCATGCCAACGGCTTCCAAGTTCTCCAGGGCTTCTCCCGCGCGCCCATGAGGTATCAGTCCTGCCTCGGCGAGATTGCCTGCGTCGACAGTCGCGGTCAGCGATGTGATCGGTTCGATTTGCTGCGTATCTCCAATGACCAACGCCCTCTTGGCCAAAGAGAACGACGGACCGGCAACTTCGGGCAGTACCTGTCCTGCCTCATCGACAATCAGAAGATCGATGTAGTTGTAGAGGTATTCAGTCTGGTAGCTGCGTCCAACCTTGTCGCGGCAAGTCATCTTGCCGGGCAGGGTGGCAAATGTCGAAACTGCGCAGGGTGTGATCATCATGCGCATCCGCCAAAGCGCCTCAACCATATCGCGGTCGCTTTCACCTCTTTTATCCTTGCGGACCTTCTCCAGCGCGGGAAGGACCTTTTCCAATTCAAGAAGCCAGCGACCCTCCCAGTAATGCGTCGCCAGTAGAAACATCGAAAAGCGGATGGTCACATCGGCGTGGCGGTCGAAGTCCAGAATATCAGGATCCGCTTTCTTGCCGCCGATACCACTATATATTGCCTGGAACGCACTGATGTGGTCCCGCAAATTCGTTATTTCGCGTTGCGACTGGTGATAGGTTTCAGCAGCTTGACGCGCCGCGTTCTGCTTATTGGTGACGAAGGCTTTGAGATTTGCTTCGATGTGTTCAAGCCGTGTCTCGTCGAGCAAAGTCCCGTCAACGCCCAATTCGCGCAAGAAAACTCTGGCGCGGATAACGCGCTTTTGCGCAACAAAAGGAAGGAAGCTGAGCGCGGAGGTGAGCCATGGTTCTTTGGCCAGCCAAATATCCCAGAGCTTTAACAATTCGCTTGCCGCCGCCGCAATGGTTTCGCTCTCTACCTTCCCCGCCAACAGCCGCTGAATGGCATTGTCGGGATCGACGCCAAGCGTTTGGCGGAGCTTGGCGCGTGCATTTACAAGATTGCGCCAGGTTTCATCAGCGTCGAGGAGCTTCCGGCTGTAATGCTCGATGTTTGCGCGTAGCTGCTTGACCACTGTTTCAACGGTCGGTTGTTTCAAGTGCGGAAATCCGAGTTTTGCGGCGTTTAGATAAGCAGTCCTTGCTTTTGAGAGGAATGGCGCTGTTTCTCTCTGCCTGAAAAATGTATCGGTCTGGTACTTTCGCGTTGCTTCATTTTCTTTTGAGAAGGATGCAAGGAAAAAGCCAAAGCTGAAGAATTCCGGCAGCCATCGTCCTCCAAAAACTCCATCTCCTTTCGCAAAATCTTTCGCGAATGCATCAATGATGTTGGTGACAGCTTGATTGTTCGTTGAAGCCGCGATGATGAGCGGCGGATTGCCACCGGCAAGTGCTGCCTTTATCCACTCTCCCGCAATTGCCGACAGCAACATGGTCGTCTTTCCGGTTCCGGGAGGTCCGTTCACGGCAAGGATTTCACCGGTTCCGGCTTGAGCAAGATGCGCCAGTACTTCCCTCTGCTGGTCGGCGACTGGAAACGTCTGATTGGAGTGACCCAGTCGATCGTGAAGAATGAAGGGCAGTCCGATGGTGGGCTCGATCTCCCGGATTTTCGTCCTTGCAAAATTGGCGAGCAAAGGTGCGTCCGGCCGTTCTTTGATCAGAGTATCGCTTAGCGCGAGTATCTGGCGAACGGTCTGTGAGGTATTGGTTGCCAGACAGATCAGACCAGAGTCGATAGTCGTGTATTCTTCGTCACCGTGGGGCCAGCTTGCTCCAACCTCTTCCAACATCTTTTTCCAATAGGCCTGGTATGCAGACCACATGGCGGGGTCTGCAGGATTGGCTTCAAATGGCCTCATGGTAAGAAAGCGGTCGAAGTCGCGCATGTTTCCGATGGAAAATCCACCACCAAGAAGAGGGTCAAGGATATCGCGAGCGATCCGGGTGTGGCCGGGTATGATGCGGCCTTTTCGATCGACCGCCGCGTCAGTCAGAATAGGGGCAACCTCAGCTGGCAATCCGTCGTTCTTGACTGCGCCACGATCAAGCATCCTGCGAACGTGCAGTGGCCTGTACAGCACTTCGACCTGTTTGAGGGTATCCGGTTTATCTTTGAAAAGCGCGTTGATCGTTTCCTGAGACAGTCGTCCGGTTTGCGCTTCCTCAGACGTGACCGTTTGAAACTCTTTGCTTGCCTTCGTTGTCAAGCAAGCATCCCGCGATGCACTGTCGGCCACTGCGGCGCGCCAGTATTTCAGAACGGACAGATTGGCTTTCATGTTGTTGCCTCAAGCAGATGCACTTTGTTCTCGCTGGAGCCCAGCCGCGTAGTCGTAGTGCGCACCTTTGCAATTTACGCGTTAACACTTTGTGTTATGCTCGCTAAAAGCTGGCTGACCAAGCCGAAAACGGCTTCCGCCTCCCAGCAAGTGCGGCATCGGTTGGCCGCTATCGCAATTTGGATATTATAAACTGACAGTATGCTCGCGGCCCGCCAATCGGTGTAACCGGTGTTCTGGCCCCACGTTGTCCGCTGTGCCTAATCTGTTATCGAGTTTCCATGGATGAGCAAAGGGGAGATTCTCCTTGGAGACCACGTTGGAGGTTCTCACCACGCGGCGGGGCCGACCTGAGGCTCATCGCCAATGGCCGGACGAGGTTAAGGTACGGGGGTGTGTCGGAGAGTTTGCAGCCGGGTGTGACGGTGAACGAAGTAGCGGAACGTTGCGGGCTGAAGGCCAATCATCTGGCGTCATGGCGAACACTGGCGCGACAGGGCAAGCTGGTTCTGGCCGAGCCGGAAGATTCGGCCGAGTTCGCCGCCGTAGTCATCGAGACGCCTGCGCCGGAGCCACCGACGGTCAAAGCAGCCTCCCGCGCCGAGATCGTCGTCGGTCTAGTCACCATCCGTCTTGAGGAAGGTACGTCTGCCGCCCGGATCGCCGCCATCGCGCGTGCCCTGGCGGTGGCGTATGATCTTCCCGTCGAACCGCGTGCGGATCATTGTGGCGACCAAACCCGTGGACTTCCAGATCGATGAGCTTTTGCCGTGGAATTCTCCTGCCCTTTGCGTCCAACTCGCCACTTCCTAGAGGGTGGTTCTTGAAGTAAAACACGTTGATGAAAAACGAATTGGTTCATGAAATCTGGCTCGATCCTGAGCCAGATGGTCAACTGCTCCCCGGTCTTTGTCTGGCTGGTCCCATGGGAGACAATTTTAGAGCGCTCCTCAATGAGGGGGCCGTGAAGGCAGGCGAAATAACCGGGCACAGCTATTTCGATGTCATGACGAAATACTGGAAGCTTCAGAGCTGGGGCGAGTACCAGACGGAGCACCGACAGGATCACGAGCCATATCCGGACGAGTGGGTTCGAATCCAACGCCCTTTTATCGACAGTATGTGAATTGCAGATTGACTGCGATGACCACTCAGTCGCTTGGCGCTGAACACCACTGATCTTACAGGTGAGCACCGTACTTTTGGTCAAGTGTGATCGACACATCGCTTACCAATCGGTGATACTATCAAGCCAAGTTCCTGATGAGCTTACGGGTCTCACGCTGAGGGAATTTGTGAATAACAGCGCAGGGAGCAGGCTTTGCTCCTGAAACAGACGGTAGCACCTCAACCAACTCACCGGCCGAGGCTGACGCCAATCCTGGCCGACAGCAGGCGCTCGGAAACTTCGTCCATACGGAAAACCCGATCGCCCTCACCGCCGCTGATAGGGACAGTGAGGCAAAGTGCCTCCGGCCTAGTGGCCGATTTTCGTGGGGTGTTGCTACTGTATGAATATTCCATTAGGCCTTGACTTCAGCCAGAACTAGTGTGGACTGTTGCATAGTATTGCTGTGCCCTGAGTCCCCGTCATAAGGTACGCGCAGGCTTATTTTCGTAGATCAAGGAAGGAGAGCATTCATGGCACTTAAACCAGGACCAAAGCCGATAGCGAAATCCACAGGGAAACCGGATCAGCGCCGCCGCGATAACAAAAGCACACCAGGGAATACACCGTCCCTCAAACCTAGCAAGTCCACCAAATAAGGCACCTCAGAGAGGTGCTCTCGCTGATTTGCACTTCTACCGCAGTATTCGATTGAACCTGCGCGAAATGCCGCGCGGACTGCGTGCCTGTCGGATGTAATGTCCAGCTTTCTCGAATTCCCCGCCGATACCGGTCAGTCCGATAACGGCCCCAGAATGGGACCTTCTTTCATCGCCGATCGACGGCCTCTTCAGGCATGGAGGGTCCGTTAAGCTATTGGATTTCGCCTCAGACCCTTTCAACTTGTTCGACCTCGAACCCTTACTCAACTCATTTCTTAGGTAAGACTTTCTGTTTCGGTTGATACAGACGCCGTTTGACGTTTGAGCGCAGAGCGTTGCGGAGATCCTTGTCCACCACCGCCAGGTCGAACCATTCCGGGTCAAAGTAGCCGCCGCACCAACGAATGGTCTCGGCATATTCTGGATCTTCCCGATCGGCGATGATCTCCAGGAACCGCTCATAACCTGACACACCACCAACATCTTCCGGCGGTCGCGCCCTTTCGCCGGCGATGCAGCTACCGTTTTTGGGTGTTGACGCGAGCGTCAGGAACTCCTCCACCACAACCGTATGCCGCCAGCCATCCCCGAAATCATAGTGGTAGCTAAAGACTGCACCTTGCTCGAAGTCCAGCAAGCGAACCTCTCTCTGATCGAAGACCCGAGGATCGTCATCGGTCGCATCCTCCATCAGGGCCTCGACGTCGCCATACCGCAGACCACCGATGCGGAATTCATAGAGATGATAGTTCCACCAGTTGAATGCGGCCTGAATTCCGAGATGCAGGTGCTCCAGGTTCCAATGGGCAGGCAGGACCAAACGGCGCCAGACGTCCGGCTCGATCTCGTCGATGGAAACTCTGATCTGCACAGCGTTTGCGGCTTTGAACATTGGAAGAATGAACAAGGTTGGGAGAAGATCGTCAAGAAGGCCGCTCGATCGTGGCACTTTTATTGGAGTTGGATCGTCCTGGCGGCGATCCGCGGCTTGTGCAGCCTTCGACGCTCACTATGTCTGAGATGACCCTGAACAGGAGCATCGCATGGATCAAATCGCGGCCGATCTGCTGTCGAAAGTCTGCATCGAAATTCTTCCGCCGGATCGCGATGAAACGTGGGCGTCGGATGCAACGACATGTCCGTGTTGTGGAAAGTTGCGCCCGGCATCCAGCATGGATGACGACGGCTGCGGGATCTGTGACGAATGCCTCGCGCCTTGACCTCCTGCAGAAAAGCACCTCCACCTGTCCTGGCGACGTTCGAAGAAGCGCTTGCGAAATTGCCGGAAGGCTATGTTGACGGAAATTTTGGTAATCGATCATGGGGCGTGACCGTCAAGCGGTCGGAGGATGGCAAACGAACCTGGCTTTATGGCGAGGAGCTTGGCGGAACCGATATCGTCAGCTTTAACTTCTATCAATCGATTGGGTCGGGGCCGATGCTGATGCCGTGCGAAATGTCCTCTGCGACGGTGGTCGAATTCGTTCTCGGCTTCGAGCCGAGTACGGAGAAAGCTGCGCCAAGGCAGCGCGGCTGGATGCCGCGCGCCACTCGCTGAAATCCAATCCTCATGATACTCCTCTTGCCTCAAAAAATGGGGAAGAAGGCGTCTACAAATCTCGGGGCTATTCAGGCCGTCATCGCAAGACGGCCTTCACCGTCTTGCAATTACCCACATCTGAGTGTCGTTGCCATTTCGGTTCCGAGGCGAATGTCTGTCAGCCGACTGAGGCCGCGCCAGACGACCGTATTTCCCGGTGGCGGATCTGATGTTCTTGCAAGATAACCACCCAAACGAGCGAGTTTGGTGAGATAAAAGTTCAGCGATCCCGGCGTCGCTTGCCGGTTGCCTGCGTTGCTGACCATTTGATCGAGAATTTCAATTTCCTGTTCGGTGAGAGCCACGGTTGGCGGTGTTTCGGGCGCAGTGCGCGCGAGCATTGTCAACCAAAGCACTCTCCAGCTCATGATGCAGAACACAGCGACGAGGTTTGCCAGTCGATCGGCTGTTCGTAATCTTGCATCTTCAGCCCGGCAACCGGACTTGAGGATCTTATGGAAGACTTCAATCTTCCAGCGCATTGCATACCATTTGATTTTTTCGATTGCGTCCTCGCAGCTATTCACCTCCAGATCGGTCAGTAGCTTCCACTCGATGCCCTTGCGGCTGGCCGGGGGGTTGGGCTCCACTGCATGGATGACGGTCAGGTCTAAAGCAGGATATCGTTTCTTCTTGCCGATGGGCGGCAGCACCCGGATCCGTTTGAATCGGATATCCAGGTGGACTTTGGTGACCTCGTCGGTATCGGCGCGAACTTCGATGAGATGCCGGCCAACATTTTCAACATCGCGCATTTCAGCCGATATCGTGTGATCCCCGTTGCCAGCTAGCCGGTCCACGATGGTGCGCACGATGAAGTGCGTGCCAAGCTCCTTGGTCAGGCAGTAGAGTTCGTAGATATCACTTTCGCGATCGCCTACATGAATGCATCGGTCCGGTTGACCGAGAAGCCCGACGGATTGGCGCAGATTTTCAAGCCAACGGATGCTTTCCTTGGTTTCGATCGGAACACGTGTCGGATTGATCTTGCGTTTGAGCTGAGCCGTGCCCTTGAATTTGTCGCGGCTCCAGAACTTGACGGCCGCCAACCCTAAGGGTAGCCCATCCAAGGTTACCGCAAGGCTCGAATGCATCAATATCCCGCAGACCGTATGGTGGCGCAGTCGCTCCTGTTTGTCGCGGCCACTGTTGACGCTCTTCGTAAAGCCGACGGCATGCGGATTGCGGCGTTGATAGGTAAACTCGGTCGTATCCTGCAGCACCAAGATCGGACCATTGGATGCGTCGTAGCGTTGAGCGGTCGCGGCGAAATGCCCGTTGAGGATATCACCTTCCTCAACGTTCGGATTGGAGAAAAACCGATAAGCGGCTTTTGTGTTGGCCCAGTCCTGGCAGGCGAAAGGAATGGAGCCGCCCATATGCTCTCCAAGCTGTCGTAAAAGTTCTGTGCAACGTCGGCCAAGACGAGCATCCTTGAAAGACCCCGCGTCTATTTCCTGCTTGCTCCAATGGCCGTCACTATCAGCCATCACATCGTCTCGAACCGACATAAAGCACCGCCTTAAAAGAATCAGGTGCTCGACACAGAATCACAAGTGATTCTTTCGATTCAAGATTTCGGCGAAAGCTTTTCGTAAACGAGTCCGTTACTTATGGGTAATTGCAAGCTTCACCGTGGGCTTACGACCTCAATGAGGTCGAGACGTTCCTCTTCGAACTTTTCAAAATTCCAGATCATCGCAGGCGGGCTCCCGGTTGGACTTTGCCTGAAACGTAGCATGAGCGGATCGGTTCAAACCGTTAGCATTTAGCGTAAATTTTATCTAAACTTTTATCTAAACTTTGCGGCCTGCTGCGGCTTCCGTGGACACCGAGTTATTCCTTATGACATGTTCCAGCTGTGAAAATCTTGACGAGGTCGTGCGCATCAGGACGCCGTATGAGCTGTTTTCGGTAGTCAGAACAGTGCGGCAGGCGTTAGCTGATGGTGATATCGAGGGAATTGACGCTGGTCCTATGGAGGGTAGGACAGCGTTTTGCGATTTGACCGCTAACGGCCCGCTCGACGATCTTTTACTTTATCGGTTTCGGTGCGCCGAATGCTCGCAAAATTTCGAGTTAAGCGCAGAAACGTATCACGGAAGCGGTGGATCTTGGCGCAAATCTACGCCCATTGAATCTGCATGATTGACGCCGCGCCAATCGGTTGATTCAACGCTGCCTTTTGGAGGCAGGTTTGAGCCGGGGTGATCTCACCGAAGCAGAGTGGCGGATTTTGAGGGTTTTGCTGCCAATCGAACCTAAGAACCGTAGTCGAGGCAGGCGTCCCGAGCAGAACCGAGCTATCATTAACGGAATCCTTTGGCGGCTCCGATGCGGAGCGCCTTGGCGCGACGTTCCGACCAAGTATGGGAATTGGAACACCGTCTATCGTCGGTTCGGAGGTGGAGCGAAGCCGGAGTCTGGGAGACCGTGGCGGTAACGCTGGCCGAGGTCATGGCAGACAGCGGCCACTACAGCATCGACAGCACCACAGTCCGCGCCCACGTCTCGGCAGCGGGCGGAAAGGGGGACTCATCGACGCGCTCTTGGCCGCTCGCGGGGCGGGTTCACCAGTAAGCTTCACTGCCTGGCTGATGCCCTTGGACGACCGCTCGCCTTCCATCTGACATTTGGCGAAGCAGCAGACAGCAAGGCCTATGAGGAACTGATTGACCTGCCCGAGCGCACGCCGAATGCTTTGCTTGCCGATAGGGGCTATGATGCAGACGCCATCCGCGCCAACCTTGCGCAACGGAAGATCGAGGCTGTCATACCCGGCCGATCAAACCGCCGCGTGAAATCGAACATGATCGGAAGCTTTACAGGCAGCGCAACCGCATCGAGCGCATGTTCGGCCATCTCAAAATCAACCGTGCCATCGCTACCCGCTATGACCAACTGGCAAACAGCTTCCTCGGCATGGTGCATATCGCCACAGCCAGATACTGGCTCAAATTTGTTCACGTCGCCTGGGTTGATGGCCCGAAGCGAAGAGCGTTCTCTCAGAAAGCACTGACGTTGTTCGCTAGATAGAGCACGTTGATCAAACGCGCATCACGGCTCATGGACAGGCTCTTCGACGAAGGGTAGATTAATTTGGTATCCGCTCACAATGGTCGCAAAGTCTGCTCACCTCTCAGCAGAGATCGGCGATCCTCGCTCGAGGTCAGATGGTAACCGCGATCACCAGCATGCGTCAAAAAACCCCCACGAGATCGGCGATCCTCGGAATATTTCTTTCTGGATTCGCGTCAGCAGCAATTGCCCCATATCAAACGCTCTTAGCACTTCAAACTTTCGGGCTTAACGTTGAAACTTACTCGCTCCTGCTCGCTATCAATTCAGGCGTCGCCGTATTAGTCGCAATCTCTATCGGATCTTTGACTGATAGGTATTCGCAACATCGTGTGACTTTCCTCAGATTGAGTGCGGCATTGGGCGCGGCGGCCTTTCTCCTCATCTTCCTTTCTCGATCGGACTACTTCTTTGCTGTCGCGTTCATCCTGATCCTTCCAATTCCGGCGACCCTACCTGGACAGAACTTTGCAATTCTACGCGAGCAGATATTGAGCCTCGCAGCAGAACGACGTCCGTTCCTCCTTGCAACTGGCCGGGCGTCGTCTTCGTTAGCATGGACGATGGCGCCTGCTTTAACGGCTTTCCTCTTATGGCAGGGCACGACATTGGTGTCGCTCACTCTCGTCTCCGCAGCGTGTTATGGAATTTTGCTCTTTCTCATATCGGGCTCCGCAAACCCAATCCGTAGCGATCGGTATGGTGACGGAACAACAATCAAAGGGTTACTATCTCGGACCACAATCGCGCCCCTATTGGCAGCAGGTCTTCTGGACGGCTGCCTCAAACTTTATGGGTTGATTTTTCCACTTCTTATAACGGAAACCTACGCACAAAGCGTGGGCATGCTCGGATTAGCTAGCGGTGGTATCGCACTTTTGGAAATTCCGATGATTTTCGGATGGGCCGTCCTTTTGAAGCGCCTGACCAACCGAAGAGTGTTAACGATCGCAGCGCTCATCGAGGCGATCCACCTGCTTCTGGTTCCATTGATCAACTCTCCAATTCTCTACTATTTATGGCTATCCACCCATGTGATCGCGGCTTCGGCAATCCTGAGTGTAAGCATAGGCTACGTTCAGGAGATTGTGCGTGGACCCGGCCTCGGAAGTTCTCTTATTACAGTAACAGGGTTTCTGGGATCCATGATTGCGGCGACACTATTCGCTTACACTATGTCAGTTGTGGACCTGCACCAGATACCACTCGTCGCCGGCGTCTTATGTCTTGTTGGGGCAGCGATGGTCTCCGTTAATTGGACAGATTTTTTCAAATCTGTGGCCGCGTCGGAGTCAAGCAAAAGTCCACCACAACTTGAGGCAGATAACATCGAGACGCGCGAGGGTATTTGATCGCGCTCTTCATGCGGGAGATCAACTCCCCGACGGCGTGTCTACGTATATTTACTTATTTTACTATTTTCAGCTGATTTTGTTCATAAATTTCGTGAGTATATTCTTGATATTTATCGGAATTTGCTGTTTTGTTTTGCTAGTAGATGGCTGGCTGCATCGAAATTTATCCTCTTAGGCGCGCGGTGCTAGATAGGACTGAGTGTGGCCTTGAGCCACCGGACCAGCACAATTTCGCCTTAGGGCAAGAACTGGAGTTCGTGATGAAAGCTTCGGAGAGGGACGTGTCTTATCCTGATAGTTTCTATGAAGCTCACCGTGACGGAATGACTCGCTCAGCGAAGGTGGTGCTTTCGGTTTTGTATGAGATCTTCAAACCTGAGTCGGTGATCGATATCGGATGTGGTCGAGGTGCGTGGCTCCGCGAGGCTGGCTCTCTTGGTTCAAAGATTCTGCAAGGGGTTGAAGGTGCCTGGATCGGAAAAGAAGACCTTCTCTCGCCTGAGATTGATTTGCAGACGGAGGACCTTGAAAACCCAAGTATAGCCGTTTCGATGCGATACGATTTGTGTTTGTCCCTAGAGGTTGCTGAGCACCTACGTCCGTCGTCTGCAGAAACCTTCGTGGAGCTTTTGTGTCGAGCGTCGGATGTCGTGCTTTTTAGCGCGGCGATCCCGTTCCAAGGTGGAACAAACCATCTGAACGAGCGGTGGCAGAGCTATTGGGCGGAGCTGTTTCGCACGACGGGCTACGAGTGCTACGACGTCATAAGGCCGAAAATCTGGACAAACAATGCTGTGGAGTGGTGGTACCGGCAAAACATTTTGTTGTTTGCCAGGGAAGGAAGTCCGGTGAGTTTCCGATTTCATGCCGAAGATCGCGCGGGCGCGTTTTATGATCTTGTTCATCCCGCTAATTTTGTAAAAAACATCCAATATATTAACAGCACCGAGGCGGAACTGCGGGCGCAGATTGCTCAACTAGAATTCAAATTGCGCAACTTCGACTGATGCTTAGCGGCGGGATTTTGGGGTCGATCCTTGCCCCAAGGACTTAAAAGAGCATGGCAACAAACGTTTCGTATTCACTTGTTCCCTCGATTTCTCGCGAATTGGTTCCGGGATTGACCCGCCCCACTTTCGAGCACAATCGAATTCAGGATTTTTGCTTGACCTCAAGTACTGTTGAGGTCCTACAACCGTAAGATCGTGGTGTTACAGGTATGACGAGGTCCGATGATGGTGATGATGTTCAGGTACTCGACCAAGAAGTTCCCGCTTAGATTTGCGGTGGCGATGGCGATCGGAATATACGTGGTGGCGGTCGCAGTCGCGATATGTATCTTCGCGATCATTGGTACGTTTCTCGGAAAAGCATTTGTTCTTTCAGAGCTTGCGACGGTATGTGTGGTCGGTGTGCCTGCAGGCTTTTCCTCCGTAGCGCTGAGCTCTCACCCCCTTGTACGTCGCCGGATCGCCGTTAGTTCGGTCCCTGCCGTGGTCTTTGCTATTGTCTAC
Organism: Agrobacterium sp. LEGMi-208b; assembly: GCF_059511785.1. Lineage (NCBI taxonomy): Bacteria > Pseudomonadati > Pseudomonadota > Alphaproteobacteria > Hyphomicrobiales > Rhizobiaceae > Agrobacterium > Agrobacterium sp. LEGMi-208b. Next base: position 133,080 of record NZ_JCALIC010000003.1, read on the forward strand.
TGGATTGCATCAACATCGAAACCTGATCTTTGGCTTTCGAATTTTATCGCGAGCTTCGGTATCGGCGGTGGGGCGGCAGTGCTATACGCTTTGCTATTCCTAAACCCGCCCGTCATTCCGCGGGTGAAGTGAATGTTGCGGATTGCGCGTCCAAAATAAGAGGCAGTCGCCCCTCATATTCTGCGGCATTCAATTACCTTGTCGGTCATCATAGACATGCAAACGGACGTTTCGAAAGCTGGGATTGATCTGAATCGTGACGGCCTTCATGAATTCCCGGCGTGGCATCATCACGGCAATATTGTAGTCAGGAAACCTCTCCCCCGCCTCGATAACCTGAGACAGGGATGGATTGAAGAGCACGTGGCTTTCTTTGCTGGTTGGAATGCCGAAAGCTTGGGTGCGAGCGGCGAATTCCATGGCCAAGACGCAGCGCGTCCAGTCTTTCGAGGAACTGCGAGGATCGAAATAATCTTTTACAATGTGCTGGAGCCTTACGGCGAAGCACGGATGCTTATTCTCAAATACGAGCAGATTGGACGACCAGCGTTCAAAGCGGCTCTGCTTGTCCAGTGTCTCGTGGTGTTGATGGTATGCCGCAATGGCAGGATTGAAAACGAGCTTGGAACCAGTGGAGACGAGCCTAAAGGCAAATTCGCAATCTTCCAATCCCCAGCCGGTGAAATCCTCATCAAAGCCACCGACACGCATCAGCGTTTCGCGTCGCACAGCAACGTTATGCCCGTAACATAGGTGCCAACCCATTCTTATCGAACTCATATTGCAGGAAAGTAGGTCAAACACCCGGAAGCGTTCGTCGGGCCGAGAAGGTTGGTGCCAAGGTGCGTCTCCAGAGACATCGGCAGAGTCCGTCAGGAAATTACGTTCTCCAAATTGAATGATATCGTCCGGGTACTCATCAAATGGCAAGCAACTGTTTTCCACGAAATCCGGCTTCGTCACCTGGTCACAATCGAGAAATATGATGATCCGTCCGGATGACCGTCTCCAACCGGTATTTCTTGCCGCGCTGATGCCCCGTCTTTCTTGGCTGACGAAGACAAAATGAGGCTCCGAGTATTGCGTCATCAACATCGCGTCCGGTTGTTCGATACTGCCGTCATCGATGACAATGACTTCAAAGCGACGGGATGTGACTTGTTTTTCAAGCGAGGCGAGCGTTGCGCCCAGAGCCGATTGGCGGTCACGATGTGGAATGATGACGCTACAGTCCATAATGTTCCTCTGTCATTGGAGGGGTGCCAGTTTTCTTGAGTTGTTTGATGAGAATACTCGCCGCATGTTATGCGTTCTCGGTGGAAAAGGGGCCGGGTCCACTGTTTCCACTGGAGCGATGGTCTGCATGTCGCCAAATCACGCTCGGAGAAATCACATCACCATTCAGGCGTGTGCGGTAGCGGAATACGGTCTGTTGCATCTCCTGAAGCAAATCGTCCGCTAGCGTGTGTGGGCGAAGTCCGAGGTCTCTAAACCGGTTGGATGCGACCGCAAATCGGTGATCTTCCACTTCCCCGCGGGGGTTGGGTATGGTGCCGATTTCGGCTCCGGTAAACCGCGCGACAGTTTCTGCAACGGCGCTGACGGAAAGCGTCTCTGCCGTTTGATGATAGACTTGTACCCCTGGTGAGTTGCGGCGTGTGGCAGTGAGCGCGGTTTCGATGCATTTGACGGTGTCAGAAATGTGGATAAAGGCCCTGGTTTGTTTTCCCTTTCCGTAGACGCTAAGCGGGAGGCCGAGACTTCCCTGCACCATAAAGCGGTTAACGACGGTTCCGTAATATTCGTCATAGTCGAAGCGGTTGACGAAATTTTCGTGCATCTGCGTTTCGGCCGTTTGCGTTCCCCATACGATGCCTTGGTAAAGATCAACCACGTCGAGGCCGAACATAGATTGATAATAATCGAGCAAGACGCCAATCTGAGCCTTTGACGCATGATAGAGAGAGCCGGGGTTGACCGGGAATCGCGCTCGGACGCGAGCGGGGCGCTCGTTGCCTGCGACATAGCGAAAGTCGACGAGGCCTTCTGGGATAACGCCCGGATGATCGCTGTAACCGTAAACGCCGATCGACCCTAGGTGAACGAGCCGTACGCCCCAAAACTCGGATGCGAGCAAATGCAAAACATTCTGAATGGCGAGTATGTTGTTGAAGATTGTGTAGTAACCATTTACTTGGTCCCCCATTGAATACGGGGCTGACCGCTGTGCGGCGAGATGAACGATCGCATCCGGTTCGAATTGCCGGAGTGCAGACCTCAGCCCATCGAAGTTCTCCGCGATATTCAGTGACTGGAATTGTAGGTTTCCCGCGAATTCCGTGTTCCAGGTTATAACGCGGTGCTCAAGGCTAGCGATAGGCGTAAGCGACTGCGCTGCGAGATCGTCGGCAATTCGCCGACGCGAGCCATCATCGATGATGAGGACCTCATGTCCTCTGTTGGCAAGATGCAGCGACGTTGGCCAGCCGCAGAACCCATCGCCGCCTGTAACTACAACCTTCATTTTGATCTCCTTCAAACGTCAATTGCGGATGGCCGCTCGGGGAGAGATATTGAGTGTATGAGCTCCTGATCCGGATTTTCTCGCTTGCTATAATTATTTTGCCAGGGACCACCGTTCCGGGCCCAAGCATGGATCTCCGGCGCCCGCTCGTGAAACAGGTGCAGGAAGACACCCCGATGGCGAATGACAGGAACGAGGCCGGCGACCTTGTTGTAGAAATCACGATCTTCGCCGCCCCATCCTGCGAAGCCTTCGTTGAACCCGCCGACACGCTCGAAGATTTCGCTTGTTACCCAAATGCAGCCGCCTGGCGAGTTTTTCGTAAGATAACCTGTAAGTGGGCCCGTGCCTTTCACGCCTTGTGAACGAAGGCGGGAAGAACCGAGAATGTCGATAAAGAACATGTCGCGGAAAGGCATGGACGCACAGTCGCCGCGTAGAAGCGAACCGGTAATGCAAATGTCTATGAAAAACCGATCGAGATAGGCGTCGCTGTCTAGGACGCAAAGCAATTGCGGCTTGGTAGGGAGTGAACGATATCCAAGGTTGATGGCGGCCGACTTATTGAAAGGTCCAGAGTCTTTCTGGAACCGATAGATGGCGCCGCTCGCCGTAACCTCGCCCTCATATCGACTGATGGTGTCTGACTCGACGACCGCCACCGTCAGGTTGGTAAATCGCTCTCTGGCTTCTGCCAGTCGTTGGAGGGCAAGCCGGAGATTTTCTAGGCGCCCATCTGACGCTGCTGTTGCACGAAAGGGAATTATTATCGCGATAGACACCGACGTATCCGAGAATTCGCTCAGTTCCTGGTCAGCGCGGTCGAACGACTGTCGGCAAAAAAGTTGCGTCGATTTTTCGGCGACCTCCGCGGCGACCTCCGTGATAGAAGCGCTCCGCTGAGATTCTGGAGCGGACAGAAAGGCGACGATCGGACCTCTTACCAGCGAGTACAACATCTCATAGTCGACCGGTCCACCTCGGTTAAATTGGAACCTAATATGCTCGGGAACCTCGTAACTGTGATGCAGAGCGGAGAATGCTTTGGCGTGGATTTCCCGATTTTCCAGCCAGCGTTTCGGATTTATGAACTTTGGATAGGGATCTGCGTGGGTGATCGTGGAACTGATCAGCGCCCGCTCAGTATCAAATTCGCACTCAACATTTTGCGCAAACATATCAATGATCCTCGTTGCGTTCGTCATCAAAAACCGATTGCGGTATGGGTGCCTCAGTGCTTTGGCGCCTTGCACCTCGTCGGGGATTAACTGAATCACTTCCCTTCAGTGCTGATGGTCAAATAAAGTGGCCCTTCCATCGGCTAATTCGGTTGTACTGGCAGTACATCCGAGCGAGTACTGCGCCGCGAAGATCTTCTTTGTACGCAAAAGGCCTAGTTACAGTCCGTCTGCCCTCACGACGCCAAGTGCGCTTCACCAAAGTGCGATGGCGTAAGAAACATTCCGGTTCGGCTAACAGTCCAGTTAGTAATGGGCATAGTTCGCGAAAACGAGTGCGGTATCTCGCATGAAGGATGCACCATCGACTTCCGCACATCGACGGATACGATCCGTATCTTCGGCCAATAACCCGCAACCACGGTCTTCGAGATGCTTTATCCAATAATTCGGCGGCTGTAGATTGACATGGTGGTGACCGCGCTGGCCAGGCAGTGCGTGAGTCATGACTATGATTTTCCCACAGCACAGGCTGGAGAGGACATTGTCGAGATGCTCTTCATCAATGTGCTCAACGACCTCCTGGCACAAAACGAGATCAACGTTGCAATGAACGGCGGATTTCGTGAGATCGTGCATGAGGGTAGGGTAAACTGCGTTCCTGACGTTCTCGCCAAGGCCGTCCACTGCGATAACGCTCACGCCCTGCCTGTAGAGAAAGTCTGCCGCATAGCCGGTGCCGCTCCCTACGTCCAAGGCGGTTCGGACAGCAAAGCGGGATACGACGTACCGCAATACAGACGGGCAGTATGTAAAGGGATCGCCGTACTTGATATTTCCGCCAAGGTGCTTGTGATCCGCTGATAGCGTCGGTACGAGACCGCGATAGTTATTCTTTCGGTTCGATGCGGTTGTCTGTTCCATATTCATCTGTCCCTCCAGGCCTTGGGCGTGCCAACCAGGCAACGGTAACGCAGTCAAAACTCAGGGATTGATGGCACCCGGCTTAACAGCCACTTTGGTGCTCACCATCCAGCGGCCTCAAGAAAGGTTTCATTGAAGACCTGCGGATACATTCCTGCAAGCATCATGCCGTTGAGCCGGAGGTTATAGGGTGTCATCGAGATCAGACTCGATTCCCTGTTCCTAAACTTGCGATGAAAATATTTCTTATTTTCAACATCCGATCGGTCGGACTGTTCATTGTCCTTTTCTTGCGGGTAATGGACCGCTGTTGCCGCTCGGCGGAAGCAAAACCGGTTTCCGGCAACAAAAAGACGATAGCCCAAGTCGAGATCTTCAAAACCCCAGGCTCTGTAGTTGGGATCAAACATTCCAACTTTCATGAGGGCGGAACGTTTTGCGGAAATATTGCAGCCCCAAAAAGCGACCCAAGGTGCAGGCTGTACCGCAAGATCCTCTCCATAAATTGCGTAGAATTTCTCGTCCCGGATATCGTGACCTGACCTCACTGTTTCCAACCGCAGGATGGTCGCGGTAACATCATCGGGATCAACGAGATGCTCGAAATCGGCATAGTCCTCCATCTGTCCGCGGAAGCCATAGGTGTAGCCGACGACTGCAGCATCGGACCGAAGGTCCTCGTTGTGACAATTGACGTGCTCATCAACGAAACGAGAGGATGGCAGGACGCCGGCGTCAGTGAATATGCAGATGTCTCCGTTGGCAGCGATGATCCCGGTATTGCGCGCCTCCGCAAGGCGAAAGCCGATATCCTCCTGAAAATGATATTGTAAACAAAGCGCACCGGTGTGTCGCGCCACGATCGCCTGTGTGTCGTCGGATGACCCGTCATCGACGACGATGACTTCAAATGCGTGACGAGTCACTTGCCTCTCAAGGCTCTGCAATGTCCAGTCCAATAACTGCGCCCTGTTATAGGTCGGAACTATAACGGACGCTTCAAAACGATCATCCATGCGCATTCTGCTCTCCGATTCAGTTCAAATGGATCTTGTGGTGACTGTGCCAGGGCAAAGAAGCGCGCCGATTATTTCCCGCTGTCTGGTTAAGTAGTCCTCTGTGTCGTGTGTTCGTGCTGTGGCGCTTTCGCTCCCCGCCCGGAGGGCGTCGAGAATTGCGCCGGCAGACAGATTGCGTAGCACAACGGAATTCTCCATTCCGTCGAACGTTCTTATGAACGGTTCGATAGGACTGAAGAGGATTCTCACTTTGTTGGCGCAGAAGACTTTTGCCTCACACGCAACGATTCCAAATGCCTCAAATCTCGAAGCCAGAATGACATACCTAAGGTTACGGCTTGACAGGACAGCATAGGGCGCGTCCGGATCAAATTCCCACCCGATCGTGACTCGGTCTTTCGGTAGCACCTCCGCCAACGCCTTGACACGATTGAGATAGTCTGGCTCGGCGGTCGCGTCCGGCATCAGTAGTGCCAGGTGGTACTCATCAAAGTCCGGGTCGGTGAGGAATGTTGCAGCTGCCTCGAGAATGAGATCGAATCCCTTTTGTGGCTTGCAGCGCCCCCAAGAGAATATGAGGGGACTAGCTGTCGGCAGTAGGTCGATAAAATCTGATCGGCTACCGAATTTTTTCTGATAGCGCGAGGAATTCAGGTCGAGCACGTGTTCGAAGGCCAACATATCGACTTGAGACACACCATATTGCTCGCGAAGTACTGTTTGGAAAAACCCGCTGACGTACCCCACCCGACCGTGCAGCGAAGTGTGTATTTGTATGGCGTGCCTTTCGAATTCGTACCTGTCCGTATCAATGTCAAATATCGAGCCCAGGCTGTGTGGGACCCAAACACAGGAGAGGCGTTCAGGAGATTTCAAATATTTCATCGTCGCCGCAAAGGGCGTGTCGTGAAGGACCGCGACCACTCGATCGTATCGCTCGCAAAGCTCATCCAGCTTCTTTGCTGCTTCGCGGCTCAAGAAAGACCATTGCTGAAGAACGGAGTTCATCGAAGTGCCGAACCACATGCTGGTCCACTCGCGTGCGTCCGACAACGTGGGGAGGCAGACGATGCCTCCGCCTGTCTCGGCGCATTTCTGCTTTGTTATTGCCAATAGGTCCTCGCGCAGCCCAGTTGCCCCTTCGAGCATTTTAGGAAAAAAACAATGCAGAGAGACCGAAACTTGAGTGCCCGACACTTCTGCTTCGACCGCCTCCGAGAAGTGTTCAATGAATGAGTTGACGACGACACCGACACCGGTCTCCATGCTTTCCATTCCGTCGATTGCGCACACAACGATCGCAACTTTCTCCACCGGCGCCTCCTGATGGTTATCTATTTTTCGCCGACGATCATCGTGTAGCGAGCCAGTGCCCCGATCGTCGTTGCGGTCGTTTGCAGGCCTACCCCACGCAGCAACTCAACAATTGAATCAGTGGGATGAAGTTTGCCGTGACGCGTATTCAGCATCATGTGAAGTGAAAAGCCTGCTGCACTGGGAGGCGCCGTCCCGGTGGGATCAAGCGTCATCGTCAGAATGATAAGTTTGCCGCCCGGGCGGAGTAGCGAGACCACGCCCTCAATGATCACCTGGATTTCGGCGTAGGTGAAATAGTGCAAGCAGTCGTTTAGCATGCACAGATCACACTGCTCATCCGTCCGCCAATCAGTTTTACGTATGTCAATTTCGCGGAAACTGAGGCGGGACTCCAGGGCACCCGAGCGGAACTGTTGCTCTGCAACTTCTCTTGTCGTCGCCAGATCCCAGACCTCACCGGTAACGTTCGGGTATTGTTTGGCTATTTCCGCTAGATAGGCACCATGTCCACCGCATATATCGAGTACTCGTCCGGCACCTGCAAACAGGCCGCTCTCCAACAACTGGGCAATGTTATCCTTTGCGAGCCGTATCATCGCCTGATTGAATGCAGCGTTGGCCTTGCTGTCACTGGCCAGCCGATTCTCCTGCTGATGCACGGTGGAATGCTGTGTGACAAGAGACTGCCCTATCATTGACCAAAGGGACCATTGTAGCCGTTGATGATCGATAATGGGACCAACGAACTCTGTGGATGTGGAGCGAAGGAATGAGCCAGACGAGAGCGTATTCTGGAACCTCTCACCAGCCTTGCGAAGCAATCCCAAAGCGGTCAACGCGTTAAGGACGATTTCGCTTTTCTCCGGCAGCCAACCGCGGCGTGCTGCAAGTTCGGCAGCGCTGGTCTGATCAACAAGGTCATCGAAAAGCCGTTCGGCGACGGCGAAATGTAGAAGCGCTGAATCATGAAACTGGTCGCCCATCCTGAAAATGGAGCCTACCGTCATTTCTGGAATTGCGTCGCTCATTTTCTTCCTCGTCGTTCCTGTTTGTTTGGGTTATGCCGATCACTGCACACACTCGGACCAAGTCCTGAAAGTAGTCGGAGGAAGCCGCGCTTGGCGATCAGCAGGCATGCCAGGTGCCAAGTAGGATCACCGGCCAGGGCACGCTCGTGCCAGATCCGCTGCTTTCATAGTTCGTTGGAGGGACGCATGCGTCGGCTCAACAGCAAGACATGCCTCAGTTGCTTGCCAAAAGCTGAGAGGCATATCGAAACGCAATCTGCGCTGTATTTTTGGCGCGAAGCTTCTTCATGGCATTGTATCGATGGACCTCAATGGTTCTCTTACTGACCGCGAGATCCACAGCTGCTTCCTTGGCAGACCGCCCCTGTACGATCAGCCGAAGCACGTCTTTTTCTCTTTTCGTGAGGGTCGCAAGCTCGTTTGCAACACTCATTGAAGACATATCAGTGGGTGCTGGTTCCATCTCTTCAAGCTCTCCGCTGGATTTTGGGCGGATCTGAAGAATCTTCAAAGACATCGCCTCGAATCCCCGATCTTTCCCGAATGGAACGGATCGAGTCGGCAGACACGTCAAAGACGCCGGCAACGGTAGGTAAGCCGTCGTACTCGTAAGGCGATCCCAAGCGATCGAACCGACATCCCGCCCTGCGGAGAATACGCTCAAGGAACAAATCATAAACCGACACGATGTTCAGAACACCCGCACCAAGCGCAATTTCAAACAGGCCTGTCAACAGCTCGCCGGTGGTATAGTTTAGTCCGTGGTCAGTGTGGGCAGTGACGGCTTTGGTGTCGACACAAAATCGGGAGCTCTCCCAGATCAACGGATGGCGAATGAGAGGTGTCCTGCTCATTGTCTCGGGAAAAACGTCCGAGAGCATGTGAGGACCTGTTGTGGGGAGGAGCCTGAGCGATGCGAGAAGTTGCCCCTGCTGGCTCACCGACAGAACGTAAAGCGGATTTAGCTTGTCAAAGCGATCAATTTCTTTCCCGGCGTTGACGACGACAGACCAGCCTCTCCTGTCGAGAAACGATCGGGCTCGAAGTCGATAGAGCTGGTCAAGCAATTCCTTATTTGTTTGCGCGAGCTGGTCGGCATAATCGAAAATAATCATCAAACCGCTCCTCCAAGACGGTCGCAACATATTCATGCATGTCGTGTTGATAAATACTCGATTAGTTGAGTATTGACTTCATAATATGCCCCGGCGCACGGCAACAGCAACCGCCTGAGTTTTGTTGGACGAGGATAGTTTTGAGATCGCATTTCGGAGATAGAAGTTTGCCGTGTTCTCGGTCAAGCCCATGATCTTTGCGCTTTCCCAAGCGGACTTGCCTTCTGAGGCCCACTTCAAAACATCCGTTTCGCGCTTTGATAACTGAGGCGCTTGAATCTCCATTGCACCGCACAAGGCCAGAACCTCGAGGTGAAAAAAGTAAGCAAACATGGCGATTTCGCCAAATCTCAGGGATTTGAATTGTTCCCAGTCGCGGGAAGAGAGATCGCTATTGATCGAAAACATTGCCTTTTCGCCGTAGGCGCCACGAATGGGAAAGGAGAGGCCTTGGTGGCTAACCCCGAATTCCTTTGCCTCTCCAAAAAATCGCTTTATTGCGGCCCCTGTGTATGGCCGTGAACTCCAATCGAATGGGAGAATGCCAGTCAGGCCTTGTATAATTGCAGGATCAATTCGGAAATATTCCCTGCCGAGGTAATGACTCGCCCATTCTGCCGAGTAGGTGGCTATGGCGAGTGGAGCGGCGTCCTCCGCAAAAGGAAGCGAGATTGCGAGGTACGCCAGGTTGGTTATGCCTGCAATGCCCACAAAGGACCTGAGGTAACGTCTGGCATCCTCGAGCGTCTCGAAAGCCGGTGGATTTCTATCGAACATAGCAGGCCTCCCGCCTGATATTCAACCTATGCGAGATAAATGGATCACGATTGCATAAAGAGGTCAATGTTAGTTGTGTTCACAATTTTGGGTTGGCCTCCACGACGTCATGATGTGATCGTTTCTGCCAGCCGAAAACCCATTACGTAAAACGAACGGTCAAGCGGACCGCCATGTCGGCGTCGACAACGGGCCATGTCTCGAAACCGCGTAAATGATCCACCCCTCGCGACCCGATACTTATCGCCCAGAAACGAGACGAGATCGTCACGGACGAACTCGCCACCGGGATAAGGCATATAACAATCACTGACATATTCTTCGACCGTCCCCGCCATATCAAAAACACCGAAAGGAGACGCGCCTTTTGCAAAAGAACCAACGGCCACGGATCGAAAGAGACCGAGCTCAAGGGTGTTGGCAGCTTCGGTGTCGAATTCGTCGCCCCATGGGTATTCAAGACCAGTTGAGCCGGCGGCGGCGTACTCCCATTCGAATTCGGTCGGGAGCCTGAAGAGGCGACCGGTTTTTTCGGACAGCCATCTGCAATATCGGTCGGCTGCTTCCGGCCTAACGGAATAGACGGGATGATTGCTCCTTTCTAAGGGAAAATAACCAAACGGCCAGGATGTAGGTGGCGTTTCCCTGGGGTTTTCGACCAAGAAGCGGCGATATTCGATGTTGGTGACCGGATATTTGCCGATTCTGAAAGCCTCGAGATTGATCTCAAACGACGGTGTCTCTTTGATCAACCACTCTTCTTTCAATCCCAGATCCGGATGTCGCGCACAAATCGCACCTACCTCAGTGGGTGAGGTTCCTATCTTGACCTGCGCCCGCGGCACTTCAGCCATGCAAGGAGCCGTTGCAGCCAGACGATGGTCTCCCATCAACCCCAGCAAAATCCCTGCAGCCAGACGATCGGCCAGTGATGCCCACGCCGATTCCACCACGGCCGCGAGTTCTTCGTTGCCGCTGCCCTTCAAAGCGAAGATATTACCCTTGATCGAGTCAAAACGACATGAACGAAAGCCTTCCGCGGTACCAAGCGCTTCCCGGTCCGACATAGCATTGATATCGGCGGCATCTCCGATGTAGCGGCTGACGCCGGGCATATTTATATCCATCTGATCTCCTCCCTGATGGCCAATGTCTCGCGATCGATCTCGCCTGCAGTGCAGGCAGTTTGAAAAAACGTCATCCGCTTCCTGTAAGGTATCGCTCAGAGCAATCCGGACCTGACGCTGCCCAATTGATGAGTTCGAGAACCGACGTCGGACAAACATCATCGGCTCCCAAAGGTGCGAGCATCAGCCGTTCGTTACCACCAATACAGGGTCCTATTGTAGGCGGTCGCGCCCTTCGCAGTCGCTCCAGCCTCTCGAAACGCATTCTTTTAGGCATGCGGTCCTCCGATCGGACTTGTAATGTCGCGGCCGACGATTTTGCCGTCCAGGACGATACGTATCCGACAGACGGGTTGGGAAAACGCCCCCCCCAACCGGTGCTGATGAGAGTTAGCGCAGTCATGTATTGTGCGTCACCCATCTGTCTGCTCGCTGGAATTGTCAGGCGCATCGTACTTTAACAATTGCGCCAAAGACAAGTTTGAGTTAAGCGTTTACGAAATAAAATCGTATAAAAACAAATGCTTAAGTAAAAACTACTAGATTTCAGCTGAGTACACCTCGGTCGATTTTTTGCGTCATTGAATCAAAATCCGGGAGGTTCTGAGAAAATGGCATCACATAAGATTACTGTTCGCCAGCGCGTGACAATCCCGCTGGGAATCAAAGAAGCGATCGCGGAATTCATCACCTTCAATGGATTCCTCGATGGCAAGGAACATTTTGCCCTTTGCGTGAACCCGCATCTGATTGAGGGTCTGCCTCTCGTTCGGGTGCACTCCGAGTGTGTCACGGGAGACGTTTTTCAGTCTTTGCGATGCGACTGCGGCCCTCAATTGAACGAGGCGATTGAGCGCATGACTGAATGTGGTGGATATATAATCTATCTGCGCCAGGAGGGACGCGGGATCGGTTTGAACGCCAAACTTGATGCCTACAAACTCCAGGACGAAGGATTGGATACCTTCGAGGCGAATGTGCGTCTCGGGCATGCCGCCGATCCCCGCTCCTTTGAAGCCGCCGGTGCGATGCTTTTGGCTCTCGGACTTGGCGCGATCCACCTCATCACCAATAACCCTCTCAAAGTAAGAGAAATCCGAGAGGCCGGTATCGCCGTTGTGAAGGCTTTGCCAACAGGCGTTCACCTCAATGAGTTCAATCGCCGATACCTCGAAAGCAAAGTCGCTTTCGCAGGCCATAACATTGAGTTTGTTCCACAAACGAGGAGAACAGTATCATGAAACACATCGCGCCAATCAGCGGCGTTGCCAGCTTCCAGGATATGTACGTCGCCAGCGCGGGGTACGACAATCAGGTGATCCTCTGGGATGCGCGGTCGCATCAAGCCCTGGCCAAGGTCAATCACGACCATCTGGCTAACATGTGCGTATTCTCTCCCGTTGGCGATCTGCTCGCCAGTGCTAGTAGCGATTATACAGCACGCATTTGGGACGTCCCATCAATGCGGTTGCGAGCTGTCCTTTCGGGTCATACAGATGACGTCGAGATGGTGGCGTTTTCCCCTGACGGAAAACGTGTCGCAACCTGCTCACGAGATCATTCGATCCGCATTTTCGACATTGACGGCAATCATCTGGCAACTTGCCTCGGACATACTGCTGATGTGATCTCGGTCGCGTGGATGCCTTCAGGTACCGAGATTGTTTCGAGCAGCGACGACGGATCCGTTCGCCAGTGGACAGCCGGCGATGGTTCGCAACTCTCTGTCAGCAACTTTGACGGGATCGAAACCGATACGGTAGCGATAACCCCCGAGGGACTTATTTTTGCGGGAGATGATGAAGGCCGTATATCGATCCTGCGCGGAGAGACAGCAATTTCGAGTGTGACTGCACATGAAGCCGGCATCAAACGACTTGTTTACTCTCCGGTGTCGCGGCAACTGGTCAGTCTCAGTTATGATCGGAAGATGAAGATCTGGCAAGTCAATGCGGAAGCGATCGTCAAACTCGCCGAGGCTGCATTGCCAAATATAATCTGGCCTCGGTCTTGCTCCTTCGTGGGTAAAGAGAAGATCGCTTTTGCCACGTTCGGCTCGACCTATGCAGTCTACAATATTCGAAACGGTACCTGGGACGATATTGACTATGAAGCGAGCAAAAGTGTGAACGCGGTTTTGCCAGTTGGAGACGCGTTGTATACGGTCGGCGACGCTGGCATTGTAAGGAAAGACAACGCGTTTGTTGCCGATATGAACGGTCTTTGCAACTTTTTTACGCGCTTCGGCAGCACTCTCGTGACCGGCGGCCAGATGGGGAGTATTCACAATGCGATGACGGGAGAAGTCGTTTATCAACACCACTCTCCCCTAAACTGTGGATGTGCGTTTCTGCGCGATGATATTCCGCATGCCGCAATCGGAACTTACACCGGCGAAGTGGTTATCATTCGTGAGATCGACGGCAAGGTTGAAGTCGTGACGTCGATCAAGATGCACGAAAATGCGATCAAGGGCGTGGCGACAGATGGCGAAGTGATCTTTGCAGTTAGCGCCAACCGCAACGCGGCCGTCGCCTCCATTGGCTCGTTTTCAGTCATTGAGACTTGGATCGGAAAGCACCGCCAGATCGCAAACGGATGTGCCGTCGTCGCGCCAGGCGTATTTTGCAGCGTGAGCAGGGACCTAACCTTACGGATTTGGCGACGGAGCGAGATAGAGGAAATAAAAACGCCCCATCGAAACTCTTCGAAATGTGTCGCTGCTAATGAAACGTACATCGCCACGGGAGACTACGGCGGACGCATCGCAGTGTATAACCTCGAGACTAATACGTGGCTCAATGTCGTGCGCCCAAGCACCAGCGGCATCTCATCGATTTCGACGGATGTACGAACAAGCAGCTTCGTGGCGAGTTGCTACGACGGAAGAGTCTATGGTGTGACCATTTGCGACGAAACCGTTTCGGTGAGTGTGAGACTAGATGTGCCCTATAATCAGTTAATGGCGGCCGAATGATCAGTGACAGGTTCTCGATCACAGATACAACGTATCGCTTATCACCCATTCTGACCGTCAACAGAGCAGTTGAGAAACTGCTGTTTGAAGGAGATCATCATGGCGTCTAATCCAACGCTGGAAATAATAAAAGTCAGCGAGATAAAACATCTCAACATCCTGGTGAAGAACTTGGACATTTCATGGGCGTTTTACAGTGAAGTTTTGGGCTTCTCGTATGTGAACCATCTGGGCCCCAGGAAGATCGCCGCGTCTTTCCGCGGTTTCGATTTTTTCTTGGAGGAAGCGGTCGATTACCAAGGAAAACCTGATGAGAGGATCCACTTTGGAATTCGGACTGACCGTCAGGGAGTGCTGCTTTGGGGGGAGCATCTGAGCAACAATGGAGTCACCCTTGTAAGGGGAAACAATCCCGAGGCAACTATCTATGAGATGACAGGAACGTCTCGTGTTGCTCTTTATTTCCAAGATCCCGATGGATGGACAATTGAGGTATATAGCCCAGAATAACAGCTGTTTCGATAGGGATCTAAATGGGTGTTCTTGCGGAATGGAAGTCGCTGTTTTTAGGCGGTAATTTTTCTAAGATAGTGGTCTTGGGTGGCGGAATAGCTTTGCACGCGATCAACATTTTTGTTGGATCGACTTTGATGCCCTCAATCGTAAAAGATATTGGTGGTGTTGATCTTCTCGCTTGGAACACTACTCTCTATATAGTGGCCTCGATACTCGCATCGGTGTTTGTTGCCCACCATCCGGCGGGCTTGGGGCCTCGTCAGGTTTACGCAATCGGAGCGGCATCATTCGCCATCGGCAGCCTTCTCTGTGGTACTGCGCTGCACATGGAGAGCATGCTCTTAGGGCGTTTTGTTCAAGGGTTCGGCGCGGGCATTCTTGTCGCCATATCCTATTCTATGGTCCGGGCGTTATTTATAGAAAGTCTATGGCCGAGAGCATTGGCTTTGATGTCGGTGGTGTGGGGGGGGGCGACTTTATTGGGACCCGCAATCGGCGGAGTCATGGCTGCCGCAGAATTATGGCGGCTCTCTTTCTGGATACTTCTGCCTGCGGCGTGTTTTCTCTTTTTCATTGCATGGTCAGTACTGCCTGAGGAGTTTGCTGGTTCGAAAGACTCGCCGCCACCATTGCTTCAGATTGTTCTTCTTTCGGTGTCGATCATGTTGCTTTCGTTGGCTGGCACCGCCGCAGAATTGAATATTCTCATTGCAGGGGCCTTTCTTCTTCTCGGATTTATATGCGCGGCAGTGATTGTATGGCGCGAGAATTATTCCTTGGCAAAACTCCTTCCCACGGGTGCATTCTCAATGCACTCACCGTTATTCATTTTGTACCTTATGATGATCTTAATCTGCGCCTGCCAAGCGAGTGAAATTTATGTACCGTACTTCTTGCAGCTCTTAAAAAAACAGCAACCGCTTTGGGCTGGCTATATGGTGTCGACCATCGCTTTTGGATGGATGTTGGGAGCGATCTGCTCTGCGGGACTTATCGGACGAAAAGCCCGAATTGCCGTCCTCGTTGGGCCCATCGTTGTTTTTCTGTCGTTTGTAGGGCTTTCAATTTTTCTTCCTGTGCCCAGGGTCGCCGTCGACCGAAACGAAACGGTCGCGATAGTAGTTTGCTTGTCCGGATTGGGTTTAGGGATAGGTGTTTGTTGGCCACATCTGCAAAGTTCGGTGTTATCTCGCGCACTGCCTCGCGAAGAGGATTTAACCTCGGCGTCTATCCCCATTATTCAACAGTTCGCTAGCGCTTTGGGCGCTGCGGTTGCCGGATTGGTCGTGAATTTCAACGGCGTGTCGGACGTAGTGAATTTGAATAGTTTATCGAATGCTGCATGGTGGCTGTATTTCACTACCTCTACCGTCGCTGCGCTTGTTGTGCCGCTCGCCCTCTTCGCAACGCGCATCGTCTCGCCGATTAAGACCTCTGACCCAAATGGGATAAAATCATTGAATAAGACCTCCCTCGACAGGATTACTGATGTGTAACCCGAAGGTACCGATCGAGCGAACCCGTATGCTAGATTGCCACAGATCCTCTAATAGTTCCAGTTGCATAGGGTGTGATTAGACGGATCTAGGGTTCGAATCCTGTCAAGGCGACACGATCGGCTAGCTCTCGCATTTGCCGTTAAACCGAGGGTTGGTCTGCGATTGAGTTGAGAAAGGACTCCAACTCTTCAATGCTGGCCATGACAGACCCGAATTTGGGCGGCGTCCCAAATATCATGGAGGACATTCTCTCGTAGTCGGATGCGAGTTTTTTGCGCATCTCGGGCGTGGGCACCAGCCGAAAACTTCCTGGGACGGCTCGATCATATCGATGGTCTGGCGCGCGATACATCAGCTCTTTATGCCGGCGGCAAGCCTCGGCAAGGTCAAGCATCGATGCAGTGGCCTTGCCGTAGTCGGGATTCATCCAGATTTGATGAACATCGTAGTAGTGGCGCGAGTATCGGTTGAGGTCTGGAACTTTCAGCGCAGGACTATCCGGCATACTTCGTTTTTCGGTCATCTCCGTCATCGCGTGAAGGATCAGAGCTTTCTCCCAAAAAGTGCGCTCTGGCTTGACGGTCGTTACATTCTGGACCGTCAGGTCAAGTGCCCTTTGGCATTTCCGAGGCAACGTATGGAATGATCTCTCGCTTCTCGGCCGGAACCGGATCCGGGCGTGCCCCGCCTTCGATGCGCACTGCGGCCTCGACATAACCGCCGCTCGTGTCAAAGACGCTTTTGTATCCCAGAACGAGTACGTCAAGCGCCTCCTTCTTTCGGTAGAGATCGTATCCGAAGTCGAGCGAAAAATGCCCCGATTGTCCGGTCTCTCCCTCGACCGCAGCGATTTCCTCATCGAGCAAACGCTTGAGAGGTCCGGACATATAATGGCGCGCCGCCTCATCTACTTGCTCGGCGAGAGCCTTCTGCTGCTGACTGACGGAGGGAAGGGCTGCGATATCGGCTTCGAGCGGAACCTTTAGATCTGCCTTGTAGATGCCGATGTCGATATCTTCAGAAAAACGCGTTATCAGGCCATATGCTTTGCTGAGGCTGGTGCCGCCCTTAAAGTAGAGACCGATAGCATCGTCCTTGCGCCGGTTGAACAGGAAGTCCAGCACCCAGCAGACGTATAGATCCTTCTCGATATTTTCGGCCCGCGTCTCGAGGTCGGACGCAGCGGCGGAAAATAGTGCTCGACGCTCGTCAGCGGTCGAGCGAAGGATATCAATGAAACTCTGGTGCATGTTCATCCATTCCCCCGCGGCCCGGCGGAGTGTTTCCGTCTTCCTGAAGTGGCGGATCGGCGGTTATCGTCTCGACAGCCTGGTACATCCAGGCTGGGATGGCGTGAATGTTTTCGCGCAGATCTTCGACGATCGGCTGCCTATGATGGCTTCGTGCCAGGTAGCGGACGATACCATCGACAACGGTCTCCAGATTGGATCGCTCGTCGCGAAACCAGTGAAGGGCTTGGATCACTCGCATTGCCGGCCGCCCCGCCCAGAAAGCGGTCTTTGCCGAGATGCGCTTGAAGTCCAAGATGTAGATCACGGGCTTCGTGGCCTCCGCATCGCCGACATTGGCCTCGATCTCGATGGTTCGGGGATATGTGTCCGCATAGATTGTTGACCTGGCGGGGACGGCCGTCGTCAGGCCAAGATCATTGGCAGCCGTCATGCCATCGACGCAAACACGAAGCTTGTCACGTCGCGCGATTGCATCGATGAATGAGGCCCGTGGCGGAAACACCATCTTGCCGATCAGTTGGCTGACTGCTGGCTTGTCGTAAAGACCACGATGAGGGCGGCGGATGTCGCCGCGATTGGTCAGCCTCTGCAGCGCCTTTTCGACGGCGTTCGGTGTTGCGATATCCAGGAAATCGGAGCGGGACCAAACCCCCGAAGGTGCCGCGTCGGCGATCCGTTGGTGAATGCGTTCCAGAGTGTCAGATGTGGGATCCGGCATAATTATCCTACATTGTGTCCAAAAATTGTATACAAAAATTGGTCACTAAAAGCAACCCCCCTCTACTGACCAATTTTTATATCGAAACATTGGTCAGTATCGTAGGCCGGCTAGGCTTCCATGTTGTGAGGTGGATGTCTTTCCAACGGATGCAAAGCCGGCGCAGACAGATTACTGAAGCAGCTGCGCCTTGATCGCCTGTCCGACAATGGTCAACTGCAGCACCGGTGCGCCGCGGATGAAGCTCTCCTCGACTAGTTCCATCTTTTCCAGTCGCTCGACAAGCTTCTCCGACAGCCGCTTGTCACCCACCAGCCAACCCCTGCCCACTTTCCTCTGTCGCCGGAAGAAAGCAATTGCTCGAAGCGCTTCTTCTTGCGTCCGGGTCGGACTGCCTATTGCCTCGACGGCGGCAGGATGGTCTGCCGTATTGTTCATGGTCTCCGCCCCCCGTTTTCGTTCGACGGGTTATCGGCTGCGGGCCACTCGTTGGCCGGTTCTTCTATCGGTTCATCCGCGGGATCAGGGTTGCGATCATAGGCGTGCTGTCGCTTTGCCAGAACTTCCTGAAGTGTCTCTACGACACGCGCTGTTCCGTGTCCCTCACTTGCGAAACGATCGATGATCTCAGCGACGGCATCATCCAACTGCTGAAACAGTCGTTCCTGATTTTCAGATCTCTCACTCATCAAAAATCCTCCTGATCAGCCACCGACCCGGCGCTGCTGCCAATCCTTGTATGGCGCCATAGCTGGCCCGGAAACCGATCCTCGATCGCCGTCTCCACCATGGCGATTTGGGCGAACACATCGCTGTCATCGCGGTCTTCAGGACGAATGCTCTCGCTTGCTTCCTCAAGCTTCTTCATCAGCCCAAACACTTCCTCGTCCGTCCTCGCCGCCAGACGGTCTGCGAACTCTACGGCGTCGAAATCTTGCATACCGTCACTCCTATGGTTCTCTATCGGCCATCGCCACGGGTGGTAGGCTTGGAAACGACCGCACCAACATGTCCTTGAGATATGCTATTCATCATCCAGTTCAATCCAGACCGGCGCATGATCGCTGGTGTGCTCCCAGGCCCGCGCGAACTTGTCGACGCTGCAGGTCTGCAGTCTTTCCCGCAGCAATGGGCTCAGCAGGAAATGGTCGATGCGAAGACCGGCGTCCCGGGCAAAGGCGTTGCGGAAATACTTCCAGAACGTGTAGATTCGCTCCTCCGGATGCAGCAGCCGGATGGCGTCCGTCCAGCCCATGGCAATGAGTTTGGCAAAAGCTGCGCGCACCTCAGGGCGAAACAGGGCGTCATCCCGCCAGCGCTCCGGCTTGTAGACGTCGAGATCGGTCGGCATCACATTGAAATCGCCGACCAGAGCCACAGGAACATCGAGTTCGAAGAGTTCCTCGGCGTAGGAATGCAGTCGCTCAAACCAGCGGAGTTTGTAGTCGAATTTCGGCCCAGGTGCTGGGTTGCCGTTCGGAAGATACAGGCAGCCAATGACGATGCCATGGATAGCAGCCTCGATATAGCGGCTGTGGCTGTCGTCGGGATCTCCCGGCAGTCCGCGTCGTGTCTCGCGCGGCTCCTGATCCTTAGCAAGGATTGCCACGCCATTCCAGGATTTTTGGCCGTGCCAGATGGCACCGTAGCCCGCACGCTCGATCTCGCGGCGTGGGAATTTGTCGTTTGGCGCCTTCAATTCCTGCAGGCAGACGACATCAGGCTTTGCCTCGGCGAGCCAGCGGAGTAAAACATCCAGCCGACCGTTGATGCCGTTGACGTTGTAGGTAGCGAGCTTCACCGGCGTGTCCGTCAGTGCTTGCGATCGCCCGTGTCGCCCTGACCCGGTTTCGCATCGTGCTTCGCGTCGTGGCGTGCATCGGCCGACAGCGAGCGAGAGACGTCGACACTCTCCTTGAATTTCCCCTCCTTGTCACGGCGGACATAACGCTTGTCGGTTCCCGTATCGATCAGTTCGCGTTTGCTCATGGCAGTGCTCCTTTAGGTTTGCTCCATGAAGAAACGCGTGTGACCAGGAAAAGATGCACGGGAATCAAGAGACTAGCGCAGACTCGCAAAACGAGTTGGCCTGATCGCGCTAAGTCCTTGAAAATTGATTCGTTTCGACTCGGAACAATTACATGCTGATTCGCTTGAATCGCCTAGGTTGTGTCAGGAGTTCTGCGTCATGGTTGCCCCGAGAGCGAATTGGAAAGGCTTCATCAAGTTCGGAGAGGTCGCTTGTCCGGTGGCGCTGTACACTGCAGCATCATCCTCGGAAAGGATCGCCTTCAACACGCTGAACCGCAAGACCGGCAACCGGGTCAAGCGCGAGTTCGTCGATAGCGAGACAGGTGATCCGATCGACCGGGGCGACCAGGTGAAGGGCTACGAGGTCGAAAACGGCCAATACATCATCCTTGAGCCCGAGGAGGTCGCGGCCGCAGTTCCTGACAGCGACAAGACGCTCAAGATCGACGCCTTCATCCCCTGCCACGAGATCGACGACGTCTATTTTGACGAGCCGTACTATCTGGCGCCGAACAAGATGGGCACGGATGCTTTTTTTTTGCGCGACGGCATGAAGAAAGCCAAGGTTGCCGCGATTGCCCGGACCGTTCTCTTTCGCCGCGTTCGAACCGTCCTCATCCGTCCGCATGGCAAAGGGCTGATCGCCACAACGCTGAACTTCGATTACGAGGTGCGCTCCTCTCAGGATGCGTTCGAGGAACTACCCGATCTGAAGATCGAGGGTGAAATGCTGGAATTGGCTGAGCACATCATCGGCACCAAGAAGGGCAGCGTCGATGCCAGCACGTCTGAATAGGGGAGGGCAATTGTCCTGCTCCGCGTCGCCTGGGTGAAGTCGGAATATTTGATCTTCACCGTCACCGTCTTGCCGCTGAAACCTTTGGCCTCGCAGTAGCCCCAGACCTTTTCCGCAAGCGGCCGGAGCTCGTTGGTCACGAACTCGAGGTCGTCAATGTCCGTGGCAAACGTATCTTCCGCGCCGACGGACTTACGCACCCGGTCCGGCCTGACCTGCCGCTCATTGATGCCCCGGGCAATGCCATAGAAATACGGTCCGAACTTTCCGAAATGCTCGACCAGAAAAGGCAAGGACTTTGCCTTCAGATCCGCACCGGTCTCAATACCAAGCCGGTGCATCTTTTCCGCTGTGGACGGGCCGACGCCATGGAATTTCTTGACCGCGAGCTGTTCGACAAAGGCCGGACCGTTCTTCGGCGTAATCACCGCCTGGCCGTTCGGCTTGTTCAGATCCGACGCCATTTTGGCCAGGAGCTTGTTGTATGAGATCCCGGCCGAAGCGTTCAGTCCGGTGACCTCCTTGATCCTTGCCCGCATTTCCAGAGCAATCTCGGTGGCAATGGGCATAGCCTTCAGATTTTCGGTAACGTCGAGATAAGCCTCGTCGAGCGACAAGGGTTCGATGATCGGCGTGTAATCCGCAAAAATCTCGCGGATCTGTTGCGAGACGGCGCGATAGACTTCAAACTTGGGCTTTACGAAGATCAGATTGGGGCATCTTCGCGCCGCCGTGACTGACGGCATTGCCGAGCGCACGCCGAACTCCCGCGCCTCGTAGCTTGCTGCTGCAACGACGCCACGGGCAGCCGCTCCGCCAACAGCCAGGGGTTTACCACGAAGCTCCGGATTGTCGCGCTGCTCTACCGACGCGTAGAAGGCATCCATGTCCACATGGATGATTTTTCTGACGGTTGAGACGGAGGCGAGATCCATTGCGATTAAGAGTCTCTAGTGAAACGAAACAAGAACATAGCAGCTGCCGGTGACGCATCCAAGTCCTAACCCTCAATTGCTGCATCTGCCGAAGGAAACTCCTCGGTTCTTCAGGCGTTTGATCAATAACCCTAGCGAAGTGGAGATTGACCGATGGCCAACGATAGCACCTCGACCACAGCAGTTTTCGAAACGCGTGAGGCTGCCGATCTTGCGGTGGAACATCTCGTCCAGCAACATGGTATTGCCCGGCCTGACATCTTCGTCCAGTCGACCTCGGCGAAGAATACCTCCGGCTCTGCTCCCTCCGGCGGGGACGTCTCTTATGACGGTAGTGCGCGCAGCGATGCTCCGCTAGAAGGAGAGATCGAAGTTTCCGCCGATATCAATTCCAGCATGATCCGCACTGTTCAGCGGACGTTCGGTGACCTTGGCGCGACCCGGGTCTCCGGACGCTGATGTCCAGCGTCTGGGATGGAGGGCTGACATGCACATCGATGGCGCATGCCAATGCAAAAAGATCACCTATAAAGCCGAGATCGATCCGCAAGACGTCGCGATCTGCCACTGCACCGACTGCCAGAGATTGACGGGAACCGCCTACAGGGTGACCGTCAGCACACAACGCAGCCATTTTCAGATAACGTCCGGCGAGCCCAAGCTTTACATCAAGACCGCCGACAACGGCCGCAGGAGGTTCCAGTTCTTCTGTGCTGATTGCGGATCGCCGATCTATACGACGGGCGAGGATGAAGACGCCAAGCAGGTTGGGATCAGACTGGGAACGGTAAATCAGCGTCGGGAGTTGGAGCCCCGCTCGCAGATATGGTGCTCCTCGGCGTTGGCGTGGGCTCAGGATCTGACCCGACTTCCGGAGCGAGCTGGGGATTGAGCGTCTCTGTTGAAGTTGACGAAGTTGGATGGACAGTTCGAGACAGTTTACCGCCCGGGGACCAGCATTGTCGTGTCGGGCCAGACCGCAGTGGCGCTCACGGTCGCAAGAATTGCGCAAGCGGCGGGACACGACGTGACAGTTTTGAACAATGGCGAAACATACGAGGGTTCTTATCCAACGATCGACCCATTTACCGCCGTCGTGCTTCTGCACCACGATCTCGATGCGGAGGAGCGGATTCTCGAACGCGCACTGCATTCAACCGCGTTTTACATCGGCGCGCTTGGGAGCACGCGTACTCATCTGAAGCGCCTGGAACGTCTGCGGCGCGCGGGTTTTTCGAATATTGAGGTAGACCGCATAAGGGCACCCATCGGATTGTTCGGACCGACCAGGGACACAACCTCGCTGGCATTATCGGTCCTGGCCGACGTCGCCGCTTCCAGATTGACCATCTATGCTTGACTACGCGCGGGGTGATCGGACAAGGGGATGTCTTACGATTGCCGCGCTCGTCCTTGCTGCAGGGAGATCGACCCGCACTGGTGGCTCGCACAAGCTGTTGGCGACATTCGGCGGCGTCCCGCTAATTCGGCGATCCGTCTTGGCGGCGAGTGGATCAGAATGTGAGAACGTGATCGTGGTCACTGGACATCTGGATGACGAAATCCGTTCCGCGATCGAGGATATTCCCGTACGTGTTGTTCACAAGTCGGACTTTGAGTCAGCAATTGCGACGTCCATCATCGTTGGACTGCGCGAAGCGATCTGCTTGCGCGCCGCCGGGGTTATGATCTGTTTGTCCGACATGCCCGATCTCACGAGTGAGCATCTCAATCTCCTTGCCACCAAATTCCAACAATGCGATGGAGAACCAATTGTTCGGGCTGTCGCTGCCGGCGAACCTGGCCACCCGATAATCTTTCCTGCTAGCACTTATCCGGAGCTATCGAAGCTAGCTGGGGATGTCGGCGCGCGCGAGGTCGTTCGGCACCATTGGAGGTCGACGATCGTCGTGGAGATCGGACCAGCAGCCAGGACGGACCTCGATACGCTGGAGTCGTTGCGGGAAATAGGCTGGTTGCCCGCCCAATGTTGAAAATCGGGTCGGCCAATCCTATAGCGTTGGCTGGGGTTCAAAGGCCGATGGAGGCGGCGGTTGTGGATACGCAGCGCGGCCATTCCCTCAAAGATGATTTAGGTGGCACGACCCATTAGCGCCGAAGAGGAAGCGGCATCGTCGCGTCTCGTTGACGACGAAGGCAACCCATAAAAGTATGAAATTCCGTCTCTGGAAGATTTTTCAGGCCGGATGAAGGGGAAAGCCGTGGCCGACTCACAGTATGAAGCCGCGGTTAGCAGCGTCGATAACTAGGAGGTCGTTTGTTGCAACGGCTTGGGTGGAAGAGCGACGATCTTCGTCGGTTACCGTACGAACCTCAGTATGGTCGGAACGCTACGTTCGCCTCACCGTTAGGACCTAATCCTGTAGTAGATAGCGTTGGAGCGCGTGCGTACGCGCCATTCATCGACGGCGCCTCGGTCAAGCAGATCTTCGACCACTTTGGGGTCAAAGACATGGAACGTGATCTGACGAGCCCGCCCATTCAGCCGGACCGTTCTGGTCCCCGCGCTCGTGAGACGTCCGTCGGCAAGCCAGCGATGCCTTTCCCCAGCTTTGATGGCGAGAAATCCTGTATCTCCCGGGGAATGATCGGCAGGAGTTCAATTCCTTCCAACGCGCGCGAGATGATCACAGCTGCCGTATTAAAGGCAGTTTTCTCATCTGCCGGCATTGCGAGGATCAGATCAGGGCCATCGAGTGAAAGGGCTTTTTTAGAAACGATGGGGAGCCGGGACTTTGTCTCCTGAAGGATGCCCTTCGCCCGCACTGCTGAGCCAAGCGTGGCGGGGGGCGACAGCGTCCATGTCCTGAGCAGTTCTACGTGGGTTTTTTCAGTTTTCGGCATGCTTGATAAATGGGTTCAGCACCCTGTCAGGTCAACCACAGTATCGAAACGAATGATCGCTGGCGCTCTGGGCTTACCCTAGACATGACGAATGAACGGGATGTCGTCGCCGCCTTTTGAGACCGGTGCGTCGTTGCGGCGTGCAGCAATTGCGTTCCGTTGCAGCGCCCAGCGCCAAAGCAGCAGGTGAACGCCAAGTCTCAGCGCGAGGTGGTTTCAGCAAGGATTGCCTCCAACCCATCTATTGTGAACGGCTTCGACAACTGGAGTGCATCCGAAATGCCAGATGTCGATCTTGCGCCATCGTCACCACTGGCAAACACGATATGCATGGCCGGCCAGCGCTCCCGAGCCTGCCGCGCCAGATCAGTCCCTGACATTCCCGGCAAACCGACATCCGTCAGCAGGACGTCGATTTTTTCTGTCTCGAGAACGGCAAGTGCCTTTTCTGCCGAGCCAGCTTCAAATACCTTGTGGCCGAGTTCACTGAGCATATCGACTGTTGACATCAGGATAAGCGGCTCGTCTTCCACGACAAGTATTCGCACCTGCGCCAGGCTGGTCATCGGATGACTTTGCATAGGTGCTATCTCATCGCGGTCGAGCCGCTCGACGGCGATTTGCTGTTGCCGCGCGTTACTCAACACGTGGCGAACCTTGCGGGCAAGCGCTTCACGCGTATACGGCTTGGACAACAATTCAACACCTGTATCCAGCCTGCCGCCATGGACGATCGAGTTTTCCGTGTATCCCGACGTGTAGAGAACAGCGATACCGGGAAAAAGACCCTTGACCTTTCGCGCAAGTTCCGTGCTCCGCATAGGGCCCGGCATGACGACATCGGTAAAGAGCAAATCGACATGCACGCCGCTGTTGACGATGGCAAATGCCGATTGAGCATCATGTGCTTTCAGCACCCTATATCCCAGATCGGTCAGAAGCGCGACGGACGTATCGCGCACCCCGTCGTCGTCTTCCACGACAAGAATAGTCTCTGTGCCACCGCTTGTCGGGATGACACTAACGTCTGCCAGGCTGTCTTCCACTTGCATGGTTCGCGGCATATAGAGCTTCATGCTCGTGCCAAGCCCGACTTCGCTGTAAATTCTCAGATGGCCCCCGGACTGTTTGAGAAAACCATAGACCATGGAGAGGCCTAGACCACTGCCTTTGCCTTCGGTCTTGGTGCTGAAGAACGGCTCCAGAACATGTTCGATGATGTCCGGGGGTATGCCTGATCCGGTATCGGTCACAGCCACGAGCACGTATTGTCCCGGGTGCACGTCGTCGTGCGTGCGTGCGTAGTCTTCGTCAAGCACGGCATTTGCCGTCTCGATTGTCAGTCGCCCGCGGCCATCCATTGCGTCCCTCGCGTTGATAGCAAGGTTTAGGATGGCGTTTTCCAGCTGTCCGGGATCGATCAACGTATTCCACAACCCGCCAGAAACCACAGTTTCAAGCTCGATCTCTTCTCCCAGTGCCCGGCGCAACATGTCGTCCATATTCTGGATCAACTTGCGGACATTGACGACTTTTGGTTCTAGCGGCTGCCGACGCCCAAACGCTAACAGCTGTGAAGCCAGTTTCGCACCTCGGGCGACGCCGGCCAGCGCATTCTGAAGGCGTTGTTCTGCACGGGCGTTACCGCCGATGTCCTTGGACAACAGCTGCAGGTTGCCGCCGACAACCTGGAGGAGATTGTTGAAGTCATGCGCGACGCCGCCGGTCAAATTGCCCAGCGCCTCCATTTTTTGCGCCTGCCTCAACGCGAGCTGCGCGGTCTCGCGCTCGACCGTTTCTTTCTCCAGTTCCAGAAGCGCGCTGCGTAGTTCGTGGGTGCGCTGCTCCACCCTCTGCTCAAGCGTGTGATTAAGGCTCTGTAACTGTTCTTCCGCCCGCTTCTGGTGCGTGACATCGAAACCATCGACGAATATGCCCGTGACATCTCCGGTCTGATCAAAGATGGGCTGATAGATGAGGTTGATGAAGCGCCTGTCAGGCTCTTTTTCATCGTCTCGCTGCAGGGAAACCGGAAGGGAGCGACCGATGTAAGGTTTGCCGGACCGATACACTCCATCCAGCAACTCAAAAAAACCCTGGTCGGCAACGTCTGGGAGCGCGTCCCGGACACTCATGCCGATCAATTGACGATGCCCGACCAATTGAAGATAGGCGTCGTTGACGAGTTCGAAAACATGATCCGGCCCACTCAGAATACACATGAAGCTGGGGGCCTGCTGAAACAGGGCCCGCATGCGGTCTCGTTCCGCGGTCCGCTGCTCGACTTCAGAGGAGAGCTGGCGGTTAAGCTGCTCAAGAGCTATAGCGGCTTTCTCTTTGAGTTCAGCCGCCTCGGCCAGTGTGGCCGCTCTTTGCCGTTCCGTCTCGAATGCCTCGGCATTGGCAAGGCGAGATGTAATCTGGCCTGCAACGAGCTTCAGGAAATCAAGATACTCGTCGGTCACGGCGCGGTGAGGATTAAGACCGCTGATCAATACACCCCTCGGTTTGTCGCCGCCCTGGCCAATCAGGGAAATCACAGCCGCCTGTCTCGCTGCTTTTGTCCATGGACCAGAAGGAACATCGGTAATGCGTGACAGGTCGATCAAATCGACAGGCTGTTGCTTCCACGTGGTTTCGCGGTCCCAGATGTTATCTCCGCGACATATTTCCGGCGGCAAAAGCATATGGTCGTCCTCTGCACCACAAACCCATTGGCGATGCGCATTCCCGTCTACATCAAACAGATACAACGCGCTAAAGGGCAGGTCCCGGGAGTTTTCGCAAAGAGCTGCGCGTGACGCCTTGATCACTTCGCTCGACGTTTCAGCAGACGCCAGTCCCGACGCTAGTGCCCGCATCGTCGATACACGGCGTTCTGTGATGACCCGCTCCGTATCTTCGCTGACGGTGCAGAACACGCCCTCAACGTCGCCGTTCTCGCCGATAAGCGGGCTGTAGGAAAAGGTGTGATAGGTTTCCTCGGAGTAACCGTTTCGCTCGAGCAGCAGTAGAAGTGCCCTGTCCCAGGTCGCCTGACCCGTTTCGTACACGGTTGCCAACCTGTCCTTCACATCATCCCATATTTCAGCCCACAGTATTTTTGTCGGTACACCGAGGGCGTTAGGATGCTTGTGTCCCAGCGTCGGGCGATAGGCGTCATTGTAGAAGAAAGCAATGTCCGGGCCCCAGCCGAGCCACATCTCAAACTTTGACGTCAGCAGCAGGCGCAGCGCCACCTTCAACGTTTCAGGCCAGGTGTCAGGCGGTCCGAGAGCGGTACTTGCCCAATCACGCTTACGCATTAATTGCGCCATTTCGCCATCACCTACAAAAATGTCCTTGTAATCGTCCGAAAATTTTAAGGTCATGGCCCTTCCGTGAGAACATCGCATGGTACAATTCGCCATTGATAACGCTCGCCCCGCCAGTTAGTTCTGGGGCTAGTCGGTTTTTGCAACTGGTGGAGCAATGTGACGATGAGCCAGGCGTTGTTGCAGCCTGAATGGAGTGCTGACGATCTCAAGCGGGCAATCAAATCGGCCGGGGTCGCTCTCTGGACCTGGATCGTGGATGACGATACGTTCGTGATGGACACCAAAGCCTATGAGCTATGGGACATCGGCGTTGAGACAGACCTTACCTTCGAACACCTGTCGGCGAAGGTCCATCCGGCTGACCGGGATCGCGTGCGAGCGGCGTTTGTCGCTGCCCGGGGAATAGACGGCCCCTTCGAAATTGATTTTCGCATCCTGACGGACGCCTCGGATGTCCGTTGGATTTCCGCGCGGGGCCAAGGCAACGAAGGTGACGCTGCAACTAAGAAAATGACCGGTATTTTCCTTGATGTCACGGGACGTAAGCAGGCCGAGGAGGGCCATGAGCTGCTTGCCGGCGAGATGAGCCATCGCGTGAAGAACCTTCTCGCCCTGGCTTCCGGCCTGACCCACATTACGTCGCGTACCACACAGACAAAAGAAGAAATGGCGCAGCAGTTAACGCAGCGTCTGACTGCCCTTGGCCGCGCACATGAACTGGTGCGACCTCTGCCCGACGGTCAAGGAAACGCAGCTTTGCTTGGTGATCTCTTCACCGTGCTTCTGGCGCCCTACGATAACGTTGGAGCGTTCGCCGGCCGTATACGCGTCGCGGTTCCGCGCATGGGGCTGGGTGAGAAGGCTGCCACGAGCCTTGCCCTTGTCGTCCATGAACTGGCAACGAATTCGCTGAAGTACGGGGCACTGTCGAATGATGTTGGATTGCTGGATATTTCAGGTGCTGTGGTGGAAGATCACGTCGAGATTATCTGGAACGAGCAGGGTGGCGAGACCGCCGAGCCCCCTGCATCGACGGAGGGTTATGGTAGCAAGTTGTTGCACAGAACAGTTTCGGGCCAACTGGGTGGGGCGATCAGTTATGACTGGGTTGAGGGCGGCGTTATAGTGACGCTGAAGTTCAAGGCGAGTTGCCTTACGTCCTGAGGAGTCGTCGCCGTACCCGCTTGGCGTAGGCATCCATCCCGTAACACAGACGGAGCGGGATGATTAAATCTCGGCGCCGCCGAGGGTGCCCTCAACACAGGCTTGCCATGCAGGGATGTGCAATCACGGGGCTGAAGTTTATCACTAGTGATGGTCGGGCAAATGTCGATGGGGCGAGGCTTCAAAGCCAATATCTACCAAGCCGCAACTGACATCTATGACAAGAGTTCCCTGAGCACGGTCACTGCCAGATTGTGGTCTTCGACATTCGGAAGGCCACTGACTGCAACTGTGCCGATAAGCGTTCCACCTTTTAGGATCAATGGAATGCCGCCTCCGCTTGCGACGTAGTCGGCCGGTGGAAGCTTGAATTTTAGATTGAAATCATAGCCCCCTTTCTCAGCCTCGAGCCTTAGTTGCAGCGAGCTGCGATGGAAACGGTGAACTGCCGCGCATTTCCGGCGAGTCCAGTCGAAGTTGTCGATCGTCGCGCTGCCGACAAGTGTTGCAAAAATAACGTCCATGCCGTGGCGAACTTCGATGGCCACCGGCAAATTGCCTTGATACGCCCTATGGCGAATTCGTTGTCCCAGCGCCCAAGCGAACTCGTAGTTGAATGCCGCTAGCTCCAGCGACTTTTGCTCTTCGGCCAAAGCCGCCAGTGAAGGTGTTGGTTCTGTCATTTTAGCGGTTCTCCTCTCGTAGCATTGGGGTTTATTCGGCGCCGAATTCGCCCCGGCCTCTGCTTTACCCACAAGTGCTTCTATTCACCGATCTGGATTTTTCCCCAGCCAGAGTGTGATTCAGCCGCGAAGTGGTTCCGTTCTTTTCCTGCGCGCGGCCAGGAAGACGTTTTTTAATATGGGATAGCGATTGATTCATAAATCAGCCTTCCCTGAAGGCATTAGGCGTTAATTGATGCTTTTTCGATTTATTCTGAGGCTATAATATAAATATTCTCACAGAAACCGGCGTATCAGCTTTGATATTTTTTAGCAGTTTCCATTTCCATAACTGAAGCGGCGCGCTCCCGCCTTTCGGCGAAATAATCTGGGAACCATCACCCACTTCCTTTGTTAGGGCGGTCATCTAAACGCGGCGCACGTTTCTGAACCGCTCTTCTTGAGCAGGATGACAGGGGCGTATTATTGCGTCGGCATCGGTGTCAGCCGCAAGGTGCAGCGCGCTATGAAAAAATTCTTCACCGTTTTTGCGGGTCGTACGGCATCTTTTTCCGGTTCGCCAACAGCGTTTGTGGTGGCGCTCGGCACAGTCATCATCTGGGGTATCAGCGGGCCGCTGTTTGGATTTTCGGAGGTTTGGCAACTCGTCATAAACACGGGTACGACCATTGTTACATTTCTCATGATCTTCCTCGTGCAGAATTCGCAGAACAGGGACTCTGCGGCGATGGAGGCAAAACTTGATGAGCTCTTGAGGGCTGTTGAGCAGGCTCGTGCAGACTTCATCGGGATCGAGCACCTCACGGAGGAGGAAATCGACGATATCCGTGCGCGCCTGGAAAAAGAGTGTGGCCGGGAAGGTGAAAAGCCTCCTCCCCACCACGCCATGACCCGGTTGCTCTCGCGACGTTGATCACGGGAATTTTGCAAGAGGGGAGGGCGGAACTTTTTCAGGCGCTGCTCATCGAAACCAGTAAACGGCGAAGTATCGCCTGTTAGAAGGAGTTACCATGGCCCTCAGAGCCCTTGCATTAAACGCGACCCTCAAGTCCTCCGCAGCAACTGGACACTCATCGACGGAAAGATTGCTGGAGCTCATCCTCCAGGAGCTTGGTGGTAATGATGTTCAAGTCGAGACGATCAGGCTTGCCGATCATGACGTCAAAGCCGGCGTCACCTCCAATGAGGGGGAAGGAGATGCCTGGCCAGCCGCCCGGGAAAAAATCCTCGCCGCCGACATTCTTCTTTTGGGAACACCGATATGGCTCGGACAGCCATCAAGCGTATGCAAGAGGGCGTTGGAGCGCATGGATGCATTCCTTGACGAAACCGATGAGCAGGGTCGGATGGTCTCCTACGGCAAGGTTGCTGCGGTTGCGGTCGTCGGAAATGAAGATGGTGCCCACCATGTTTCGGCGGAACTTTTTCAGGCGCTGAATGATGTCGGTTTTACGATCCCCGCAAACGCAGTGGCCTACTGGGTTGGCGAGGCGATGGGTTCAAAAAACTTTGTCGATCTTGAAGAAACGCCGGAAGCTGTGAAGAGCATGATCAGTATGCTCGTGCGAAATACCGTGCATCTGGCCACTCTTTTGAAAAATGCTCAATATCCGGCCAGTGGAGACTAAGCATTTTCAAGTCGCGGGTCATCGCGGCTTTTCTTTCACTGTTTCCGACCACCGGGAGCTTGAAAATCCCGGGTTTGACGCGCTTTGATCAATCACGCCGTCTCGGCGGTTGTCCTCAACAGGAGCCTTAAGGGTTCGCTCCCGTGCGGTCACTGCCATCGGACAAAACGGTATTTTCCATCGTCGCTCACTATTTTCGGAACTCTCGTCAATCCGGTTTGTTCGGGAGGGCGTTCACAAAGGCCAGACGGGATTCCCGTCTCTCAAAGGGGCGCGCGACATGATCCAAAACGGAGGAAAATCCAGATGAAGAAGACTGTTTTCGTGGCGTTGCTTCTAGGGGGCTCTGCCCTTTCGGCTTTTGCCCAGCAGGCACCGACAACCAATCCCGGCGGCGATACGCCGGCTGTGTCGACACCGGATACCAAGAACCCCACCGCTCCGGTGGAAGGCGCCAACAGCTTCACCGAGGCTCAGGCCAAGGAGCGGATGGAAGAAGCCGGTTACACCCAGGTCAAGGACCTGGCAAAGGATGACAAGGGCGTGTGGATGGCATCGGGGATGAAGGACGGAAAAACCGTGACCCTGGCGCTCGATTACCAGGGCAACGTCGTCGCCAAGTAAGGCGCGCAGATTTTTTGGGAGAAGTAATATGAGAACCGTTACTGGACTTTTCGACGATTATGATGAGGCAAGCAATGCCGTCAGTGAACTTGAGAATGCGGGCGTCCCGTCAGGCGATATCAGCATTGTCGGCAGTAACGCCGACAGTCGACATGGAGAGGATTCCAATGCCGCCGAAGGTGCCGGTACTGGCGCGGGAATTGGCGCGGTAGTCGGTGGTGCCGGCGGTTTGCTTACCGGTCTCGGATTAATGGCGATCCCCGGCGTCGGGCCGGTCGTGGCGGCCGGCTGGCTTGCTGCAACGGCCGTCGGCGCCGCAGGTGGCGCCGTTGCCGGTGGTGCCGCAGGTGGACTGATCGGGGCGATGACCCGATCCGGCGTTTCCGAAGACGACGCCAACCTTTATGCGGAAGGTGTGCGAAGAGGCGGCACCGTCGTTACGGCGAGGGTGGACGACGACCTCGCATCGGTGGCGGAAGATATCCTCAAGCGGTCCAACTATGTCGACCTGCCGGAACGTCGCGCTGCCTATCGCGACCAGGGCTGGACCCGTTTCGACGAGACGGCAAGGCCTTACGCAGCTGAAGATATCGAACAGGAACGGAACCGGTATCGCCGTTCGGCAATCTGATCGGGCTGTCCGCTTTCCTTGACCAAGGGGCACGGCTGCGCCGCTGGCCCTTGGTCAATCTTTCTCAGGAGCTAACATGGCCAAAACACCACAACATCCCTCAACCGCCGGCGCGGCAGCCCCCGTTACCATTCATGACCAGAAGCTCTCCCGGGGCATGGGTGGCGAATTGCACCAGAGGGCTACCGGTGACGAACCTGTTTTGACCACCGCCCAGGGCGGTCCGGTTGCTGACGACCAGAATTCCCTCAGGATCGGCGCTCGAGGACCGCTCGTCGTTGATGATTTCCATTTCCGCGAGAAGATTTTCCACTTCGATCACGAGCGAATTCCCGAACGCGTGGTCCATGCGCGTGGTTATGGGGCACATGGTTATTTCGAGACTTATGAATCGCTTGCCGCCCATACCAAGGCTGACCTCTTCCAGAGGGCGGGTGAAAAGACCCCGGCCTTCGTGCGATTCTCGACCGTTGCCGGCAACAAGGGGTCTGCTGATCTTGCGCGGGATGTGCGCGGCTTTGCCGTGAAGCTTTACACCAAGGAAGGAAATTGGGACCTCGTCGGCAACAACATCCCCGTCTTCTTTATTCAGGATGCGATCAAGTTTCCGGATCTCATTCATGCCGCCAAGCAGGAGCCCGATCGCGCCTTTCCGCAGGCACAAACGGCGCATGATACGTTCTGGGATTTCATCAGCCTCACGCCCGAGAGCATGAACATGGTCATGTGGATCATGTCTGACCGCACCATTCCGCGTTCCTTCAGGTTTATGGAAGGCTTCGGCGTACACACGTTCCGCCTCATCAATGCGAAGGAGCAATCGACTTTCGTGAAGTTTCACTGGAAGCCGAAGCTTGGATTGCAGTCGGTGGCGTGGAACGAAGCGGTCAAGATAAACGGCGCCGATCCCGATTTTCATCGGCGTGATCTCTGGACTGCAATCCAGTCCGGCAATTTCCCGGAGTGGGAGTTGCAGGTGCAGCTTTTCGACCAGGACTTCGCCGACAGCTTCGATTTCGACGTCCTCGATCCCACCAAGATCATCCCTGAGGAGATATTGGCGCCCAAACCGGTCGGCCGGCTTGTCCTCGACCGTATGCCGGACAACTTCTTTGCCGAAACCGAACAGGTCGCGTTCATGACGCAGAACGTGCCGCCGGGCATCGATTTCAGCAATGATCCGCTACTGCAGGGACTGCAGGGCAGGAATTTTTCCTATCTCGATACGCAGTTGAAGCGTCTCGGCGGGCCAAACTTCACACATCTGCCCATCAATGCGCCCAAGTGTCCTTTCGCGCATTTCCAGCAGGACGGCCATATGGCGGTGCGCAACCCGACCGGACGTGCCAATTATCAGCCGAATTCCTTCGGAGAGGGTCCAAGGGAATCGCCGATGCGTGGTTTCCAGCATTTCCCCGCTGAAGAGCAGGGGGCTAAGGCAAGGCTGCGGCCGGAAAGTTTTGCCGATCACTACAGCCAGGCGCGGCAGTTCTACATAAGCCAGACGCCACCCGAACAACGTCATATCGCATCGGCGCTCACGTTCGAACTCAGCAAGGTGGAAACGCCAGTCATTCGTGAGAGGATGGTCGCGCATCTTCTCAATATAGATGAAACGCTGGCTGCGACGGTGGCGCAGAAGCTGGGCCTGCAAGCCATGCCGAAGCCCGCAGATGCCGCCATGCCGACCCGTCAGGATCTGGAGCCATCGCCGGCGCTCAGTATCGTTCAGCGGGGCCCCAAACGGTTCGAGGGTCGCAAGCTCGGTATTCTCATCACCGACGGTGTGGATGCAAAACTGCTGAAGGGGCTGACTAAGGCGGTAACGGCCGAAAAAGCCGTCTTCGAGTTCCTCGCGCCCAAGGTTGGCGGTGTGACGGCATCGGACGGCACCTTCATCGAGGCACATCACATGATCGATGGTGGTCCTTCGGTGCTTTTCGATGCGGTGGCGCTGCTGACATCGGCTGCGGCGATCGATGAGCTGATCAAGGAAGCAACTGCCCGGGATTTCGTCGCCGACGCGTTCCAGCACTGCAAATTCATCGGTTACGACCAGTCGGCGCTGCCGCTGCTGGAGAAAGCGGGAATTGCGGACGCCATGGATGAAGGGGTGCTGCCCTTGCCAGGCGAGGAGGGACTGGCGGCCTTCGTGTCCGAACTCGGCAAGTTGCGGGTGTGGGCGCGCGAGCCGTCGGTGAAGCTCGGCAAGGCCTCCGTTCCCGTTAATGAGCAATGACGAACATCTGATTTCCCACTCACCAACCAAAGCAACAGGAGACTAAAAATGGCTGAGAAGACATTGGAAGACCTTTTCCTCGATACGGTGAAGGACATTTATTTTGCCGAGCGCCAGATCCTCAAGGCGCTTCCGAAGATGGCGCGCGCTGCGCAATCACCGGACTTGAAGGCGGCATTCGAAAAACACAGGGATGAGACCGAGGTCCATGCGGAGCGATTGCAGAAGGTCTTTGAACTGCTTGGCAAGCCGGCACGCGGCAAGACCTGTGAGGCGATCCAGGGTATTATCGCGGAAGGCGAGGAAATCATGGAGGAATTCAAGGGCTCGTCCGCGCTCGATGCCGGGCTCATTTCTTCGGCGCAGGCCGTGGAGCATTACGAGATCACCCGTTACGGCACCTTGAAGACGTGGGCGGTTGAACTCGGTATGAAGGAAGCGGCCAAACTGTTCGAGCAGACCCTGGGCGAAGAAAGCGCGACAGACACGGCGCTCTCGTCGCTTGCCCAGGCCAGCGCAAACGTGAAGGCCAAATCCAAGGCGGCGTAAGCCGTCCGTCACCTGGGAGGTGCCGCTCAAACCGGCGGCACCTTCGATTTTGCAGTTGTCTCTTTCATGCGAGGCTGAACCATGAGGCTGTTTCGCGACAATGGATTGACGATTGTCCTTGTCCTGACTTCTCTGCTCACTATTGGGGGCATGCTTGCGACGGGTTGGGTCGTCCACAACGATGAACTCGCACAGCACCACGCTATGCCTCTCACGCTTTTGTCTTACGCGAAAAGCGGCCATTTTCTGTCTGCCCTGTTCGAAAATTGGGAGAGCGAATTTCTCCAGATGTCGGCTTACGTCATGCTGACCGCGTTTCTTTTTCAGAGAGGCTCGTCGGAATCCAAGAATCCCGACGAAACGGTGCCTCAGGATGAAGACCCTGCGCAAAAAGAAAGCGATCCCAAGGTGCCTTGGCCGGTGAAAGCGGGGGGATTTATCCGCACCATTTATTCTTATTCCCTTGGTCTGGCGCTGTTTTTCCTCTTTCTCGTGAGTTTTGTCCTGCATCTGAGATACAGTGCGGACGCGGCGGCACTGGAAGCCGCCATGCATGGCGAGCCTACGACAGCGCTGTTTGCGCATCTGGGAAGTGTGGAGTTCTGGTTCGAATCCTTTCAGAACTGGCAATCGGAGTTTCTTTCGACCGCGGTTCTCGTCGTTCTTTCCATCTTCCTGCGCTTCCGCGGATCGCCGGAATCGAAGCCCGTTGCCGCTCCTCACAGTAAGACCGGCGGATAGGGGGAGAGGAATGATCGAGTTTTCATCCGAGGGAGACTGGCGGCACCTGTGCGTCGACATGCAGCGTCTCTTCGCCGAGGATACACCATGGCATGTCGAATGGATGGACCGCATCGGTGAGCAGGTGGAGGCTGTGGTTCAACGCGATCCTGCCCGGTGCGTCTTCACCTGTTTCGTGCCGCCGGAAACTGTCGGGGAGGCCCCCGGCGCCTGGAGGGCCTATTATGAAAAATGGCCGATGATGACGCAGCAGTCGCTCGCCCCAGAACTGATTGGTGTTGTGCCGGAGCTGTCGCGCTACATCCCGCCCGCCCGTATCTTCCGTAAAAGCGTGTACTCCCCGTGGCAGGATGGGGGGCTTGGCGAAATCCTGCGGCGGGAACAGGTTTCAACCCTGGTGATTACCGGTGGGGAAACGGATGTCTGCGTTCTGGCCACCGTTCTTGGGGCGATAGACCAGGGTTTTTACGTTATTCTGGTCGAGGATGCGCTTTGCAGCGGAAGGGATGCGACACACGATGCAGCGTTGACGCTGCTCTCGCGTCGTTTTTCGACGCAGTTGCAGGTATGCGATACGGCAACCCTTCTTGCCGGGCTTCCTCCGCAATCCGCTCCGCGGTTCATGAACTCCTAGCACCGGAACTGCTCCGGGCGGTCAGCGAAGGCAGCCAGTTGCCTGTTCTCACCAAAGAGAGGGAACAAGCTTGTCCGACTGAAGTTAGGCCGCCTATCTTAACACGAACCGGAGGTTCCAGCCGTGACAGAAGCCATTGATCACGAAACCAGTAACAGTCTGCACATTGAGGCTTCGACCCCCAAGGTGATCAAGATTGTTGTGGGTGAGCGTACGGTTCTGGAAGGCGTGCTGAACACCGGCAGCGTCTTGACAGTACAGACAAAGGAAGGCGCCGAGCCACAGTCCATCGAACTTTTTGTCGAGGATTTGGCCCGGTGAAGATCGTCGTTTGCGATAGCACTACCCCCTGAAATCGCCCTCGTTCGTTTCCCGTTCGCCGTAGTTGATATCCCAGTCCTTCTCGGGTTTCTTGACGCCGGGCGGCGGCTTGTTGGCGGTTGCATCGTCGGAGCCGGTGATAACCCTTGGCTTCGCGCTTGCCACGCCATTGTTATCAGAGGTTTTTTTACCGCGTGCGAATTGCGGTTTGCTGTCCTTGTGGATCTGCTTGAGCGTGTCGTCCTTGTTCATGACATCCTCCTTGATGTCTCCCTAACCTTTTTCCTTGGTCTTTGTTCCCTCAAAGCCTCCGCCAGCCCGGAACCTCTTCAGGTTGTCTGGGTTAGAAAGGTGGGCCGGATGAGCGATCCATCATTCTGTACTCACAAGCGGAGATGAAGCGATGAGTCGATCAGAGGACGATACAAAGCCGGAGCCCGGTACGGACGACGCCCGTTCCGGCGATAGCGAAGAAAGCCGCCGGGATCGTGAACAGACGCGAAAAAACGCGGAACGCATGATCGAACAGAGGCATGGTGGGCAACAATCTGGTGGCGCGGAAAATACCTGACCATCAAGCCGGGTTCACGTGGCTTAGATTTTCCAGATCAACGCGCCCCTACCCTTTGTACGCTGTCGTACGGCAACCAAGCGGCTGCCGGGGCATTTCCTCATTGTGAAAGGATGGGAAAATGGCCAAGCACGCTGTGAGTGGAGTTTCCGGAAACACATTGAGTGATGCGCAACTGGAGGTGTTGCGTGTCGGTATTGCCGATCAAGCGCCGGCTTTGACAGCTTTTGCACGGCGCTTCGTCAGAAATGAGGAGGATGTGGACGATCTCGTTCAGGAGACGATGTTACGGGGACTTCGCTCTATCCATGGTTTTACCCCCGGCACGGCGCTGAAATCATGGCTCTTCACCATTTTGCGCAACACTTTCTGCACCCGTTACAAGGTGTCGAGACGTGAATGCATCGGTCTGCCTGTCGGTATCGAGCAAGCCATGTCAACGCCCGCCAGCCAGGAATGGCGGGTGCGGCATCAGGAGGTCATGCGGGCTATTCGCGATCTGGACAAGGATCAAAAAAAAGCTCTGCTGCTCGTGGCCGGAGGGACGAGTTATTCCGATGCCGCTGCGATTTGCGGCTGCCGCGTGGGCACCATCAAAAGCCGTGTCAACAGGGCAAGGGAGTCGCTACGGCGAAATCTGGACTGAGGGTTGTGCGCGTCGATCGTAAATCGTGCGATGCAGCCTTCGTATAGCCTTCATCAATGCTGTCATGCGGGCTCATCGCCTGCGATTCGTCCGGGAACCTCAACTCCCAGTCTTGCCAGTTGCCTCCGGCAGAGTGCCAGCCCATGGGGCAATCCATCAGTTCTGAATGAAACATGGCGGCGGTAACGCAGAAACCCGCATTTGCGGCCTCCAGAAACCAGGTTGATCCGTGACTGCGAGGAGCCCGGAACGAGGTACAACCCACCTGAACAGGTGAACGCTATCTGTCCTGCTGGTGACCTTGATGGGTCGTGTTTATCTTTATGTCTGCCTGTCTGCCTGTCTGGGTCGAAACCTTCTCTCCCTGATGGAGGAAGTATCTTCAGTGCTTAGCCGGTCATTGTCGCCAGGACCTTCCTGGCTTCGGTTGTCTTCGGGAATAGGGAGTGTTTTCTTGGTCATGTTGCACCTCGTCCCGTAATATTTCTGTGGCGCAACCCGAACCATGCTTGCGCAGGTTTGTTCCCGGTCCGCCTACGAGGTTTCATACTGCAACCAAATAACGTCTGGCGGGAAACCGGAATGCAACATCATCCCATCTACCGGCATCACAAAGCGCACAATTTTTCCCGGAGACGGCAAGAAACGTCCCGTCTAGCGAAATCGAGCCTGAGATTAAGGCGAGTTGCGTCGCGTAAGACCGGACATCAGCCGACGAGCAATTTGGTTCTAAAATAGAGAATTGCCAGCCGCTGAAGTTTCAAGGGATCGACAACGCCGCGATCATACATTTTCAGGACATAACGGGCGACGTCCGCCCGGCATAAAGCAGGATCTCGTTCCGCAGACAGAACATTCTCGTAGGCTGCCTTAACGATGTTGATGTCTTCGTTCAGAAAATTCCGGAACTCTGGTACTCGTGATTGGCGTGCATTTCACCTCCTTGAAACGCTTCCGGCGTTTCATAGCGCGAGGGAAGATACATCCATGCTATAGGGAAACGACCAAAGGTAAATGTCCGCAAGAGTACCCAACGGTGATTGAAAAGACAGTCCGGCTTAGCGAACCAAGCCGTTCCCAACCGCAGTGAGGTCGCCAAGCGGGATTTCAGACCGGTAGTCATGCAGGAACCGGGCGAACATGCGATTGCTCTCCTCCTCGGGCATGCCGTAGAGGTCGTGTGCATAGGTTGCGAGCGTCTCGCGGTTCCTGATCGTAATTCTTCCCCTTTCGGAACGAATGAACCCATGGCTTTCGAGAACGTGGAGAGCGTCCGTCACACTCGCGCGTCTGACTGCCAGCATGGTGGACAAAAAGTCGTGGGTCAGTGGCAGATGATTGCCTTCGACCCGGTCGTGGCACATCAGGAGCCACCGGGCGAGGCGCTCCGTTACGGACTGGGTGGCATTGGAAGAGGCCGTGTATTCCACCTGGGTTCTTGAAACGTGCAGGGCGCAGACAAGGATATCGTAAAACACCCGATATTGTGCAAGAAGGGCGTCAAACGACCTTATGCCCATGAAAAGTGCTTCGCCCGGAGCCTGCGTAATGATCTCAGTCTGGTTTGTTTGCGCGCCAGCCACCGCTCCTGTTGGCGCAAAACCCTCTCGCCCGACAATTCCCGCTTCGATTTTGCGCCCTGATTTGGTGACCACCACGACGGAGGCGATGCCCGATGACAGGAAGAAAACACGCTCGATGGGTGCGCCGGCGGATATCAGCACATCGCCCAATGCCAGCTTGAGGGGGCTGCAGGCGCCCAAAATCTCATGCCGGATGTCATCGGGCAGAAGAGAAAGCAGGATGTTTACTTCACCATGGCCCTCGGGTCGTTCCAGCATAATATGAGCCTCGCTTTAATGTCTGATGCCCCCTCCTTGCGCCATCAGAGCGGAAACAATGGTTTCGATGTCTTCCGAACGTCCGGAGAGGACAAAAGGTCCCGGCTCGCCGTCGATAATCGTCTCCGGCACAAAAAAAAGATAGGGAATGGCTTCTTCATCGAGTTGCTCGGTGAGGCGCAGCATGACATCCGCCTCGTAACGTACGTCGATAATTGCAGCCGCAAATTTGAGGGCAACCTCACTCTCAATGAAGCTGGCGGCGTAGGGTCCCTCCAGGCCGATCTGGGCATGAAACCAGGCCATTCTGATTTCCGATGTAACAGTATCTGTCATACCGATGATCGCGATGGTGAGGCGTTTAACAGTCTGCATCCTTTACTCCTCGCATGCCACCGGCATGCGTGTGCCTGTCTGCCCACCATAACGCCTGAACGGGACGATTTCAGCCGCCCAGTCAACGAATTTATTAAATAGGCACGGGTGCCGGGGGATATCCCATGCCGGTGAAAAAAAGATGATTGATGCGACGTGGGAAAGTTTCGGACACGAAAAGGACATGAACCGACTTTTACGCGAAAGGCTCGATGCGAAATTCTGGGCCGTCGTATAGATGATGGGGATTTTCGCGGGCGAAAACGACCGTGGAAAGCCTTGACGACGTAAATGCTGGCTGTTGCGATCACGCCCTATTTTTTCTGATGGAAATGCACCCTGGCCGCGCCGCATGAGGTGAGGCCGGCCGCCATCGGGTTATACTTTGCCGTCTGCCAGATTGAGGCCGCCGATCGATGATGGAAAACTGACTTCTCCGCTTCTCCGCCGCAAGGGAATATCCACCTGATAGGGCACAGCCACCACTAGCTGGAGCGAACTGCGCAACAGGCTGGGTGTCGCGGCGTCGGTCAAGGTCAGATAGGTAGTTGCAGTAAAGCGTTCCGCCTCCTGCGTCGGGAGCACATCGCTCTCCAGCAGCTTTGCTGCCGCCAAAGCCAGATGCCGGCTGGGGTAAACAGCCCTCATGACCTCAGACACGACAAGAGCCCACCCGTTTTCATGCGCCACGATCTGGTATTCGATATTCTTTTCCATGGTGTTCAAGCCTCCCTGTTCGGTCGCACCTAACCACGATGGGAAAAGCTTGTTCCTGACAGTGGGGGGCGAATGCGGCAGGCCGGTTTCGCTAGGTCGCCTCGCCAAGAATTCCCCTATTTTATGCAGGTCGGACACAAAGGCGCGCTGCTGTCGATCCGCCTCCTGCCGGTCGCGAAGGCGCAACAGGTAGGACGGATGAATGGTGACGAGAAGACATGTGCCGCGCGGCGTCAAAAGGACGTGTCCGCGCTCCTTCGTCACACCGCTTGTCCGTCCCGTCAGCGCATAAAAGGCCGTGGCCCCCATCGCCACGATAAGGTCTGGATCGATAAGACGCAGCTCCGCTCCCAGCTACCAGGCGCAATGCTGCACTTCCCCGCCGTTTGGCCGGGCATGTATCCGACGTTTCCCACGCTGCTCGAATTTGAAATGTTTTACGGCGTTGGTCACGTAACATTGCGAACGATCTATACCGGCCTCCAGGCATTGGTGGAGTAAACGGCCGGCCGGGCCGACGAAAGGCCGGCCTTTCAGGTCTTCTTCATTGCCGGGTTGCCGGGCGGTTTCCATTCGTGCTTCTGGCCAAGGTGTGGCTCCCGCTGAAATAGTCGTCATTCCCGATTCCGTAACGGTGCGGGACGACATCTGCCGGCGGGACACCAGCTCGTTGCGGCTGGCAAGCCCATTTCCCATCTCTGTTTTATCGAAGCCGGTCTCGCATCGACCGTTGTTCATGATGACGGCGGCAAAAGCATTGAAACTGTGCTGGTCGGGCGGGAAGGGATTACCGGCTGGCCCGTTCTTCTGGGCGCGGAAACCACGCCGGATGAAACCATCATGGGCGTGGGCGGCCGTGGCTTCCTGATTCCGGCTGCTGACATACGACGGGAAATGGAGGAAGATGCGCGCCTGCGTGTGCTTTTGCTGGGCTATATCAATGTCTGCCTGCTTCAGGTCGGCCAGCTTGTGCTTGCAAACGGACAATATAGTCTGCGGGAAAGGCTCGCACGCTGGCTGCTGATGTGCCATGACTGTCTCGATACGGATGACCTGCCCATTACGCATGAGTTTCTCTCCACGGTTCTCGAGGTGCGGCGGCCGGGCATCACCAACGAGTTGCATGTTCTCGAAGGCATCCATGCCATCCATCCCAGCCGCGGAAACATCAGGATCATCAGCCGCAGCATATTGGAAGACGTTGCCAACATGACCTACGGCGTCCCGGAAAAAGAATATGATAGGCTGATCGCCCGTATGCAGATGCATGTTACCGCACCATCACTCTTTTCTGTCTAGCGCGTCGGCGAAGCGGACGACCTTCAGCACTTCCTGTTGTTGGTTCCGGATAATGATGCATCCCTCGGAAATGTCGCGGCCTTGCAGGATCGCTTCGCTCATCAGGGCGCGCGCATCCTTGAGAGCCTCTTCGATCGCCCGATCCAGCGACGGGAGGTCGCTCCCCTCCAGGTCATCAAGGAAATTTTTGCCGCTGATCACGGTGAAGAAAAATCTTGGCATTGCGGTATTCCCAAGAAATGGCATGGTCGCCGCCGGCGCATTGAACGGCTTCTCTTCAGCCAAATTGCCGCAGATATTGGGCTTGTTTCTCAAGCCGCGTTGCAAGTTCGGAAATGCTCATATTCGTCGCGCACAAATTAATCGCGCATTCCAGGAATTGCAGCGACGAGCGTCTGAGAAAATCCTGTTGCTGCTTATACGCAATTCTGGAAATGCGATCGGATTTTCCGGATTTGTCCGTCATCGTTCGCTCCCTCGGATTGAATGTCTGGCTCGCCTAACCGGGGGAGAGCGTAATTGTTTCGAAAAAATCCTCCTTCGGCCTCCCGGTCTTTGTGGAACATTGCCGCAGCAAAGTGGTTGGGGAGCGTTAAAATCCAACCGGAGGCTACGATGCCCAATAATTCTCCACGAGATGGCGCTCCCGGCACCACCGACCAATCGCCACGCTGGGAAGGGCCCAAGGAAAGCCGGCCCCGAGGCTATATGAAACCCACGGACGATCCCCAGCACGACCGGGACGCCG
This sequence comes from Agrobacterium sp. LEGMi-208b, assembly GCF_059511785.1. Taxonomy (NCBI): domain Bacteria; kingdom Pseudomonadati; phylum Pseudomonadota; class Alphaproteobacteria; order Hyphomicrobiales; family Rhizobiaceae; genus Agrobacterium; species Agrobacterium sp. LEGMi-208b. The sequence goes on from NZ_JCALIC010000003.1 coordinate 176,407, forward strand.
TTGGCGAAAACCTCAAAGACCCGCGGAAGAAGCGAGTTTCCGATGCGATGAAAACCCGCGACGACCAATAGGTGCAGCGGCTTATCCACTGCCACCAACGACAGGAGGAATAGATGTCCACCTCGACCAAAACACCGGTAAGCATCCGGCAGGGCGGGCTGGGGGCCTCGCACGAAAACGCAAAGGCACCTCTGGAAGTCAAGAAGCCTGCAGCAGACAATGGCAAGCGCTCAAAGAGCAGGGTTTCCGGGGGAGTGGGCGAACGTGACAGTCACCATACCCATGACCCCGAACGAAAATAATGATTTGCCGGGAGAAGAACGATGAAAAAGGCAAAAAAGAAAAAGAAATGGTCGCAGAAGGTGACCGAGGAAAGCGATGCGCTCAATCTTGAGAAAGGCGTGTTCACCAAAAACGATCCCTCGCAGATCGCACGTTCGCTAAAAGCCTCAGCGGAGCAATCCTCCAGACGCAAGGCCAGTCCATTCCGGTCTGCGGTGTCGATGCTGGTCTTCTACATCAACCGTGCCGGTCGGACGCTGCCCGGAAAACGCAAGGAAGTGCTGGAGGACGCGAAGGATGAGCTTCGCAAGGAATTCGGTAAGTCGCGATAGACGCGTGCTGATGGGTGCCACGGCCCATGGATCTGGTCGGGATCGTCAAGGCTACAGCAAGGTAAAAAGGGGTGTATGATGTCAAGATATTCAACAATGCCGCCCATCCCTGGAGCCACGTCGCCTATTGGGATCAGCTCGTTCCAGGCGGACCGAGCCACCCGGCAGGGAGGCTCGCAGCCTCCCTATAGCGCCTCCCTTTATTGTGCAGACAATCATGGGAAACGAGGGCGTACGATCGAGCACAATCCCAGCGCGTCTTCAATACTGTTTCAGGTATGAATTGTAGGGGCAGGGTCGGCGGGGGTTCGCTTTGGTCTTCGCACTAGAGGAGTGGGGGTCGAGGTGCTTCTGGTGGAGGCAGGATAGCGCTGTTGCTTGAGATGGTCTGCTCCGCCTTGGAACGGATCGCTTCAAAAGATTCAAGCGCTGCCGACAGCAACTGCGCGCGATCTCGTATTCCCTTGTTATACAGTTTTGCCACCGAGGTGGTCAGCTTCCCGATAGCAGCCGCGTCGCGAGCAACGCCCCGCAACGCGGCGATTTCTTTGACAACGCTGGCGCAAAGGCGTGCGTGTTCTTTCGACGGTAAGCTCATAGATACTCCGCTAGTGGCTCGCCCAGGTGTTGAGGCTAGCCTGACTTGATAGCTTAGAAATCCATGCTGGTGCCAGCCGGGAGGGCCGGAGCGGATTCCTTCTTGGGCTTCTCGGCGATCATCGCTTCAGTCGTCGCCAGAAGACCGATCGATGACGCCTTGCGTATAGAGTTCACCATATTCGCCGGTCTGGGCGTTCCAGCTGTAGGAGAAGTCGGTCTTCTCGCGCAATTTGCCGACAATGATCGAGCCTTCCCCGCCGGCATTCTCGGCGATCTGGCGAACAGGTGCCTCGATCGCCCGGCGAACGATCTCGATACCGACCTTCTGGTCCTGGTTGGCGGCGTCGAGATTATCGAACGCCTTCACGGCACGCAGCAGAGCGACACCGCCGCCCGGCAGGATGCCTTCCTCGACGGCGGCGCGGGTGGCATGCAGCGCATCATCGACGCGGTCCTTCTTCACCTTCACTTCGACTTCGGTCGAGCCGCCAACACGGATTACGGCAACGCCACCAGCGAGCTTGGCAAGACGTTCCTGCAGCTTTTCGCGGTCGTAATCGGAGGTCGTCTCCTCGATCTGGGCGCGGATCTGCGCCACGCGGCTGTCGATCTCGGTCTCGGACCAGACACCGTCAATGATAGTGGTGTCTCTTTCTCTATCGCCACTTTCTTCGCGCGACCGAGCCTTATTGAATGTAACATTCTCGAGCTTGATGCCGAGATCTTCGGAAATAACACTACCGCCAGTCAGGATGGCGATGTCTTCGAGCATGGCCTTGCGGCGGTTGCCGAAGCCAGGAGCCTTGACGGCTGCGATCTTCAGGCCACCACGCAGCTTGTTGACGACGAGCGCCGCAAGCACTTCGCCTTCAACGTCTTCAGCGATGATGACCAGCGGCTTGCCGGACTCGACGACGGCCTCGAGAACCGGAAGCATGGACTACAGATTCGAGAGCTTCTTTTCGTGGATCAGGATACCCGCCGCGCGAGCAATCTCAGAGATAACCGCGCCTGGCTCAAAGCAGACCGAGACGAGGCGCTCTTTGTCTTCGGGTGACCAGCGCCGACGGCGCTCTACGGACGTGATCACCTCAATTGGATGCTTCGTCATATGACTACTCCTAACGTTACCACTAGGACTGGCTGCATAGCGGCAATCTAGGTGAGATTCAGCGTCAATCAGGATGAGACTCGCGCCGGGGTGTGACGGAGTGAGGGCGTAGCCCGATCGTAGTCATACCCCGGCGTGGCGCAGATTTTCGGCGTCTCAAGATCGCGGTCGGTTCGGTACATTTGCGGTTTTCTGGATTGGAGAACCAGTTTGTGCCGGGTCGCCATGTAACCGATCATCAGATGAGACTCTTCATGAAGTACCGACAAACGCATTCCGTCGAGGTCGCCGCGTCAAAGGCGTCGATCAGCCGAGCCACGGCATACCGCCTTGATAAGGAGGTACAACTGCCATCTCAGAGTAAAGCGCCGCGTGGACGCCGCCGCCCTGATCCCTTGGAGCCGATATTCGAGACCGAGGTCATCCCGCTGCTGAAGGCGGCACCCGGCATCCGTGCTGTCGCCGTCTACAACGAGATGCTGCGCCGACATCCAGAACTCTTTGAAGGCATCCGCCGCACGCTTGAGCGACGCATTCGGTCGTGGCGTGCTGTCCATGGCGAAGCGCAGGAGGTCATCTTCCGCCAGACGCACGAGCCAGGCCGGCTGGGCCTGTCGGATTTTACCGACGCCAGCGGTCTTGGTGTGACGATCGCCGGCCAGCCGCTTGATCACCTGTTCTATCACTTCCGGCTTGTCTGGTCGGGCGTCGAACATGCCCATGTCATTCTCGGCGGGGAAAGCTTTGTCGCGCTGGCCGAAGGGCTTCAAAATGCCCGGTGCTCCGTGGGCGGTACGCCGCTTTATCATCGCAGCGACAGCCTATCGGCGGCATTCCGCAACCTCGACGCTGATGCCAAGGTCGATCTCACGCATTGTTACGACCAGCTTTGCTCTCATTATCGGATGACCCCGACGCGCAACAACAAGGGCGCCGCGCATGAGAACGGCTCGATCGAAAGCTCCCACGGTCATCTCAAAAATGCCGTTCATGATGCCCTGCTGATGCGGGGGACCAAGGAATTCGACGATCTCGGTTCTTATCGCGCCTTTGTCGACGAGATCGTCAGCCGTCGCAATGCTGCCCATGGCAAGCGCATTGATGCAGAGAGATCCCATCTGCAGGCACTGCCCGAGCGCCGGACCACGGACTTCGAGGAGATTGTCGTTACGGTGTCCCGGACGAGCGGCTTCACCTTGCGCAAGGTCTTCTACACCGTGCCATCCCGCCTGATCGGCCACAGGTTACGAGTTCGCCTGTTCGACGATCGGCTGGATGTCGTCGTTGGTGGTACGCATCTGATGACGTTGCGTCGGGGACGTGGCCACGCTGACGGGCGACACAACCAGGTCGTCAACTATCACCACGTCATCCATTCCCTGCGTAAAAAGCCGATGGCGCTCCGTGGCCTCGTTTATCGCGACAAGCTCTTCCCGCGCGAGGAATATTGCAGAGCTTTCGATACCCTCATTGAACACCTTCCCGACAAGCAGGCTTGCAAGATCACCGTCGAGCTTCTGGCAGTGGCGCATGATCGCGGCTGCGAGCGTGAGCTTGCCGAAGAATTGGCCAGAACACTCGATGCCGGCGATTTACCGGATCTGGTCGCCATGCGAACGCTCTTCGGCCCGGATCCAGCCAAGCTGCCGACCGTGCATGTGCAGCTCGCATCGCTCAACGGCTATGAGGCCTTGATCGGGACGGGAGAAGCCGTATGAAGAACGCCCACGCCATCGATGAAGCACGGCTCGGCATCATGCTCAACGAACTTCGGCTGCCGACCATCAAAACGCTGTGGCCGCAATTTGCCGAGCAGGCGGACCGGGAAGGATGGCCAGCAGCTCGCTTCCTGTCGGCTATTGCCGAGCACGAGCTGGCAGAGCGTGCCAATCGCAGGATTGAACGGCATCTCGCCGAGGCGCACCTGCCGCCCGGAAAGACCTTGGACAGCTTCGCCTTCGACGCTGTAGCCATGATCTCGAAGGCGCATGTCATGGCAATTACCGCCGGCGACAGTTGGCTCGCCAAAGGAGCCAACATCCTCATGTTCGGTCTCCCCCGGCGGAGGAAAGAGCCATCTCGCCGCCGCTATCGGCCTTGCGCTGATCGAGAACGGATGGCGGGTCCTCTTCACCCGGACCACCGATCTTGTGCAGAAGCTCCAGGTCGCCCGCCGGGAACTGCAGCTCGAATCCGCTATCGACAAACTCAACAAGTACGACCTGCTCATCCTCGATGATCTCGCCTACGTCACCAAGGCAGGCGGAAACAAGCGTGCTCTTCGAGCTGATCTCGGCACGATACGAGCATCGATCGATCCTGATCACTGCCAACCAGCCATTTGGAGAGTGGAACCGGGTCTTTCCCGATCCTGCCATGACACTCGCCGCAGTCGACCGGCTCGTGCACCATGCCACAATCTTCGAGATGAACGTCGAAAGCTATCGCCGCAGAACAGCTCTTGAGGAAAAGCGCCAACGGGGCCGGCCGGCTTCGTTGGCGACAATCAAAACCTCAACGCTGTCTGTCGCGGAGCGGCAATCAGAAAACGACGAAGACCTTGTCAGCGACAATCAGCGTGATCACTTGATCCCGACCGCGACCTAAGAATCTCATCCTGATTGCCGCGCTATAGACTGGCAGTCAGCAGGCCGTCATCGCAAGACGGCCTTCACCGTCTTGCAATTACCCACATCTGAGTGTCGTTGCCATTTCGGTTCCGAGGCGAATGTCTGTCAGCCGACTGAGGCCGCGCCAGACGACCGTATTTCCCGGTGGCGGATCTGATGTTCTTGCAAGATAACCACCCAAACGAGCGAGTTTGGTGAGATAAAAGTTCAGCGATCCCGGCGTCGCTTGCCGGTTGCCTGCGTTGCTGACCATTTGATCGAGAATTTCAATTTCCTGTTCGGTGAGAGCCACGGTTGGCGGTGTTTCGGGCGCAGTGCGCGCGAGCATTGTCAACCAAAGCACTCTCCAGCTCATGATGCAGAACACAGCGACGAGGTTTGCCAGTCGATCGGCTGTTCGTAATCTTGCATCTTCAGCCCGGCAACCGGACTTGAGGATCTTATGGAAGACTTCAATCTTCCAGCGCATTGCATACCATTTGATTTTTTCGATTGCGTCCTCGCAGCTATTCACCTCCAGATCGGTCAGTAGCTTCCACTCGATGCCCTTGCGGCTGGCCGGGGGGTTGGGCTCCACTGCATGGATGACGGTCAGGTCTAAAGCAGGATATCGTTTCTTCTTGCCGATGGGCGGCAGCACCCGGATCCGTTTGAATCGGATATCCAGGTGGACTTTGGTGACCTCGTCGGTATCGGCGCGAACTTCGATGAGATGCCGGCCAACATTTTCAACATCGCGCATTTCAGCCGATATCGTGTGATCCCCGTTGCCAGCTAGCCGGTCCACGATGGTGCGCACGATGAAGTGCGTGCCAAGCTCCTTGGTCAGGCAGTAGAGTTCGTAGATATCACTTTCGCGATCGCCTACATGAATGCATCGGTCCGGTTGACCGAGAAGCCCGACGGATTGGCGCAGATTTTCAAGCCAACGGATGCTTTCCTTGGTTTCGATCGGAACACGTGTCGGATTGATCTTGCGTTTGAGCTGAGCCGTGCCCTTGAATTTGTCGCGGCTCCAGAACTTGACGGCCGCCAACCCTAAGGGTAGCCCATCCAAGGTTACCGCAAGGCTCGAATGCATCAATATCCCGCAGACCGTATGGTGGCGCAGTCGCTCCTGTTTGTCGCGGCCACTGTTGACGCTCTTCGTAAAGCCGACGGCATGCGGATTGCGGCGTTGATAGGTAAACTCGGTCGTATCCTGCAGCACCAAGATCGGACCATTGGATGCGTCGTAGCGTTGAGCGGTCGCGGCGAAATGCCCGTTGAGGATATCACCTTCCTCAACGTTCGGATTGGAGAAAAACCGATAAGCGGCTTTTGTGTTGGCCCAGTCCTGGCAGGCGAAAGGAATGGAGCCGCCCATATGCTCTCCAAGCTGTCGTAAAAGTTCTGTGCAACGTCGGCCAAGACGAGCATCCTTGAAAGACCCCGCGTCTATTTCCTGCTTGCTCCAATGGCCGTCACTATCAGCCATCACATCGTCTCGAACCGACATAAAGCACCGCCTTAAAAGAATCAGGTGCTCGACACAGAATCACAAGTGATTCTTTCGATTCAAGATTTCGGCGAAAGCTTTTCGTAAACGAGTCCGTTACTTATGGGTAATTGCAAGCTTCACCATGGGCTTACAGCCAGTCGGCGTTCTCAAGGACAGTGAATTCAACCACCTCGAGTTGCGCCGTGGCTATCCACGATAAACCCGCTTTGCAGAGTGCCAATTTTAACACGAAACCGTTTCTTGGTGATATCTTTGATATTACGACAGATGAGAGCGTGAAATCTCAGGCGCTCCGGGCAGCCTTAGACTAAATAAAATCTCAGAATAGTCAGGCCCACGGCGGCGAATTCTGCCCCTTGTGTCGATCCGTTGCTTCCGAGATCACAGCCGCATTTCGCGAATTATCCTGGGACAAAGGGAGGTGGCGGTTTCGTCCTACCTTATAGCGATGGGAGGACGTTTCTTCTAGTTGACACCGCTCGTACTTCAGTTTTTCTTCCACACAACAGCGCTATGGAGGACGTTATGACGAAGTGGTCAACTGGCCCGGTGGACGTTGCTGCAAATTGTCTCGCTTGTAATGTCAGGCTAACAGGGATTTGCGCGGCCATGACGCCTGATCAGCTGAAAGTGGTAGGGCGCCAGATCATAAAACGGTTAGTTCCTGCAGGAGCAGTATTGTTTTATGAAGGCGATGATGTTCGCACGCATACGAATATCGTAAAAGGTGTCGTCCAACTGTCAAAGGGTATGGCGGACGGGCGTCAGCAGATCGTGGCCTTGCAATTTGCACCTTATCACCTGGCATCGAGAACCAGTCGGGTATCGGCATTTACGGCAACCGAGAGCGAGATATGTATGATTCCAGCCTCGCTGATGCAGTATGTGACGGATCACAACCCTGAGGTGGAGAAGGTGATGTTCAGGCAAACATTAGCAGACCTTGACGAGAGTAGAAACTGGATGCTCTTGATTGGGCGAATGACAGCTTTAGAGAAGGTAGCGAGTTTGCTTTTTATGATTCTATTGCGTGGCAATCCTGCCGCTCAGAATGGCCAGCAGTTTGATCTACCGCTAACAAGATCTGATATGGCGGACTTTCTGGGCTTAACGATAGAGACGGTTAGCCGCCACATGACGAAACTGAGAGTGCTTAAGGCTATTGAAGTGACAAACAATCGAACCGTCACTGTCCTTTCGATACAGCGCTTGAAAGAAATCGCGAGTGGTTAACCGGGATCAAATGAAGCCTTCTGACCTGAGCCCCTGAACTTCCTCCAGATTTTGGTAGAGTCCGTCGTATCAAGGAGACGGACGGAATGAAGCATTCACGGTTCACGGACGAGCAGATCATCGGGATATTGAAAGATCAGGAGAGCGGCATGCGGACTGCCGATGTCTGCCGCAAGCACGGGATATCCGAGGCGACCTTCTACAAATACAAGGCGAAGTTCGGCGGCATGGAGGTATCCGATGCCCGCAAGCTGAAGGCTTTGGAAGACGAGAACGCCAAGCTGAAGAAGCTGCTGGCCGAGACCATGCTGGACAATGCCATTCTGAAAGATGTCGCTTCAAAAAAGTGGTGACGCCCGATGTGAAGCGGGACGCTGTGGCTCATGTCTGCAAACAACATGGGGTGAGCCAGCGTCGGGCGTGTGAGGTTTTGTCCGTAGATCGGTCGAGCGTGCGATATCGTAGCGTTCGACCGGATGACGCTGATATCCGTGAGGCAATGAAGCTGGTGGCGTCCGAGCGCCGTCGTTTCGGCTATCGCCGCATCCACGTCATGCTGGGTCGGCAGGGCATCATCATGAACCTGAAGAAACTGCGGCGTCTCTATCGCGAAGAGAAGCTGACGGTGCGCAAACGTGGTGGACGCAAACGGGCTTTGGGGACGAGACGCCCTCTGGCGCTGCCCTCGCGTGCCAACGAGCGTTGGAGCTTGGATTTCGTCAGCGACGCTTTCACAGATGGTCGTCGCTTTCGGGTTCTCGCCGTCGTCGACGACTTCACCCGCGAATGCCTGGCGCTGGTCGCCGACACGTCGCTCTCAGGCCGGCGGCTTGTGCGTGAACTCGATGCTGTCATCGCTCGACGAGGCAAACCGCGAACAATTGTCTCCGACAACGGCACGGAGATGACCAGCATGGCCGTTCTGGAATGGTGCCAAAGCACGCATGTCGAATGGCATTATATCACACCGGGCAAACCCATGCAGAACGGTTTCGTAGAAAGCTTCAACGGCAGCTTTCGTGACGAGTGCCTCAACGAAACACTGTTCTCGTCACTGACACAGGCGAGGATCGAAATCGCGGCATGGAAGGAGGACTACAATCGGAACAGACCGCATTCCTCACTGGGCAACATCACACCCAGCGAATTCGCAATGAAAATGGCTATGGAAAAACAGGCCGCATAAGGCCAGATTGAAAATCCAAGACTCTCCTGAAAATTGGAGGGACGATGGGGCTCAGGTCACTTCTTAAGGATAATCCGTTATGACTTTCAGTGCATGGGTGGGCCCCTTTAAGTAAACGGAGAATGGTCTGAGGCGGAGATTATCGCTTTAGCGCGCAATCGATGCAGTCTGCTACCGTTTGCAGCAGGCTGGAGACGACTCCGCCGCCGATAGCGGCGAGTGCGGACGTAGCCATCCAGCCCCCGCCAAGACGGGATCATCGCCGACGCGAGCGGCCCAAGCCCAGAACACGCCATTCCGATGAGAAGCATTGCTTGGTGGACGGCAAGAAGTGTCAGCCACTGAACCTAGTCGTCATCTCTTTTCCTTTTGTTAATTGACCACTGCTCTGGGACCAAACCTTGGGCCGCCAGATGCTTGAGTTTTCCGGCTTTGATCACGATGGCTGGCTGGTTGTTCCGTAAGCGGCAAGCTGACCCCATCTAGCGTAGTTGGATCGTTCGCCTGTATTTGAGACAGACGATTTACTAACTGTGAGCTTCTATGTCTGCGCCTAGCTCTGGAACCAGGAACTTCCATATGATCGAGGCCGTTGCGGAACGGCTTGAAGGTGCGCCGAAGCAGTTTCGGCGGCGTTGGTCCGATGATTTCAAGGAGCGAGCGGTGGCTGAGGCGATGGAGCCTGGAGCGAGTGTCTCGGCAATTGCGCGTCGCATCGGCATACACCCATCACAACTATTTTGCTGGCGTCGTGATGCTCGCGCCAGACAAGAGGGCTTTTCGGTGCCTGCGGCTGTCGAGGCGTGTTTTGGGCCGATTTGTGCGCGGGCGGTGATCGAGGTGGTTATCGGCGACATGATTATCCGGGCGGGGATGGATGCCGATGAAGCACACCTCAGTCGCGTGATCCGAGCGGTGCGGTCGGCATGATCCCGTCGAACGTAAAAGTCTTTCTGGCGAGCCATCCGATCGACTTCCGTAAGGGACCTGACAGCTTGCTGTCACTGGTTCGAGATGCTGGCAGTGATCCGTTCAACGGAGCTCTTTATGTCTTCCGGGCGAAACGAGCAGACCGTATCAAGATCGTATGGTGGGATGGCTCCGGCGTTTGCCTTTACGCCAAGCGGCTGGAGAAGGCCCAGTTCTGCTGGCCGCGCATCGGACATAGCCGGGTCCAGCTCAACAATGCCCAGCTTCTGGCTTTGGTGGATGGGATGGACTGGAAACGCGTTCGATCAACACCCATCAAGCCGCCCGAGATTGTTGGGTAAAACCCCTGCGGCGAATTGAATCATGCACCTGAAACTGCGGGCGGATCACAGCAAAATATGCTCTGATCATACCAATGACGCGACCCGATATAGAGCTCCCGGATGATGTAGAGGCACTCAAGGCCATGGTTCTTGCCATGGCCGAAAAGGCCGCTCGCGTCGAGGCTTTGGAAAAGCAGGTCGATGATCTCGAGGCCCGAAATGCTGACGCCGATGAGCGCATCGAGCGGCTGACACAGATCCTAAAAGCTTTTGACCGCGCGCTTCGGACGGCGTTCAGAGAAGCTTGCAGCGGCCAGTGTTGATGACGAGCAGCATGCTTTTGTCTTTGAAGAGATCGAGACCGGTATTGCGGCGATCAGGGCCAAGGTTACGAGTGGCATCAACAAAGATGGCAAACGTCCACCGAGGCCACGCAAGGGCTTTGCGGCGCATCTGGAGCGTATCGAGGTGGTGATCGAGCCGGAAGATTTGCCGGAGCATGCGGGTAAGACCAAAATCCTGATCGGAGAGGGCATATCCGAACGCTTGGATGTCGTTGCAGCGAAGTTCCGTGTCATTGTTACGCGCCGTCCCAAATACGCTTTTAAGAACGAAGACGGCGTGATCCAGGCTGCGGCCCCGACACATATCATTGAGGCGGGCATTCCAACAGAAGCGCTTCTGGCTCAGATCGCCGTGTCCAAATATGCCGATGGCCTGCCACTCTATCGGCAGGAAGCGATTTACGCCCGCGACAAGGTCGAACTTGACCGCAGGCTCATGGCTCAATGGATGGGAAAGCTGGCGTTCGAGCTCGACATCCTCGCCGATTACATCCTGGACGAAATCAAGAAGGCGGAACGAATATTTGCCGACGAGACGACCCTGCCGACACTGGCGCCTGGATCCGGGTCGGCGAAGACAGCTTGGTTATGGGCCTATGCCAGGGATGACCGAACGTTCGCAGGCAACAGCCCGCCCATGGTGGCCTATCGCTTCGAAGACAGTCGGGCGACCGACTGCGTGGCACGACACCTCAGCGGCTATCGCGGGATTTTGCAGGTTGACGGGTACGGGGCCTACAGCAAACTCGTCCGCAAGGACGGCGGCAACGACGGCGTTATTCTGGCTGGCTGCTGGGCACATAGCCGTCGCAAGTTCTATGAATTGCATGTCGCCAAAAGCTCCAAGGTGGCAACAGAGACAGTCGAGCGAATGGCAACGCTCTGGGAAATAGAAGATACCGTCCGTGGTCAAAGCCCTGAGGCGCGTGTCGCTGCCCGACAAGAACGCTCGGCGGCGATAGTCCGTGACCTCTTCGTTCTCTGGCAGACGACTTTGCCGCGAGTATCAGGTAAATCCAAACTCGCCGAAGCTTTACGGTACTCGATCAAGCGTCGTGACGTCTTCGAACGCTTCCTCACGGACGGCCGTGTCGAGCTCGACTCCAACATCGTCGAGCGAGCGATCAGACCTCAGGCGATCACAAGAAAAAATAGTCTCTTCGCCGGCAGCGACGGCGGCGGCAAGACATGGGCGACAATCGCGACACTTTTGCAGACTGCAAAAATGAATTCTGTCGATCCCCAGGCCTGGCTGACGCAGACGCTCGAGCGCCTTGCAAACGGCTGGCCTAGCAGCGAAATCCATACCCTTATGCCGTGGAGCTACAAGGCCTGAACGGCCTCAGCTTGCCGCTTACGTTGTTCCACCGGGATTATGCAGGTCAATCGGGACGTTATATCCGATCGCCGCGTGAGGACGTTCCTCGTTATAGTATCGACGCCAAGTCTCCAACTTTTCGCGCGAATCCGCAAGGGTCAGGAACCAATGGGCGTTCAGGCGCTCCGCGCGCAGCTTGCTGTTGAACGCCTCGATGAAGCCATTGTCGGTCGGCTTACCAGGCCGCGAGAAGTCCAGGGTGACGTTGTTGGCATAGGCCCACAGGTCGAGATCACGAGAGATGAACTCACTGCCGTTATCCACCCTTATTGTCTTCGGATAGCCGGTCTTCCTGCAGATGCCTTCCAGAGTCTGGACCACGTCTTCGCCTCGATAGGTGAAGCGGGCGTCGGCGGCTGGGCAGTAACGCGAGTGCGTATCGACCACGGTTAGGATACGCAGCTTCTTGCCCGGTCGCGAGCTGATCGTGAACGAAGTCCATCGCCCAAACATCGTTCGGTCCGACAGCTGCATGACGGCCAAAGCCATCTCTCGTCACTCCGGATGTTGTCCTTGATTTGCAGTGTGCAACGTTATAACATTTCAGGCAAGAGACAAACGGCAGCCGAGGGAAGCTGGCTGAAATGTATAACCATCTGCGCCAGATGACGCATCGGAGTGCTGAAGTGATTGCAGCGGGCATGCGAACCGCCAAAATCCTGTGTCTCGCTCGCGGACTCAATCTCACCTGTACCCGTCGGCTCGTTCTGGAGATCCTTTGGCGGTCCAGCCAACCGATGGGAGCTTACGACCTTATCAGGGATCTCGCGGACCAACTGGGGCGCCGTGTTTCGCCGCCGACGGTCTATCGAGCATTGGAGTTTCTTCAGACGAAGGGGTTCGTTTCGAAGATTGAGACGAAGAACGCGTTTGTCCCCTGCGCATACGCGGAGCAGAGCCAAGCGTATGTCTTCTTCATCTGCGAGCATTGCGGCACCTCCGCGTCGATCGAAAACGAAAAGGTCGAAGCGTTGTTCGCCGAGTGTGCGGCGTCGCTCGGGTTCAGCATCGGCAAAAGCGTCGTCGAAATGCAGGGCCGTTGCGCGGAATGCCTTTCAACAGAAGAAGCCGACCGAGGCTGATCTCCAATCAACAATCTTGTATGAGGACACGTCCATTGGAGCCGGAGCATATTGCGCATCCCATTCCTGTCTCCCTGTTGACCGGCTTTCTCGGAACCGGAAAGACGACGGTTCTCAACCATCTGCTGCGACATCCCGACCGTTCGAAGACTGCGGTCGTCATCAACGAGTTCGTTAAGATTGGGCTCGATCACGAACTGGTCGAGTCGAGCACAGAGAACATGGTCTTGCTGCAGTCGCGATGCCTTTGCTGCACCATTCGTGGCGATCTCGTCCACACGTTGCATAATCTGTTTGACCGGCGCGAGCGCGGCGAGATCACCGCATTCGATCGCGTGATCAGCGAAACGACAGGCCTGGCCGATCCGGCGCCGATCCTGCACACGCTGATGACGGACGGCATGCTGTCGCACGAGTTCGTGCTCGATGGAGTAATCACATTGGTCGACGCGGCCGCCGGATCAGCGACGCTCGACGCCCAGATCGAGGCGGTCAAGCAGGCTGCGGTTGCCGACCGCATCCTGCTGACGAAGACTGATCTGGTCGATCCCGCCGAGACAAAGATGCTTGAAGAGCGTCTTCGTGCGCTTAATCCGGCCGCCCCGATCATCCGGGCTCACAATGGCGCGATTGATCCCTCACGCATCCTGGATGCCGGGCTTTACAATCCGACCGACGTCCAGAACTGGCTCAAGGCGGAAGCCTTTGCGGGGCCGGGGCACCACCACGCCCATCATCATGATCATGATAGCCGCGGTCACGGCGATGCCCATAGCGGCCATGATCATTACGACCATGACGTGAACCGGCACGATGACCGGATTTCGGCTGTCACCTACACACTCCACGAACCGATCCCGGCTTCTCTCTTCGATGTCTGGCTCGAGACTCTGATGCTGCTGCGAGGGCCAAACATCCTGCGCATGAAGGGCATCGTCAACGTGGGAGGCGCGCCGACGCCGTTCGTTCTCCATGGCGTCCAACACATATTCCATCCGCCGGTTTTGTTGAAGGACTGGCCGAGCGACGACCGCCGGTCCAGGATCGTGCTGATCGGGCGTGACCTCACCGATACATTCCTGCAGCAGAGCTTCGGCTTCCTGGGCTCTGCGTCTCGCCGGCACCACAACCATCGTCATGCCGCCGATCATCATCATGGTGACACGGGACACGAGCATGTCCGGGAGGCCCATGCTTGAGTGCATCTGCCGCAAACCACACAGTGAAGCGTGATCGGAACCGCTCTTTGAACGCCAATGTCGTCATCGTCGGCGCCGGTCCCGCCGGCCTCGGAATGGCCCGGGTGCTGCGGGACCTTGCCATTCCCGATGTGCTTATCGTCGAGCGTGAACGGGTGGGGGCATCCTTTCGCCGCTGGCCGCAGGACATGCACTTCATCTCGCCATCCTTCACCGGCAACGCCTTCGGGCTCACCGACCTCAACGCCATCAGCTTCGACAGCTCTCCGGCCTTCGCCCTGAAACAGGAGCATCCGAGCGGCGCCGACTATGCGAGCTATCTCGACCAGGCCGTTCAGATATTCGGGTTGAATGTGACGACAGGCATCGACGTGAAGGGGATCGAGCCTCGTGGCGAAAAAATCGTACTCCATACAAATGCCGGCGAAATTCGCGCACGTTTCGTGGTCTGGGCGGCTGGGCAATTCCAGTATCCGGGCACAGGGGACATTCCCGGAGCCGAGCATGGCTTGCACTCGAGCCGCATCCGGCGTTGGTCGGAGCATCCGGGTGATGAGGCGATCGTCATTGGTGGTTACGAAAGCGGCATTGACGCGGCGATCGGTCTTGCCGCAGCTGGAAAACGCGTCACCGTTCTTGCCCGGTCGCCCGCCTGGGAGAGAAATGACACAGATCCGAGCGTGGCCCTCTCACCTTACACCCGCGGCCGCCTCGCGGCGGCACGCCGCAGTCAACTGATCACCCTGGTTGGCGATGCAGACATTCTGGGCCTCGATCGTCCGAATGGCGCCGTCCATGTGCTTGCCGCGGACGGACGAAGCTGGTCAACGCAATCGGCGCCGATCCTTGCAACCGGATATGTCGGCAGCACCTGCCTGATTGAGGACTGGCTCGATTTCGACAACGACGGATGCCCGGCTGTGACGGCGCAAGATGAGTCGACCCGCTTGCCCGGTCTGTTTCTCGTTGGGCCGGAACTGAAGCATCGGGGCCACCTGTTCTGCTTCATTTACAAATTCCGCCAGCGCTTCGCCGTGGTCGGCCGCGCTATCGCCGGCCGGCTCGGCATCGATACCGACCCGCTCCAGGCTTACCGGGCCAACAACATGTTCCTCGACGATCTGAGTTGTTGCGACATCGAGAACTGCCGCTGCTGAGCCATTGCCCGCGTTCGCGCGCCTTTTTGAGGAATCCATGACCCTTTATCTCACCAACAGCCTTGGAGGCCGCAAGGAAGTCTTCGTTCCGCAAAATCCGGACGAGGTCAGAATGTATGTCTGTGGTCCGACGGTTTACAATTTCGCGCATATCGGCAATGCGCGGCCGGCCGTCGTCTTCGATGTGCTGGTGCGTGTGCTGCGCCGCCATGTTTTGAGAGTGATCTATGCCCGCAATCTGACGGATGTGGATGACAAGATCAATATCGCTGCTTCGGTTGAGGGCGTCCCGGTCCGCGTCGTCACCGAACGTTATACACGGGCATATCGTGACGACATGGCCGCTCTCGGAGTCCGCCCGCCGACGATCGAACCGAAGGTTACGGATCCCACGTGCTCGATGCGGCCAATCTGGCGGCCGAGGGTTATGTACTGGTTTCAGAGGACATGTATTTCCGCCAGTGGGCGGAGGCGGCGACCTCGTCGAAAGGCGTTTGGCTGCAGACCGTTTTCTCCTTTGCTCACGAGACCGGAAAAATCGATCACAAGCGGTTCTCGGCCTTGCTGGTCAAGCTTGCCTGGCGTCGACATGGCCATTTGTCGATCGGCGTGGAATCTCTTCTTAATGCGTTTGACGCGGATGCCGCTAAGCAATTGCCTGACTTCAAAGCCCTCGCACATTTCATCGGCACCAAAAATGCTGAGATGAAGTCCCATCTCAGCGTCGTCATAACCTTTTTTGAACCGCATCTGGAGCGATAGCTCACCGGACACCGCCCTCAGGGCCATGAACGCTACAGGGATGTTGCTCGAGAATCTGGTCCGCTATACGGGTCGCAATTGGGCGCTGACCCTCGCGCTGATCAAAAGCAGTTCGGGTGGCGACTTGCAGGACTACATCGACGGGTGGGTGAAAGGACATTTCTTTTCACCAAGTGATTTCGCCAATGCAGAACGCGAAATCAA
Source organism: Agrobacterium sp. LEGMi-208b (assembly GCF_059511785.1). Classification (NCBI taxonomy): domain Bacteria; kingdom Pseudomonadati; phylum Pseudomonadota; class Alphaproteobacteria; order Hyphomicrobiales; family Rhizobiaceae; genus Agrobacterium; species Agrobacterium sp. LEGMi-208b. The sequence goes on from NZ_JCALIC010000003.1 coordinate 192,661, forward strand.
GCAGATGAGCGCCCGGATCAGAGCGGGCCGCACCAGAGGGGTAGCCGCACCTCAAAAAATCTCGCCGAGACTGGCAGTCGGCAAAAATGGGAAAGGAAAAGGTCGTAGATCGAACCGGAGTAGGCGACGTCTCTGAGGAACGACCAGTTTAAGGACGTACCTCGGCGATCGCCACTGAAGAGCGCCGGGCTTTGGCCATTCTCAAACACAAGCATCCAAAAGCGCCTTGATCTGAGGTTATTCCTCTTTGATACCCGCTTGGGTTTTCCAGGGTGCTTGGTTCAAATCCCTTCACATCATGGCCGCCTGTGTTGTCTTGCGACAACAGTTACATACAAAAACATGACAACGATGATCATGATTTTTATTATGCGTCGTCAAAAACGTTGCGAAATCAGTGATCTAAGTAAAATGAGCGCTCTGCAGGTAGCTGTATCAGTGGGTTGCCGTGCTTATAACATGACAGTATCGAACTGCTTGTTGGCGGTAAATACAGCATAGCCAGCAGAGCGTCTTCGGGTTGATAGAGTCCAAACCTTCATGACTAGCTGGTTCAGCAGAATTGAGCTCCTCTTCCAAACGCATCGATGCCGCCTGGAATCGGTTGTGCGCAAGAGTATTCGGGATCCGGATAACAGCGGAGCAGTGCCCAGCCCGGAAGAGCCTCGTCACACTTTCAAGTTCTGGGGGCAGTATGCCGTTCAGGGCGGCAACTATGAGGGACTGACCTTTGGTGCTGGCGGGCGCATCATCAGCAGCACGCAACGCGGTTCAGGAAACGGATTGACGGATACATCGCGGCAGGGAGGCTATGCCGTGATCGATGCCCAGGTCGGCTACAAGTTCAATGAACACCTCGACGCGTCACTGACAGTCAAGAACGTATTCGATCGCGTCTACTTCGACCGGTTGCCAACGAACTTCTTCGGGATTTACGGCGAGCCCCGTAGCGTCATGGTCAGTCTGAAAAGCCACTGGTAGATCGGCGCGGAAAACCGACCGGTTACGACATGACAATCCCATTCACACGTCGGAAATTGATAGCCTCGTTCGGTGCTGCGGCTATCACTAACGGGTGTTCTCCCAGGTCGTTCGCCGCGACCTTTCGGGACGATCAAAGGACCGTTGTTCTCGATTGGGCGCTGGCAGCGACAGCGCTGGCGTTGGGAGCAACCGTCATTGGTGTTCCCGCAATCGATTACTATCGGGAAGCAGTCGTCCAGCCGGAAATGCCAGACAGTGTGCACGATGTCGGCCTGTTGTTCACGCCGAACTTCGAGATGCTCGACGCGCTTAAACCCGATTTGATTGTCATTCCTCCCGCGCTCAGCCCAGCACAGTCGTTTTTGGAGCGGATTTCTCCTGTGCTGACTGTTGATCTTTCACCCGATGGTACCTCATCACTCGCCGCCGCAAGGGCGGGCACGCTTCGCTTTGCCGATGCGTTGAGTTTGAGATCGAGCGCACTCCATCTCATCGAGGAGACCAACCAGGCGATCGAGGGGGCGGCAAGAAATGCCGAAGGCTGGCGCAGTCGTCCCATCCTGATCGGTTCTCGTCTCGATGATCGGCATATGATGCTGTACGGTCCGGGTAGTCTCTTCGCTGACGTGGTCGACGCGATGTCTCTCTCCAATGCCATCGACAAAAGTGGACCTTTCGGTGGGCGGGCGACGGTTGGTCTTGAACGGGTTGCCGAACATCCGGAAGCGATCCTGTTTCTGATCGATCCGGATAATAATGCGGGTGCCGACCAGGCTCCCAAGGCTAGCCTGTTCTGGCAGGCGCTTCCGGCTGTGCGCGAAAATCGCGTGGTGAGACTTGCCGTGGTCATGGAGAATGGCGGACTCCCCGCGGCCGCTCGCCTCGCGAACTTGCTTTCCGCGTCATTGGCGGAGCGCAACCGATAGCATGGAACACGCAAGCAAGCATCGTTCCTTTTTCGTCATATGCCTCATCTTGGCTGCGATTTCGATTGGCTTGTGTGTCCGCGCCGTGATGGGCTTGCTGCCTCCCACTGCCTGGTGGAACGCAATCCTGTCGCCCAATCCAACCTCGTTGCCACAGCTGACCCTGCATTATGTCGCGTTGCCGCGCATCGCCTGCGCATTGACTGTCGGAGCGGCATTGTCACTGGCAGGGAGGCTCATGCAGTTGGTGCTGCGTAATCAGGCTGCGGAACCAGCCACCCTGGGTGTAGCTCCGGGCGCATTCCTCGCGCTTGCAGCAGCCTCTATATGGATGCCGTCGATCCTGCAGGAGAACCGAACCGCGGTGGCCCTGGTTGGCGGCGCTCTTGCTGGTTTTCTGGTCTTTGCGATAGCAAGCCGTAGTCGCTTCAACCCGCAAGTACTACTGCTTGCTGGCCTCCTGATCGGCCTATTGGTTGGTGCGCTCAACACCCTGCTCATCATGCTGCACGGCGGCCTGATCCGCCTGTTCGTATGGGACAGCGGTTCACTGGTGATGCAGGACTGGAGTGTTTTTTCGTATCTCGTTCCGAGGCTATTGCCCGCCTGCTCGTTGAGCTTTGCGTTGGTTCGCCCGATCTCGCTTCTGGCATTGTCGGATGAGACAGCCCACGGCCTCGGTGGATCGCCAACGTTGATCAGGACCGTGGTTCTCGCACTTGCGGTCTGGATGGCGGCTGTGTGCGTTTCGGCCGTCGGCGTGATCGGCTTCCTAGGTATCGCTGCCGGCGAGATCGTACGCAGTGTTGGACACAGGCGCATTGGCGCCCAACTCACGGCATCAGCGGTGATCGGCGCGTTGTTGCTACTTTGTACTGACCAGATACTGCAGGCGCTCGACACACCATCGGAAATACCAGCTGGCGCCGCAGTGGCATTTATCGGTTCTCCATTGCTTCTCTGGTTGATGGGGCGCCACAGTCCCAATCAGGTGCCACTGATCGAGCCCATGGGCTTGGTACAGCGGGTTCAACGACCGGGCTTCGTCATGGTACTGCTCGCGAGCGTCGCCGTCCTTGCGGCAGCTACATCTCTGCTCGTCGGCCGCGGCATCGACGGCTGGACATTTGCAGGACTTTCCGCGCCTGAGGCGACGCTGTTCTGGAGAGGGCCGCGGTTGGTCGTTGGCGCTGCTGCGTCAATTTTGGTCTCGATCAGCGGGGTCATCGTACAGCGGCTAACGCTCAATCCGCTCGCTAGTCCCGAGATGCTTGGTATTAGCGCCGGTGCGGCATGCGGCGTGATCGTAGCGATCCTGCTTCCTGCCGGCGGCGCTTACTTGGCTTCTCTGCTGGGAATGGCTGGAGGTGGACTGGTTCTGACCCTGATCTTTGCCTTCGGGCGTCGGAACCACTTCGCTCCTCACAACACGCTGATGGTCGGGATCGCTGTCACGACATGCTTCAGCGCCGTCGTGTCTGTTCTGATGAGCAGCGGTGATCCGCGCATGTTTGATCTGATGGCCTGGCTCAGCGGTTCCACATTTATGGTGCAGCCATGGGAAGCGTTCGGCCTTGCTGCTGCTGCGATGCTCGCTCTGGCGTCGCTCCCGTTATTGAGCCGTTGGCTCGCCCTATTGCCATTGGGAATGGCGGTGCCAAGGGCACTCGGCATGTCTTTGCAAAAGAGCAGAGGATTTCTGATCGCCTTTGCATCGGTGTTGATAGGTCTTTCCGTATTGGTGATTGGCCCGTTGAGCTTTGTCGGTCTCATGGCGCCCCATATGGCGAGGATGCTGGGGTTTCGCCGACCATTGGCCGAAATCGCCTCGGCGTCTCTCATTGGCTGCTGCTTGATGATCGTTGCCGATTGGGTGGGGCGAAACCTGCTGTTTCCGGATCAGATTCCTGCCGGCCTGATCGCGACGCTCATCGCTGCACCCTACATGCTGGTGCTGATGGCGTCGCGCAGATAGCTGCTAAGGCTCCCTTCCAGTCGCGAAGCTGCAGATTTCGCAAGTGTTTAGCAGATCAAGTCAGCGGGTCAAAGGTTCGGATTCGTTCAAGACCCCAGGCTTGTTACTGCGCACATCCCCTTCAAGTCCCTCTTTGCGCCGGTCTCGATCATTGTTCAGCGGCAATATCAGAAATGTGTTACACCTCTACTGCGGATCGTTTAGAAGATCCTGCAAGCGGCTGAGCAACTGCACCCCGTCGAGATTTCTGGGATCGAATCCGCTGCGCGAAGCAACGGTCGAGAGGCTCGGCGAAACGTTATCGGGCAGGCCAATAAATGCCATCGACCATGTCTGGAAACTCCGTGTCGGCGCTGCTGCAAACTCCAAAAGGTGAACGTTGCCATGCCGCTGATCCTGCTGGATCCGCTCAAACGTGCTCTCGATCGCTGGTTGCGTGCCTTCAAGCACCTGCGCGAAGTAGCCGGAGTTGAACATCAGCGCTCCCGAAATTCTCACAAGCACATTGTTCTTGCGGCTCGCTGCCAGGATCGCCTCGATCTCACTTTCCAGCCTGTCGGGCGGAATTCGGTTTTCGCTGTAATAGACAAGGCGGAAGTCGGTCATGGTGTGCTTTCGTTGGTTTGTACGTTTGAAGCGACAAGCTCGTCAGCCAGTTCCGCGATTAGCGGCCTTCCGGTGAGATAGCCCTGGACCTGCTGACAGCCCTTCTTTTGAATCTGTGTGAACTGGTCTTCAGTTTCCACCCCTTCGGCGATGGTCGTCAGTCCAAGAGTTTTGCCAAGTGCACAAATCGCCCGGATGATCGACAGGCTGTCGTGATTGGCGGAAATGCTCCTGACGAAGGACTGGTCGATCTTGATCTTGTCGAATGGGAATTGCTGGAGATAACTGAGCGACGAGTATCCGGTTCCGAAATCGTCCATGGAAAAGCGCACGCCGATTGCCTTCACCTGGCGGAATGTCTCCATGACCGACGCGCTGTTCATCAGGATTGCACCTTCGGTGACTTCGAGATCAAGTCGCTTCGGCTCAAGCCCTGAGCTCTCAAGCGCCGCTGACACCATCGACACGAGGGTCGGGCTACGAAATTGCAACGGCGATATGTTGACCGAGATCGAGATGCCTCCTGGCCACGATGCCGCCTTTCGGCAGGCGGTCCGCAGGACCCATTCACCGATCGGAACAATCAGCCCAAGTTCTTCCGCGAGCGGTATGAATTCGGCCGGGGAGATCGGGCCTTGCTCCGGGTGGTTCCAGCGTAGCAGCGCTTCGAACCCGACGAGGCGGCGACCCTCCACTTGGTATTGCGGCTGATAGACGAGCGAGAACTGTCGTAGCGCCATCGCCTTTCGCAACTCGGCCTCAAGCATTCGTTTTCGCTGCAGGGTGTCATGCATTTCGGCGGTGAATGTGCTGGCTTGATTACCACCATCGGCTTTGGCTTGTCGGAGCGCCAGGCTGGCGTTGCGCAAAATCGCCTCAGCATCCAGAACATTGATCGCTGCGATGCCGATGCTTACGGTGGAATAAATCATCTTGCCATCGACGAGGTGTGGACGGCCGAGAACGTCAAGCAGTGCCTCGGTCAACAACGGTCCTTCCTCTTCGCTTGCGACGAAGAGGAATTGACCACCACTCGGGTGGGCAAGATACGCACCGGTCCCGCCGACTTGAGCGGCAATGCGTTCAGCGATACGGCGGACGAGATGGTCTGTAACGGCATTCCCATAACGTTCGGTCAGCTCACCGAAATTGTCGATTTCGAGTTGGAAGACGAGCGATCCCCGGGATTGTTCGACTGATCCATCCAGCGCCGCCAGGAAGCCGCGTCGTGAAAGCAGACCAGTTGCCGGGTCGTTGTGGTCCGCCTCCGCCAGAGCACTTGAGATGTCCGTCCACTCGATGCGTCGCTGACCGCTACCGAGCGCCTGACTTTGCAAAAGGAATGTTCGGCCGTCCTCCATGCGAAACGTTGTCGATCCTTTCTGAAGGCCAGCGACGATGCGATCGACAGTCGATCGCGACATGGTTCCGAATCTTGTCGCTTCATGCAGCAGGTCGACAAATGGCCTACCGACCGGGTTCTCGCAGCTGAGCGTTATACATGCCGCGGAGTTGCACCACTCGACAGTGCCTTGCCTGTCGAGATCGACGAAGCTGGTCAACTGATGATGGATCGTTCTCTCGTTGCACGGAGCACCGTCATTTCTTACCATCAAGCTCAAGCCCTTCGCATAATTGCGCTCATCATAGGCCTCCGGCGAAAACACCTGGTTAACCGGGATAACTGAATGCTGGGGGGAGGGTTCAGTTGCCCGCCATGCGTTGGCCACATCGACAGAGGTTCGGTGAACGACGCCCAGGTTCTCGTACAATGTTTGTGAAGGAGCGCCACTTGGCCGTCTCATAAGCTAATTGTTCAGCGCCATAAGCCATCCGCACTTTTGCGTTGGTGGCAGTCCGATCGCCAATCCACTATGTCACTGACAATGAACGGAAAGGCAATGGCAGGCGGTCCGCGATCTCCTCGCGAGAAGAGGGAATGCAAGTGAAGGAACTAGTCGCCTTGACGCGTGTTTCCAATTTCTGAATTTTAACCGGTAAAAGTATCGTGCCGCATCTGACCGTTCTGATCATCGAAGACGAGCCGATTATCCGCATGACCGTTGCTGGCGACCTTGCATCTGCTGGGTTCGATGTGGTGGAAGCATCGAATGCGGATGAAGCGCTCGCCGTGCTTGAAACCCATCGATCAATCGCGGCGATTTTCAGCGACATCGACATGCCCGGATCAATCGATGGTCTCGCACTTGCCCGGATCGTCCGGGATCGATGGCCGCCGGTCCATATCATCCTGACCTCTGGCCACATGCGGCCAACTGATGAGGATCTGCCTGATCGGGTTCGCTTCTTGCCAAAGCCCTACCTCCATCAAACGGTAATCGGCACCCTCAAGCAATTCCTAGCGTAGGACAAGTGTCGCACACCGTTTCGTCGAAATCGATAGCAACCCATAACTCGACCTGTTATGCACGGTTTGTTCTCCTCCTAAGCAAAGTATCCCGATGACCGAACCCGAAGATCAGCGACCAACGGCTGCCAGTGTTGCAGATCTTCCGCATCTTGCCGAAGCGCTCGACGATGATCGGTTCCGGCAGTTCCTCGACCATGTGCCGTTTGCGGTCGCGGTGTCGGAGCTGGGAGAAAACGAACATCTTATCTACGGAAATATCGAGTTCGAACGATTGACGGGCCTTCATGCCGAGGATCTCCAGGGGCAACCCTGGACCGTCCTGCCGTCCACTCCCTCTGTTGCGAACGGTCCCGAACTTGCTGTCGCTTTGCTCGAGCAGGAAGAATATCTCGGCGCATTCATTTTGCAGGGATCGGATGGGACTAACACTGTTGATGCCTGGTCGAACACGATCGTCGATGACGCCGGCACGCCGCTATTTCGCCTGCTGGCAATCTCAGAACGGGAACGGTCGGATGTCGAGGCATCGCTGACGCAATCGCTTGCTGAAAAGGACATCCTGCTGAAAGAGCTTCAGCACCGGGTGAAGAACAACCTTCAGATGATCACGGCGCTGATCCGCATGGAGGCCCGCAACGCGCAGCGCCAAGAGGAGAGCGAGCGCTTTGCTCAGCTCGCCGGTCGGATCGAGGCACTATCCATTCTGTACCGCTCACTTTATGGCAGCAACGAAACGGAAACCGTCGATCTCGGCATCTATGTGAGCCAGATCGCGTCGTCCGTCATGGCTGCACACGCTCTCGAGGGGATCCGCCTCGACATGAAGGTCGACACATGGCCCGTCTCCGTCAATGTCGCCATGCCCGTCGGACTGGTTGTCAATGAACTCATGACGAACGCCCTTAAATACGCCTTTGCCGGCCGGGATGGTGGCGAGATCAAAGTCCGTTGCACGGTCGATGAGGAGGGCTGCAAGGTCCTCGTCGCGGACGATGGGATCGGGCTTGCTGACAAAGCCGACTGGCCGCGCCGCGGGAAGCTCAGCGCGATGATTGTGCAGTCCGTCAGACACAATGCTCACGCAGAGATTGACGTCGTGTCAGAACCGGGTTCGGGAATGGCCGTCACGATCACGTTCAAGCGAAAGGATGCGGTCGAAGCTTGAACCCGATTGATTTCCTTCACCAAAATCTCTGCAAATTCACGTTTTGAGCGGCGAATGGAGCTATCTCAGCCTGGTGCCAGATAATAACCATCCGTTTCGATGCCTTTGACGACAGTCTCGGCGTCAGCGCCTAGTATGGCCTTGTCCAATTTCACGGCCTTCCAGGGAACCCACGATTTTCCATCGGGATGACCGGGCCTGGAAGAGTTCTGATCAGGAACGAACAGATAGGGTCCGAACGAGCCGGCGTGGTCTGTCGAGAATATGTAAGCGTCCACCACGTTCCCTCGCAGCTTTCGGTTTAGCGCCGCTTCGTCGAGCGACGTGGCAACTCGACCTCACTTCAGGTCAATCGCCGGCTTCAAACTTTTCTGGCCGCGCTTTTATCAAATGCCTGCGTAGCGAATTTGGCCGAAACACCGACGGCAATCGGTCACCGGTATTCTTGGCGATGTACATGTATTCGTCGGCGCGCTCAATACGCGCCGTGTCGCCGGCATGCAGGAATGTTGCCCCGTCAGCCGCCCCTTCGAATTTGACCTTTCCACCAATCCGCATGGGCTTGAACACCCGCTCCATTCGCTCCTTGAGGGAAGACTGCAGCTCACTGGCAATTCTGCGGTCCATGTCGAGTATGATCACAAATTCATCTGCTCCCGATCCTGTCTAAGAAGTTCGTTGTCGGTGCTCCGATCAGCCTCGAAACGTCCATTGGTTTTACGATAAGATCGGATACGAGTTCTAGGTCCTGTTGACAAAGTGGATTCCCAAATCAGCGGAAGCATGATTCAAGACTGGCTTTTAGGAGGCAGTTTTGGCTCGCGGCGACCTGACGGATATGGAATGGCGGATCATGGAGGGGTTTTTGCCCACCGAACGCGGCAGGAAATCCCGGCCCTCGCACGATAATAGACGATACCTGAACGGTATGCTGCATGTTCTTCGGGTCGGATGCCCCTGGCGCGACATGCATGAGCGCTACGGAAAGTGGAATTCGGTCTATGTGCGCTTCCGCCGTTGGGCCGAACAAGGCGTTTGGGATGCTCTGCTTGAGACCCTCGTCGAACTGGGGCTGACGGATGACTGGCAGCACATGATCGACAGCACCACGGTTCGCGGCCACTCTCAGGCTGCGGGCGCTAAAGGGGGACTTATCAGGAGGCTTTTGGTCGATCACGCGGCGGCTTTACGACGAAAATCCACGCCCGAGCAGACGGTCAGGGCCGCCCTCTTGGCTTCATCCTGACAGGAGGCGAAGCTTCGGATTACAACGCTGTTCCAGACTTGCTGGCGAAACCGGTCGGCAAGCCGAGGCTGTTCCTTGCCGACAAAGGCTACGACGCTGACTTTCTGCGTGAAGAACTCCTGATCCACGGGATCAGGCCGGTCATTCCGCCGAAAGCAAACCGGAAGAACCCGCCTGCCTGCGACTTCCGGGCTTACAAGGACAGGAACCGCATCGAGCGGATGTTCAACCGCCTCAAGCAGTTCCGTCGCGTGGCGACCCGTTACGACAAGACCCGAAAATCCTTCTCAGCATTCCTCGCCCTCGCCGCCGCAAAGATATGGCTGCCATACTTTGTCAACAGGACCTAGAACTGCGCTGGCAGCCTAGGCGTTTTTCGCGATCCGTCGAGTTCTTCTGATTTGGCTGTTGGACAACGCTGCACATCAGGGTTGCAGCATGGCCCGGTCTTTCCGAAATGGTTTTGGCGCCCGCCCGAAAACGTTGTAGCATTTGGAACTGATTTGGGCACGGAGGGCGGGGGCAGCATGAGGAAGCGGTTGTTCGCGGTCGCGGCTGCGGCGTTGATACCCGCTTTGGGACTTCTCGCCTATAACGAGCTGTCGTTGCGCACCATTCGCAATGCCGAGGTCCATACAGAGGCGGAACGCGCCGCAAAACTCGCAGCCTCCGAAATCGACCTGGTCATCGAAGGGGTCCGCAGCCTGGTCATTGCCGTGTCGGCGATCCCGGCGGTCAACGAGATGACGCCAGGCGATTGCGAAACCGTCGTGTCGGATGTCGTTCGACCGGTGGATTCTATCGAAGCGATCCTCGTTCTCGACAAGACCGGAAAGGTTGTCTGTTCCACGACGGGCGTGCCGCCTGGGGTTATGATGGCTGACCGGCAATATTTCCAGGACGCTCTGCGGCGAGACGATGTCGCGGTCGGCGGCTACACACTGGGCCGGCTTTCCAAAACGCCGGTTCTACCGGTCGCACGCGTCATGAAACGTAGCGGCCAGGTTACCGGCGTCGTCGTTGCCGGCATCAAACTCGACTGGCTGCAGCAGCGGCTCAACGAGCGCGGTGTCGTTCCGGGGGGCGCCTACACGATCGCGGACCGCGACGGCATAATCATCGCGCGCAATCCGTTTCCAGAACGTTTTGTCGGGACCGTCATCCCGGAGAGGTTCAAGCAGCTCGTCAATGCCCAACATCCAGGCACTTTGGAAATCCTTAGCCAGGATGGCACGGAAAGGATTTTGAGTTACCGACCGGTCTCCCCGACATCGCCGCTTTATATCAGCGCCGGCCTGTCGCGCGCGGAAGCATTTGCCAACATCAATAGAGCGACTTGGGCCAGCATCGCGATTATTGTCCTCGGCGCTATCCTGGCACTAAGTGCTGCCAACTTCGTCGGGGTTCACTTCATCATCAGGCCTATCGAGAGGATCGTGCAGGTCATCCATCGTTGGGCGGCCGGCGACATCGCCGTGCGCACACGAATGGCGGGGGCTTACGGCGAGATTGGCCAGGTTGGAGCCTCAGTGGACGAGCTTCTCGACGAACTCGACCGTCGGTCTCAAACGACCCGCGAAGCCGAAGCCGCCAAAGAGCTGGTTTCGCGCGAACTCGCGCACCGGGTGAAGAACACGATGTCGATCATCCAGGTGATCGCCAGGCAGACATTAAAGCGGTTGGGAAACACGGCCGAGTTCACGACCTTCACCGAACGCCTTGCATCGTTGTCAGGCGCCTACGACGTCCTGCTTTCGAACAGTGGCCACGGGGGCAACATCGGCGACGTGATTTCCAGGGCGATCGGTCCGCACAACGACCCGGAACGACCCCGCTTTAAGTTGCGGGGCTCTGAAGAGGTCGAACTTCCCCCGGACGCGGCACTCGCTCTGACGATGGTCGTGCACGAGCTCGCCACCAATGCCGCCAAGTACGGCGCGCTTCGGCATGACGACGGTCGGATTGACGTCGCATGGCAGGTAGACGGCAACAAGGTTTCGATGTCCTCGTCAGAGCATGACGGCCCGCCGGTGGAGCCGCCGAAAGGGGAGGGCTTCGGCTCCATGCTTATCAAGCGCGCGTTCACGCAGGAGTATCATCCACAGACTCGATCTGTTTTTGAGCCCGACGGATTGAAATTCCGTCTTGATTTCGAGTTGCCGAAACTCGACTTTGCCGTCAAAGAGCCGGTCTAGCTCGATGTCCCAAGAGCAGAATTATGCGTCCGGGAGCCCAGGCCGGCCGAGGTGCCATTCGCGTCAGCCACTTTCTGTAGCCGAAAACTTTTGGACCGCCGCCCACGGATCAAACAGCGGCGTTGGACGTTCATCGGCAATCGGAGAGCTGGAAGTGCCAAGAGCCTGGTGATGTGTGAGTCGACTGTCGTTCTGATCGTTGAGGATGAGCCTCTGGTTCGCCTGGACATGGCGGACTGTCTGACCGATGCAGGGTTCGAGGTCATCGAAGCGTCCAACGCCGACGAAGCAATCAAAGCGCTAGAGGCTGACAGTCGCATTCGGCTGTTGTTCACGGATGTCGACATGCCCGGGACGATGGATGGCCTGAAGCTCGCCCGCTTCGTCGCCGACCGCTGGCCTCCCGTGAGAATTATCGTGACATCTGGACATCGCCTCGTCGAAATCACCGATATACCCAACGGAAGTGTCTTTTTCGCCAAGCCCTACCGGCAGGATGCGATCGTGGCATCAATGCGCGAGATGATCCTGTAGGAGTTGCAATAGCGGTTGCGGGTTGACTTGTCGAACGTTGTCCCGTTCAAACGAAAACGGCTTTCCAGCGGCACCATTCGAAGCGGAGCGATCAGCTTGTGGATCATCCAGGGTGCTCATCCTTTCCCAGCTTTCTTCATGCCGGATTAACGCGAAGCTTGCCGGCGACAAAGAACTGCACGTGCTGTCGAATGCCATAGTTGAGGTTGGCCTGAGCTATCTATCGCCGTCGCCGATTTGGCTTTCAATGGATTTCGTCAACGGCGTTTCGACATCGCCGGTGTGCTTAGTGGTGACGGTTTCGATCAAGACGATCGAACACTCCTCGTCGGCAACAGGATTGTGGAGCACGCCCTTCGGCACGACGCACATTTCGCCGGCATTGAGCACTGTTTCCTTGCCCTGTTCGAATTGAATGGTGAGGCGACCTTTGACGACGAGAAACAGTTCATCTTCGTCGTCGTGCTTATGCCAGGCGATCTGTCCCAGCACCTTGGCGACCTTCACGTATTGATCGTTGACCCTCGCGATGACCTTTGGCGACCAGTGCTCCGTGACGCCCTCGAGCGCCTTCCCAAAATTCACGACCCCTACCACCGCATTCTCCTTTATGTCTCGTTTAGCTGGCATTTTCGTTTGTTGACATCAATCTGTATTGAACGATTGTGCAGGCATCACATTGTATATACGCCGGTCGAGAGCACCTTTCGCCTGGCTCTCTTTGATGATGGCGGAAGCTTCTCTTGGCCAACGATCGGGAAGATAACATCGTAGACCCGTCGCCGGTTCATGGATCGAGGCGACAGCGATGTCGACCGGCAGCTTCTCCTTGCTGTAATTCCGTTCGATACCCTTGGCGATTTCGCCGATCACGTTGGGCTTCGAGCGCGACCCGATCTTGTGGACGGTCTCGACCAGCAGATCGACCATCGCGTCCGTCAACTGCGCTTGCCGCGACAAAAAGGTAAATCGCATAGAAACCGACCTGCGTTGTCGGCGTCTCCCGTCGCATCTCCCAGGCCTTCTCGCCGGCGACACGCCGAACGATCTGTTACATCAATACCCTGTCTGTCGTGGCCACAATGCCGTGTGGCAAGGCAAGATTCTGGTGAAAGAGCTTGGCTGTCATGCCGAGAATGTTGTCGAGGGAAGCCTGCCCGGCGTCCCATCTCTTCGTACTGAAGCCGGTCAGGCGGTCCGCATCGGTACGCGATCCTTCAATGCGATAGTGCGTCCAGGCAAGCGAAGACCTGTCCCGGCCACCAGGTCCTCCTGATATTTCCTGATATTGCTGACGCTGCGACCGAACCAGGCGTTCCAGCTCCTTCGGCGACGGGGCCGTATATGCGCCGGTCCCGACACCAGAGGAAGACCTCTTCCAGCATGGCGCTTGCCGATTGCCTGGTAGGGCAAAGGTCGCTGGCGATCCAGGAGACCAGTTCCTTTCGGTCCGTCTGCTTCAGGCGCCGAAAGCCATGATGCTGCAAAATCTCGGCGCAGTGCCGGCGGGCAGTTCGGCCACCGAAGTCGTATTCGCATGGCATTGACATCAAAACCGAGCTGCTCTGCCAGATATGTGACACTGTCAGCCGGGATTGCGCTGCCAGCCCAAGGCGTGCAGCCCTCGGTTTTGCGGTTACAAATTCGATATAGGAGAAGCTCAGGCTCCAGCGCTCGTCCAAATTCTCATGACAAATACTCAAACCCGCTAATCCCACTGGATAAGACGGGAGCGGAATGTCGGGTTCCGGCAAATCATCCTCCAATCATCGAGTCGCTGTTGTCACAACGTTTTTCAACTGGCGAAAATCGCACCTTCGAGCCGACAGGTCCTACGCGCGGCCAGGGTTACGTACGAGCGCATTCCAAACGCTAGAGAGCCCTTGCCCTCTCCAGTCCTAGGTCTGCCGAACATGTTCTCGATCTTGTGGCGCTTTTTGTAGAGTACCGGCTCATGCGAGATCAGCGCCTTGTGGTTTGCCCGTGATGGAATGCAGGCCGATATCTTGCGTTGCGCCAAAGCTTCTCGAAACCAGTAAGCGTCATATCCCTTGTCGGCCGAGGGTCTTTGCCTTGGGAAATGCGTGGAGCACCCGCGCGGCGCCTTTATAGTCGCTCATCTGCCCTTCGCTCAGAAGCAGGATCAGTGGGCGGCCGTGGCCATCACAGACGGCATGCAGCTTGGAGTTCAACCCGCCTTTGGTGCGCCCGATACGTCGGGGAACATCCCGTTTTTTCGCAGACTGGCTGCGGTGCGGTGGGCTTTCAAATGGGTGGCGTCGATCACCATCCGTTCTGGTTTGCCGCGCCTGGCGATCAATTTGGCCAAAATCCGGTTGAATACGCTGGCCTGCTCCAGCGGATGAAGCGGTTGTAGATCGTCTTATGCGGGCCATATTCCCTGGGCTCATCGCGCCATCGCAACCCGTTGCGGAAGACGAAAATATGCCACTCAGGATCAATCGGTCATCAACCCGTGGAGCGCCGTGTGACAGCGGAAGGTAGGGCTCGATCCGGCGCATTTGCCCGTCGGACAGCAGTAGCAGATCACTCATCGAAGGCCTCCTTCGATCAAAGTGAATCAAAACATCTTCGGCCACGCTAGCTATTTAACAGGTCCTGAGCCTTGTCAATGCAGTGGTCGCCAACGCTTTCAAATACGCGTTTGATAATTCTAACGGTGGAAATCTGTCCATTTCATTGGCGAGCGAAACCGATGAGGCCGTGTTGATCATTCGCGACACCGGAAAAGGCTTCAATTTGGAAGCTGTTCGCCATGGCATGGGAAACAGACTGATCGCCGGCTTTGTCTCCCAGTTGAAAGCGACCCAAACTTACACATTTGATGGTGGGATGGTCTTTACGCTGCGAATGCCCCTCGACTGAATCTACTTCAAGGCGTCGCCGCGGCGGGCAAGAGTCGTTTGAGCTGAACCAGCTCTGAGCCAGATGAATCACCTTCATCAAGCCCCGTCTTCTCGGTCGGCTTGCCGTGTTCGAGTTTTTGCCAATAGCCCGCAATGGGTCGCGGAATTCCGTGCTCATCGCATTTTTTGGCGAGCTTTATCGCGTCCACGCCATATTCAGCGGCAACGGTTCGCATCGGCTTGGCCCAGATCAGATCGTATAGTTGCGCCCGCGTGAAAGTGATCATGTTGTCGCCTTAAAAATCAATCGCTCGAAAAAGATATCTGTGGTCAAACGCTTTGATAAATCAATCGAAGCGTTGCTAGAATCCGCTGAACCTTATCTGCCCGGCATCGATAGAATATCTGCTGCGCCTGACGCCGGGTTTCAACGAGTTCCGCTGCTCTGAGCTTAGCAAGATGTTGTTTTCCGCGTCGTCAGCAAAGCGAAACAACGTTTCTCGTTCTTTTGCATCCTCGCTCATTCGCCGCCCTGCTATATCTCCGTCTTCTTCCAGTTTAGACGCTTCAGGTGGCCATGCCAATAAGCTAGCGGCAGATGTATGGCCAAATCCGGCAACCTCGGGTGAAAGGCCGGCGGGATGAAGTGGTCTACCGGTATGACGATCAGTCACATTTCGCGTGTGCGCAAGTGTCTGGCGGATGCCGGAGGAAGTATAATAATCCACATCTAATGGGGCTTTTCTATTTGCTGAGAGAAGGATGATGCCGGGCCGGTTCAGTCAGAAATAGCTCAGGGGGCAACTGGTGACGCGGTTCTCCCTCTTTCTCGGCCTGCTAAGGGTAACGATGATCGCAGGCATACTTGGCCCCATTTCGCTGGTCCTACAACTATAGGCGACACTAACCGCTCGGTCCGTCCAATTATCGCCGAGAGCGTTGCTGGAAGTTTAGGAAAAATCCGCATCGACGTTTTTCAGGACGGCACCATCGAGGCGGCAGACGACGGACCTGGTATTTCGTTATCTGAAAGGGAAAAAATCGAGCCATTTACCGGGTGACACCGAAATCGGTTGGAGCAGGGCTTGGTCTCAGTGTTCTCAGCCAGATCGCATGACTGCAAAAAGGCTCGTCGGCGTGATCGAAAACCCTTGGGGCGCGAGGGTTCGCTTACAACTTGGCGAACGTTGCGGATCTGAATTAGTAAATGCTCATTGACGCGCAGCGTAATGTTGCTGCAATCTTGACGCTAACATAGGGAGTTTGGCAATAAGGTCCGACGTCTCCAAACAGACCCGGTATTGCAGAACTTCGCCAAAGCACCGAAAGAAATCCAAGGATATCCCTTATGACTGGCAGGTACCTCTCTATCACCGTTTGTTTCGCCTTGGCGTCCATTGGCCAATGCATGTCAATGCGCAGAGCGTCGAGGAGACAAACAAGAACATCGATCAAGTTCTCGGGGACTATGTTGCCTACCAAGAGTTTTTTGAGGCTTTGAAGGCCGCTACAACTCTTGGAGATAAGAAAGCGGTATCGAATATGTAAGATATCCGCTCAAAACTAAGGTGTACGGTAAGTCGGGGGTCATAAAAACTGCTCAGGAGTTTGTCAAAAATTACGATGGGATAGTCACAGCCAACGTCTGGAATGCTATTTCGTGACAGACATATTCTTCAGTCGTGGCGAGCTGGCAAGGTATTAGCGTTGGCGACGGGATTGTCTGGTTCAATGGGGTCGGTGGTAAGCCGCCATCCGTTAAAGTTCGCATCATTGCTTTCAACAACTAAGAAGACGCGTTGTTGTCGCACCTTAAACATTTTTGAAGGAATGGAAATGACTGAGCCAAGCCCCGGCGATCGCACGCCGGAAGAGCAAGTGCATTATGAAATAGACGAGCGTGCAAGAATCCGCATGATGGGCGAAATCATGCGCGTAATCCAAGAGACACATAATCAAACGACTATTGAATTGGCGGATGCTGGGCTCGTTCATATGCCAATCCCTTACGAGTATCTGGTCGCCGTCGTGGGCCACCAGATGTACTGTATTGAGTGTGGGGCTGATCCACAGGATATGAAAGGCGGGGATCCGGAAATTGCATATGCACTGATCCGGAACCGTCAAAATATTGCGAAGCATTATTGGGGGGCTGATATCGAGCCATATCCATACTGATGCGGCCATCAGTCTACACCGTCACCTAAATATCGGCTAAGCGGTAAGGCCATTCCGGCAAAGGTCACCCATGTTGCGCATACTGCCCATCATCCCGCTAGCCATATTGATGAGTACTGAGAGGGAGGCATTAGCCTCTCAGTCTTGGGAGCAGAAAAAGTGCGAGATTTATGGAACCGCATGGCAGGAAGCACGTGAGTTTTTCGGAACTGGATTCAGAGAGGATTTCGTAGAGCGGAACCAGAAGTTCGAGGGCATAAATAGTTCAGTCGTGGTTATGGTCAGAGCAGGAGCGTCTGGGACATTTCTTCCCGTTAATAGCACTTCATCGACAAGCGGGGCGCAGGCAACCGAGTGCTCTTGGGTGAGATGAAATACCCCATGTGGTTGTTTTGGGAACACTTTTGTCGGTCCCCTGATCACGCCCCTGAATGACGGTCGCTTCCTGCCGATCAAGGCGTCCTTTCGCGGTTGACGATCCGTAAGTGCTGCATCGCGCAAAAGTTCCGAAAGTATGGGACCCCGATGGCTCACCTGTGGTCAGAGACTGCACGTCACTCCAGGAAGAGCGATGCTTGAGATCCTAAATCCGTTTTGACGCTTCCGCCTTGGTCAGATCCTCGGCATAGGCATCGGGCTGATGCGACTGCTCCGACAAGGTCTTTAGATAGGAGCGTTGCGCGCCGGTCATCGGTTCATCACCGCCGATCCAGTCGTCCGGGTCTTTCTGCGTGTTGGACGAGGTATCGGTTTTCGGGTTCTTACTCATAACGATCTCCTGAATTCGTTCTGAAAAACTTCTGTGGTGGTTGTCGGAGCATCACAACTTTTCATGGGGAAGTCAGGAGATTTTCAATGCCCCTGTTGGAGTGCAGACGATCTTAAACCTGCCGACACGTCTTCAAGGGGCAAAACAGCCATATAACGTCGTTACACGTCTCATGGCGAAGTCGTCCCATGTACTCAAGACGGGCCGCCGATATAAGTCGAACATCGCGATCGTCGAAGATCTCCACGATTTAGCCGGCCTTCCGGAGGATGTCCTTGAAGGTCGGCTGGCAAACTTTCAATCCGAGGGCTTGTTCACTGGCGCTGACAATGGACCCAAACAGCGAGAATTTGACGATAATTTCCAGGAAAAGCTGGCGCGCCTGTTCTCGTCGGCTGCGACACCGCGCCTCGCGGGCGTTCAGATCAAGGCGCCTATGTGCCTTCGCGAAAACGGTGAGTTGATCGTAGCAGTCAATGCCCCCTTCACCCACATTCTCAAACCCGTCGGCACGAACGGGTTTGAACACCTCCCGATATTCGAGTGGATTGGTCTTTCGTTCGCGCGGGCCGTCGGTTTCGAGGTGCCCGAAGCAGCCCTTGTGCCGATGCCGGGCGGTATGACGCCAGCCCTTCTTGTGGAACGGTTTGATGTTCGCCGATCCGGAACGATAGCCGTCGGTTGGCTATGGAGGATCTCTGCTCGATCCTGGAGCTTCCTGCAGAAAGAAAATACGGGGGACTATCGAGCGGATGGCAAGGGGCCTGCGGCCGTTGTCGACCTCACTGGAGGAGGATCTGAAAACTCTATTTCTTCGAGCATTGTTTGCATGGTTCATCGCCGACGGAGACATGCATTTGAAGAACTTGGCCATGTTGAAGGTAGCGGAGAGGGGGAGGACCAATTCACCTCAGTTCGCTTTGCGACTGTATATGACGCCGTCACCACCCGTGTCTTTCCAAGCCTGGAGACGGATCACATGGCGTTAAAGCTCAATAGCAGGGATGATCGTTTATCACCAGAGGATTTCATGACACTGGCGCGAACAAGCGAATTTTCGCTCCGATGGGCATCGGATGCCATGGCGAGGTTTTGCGCGCAGCATGACGGATGTGTCTGGTGAGCTTGCCGTGCCTCGAAGTCTCGAGAACGAAGGCAGGAGAACAGTCGAACGCGTCTACGCAATTATTCGCGCTCGAGCCGAACCATTTATATAGATGGCCTGCCTGCAAGCACCGAGACGAGGTCGGATTAGCCAGATCGCCCTCAGCACAAACCCATAAGCAACTCGATAGGCCATCAAGGCACGTGGCCCACACCACCCGTCAAGATAAGGGGTGAAGCGGCAGGTACAATTGAGTAGTCCCGGGTTTCGTAGACACCCCTAGGCTAGATTGTTTTCTGCTGCTCTCGAACTCGATGTGCGATAGCATCGCTTTCCTGATGTGCTCGCCACCTCGGATTTGAAGACGGTTTCACCTTTCTAGACATGTGGAACCATTTGAGCGGCAGTGATCGAGTCGCAAAGCATCTCTAATGGAGAACGATCTGTCGCAATCTACTAGAAACTCGCAACGAACCGGCTACTGCCATAGGACGGACTAACTTCTTAGATATGTCGGGGCAGTGATTCAGGAAGAGGCGTAAAATGATCGAAGATATTAGTATTCAGCTTTCCTTTTTTGTCGAACATGGGCGAGAGCGAGAAGCCGCGAATTTCTATACAGCGGCTTTCGATGTGCAGGAGATGGACACCTACACCATAGACGGCGCACTTGCTGGCGTCGCCATGCGGTTTGGCGAGTTGGCCGTGACGGTTGCCGGTTCAAATCCAAATCGAGAAAGGACGCCCTCCTATGGCGGCCCATTCTTCCCGAAGCAGAAGGGGGCAGTCAGTGCGATATTCCAGATCAGTGTTGGTGATATCGATACCGTGTTCAGGCAGGCCATCGCGGCAGGCGCTCTGATCCGCGACGAAATCCAGATCGACACGCTCGGCCGGCGTATAGCCTCGATCTTCGATCCCTTCGGCCACATTTGGGCGCTGGTGGAACGGAAGCCGAAAGCTGCCTCATTGGCGGCGTGATCGTCGCACTTGCATGGAGATTGCGTTCCGGTCCTTGGAACCAGCGACATTCTCGAACTCCGATCATGGTTCGCTGACGCCGAGTTGTCGCGTCGTCTGTCATATCCAACCGACGAATGGTTCGCCTACGTGACGGCTGGAGCGGGCTCCCACTGCTGGGCGAGGAGGGCGGCAGCACCATCGGCGTGGCGCAGGTTGATCAGGAGGATTCCGAACGGGGTTATCTCGATCTTGCTGCCCCGATCTCAGAAGCCAAGGGATCGAGACGACGTTTCTGTCAGGACCAGGACGCGCATATTTGACCTTGGAGGGACGCATTGAGCCGGACAACGTGGCAAGTCTCGCTTGTAGCCAACGTTGCGGGTTCGAACTCCTTCCGCAACTGGATGCGGATGGCTTGCTTCGAGCGATCTACCATTCGTCACGCACGTCCTGAATTTCGAGTGCGTCAAAACTCATATCTTTTCACGCCGAATCGGTTTATGAACCTCGCGTTCCGTGTATCTTGCAAACGCTTCTAGCATTAAAGGGTAGCGGTTATTTTGCATCCTCTTACTATTGATGACGTCCTTGCGCTACGAGAGTTTCCAGTAATCTGCGGGCCGCAATTCGATATTGATCCAGCCGGAGCCCTATTGGCGTTCTGTGTCCCCAGAAGCCTGAAGGATGCCTCGCGGTTCTTCCTCTCTGCAATTGGCGGTGGCGAGGGTGAGCTTCAGATAATCGACTTGAATACGGGTGATTTGCGGCTGCCGATCGCCTGTGGTGATCTGGGCGTGCTTTCACCGCTGTGGTCGCCCGATGGCGCGATGATCGCCGTGGCCGTAACAGACCACATTTCTCCATCCTGCCATCGTTGACCCAGAACTGGGGACGATGCGGGTGTTAATCGAGCGCAACCTCGAACTCCCCGGTACCCGCCATTTCTTCAGATGGCTTGATAATAACACCCTTGCATGTGAGCTTACCTCTGGAAACACGCCTACTCTGTGGCTCGATGTAGAAACGCGGGGTGCGCGCGCAAGCATCGAGGCGTGGAAGCGAGCTTGGGCCGGTCGGAATACCACGGCGAGCAAACTGACCAGCGAGCAGTGCGCCGTAAAGTGGAATCTTTCCGAACCTTGTGCGATTGATATCTCCACCGGCAACTATCGGACATTCGAGCCAAATGCGGAGCTACCGGAAATGATGCGCGCGTTTGTTGAGCGGACAGGGTCGGACTACCCGCCTCGCTGCGTTGGAGAAGGGAAGCCAGTCCCTTATGAAAGTGTAGAGGTCACATCTCATCCCGAAAGAGGGCAGACCATCTATCTTGCCCGCAGCGATGACAGCACACGGGTTCTGCGGCTGGCGAATGGTGAAGTCAGCACCTTGTTCGAAACCGATACCCATATGCGAGCGGTGCTTGCGTCCGCGAGACGGCATATTCCATTCACGACGACGCAGGGCCGTCATGAAATGCTTCTAGCTATCCTGCCTCCCGACTATCGCGGCGGCGAGAAACGCCCGGCCGTTGTTTGGGTGTATCCGGGGACATCTGTTGCGGACAATCTGGTTCATCGGCAGCATGGCATTAACGAGCCTGGCGCTTTCAATTTGCACCTTCTAGCCGCGCGTGGTTTTGTCGTCATCGTACCGGGCATTCCTATCGATGACGAGGCGCGAGGTGGTCGGGAACTGTCCGAATGCCTCGCGGATTCGATACTGCCAGCTTGCGAAGCTGCCATGGCGGCTGGCTATGTCAATCCGGAACACATCCATGTAGCTGGCCATAGTCTCGGCGGCTGGGCGGCGCTGGTGTTGCTGTCCGAAACGGATGTCTTCCGCTCCGGTGTTACCCTTGCGGCTACCAGCAATCTTCTGTCGAGGTGCGACGATGTTCGGATGCGATACGGGGAAATCTGTCAGGATGATCAGCAGGTGATGATGGAAGAGAATTTCTTTCTTTCGGGACCTCCTTGGCGAATGCTCGATCGCTATGTCCGTAACAGTCCATTGTTTTCGGTCGAGAAAATCAAGGTGCCTGTCCTGATGCTGCACGGGGATCAAGACTATGTCGCGATCGGTCAGTCCGAACAGATGTTTTCCGCTCTCCGTTCGCTTGGCGGGAAAGCAGAGCTGGTGCGCTATTGGGGAGAGGGCCATGTTCTGGAGAGCCCAGCGAATATCAGGGATGCCTGGGTTAGGATAATTGACTGGTTGGGAGCTTTCTGTTTGTCAGATAGCCACGAGACACCTGCGTCGCATAATTCCTAATTTTGCGCTGTTGCAGAAATCAGCTAATCAAATCGGACAAAACTAGGGATTTTAGCAAGAAGAAGGATCGGGGGCGCTTTTGAGCTCGATTCCATCTTCCGATCTGCGCCGAACCTTGATTTTTCGGCTATGGCGGTTCCGGAAAAGTTGGTTGGCTCGCAAGCTTGGCGATTTATTGCAACGCGCGCCAGCCCATCTCAACTATCTCCGATGAGAGCTTAGAAATTATGGGATAGTCCGAAATACTCAGCTAATCGCGGAAGCCGGAAACGCTGACAGTTGGTTTTAGGGGGATGTGTATGAATGGCTAGCGAATGTCGTCCTGCACAGGGCTACAATATTAATCCGGATCGACCCGCCAGAAATGAGTGTATCGCCAACTCCACAGAGCGTGGACTACCAAGAGTGGTGGTAGCGAGGAGGCATTTTAAGAACTCCTAGAGTTGATCGCGTGCACATAATTGAAGCTGTTTGAAGGAACCAGAGCAACCCCGTCTCGAATGGGGGGGCCGGAGTGGGATGGTCATTCGAGCTACATTCGATGGTCGTAGATCATTGCAAAATTTGGCATTCTTTGAATTGCAATGATGATTGAGCGGAGAAAACAAAATGAGCGATCATCCGGAAGAAAATCCATTTGATGGTAAGCGTCCGGTCAAGCCACTTCTGACGGAACTTTCAGGTTCCATGGCAAGAGCTCATCGATCCGGTTTATCGGATGATCCGAGCTACGGGTAAGGAAATCCCGGAGATAGGCTTCGGGATTGAGACCGTTGAGCTTTGCGGTTTATGCCGACCGTCGAACTATGCCGATTAATCAACTTTCTGCCAACGTTTCCGGTATCATAGCGGGCAGCTAGTCGGCATAGTTTAGGGTCTCTCCGTCGCGGTTGACGCGAAGGAGAGGACACATGAACGCAAGTGACTATTTGAATCGCAGCGCCCTATACCGGAAGCTGGTCTATGGTCCGTATCGGGAGTTTGCATCTGAAGGGCTTAATCTCGAAGGCGCTGGCCGACTGTGTGCCGTCCATCCGCCGCTGGCGACTTGCCGGCCTTCCAACATTCCTGCCACGAGAAGGTCCAGAAGGTTCTCGATGCCTGTGATCGGACGACGGCAATGGGGCATCGCGACTATGCGGTTCTGATGATCCTTGCCAAGCTCGGTTTGCGCGCCAGCGAAGTTGCCACCCTCAATCTCGATGATATCAACTGGCAGTGCGGCACGATACTCGTAAATGGCAAGGGGCGGCGGCAAGCGACAATGCCGCTACGTCACGACGTCGGAACAGCTATCGTCGCTTATATCCGGCATGGGCGGCCGGCTTCCGCGTGTCGGCGAGTTTTCTTGCGAACCCTTGCGCCGCACGTGGGTTTTGCCTCCGGCTGCGCCATCACGATGATCGCGAAGCAGGCGCTCGAACGGGCGGGCATTGACGGCTATGCGCATCACGGTGCCCATCTTTTCGCCACAGCCTTGCGACCGACCTTTTGCGGTCAGGCGCCAGCTTTGCGGAGATCGGCCAATTGCTTCGCTATCGAAGCATCGACAGCACAAGTATCTATGCCAAGCTCGATATCGAGAAGCTGCGTGAACTGAGCCTGCCCTGGCCGGGAGGTGTCCAATGAGCCAGCTTCGAAGCTGAACAGCTACCAGAGTTCATCGGAGGATAGGGAGCATTCTCTCATGAGGCAATACGAATCTCACCTAGATTGCCGCAATGCAAAGAAACTGCGATATACCTCAATCTTATCGGTTTCCGCCTCGAAACTGTATCCTTTAAGATACTCAAGGGATAACCACGTACGATTTACAACCGCGCTTTGTCGCCCCGTGAGCCCTCCGGCTAAAATATCGCCCAAGATACTAATTGCGCAGTGCCTGAGATTGTCATATTATAAAATAATCAATTTTGACGTGCACATATGTTTTTATAATTTATAGTACTATGCAAAAAAATATTGGAGATACGATTGCGATACGTAGTAATTCTGAGAACGAAGAATGGTGAAACACCTGTCTTTGAAGATGACGACATCACCCGTTGCGTTAGGTGGATTGACAATCAGGAGAAAAACCATCCGGCAATTTCATCGGAAAACTGTAGGGTAGCCGATCGCGATTTTGAACAAAGCGCTGTTTGGCAGAACGAGGGCTATTCAACGAAAAGGGTATGACGTCCGGTCGACTTGTTGTCCTTGATCTCGTCAACCTTCACCAATTGTTAATTGTCACTGAAAACAGGTAGCACGGGATATTTCCACCCAGATGGCTCTGACGCACATTTGCTGACGTTCCGCTCCTACTATGCGCCGATCAGTCGTGCTTGCAGCAAATCGAGCTTTGCTCTTCAGTACATCTGGCGGTTGACGAGCTTCGAGCGTGTGATCTGACCTTCCGTTTGCCCATTTGACCACGGTGAGATGATTGCATTCCTCACGGCTTCGAGGTCCTTCTCGACGCCGCCAGCAAACGACCCGACCAAGCTGTTCCGAGCGGCTTCCAACCATTCGTGGAGCTTTCGCGCGGTCTTCGAGCGTAACCGCCCGGTTGCTCTTGCAATTACCCACATCTGAGTGTCGTTGCCATTTCGGTTCCGAGGCGAATGTCTGTCAGCCGACTGAGGCCGCGCCAGACGACCGTATTTCCCGGTGGCGGATCTGATGTTCTTGCAAGATAACCACCCAAACGAGCGAGTTTGGTGAGATAAAAGTTCAGCGATCCCGGCGTCGCTTGCCGGTTGCCTGCGTTGCTGACCATTTGATCGAGAATTTCAATTTCCTGTTCGGTGAGAGCCACGGTTGGCGGTGTTTCGGGCGCAGTGCGCGCGAGCATTGTCAACCAAAGCACTCTCCAGCTCATGATGCAGAACACAGCGACGAGGTTTGCCAGTCGATCGGCTGTTCGTAATCTTGCATCTTCAGCCCGGCAACCGGACTTGAGGATCTTATGGAAGACTTCAATCTTCCAGCGCATTGCATACCATTTGATTTTTTCGATTGCGTCCTCGCAGCTATTCACCTCCAGATCGGTCAGTAGCTTCCACTCGATGCCCTTGCGGCTGGCCGGGGGGTTGGGCTCCACTGCATGGATGACGGTCAGGTCTAAAGCAGGATATCGTTTCTTCTTGCCGATGGGCGGCAGCACCCGGATCCGTTTGAATCGGATATCCAGGTGGACTTTGGTGACCTCGTCGGTATCGGCGCGAACTTCGATGAGATGCCGGCCAACATTTTCAACATCGCGCATTTCAGCCGATATCGTGTGATCCCCGTTGCCAGCTAGCCGGTCCACGATGGTGCGCACGATGAAGTGCGTGCCAAGCTCCTTGGTCAGGCAGTAGAGTTCGTAGATATCACTTTCGCGATCGCCTACATGAATGCATCGGTCCGGTTGACCGAGAAGCCCGACGGATTGGCGCAGATTTTCAAGCCAACGGATGCTTTCCTTGGTTTCGATCGGAACACGTGTCGGATTGATCTTGCGTTTGAGCTGAGCCGTGCCCTTGAATTTGTCGCGGCTCCAGAACTTGACGGCCGCCAACCCTAAGGGTAGCCCATCCAAGGTTACCGCAAGGCTCGAATGCATCAATATCCCGCAGACCGTATGGTGGCGCAGTCGCTCCTGTTTGTCGCGGCCACTGTTGACGCTCTTCGTAAAGCCGACGGCATGCGGATTGCGGCGTTGATAGGTAAACTCGGTCGTATCCTGCAGCACCAAGATCGGACCATTGGATGCGTCGTAGCGTTGAGCGGTCGCGGCGAAATGCCCGTTGAGGATATCACCTTCCTCAACGTTCGGATTGGAGAAAAACCGATAAGCGGCTTTTGTGTTGGCCCAGTCCTGGCAGGCGAAAGGAATGGAGCCGCCCATATGCTCTCCAAGCTGTCGTAAAAGTTCTGTGCAACGTCGGCCAAGACGAGCATCCTTGAAAGACCCCGCGTCTATTTCCTGCTTGCTCCAATGGCCGTCACTATCAGCCATCACATCGTCTCGAACCGACATAAAGCACCGCCTTAAAAGAATCAGGTGCTCGACACAGAATCACAAGTGATTCTTTCGATTCAAGATTTCGGCGAAAGCTTTTCGTAAACGAGTCCGTTACTTATGGGTAATTGCAAGCCGGTTGCTACCGCGTAGATTTGGCTTTGATGCGAGCGACGAGCAGCTCGTTGTCAACAAAGCTGTCGAGGAAATCGTACCATTCTTGGGATGCAGTATGAGGGATATCTGCGGCGTGAAGAGGCAAACACCGTCATTCGTGATCTCGTCGGCGAAGGTGTATCCATCAAGGAGATCGTGCGCCGAACCGGGCACAGCCGGAAGCTGGTCCGTAGTGTCGTTCGCGGTCAGCGGACCGACATCTTCAGGGTCCGGCAAACTTCCCTGGAACCGCATCTGCCTTGGCTTGAAGCGCAATGGATGCGGGATTGCGAAACGGCGCTGAACTTTGGCGGCAGCTTCGGCTGGCTGGGTTTGGCAGAGGCCTCCGCGTTGTCACGGAATGGGCAACACGACGAAGGTGGGCGGAAAAGGCCGAGAACGGAGTCGGCCACGCGCCCGCAGCACGCACCGTCGTCCGTCTAATGACCCTTGACCGCAACAATTTGACCAAGGCTCAGACGATGACGGTCGCTGCGATCGAGGAGCGACTACCAGACCTTGTCGAGGCCAGAGATGTCGTGGAGAGCTTCCACGAAATGCTGCGGCGCAAGTCTAAAGATGACATGGACACGTGGATCGACCGCGCAGCAACAAGCTTGGTCGCGTCATTTGCCAACGGCGTAATCCGCGACAGAGCCGCGGTTCAGAATGCAATCACTTCAATTTGGTCGAACGGCCAGACAGAGGGCCAAATCACCAAGCTAAAACTCATCAAGCGCCAAATGTACGGACGCGGGAAAATCGATTTGCTTGAGGCACGTATCGTCGGAGCACCCTAATGTCATCGAGATTGCGTCAGACCCCGTTTGGACGCCGATTGCCCCATGTGGGGTCCTTATTCCATGCCTAATCACATTCTGCAGGCCGAATACGTCGTTGCTGCTCTCCCGCCGCGGCTGTTCGAGGCAACGGTCGCGTTCACGCCGGAACAGGAGACCGGAACGGCAGCGCGCTGGCGCAACACGCCGACATGGATGGCACCGCACGCGAAGTTTTTCGCCGTTTACGACCAGCCGTTCTGGCGATCCGCCGGGCTTGCGGGCACGGGGCAGAGCATGGTCGCCCCATTGGTCAAGATCCACGACGCGACCGGGTCTTCGAGCAAGGCGGCGCTTTTCGGCTTCCTCGGCGTCGGTGCAAGCCAGCGGACCGTCCTCGGTGACAACGCCATCAAGCACGCTTGTCTTACCCAACTCGGAAGGCTGTTCGGACCGGAGGCACTGGCGCCAAGGGCCGCTATCCTGAAGGACTGGGCGTCCGATCTCCTGACGTCGACGGAAGCCGATCTTTCCGACGGCGGTCATCCTGAACCCGGCGACGGTCGATGGGTCGACGGTCCTTGGAACGAGCGCCTCGTGCTGGCGGGCAGCGAAACCAGTCTGTCCGAACCGGGCTACCTTGCCGGCGCCGTCGTGGCCGAGAAGCGCGCGGTATCCGATATATTTTCGAGAATGGATCCCGATGACGCCGAAGATGGGGTGAACGCCGATCAATCGATCGGCGATCGATTGCCACGGCAACGCTCATGTTAGCTTCCGCCAGGCAAGTGATGCAACTGGAACAGCGGACATCACCCACATCCAACGCGAAGCTCTGAGAGAGACTGCCTATTTCCGGCACCACCGTAAAGCGGGTAAGGGGTGGCTAATCCATTCTTAGAGAACCTGATCAGCAACTGGAACCGATGGAACCGGTGGAATAGAGCTTCATCGGCGGGCAGCCGATACTGCGATCGACAATCGTCGGCAAGACTATCCAGCCCTATCTACGCTAAGGCCGTGTCGCGGATGCGTTTTGCAAAATCGTCAGATCGTTAATCGCTCCAGGGGCACGTCGAGCACGATATGCAATCCGTCGGCGAGCCATTCGCGGGACAGGGTCCCCTCGATCCCCTGCAGCGCCGCCCGCTCCAGCGTTGAGCCGAAACCTTCACTTCGCTCGCTCTCCCCCAACGGCGCGCCCCTCTCCGACCATGTCATGCGAAAAACGTCGCCGGTCGTTTCACAGTGAACCCCTAGAACGCCCTGGGTCACGGAAAGCGCTCCATACTTCACGGCATTGGTCGCCATCTCATGCAGAAGCAGGGCGACCGATGTCAGAGCGTTATTAGAGAGCGGCGCATCAGTCCCACCGATCGATATTCTCGAGCCATACTGGTGATCGTGAGGCGCGAGAATAGCTTTCAAAAGGGTTGCGAACGTGGTCGCTGTTTCCGCTGGCACAGCGCCTGAGAGATCGGGAAGGGTCAGGGAGTGAGCCCTGGCCAAAGCCTGCATTCTCGCCGAAAGGTCGGTGACGAGATCTGCTGTGTTGGTGGAAGACTTCGCACTGATGGATATAAGCGCTCCTGCGAGCGTGAAGAGATTTTTGATGCGGTGGTGCATTTCCCTGAGCAGGATCGATTGCTGAGCGGCAGCCCGCTTCTGGGTGCTGATATCTCGCGCGATTTTGGAGGCACCGAGAATTTCGCCCATTTCATTGCGGACAGGCGATACTGTTAGCGATACTTCGATGAGCTCTCCGTTTTTGCGGCGCCGAACGGTCTCGAAGTGGTCGATCCGCTCTCCAGCACGCAGACGGCTGAGAATGTTGCCTTCTTCGTCATGACGATCCTCGGGAATGACCAGAATGATCGGCTTGCCGACAGCTTCGGCTGCGGTATAGCCAAACAAGTGCTCGGCGCCGCGGTTCCACGTGGTTATGACGCCGTCTAAGGTCTTGCTGATGATGGCTTCGTCCGAGTTTTCGACAACGGCGGTGAGCCATGCAGCCGTTTCGAACGCCGCCCTTTTGGTTTCGGCGGCGGCGCGTATTAGCTGAGAATCGTTGGCGTTATCTATCATGGGGTCCTCTAGGCGAACATATTCCCGAGGGATCTTGTTGCTAGGTGAAAAGCGAAGCGGTACATATAGTGGGCTTATCCGACAATCCCAAGTGTTAAAACCATTACCACCTTATCAGGCGCTTGGGCCGACGGCCGAAGGAGCCGCGACCATGATCCAGAAAGATTGGTGCCGTCGAGGTGTGATTCCAACAAGTCGGTGTCGTTGACATCGAGCCTTTGCGGCATCCGATGGAGAGTTGTCATCGCCCACGACCAGAAAAAGACGCGGCTTATCGCGGCAGGAAACAAAGGCGACCGCTTACCGATATATACAGGCACCTCATTTTGAAGGCCTCCCAAACCGATATGGACATCTCGCCGGACTATATCGCTCGTCGCGGGAACCCCGTTAGTTCCTGAAGACCTATTCGATCAAAGCTGGGACGGGTTTAATCTCAGGCAAGGCGCCCCCATTGGCCGCGCCGGAAAGGAGGGCAAGATATTCGTTGCCGTTCAAACCTTCTATCGAAACCAGCAACGGCGACGTCGAAATACAACGGGCGCTAGAAGACCTCGCCATCGCGTCTCCGAGCCGAAACGGTCGAGGAGGCAATTAGGTCCAACAGGCTCGTGCGCTGTTTTACAGCAATTCAACTCTGGCGACGGTGACGACCTGCGTCGCGTCGGGGTGAATATGCCGGCGCGGGTGCTGTGCTTCGTCGACTGTGTCGTGCAGCGAATGAGTACATAGTCCGCAATCCTCGCCGGACCAAGAGACAGACATCCCATCACTGCGGCGTCGTTGGCCGCTCCCATTCAATGACCTGCGCGCAGATCAGCAAGTGTTCGGCGATCTCTCGGCATTACGCAGGCGTTAGCGAATATTGCTCCGAGTGCTCGCCCTTCTCAGCTTGTGGATCTGCGACCGTCAACTTCAGGAGGCAGGCCGTGCCTTGCTCGATGAAGCGGGCGAAAGCAAGTAATGGCAGACCGATCATCCGACCATCCGACCCAATTATGGGCTGGCTCATCATGCTATCCCGCTTCGCGTTCTTGATTTTTCCTGCAGATGAAGTGTGTCCTGAAGAGGTTAAAATTATCGTTAAACTGTAATTAAGATCGGGGTGCGACTATTGGCACTGCGGCTTTTGAGGGGTTCGCCGCTTTTTAACACTGGAGCACGGGCATGAATTTATTTGGTCGTGGTGCAAACGCCGCCACAGCGCTGGCTGCGATCTCAAGATCTCAGGCAATGATTGAATTCGATCCGCACGGCAAGATCCTGACGGCGAACGAAAACTTTTGCCGGACACTCGGTTATCAACTGAGTGAGATCGCCGGCAAGCACCACAGCATGTTCGTGGAAAAGGACTACGCCGCAACCCCCGACTACAAGGCGTTCTGGGCAAAGCTGACCTCCGGATCGTTCGACCAGCGGCAATACAAACGGATCGGCAAGGGTGGCCGGGAAGTTTGGATCGAAGCGTCCTATAATCCGGTGATCCGCGGCGGCAAGGTGATCCGGGTCATCAAGATCGCCACGGATATCACCGTTCAAAAACTGAAAGCCGCGGAAGACGCCGGTAAGATCGCCGCACTCTCTCGCGCCCAGGCCATTATCGAGTTCACGCCGGCGGGCGAGATCGTTGACGCCAACGACAATTTCCTGGGCGCACTCGGGTATTCTTTGCCGGAAGTCAAAGGCCGGCATCATTCGATGTTCTGCGAGGCTTCCTACGTCTCTTCTGATGAATATAAGGCCTTCTGGCGAAAGCTTTCGAACGGAGAATTTGTCGCCGACGAATTCATGCGCCTCGGCAAGGGCGGTCGCAAGGTCTTTATCCAAGCGTCATACAACCCGATCTTCGATATGAATGGCAAGGTATTCAAGGTCGTGAAATTTGCGACGGACGTCACGCCACGTGTCGAGAATGTCGAGCAGCTTGCCGCCTGCCTTACCAGGCTGTCCGATGGCGATCTTTCCCAGTCGATCGACCGGCCGTTCATTCCATCGCTCGATCGGCTGCGCGTCGACTTCAACACAGCCACCGACAAGCTCAAAAACGCCATGGCAACAGTCGCCGACAACGCTCGCGCCATCTCATCAGGTTCTAAGGAGATTGGTAGCGCGGCTGACGATCTCGCCAAGCGTACGGAGCAGCAGGCTGCCTCGGTCGAGGAGACCGCCGCGGCTCTTGAGGAAATCACCACGACGGTAAAAGATTCCAGCAAACGCGCGGTCGAAGCCGGCGAATTGGTCAACCAGGCCAGGACGCACGCGGAACATTCGGGTCAAATCGTGCGCGATGCCATCGCGGCCATGGATCAGATTGAGAATTCGTCCCGTGAGATCTCCAATATCATCGGGGTGATCGATGAGATTGCTTTCCAGACAAACCTGCTTGCTCTGAATGCCGGCGTCGAAGCAGCGCGTGCCGGAGAAGCCGGTAAGGGCTTTGCGGTTGTAGCTCAGGAGGTCCGCGAATTGGCGCAGCGGTCAGCCAACGCCGCTAAGGAGATCAAAACCCTCATCACTGCCTCGACTGGGCATGTTGCCAACGGCGTCTCTCTCGTCAGCAAGGCAGGCTCGGCACTGGAAGAAATTGCCACGCAGGTGAACCAGATCAATGGCAATGTTGTTTCGATTGTCGAAGCGTCCCGGGAACAGTCGACAGCGCTTGGTGAGATCAACCACGCCGTCAACACCGTCGACCAGAGCACGCAGCAAAACGCTGCTATGGTCGAGGAACAGACCGCTGCCAGCCACAATCTGGCGCAGGAAGCGGCAGCACTGTTTGCGCTACTGGAACAGTTCAAGTTCGGTGGTGACGTGCCCACCCGTGTTGACATCCCTGCCCCGGTCTCACGCCAACCCGCCACAAGGATAGCGCACGCTCAGCCGCGATCGGCGCCGCTTGCCGCCGCTTCCGCGGCTGTTGCTCACCAAGCAAGCTGGGAAGAGTTTTGACGGTGGGACATTCGGGGCCGGCCTACTGGACAAGGTGGTCGCGCAGTTCCCGAAACCCGTGCAGCCCGATTGCTTTACAAAGCCGGAAGATGGTTGCCTCACTGACATGCGCCTCGACAGCGATTTCCGGGGGGCTCATCAATCCAAAGGCGTCGGGGTCCGCGAAAAAGAGATCCCGCGACCCGTTGCTCGAATGGTCTGAGCGTTTCGTAGGCGGCCTTAAACCGATCGATGATTTGCACGCGACGATCATTCATCCGCTGACTGTGCCTCAAAATCGAGACTGTGAAAGAACCGCATGAGCAGACGGCGGTCGAACTGTCCCTCGGCCGCCAGCATAAAACGGGCAGCGTCAGCCGCACTCCATGGTTTTTTGTAAGCGCGACGCGAGGTCAGCGCGTCATAGACATCGCAGATGGTGCAAATCTTGACCGGCAAGCTGATCTGATCGCCGTAAAGCCCCTGGGGATAACCTTTGCCGTCGATGCGCTCGTGATGGCTGAGACATATGTCAAGGACGGCCTTTGGGATCTCGCTTTGCCGATTTAAAAGCTCATGGCCGAGAACCGGATGGGCTCGAACGTGGTCCATCTCGCGATTGGTCAACGGACCCGCTTTGTTCAGCACGGCAAGACGGATACGCATCTTGCCGATGTCGTGGACAAGTCCTCCCATTCCGATATCCCTGATGATCTCTTCATCGAGTTCAAGCGCCCGAGCGAGATGGACCATCAGGGCGCAAACGGCAATGGAATGTAGAAACGTGTATTCGTCGCGTGACTTGAGGCGGGTCAGAGCGATCAGGGCGCGGCCGCCGTCACTCATCGATCCGGAAATATGTTCGACCGCGGTCGTGGCGCTTGTGTACGAGACTTGCTTGCCAACTTTCGCCTCTTCGAATACTGCTTTGACCAATGGTTTGGAGAGCTCTATAGCCCGGAGCGCGCGCTGAACTTCGGGCGTCAGCATATTTTGCGCCGGGTGCTCAGCCTTGCCTTTGGCCGTGTCGATAACCACGGCCTCGACGCCGCTCCCTCGTAGCTGCCCGACATCGTCATCGCGCTCCAGCAGAAACTCTCCGCGCCAGAATGGTCGATCGGGCCAAACGCCCTCGATCGAGACAATATACATTCCGCGCCGGACATCTGCCGGCCTGATGCGTTTGAGCATGTCCCACCCCGATAAGGCAAATACCTCGTGGATCGCTAAGAGCTAGCGTAACACCATTCCGCAAATCGCGTCATCCACTTTGCGACAGATTTCGGTATGGTGTCTCGATCTCGGCCTATTTTGCAGGTTCCGATCGAAACCGTCAGATATTGGTAACCCTTTGGTGAGCACGACCTCCAAGAAACAGCTCTTTGATAAGTAATTTGCAACTCCGACGTCGTTCAATACTTTCGGCGGGATGGAGACCACGATGTTACTTGGACTACAAAACAGCATCCTCAGAATGGTGGCGCAGGGTGACGACCTGGGCGCTACGCTTGTGAAGCTATGCTCGGAAGTGGAGCTGCTGCTGCCCGGAACTTACGCGTCCATTCTGACCCTCGACAGCCAGTGCCAACTTCACCCTGCGGCAGCACCGAGTTTGCCCGCTGGATACTCTGCCGCGCTCAATGGCCTCGTAATTGGCGCCGGCGTAGGGTCCTGTGGCTCGGCAGCCTTTCTGCAACAGGCCGTCACCGTAACCGATATCGAGCACGACCTGCGTTGGGCCGACTTCAAGGCTCTCGCCCTTCCTCTTGGCTTGAAAGCCTGCTTTTCGAGCCCGATCTTCGGTAGCAAGGGCCGGGTGCTAGGCACGTTTGCGCTATATTTTCGCGAACCGCGTTCGCCCTCTCCACTCGAACAGAGCATCGTTGAAGGTTGTCTGCCGCTTTGCATGATCGCGCTTGAGCGTTACGAGCGGCTTCTCGAGCACCGTCGCCTGGCATTTACCGACGTGCTGACCGGCCTGCCAAATCGCGCCAAGTTCAACGACACGCTGGAGAAGATCACTCGGCAACAGAGCTGGGCCCTCCTGCTGGTGGATGTGGACGATCTCAAGACCGTCAACGACACGTTCGGGCACGCGGCGGGCGACGACCTCATCGCTGCCGTTGCGCTCGCGCTTTCGCGAGCCGCGGCCCGGCTGCCGGTCTATCGCCTCGGCGGCGATGAATTCGCGATCGTTATCGATCGTGCCACAAAAGAAGACGCTGAACGGCTTGCCATTAAGGTTGCAACTGAGATTCGCAGGCCCGTCATCTGCGCTGGGCATACCGTCAATCCGTCCGTGACGGTGGGTGTTGCCCATTCCAGGGAGCAACTTTCCAGTGCGGATGTGCGCCACCACGCCGATATCGCCCTCTACCACGCCAAAGAAGAGAAGCGCGGAAGTTTTGCCGTATTCGACAGTGCGCTGCGATCGACTATCGCCAAACGAACCGAGACCATTCACGCCGTGGCAGCCGCGCTGAAAGAGGACCGGGTTGAGGCCTGGTATCAGCCGATCGTGCGCATCGATACCGGCGAAATCGTTGGCCTGGAGGCGCTCGCCCGCATGCGACTTGCCGATGGCACGGTAGTGCCGGCTGGATTGTTTCACGAGGCAACCAAAGACGTCTTCGTGGCTGCCTCTCTCACGCGCCAAATGATTGCCTGCATCGCTCGCGACGTCGGACAATGGTTAAGCCTGAACATCCCGTTACAGCATGTCGGGATCAACGTGTCCGCAGCGGACTTTAGCAGCGATGAACTCCCGGCAATCCTTGTTCACGCCTTCGAGCGCGAGAATGTCCCTCTCCACCACGCAATCCTCGAAGTGACCGAGTCCGTTTATCTCGGAGGTAAGGACCAGACCGTCGCCACGAAGATCGCGGCCTTGCGCGCTTCCGGCCTGAAGGTCGCTTTGGACGATTTTGGCACCGGTTTCGCCTCGCTTACCCATCTGATCACTGTTCCAATCGACATCATCAAGATCGACAAGTCCTTCATCGACCGGTTCGCGCCCGATGATGTTGGCACAGGCATCGTCGAGGGCATTTTGCACATCGCCACACGATTAGGTATTCGGGTCGTCGCAGAGGGCATCGAGACTCTTTCTCAAGCGGAAATGCTGCTGGAACGCGGCTGCCTCCTCGGTCAGGGCTACCTATATTCGAAGGCAATCCCGGCGACGGAGATGACTGCCCTCCTTCAATCTAGGTCGCAAAGGCTTGACTCACCCGCCGTCGTACGGAAATTTCCCACTCGGAACACGGCCTGATATCAAGCAGACCTTGCTCGGCAACGATGGCTGCACTATCAGGCAAAGATCGTAACCGGATGTCAGCAGGCATCGAGAAATGGAAAATAGGGGAAGAATGATCGGAGAGTGGGCGGAGCTTCTTAGCGCGCTTGCAAATCCGAAACGATTACAATTCCTGCTTCTTCTTGTACAACACTGAGAGATGTGCGTGGGTAAACTCGTCCAGAAGGTGGACCTCAGTCTGCTTTGATCCCCAAAAACTGGATCGTTCATAACTGGAGTTTTCCGCGTTAAATTCCCGGCTGGGAACAGGAGCGGAAGCTATGAAGGCATCGAAGTTTTCGGACGCGCAGAAAGCGTTCATTCTAAAGCAGGGCGATGACGGAGTGCCGGTGGCAGAGATTTGCCGTAAGGCGGGCATCAGCCAGGCGACTTATTTCAATTGGGGCAAGAAGTATGCTGGGCTGCTGCCCGACGAGGTGCGCCGATTGAGAGCTCTGGAAGATGAAAATACCAAGCTGAAGCGGATCGTCGCCGATCTGACACTGGACCGCGAGATGCTCCAGGACGTCATCCGCCGAAATGTATGGTCCGCCCTGTCATTGCAAGGATTTTAGGTTCCGGCGATAGCAGTTTGCGTAAATGTATCCGGCCTCTCGCGAGTGGACTGCTGTTGCAGCCAGGCCCTGATGAGATCCGCACATTCTGTTTCCAAATAGCTTCTTCGGGCACGAAGCCCGCTTTCGACCAGGATTTACAGAATGTCGATCAACTGTCTCGTCATCACCCTCGAACCTCGCAATCTGTCCGGCCTCAACGGCCAGAAAGGCGATTTGGTCAAGCTGTTACCTGACGCAGGTACGTAGCCCCCGGCTTTGTCAGAACAACCCAAACGATACGGGCCAGCTTGGCAGCCAAAGCTACGGTCACCTTGTTAACGTGCATTCTCAGCCGCAAGGTATCGATCCAGACGCCAAGACGATCCTTGCCGCGATCGAGATGCAGCATGGATGACCGTGCCCCATGAATGATCAAGCGACGAAGGTAGTTGTTGCCGCGTTTGCTGATGCCCAGGAGGTTCTGCTTCCCTCCGGTGGAATACTGTCGAGGCACCAGACCCAGCCAAGCCGCAACATCCCGGGCTTTGGAAAACCGTGTCGGATCACCGATCGCGGAAAGAATGGCGGTTGCGCCAAGCGGCCCGATCCCCGGAATTGTCATTAGGCGTCTTGCGCGCTCGTCGGTATCGGCGATCTTCTCAATGTCGTCAGAGACCTGTTTGATCCGGGCTTCGAGCCGGCGGAAATCATCATGCAGATCTCGTAGAACAGATCGCGCCATAGGTGTCAGATCATTGTCGAGGTCATCCATAACCCGGCAAATGTCGACCTTGAATACGCCAGCTCCCTGTCGCATCGCGACACCATGCTCGAGGCAATAGGCACGCATTTGGCAAATCAGGTTCGTCCGGGCCGATACCAGTCGGCTACGAACCCGGTGCAGCATTTGAAGGTCAACCTGATCCGTTTGCTTGATACCAACAAAACGCATTGCCGGTGGCGTTGCAGCCTCGGCGATTGCCGCGGCATCGATGATGTCATTCTTGTTCGACTTCACATAGGGCTTGACGAATTGCGCAGGGATAATGCGGACGGAATGACCCATCGTCTGCAGTTTGCGCGCGAGCCATTGCGATCCCGGACAGGCTTCCATTCCAACAAGCGTCCGGTGAGCCCGTTCGAAAAACTGCAACAAAGTCTCACGTCGGAATTTGACGCGCTGAACGATCGCGCCCGAGCAATCAAGGCCCACGACATGGAAGAGGTTCTTTCCAATGTCTACTCCAAAGACGGCGCACTCCTGCGGTTGGTTACGATTCATAATCAGGGCCCTCCTTTGCCCATCCCCACTATGCTCTCGGGAGACAGGGCGGACCATCCCATTAGCTCTGAGGCCTGCCAGGCAGCGCAAGCTGATAGATGGGATGCTGGTGGATTGGGGCGTCTCGATCAGAGGGGCCTGCAAGGTGTTGAGGCTCGACACATCGACCTACCATTACAAATCCCGCCGCACCGGACAGGCCCCACTCGAACGACGCATCAAGGAGATTTGCGAGACGCGCGTGCGATATAGCTATCGGCGTGTCCATGTCCACCTGCTCCGCGATGGATGGAAGATCAACATGAAGAAGACACGCAGGATTTACAGAGAGTTAGGTCTTCAGCTGCGCAACAGGCATCCCAAGCGCCGGGGCCAAGCTTCGTGACGATCACCAGGAAGCTGTCGGACCGAACGATGTTTGGGCGATGGACTTCGTTCACGATCAGCTCGCGACCGGGCAAGAAGCTGCGTATCCTAACCGTGGTCGATACGCACTCGCGTTACTGCCCAGCCGCCGACGCCCGCTTCACCTATCGAGGCGAAGACGTGGTCCAGACTCTGGAAGGCATCTGCAGGAAGACCGGCTATCCGAAGACAATAAGGGTGGATAACGGCAGTGAGTTCATCTCTCGTGATCTCGACCTGTGGGCCTATGCCAACAACGTCACCCTGGACTTCTCGCGGCCTGGTAAGCCGACCGACAATGGCTTCATCGAGGCGTTCAACAGCAAGCTGCGCGCGGAGCGCCTGAACGCCCATTGGTTCCTGACCCTTGCGGATTCGCGCGAAAAGTTGGAGACTTGGCGTCGATACTATAACGAGGAACGTCCTCACGCGGCGATCGGATATAACGTCCCGATTGACCTGCATAATCCCGGTGGAACAACCAGCCAGCCATCGTGATCAAAGCCGGAAAACTCAAGCATCCGGCGGTCCAAGGTTTGGTCCCAGAGCAACAAAACCCAAGGCTCTCCTGAAAACCGGAGGAAAGATGGCTCTGTCGAAGGGCTGACCGGTGGAGCGGTGAAGTAAGATTTCGTCGCGCAGGAAACGCGACTTAGCGTGGGAAATATGAAATTGATGATCGATTCAACCCAATATCCCGAGTCTGGTCTACCTGACGAACGAATGGAAGTTGTGGTCAGTTCAAAGTGGTGGCGGCCTGCTGCAATCGTTTAAAGCAGCAGGCCCGGCGAGACGACGCGTTGATGACGAATACCGTCACTCGTAGCTGCAACGTTAGTTAGTTACGCGATAGCGGACCAGATGTGGGTCCGCCTCAATATCTTCTTCGTTGAAACGCCAGTTCACGATTCGGCCTGAAGCATAGGCTCTTGTCATATCAGACGCATGGAGCGATCTCGGATTACCCGACAGGGAGTAAACAATCATGCCGCGGCTCTCTACGCGGTCTTTGCTGTATTCGGCGAAATAGACAAGGCTGGTGCTGCCTGCTGCGGCATAACCCTTCTCGTGAGGTTTGATACCGATTGGATTAAACAGCCCATCAGCATTCACACTTCCGCGCTGAGCGATGCGCTCGTCGTTGAAGAGAGTGAACTGCACGTCTCCGAGCCTCGCGTCCAATGGAATCTGCTTCTCATTAAGTTTCTTGACCGCGACGACAAGGGCTTCGAGCACCTTCGGATCGTCGGTGGCTAGTTGCCTGGGCGTGTTTACAGGATCCGCCGGGTTGAAGGGGATTCGGTAAACAATGCCTCCGGCCTGTCTGAACTCACGGAAGAGATGAGCCCCGCGGGCATCGATATCGAAAGTTCGGTTCCAGCCGGAAAGTGCTTCGCAGGCTGGTTTCAAGTCCACCGACAGCACGTGTGAACCTGTGTTCGCCCTGCATAGTGCCACGAGATCGTCCACGACCAGCTCTCCTATCTTGGAGCGGCTACGAAGGAATATCTCCTGCGCGTTGGCCAGATCGAACTTTTTTCCGGGTAGGCCGTCAACGCCCGCGATACGGTCCTGAACCATTGTCAATCCCATACGGGCACGCGGAGTAAGTTCGGCCTTCTCTTCACCGAAAACTCGCGCCAGGCCAACTACCGGTTCATCCGGCACCGACATCCAAGGCCCGTTGTTCGAATTTGCGACATAGGGTGCGCCGATTCGAACTACCCCCTTTGAAGGACTGTATATGCCGGGTCTAACCGCGTCGGCGTCCGCTCCCCACTCGCACTCCGACCTTGACCCATCGAGGATGTCTACCGTTCCGCACCGCTGTAGTTTTTCGTTCGTGATATGCGGGATGTTCCCAACGTCCGCCAGCAGCGTTTCCTTCGCATCGACCGCTATCGTGTTGTTGTCCTGCACCTGGTAGCGCTTGAGTATTTCCAGCATGTCGCGAACCGAAGTTGCCTGTCCCAGCGCCAGCTTATGCTCTTCGACCCGGATATTTTCCATCGGCGTGTTAGCTGCACGGACGGTGTATGCCGTCTCTCGGGTCCAAGGCATCTCCTCATTCGAGAAGACAGGGCCATAGTGGCTGTAGTAAATTGTCGTCGTCCGTGGCTGGATTCGGCCACCATCGTCCTTCACCTGTACTGTTACCTCGCGAGACGTCATTTTTCTGGGCTGGCCATCGTAAATATAGGTCGTCGGATCGGATGGATCGAGCTTGAGGCGGTATACGGAGTGACGCTCAGCGGTCGAAACCGTGTGGGTCCGTGCGACCTTCTCATTCATGGCAAAATGGTGCGCGATACTCCCCATGCGCGTGATCCCGATAGCATTGTAGGTGCCGGGTATCGTGGCGTGGTAGAGTTGGTACCTTCCGGGTGAAAAGGCAGGAGGCGTCGTAACCTCCCATGTCGTATGGGGAGACCCGACCAAGAGGCCCGTGCCATTCACCGTGTGTTCGGGGCCTATGGCCCAGCCGTTGCTCGCTTCCATCATCTCAGGGTCGTGTTCGAGGTTGAGATCGCTCTTCTTCACGGGCGTCTCGAAGATCGACGCTTTTCCTGGAGGGGTGGCGCGGGAAATGTCGGCGGTGAATTCCAGCGTGCCCCGGCGACCAATCGTGCGCATGCGCAGATAGTCAATCTCGGAGGTCGGTTTCACCCATGGCTTGCGTGCACATCTTGGATCAGGGAGACCGGCACCTTTTTCCTTGAGGTACTGGTTGAAGCCCGCGACGTAGCCTTTTACCAAATCGAGATAGTCCGCGCTTGGGCGAGTTTTCTCGTTATCGAGCAGGGTCTCCGTCACGCCTGTATCGATGTGTGCCTTTCGATAGAAGTCGCTCTCCAGATTTCCACCGGACGGTCCGAAATAAAGCGACCTTTCTCCGCGGGCTGTGATCTGTATCTCCAGCATGTCGCAGACATTTTCTTCGGCCAGAGCATACCCGATGCCAAATCCAAGACCGTCCCATCGGTCTGCTTTGATGTGAGGAATCCCATACTCGGTTCGTCTGATGTCCGCGGAATATTTCCCATCTTCGGCGCGGGCCGCGTTCACCCCACCAACGCTTGCCAGCAGCAATGAAGCTGAGGCTATGTATATTGATCCATATACCAGGCGCATGCTTTCCCTCCTTTTGCATTTACCGGAAATGAAGTGGCCGCGATCCTAAAGCCGCACACAGGCGAAGGCCTGTCGTCATCGCGGACGAAAGCTTTGTTCAATCGTTGGAGCTGAGGTGGTCTAAGGCCGGGCAAGGCCTTTTGCCGAGATATACCAATCGCGTTGTTCAAGACGCCAGTTGCCATTGAAATCGCGAAGCTTGCCGGCTGCGAATGCAGCCTCGGCGCTTGGCACCAGTTTACTTGCTCGAAGATTAAGATCGATGGCCGTGGTCGCGGGCCACTTACCTGTCCTGATCCTTTCCAGAAGCACATCCAGCGCGGCCGCATCCTCTGCTAGCGAGAAGTTGCAATGCTCCGCCCTTGCGACGAAGGCAGAACGAAGCAGGTCGAGCTTGGCGCTGTTTCCGACGAGTTCATCATAGGATTGGTTCTGGGCAGCGATGATCAGTTCATCGCCGATGGTGTGCATACGAAAGACTGGTACGCCCAAGTCGCCGCGAGGTGTCCGGGCAGGGTCGTCGAACCAATGGGTCTGCGCTTCCTGTCCGGCAGGTATTCGGTGGGAGGATTGGACACGCCTAACGTCCTGCTCCAGATCAAGCCCGGCTTTGGCATAAAGGGCTTCAGTGAGCCGACGTGCTGCTGGATCGGCATTGCGGAAGTAGGCCTGATAGTCCGCCCCGCTGTTCCCTACCAGAGCACCTTGTCGTTCGTACATGAACTGTCCGGGCAGGATTTTTGGAAGTGCCGTAATGGTTTTCTTCAAGGTTTCCGTAAGTGCCGTCTGGTCGTTGTCGTCCGGCCATGCGATGCTAGGCGTGGTGTGGGCTGGCCACTGCGTCATGGCCAATGCGAGTGAAATCCTCGCTAAGCCGACATCGGACTTGATTGCATCAGCCAGCAGGCCGTTCCAGCCCGATACCGCGGACGCGCTATCATCTGGAAGTGCTGCAAACACGATGTCGTCGCGCCCGGGAGCAAGAAGCTCCTTCAGCACAAAGAAAAGGTCGAACCGCTGGCCGCTGGTCAGAACCGGGATAGAAGGGCATTCGGAAATCGCTCCATCGACCCGACCAGCCTCGGTCTCCGCGATAACGAGCGCGTCGTTTCCGCCACTCGATGTGCCCCATTGAATTGTCGTTTTGGGCTTTCCGACAAGTTCTTCGAATTTATCGAGAACCGCGATCAGGTTTCGGCTTTGCTGGG
Organism: Agrobacterium sp. LEGMi-208b; assembly: GCF_059511785.1. NCBI lineage: Bacteria > Pseudomonadati > Pseudomonadota > Alphaproteobacteria > Hyphomicrobiales > Rhizobiaceae > Agrobacterium > Agrobacterium sp. LEGMi-208b. The sequence goes on from NZ_JCALIC010000003.1 coordinate 234,634, forward strand.
CTGGATCGAAGATGTAGCGGCGTTTCGGATGTCGCCCTGTACCGGCCGCGGCGAATCCTTTCGAAAGAAAATACTCCCCAAGCGGTTTGGTGGATTTCGGCAGGTAGTCCAGGTCGTTGATAAGGGTACCATTCCAGTCGTTCGGAACGCGTATCAGCCAAGGTGTTCCGTCAGGAAACGTGCCGGAAAACTCCTTGTAGGCGGGGGCGTCCCCTGCCGTTGCTCGGTTACACTCGTGAATGCCACCGAAAGTCATGCATATCAAAGCCGAAAGAAAGACGGCGGTTGATTTCCGCCTGTGTCGGTTCACTTGCATTACGATCCTCCCATCAAAACACTGGACTATCGACCCGCAGCCGCGCTGCGAGCCCGTCGCCGACGTCCGCGGACGTCAAGCTCAAACGCTGCGCTGTCCCTCGGCGACAGGCTCTTCGACGCGCCGGGCGCGCCTGAACTGGACGATCAGTGGGACGACGAGCGCAAGGATCGCGATCGCAATGAGCGTTGCGGATATCGGTCGGGTCACGAACACAGACAGGTCGCCCTGACTGATCGTCATGGCACGCCGGAACTGCTGCTCGGCGAATGGACCAAGGATCATGCCGATGATCACGGGGCTCGTCGGGAAATCATATCGGCGCATGAAGAAACCGATGATCCCGATAATATACAGCAGCGCGAGGTCGAATACCGACTGGCTGATGCCATAGGTTCCAATCGTCGCGAACAGAAGGATCCCCGCATACAAGTACGGTGTCGGGATCTTCAGAACCTGCACCCAGAGACCGACCAGCGGCAGATTGAGTACGAGAAGCAGGACGTTGCCGATGTAAAGGCTTGCGATCAGGCCCCAGACGAGGTCGGGTTGAGACACGAGCAACTGCGGTCCGGGATTGATGCCGTAGGATTGGAACGCCGACAGCATGATTGCAGCAGTGGCGGAAGTCGGCAGGCCGAGCGTCAGAAGAGGAACGAATACACCGGCCGCGCTCGCGTTGTTCGCGGCTTCCGGACCTGCCACGCCTTCGATCGCACCGTGACCGAATTCTTCCGGGTGCTTCGACAACCTTTTTTCGAAGAAATAGGAAAGGAATGTCGGGATTTCGGCACCACCCGCGGGCATCGCTCCGATCGGGAAGCCGATGAACGCACCGCGCAGCCATGGCTTCCACGAGCGTGCCCAGTCCTGCCGGTTCATCCAAAGGGATCCCTTGATCGGGATGATCTCATCGTTTCCGGCTCTATACCGGGAAGCGAGATGAAGAGTTTCTCCGACAGCGAAAAGCCCGACACAGACGATGACGACGTCCACGCCGTCGAGCAGAGACATATGACCGAATGCGAAGCGTGCCTGGCCCGTCTGCAGATCGACACCGATCAGGCCGATGAACAGACCGAGCGCAAGGGCCGTCAGACCGCGCACCATGGATGATCCCAGAACGGCCGACACGGTGACGAATACCAACAGCATCAGCGCGAAATAGTCGGCAGGTGAAAACGTCAGAGCGAATTTTACGATGATGGGTGCGAGCAGGGTTATGCCGACCACTCCGAGCGTACCCGCCACGAACGATCCGATTGCGGCGGTGGCGAGAGCAGGGCCACCACGACCCTTCTTGGCCATCTTGTGGCCTTCGAGAGCAGTGACGATAGTCGCGCTTTCGCCAGGCGTGTTGATCAGGATCGAGGTTGTCGAGCCGCCGAACATTGCGCCGAAATAGATACCGGCGAACAGGATGAACGCCGCCGTCGGTTCGACCTGGAATGTGATCGGGAGAAGCATCGCGATCGTCAGGGCAGGCCCCAATCCGGGCAGGACGCCGACGAAGGTCCCAAGCGTTACTCCGATCAGCCCCCACATCAGGTTGGCGGGGGTCAGAGCGACGGCGAAACCGTTGGCAAGTGAGACGAATGAATCCATCAGAAAAGATCCTCGATCAGGCCATTACCCATGCGTAGGTCAAGGACACGCGCGAACCCGTAATAGGCGAGGAGAGCTAGAAGAAAGCCGACGATCGCGGCAAGCCAAACGCGCCGGCTTCCGAATGCCTTGGCAACGAAAACGAACATGGCCGTGGATGCGAGGATAAAGCCGACATAACTGATCAGGACGAGGTTAATCGCCAGTCCGGCGATCACCCACGCCATGGGCTGCAGATCCAGTCGATCGGCATCCTCGTCCGTGGCCTCGCAGGACCATGTGCCTGAAAAGACGTCTCGGAAAAGAAAACAGCCAAGACCGATCAAGGCCGCGCCGACAGTGTAAGGGAAGATCGTCGGGCCGACTTTCGCATACGTCGGCGGTACAGCGATCTGCGTAGTCATGAAGACCACGCCTACCCCGAGCGCGATGACGCAGAGCGCCACCGCGGTAAGTTCAAGATTGCGGGAGGGAGTCATTAGCCGGGTCTCACGCCAATCCGAGGTCCTTGAGGATGCCCGCAATGCGCTGCGTATCTTCCTCAAGGTATTTGCCGAATTCATCGCCTGCGAGGAACAGTCTCGTCCACGAGCGTGTCTTGAGTTCGGACTGCCATTTTTCCTCGGCATCCATCTTGGTCACGAGGTTGATGAGGTTGGCTTTCTGCTCTTCGGAAAGATCAGGGCCACCGAAGACCGCACGCCAGTTCAGCAGCTCGACATCCAAGCCCTGCTCCTTGATCGTGGGGGCATCGATGCCCGCCACCCGCTCTGGGGCGGAGAGCCCGAGAACACGAAGGTTGCCGGCGGCCACCTGCTCGGAGAATTCGCCCCAGCCGGAAACGCCGCAGGTTACCTGATTGCCCAGAAGGGCGGCCATGGCTTCACCGCCGCCTGCAAAAGCGACGTAGGAAATCTTGATTGGATCGACGCCGGCTGCCTTGGCAACCAGGCCCGCGAGAATGTGGTCGCTACCTCCGGCAGAGCCCCCCGCCCAGGATACCGAGCCGACATCCTTTTTCAAGGCTTCGACCAGATCGGCCATCGATTTCAGAGGCGATGCGGCCGGGACAACGATCGTCAGGTATTCGCCTGTCAGACGGGCGATTGGCGTGACCGCCGAAAGATCCACAGGGGACTTGTTGGAGATGATGGCACCGATCATCACCATGCCGCCGGTCATCAATGCGTTGCCATCGCCCTTATGCTGGTTGATGAACTGGGGAAGGCCGATTGTGCCACCTGCGCCGCCAACGTTGGTAATGCGCGAGTTGCCGATGAGTTTTCCGTTTCGCATGACGGCATCCATCACGCGGGCCGTCTGATCCCAGCCGCCACCGGGCGCGGCGGGAACGAAAATCTCAAGGCGCTTCATGGTCTGCGCCCGCGCCAGGCTCGGCACTGTCGCCATGACGGTTGCGATGCTTGCAGATGCTAGGAAAGTACGGCGGTTCATTTTGGTCTCCTCCCAGGTTGAACTCATTGTGTTCCGGATTTCCGGATGATTTGGAATCGGCCCTCCAAGCCGATCAGGACGGGGCACGGCACCTGGCCTATGCCCCCCGTCGTTATTCAGGCAAGTTTGCGAGCCTCGTCCTTCTGGCTGGTCGCGTCGTCTGCAACCACTCCGCCGGACACCATCTTTTCGATGTCTGCGGCCGTGTATCCAAGTTCGCTCAGCACCTCTGCGCTATGCTCGCCGCAGCGTGGAATGTCATAACGAAGACCCAAACGCTGACCGTTGAAGTCGATCGGGAGTGTCGGCACCTTCGTTGGTGTACCATTCGGCAGAACGATATCCACCATGCCGCCGGGCTGCGTTACGTGAGGATCGTCGAAAAGGTCCTGCGGCTTTGCGATCGGCGCGAACGGAAGGCCGATTTCCTCGCAACGGGCAAACGCATCCGGCAGGGTCATGCCGTCGAAAATCACACGGATCGCCGGCATGAACTTTTCACGGTTGGTAACGCGTTCGGCATTCGTCTGAAGATCAGGATCCGAAAGGAAATGCTCGAGGCCGAAGGACTTGCAGAAAGCCGCCCACTGCGTGTCGCTCACCACGCCGACGAAAATCTGCTTCCCATCACCCGTATCGAAGAGATCGTAGACGGCCCATGCCGAAATCCGCTCAGGTAGCGGCGCTGCGGCTTTTCCAGTGACTGCCATCTGCATCATGTGCTGTGCGACGAGGAAGACGTTGTTTTCGAACAGGGCGCTGCGGACAAGCTGTCCCTTGCCCGTTTTCGATCTTTCCTGAAGTGCCGCCAGAATTGCGATGGCTGCAAACATGCCTCCCATCACGTCGTTCACCGACGCTCCGGCGCGCAACGGGCGTCCCGTCGGGCCAGTCATGTACGCCAGTCCACCCATCATCTGCACAACCTCGTCGAGGGCCGCGCGATGCTCGTAAGGACCCGACAAAAAGCCTTTGAGCGAGCAGTAGATGAGCTTGGAATTGCGGGCGATCGACTTGTCGTAACCGAAGCCTAGCTTGTCGAGTGCGCCCGGACGGAAATTTTCGATCAGAACGTCGGCCGAATCGATCAGCTTCTGCGCAGCAGCATGGCCTTCGGGGGATTTGAGATCGACGACGAGGCTGCGCTTGTTGCGGTTGAACGTCGGGAAAAAGCCCGCGCCGGAACCGTTCAGACGGCGCGTGTTGTCACCATTTGGGAATGGTTCGACCTTCACCACGTCCGCTCCGAGGTCGGCCAGGATCATGCCGCAGCTGGGGCCCATGATCATGTGAGAGAATTCAACGACCTTGATCCCGGCTAGTGGAAGCCCTGTGTTATAGCGGAAAGTGTCGGACATAGTTTCTCCCTAAATTCTGTCAGATAGAAATCATTTCTGACTTACTGCAGGGGAAACTGCGCAAGTGTTTGTCGACTGTCAAGCTAATTGCTTGCTGCGCTGCATCATCAAATACGAAGCGAAACGATAGTTTGGGCCATTATGCCCTGAGGCGTCCGAAATCGATTGGATCAAAACCTGTTTGACGGGGATCGAATTTCTATCTAATGGAAATGACTTCTGTTGAAGAGAATTGGAGGAGCAATCTCATGAGACCAGGCAAGCGGGACGTTATCGTCAGCGAAGTAGGTCCACGCGACGGGCTTCAAAGCATCAAGCGAACAATGCCGACGGCGACCAAGATCGACTGGATCAAGGCCCTTGCTGATGCCGGTCTGTCGGAGATCGAAGTAGGGTCTTTCGTTTCCCCCAAATTGCTGCCTCAGATGGCAGACTGCGGCGAGCTTGTGGCCGCCACGCGGGATATGCAGGATTTGACCGTTCTTGCCCTCGTGCCCAATTTGCGTGGAGCGCAGGCCGCGTTCGATGTCGGCACACCGAAGATTACCATGCCTGTCTCTGCTTCCCAGGCTCACAGCAAGGCAAACATCAACCGTACGGTTGAAGAGGCCGTGGAAGACGTTGCTCGCGTCAACGAATTGCGCAACTCGCTGTCTGGAGATTACCGTCCGGGTGTGGAAATCGGCATTTCCACTGCTTTCGGATGCGCGATGGAAGGCAATGTTTCCGAAGACTGGGTGATCGAGCTCGCGGTGAAGCTTGCTGCGGCCGGGGCCGATTCCATCGGCCTGTCTGATACGACCGGATACGGCAATCCTGCGCAGGTCAAACGTCTTTTTACCAGACTGCGTTCGGAGCTCGGTGAAAAGGCCGGCGGCGCGCATTTCCATAACACGCGCGGTCAAGGGCTCGCCAATGTCGTTGCAGCGCTGGAGGTCGGGGTCACCACGTTCGATTCCTCCCAGGCAGGTCTCGGCGGCTGCCCGTATGCTCCGGGTGCAACCGGGAACATCGTGACCGAGGATCTTGTGTTCATGCTCGAATCGATGGGCCTGAAGACCGGTGTCGATATCGACAAGCTCGTGAGCGCTCGCCCCATCATTCTTTCCGGCCTGCCGGGAGAGAACCTCTACGGCCACGTCCAGGACGCCGGCCTGCCTAAGGGCTTTCAGTACGCCTGAGCTCGCCGAGCTCTCTATACCAAGTGTTATCGAACCCGCGGCAGTGGTCACGCGCATTACCGCGCGCGAGTTCGGGAGGATACGCAATGCTGACTTTTCTTGGATATTCGATGGTCGCGGCCTTCATGGCGCTGATCATGACAAGGCGCATGACAGCCATGGTTGCGCTGATGGTCGTACCAATCGTGTTCGGCCTTATCGCTGGCGCAGGCGCCGATATGGGCAAGATGATGATGGACGGCCTGGTGAAGCTAGCACCAACAGCCGCCATGCTTTTTTTCGGGATCATTTATTTTTGCATCATGACGGACGCGGGCCTCTTTGATCCGCTGATCAGACTCGTGGTGAAAACCGCCAAAGGAGATCCGCTCAAAATCATCGTCGGCACTGCCGTGATGGGTACTGTCGTCGCATTGGATGGAGACGGCGCCACCACATATGTCATCTGCACGGCAGCGCTGCTCCCCGTGTATCGCCGTCTCGGCATCAGGTTGCAGTACATGGCGACGCTGCTCCTCATGTCGATCGGGATCATGAACATCCTACCATGGGGCGGCCCAACGGCGCGAGCAGCCAGTGCAATGCATCTCGATGTCAGTGAAGTCTTTGTTCCCCTCATACTGCCGATGCTGACAGGATTCGCTTACGTTCTATGTGTGGCGTTCTATTTCGGTCTGAAGGAGAGAAAAAGGATCGGACGGATCAGCCAGCGTGACGTTGCGGCGATTGAGGAGAGCCTGGATCAGGTGCCCGAATTCAGGCGTCCTCGCATGCTGCCGCTCAATGTCATCCTGACGGCGACGCTGATCTTCGCTCTTATCCAGGGGCTCCTGCCTCTGCCTATTCTCTTCATGGTCGCCACCGCCATCGCTCTGATCCTGAATTATCCAAGCGTATCCGAGCAGAAGGAAAGACTGAGCGAGCACGCCTATAATGTCTTGGCAGTGGTTTCTCTCATCTTCGCCGCAGGCATTTTCACGGGCATCCTGAACGGCACGGGGATGCTCGACGCGATGTCGAAAAGCCTGCTCTACATTACTCCGGATGCTTTCGGTCCCTATCTGGCGCCTTTCACCGCAGTGCTGAGCGGTCTTGCGACATATGCCGTGACCAATGACGCATTTTACTTTGGGGTGCTTCCGATCCTGGCAAAGACTGCGGCGGCTTACGGCATCACTTCGGCCGAAATGGCGCGCGCATCGCTGGTCGGTCAACCGCTCCATCTGCTCAGCCCCCTTGTGGCATCCACCTATCTTCTCGTGGCACTTCTGGACATCAATTACGGTGAGAACCAGCGCGCCTCAATCCTCTGGGTTATAGGATTGATGTTCGCAATGCTTGCCGGAGCCCTGATCTTCGGTGCGATTCCCTTGAGAGGATCAATCGGATGACCGAGAACGAAGACTGGAGCATCGAAGACGACGACGGGTTCATCGCTCATGTCGGGCCGGTTTATCATGTGCCATTTTCGGCGGGGGAGGGGCGCTTCAGGTTCGTCGCCGAAGCCAAGCACAGGAACCGCGCCGGGTTCGTTCAGGGCGGCATGCTGATGACTTTCGCAGATCGTGCAATGGGGCGGACCGCAAGGCAAGCCGATGAAAAACGGGCGCAGGCGACAGCGCAGTTTTCAATGCAGTTTTACGAGCCGGTCAAGGTGGGTGAAACGGTAGAGATTTTCTGCACGATCCAGAAAGAGACGCGGCATCTGGTCTTCATGCGAGGAGAATTGCATGCCGGCGGGCGCCATGTCGCGAGCGCCACCGGCGTGTGGAAGATCATCGGCGTGTAGCAAATGCAGCGGCCGATCCGAGACTTGCGGCCTTTGTGACGCGATTTCATTGTCTTGTAGGCCCGTGACGCGCTATGCGTTCACGGCGAGCAAAGGCGATCATTCGGAGGTTCATTGATGGCGGTTCAGAAAGAGCAGAAAGTCGAAGCCGTTGAACGGGCATTGACGATACTGAACGCCTTCACCGACGCCGAATCTCGTCTGACCCTCAATCAGATCGCCGCCAAGACCGGTTTCTACCCCAGCACGATCTTGCGCCTCGCCGGCTCGCTCGAGCGGTTCGGATACATCAACCGCGAGCCCGATGGCCGATTCCGTCTGGGGTCGACACTCTACCGACTTGGAAACCAGTATCAGCGAACGTTCAATCTGGCTGATTACGTTCGGCCCGTCTTGCGGAAGCTTGTCGAGGTCACAGAGGAAACCGCTGCTTTCTACATCAAGGATAATGATCGCCGCATCTGTCTCTATCGGCACCATGCGGACCGGATCTTCAGACACTATCTGGAGGAGGGCGCCTCGCTCACGCTCGACAAGGGAGCAACCGCGCGTATCCTCATGGCGTTTTCTGGAGAGCCCGGCGTTTTCTACGATGATATTCGCGACAAGGGCTACTACATCTCGCTCGGAGAGCGAGATCCCGAAACGGGAGCGATAGGCGTCCCAGTTTTTGGCGTAGGCAACAATCTGGTCGGTGCATTGGGACTCACCGTGCAGATGCAGCGTTTCACCGCGGAAGCGCAGTCTCGACAACTGGAGCTTTTGACAAGTACGGCTAGACAACTGTCCGGCAGACTTGGTTCCACAAGGCACCCTTCCGAGCGATAACGTCGCAGACAAGACCGCGGCCCCCCGTCCCGACGAGCAGAAGGCAAGCCTCGTGAGAGCCTTTTTTGCGGCACTTCTCGAAGTCAGAAATTCAAGGGTGACACCACCACGCCAATAAGGCGGGCGAAGTTGCGACCGGAAAAACTCTTCGCCAGTCATTCCAAATAAACATGATTGTAAAACTCTTATTTGCGGTCTAAGCATCGAGTCGCTGCAACGGGAGTGCGCGGCCGCCGCCTGTGAACCAGTCTGGCTTCGCCGTGGTCCCTATGTCCAAGACACAACAAACCAGCGATCCAGGAGGATACACAATGAACTCACAGAGCTCGCGCCTGCGCTCGATCATCGGCGCTGCAGCCATGCTGCTCGCCGGGAGCGCCGCTGCCCAGGATGTCAGTCACGTTACCGTCAAAGACGATCGCGGCGTCGAAGTCCAGGTTCCAGCCAACGCAAGCCGGATTGCCGCCGTTTCCTATCTCGCTGTCGACGTAGCGCTCGCTCTGGGCATCAAGCCAGTCGCGACCACGTACATGACTGCGGATCGCAATCCTGACTTCCTTCTGGGGCTCACCAAGGACATGAAGGCGATCGGTCAGCGGGCAAAACCGAATTTGGAGCTGCTTTCCGAGATCAAACCGGACGTGATCGTCGCCATGCGTCGATATACGACGGCGAATGCGCCACAGCTCGAAAAGCTTGCGCCCCTCGTTGCCTATAATATGGAGCTTTTGAGCCAGAGCTACCAGGAAGTCGCTGATCTCTCGAAGATTTTCGGCGAGCCGGAGCGTGGTGAAGAGCTGAATGCGAACTTCAAACGCGACCTCGAAACCTATGCCGCCAAGGCACCGAAGGGCGAGAAGCCACGGTTCCAGATCATGTGGGCCGGTGACACGCCGTTCTCGTTCCATACGGAAAACACGACCGCTTCGATTGTCACCGCGCTGGGTGGCGACAACATCATTGGGCCCGTGACGCAAGACGGCAAGTTCGGCGTTCAGGTCAGCCTCGAGACGATGCTTGAGAAGGACCCGCAGGTCATCTTCGTTTATGATGGCGGGCCGAACCGTCCGCATGAAAACAATCCGATCTGGCAGCAATTGTCCGCGGTCAAGAACAACCGCGTTCATTATGTCGGCGACCATTGGGTTGAGACTCAGGGGCCGATCGCACGCGAGATCGTGTTGAAAGAGGCCGCTCATTTCCTCTATCCGGATACTTTCCCGGCAGTCGATGTTCGCGCGGAAGCAGCGAAGATGATTCCGGCTGAACTGCAGAAGTGAGCAACGCATTGAGCGGGAGAAATTCAGCAATTGATGCCCGTTCGATGGCACTGGCGATCATTCTTTTGATCGGCAGTGTCATCGTGACTATCGGTGGTCTGACAATCGGCATGCGCCCCATCCCCCATCATGCACTGTGGACTGTGCTTTCCGCACCGGACGGCAAGATCGACTCCATCCTTGTCTGGACCCTGCGGCTGCCAAGAAGCCTTGCGGCATTCACGGCCGGCACTGGGCTCGGCGTTTCGGGATATCTTTTGCAAACGTTGACCCGCAACCCGCTCGCGGGGCCGGGCCTGACCGGCGTGACGGCTGGCGCCATCGCACCGATTGTGCTCTGTTTCGTCTTCTTTCCGTGGTTATCGTCATTCTATTATCCGCTTGTCGGTCTGGCGGGAGGTCTCGCAGCATCGCTGGTTACCTTCTGGATCGCCCATGGCGGCACCGCCCGACCGCTTCATCTTGCTCTCGGCGGGATCAGCGTTTCGATGTTTCTGGGCGCTGTCACGACCTGGGCGATCCTCTCGACCGGCCCTCAGATTCCATCGCTGCTTTTCTGGCTTTCCGGAGGTTTTCAGGGACGCTCATGGGTGCAGCTTGGTTATATGCTCCCCTGGGTCGTTGTAGGCGTGGTCGGAACGCTCGCCTGTCATCGGATTGTCGGACTCCTGACCCTCAGTGAACAGGCAGCCGCAGGGATGGGATTGCAACTCGCATTCTGGAAACCGCTGCTCCTTCTCATCTCGGTCATTCCGGTGGCCGGGATTACGCCGGTTGCGGGCCCCGTTGCTTTTATTGGGTTGGCATCACCCCATATCGCGCGCCTGTTGAAACCCAGGAATACGCTCTGGAGCATCGTTCTGGCCGCTGTCATCGGCGGTTTCATGGTGGTGCTTGCCGATGTCATCGCCCGCAGCATTGCGCCGCCACGCGAGATACCAGTCGGCATTGCTACGGCGCTGATCGGCGGACCGATCTTCATCTTCCTGGTGCAGCGGCGCAATTTCGCGGGCAGGGGGTAACGATGACCACGAGAGAAATCTCGACAACAACGTCGCACTCCACCAGGTTCATGGTGAGCGTCGCCCTTTTGACCGTGCTGTCACCTATTGTGGCCGTCTTTCTCGGGGTTGCGGACATTCCGCCCGCCGATGTTATCGCCGTATTCGGCGGTCACGGCTCGGCTCAGGCGACCTCCATCATCTGGGACATAAGGCTTCCACGCATCGTGACCGGAATGCTCGCAGGCATCCATCTGGCCACTGCCGGACTGCTGCTGCAAAACATCACCCGCAATCCTCTGGCCGATCCCTCGATCATGGGGGTCTCCCAGGGGGCCACATTGGCAGCGGGCCTGTTCCTGCTGTTTTCCGTCTACATCCATCACACCGGGTCGACGGACCTTCCCGATCTGCCGCTGGAATGGCTTCCGACAGTTGCCACATTGGGCGGATTGGTCGCGGGCGGCCTCATCTATCTTCTGGCGTTCCGCCTTGAACTCGGACCATTGCGCATCACCTTGTGCGGCATTGCCGTTGGGGCGGTGATGCAGGCGCTGGCGATCGGCCTGATCGCAGGCTGGGGGTCGAGCCGTCTCGAAGTCCTGCTCGACTGGTTGGCGGGCAGTCTCTATGCCCGCACCTGGGAACATGCGCTTTTCCTTCTGCCCTATACGACATTGGGGCTGGTCGTTCTGCCGATCATCCGGCGGCCGCTGGATCTGCTTCGGTTCGATTCGCAGGTGGCGCGATCGTTCGGCCTCTCCTACCGTTGGCAGTTCTCCTGCGCGCTCATGGTGTCCTGCGTGCTGGCCGCCAGCGCTGTCGGCACTGTCGGGCCAGTCGTGTTTGTAGGTCTCGTTGTACCGCATATCGCCCGTTTCACCGCTGGCAGACGGGCGGGACTTGTCCTGCCGTTAACGATCGCTTTCGGAGCGGTCTTCATGACCCTCGGTGATCTCATCGGGCGGTTGGTCGGACAGGCCGAAGAAATCCCCATCGGGGTCATCGCTGCACTCGTCGGCGTACCGATCCTGATCATGCTCATTCGCAAGACCCCATGAGGCACAGATGCTGCTATCCTGCTCCGGACTAACCGTCGATTATGGCTCGCGCCGGGCATTGAATGCCCTGAACCTCTCCGTCGGAAAAGGTGAGGTGAGGGCGCTGATCGGCCCCAACGGCTCGGGCAAGAGCACAGCGTTGCAGGCCCTTGCAGGCCTCATCCGTCCGACGTCCGGCGAAGCGGCCATTGACGGCGCGCCGATCGCGTCCATGTCCCGCCGTCAGATCGCGCGCCAGCTGGCGTTCATGCCGCAGCAGCCCACCGCGCCGGACGAGATGACGGTGGAGCAACTGGTGCGGCAGGGGCGTTTCGCGCATGTGGGCCTGTTCAAGTCATACGGGCCGGAGGATGAAAAGGCGATCCGCTGGGCGCTGGAGGCAACAGGACTGTCGGATTTTGCGGCCCGCAGCCTGAGCGCTTTATCGGGTGGCGAGAGGCAGCGCGCCTGGATATCGGCGGCACTCGCGCAGGAAGCCGGCATACTTCTTCTCGACGAGCCGACTTCATTTCTCGATATCGGCTATCAGATCGAGGTTCTGGATCTCATCCATCACCTCAGCCGGGATCGTGGCGTGACCGTCATCATGGCGATCCACGATCTCAATCAGGCCATGTCGATCAGTGATCGCATCTGCCTGCTGAAGCGCGGCGAGATGGTATTCGACGGAGAGCCGAATGACCTTGCCGGAAGTGGCCTGATCGAGAGCGTGTTCAGAGTACGGGGGCGTTTCGTCGAGATTGCTCCCGACGCGCCCCCGCATTTCGACGTGGAACTGGCCCGCCGGACAGCCGTCAGGACTTGATCAGGCGGAAGACGATTTTCGTCTCGGTGTAATAGTCCAGCGTATCGGCAAAATCCGGCATCCAGCCGCCGCTCACGTAAGGCAGGAAACCGTCGAACTGGAGCTTGCGGGCCGTCACCTTGAGGCCGGCGGCTTCGAAAACCTTGGCGTAATCGGTGATCGAACGATCCTGAACGACCGTATTGGTGCGTTCGGCAACGAGGGTGCGCCACTTCGGCCAGAGCGGGTTGTCTGTATGGCAGCCCGTTACGGCGTAATAGACGCTGCCCGGCTTGAGCGCACGCCAGATGTCGGCGGCATGCTGGGCGATGTCTTCGATCAGATAGATCACCTCGTGGCTGAACGCGACATCGAACTGCTCGTCCCAGCCGTCGAGACGCGCCATCGCCTCGTATTGCACCGGGAGTGTTCCCTTGAGTGCGTTCGCCTTGGCGATGGACTGTTCGGCGATATCGGTGCCAAGAGCTTTCCGGAACGGACGGATTGCATAGAGATGACGCAGGAAACCACCCTGATTGCATCCGAAGTCGAGGATCGTCTTGGTCGCCAGGTCACGCTCCGGCATCATGTCGATCAGATGCCGCCAGATGGGTGCATGCCCGTCAGCCATGGCGTCTTCGGCTTGCGGGTCGATGTACCAGGTCGAGATGGTCTTATCGCTTTGCTTGGGTGCCTGTGTCATATTGCATTCCTACTGCTATGTGAGGGACATTTTAGTGTCGCGATGAGTGATCATCGTGCCGACAAGGACGCTCCGCAACGGATCGCTGAATCAGCTCTGGTTCGAAACGTTTCGAAGATGTTTTGAGGGATCAGCTTCGCCCGTTCAAGTGCGCGGTTTGTGGAAATTCGCGGCATCGAAGGATCGGGCCGTAGAACTGCATCTTCGCTTGAGACCTCTTTTCCAAGAAGGTGCCCTGAGACGCTTTGGGAAAACGCGTGGCCCGTCGCGCGAGCGAAGTATCGATGACTGGACCATTGCCAGGTATGGCGGAATCCCGCTGCATTCGCGTTTTGCGTATGTCGTCGCAAGCCGGGCCGCGTCCACGATGGGTAAGGCCTGCGCGGGGATCGCGATGAGTATCGCGAGAATCAGGCCACCCGCAAAACCGGCGGATGGCCAAAATCCGGCGTCTGCAGGCGTCATGCCGCCTGCCTTTGCCACGACGGGAATGGATCAGGCATACCCTGCCAGCGATTTGGCACGAATTCGGTGCTCTCTATCAGGCATGCATTCAGTTCTGCCCGAATAATCGCCTCATTCATAGGGTCTGCTCCGATGAACACGATCTCCTGCCGTCGGTCGCCCCAGACGGGATCGAGATAGGGTTTCATCATGTCCAGAAAGCCCGGATCGCGGGGCCACTGATCCTTCGGTACCGATGTCCACCACAGGCCCATTTTCTGCGTGCGCACGAGGGCGCTTGCCTGACTTAGTTCGCCGACGTGATCCGGACGCGTGGCGAGCCAGAAGAAGCCTTTCGCGCGGACCACGCCCGGCCACGAGCGGTTGATGAAGGATTGGAACTTCGCTGGATCGAACGGCTGCTTCGCGCGATAGACGAAGGACCGGATCCCGTATTCCTCCGTTTCGGGGATATGGTCGGCAAATCCATGGAGTTCCTTGAACCAGAGCGGATGGGTTTCTGCCTTGGCGAAGTCGAAGCGTCCTGTGCCCAATACCTCCTTTAGGTCGACCTTGCCGAAATCGGCCTCGATGAGTTTTGCATCGGCGTTGAGGCTGGCGATGATTTTGCGCGCAGCATCACGCTCTGCAGAGCTTGCCGTACCGATCTTGTTGAGGATGACGACATCGGCGAACTCGATCTGTTCGACGAGGAGGTCGACGAGCGTTCGGTTGTCGCCGTCGCCAGCCGTCTCACCACGGTCGGCCAGGAAGTCGGAGGAACTGTAATCCTTCAGCAGGTTGGCAGCGTCAACGACTGTCACCATCGTGTCGAGCCTTGCGACATCGGAAAGACTGCGGCCATTCTCGTCGCGGAAATCGAACGTCGCTGCGACTGGCAGCGGTTCAGCGATACCAGTGGATTCGATCAGAAGGTAATCGAACCGCCCCTGTTCGGCGAGTGAACGAACCTCCTGAAGGAGGTCGTCGCGCAATGTGCAACAGATGCAGCCATTGGTCATCTCCACCAGCTGTTCCTGCGTCCTCGAGAGGTTGGCCCCGCCGTCGCGTACAAGGGCCGCGTCGATGTTGACCTCACTCATGTCGTTGACGATGAGTGCAACGCGCAGACCATCGCGATTGGTGAGAATGTGGTTGAGAAGGGTCGTCTTTCCGGCGCCGAGGAAGCCCGACAATACCGTTCCGACAGTTTCGATGTCATTTGCATCTCCATTTTTTTGGAAAGGGAATTGGGAAGCGGCACGCGTTCGGATCCGGGCGGTATCCTTTCACGCCTCGCGGATGATCGGACGACCGGACGTTCTGCATTCCTCGCAGACTCCGTGGATTTCCAGACTGCTATGGCGTATCTCGAAGCCATTCATTTTGGCTTGGCGCTGGAGCGTCAAGTCGACGCGTTCGTCGTGAAACTCTTGCGCTCTGCCGCAGTCCTTGCAGATCTGGAACGCTGTGATGTGATTATGGACATGACCACGGACCGCGTGACAGCAGGCCACGAATGCATTCAGGCTTTCGAGCCGGTGAACCCGCCCGAGTTCGACGAGCTTTTCCAGTGCGCGATAGATCTGCAATGGTGCGTTGAGGCCAGCCTCTCGCAATTCGTCCAAGATGCGGTATGCCGTTAAGGGGCGATCGGACTCTTCCAGTACGCTGAGGACCAGGTGCTGGTTTCGGGTCAACCTGAGGTCTACAACGCTGCCTGAATGCACTGGCTTTATCCTTCATGGATACGAGCCACCGAGCAGAAAAATGCAGTCTCGGTAGCGAATGTGATGTTATAACGAAACAATCGTTGACCGATGTAATACCATTACATATGACGCGACTGTCAAGCCGTTTCGTGTTCGGTCCCCAGATTCGATGAGCCATCTGGTCGATCGGCAACCCGACCGCGACACACAGCCCGAACAAGCGAGGAGACATGTTCGCCAATCCATTTGCCAAGCGTAAATCAGCCGCGCAGGCATCGATCACATCATCTGAATCTGCGCCTGCGACCATACCGGTAACACTGCTGACAGGATTCCTGGGCGCCGGGAAGACGACCCTCCTCAACGACATTCTCCGGGATCCCGGAATGGCGAGGGCGGCGGTGATCGTGAATGAGTTCGGTACTGTCGCGATCGATCATGCGCTCGTCCGTACAGGATCCGAATCCTATTTCCAGACGACGACAGGCTGCATCTGCTGCACCGCCACGAGCGATATTCGGGTATCGCTCCACGAGCTGCACGACGCTGTCTCAAAAGGGCAGGCGCCGCCAGTGGATCGTGTCATCATCGAGACGACCGGCCTCGCCGATCCTGCTCCCATCATCAACAGCCTCATCCCTGGCGGAGCTCCGGCGATCGGCCTGCGCGATCATATCGTTGCGCGCACCTTCCATCTCGCAGGGGTCGTCACTGCCTTCGATGTTCTGAGCGGTCGCGCCATGTCGCAGAGTATAATGGAAGGCTGGAAGCAGCTCGCGTTTGCGGATCACGTCGTTCTCACGAAGACCGATCTCGCAGCATCCCCACACGACTGGCCTGCCGAACTGCGTGTCCTCAATCCCTCCGCCCGGTATCACGACCGCAATGGTCCCGCGTTCGTCCTGAGTGATCTGTTCAGCAGTGAGCGGTATGCATTGAACGGGCGGAATGAGGATGTTCGCGGGTGGATTGCCATGCAGGAGCTGGCTCATCATGCCGATCACCCGCATGATCAGAACAGGCAGGGTGAGGAGATAGAAGCGGTCCCACTCGTGCATGACGTGCCACTTGATCCCCAGGCTGTCATGACATTCCTCCACATCGTGACCACGAATGTGAACTCCGGTCTCCCGAGACTCAAGGGGATCTTTGCCGTGACTGACGACTGACCGGCCAATCGTCGCGCATGCCGTCCAGCACAAGCTCTATCCTCTTCAGCGGCTCGACGCCTGGCCGGACGACGACCAGTCCACGCGCGTCGTGCTGATAGGCCAAGACATGCCGCTTGGCCCGATCCGAGATTTGTTCGAGGTGCTGGCCCCCCACCATGCACGAAAAAAAGCGCGGAGATCGCGATGAGTGGCGCCTTCAACAATCCCTTAGGCCGGCGGTCACCGGGCATCGTCTCCAAGGCGAGGGAGATCAAACTCTGGACGCGGGAGCTTCTGGCATTGCCGGACGATGCGATTGTTTCCGTGAACGAACTTTCCTGCGCCCTGCCAGACTGCCCCCCAAAAGAGATCATCGTGTTGGTGATGCATGACGGAGACACGAGGCAGGTTTCCTTGCACACCGCCTTGGCGGATGTGACGAAGGAGCTTCTTGCGCCAGCGCTGACGCGCGTCAATGCAAATGAAGATGCCAGCTCCAGTCGTCCGAACCGGGTCTGAATCCCCCCGGTCCCGACCCACACTTCCACGTGATTCATCTTTTCTGGTGGTGAGGTGATTTTTGGGTTGCCTCCCCGAAAGCCGGCGGCTAGATGATATAACATTACATGCAAGCGACGATGATCTACGGTCGCCTTGATTGATGAAAGACGTGTCTGCCGTGTCTCCAGCCTGCCTTAACTTCAGCGATCTGACCTTGGGCTACGACCAGCACCCGGCCGTGCATCATCTGACCGGCGAAGTGCCTAGGGGGAGCCTTCTGGCAGTCGTCGGAGGGAATGGCTCGGGCAAGTCCACGCTCATGAAGGGTATAGCAGGATTGTTGAGGCCAATGGGCGGTGACTGTGCCGTCGCCTCTGGAACCCGGCTTGCCTATCTTCCGCAGCAGTCCGAACTCGACCGGACTTTTCCCGCCCGGGTCATCGATCTGGTTTCGCTGGGGCTATGGCCGCGTCGCGGTTTGCTTGGACGGCATCGCGCGGAGGACCGCCAGGCGGTGTCGAAGGCGCTCGTATACGTGGGTCTCGAAAATTTCGAGAAGCGTGCGATCGACACCCTGTCCGGCGGTCAGATGCAGCGCGCCCTTTTTGCTCGGGTTCTCGTTCAGGATGCCGATCTGATCCTTCTCGACGAGCCATTCAACGCCGTCGATGAGCAGACGATCGTGGATTTGATCGGACTTATCAAGGTTTGGCACAGTGAGGGGCGTACGGTCCTGGTAGTCGTCCACGATCTCGATCTGGTCCGGGAGCATTTTCCGCAAGCGCTTCTTCTCGCACGCCACCCGGTGGCGTGGGGCGCGTCACGCCAAACCCTTTCTCCGGAAAACCTTCTGAGAGCCCGGCATTATCGAGAGGCCTGGAATGAGAATGCGCCTTGGTGCGGGGGCGAAGCGCCCGAGCCCACTCACCTGCACCACGATCAATCACACCCTCATGATCCGGTAAGGGTTGGGGCGCGATGACGATGGTTTACGACGCACTGATCCTTCCGTTTCTCGAATTTGCATTCATGCAGCGGGCGCTGGCGGGCGCAGTCATGCTGTCGCTGAGCGCCTGCCCCGTGGGCGTGTTCCTGACGCTTCGGCGCATGAGCTTGACAGGCGATGCCATGGCACACGCCATTCTTCCAGGCGCTGCCGCAGGCTTCCTCCTGTACGGACTTGAGATCGTGCCGATGACGATAGGCGGCCTGATCGTCGGCATAGTGGTTGCGCTCGGAGCCGGCGCGGTGGCGAGACTGACCGTTCAGAAGGAAGACGCGTCCATGGCCGCCTTCTATCTGATTTCGCTATCCCTGGGCGTTCTGATGGTTTCGCTCCGGGGGTCGAGTGTGGATCTGATGCATGTCCTGTTCGGTACCGTCCTTGCTCTCAACAACGACGCATTGATGTTGATCGCCATGGTCACCGTCCTGACGCTGGGCATGCTCGGAGTCTTCTGGCGCGCACTGGTCGCGGAATGCATGGACCCCCTCTTTCTGCGGTCCGTGTCTCGTCTCGGATCGCCAGTCCACTTCATATTCCTCGGGCTTGTGGTGACCAATCTCGTCGCGGGGTTTCAGGCGTTGGGGACGCTACTCGCCGTGGGTCTGATGATCCTTCCTGCGGCTGCCGCAAGGTTTTGGACGCAGCAAGTATCCGTCATGTGTGTCGTTGCAATCGGCATTGGGCTTGTCTCGTCTGTCGGCGGGCTGCTCCTGTCCTACCACGCCTCGCTTCCTTCGGGGCCGGCGATCATCCTCTCTGCAGGGGCGCTCTACTTCGTCTCGATCGTTGCCAGCCCGCGCGGGCTGCTCTTGTCGCGACTTCCGCGGTCTGCCCATCGGGCCGCCTGAACTCAAACGATACTGGAATAATCATGAAAAAAATGAAGTCCCTTCTGACTGGCCTGACCTTTGTGGCTCTATGCTCTACGGCGCTACCCGGCTATGCCCAGGACAAGAAACTCGCCGTCGTGGCCAGTTTCTCGATCATCGGGGATCTGGCCAAGGAGGTCGGTGGCGACCGCATCGAGCTCAGGACTCTGGTCGGACCGAACAGCGACGCCCACGTCTACGAACCCCGCCCGGCCGACGCGCTGGCTCTGGCTCGCGCGGATGTCGTTCTTGTCAACGGCTTGATGTTCGAAGGATTCATGGATCGCCTGATCGAGGCCAGCGAATCCAAGGCTCCGGTCACCGTACTGACCGATGGCGCGGAAATCCTCAACGATCCCAAGGGCGGACATTACCACTATATCGATGGCAAGGCGATCTTCCACGCGACGCCGAATGACCCCCATGCATGGCAGTCGGTCGGCAACGCCAAGGTCTATGTCGGTAACATCGCCAAGGCATTCTGCGCTGCGGATAAGGACGGGTGCCCGACTTATGAAAAGAATGCCGCCGCCTATGACGATAAGCTGACGGGCCTTGCAGCCGAGATCAAGACTGCGATCGACAGCCTGCCCAAGGAACGCAGGGTCGCCGTCGTGGCCCACAACGCCTTTCGGTACTTTGAGAAGGACTTTGGCGTGACTTTCCTGGCACCGCAGGGCGTATCGACGGAATCCGAAGCATCCGCGGCCGACGTTGCCTCGCTCATCCGCGAGATCAGGGAGAAGAAAGCCGCAGCGGTATTCTCGGAAAACATTTCGGACGCGCGGCTCGTCGAGCAGATCGCCTCCGAAGCTGGCCTCGAATTAGGCGGTACTCTTTATTCCGACGCCCTCTCGCCAGCGGACGGCCCGGCAGCAAGCTACCTCGAGATGATGCGCTACAACGTCAAGACACTCGTGGAAGCTATCAATCGCGGCTGACTCCGCAAAGTCAGCGGCAAATCTCGACCATCGGATGTTACGATATATCATTAAATAGGAGAGAACTTTGAGACATCTTACCTTGGGCGTATCCGCCCTTGCACTTGCGGCAAGCCTGATCGGGCCAGCGGCGTTCGCCAACGACGATGAAGAAGACGTCACGCTGTATCGCGTGTTCGTCGGTGATCATGCAGCCGGAAAGGTGACCGCCTTCGACCTGAGCAAGCCGGAAAACCGTTGGACGTTCGAGACGACGGGTCAGAACAAGCTCTACAGCGTCAATGAAGGCGCCGCCATCGTCTCGGTTCAGTCGGACGATGACGTCGTAAACTTCATCAATAGCGGCATCTCCCTGCATGCCCACGGTGATCATTCCGACATCGAGATCGCCGATCCGAAGGCTGTGGACAAGACGCTGACCGGCCCGCGCCCGTTCCACGTCATCGATCATGACGGCAAGATCGTCATCAACTTCGACAAGGGTGGATACAACGACATCGTCGAGGCGCATGAGCTGTCGAATGGCGAGATCGAATCCACGCGGATGAAGCAGGCCCACGCACACCACGGTTTCGCGGCACCTGTCGGTCACAGCTGGGTCACGACGGTCGCTTCGGATGCGCCGGTCGAGGGCGACGCCGCTCCGACACGCGTCGGTCTGCGTGAAGTCAAGGCCGATGGCACGCCGGTTGGTGACGTTGCAACGTGCACCGGCATTCATGGCGAGGCCTTCTCTGGCGTATATCTCGCCGCAGGTTGCAAGGAAGGCATCCTCACCGTAACGCCCGGCAAGGACGGCCTTGTCATCAAGCTGCTGCCGTATCCGGCAGACCTCCCGAGCGGCCAGGCCACCGGCACACTGCTCGGCGCAAAAAGCATGCAGGTCTTCATGGGCAATTATGGCGCCAAGGGCCTCGTCGTCGTCGATCCGGTCGATGCTCCGAACTTCCGTTACATCGAGTTGCCGTTCCGCCGCATCGACTTCGCACTTGATCCGGCCAATGCCCGCTTCGGATATGTTCTGACCGAAGACGGTTCGCTCAACCAGATCGACGTTCTCAAGGGCGAACTTGCCAAGAGCGCCAAGGTCACCGACCCCTATTCCATGGACGGTCACTGGAACGATCCGCGTCCGCGCATTGCAATGGCTGGCGACGAGGTCGTCATCACGGATCCCAATGCAGGACTGGTTCGCCGCATTTCCAAGACCGAACTGAAGGAAGTCGGGACGATCAAGGTTGAAGGCAAGCCTTACAACATCGCTGTCGCAGGCGGCAGCGGCAAGGTTCATGAGCATGGCGAAGGCCACGACCACGAGGGTCACGATCATGCGCATGCACACAGCCATGGCGACCCGCAGATCTACAAGGGCTATTTCGAAGACAGCCAGATCAAGGATCGTCCGCTTTCCGATTACGCTGGCGACTGGCAGTCGGTCTTCCCGCTTCTGAAGGACGGTTCGCTTGAACCCGTATGGAAGCATAAGGCCGAGAATGGCACTGCAAGCGTCGAACATATCCGCGCCGAATACGAAGCCGGATACAAGACCGACGTAGATCGCATCGCGATCGAGGGCGACGTTGTGTCCTTCTACAAGGACGGCAAGCCGACCAAGGCCAGCTATGCCTATGATGGCAAGGAAACCTTGACATACAAGAAGGGTAACCGCGGCGTCCGCTTCATCTTCAAGAAGACCGATGGTGACAAGTCTGCACCTGATTTCATTCAGTTCAGCGACCACAAGATCGCTCCGGAGAAGACCGACCACTTCCACATCTTCTGGGGCAACGACCGTGCAGCGCTTCTTGAAGAAGTGACCAATTGGCCGACCTACTACCCTGCGTCGCTGTCGGCGAAGCAGATCGTCAGTGAGATGAAGGCCCACTAAGGCACGCTTGCAAATGCGTCCGGCCCAAGGGCCGGGCGCTACGCGACCAACAGGTCGTCGATTTAATGCCAAATCAGTCAGGTGAAATATGAAGGCAGCGCCCAACACTGCACAGGCCATCTCCGAACATTGGAACGGTCGCGCTCATCGCTTTAATGATGCCGCCTCCCATGTACGGCTCCACGAGGGATGGAAGCGTGTTTTCTCGACGGCGCTCGGTAGTGAAGCCAGAGAGGCCATCGACCTTGGTTGCGGTACGGGCGCATGCACTCTGCTTCTTGCCGAGTGTGGACATCAGGTGACCGGCGTGGACGGGTCCGAAGGCATGCTCTCATATGCTCTCACGGATGCAGCCAATCGCGGGCTGAATGTCAGCTTCATTCATTCCTCGATGGATGACGCGGAGCTTCCCGACGACAGCGCGGATATTGTGACCCTGCGAAACGTTCTCTGGACACTGGAGAATCCGGCGGACGCCCTGGCGCTGGCCGAACGCGTCCTGCGACCTGGTGGACGGTTGCTGCTCTCGGATGGTCTGTGGTTCGTTCATAGGGCAAACAACAGCGCGGAAACATTCGGTGCCCATCTGCCTTTCTACAACGGCCTCACGGCGAGCGATAGCAGTCGCGAGATCGACTTTTTCGTCATGACTGCGACAAAGCCGTTCTGACACTGATCGAAAGCTTGCTTCGCGTTATCAAGCCTGTATAGCTTTCAACCGTCGGTTCCCGAAAGGGACGAACAGGGAATTCGAGGTGGAGTGATCCGCCAAACGAAACTGCCCCCGCAACTGTAGACGGCGAGCATCCTTTCATCGGCCACTGAGCACTACGCTCGGGAAGGCGAAAGGAGGCGACGACCCGTCAGTCAGGAGACCTGCCGACATCGATTAACTTATCGCCGGCGGGGTGTCCGGAGGGGAAGCGGATGTTTGCTGCGTATTTGCATGCTGTTCCGAATGATGGTGAAAGCCGTCATGTGGATTTCCGTGCCGTCTTGATGATCCCGACCGTATTCATTTCTACATAGGAGATTGATCATGACGAAACTCAAGGCAGCCTTTGCCTTCTCGACGATCCTGCTTGCTAGTTCGGGTGCATTCGCTGCTTCGACCAGCTATCCGCTTCAGATCAGCAATTGCGGTCAGGAACTGACATTCAAGGCCGCGCCGAAGAGCGTTGCTGCAGTCGGCCAGTCAACCACGGAAATGCTTTATGCTCTCGGCCTCGGCGACAAGGTCGTTGGCACGTCCGTCTGGTTCAATGAAGTGCTTCCGGAATTCAAGGATATCAACGCCAAGATCCCACGTCTGGCAGACAATCATCCGGGATTCGAGGCTTTGGCCGCAAAGAAGCCGGAACTCGTGACCACGCAATTCGAGGTGCATGTCGGTCCACAGGGAGTTGTCGGCACGCGTCAGCAGTTCAACGAGCTCGGCATCAATGTCTATGCGATGCCAGCGGATTGCGTCGGCAAGGACAATCTCGCGGGAGGTGACGGTTCGCGTAAGGTGCCGTTCTCCATCGACACGGTCTATCGTGCCGTCGATGAGCTTTCGACGATCTTCGACGTGCAGGAGCAGGGTGACAAGCTCGAAGAGCAACTTCGCTCCCGCGTGTCGGCTGCGGCCGACAAGGCGAAATCCCTCGGTAACAAGAATGTCTCGGCCGTCTTCTGGTTCTCCAGCGCCGATATCGATCTCGATCCTTTTGTTGCCGGCCAGAAGGGTATTCCGGGCTTCATCCTGAATACGCTCGGTGTGAAGAACGTGGTCGAGAGCGATGAGGAGTACCCGTCGGTTGGATGGGAAACCATAGCCAAGGCAAATCCGGACATTATCATCCTTGCACGCATGGATCGCCGCCGGTACCCGGCCGACGATTATCAAGTGAAACTCGACTACCTGAAGAGTGATCCGGTCACCCGTGAGATGAAGGCGGTCAAGGAAGGCCGCATCGTCATTGTCGATGCGCACGCCGTACATGCAGGTATCCGCATTCCGGATGGTATCGAAGCGGTCGCTGCTGCCCTTGAAGATTATAAGGCAAAGCAGTGATAGATACGGAAATCGGGCAGGGCGTTGGGGTGGCCTATCGGCGGATGGGCTACGTGGCGGGCTCCATCGCCCTGCTCGTCCTCGCAATTGCGCTGGGCGTCTCCGTTGGGGAGACGTCCATGCCAATCCATCTTGTGGCGCAGACGCTGGCCAACAAAATGCTGGGGTCGACCTACACGATCGATCCGATCGACGCGGGCATCATCTGGAACTATCGCCTGACCCGCGCAATCGTTGCCGCATGCTGTGGTGCGTCACTCGGTGTATCCGGTGTCGTACTGCAAGCCATGCTTCGTAACGCGTTGGCGGATCCATACATTCTCGGCATCTCGGCAGGCGCGTCGACTGGTGCTGTGACCGTACTGATCCTTGGCATCGGGGGAGGGGTTCTCTCCCTGTCACTGGGCGCTTTTGTAGGCTCTTTGATCGCTTTCATCATTGTCGTCACGCTGGCAAGGGCGGCGGGCGGCGGCGTGGGTATCCAGGCGACAGGCTTGATCATTCTCGCCGGGATCGCGGGATCTCAGCTCTTTAATGCACTGACTTCTTTTATCATTACACGCTCGGCAAATGCCGAGCAGGTTCGGGGCGTCATGTTCTGGCTCATGGGTAATCTCAGCGGTGTGCGCTGGAATGATGTTCTCCTCGCTGTGCCGATCGCCATCCTCGGTGTCTGTATCTGCATCTGGCACAGGCGCGCACTGGACGCCTTCACCTTCGGAGCGGATTCGGCTTCATCGCTCGGTATTCCCGTCCGCAAAGTCCAGGCGATCGTCATCGGCACAGCCGCGATGATGACGGCCGTTATGGTCAGTATTGTTGGCTCAATCGGATTCGTCGGGATCGTTATTCCGCATGCGGCACGATTTCTGGTTGGCCCGCGGCATGCCCGTCTCCTACCCGTTTCTGCCCTGATGGGCGCTGTTTTTCTCGTGCTTGCCGATATCGGTTCGCGGGTTCTGGTGCCCAATCAGGTTCTGCCGATCGGCGTCATTACCGCACTCGTCGGAGCGCCGGGTTTCGCGCTGATACTCATTCGGGGGAGGCGGGTCCGATGAACATGACCGCGACCAGTCTCGGCTGGAAAGTAGGGGCTACCCCTATTGTGCAGACGGTGTCGCTCGACATTCGTCAGGAGGAGACACTCGGGCTTGTCGGCCCGAATGGCTCAGGCAAATCGACGCTGCTGAAACTTCTGGCGGGAATCCTTGCGCCATCATCGGGGGACGTGCGTATAAAAGGCACGCCCATGACGACGATGAGCAGGCGGCAGATCGGTCAGACAATGGCCTTTGTCGAACAGCAAAGCGACACCTTTGAAAGGCTCACTGTCCGCGACGCTGTCGAACTTGGCCGGACGGCCTGGCTTTCTGCGCTGCAGCCGTGGTCGGCAAAGGACGATCAAATCGTTGCCGGTGCTCTTCAGCAGGTGGACATGGCCGGAATGGAAAAGCGCCTCTGGCACACTTTGTCGGGTGGTGAAAA
Organism: Agrobacterium sp. LEGMi-208b; assembly: GCF_059511785.1. Taxonomy (NCBI): domain Bacteria; kingdom Pseudomonadati; phylum Pseudomonadota; class Alphaproteobacteria; order Hyphomicrobiales; family Rhizobiaceae; genus Agrobacterium; species Agrobacterium sp. LEGMi-208b. Next base: position 260,048 of record NZ_JCALIC010000003.1, read on the forward strand.
GCAGCGTGTCCACATCGCGCGCGCCCTGGCGCAACAGCCCGGAATTCTACTTTTGGACGAGCCGACCAATCACCTTGATATCCAGCATCAATTGTCGATCCTCGGATTGGTCAAGGCCTTGCCAATTACATCAGTGATCGCGCTTCACGATCTCAACCAGGCCATGAACTGCGACCGCGTCGGCGTGATGTTCAAAGGAAAACTGATTGCCCTCGGCGCGCCCGCACTCATCCTGACCCCCGAGCTGATCCGCTGCGTCTTCGGCGTCACCGCGAGCTTCATCGCAGATATGGACGGCACGAGACTTATCCGGTTTCAATCCACGTAATGAGGTATTCCATGCGATCAATCATTCTCGCCACTCTCGTTAGCCTGATGCCGTTTGCCGCTCGGGCGGAAACGTTCGAAGTTAAAATGCTGAACGGCAACGCGACCGGTGGTATGGCCTTTGAGCCGGACTTCCTTTCCCTGAAGCCGGGCGACAAGGTGAAGTTCCTGGCCACACAGCGTGGACATAACGCTGCTACGATCAAGGATTTTCTTCCTGCAGGCGTGACACCGTTCAAAGGGAGAATAAATCAGGAAATCGAGGTCAACTTCACAGAGGAAGGCTTCTACGGGATCATGTGCACCCCGCATTACGACATGGGAATGGTGATGATCGTGCGGGTCGGAGAGACACCCACATCCGAGATGAAGCTGCCTGAAGACGTCCGCCCTGGTGCCATAAAGCGGATAGCCCAGATCACCGACCGGAACCCGTAAGGGTTCTTGGGCGGGTTGGTCGAGAAGCCTCGCCGAGTGCTGCTGTTCTTGATGGCCAGAACGTCAAGATTACCGAGAGCGGCCGCCCTCGTGGCTATGACGCAGGCAAGAAGGTCAAAGGTCGCAGGCGACAGGCGATGGTGGACATGGATGGTCGTGCGCTCGTGCTTGACTCCCAGCCTGCCGATCCAGGACCGCGACGGTGCGATCTCGGTCTTGCAAGTCTCGCGAAAGTCGTTCCCGTTGTGGAGAAGGCGTTTGCCGACATAAGCTACTCTGGCAACAGGCCGCAGAGCGCGACGCTGATCGATATCCAAATCGTCGGCAAGGCAAAGGATCAGGTCGGCTTTGCGGTTCATCCGAGGCGATGGGTGGTCGAGCGCTTCTCCGCATGGATCAGCCGGCAACAGCGGCTCTGGAAAGACCCGGAAGCGACGATCGAATCCACCGAGGCATTCCTCTACGCGGCATCCGTGACGACACTCATCAGACGGATTGCGAGCCAGTCATCAATTCTCGGACGGTCTCTGAGCGACGTCGAGCTTCCGTGCCATCCCAAGGTGACGGGCAGGCCGCTAAGCAATACCCGACGCCGGGGGGCCACATAGAGGTCTCAGTCTTGTCGCCGTGGGGGGAGCTTCTCCACGCCGGGCCATATTCACAGTGGGGTCGCCGAGGAAGGTGTCACTTTGATTACATTTGCACGGGAATAGCTCGGCGCATCTCTCCGCGAGGTGTTGGATAAGCGCGTTTACTTTGAGATAAGTTCATTTTCACGAGTGCTTCGCACATCCGAAGGCCAACCACGCCGGCGTCGATCACAGGTATGCCAAGAGCCTCTTGGGCTTCGTTCGCGACTCCCACCATTCCGGTGCAACCAATAATCAGCGTATCGGCGTTGTCATCATTTATCGCCTTTCGGCCTTCGGCTATTGTCTTTTCCAACAATGCGCCGTCGTTTTCCATATCTGTGAACGGCACTTCAATAGATCGAATTGACGCTAAGCGATCATCCAGTCCGGTAGAACGAATCTTGTCAAGCATGAACCCGTTGCCGCGGCTAAGGGGTGAAAGCCAGGTGAATCGTCGACCTAAGAGGTTAGCGAGTGCAACGGAGGACTCCATAATGCCGACGACAGGAATTCGTAGGCACTCTTTGGCTGCAGAAACTCCTGGATCTGCAGCACAGAATATCACCACGCCATCGAAATAAGACTGGTCTGTGCTTTCAATCTCTTGGGTCAGGAATGTCATCTGAAGGCACTCCCAAAAGTGTTGTTCAGGAGACTCGATTCCCCGATCCAGCGCGACCCAACTCAGCTCAGTATCGGGATCGCGAACAGCTTCGTAAGCACGATTGAGCTTCTCCATCGAGGTCCGGTCCGCATAAACGCCTGGTTCTATTATCTTAATTTTCATTCTGATGCTCCCATTTCCGCTCGGCCTTAGGTTTCTCGTTGGAAACTCATTTCGCAATCTTGCTTTTCCGCGTCTGATACACCGACAAAAGATCGAGTTTGCGACTACCGGAAAAGGGGAACGTTTGTTCTCGAAAGCTTCGGCGGTCAGTTTCGCTTCACATTAGCGCGGCGTGAGAATTGCAGCAACTGGCCGTCTTTGCGTGATTTCGTTGTTAAAAACGCAAGATAGCGAGTCTGTGCTGGCGAAGAAAATGTAGAACTGACAGGCTCACATCATCCTCAATTCTGTTATCGGAGACCGTAGGCCGTTTTGGGAAGATAAGAGCGTGGCTGCTGAAACAAACAGGTATCCGTCAACCCCGCAAATTCATCCTTAGCAAAGATTACCGCCGGTTTATCGAAGGTGCTCAGAACCGAGAGGAGGAGACCAACTCGTTCTGATCTAAGCCTCGAATAGTAAGCGCAGGGAGGCGCTCTGAAATGTCCATTATTAAACGTCTATCGGGGATTGTTGAAGGCCATCCGCAACATGGTCCAGCAGAAGTTGATATGCAGCGGTGGCCATCAATGACTATGCTTATAGTGGGGGGCATTATTTCCGTCCCACTTTTTACGTTCGGAGGCGAAGTCGGAAAGCTTGCTGACTATACAACCATCATTCAGGCCCTTCTGATTAGCAGTATTTTTCTCGGCGTGTTTGGCGTTACCACCGGCTATATAGGTATCGTCACGCGGCTGCCCACGGCGATGATCCTTCAGCGAACGTTCGGTATTCGCGGTTCTCTTGCGATTACGATAATGTTGACGTTGGTGTCCATTGGCTGGTTCGGGATTCAGCTTCAGATTATCGTACAAAGCGTCGCTGCAATACTGCATAAACAATTGAACATCAGCCTGGACGAGCACGTTGGAATAGTTCTTGCTGGGCTATTGATCTCATCGACAGCTATCATCGGAATCAAGGCGATGGGAAAGGTCGCGGTCATCGGAGTGCCGCTGCTTTTGATAGCGACACTTATCCCGCTCGGTATGGGTCTGTCCAATGGCGGTCTTGATACCCTTTTCGCGACGCGTGACATTCCACATTCTTACAGCCTGGGAATGCTTGTCTCGCTGATTATCGGTACCGAAGTGTTCCCGGTCTCCATTAACCCTGATCTGTCACGCTTCCTAAAGACGAACCGCGACAACCGAATCTCGATGTTGTTGGGGTTCGCCTTGGCTTTCCCTTTGCTGGTCGCGCTCGCTGCAGCGTTGGGAATTATTTATAACAATGCTGATCTCGTAACGACAATGCTGATAGCGGGCATCGCCCTGCCAGGACTGGCGGTGATAATTCTGGCAACCTGGACCAACAACGACCAAAATCTTTACTCGTCGGCACTATCCTTGTCCGCTATCTTCCCAAAAATGCAGCGTTGGCATCTGGCGTGTCTGGCAGCGCTGGCGGGCACCGGACTCGCGGTCGCCGATGTTCTCAGCCACTTCATATTGCTGCTGAATTTTATGGGGCTCGCGCTCGCGCCGATGGCCGGTGTATATGTAGCGGATTTCTTTCTTGATAGACCCCGCTACGCAGCAAACGCACCCGAACTGCCCCCTTATCGCGCCTATCCGATCACATCCTGGATATTTGGAACGACCGTGGGTTTTCTCACTCTTCCCAGCTCAGAGTCGGGCCTCGGGTTGTTCCAAGTAACAGGAGCCCCCGCACTTGATGCGCTCGGAACCTCAATGCTGTTCGTGTTTGTCACGAAGAAGTTATTCTCCGCTAACGTAAGCCGTAGACAGATCGTGGGCGATGAAAATGCCAGGTAAAAACGTGAAAACTAAGATGTGCCCAACTGAAAATGTAATAACCATTTTTTTTGATTGGTGGAACGGAGCATACCGCGAAGGCAGCTTCAGCCCTGAAGGCTTTGGCCGCTATTTCACATCCAATGCCCTGTTTGTGGTTGATGGAACGTTACGGGCAACCGGTCCTGAAGAGCTCAACCGGCACTTTCAGCACATCAAAAAAGAGAGCGACGACGTTGCAATCGTAACACCGGTCATCGCAACTTTTACCGAAAATGCTCTTGGATTCGTACGCTACCGTGCCACTTTTCACGATGGCGTTAAATTCGGAGCGGAAGAGTGCTTGGCGTGGGTTCGACTGCGCGGCGACCTGATTTCCGAAATGGAAATTTTCAGCCGATCTGCATAAGTGGACGCTAACCCCAAGCCCCGGACAGGTTTGACGCCTGGCCGGGGCTGCGGCGGGGCCTTAATTGCGCCTTCGGGAGAGACCAGGTAAGACCCGAACTCCCGCCGCACCAATGGTCGGCCTGTTGTGTTTGTTATTCTGCATGGGAGCCCAACTCGATTGGAAGCGAGCCGGTGTTAACGCAACTATGTGCGCCAACGGTCGTAGCTTCCTTTCCTACCCGCTTCGCGACTGGTCGCTTATTTCCTCTTTAGCCTCAGCAATCCCAACCTAAATTCGTTTTGCCCTCGATGGGAAGCCAGGAATTTGCTGCGTTAGGTGCTGAAACGAACCAATGACGTCGCTTTTTTCCAAGCTCCTTTACCGAGCTACCGCGCTCTCAATTGTTGGAAGACGTGGGGTTACCGACCCTGATCGGAAGTTGAGGGCGGTGTGAGACCCATTCCAGCCACGCGGACGTTGACCTCTTTGAGAGAGCCATCTTGCATTTCAAGCAACAAAAACATGCATAGATGGCCGGTTGTCGCAAATTGTAGACCGCGTTAATATGAGCCAGAAACAAGCGCTAGAACCTTGGAGGAGAGGGGAGCGCCCAGGTCTCGAAACTCGCCTGCTCAGCTTTTCCAGAACATAAGCCAAGTGCCACGAGCGAAACTCTGGATCCATTATCCCAGTTGAACATTTGGCTGAACGAAGCTGACAAGCCATTCCTCGGGAGGAGGACTTCATGACTGACAAACCCGCCAAGACACTTCTAGGGCAGTTGGGCCTGGATCATATTGGCATTACCGTACCCGATCTTGATGAAGCGGTCGCTTTCTTTGCTGGATTGCTTGGCTGTCAGAAAGTGCTGGACTTTGGCCCTATTGGCGACGACCACGGATCATTTATGACGGACGTCCTTGGTGTACATGCTCGTGCCCGTATCGAACGCGCGGCGGTTGTCCGCACTGGTCACGGCTCCAACATCGAACTCATGCAGTATTCAGCGCCCGAGCAACAGGAACTCACAGGACGCAACAGCGACATCGGCGCGTTCCATCTGGGTCTGTATGTGAGTGATATCGCATCAGCAAAGGCCTTTCTTGATGAGGCTGGCATCGCCACGAGATTTGGACCCATCCCTATCACGGCTGGACCAATAGCTGGACAGTCGATCCTTTATTTTCAGGCCCCCTGGGGCTTGGAACTGGAGGCGGTTAGCTATCCCAATGGGATGGCTTACGAAGCCGAGAGCGCGATCCTTCTTTGGGATCCGCGGAAATCAGCCTGATTTCGAAAAATGGATAACTGTCCAGCCGGCCACGCATCGGCTCGGTGAAAAGTCAGCAAAAACACGGCGCGCAGACCATTTTGTGCGTCGCGCAACGATAACCCCAAAATGTGGCAAGACATGCAATATAGCAGTTACATTAGCAGCAAACGAAAGGTGCGCGCATGAAGCGCTATCGCGTAGCAGTAGATATCGGCGGCACGTTCGTTGATTCAATTCTCTTGGACAGTCAATCGGGAAAAACCCGTCTGGCAAAGGCCTCGACGACCCCGGATGAACCGGTACGGGGTGTGCTCGAAGCGTTGGGGCGGCTGGATGTCGATTTGAAGGAAACCGACCTGTTTGTCCACGGAACAACCCTCGGTCTTAACGCACTGATCGAGCGACGCGGTGTACCCACGGGTATCATCACGAATAGCGGTTTCCGGGATATTTTTGAGATCGGTCGCGCAGACGTACCGCCGGCCTCGATGTATGACTTTCGCTATCAGCGTCCTCCCTCAATCGTGAAAAGACGCCATCGGATCGGCGTGGGCGGCCGCATTAACGCACAAGGCTTCGAGATCCAACCGCTCGATGAAGGTGCCGTCCTGGCAGCAGCTGGCGAACTCGTAGCTGGCGGAATTCGGTCGATCGCGATCTGCTTTCTGCACAGCTATCGAAATCCGGAGCATGAAAGGCGCGCGGCCGCTTTGATCCAGGAAGCGTTTCCCGACGTAGCGGTCTCCGCTTCCCATACTATCTCGCGTGAATACCGCGAATATGAACGCACCGCGACCGCAGTCGTTGATGCATATATCAATCCTATCTTCAACGATTACGTCGGCAGATTGGAGGGCGGCCTTGGTCAAGCCGGCTTCGACGGCAACTTGCTGATCATGCGTTCCTCTGGCGGCGCAATGGATGCGGATACTGCAAGACGAGCTCCTATCTACACGGTGCTTTCCGGCCCCGCCGGCGGCCTTATCGGCGCGGGTAAGCTCGCAAAGGTGATCGGTCGCGATCGTGTGATAACGCTGGATTACGGCGGCACCAGTCTTGATGCGGCCGTCATTGAAAACGGCGAACCTCTAGTGATGCACGAGGCACATTTCGCTGATCTGCCAGCCCAGATTCCTGTGTTCGATATTCGATGCATCGGCGCGGGTGGAGGCTCGATCGCCTGGGTCCAGGAAGGATTGCTTCAAGTTGGCCCGCAGAGTGCCGGCGCACAGCCCGGTCCAATTGCCTATGGCCGCGGAGGCAGCGAACCTACCACGACGGATGCTGCCTTTATCTTGGGCTTCCTTGAACCGGCATCGTTCCTCAATGGCTCGGTGAAACTGGACGTAGAAGCCGCTCGTCGCGGCATGGAAAGCAAGGTATCAGGTCCGCTCGGGATTGACGTTACGCGTGCCGCGGCCGGGATTTTCGACGTGCTTGTTGCTCGTACTGCCGGTGCAATCCGCGAGATCACCGTTGAACGTGGCCGCGACCCCCGGGACTTTTCGATGGTTGCTTTTGGTGGTGCCGGGCCGATGATCGCTCCCCTGATTGCACGTGAAGTGGAGAATGCAGAACTTATCGTGCCTCAGTCCCCAGCCGTCTTCTCTGCTTGGGGAATGCTGATGTCTGACGTTGTGACGGATGTTTCTCGCACAGAGCTGCTTCTTCTTGATCCGGCATCCGAAACGGTCGTCTCGGCAGCCTTCGAAGAACTGGTCGCGGACGCCCGTGAAGGTCTCGCCTCACAATCCAGCGAAAGCGTGAGCGAGGAAATCCTTCGCCTTGTCGAATGCCGCTATGTGGGACAGGAACATACACTCAAGGTCGAGCTTTCCGAGAGCCACCCCTTCTGTACTATTCGGGACCGCTTCGATGTTCTCCATAAGGAACGCTACGGCCACGCTATCGATACGGCGGTTGAAATCGTTACGCTGCGAGTTCGCGCAAGCGCGGTTCTGCCTAAACCTGCACTTCCGATTGTCCCAGCTGCGACGGGTCCCGTATCGGATGCAGTGCGCGGTCAGCGGGAGTGCTTCTGCTTTGCGCTCCGCAATCACACTACCTTTAAAGTGTATGACCGCGGAAAACTGGGCTCGGGGCATCATTTCGAAGGTCCCGCAATCGTTGAAGAAGGCACCACCACCACAGTCATCCATTCGGACCAGACCGTCCATGTTGACGATCATGGCCATCTCATCATTCGCAGGAGGGTCGCATGAACCTGGACGGCGCTTCCGTTGAAGTCGTTCGCAGCTATCTCGTTTCCGCAGCGGAAGAGATGCGGCGAACCTTAATCAATACCGCATTTAATCCTGTCATCTACGAGGTCCTTGATTTTGGCATTTCGATTTACGATGCCGATCTGGAACTCATTGCAGATGCGCCAGGTCTGGCGTTTTTCCTCGGCGCGAACGACTATGCGATCCGCAAGGGCGTAGAGCATGTGGGCAGGGAGACACTCCGGCCTGGCGACATCTTAGTGATGAACTACCCTTATTGGAACTCAGCCCACGCTGCCGACGCCACTCTTTTCGCGCCGGTTTTCGCACCCGGAGCGGACAAACCCTTCGCATTCACTTGCATTCGCGCCCATTGGATGGACCTCGGGGCAAAGGACCCAGGCTATGTTCTAGACTCTACTGATATGCACCAGGAGGGCTTGATTTTCCCGGGCACACGGGTGTACCGCGAAGGCAAAGCTGTTCAGGAAATTTTCGACCTGATCCGCTTTAACTCGCGTATGCCGGAGGCCGTGCTGGGGGATCTCGAGGCACAGGTCGCAGCGACCCGCACCGGAATATTGCGCTTGAACGCCATTCTCGAAAAGTTTGGTAAGGAAGCTTTGAACGAAGCGGTCGCACGCATCAAAGCCCATAGCGAGACGCTTGCTCGTAAAGCGCTGGAAGAATTGCCGCGGGGTACATGGGAGGCGTCCGATCTCGTCGATGATGACGGTGTCACTGACGATCCCGTCCCGATCCACGTTCGGGTGACAATCGATGATGAGGGGATGACATGCGATTTCACGGGTTCATCGCCGGCAGTGCGCGGCCCAATCAACATTCCGATCGGACTGACCGAGACCGTCTGCAAATTTGTGCTGAAATCTCTGACCACGCCCGAGCAACGCAACAATGAAGGCACCTTCCGTGCGCTCAAGGTGATCGCGCCCGAGGGTAACCTTTTCCATGCTGTTTATCCTGCCGCCACCTACACGCAGTGGACCGCGACACTTGCTCTTGAACTGATATATAAGGCACTGGCACAGGGAATGCCTGACCGAATTACGGCGTGTTCAGGAGGCGACACGCTCGGGTTCATGATGGTCGGCACGAACCGCACCACCGGCGAGATGTATGCCGTCTCGAACAATGAACCAGTGGGTTGGGGGGCAAGCATTACCCACGACGGGATCAACGCCGCCAACCATATCTCGGACAGCCTTGTGCGAAACACGCCGACTGAAGTCATCGAAATGAAAACCGGTATGTTGATGGAGTCGTTCGAGATCCTCGCCGACAGTTGTGGCGCCGGACGGATGCGTGGCGGAGCTGGAACGATCCGGAATATTCGTTTTGTCGAAAATGGCGAATTTCTTTCCATCACGAAAAGAAGCAAGGAAAAGCCATGGGCGTTGGCTGGTGGGGGAGAACCTGAACCACATGCCGTCTACGTGGCGTTAGGTACTGATCAACAGAAGAAAGTTGGCACTTACCGAACCCGGGTTCGGGAGGGGGACCGGATGGAGGTGAGGGCGGCAGGAGGGGCCGGCTTCGGCAAACCGCAGGGACGATCGCCGGAGGCTGTTCTTGAAGACGTGCTCGATGGATACGTCAGCGCCGATGCCGCACAGGCCCTTTACGGCGTCGCGATCGTCGACGGCGCTATCGATGAGGACGCTACACACTCGTTAAGATCGCTGAGCTTGATCAAAGCCTGAGAGATTGACGCACATCGGAATGAATACGGCGGGCAGCATACTGCCCGCCGGGTGAGGAATATTGCCTGTTAAAACAAGAAGAGGGGACCAACATGAAAGCAACGTTCATCGGATTCGCCGTGGCACTCGCGGCAGGTTCAATCGCCCACGCATCGGATGCAGTTATATCACCTAGTAACGAGACTGTCGATTACCTGCCCGTATGTGACGCCTATGGCGCTGGATTTTTCTACATACCGGGAACTCAGACATGCATGCAGTTGTCAGGTTACGTTTGGTTTGAGACGGGCGCAACTAATGACAAACGTAACGGCAGGTTCGATCCGGTGACCGGTCGGTACGACGGCGATACGGGAAACTATAATTTCTTCCCCAAGGGGCGTACAACATTCAGCAGCGCTCGCATCAATGTCGATGTGCGTTCGGACACCGAGCTGGGTGCGTTACGATCATATGCACGCATTCAAGCTGAATCGGGCGATCCGTATGATGGAAGTGCGCGCCTCGAACAAGGGTATATCGAGCTGGGCGGGTTTCGCGCCGGACGTGTCGAATCGGCGTGGACTGAGACAGTAAATGGCGTGTCCAGTATGGGTTCGCACTCGTGGAACGGCATGTGGAAAGGCTATCAATTTCGTCAACTGATGCAATACAACTTCAAGGACGACGGCCTTTTTGGCACATTGTCCTTTGAAGATCATGCGCCAGGAGAGTCAAGCAACGTCCCAGATGTCGTCGGCCTGATTGGATATGAAAAGGAATGGGGCGCAATTTGGCTCCGTTCGGGTTACGTCCCTGAGTATGGCGATGATCTGAATGGCTTCGGTGTTTCCGTCGGAAGCCAGATTAATATCGGATCGAGTGGTTCTTCACTTCGACTGCTTGGGTTTTATGCGGATGGAGATCATCACTACGGCACCGGGGGCCCTACCTGGGTAGCCGGCGGGTGGGGTAACGCCGAATGGTCGTTGCTGGGATCGTATTATCAACAGGTAACCGAGACCGTCGGTGCTTCAGTAGCCGTTCAATATTTCGACGGCTTCTATCGCCCCAACAGCAATCTGAAAACGAGCATAAATGGTTGGAGTGCCGAGGTGGCCGCAGCGTGGATGCCGATCAAGAACTTCGAAATTCGCTCTGAAATTCAATATGACGTAGTAGATGGGATGGAGGGCGTTGTATCGGGTTATTTTCGAATTACCCGAGCATTTTGAACGTCAACAATGTTGGTTTCCACGCAGAACTGAGCCGGTTTTTCCACCGAGAAGTGAGCCACCTCTGAGTATGGTTTTCTGATCAGGGTTTGGTCAAGGGATTGGTTTTTTCTCCTCTCTTCTGTGCTGCCGCGGCCGAACTGGCCCTGAAGCGGAAGCTGTCGTTTCCGGTTTCCAGGATATGGCAGCGGTGGGTCAGGCGGTCGAGCAGAGCGGTCGTCATCTTGGCATCACCAAAGACCGTGGCCCATTCGCTGAAGCTGAGGTTGGTGGTGATGACGACGCTGGTGCGTTCATAAAGCTTGCTCAACAGGTGGAAGAGCAGCGCTCCGCCTGAGGCACTGAACGGAAGGTATCCGAGTTCATCGAGGATCAGCAGATCGAGACGGACCAGCGCCTCGGCGATCTGGCCTGCCTTGCCCTTTGCCTTCTCCTGCTCGAGCGCATTGACCAGTTCGATGGTCGAGAAGAAGCGGACTTTTCGGCGGTGATGCTCTATCGCCTGGACACCGAGGGCGGTCGCGACATGTGTTTTGCCTGTGCCCGGTCCGCCGACGAGGACAATGTTTTGCGCTCCGTCGATGAACTCGCATCGGTGCAGTTGGCGAACCGTCGCTTCGTTTATCTCGCTGGAGGCGAAGTCGTAACCGGAGATGTCCTTGTAGGCAGGGAAGCGGGCTGCCTTCATATGATAGGCAATGGACCGGACCTCGCGCTCAGCCATCTCGGCTTTCAGCAACTGAGACAGAATCGGCACGGCCGCATCGAAGGCTGGTGCTCCTTGCTCGATCAGGTCGGTGACCGCTTGGGCCATGCCATACATCTTCAGGCTACGCAGCATGATGACGACGGCGGCGCTGGCAGGATCATGACGCATGACGACCTCCCACGATCCGGACACGCAGGCCATCATAGCGCTCCACGTTTGCCTTGGGTTCGCGAGCCAAGGTCAGCGCCTGTGGCGTGTCGATATCAGGACCGTCGGTTGTCTTCCCATCGATCAGACGATGCAGCAGGTTCAGCACATGCGTCTTGGTCGCTACGCCTTGATCCAGAGCCAGTTCCACAGCCCTGACGACGACCTGTTCGTCGTGATGAAGCACCAGAGCGAGGATGTCGGCCATCTCCCGATCACCACCGGGACGGCGAAGCATCTGGTCCTGCAGTTGTCGAAAGGCTAGCGGCAATTCCAGGAACGGAGCACCATTACGCAGGGCACCAGGCTTGCGTTGGATAACGGCAAGGTAATGCCGCCAATCATAAATCGTTCGCGGTGGTTTGTCGTGACTGCGTTCTATGATCCGCGGATGTTCGCAGAGGATATTGCCCTCGGCTGCAACGACCAGCCGCTCAGGATAAATCCGCAGGCTGACGGGCCGGTTAGCAAAGGAGGCCAGCACGCTGTAGCGGTTCCGTTCGAAGGTGATCAGGCATGTCGGCGAGACCCGCTTGCTCTGCTCGACGAAGCCGTCAAACATGGCGGGCAATGCCATCAAAGCAGGCTGCTCATCAGCCCAAACATCGGCGATCGAACCGGGCAGGCTCCCGTGAGATGTCTCCTGCCACAGGTTCTGGCAGTGCTGCTCCAGCCAGAGGTTCAACGTTGCCAAATCCGGGAAGTCGGGCATCTGTTGCCACAGGCGGGGACGAGAATCCTGAACGTTTTTCTCGACCTGCCCTTTCTCCCAGCCCGCAGCAGGATTGCAGAACTCAGGTGCAAAGACGTAGTGGTTCGTCATCGCAAGGAACCGGATGTTGACCTGTCGCTCCTTGCCCCGGCCGACGCGATCGACCGCTGTCTTCATATTATGGGATGGACGCCTCCCTCCGAACTGTCAGAATAAAGGGCAAACCAAAGGAGGAAGTCATGACGTATGAATTGCTTGCAATCGATCTTGGAAAGTTGTCATTTCACCTGCATAGCATCGCTGCAGATGGAGCCATTCTTTCGCGCAAGGTCAGCCGGTCGAAGTTAGCCGAGACTGTAAAAGCGATTTCTCCGAAGACAATAGCAATGGAAGCCTGCGCCAGCGCTCATCATTGGGGAAGACAGTTCAGGCAAGCAGGACGAGAAGTCCTTCTCATCAATCCACGCTTCGTGAAGCCATTTGTACGCGGCTCCAAGAACGATGCGGTCGACGCAGCGGCGATATATGAAGCTGCGACACGGCCAACCATGCGTTTCGTACCGGTTAAGTCTACCGCGCAGCAGGACCTTCAGTCGCTGCACAGAATTAGAGAGCGTCTCATTATCCAGCGCACATCGCTTATCAATCATGCACGCGGCCTTCTCGCCGAATATGGGATCGTGCTGCCACAAGGACCGTGGCGCTTTGCAGCCCAAGCACCCTCGGCTGTCGAGAATGCACCTCTGTCCGATCTTGGACGTGAGCTATTCCTAGAACTCCTGGATCAACTTACCGATGTGAATGGCCGCGTTACCAGGATCGATAGGAAGATCAGTGAGATTTGCCGCGAACGAGACGATTGCCGTCGTCTCTCCGAGTTGCCAGGCATCGGCCCTATCATTGCGACTGCATTGGTGGCGAGTGTCGAAGATGGGCGCCATTTCAAATCAGGGCGAGAACTGGCAGCATGGATCGGGCTGGTCCCGCGACAATATACGACCGGCGGCAAACCACGCCTCGGTGGAATTGGGCGCCGAGCGAACCACTATCTCCGTCGACAGATGATTCATGGCGCCCGCGCAGTTATCAGCCGACTTGCCAGTCACGATGATCGCCGATCTCAGTGGCTGAAAGAGCTCGTCGTTCGCAGGGGATTTAATAAAGCGATCGTAGCACTTGCCAACAAGACCGCGCGGATAGCATGGGCTCTGCTTACCCGGCAGGAGCGCTATGCCGCACAATAGCCATTTACCAATCGTTGCCTATGAGGCAATGATGAATGCGAGGTAAGAATTGATGGCGTAACGGCACGGACCGCAGCTTCGGATCCTGATTTACGACAAGGCCACTAAGGTCGATCATGTTATGAGGACAGAGGTAGCGGACTCCCATCAAGGCCAGGAGCGTGATCGCTCCAGCGATAGGCCGGATAGATTCACGCATCCAATGCCGAGTTGCCGCCAAATGTTCTTCTCGCCCGGGAGGCGTCCATAGATTATCGTAGATGCCGCGAGCAGGGACGCCGCCGAACACACGGAAGCCGTGCCAATGGGCGTCAAACAGCATCTCGTGCGTCTGCAGCAGATACGCCCTGACCAAAAACGCGCGACTGTGCGATAGCTTGATATGCGCGACCTGCAGCTTCGTGCGCTCGCCGCCAATGACGGCATAGTCCTCACTCCAATCGAATTGGAATGCTTCGCCTGGGCGGAAAGACAGCGGAACAAATATGCCGCGGCCCGTCGTCTGCTGCTCACGTTGTCGTTCCGCTCGCCAATCACGGGCGAAGGCGGCAACCAGACCATAGGAGCCGGTAAAGCCGAGAGCCACCAGGTCGGCATGAACCTGCTTCAGTGTTCGTCGCTGTTTGCGCGACTTCCCGGCCTCTGTCTTCAGCCAGGCCGCCAGCTTGTCGGCAAAAGGATCAAGCTTGCTCGGTCGTTCCGGTACGGTGAATGTTGGTTCGATTGTACCAGCGTTCAGATACTTCGCGATCGTGTTCCGCGACAGCCCCGTGCGCCGGCTGATCTCGCGGATCGACTGCTTCTCACGCAGCGCCATCCGACGAATGATATTTAAAAGTCCCATGTGGATCACTCCGTTGCCCCCGTCGCTCTCCGCGTTGGGGGAAGGTTCACATGGCTCAATTCTCAATGGAAATTATGCGCCTAACCGGCTCAGTTCTGCGTGGAAACCAACATCGCAATATCTATGGTCCTTCGGCCAAAGAACTCGAGCGGCTGGTCCGGTCGCAACGCCAGCAATATCTGGATAGTTGGCTTTGTGAGGTGAGCACCGCCCTGCCTGCCGAGACCATCGTTTTGATGGAAAGCTCCCTTGCCGACGCAGATGGACCGACCGGCTTCAATGCGATGAAGGCCGACGCGGGCCGGGCAACGCTGGACAATATTCTGGAGGTGAACGGGCGGCTGGCGTTCATCCGGAAACTCGATCTTCCCCGGAAGATGCTTTCGAATATCAATCCGGCATGGGTCGATCAGATTGTTCGTCGCGTTTCCGGCGAAAAGGCATCGGAGATGCGCCGTCACGCGGAGGCCCGCCAGCTTGCTCTTTATGCGGTGTATCTGATGGCGCGGGAAACGGCGATGACCGATGCAATGGTCGAGTTACTCGTGGAGACGGTACACAAGATTGGAACCCGGTCAAAACGGAAGGTGGTGGGCGACATCGCCAAGGATGTCGAACGGGTCTATGGCAAAGAGCGGCTACTTATCGATATTGCGACCGCATCGATTGACGATCCGAACGGTCGCATCTGCGATGTCATTTTTCCGGTTGTCGGCAAGGAAAAGCTGGCGGCAATCATCAAGGAAGGCAATGCCAAGGGTGCACTCGACCGCCGCATCTATGCCGTCATGCGCAATTCATGGGCCAATCATTATCGCCGAATGCTGCCAAGTCTGCTTTCCGTACTGGAGTTTCGCTCGAACAATGCGGTCTGGCGACCGGTCTTGTCCGCCCTCGAATGGATCAAGGCGAGGCTGGATGATGGATGCCGGTTTGTACCGCAGCGGGATGTACCGATAGACGGAGTAATCCCGGCAAAGTGGCGCAGTTCAGTCATCGACGGAAATGGTCGCGTCAACCGAATTAGCTATGAGCTCTGCGTCTTGACCCAACTGCGGGAGTGCATCCGGTCCAAGGAAATCTGGGTTGTCGGTGCTGACCGTTATCGCAATCCCGATGATGACCTGCCGAAGGATTTTGCGGCTCGACGCACTTCTTATTATTCGAAGCTGAATCTGACGCAGAATGCCCGAGAATTTGTAGCAATGGTTCGTAAGGAACTGGAGCACGAGTTGCTGCTTCTGAACGAAACAATTCTACGAAACGAGAAGGTTCGAATCCTCTGGCGTGGGGAAAACCGGATTTCGATCACGCCGTTCAAGCCAGCGCCGGAACCGAAAGGGCTGGCAGCCATCAAATCGGAAATCGGCCAACGCTGGCCGATGACGGGCCTTCTTGACGTTTTGAAGGAAGCAGCTCTCGACACCGGGCTTCTCGATGCGTTCGAGACCTCGGCCTCTCGCGTGGCCATGCCCAAGGCAGTTCTGGATCAACGGCTACTGCTTTGTCTTTATGGCCTCGGGACCAATGCCGGCCTGAAGCGCGTCGCTGGTGCCACCACGGATGCCAGCTATGAAGAACTTCTGCATGTGCACCGCCGCTTCATTCACGCGGGTGCTTTGCGGGAGGCCTGCGCCCGCGTTGCCAATGCCACGCTTGCAATTCGCAATGCGGTGGTCTGGGGTGATGCCGGGACGGCCTGCGCATCGGACTCCACAAAATTCGGGGCCTGGGATCGCAATCTGATGACTGAATGGCATGCCCGCTATGGCGGGCGTGGCGTGATGATCTATTGGCATGTCGAAAAGCGTGCCACCTGTGTCTATTCCCAGCTCAAACGGTGCTCGTCATCGGAAGTCGCATCGATGATCGAAGGGGTTCTGAGACATTGCACCGATCTGGAAATCCAGCGGCATTATGTCGACAGCCATGGACAGAGCGCCGTTGGTTTTGCCTTTTGCCGGTTGCTCGGCTTTGAACTCGCCCCGCGCCTGAAGGCGATTGCCCGGCAAAAGCTGGCATTACCGGATGCGAGCTTCCGGGCAAGATTGCCGAACCTGCTTCCGATCCTGTCCAACCCGATCAACTGGGAGGAGATCGAGCAACAATATGACGAAATGGTCAAGTATGCCGCGGCCATGCAGACACGAACGGCCGATCCCGAGGCTATCCTGCGCCGTTTTGCGCGATCAGAGGTCATGCATCCGACCTACAAGGCGCTCAGCGAACTCGGACGTGCGGTCAAGACGATCTTTCTATGCCGCTATCTGCGGCAGGAAGCCTTCCGCAGGGAAATCCATGAAGGACTCAACGTTGTCGAAAACTGGAATAGCGCCAACGGTTTCGTCTTCTTCGGTAAGGGTGGTGAAATGGCGACCAACCGCATTGATGAGCAAGAGGTTTCGGCACTGGCGCTGCACCTCCTTCAGGCTTCGCTCGTCTACGTGAACACGCGTATGCTGCAAACGGTGCTCGCCGAGCCCGCCTGGCACGGCCGTATGGCACCGGAAGATTATCGCGGTCTCACGCCGCTGATCTATGCCCACGTCAATCCCTACGGCAGGTTCGACCTCGATCTGGACAACCGGATAGATTTCGGCAAAATCGCTGCCTGAGCAGCGGTGTTAAATGCGCGATGCAAAATTCTAGCTTTTGTTGGGATTTTTGCGAAAGAGGAGAGCCATATGAAAACCGACTGGAATCTGATCCGGGAAATGATGAGCGCGGCGATTGATGCCTGTGAGCGGATCGAAGCGGCCGGCTATATTGAAAACGATCGAGACGCGACCATTGACGTTGAAGGCCAGCAGGTCAGCGTTCACGATTTTCTTGTCAGTGCGTGGACGCTACCGGAGAGCCTTCGTTATCAGATCATCCGCGAACGCCACGACCAAGCGACAGACCTGTCCTATGTGCCGGAGGCGGCCCGCGTTCTCGTTGCAATGGCGCAGGCAGGCGCGGAACTGATCGGCGCAGGCGATACAGCTCCGGCCGGGGCTGGCATCCAGAAAATGGTTCAGTGGTTTGGTAACCATGCCGCTCCCGGTGTTGAGCAAGCTATCGCTGATCGCCGGCGCGCTGTCGCGTAACTCCTAGAATCCGCATGTTTGCAGGTGTCGGGATTTTCGCAACATGTCTCAAATCATCATGCGGTACAAACCCGATCATGAAAACCGTTAGAATCGCTGCTGTCCAGACCGCTGAATTCCTAGAGGATATCGACGCGGCACTAGAATGCCTGACGATCACCATCAATCGCGCGGAAGCAGAAGGCGCGGCATTGTTGTGTTTCCCCGAAGGATTTCTTCAGGGGTATCTAACCGATGAGCAATCCGCACGACGCAATGCCATTGACCTAGCATCACCGGAGTTCGAAGCCATTCTGAGCCGGTTACCGAGAGCGGGGCCAATGCTCGTTTTCGGTTTGATCGAATCTGAGAATGGACGTCTGTTCAATACCGCTGTCGTCGTGGATCAAGGTGCCATTGTCGGGCGGTATCGAAAGGCGCACCTCCTCCCTGGCGAACAATGTTTCGATGCTGGAAATGACAGTTGCGTCTTTGAAGTCGATGGCCTGCGCTTCGGAATTAGCATTTGCTACGATACCAATTTCCCAGAGACGGCGCAGAAGATCGCGGCGCTTGGTGCGTCTCTGATTGTGTGTCCTGCCAACAATATGCTCAAGCGCGAGACAGCAGAAGCGTATAGGGATTTGCACAACATGGTGCGGGGTGACAGATGCCGGGAAACGGGCCTCTGGCTCGTTTCAGCAGATGTGACCGGTGAGCGTGAGGGGCGAGTTTCGTTCGGCCCTACTGCGGTTATTGATCCGAGAGGCCGGGTCGCGGCTCAACTACCACTGGGCGAAGCCGGATTGCTGGTCTTCGATCTGCCCTGCGATGGGAAAAACATAAGATGCTAGATGAAATTCAGAGTATCGCATCGACCGCTAGACAATTTATCGAACCCGTATGGCTCCACTGGCATCAAGCGCGAGGCCGAATCGTGCCGCATCCCACATCGAGATACACTTGCGGAAGAACCAGCTTATTTCTACGGGACGTGCTGAGGCACGGGGGGTATCGCGCCGAATGGATGAGCGGCACACCATATGCCGGAGGACGCGCCACACCTGATGCCGCATGTGGGTTCTATTCTGGAACACGATGGGAAGGTCATGCTTGGGTCGTTTCTGGTGACACCATAATTGACATCACCGCTGACCAATTCGGCGGTGATCCAGTTCTCATTACTTCGGTGGCCGACACCCGCTATGCTGCCTCTATGGATTTGGCTGACCATGACGCAATAAAGGCACGTCGCGAGGCTGTGGCGGCGCTATGGCCAGGCTGGATGGTTTTTCGTTCGTCGCTAAACTCCGATTTTTTGACAGCGTCCTAAGAGAGCTGAGACGAAAGATGCCGAACACGAGGGAAACGCTTGCAGCAGTATTGGAGCTACTAAAAGATTGCAGCGTCGAATGTGATATTTTCGGAGGATGGGCGGAGGAGCTTCTTGGTGTGCGCCAACCTTGGCAACATGGCGACATCGACTTGGTTTATCGAGGCGCTAAATTCGCTCCTGTAGACATGGCAATTAGGTACCAGCGGCGAAGGTTTTCCGAAGTCGCGGGAAAGCGATTCCGCCATAAAAGAGCGTTCAAGTTTCGGGAAACGTTGTGTGAAATCATCCTTGTCCAAGATTCCAGTACAACACCGACGACGTATTATTGGGGTGACGTACCGTTCCGATGGCACCATCCATTTCTGCACCATGAGGCGGTCGACCTATATGGCAAGTCTGCAACCATCGTCTCTTCCGCAAATCTTCAAAGACATCGCGATCTATGGAAGGAGACGCAGCCCCACCGCTGGCGGAGCCCCGAATCCTTGGAACCTTGAGGCGTCTCCTCGACAGCTGAGACATGAGGAGTTTTTGCGAGGGCATTGAATACGATTGTCACGTTTGGGTACACCCTTGAGTAACATTCAAATGTGACGCGCGTGGAGTGTAACAAAAGGGTGGATTTTCGATCAAAGTGACGTTACACAATCGATGCCACCCTAACGTTACAGAATCGCTATGGCCCGCATCGGATACGCTCGCGTCAGCACTACAGACCAAGACCTCGATATTCAGAAAGAGCGTCTGAAGGCCGCAGGTTGCGAAATCATCCGCTCGGAAACCGGATCAGGAGCGTCCCGAAAGGGGCGGTCCGAGCTGGAAACCATCATGCAGTTTTTGCACGCGGGCGACGAACTGGTGGTTCTGCGGCTCGATCGGCTCGGCCGTTCCACACGCGACGTTCTCAATCTCGTTCATGAACTTGATGAAAAGGGCGCGTCACTCCGCATTCTTGAGCCCGAAGTCACGACAGCCGGAAGCATGGGTCGAATGGTCATCACCATCCTCGGTATGGTCGCCGACATGGAACTCAAGTTCATCAAAGACAGGCAACGAGCGGGCATCGACGCAGCAAAAGCTGAAGGCATATACAAGGGCCGGAAAAAGAATGTCGATGACGCCGAGATCCGGAGGCGTATCACTGCTGGCGCAACCAAAGCCGCCGTCGCCCGTGATCTCAATGTATCCAGGATGACCATCTACCGTGCCTTGGGAGATAAAGGCGCGCAGTCAGATTCTATTTGATCTGGCGTTCTCCATCCGTTCGTTGAGTTGGCCAAAATCGCAGCCTCGGGCCGACTGGGCCCAGACGGCCGAAGGGATTTACCTGACCGTTGAGTGCTCGCTTGATATATTCGGGAAATCGTCTGATGCCATGGCATTCGTGTCCGGATAGCTCGGATGCCAGGATGACGTCTCTCATGAAGCGGGAGTCGATTCCCGTCATTCCTATGGCCATGAATGTGTCGTAAAGGAAGGTGCCCATGTCATCGACTGAGCAATACCTCTCCTGCTGATCTTGCATGCCAAAGGTCCTCCGGTGCAGCTGCGGCGGCTCTCCGTCGACGGGAGCCTGTCCGGACGAGTACGAGTGGGGCCGGCGGTTCGTCAAACGGCTCCGGCGCCATGCCGAGTATGAAACTCGAACCTCGCTACTCTGCAGCAAACATGGGCTGGAGCGGCACGCGGTCCGAGTAGTTTTCCTTCAAAAAGTTTATGAAATTCGCTTGGAACTGTCTTGTGTGGGCGTGCGCAAGCTCATCGGCCCTCTCAACATCCTTATCGCGGATTGCATCGAGCATGTCCTTGTGCTCGTCAGTCAGAAGATAGCCATCATGCGTCCGCTCAAGATACTCGAAATGCAGGTGCAACATGCGTTGGCCTTGATTGAGCAAGCGCTCGTAGAAGGAAGCGAGATAGGAGTTTTTGCCTGCGTCGGCGACAGCGATGTGGAACTGCTTGTTTGCTTCAGACATTTTGAGGTGGACGCCAGTGCGAACCGCTGCGGCGAAATCCTTTTCCTTGCGCGCAATGATCTTCAGGTCTGCATCTGTACGAAGGGCCGCCGCCAGACGAGTGTTCATGCGTTGGGCAATGTCGAGAGCCTCGACGTATTTGGGAAACGAGGCGATTTCGATCGGCGCCACGATCGTGCTCCGGTTTGAAAGCGCGACGACCAGCTCTTCTCCCGACAAACGGATAAGAGCCTCCCGGATAGGAGATCGAGACATATCAAAACGTTCAGCTAGGGTCATCTCATCGAGGAGCTGGCCGGGCGGAAGGGTCATCGACAGAATTTCATTGCGTAGGGTCTCATAAACATTCTTTACGCCCGTTCCCCGTACGCGCTTGGTCTCGAATTCTTCGGACACTCAGTTTTGCTCCCTAGGAAATTGACAACCAATTTACACCGACGCTGTCATCTTGTCGACATGGAGACGACGAGATAAACCTCAAACAGGCAATATTTTTTACTTGACTTTGTCGACATGCAGACGACTAATTAATCGCAGTCGACACGAAGACGACAAAAGATTGTCATGTGTTCGGCCGGGAACAACGTTGCAAGGCAACATCCAAAAGGGAGGTCCGCGTGTACAAATCAGCGGCTTCATTTTGCACGGCAGTCAGCAAGGCGTTCAGCGCGATACGCGGGCTTCTCGTCCTCGGTCTTAAACCGTTTCCGGACGACGATGACTGGTGTTTCTGCCCGGAGACCGGGGGGCTTTTTTTGACCCATCCCGATCTCCCGCAAGAGAAATCCTGAGTTCTTAAGTGCCGACTGGTCCTGAGCCTGATGGCTCGAGGCCCTCGTTACCCGATCGACTTCAACAACACTGGGAGACTGCCATGAAGAATCTTCTGAGACTTGGATGCGCTTTTGCGGCCCTTATGGCTTGGCAGCAGGGCACGGCGTTTGCCGCATCGGGCGATACGCTGAAGGCCGTGCAAACGCGCGGCAACCTTAACTGCACGTCCGGCGACGGCAATTTCGAAGGGTTCTTCGAGGTGGATGCTCAGGGCAAGTGGCACGGCCTCGATATCGACTACTGCCGTGCCGTCGCAACCGCGATCTTCGGCTCCGACGACAAGCTGAAGCTGATCCCGATCAGCTGGGCGCAGCGCTTCCCGTCTCTCCAGTCTGGCGACCTTGATCTCGTCATCAAGGCGACTGGCTGGACGATGAGCCGCGATACCGAACTCGGTGTCCAGTTCAGCATGCCGTACTTCGTCGGTGAAACCAACTTCATGGTTCACAAGGATCTGGGGGTGAAATCTCTTTCTGAAATGTCCGGCGGCACGATCTGCGTGGCGGGCGGCACCAGCACGGAAAAGCTGATCAGCGACTACCTCGCTCAGAAGAAATATGACGTGAAGCTTGTCACCTACGAGAAGAACGACGAAGCGACATCCGCATTCTTCGCCAACCGCTGCGACGCCTATGCCGAGTGGGGCCCGGTTCTTGCTGCAAGCCGAGCATCGCAGAAGGTTCCGGATGACTTTGTGATTCTTTCCGACACCCTCTCGATAGAACCCGAGTCCGTGGCAATGCGTCAGGGTGACGAGGCCTGGGTCGATCTGGTCAACTGGGTTATCCAGGTACCCCTCATCGCCGAGGAAAACGGCGTGACCAGCGAGAACGTGGACCAGATGAAGGCCAACCCGCCGAACACGGTCGTGGGCAAGCTTCTCGGCGCCACGCCGGGTATCGGCAAGCGGCTGGGACTTCCCGACGACTGGGGCTACAAGGTGATCAAGACCCTGGGCAACTCCGAGGAAATCTACACCCGCAATCTCGGCGGCAACTCAAAGTACAAGCTGGAGCGCGGTAAGAACGCACTCTGGTCGAAGGGCGGCGTGTTCTATCCGCTGGTTCTCGACTGATACCGTATAAAGCGACCCGCTGGCCCTTTGGCCAGCGGGTTCCGAACAGCATACAAAGCCAGGTGGGAATGAAATGGCAGCGCTTCTAGGCAACCGGAAAACACGCGACATTGCGTTGCAGTCGATATTCGTTGCTGTAATCGGTGCGATCATCGTCACCGCCATTTTGGAGGCCAGGAAGAACATGGCCATCCAGAATGTCAGCATGGGTTTCGACTTCCTCGGCTACTCGACGGGATCGGGAATCCATTTCACACTTATCCAGTACGATGTGACATCCACTTATGCACGGGCTTTGCTCGTGGGGTTCCTGAACACTTTGCTGCTGGGGGGCATTTCCGTCACACTCGCTGTCATCCTTGGAACGCTGATTGGTACGGCTCGCCTCTCCGGCAATCGCATGTTGGCCTGGGCTACGTCCTGGTATGTCCAGCTGTTTAGAAACGTCCCTCTCATTCTACAGCTCTTCTTCTGGTACAACCTGATCACGCATATGCCTGGACCGCGCGGCGCGCTTTCGATTTTCGGCGGACTCTTCATTTCCAATCGTGGCATCGTGATGCCCGCGCTGAATGTGGAAACTGGTAACCTGTTGCTAGCAGTTCTCGCCTTCCTCGTCGGCGGGGCGCTCGTCGTGCCTATCCTCAAGCGACTAGGGCGCAACGTGGCCCTCGCTTGGACGGCCCTTTCCTTAGTCGTGATCGCTCTCGTCCTGATGAATGGTCGCCTGCCGGATACTTCGTTCCTGGACATCCCGCAGAGGAAGGGTCTCGGGTTCACCGGTGGTATGACGGTGTTTCCGGAGTTGACCGCTGCGATCGTAGCAATCGCACTCTTTGGCGCGGCCTATGTTGCCGAGGTCGTTCGCTCCGGGTTTCAGGCTATCCCGCCGGGTCAGATCGAAGCTGCTCACGCTCTTGCACTGAACAACTGGCAAATTTTCTGGAAAGTCAGGCTTCCTCTGATGATCCGCATCGTCCTTCCCACGATGACGAACCAGATCATCTGGCTGATGAAAGCCACCACCATTGGTCTTGCGATCGGTTATTCCGATTTCTTTGGCGTGATCGCCAACTCAATCAATAACTCCGGGCAGACGCTCTCCCTGATCTTCATCCTGATCCTTGGGTTCTGGGCGATCAACCTGACGATTGCGCTAGTCATGAATACGATCAATCGCGCTATCGCCATCCCCGGACACAAGAAGTGAAGGTGAAGCCCATGGCTCTCGCTACGACCACCGACGAAGCACCTCCCGTATCGCGGACGTCCTTTCTCAAAGATTTCTTCCCGACACCTATCCAGTCGGGCCTCACGCTCCTTTGCATGGCGCTGCTGCTGCTGGCTCTCTGGAAAATCGTGGAATGGGCTTTCATCGGTGCAGTATGGACGGGAACGGCGGACGATTGTCATGCGGCTGCCGGAGCATGTTGGGCAGTCATATCTGACCGCTATCGTCTCATCTTCTTCGGACTCTACCCTTACGAGGAACAGTGGCGCTCGGCTCTGGCCTGTCTGGCGATACTTCTGACCGTCATCCTGTCGTGCATACCCTTCTTCTGGTCGGCGAAACTGCTCCCATGCCTATGGCTACTTGGGTACGCAGCCTTCTACTTCCTGATGCGTGGCGGAATTTTCGGTCTGCCCGTCGTCCTGGAGACGCAGTGGGGTGGACTTGCCCTGACGACATTCGTATTCGCTTCGACAGTGCTTCTCGGCATGCCTCTCGCCATTATCCTGGCGCTCCTCCGGCGCTCGAAGCTTCCGGTGATCAGTCTTGTGACCAGCTGGATCATCGATGGCGTGCGTTCGCTACCGCTTCTAGCCATTCTCTTCACTGCTGCCATCGTTCTTCCGTTCGCGCTTCCGGACTTTCTGGTCGGCGACAAGCTGTACCGCGTGATTGTGGGATTTGCCTTGTTCTTTGCGGTCTATCAGGCGGAGGTCATTCGCGGCGGCATGCAGGCTCTGTCTAGCGGCCAGGAGGAAGCAGCCGTCGCGCTCGGCCTCAATTACTGGCAGACGATCAGCCGGATCGTGCTTCCACAGGCGTTCAGGTACGCGCTTCCGCCGACGATCAACCAGGTGGTGATTGCGTTCATGGAGACCTCGCTGATTGTCATCCTTGGCTTCTTCGAGGTGACGGCTTCCGGGAACGCCGCCTTCACTGCTGGTGGTTGGAACTCGTTCTACATCGAAGTCTATACCTTCGTCGGCCTCATCTATCTGGCCTTCACCCTCTCGCTTTCACGCTACGGCGCATACCTTGAAAAGAAGCTGAGTGCTTCGTCCACTCGGTGAAATGCATATGTCAGGATTTGAAATGAAACTGAGCGGATACACGGATCGACTGTCGGTTCGAGGTGGCGAATCCATCGAGGTGAGGGTCTCTAGCCATCACTCCGAAGATTTCACTGCGGAACTTGTTCGTATCTTTTCGGCAGACCCCAACCCGGCAGGTCCGGGCGTCGATCTCCGCCGCGTCCCGTCGGCGGTGGATGGAGCCTACCGTTCGATCGAGAAGGGATCGTATCCTGGCTCGTTCGCACTGGTTCCGCTCGGCACTGTCGCCGCGGAAAACTATACGCTGACGATGCGCTTCCAGCCACGGCTGCTTAGGGACGAGCAGCAGACTGTTGCCTCACTCGTTTCCAGTAGTGGGCCATCCCTGCACATTGGTGTTTCGTCAGACGGCCTCTTGCTGACACTCGGGAGCTACGAGATATCTCTTCCGATAGAGTTTGAGGTGCGCGATTGGTACGAGGTCCGCTTGGCAGTAAGCGACGGCGAGGTTGCCTTGGTCTGCTACTCGGTAAAAAGCGGTGCCAAGATCGGCGATACCCGCATCCAAGCAGTCCCGCCTGCGTTCAGTGAAATGGTCGTCGCCGCTCGGCGGCTGCCCGGCACCGACAGGATGACTTCTTTCCTGAATGGCCGCGTAGAGTCTCCGTCCTTCGTTTCCGGTTCCAACCTCCCGGAGGCGTTGGACGGTGCCGATGCGGCTGCTCATTTGGCCTACTGGCATTTTGGACTGGATATTTCTGGCGACGTCCTTCGCGATATCGGGTCGCAATCCCTCGAGGGACGCGTCTATAACTTGCCGACGCGGGGCGTTCGCGGGTCACGGTGGAGCGGGCGCGAAATGTCCTGGGCTCATGCGCCGGACGAATATGCGGCGATCCACTTCCACGAGGGTGACCTCTACGACTGCGGCTGGGCCACGGACTTCGTTTTCGATGTACCGGAAGACCTGCCCAGTGGCGTTTACGGCTTCCGGCTACGCTGCCAGGAGTCGGAAGATATCGTCCCGTTTTTCGTCAGGCCAGCGGCCGGGGCTCCGAAGGCGAAGGTCGCGGTGCTATTCTCCACGCTGACTTATCTCGCCTACAGCAACTATCCCCGGACCAACTACGACGACAAGTACATCGCCCGAAGCGAGGCCTGGGGAAGCTTCCCGCATCATCCTGCTCTCTACCCGCAGTTCGGGCGCTCGCTCTACGATGTTCATTCGGATGGTAGCGGCGTGATGTTCAGCTCGATGCTCCGGCCACAGCTGCTGATGCGCCCTGGTTTCTTCGCCTATATCGACGAGCACGGCTCTGGCCTGCGTCATTTTCCAGCGGACATGCATCTGGTTTCATGGCTAGCCGCAAAGGGCATCGAAGCTGATGTCGTCACCGACCACGACCTTGATGCGGAAGGCGTCGCAGCCCTCGATGGCTACGCGGTTGTCCTGACGGTCACGCATCCGGAGTATCATACGACGGCGACCCTTGACGCTATCCAGGACTATATCTCCCAAGGCGGCAATTTCGGATACCTCGGCGGTAACGGTTTCTATTGGAGGGTGGCGACGAGCCTCCAATATCCTGGTGCAATGGAACTCCGCCGCAGCGAAAGCGGCGTGCGCATGTGGGAGGTCGAGACGGGCGAAGCGTACCAGGCTTTCGACGCCCGATATGGCGGCCTTTGGTTGAAGAACGACAGGCCTCCCCAGCGGCTGGTGGGCATCGGCATGTCAGCTCAGGGCGCCTACAATGCATCCTACTATCGCCGGACTGAAGCGTCTCGCGATCCCAATCTGGACTGGCTGTTCAAAGGCATCGACGACGAGGTTCTAGGAGATTTCGGACTGTCCGGTGGGGGAGCTGCCGGGTTCGAGCTCGATATCGTTGACTATGATCTCGGTACGCCGCGGGATGCGATCGTGCTGGCAGTTTCCGAGACCCATTCGGACGATTACGCGGTCGTGCCGGAGAAGCTTTGGGATCCGGACACGCATTTCAGCGCGGAATGGCAGCAGACGCAGATTCGTGCCGACCTCACTCTCATCCCGCATCCTGCCGGGAACTACGTGCTTTCGACGGGTTCGATCATGTTCTGCGGGAGCCTTCCGATCGACGGTTACCACAACAACATATCTCGGCTGCTGGAAAATTTTGTGAGTGGCTGCGTGAGCCGTTTAGACTGACTTCGTCGGCAAGAGGCTGACAACCGTTTGACGAACCGCCGGTATCATTCCGTACTCGTCCGGACGCCGCTCGAGAGACAGGCAAGAAATGAGTTTGAAATGAGCATCTCCAATTCGATCATCGACAAGGATCTGTCGCATTACATCCATCCGTACACCAACCTCGCCCGGCATCAGGAAGTCGGTCCGGTCGTAATCAGCGGTGGCAATGGCGTAAGGGTCATCGACGACAAAGGGAATTCCTACATCGAGGCAATGTCGGGGCTCTGGAGTGTCGGTCTGGGTTTCAGCGAGCAGCGCCTGGTTGCCGCTGCAACCAAGCAGATGAACGCGCTGCCGTACTATCACAGTTTCTCGCACAAGACCCACTCTGCGGGAGTCGAGCTGGCCGCGAAGCTGGCCGAACTGGCGCCGGGCGACCTTAATCATGTCCACTTCACGAACTCCGGATCGGAAGCCAACGATACGGTCGTGAAATTGGTCTGGTACATGAATAACGCGCTCGGACATCCGAAGAAGAAGACGTTTCTCGCACGCAAGCAGGGGTACCATGGCGCGACCATTGCGTCGGGCAGCCTGACCGGACTGCCATCTGTCCATGCCGATTTCGATCTTCCCGCCATTCCCGTCCGTCATTTGACGTGCCCGCATTTCTATCGGTTCGGCCTCCCAGGTGAATCCGAGGTGCAATTTAGCGAAAGGCTTGCGCGGGAGCTCGAGGACACAATCCTCGCCGAGGGCCCGGAGACGATCGCGGCCTTCATCGGCGAGCCACTCATTGCAGCAGGCGGGGTAATCCCTGCGCCCGAGGGCTACTGGAAGCGCGTGCAGGAGATCTGCAAGAAGTACGACATCCTTTTCGTCGCTGACGAAATCATCACCGCCTTTGGTCGTCTAGGCGAAATGTTCGGCTCCAACTACTACGGGATCCAGCCGGACATCCTGGTCCTCTCCAAGCAGCTTACGTCATCCTACCAGCCGCTGGCGGCAATTGTTGTTTCCGACGCCATCAATGATGTGCTGGTCCAGCAGAGCGTAAAGCTCGGAAGCTTCGTCCATGGATTCACCACCACTGGACATCCGGTGGCGACAGCCGTCGCTTTGGAAAACGTGCGCATCATCGAGGAAGAAGGGCTCGTCGAACGTGCGAAAGGCCAGGGCGCGAAGCTGCAGGCGGGACTGCGGGAGTTCTCTTCGCATCCGCTCGTCGGCGAGGTGAGGGGAGCTGGCTTTGTTGGCGGTATCGAACTGGTTGCTGACAAGGAAACCAGGAAGACCTTCGATCAGAAGGGTGCACTTGGAGCCTACATCTTCCGGCGCGCTCACGACCACGGTCTGATCATCCGGGCAATCTATGACACCATCGCATTCTGCCCGCCGCTGATCTCCACTGAGGACGATCTCTCACAGATCTTCGAGGCTTTCGACAAGACGTTGACGGATGCCACCGACTGGGCCGCCAAGGAAGGCCTGGCCTGACACTGTACGCTGGGCGCCCGCTCCAACGGGCGCTCGGCAACACAAACCGCATGAATTGCGAAAAGGGGAAGGAAGCAGCAATGACGAACGGCTTGGCAGTTGATGCCCAGAACGTCGGGAAATTCTACGGTCACCATCAGGTGCTTCATGGGGTGAATCTGAGCGTTCGCGCCGGAGAAAAGATCGTAATCTGTGGGCCGTCCGGATCTGGGAAGTCGACGCTCATCAGGTGCCTGAACAGGCTGGAAGAGCATCAGTCTGGCACGATCCGTGTTCTCGGGACCGAGCTGAACGACAATATCTCGAACATCAACGAAATCCGCCGCGAAGTCGGAATGGTTTTCCAGCACTTCAACCTGTTCCAACATCTGACGGTGCTCGAGAACTGCATCCTGGCTCCCATGCTGGTTCGAAAGCAAGACAGGAAGACTGCCGAAGCGACTGCCATGAAGTATCTGGAGCGAGTCCGTATCCCTGAAAAGGCACAAAGGTATCCGGGACAGCTCTCGGGTGGCCAGCAGCAGCGCGTAGCCATCGCACGTGCGCTCTGCATGCGACCGGAGATACTGCTGTTCGACGAGCCCACGAGCGCCTTGGACCCCGAGATGATCGCCGAAGTGCTGGACGTGATGACCGAACTGGCCGAGGGCGGCATGACGATGCTCTGCGTCACCCACGAAATGGGCTTCGCCCGGAAGGTTGCGGACCGCGTCGTGTTTATGGACCAAGGGCGCATAGTGGAAGAAGCGGCTCCCGCCGAGTTCTTTGATAATCCGAAGCACGAGCGCTCGAAGCTCTTCCTCAGCCAGATTCTCGGACACTGAAGGGGGGCTGCGTTATGTCTCGACAGACGTCTCCCAATATCCTTCTGATCATGTGCGATCAGCTTACCGCTTTCGCACTGTCCAGCTATGGGAACAAAGTCTGCAAGACCCCGGCGATCGAGCTTCTTGCGGCTCAGGGATCGCTGTTCGAGAACGCATACTGCAACTATCCACTCTGCGCGCCGTCCCGCTTCGCTCTGATGAGCGGTCGCCTGCCGTCGCGTATCGGAGCGTTTGACAACGCAGCCGAATTTCCTGCGGCGGTTCCGACCATCGCTCACTATCTGCGCGATCTTGGATACTACACCTGCATTTCCGGAAAGATGCATTTCGTCGGACCCGACCAGCATCATGGATATGAGGATAGGCTGACGACCGAAATCTATCCGGCAGACTTCAGTTGGGTGCCGCCGAAGACCTATGATGAGCTTGAAGACGAGGAAGTCGTCGCGAAGGGCAAGGTGCCGTTCGGCGTTTCCAGCGTGGAAACGATTGCCGACGCCGGGCCGCTCGCCCGCTCTCAGCAGATCGACTACGACGATGAAGTCGCCAGGCGAGCAACCCAGCACATCTTCGATTGGCGTCGCTACGGTGACGGTCGACCGCTCTTCATGACGGTGTCGTTCACACAGCATCACGATCCATACGTCATCACCCGCGAATACTGGGACCTCTACGCGGATGAGGGAATCGACGACCCGAGAACCGCCAGGATACCGCTGGAGGACATGGACCCGCACAGCAGGTCGCTGTACTTCCACTACAGTCTCGACAAGTTCGACGTGACCGATGACATCTATCGCCGGGCGCGCCGGGGTTACTACGGCATGATCAGCTACGTTGACCGCAAGCTAGCTGAGCTCAGAAAGGCCTTGGACGAGGCCGGGATCGCGGACAACACCATAATCATCTTCACGTCGGATCATGGTGACATGGTTGGTGAACGCGGGCTCTGGTTCAAGAAGAACCTCTTCGACCCTGCGATACGCGTCCCGCTGATCGTTTACCGACCGAATCAGAAAGGGCTTCCCCGCATCACAGCTCCGGTTTCGTTGGTGGACTTGTTGCCGACGCTCGTCGAGATCGGGGGCGGATCGCAGGGCTCCGTCGTCACGCCGCACGAGGGCCGCAGTCTGTTGGGGCTGCTGGATCAGGATGATCCTGCGAGGGAAACGATGGCCGAGCATATCGACGGCGGCACCAAGGCTCCGCGCGTCATGTACCGAAACGGTCCTCACAAGATCGTGGTCTCGGAAGCTTATCCCACACAGCTTTATGACCTGGATTCGGATCCGGGCGAGACACGGAATCTTGCCGAGAATCCCAAATGGCAGACGACGCTTGATGCCATGAAGGACAAGGTGGCTTCGATATGGGATCTCGCTCAGCTTCGGCAGGAGGTCATGCGAAGTCAGCAAGTGCGGCAATTCGTAAACCGCGCCATGCAAAAGGGGCGGCAACGGTCCTGGGAGCATTATCCAAACCCGATTGAGGAGCATACGAGGTTTGTGAGAACGGGAGAGCGCTTTCCCGATGTTGAACGGCGCTCATACCTTCCGTACGCCGACTGATAGCCGGATGTGCCCATCGAAAATAACTTAGCCATCGGGGTCGCCCGAGGGGGCTTTGTGCGTTCTTTTCAAGAAGAATAAATATAATGAAATCAGCGATTTGTGCGCTTCAGCAAAGACAAAAAAGGAACTTGACTTTGTCGACATGGAGACGACATACTCAACTTCAGTCGACAACGAGACGACACGAAAATGGAACTCGCCGCGGCGGGACGACACCAGATCAGGAGATCAGCTATGAAACTTTCCGGCGTTATGCCCGCGCTCATCACTCCGTTCGATGCGAACGGCAAGGTGGACTTCAAAGCATACGAAAAGCACCTGACAGCCATGCGCGCAGCTGGCGTGACGGGCTGGGTTCCGATGGGTTCGACGGGTGAGTATTCCGCGCTCTCGAACGACGAGCGCATTGAAGTGCTGAAGTTTGTGAAGGACTTCGCCAACGAAGGGGAAATCCTGATCGCGGGCACCAATGCTCCGGCAACGCGCGAGGTGATCGAGAACACGCTGAAGGCCAAGGAAATTGGCTACGACACAGTGTTGTTGGCGACACCGTTCTATACGCGCCCGACGCAAGACGAGCTTCTGGCTCATTTCCAGACTGTCCTGAAGGAAGCGGATGTAAACCTCGTACTCTATAGCTATCCCTACAAGGACGGCGTCGAGATTGGTTTCGACATCATGGATGCGCTTGCTGATGATCCTCGCGTTCTCGGCATCAAGGAAAGCTCCGGATCGCTCCAGCGCGCAATCGACATCCATGCCCGCTACAAGGGGCGCATCGACCTCGTCTCCGGGTCGGATGACATCGCGCTGGACTTCATGTTCTGGGGCGCTGACTCATGGATCTGCGGCCCGGCGAACTGCATGGCAAAGGCCTGCGTCGATCTCGACCGGACCTTCCGCTCTGGCGATCTGAATGCTGCCCGCGAGAAAATGATTGTTCTCTACCGTGCGATGAACATCCTCGAAAGCGGCAAGTTCGTGCAGAAGATCAAGTATGGATGCGAGCTCCAGGGCTTGCCCGTTGGCAATTGCCGCGCGCCGCTCGGCGAACTGACCGCCGACGAGAAGGCCGAGTTCAAGGCTGCCATGCAGCCAATCCTGAGCTGGTAAGGCTTATGGGGGTCGAGGCATAGTCTGTCCCGACCCCTTCACATCGTCGGGGAAATGAAGTGGCACAAACCGTAGTCGTCGGCGCCGGGATCATCGGCACAGCAATCGCATATCAGCTACAGCGCCGTGGTGGGTCCGTGGTTCTTGTGGACAGGAACGATCCGGGCAAAGGCGCGTCCTATGGCAACATGGCAAGCATCGCCGTCACCGAATTCATGCCCGCATCCCGTCCCGGGATTTGGAAGCAGATGCCCGGCTGGATGCTCGATCCGGAAGGTCCGGTACGTGTCCGCCCTTCATATATGCCCCGCCTTGTTCCTTGGTTTCTCCGGTTCATGGCGGCGAGCCGCCCTTCAAAGCTTCGCGAACTCGAAGAGGCGGGTTCGATCCTTTGCCGCCGTGTCCACGAGGATCTCGACGCTCTCCTTACTGAAACGGGTCTGCAGCAGATGCTTTCGGCAGAAGGCTGCCTGAGCGTTTACGCCGACGACGCCGAATTCAAGGCCGATTACGCGCACATCGAAGTTCTTGATCGCTTCGGTTTTCGCTACGAGGTGCTTGGTGGGAACGCCATCCGGGACCTTGAGCCTGCCGTGACGACGAAGATCAGCAAGGCCGTTTTGCTTCCTGACAATCGTTCAATCGCCGATCCGTACAAGCTCGTTTCGCGTCTGTCAGACAAGTTCCGTGAACTTGGTGGCACGATCGTGAGGGGAGACGTCGTGGGTTTCGAGCATCGCGGTTCAGAAGTGAGTGCTGTTCGTCTTGGTGACGGACGCAAGCTTGACGCAGGGAGGGTCGTTCTTGCTGCTGGCGCCTTTACAGGACGCCTTTCTGCGATGATTGGCGAACCGATCCCGCTCGAGACCGAGCGCGGCTATCACACGCAGATCATGGCGCCGGGCGTTTCGATGCGCCATTCGATTATCTGGCCCGCACGGGCTTTCATGGTCACGCCTACGGCAGGCGGCATTCGCGTCGGCGGCACCGTCGAGATGGCGGGACTTGATGCTGCTCCCGACTACCGCCGTGCCAAGGTCCTGGTGAAGCGCGCCAAGGAAGCGCTACCCGACCTCAAAGTCGAAGAAGCTACCGAATGGATGGGTCATCGCCCGGCAATGCCTGACACTGTTCCCGTAATGGGCCGTTCGGCCAAGCAGGGCAACGTCTGGTATGCGACGGGACATGGCCATCTCGGTCTGACCTACGGTGCCACAACCGCCAGATTGATGGCGGACCTCATTTCGGGCGCGACGCCGCCCGTGGACATGAAACCCTATCGAGTCGACCGATTCTGATCCGGCCGCGACCAACGAAGGAAGGGAACAAAGAATGCGCACCGAACTCTATATCGACGGCAAGTGGGTCAAGCCCGTAAAGGGCGGCTCCACAAGCGTGATCAATCCGGCGACAGAGGAAGTCATTCAGCCGATCGCTTCGGCTAGTGTGGAAGATGTCGACATCGCGGTGAAGGCCGCCCGACGGGCATTCGACAAGGATGGCTGGCCGAAGCTGACGGGTGCTCAGCGTGCAAAATACCTACGCGCCATCGCGAACGGCATTCGTGCCCGGCAGTCTGAGATCGCCCGCCTTGAGGTGCTCGACAACGGCAAGCCGTTTCCTGAGGCCGATTGGGACATCGCCGATGCCGCGGGTTGCTTCGACTACTACGCAGGGCTCGCCGAGCAACTCGACAATAATCCGGAAGAGATCGTTGAACTGCCCGATGAGCGCTTCACGTCCAAGGCTGTCAAGGAACCTATCGGGGTGGCCGGAGCGATCATTCCGTGGAACTTCCCGTTGCTGATGGCCGCCTGGAAAGTTGCTCCGGCGCTGGCCGCCGGGTGCACAATGGTCCTCAAACCAGCCGAACTCACGTCGTTGACGGCGCTGGAACTTGCTGCGATCGTTGACGAGGTTGGTCTTCCACCGGGTGTCCTCAATATCCTGACAGGCTCAGGATCCGTCGCGGGGCAGGCGATTATCGACCACAAGGGCGTCGATAAGCTGGCATTTACCGGATCCGGTCCCGTCGGCTCTAAGATCATGGCAGCGGCCGCCCGTGACATCAAGCGCGTCAGTCTTGAACTTGGTGGCAAGTCGCCGTTCGTCGTCTTCGAGGATGCGGATATCGACCAGGCCGTCGAATGGGTGATGTTCGGGATATTCTGGAACCAGGGACAGGTCTGCTCGGGGACGTCGCGCGTGCTCGTCCAGGACACCATCTACGATCGCTTCCTGGCACGTCTCGTCGAGGAGACCAACAAGATCAAGATCGGCGACGGCCTCGACGAAGGTGTTCTTCTCGGGCCACTGGTCTCCAAAAAACAGCACGAGAACGTCGTTGCTGCGATCGAAGGCGCACGAAAGGCTGGTGCTACCGTCGCATGCGGCGGGGAGCGTCCTGAAAGATTCGAAAAGGGTTACTACCTGCAGCCGACCGTCCTGACAGACGTTCCGCTCGACAGTGGTGCCTGGGTCGAAGAGATCTTCGGGCCTGTGGTTTGCGTCAGGCCGTTCAAGACGGAAGAGGAAGCCGTTGAGCTCTCGAACGACTCTCGCTTCGGACTTGGTGCTGCAGTCATGTCGAAGGATGACGTTCGCGCCGAGCGCGTAGCAGCTGCGTTCCGTGCGGGCATCGTGTGGGTGAATTGCTCGCAGCCAACGTTCACCGAGGCTCCCTGGGGTGGTTACAAAGAGTCTGGTATCGGCCGGGAGCTGGGCCGCTGGGGTCTCGATAACTACCTCGAAACCAAGCAGATCACGAAGTACGTCACCAACAAGCCCTGGGGCTGGTACATCAAGTGAGGTCGGTCGCCGTGGCTACCGGAAACAATCTCGAGATTCTGCTTGTCCACTGCCAGGGCGAGCTCGGTCACGTGCTGATCGGCGGCGCTCCGGAAATTCCCGGCGCGACCATGCTCGACAAGATGAACCACATCAACAATGTCGACGACAGCCTTCGTCGCTTCGTGACTTTCGAACCGCGGGCCAACGTCGCCATGTCAGTCAATCTGCTGGTCGCGCCGACCCGACCCGATGCGGACGCAGGCTTTATCGTCCTTCAGGCGGATCGCGCGCACCCGATGTCAGGCAGCAACTGCATCTGCGTTGTGACGGCACTCCTTGAGACGGGTCGCGTTCCGATGGTCGAACCCGAAACGACGGTCAGGCTCGATACGCCCGCCGGACTGATCGTGGCGCGCGCCAAGTGCGCCAACGGCCGTTGTGTGGGCGTCAGTCTCGATAACGTGCCAAGCTTCGCAGAACTCCTCGACCACGAGATCGACACTCCACAGTGGGGCCGCATCAAGGTCGATGTCGCGTTTGGCGGGGTCTATTACGCGCTCGTGGACGTGGAGCAGATCGGCCTGAAGATCGAACCGGACAACGCCCGGGAGCTCGCCGAGGCGGGCATAGAATTGAAGCGGCAGCTGGCGCAGCAGGTGAAGGTTTCTCATCCGGCATTGTCCGGCGTTGACGAGATCGCATACGTGATGTTCCGCGACAAGGAGCCGGACGGTGCTGTGCGCACTTGCACAACCTTGCAGCCCGGTCGCGTGGACCGTTCGCCATGCGGCACTGGAAGCTCCGCGAACTTGGCGACGCTCCATGCGCGAGGTCTGGTTAGTGTCGGCGATACCCGGATATCGCGTTCGATCATTGGTGGCGAGTTCAAGGCCGAAGCCATAGGTGAAACCGAAGTCGCCGGGCGCAAGGCGGTGCTTCCGCGGATCACGGGCAGGGGATACGTCTATGGTCGGACGGAGCTGCGGGTTGCTGATGACGATCCCTTCAGGAGCGGGTTTGCGCTTTCGGATACTTGGGGGCCGCAGGTCGGCCTCCTGAAATGAGGTGAGGACATGACGAAGGTACTCGACGGACAGGTCGTTCTGGTGACAGGAGCATCGGGCGGCATTGGTGCGGCAATCGTGAAGCAGCTTGCGGAGGAGGGCGCCCGCCCGGTCATCCACTATGGCCGTGACAGGGCAGGTGCCGAAGCCCTGCTGGCCGAAATTGGTGGAAGCGGCTGGATCGTTCAGGCCGATCTCTCTTCCGATGACGGACCATTCGAGCTCTGGTCGAAGGCGGTCGACGTCTCCGGAAGGGTGCATAGCCTCGTCAACAACGCTGGCATCCGGACAGAGATATCGATCGAGGCATCCGTTGGCGACTGGAAGGCTGCCTGGCAGCGTGAGTTCCAGATCAACTTCTTCGCCGCAGCCGACCTCAGCAAGGAGGCGATCCGCCATTTCAAGGCCAACGGTGGCGGCAGGATCGTCAACATGGCAAGCCGGGCAGGCCAGCGCGGATATGCTGCCGACGCGATGCCCTACGGGGCAACCAAGGCGGCCCTCGTGAATCTGACGAAATCAATCGCCCGTAGCTTCGGCGCCGACGGTGTGACCGCAGTGGCAATTGCGCCTGGCTGGGTCGGCACTGAGATGGCACAGGATTTCATTGCCACTCACGGGAAGGCCGCTGCTGTCTCCGATATCCCAATCGGTGAAATTGCATCAACGAAGGAAATTGCCGATCTCGTCGCCTTCGTGCTTCGACCAGGACAGGCATCGCTGAACGGCTCGACGCTGGACGTCAATGGCGGCAGTTATATTCGCTAGGAGGAAGTGTCCATGGAGCGTTTTGAAAACAGGGTTGCAGTTGTGACGGGAGCGGGTGGCGGCATCGGGTCGGCCATCGCCCGGCGGCTCGCCTCCGAAGGCGCACTCGTCGTGATCACGGACGTGAACGAAGCCGCTGCCAAGGAAGTAGTCGACGAGATCAAGGCCAACGGCGGGGACGCCGTGGCTATCGCGGCCGATATATCAAACAAAGAGGCTTGCGCGTCACTCATCCAGCAGTCGTTCTACTTGAAGAAGAGGATAGATGTTCTCGTCAACAACGCGGGCATCAATCGTCGCGGAAACCTACTGTCGTTGAGCGACGAGGATTGGGACATCAGCTTCACCGTGAACCTGGATTCGATGTTCCATCTTTGCCGGGCGGCTCTTCCGCATATGATCGCCGCCGGCGGCGGAGCAATTGTAAATACAGCCTCGCAGTGGGGGCTGTATCCGGCGCCGAACCACATCGCCTATAATACCACCAAGGCGGCCGTGGCTGCCTTCACGCAGAACCTCGCCCGTGACTATGCTCCCGAGAAAATCAGGGTGAATGCCGTGTGCCCGGGCGAAATCCACACTCCGATGTTGGAAGCGGGAGTAAAGCGCTCCGGACGCACGATTGCCGATCTCGACAAGCTCGTACCATTCGGGCGTATTGGAAAGCCGGAAGAGGTGGCGGCGTTGGTCGCCTTCTTGGCGTCGGATGAGGCAGCGTTTATGTGCGGCTCCCTGGTGGAGATCACCGGAGCCCAGGCCGTAGCCTGACCGACGGCTTTACTGCGGGGAGCTTCGAAATAATTTAGGCTTCATTTGAACCGAGACGATCACCGAAGAGAAGATCGACTGTATGATGACGGTACTTCTCGAAGTGGTAAAGGTGGATCCGTTACTCCTCTAAACCCCGTGACATCCTCATCTTCGCTATTCGACCACGATGAATGATACCGGCGTTGTTCACGAGGATGTCGAGCCGCCCAAAGTAATTTCGGGCCCATTCGACTAGTCCTTCAGGTTCTCCGCCGTCGTTAACGTCGCCGCGGCTGGACATCACAGGGTATCCATTATTGATAGCTCACCACATAGGTTTGCGCCTGCAAACTCATCGCGACCGGTAATCAGTAACGATGCGCCTCGTTGACAAAAATCCATCGCGATCGAAGCCCTATTCCTGACGTTTCGCCTGTAAGCGATACACTCATTCCAACGAATCCTCGCTCTCCACGCTTGATACCCTTCAGAGAGCTTCAGAAGCGTTCTGCCTGTTGGCGATCAGGTCATCGACCACAGCTGGATCGGCAAGCGTCGATGTATCGCCCAGCGAACCGAAATCATCCTCGGCGATCTTGCGCAAGATTCGGCGCATGATCTTGCCCGACCGGGTCTTCGGCAGCCCAGGCGAAAACTGGATCTTGTCGGGAGCGGCAATCGGGCCGATCTCGTTGCGGACATGCTTGATCAGCTGCTGGCGCAGCTCGTCCGAACCCTCGTTCCCGGCCATCAGCGTGACGTAGCAATAGATGCCCTGACCCTTGATCGCATGCGGATAGCCGACAACCGCCGCCTCGGACACGAGGCTGTGCGACACCAGCGCCGATTCGACCTCGGCCGTGCCGAGACGATGGCCGGAGACATTAAGCACGTCATCGACGCGACCGGTAATCCAGTAATAGCCATCCTCATCCCGCCGGCAGCCGTCGTCGGTGAAGTACTTGCCCTTGTAGGTCGAGAAGTAGGTCTGAATGAAGCGCTCATGGTCGCCATAGACCGTGCGCATCTGCCCCGGCCAGCTGTCCGTGATGCAGAGATTTCCGTCTGCGGCTCCCTCGAGCACGTTGCCTTCATTATCCACCAGCTGCGGCTTGACGCCGAAGAACGGCTTGGTCGCCGATCCCGGCTTCAGATCGGTCGCGCCAGGCAGCGGCGTGATCATGTGGCCACCCGTCTCCGTCTGCCACCAGGTGTCGATGACAGGGCAACGCTTGTCGCCGACAACGTTATAGTACCATTCCCAGGCTTCGGGATTGATGGGCTCGCCCACCGTGCCGAGCAGACGCAGGCTGGACCGCGACGAACGTGTCACGAAGTGATCGCCAGCACCCATCAGCGAGCGGATAGCCGTTGGCGCTGTGTAAAAGATGTTGACCTTATGCTTGTCGATGACCTCCCAGAAGCGTCCCTGATCTGGAAAGTTTGGAACACCCTCGAACATCAGCGTCGTCGCGCAGTTCGCAAGCGGACCATAGACGATATAGGAATGGCCGGTGACCCAGCCGACGTCAGCCGTGCACCAGTAGATATCGCCTGGATGATAGTCGAACACATATTCGTGCGTCATCGCCGCGTAGACGAGATAACCGCCCGTCGTGTGCAGCACACCCTTCGGCTTGCCGGTAGAACCCGATGTATAGAGAATGAAAAGCGGATCTTCCGCCTTCATCTTGGCGGGCGGGCACTCCGGCTTCACCGTCGCCACTTCCTGGTGATACCAGAGGTCGCGACCCGGCGCCCAACCCGTCTTGCCGCCGGTGCGGCGAACCACCAGAACCTTCTCGACGATCACATGCTGGCGTGCTGCGATATGGATCGCGGTGTCGGTGTTCTCTTTCAGCGGCACCGGCTTGCCACCGCGCACGCCCTCGTCGCAGGTGATGACGAAGGTTGATTCGCAGTCGACAATGCGCCCCGCCAGTGCTTCCGGCGAAAAGCCGCCAAAGACGATTGAATGCACGGCGCCAATGCGGGCACAGGCAAGCATTGCATAGGCCGCCTCGGGGATCATCGGCATGTAGATGGTGACGCGATCGCCCTTCTTGACGCCATGCTTCTTCAGTACGTTCGCCATGCGGCAAACATGCTCGTAGAGTTCGTTATAGGTGATCTTCTTGTCGATGTAGGGGTTGTCGCCCTCGAAGATGATCGCGACCTGATTACCGTTGGTCTTCAGGTGCCTGTCGATACAGTTGTAAGAGACGTTCGTCTGGCCGTCTTCGAACCACTTGATCTTCACATTGCCGGTGAAAGAGGTGTTCTTCACCTTCGTATAAGGCTTGAACCAGTCGATCCGCTTGCCATGCTTGCCCCAGAACTTATCCGGATTTTTGACGCTCTCCTCGTACCATTTCTCGTACTTGGCCTTGTCGATCAACGCATGGTTTTTAACAGGCTTTTGCACCGGGTATATTTCCAATGGCGACCGTTCATCCTGGGGCATCATCTAACTTTCAACTGAAGGGAAACGGTGAGCATCAATTCAACAAGCAAACCGCCGGTCGGCGCGTGGCCAAGCCGGCGGTGCCCCTCGGGAGGAGGATGCTATCTGCTAACGCCGTGATGGCGGCGTCGGTTATTCAACATTGGCTTCAGCGGATGGACTTTACCTTGTCCATGAATGCCTTCACACGAGCTGGATCGACCTGGTTTGCGAATTTTCCATCGATCTTGAAGGTGGAGCCAACAACAGCGCCGTCGGCGACGGCAAGCTGGCGGTCGATGTTCTCCAGACGGCAGCCGGTGTTGCAGAGGACGACGGTGTCCGGAACTGCCTGCTTGACCGACGTGAGAATCTGGGTGTCCGTTTCAGCGCCGGCTGTCAGACCCGAAACGCAGAGGGCGTCGGGAAGGTTGTTGAAGACGGTGCTCTTGGCGATATCGACGATGTCGCGGTTTCCGAGGTAGCTCGCGGCTTCCGGGACGATGTTGTAGAGCATGCGAAGGTTTGGCGTAAGGCGAGCCTTGTGACGGACGGTCTCGCCGACGTTGGTGTTCCATAGGCCGAAGTCACTGGCGTAGACGCCGCTGATGATCTCGCGGATGAACAGTGCGCCGGTCGCGGCCGCCAGGTCGATCGAGGCAATCGGGTCCCAAAGGACGTTGACGCCAAACGGAACCTTCACATGTGGCATCATCTCGCCGATTGCACGTGCCATAGCCGCAGTGGTCTCGGTCTTCACCTTCGTCAGGTAAGGAAGGGAGAATTCATTCGAGAACATCACGGCGTCAACGCCACCGTTCTGAAGGTGCGTCAGGTCTTCGAGAGCCTTGTCGATGACCTTCCGCATACCACCCTTTTCGTCGTAATGGGGATCGCCGGGCATGGCCTGCATGTGGCACATCGCGATGATGGGCTTCTTGACGCCGAAGACTTCCTCAAGCCAGTTCATTTTTTCTACCCTATGTTAGTGTGGCACCGAAAACTGTCTGTTCGTCAGGCTGGCTGACTGTGGGCATGAAGGGTTGGCGCTTCCGTTTTGCACCGATCATTGCCTCACCGAACTGCATTCGAACATTGTGTGTTTGTTTGCGTTAATTATTGTTCGGTTAAGGTCATGATTAGCAGGGAATGTGTTCGTGTCAATGATAGATAGTTGTTATTTGTTCGAATTAACTGAATTCCGTGCGCGATTGTGTGAGTTATCGGCACGCTCAGAGTGAAACGAACACGGTTACGCGAATGATGGTGGCCAAGCGCGCTGGGACCACGCGCCTGGCGTCAAACCTCCTGAGGTCACTTGTTCGCGCCGGCAGCGAGGCCCCGAACCAAGAAGCGGTTGAGGAAAATCACCACCAACAGCGGAGGTATTGAGGTCAAGATGCCCGCGGCATTCATCAGTCCGTAGTCGACGTAATTCTTGGCGACGAACTCGGTGATCAGGACGGTGAGCGGCTTGGTGCTGAGCGTCGGAGAGAATACGAGAGGGACGATGAATTGTCCCCACGCGCCAAGGAATGTCAGGATCGCCGCGGCCACAATGCCTGGTGCAGCGAGCGGCATCACGATGAAGCAGAGCGTGTAGAGCCTGCCGGCTCCATCCAGCGCTGCCGCTTCTTCCAGCGAAATCGGGAGAGCTTTGTACGTGCCGCGCATCAACCAAAGAGCTAGAGGAAAGAATGTCGTCGTGTGAACGAGCGTCACGCCGAGGTACGTGTCGACCAGCCCAGCTGACACCATCATGCGATAGAGCGGAATCATGACCGTGTAGGCCGGGATCGCCAGCGTCGCTATGACCGCCATGAATATGGCATCGCGGCCAGCAAACGATATGCGGGCAAAGGCATATCCCCCGAATGCAGCCAGTGCCGTGGTCACCAGCGTCGCTGCAGTCGAAACGAGGACGCTGTTGATGACGGCCTTGCTGAATTGAGGCCAGACTGACGAGATTGCCTGACCCTGAAAGGTACTCACCGCGCCGAGCAAGTTTCGATAGTGCTCGAGGGTGAAGACAGGCGGCCAGTAGTTGGGCGGTACTGCGGTCATGTCGACCGGGCGCATGAAGCTGCTGACCAGGGCCCAGTAGATAGGTCCGATCGACCAGATCAAGAGCACGGCAATTCCAACAAAACGAACTGCGTGGGTAGTTTTGCTTGTGCGGATCATGAATCTAGTCCTGTCTCGCGCTTGATGCGGGCGATCAAAATGAGCGAGGCGATGATGGTCGCGATCATCACAAGGACCGATAGCGCCATGCCTCGAGAGAATTGCAGGTTCTGGAACGCGAGCATGTAGACCTGGATCAAGACCGTGCGGGTATCGAGATTTGCGCCGCCGAGGAGCCATGCCTCATCGAATAGATTGAACGCATAGACGATGGATTGCGTCATCGCGATCGCAGCAACCGGCCAGATAAGGGGAAGGGTGATTGACCAAAACGATCGGAAACGGGTGGCTCCATCCAGATCGGCCGCCTCGTAGAGATCATCAGGAATGCTCTGTAGTGCCGCGAGGACAAGTACCGCTGTCAACGGCATCATTCGCCATGCGTGAACGATCGCGGCGAGGAATAGGCCGGTAGCGCGGTCATTGAACCAAACGTGGTAATGGTCGATGATTCCACTTCTGAACAAGATGTCGTTCAGCAGTCCGTAACTCGGGTGGTAAATCCAGGTCCAGATCAGTGCATTTACGACCGGCGGCATGGCCCACGGTAGGACGACAGCGGCCAGAAGCCACTTGCGACCAGCTCCCATGCCGTTCAGGAGTACCGCGATGGCGATACCGCCTACTGTCTCCAGAATAACGGCTATGATTACAATCCAAAAGACATTTGCCCAGGCAATGGCGATATCTGGATTGGACAAGACCGCTTTATATTCGGCGAAGCCGACGAAGGGAGTGTTCGCCTGCATCGGGTTAACCCGGTGCAGGCTGCTCCACAAGGTCATAACCAGTGGCAAGAGAACCATTCCGGCCATGACCAGAAGGCCAGGGCCAACAAGCAGGCTTGAAAGCCCTAAGTTTTTCCAGCCTTCGCGCCGCCGGGTGTTTTGGGGCGGTTTCGGCTGGTTCGGGAGAGCTTCAATTTGCATGTGCGTTCTCAATCCATCGGTCACGAGCCCGCTCCTTACTGTTGGGCGATGATTTCGTTCGTCTTGTCGACCATCTGTTTGATCGCGTCATCGACAGAAATCTGGCCTTTGGCAGCCTGGTTGATGGCGCTGGAAACCGCAGTGCTGAACTCGGGATACCAGGCCGGAGCGCCGGTGGAGAAGAAGGGCTGAACCTCAGCAACCTGGGACAGCACCGTCGGGTTGACCGCGACTTCACCCTTTTCGCTGAGAGTCTTGAGGACCGATGTCCGCGTAGGAAGATTGCCGAGCGCTTTTCGCATCTGCATCTGGGCGTCGGCAGTCATCAGCCATTTAATGAACT
Source organism: Agrobacterium sp. LEGMi-208b (assembly GCF_059511785.1). NCBI lineage: Bacteria > Pseudomonadati > Pseudomonadota > Alphaproteobacteria > Hyphomicrobiales > Rhizobiaceae > Agrobacterium > Agrobacterium sp. LEGMi-208b. The sequence goes on from NZ_JCALIC010000003.1 coordinate 303,589, forward strand.
CGGCGGCAGGTTCCTGGTTGGGCGATGTCTTGGGTATGCCCACACCCTCCGGGAGGCCATAGATGCGAACCTTGCCGTCTTCGCTCGGAAACGTGGTCGAATCTACCTGTCCAGCGACCTTGGTTTTGGAAGCGTCGTTATAAACTTCGAGGTTTGCGACCCAGCCATTGAGGTCGATCGAGCCCGCGCCGCTCTTGAAGAGTTCTTGGACCTGGACGTCGGTCAGGCCAGTCGCACCGGGGTCAATGAGGCCGTCCTTGACTGCGGAAATCAGCCACGCCATGGCCTTGTAGCCGGCGGAGTCCTTATCGCCGAAGGCTGGTTTGCTATCGGCGTCCAGCACGTCGCCGCCGAAGGCCTTTGTCAGGAGATACCACGTCGTGGACGTACCTTCTGTCGCCGACAGGGGAAGAACGATCGGATAGTTCGCAATGCCCTTGGCTTTGATGGCCTTGGCCGCCGCGGTGACTTCGTCGAGCGTCTTTGGTTCGTCCTTGATGCCGGCTTTTGCCAGATGGTCTTTGTTGAAGATCAGGATACGGAAGTCATTGTTCCAGGGAAGGCCGATGATCGACCCGTCCGCTTCGAAAATGCGGGTCGGCGGCATGTCCTGCTTGTCCTCGTCGCTGACGAGGTCGTTCAGCGGTAGAAACCAGCCCGTCTGCCCGAACTGATTTGCCCAGGACCAGTCAACCTCGACGACGTCGCCCGGCGCGCTTCCCGCCAGCATCGAGGTTACAACCTTCGACCGGATTTGCTCCCATCCGAGTGTCTGCATGTCGACGTTGATACCGGTCTTGGCGGTGAAGTGATCTGTCATTTCTTTGGGAAGTGTGCCCCATGGCGGGAGAACGACGGTAACTGTACGCCCTGCGTATGGCTTGGCATCATCAGCGAACGACGGGCCGACAAAGCCGAGCGCGAGCACCATTGCCGCCGTGGCGAGTAAGGAACGTGAGATTGTCATTGGAATTCCCCTTTCTTCGGTTTTGTTTCTAGGCTTACGGAAATGAGAGCGCGAAGCTCCAGGTATCAGTCAGGCGATGCGCTTTCCGCTCTCCTTGTCGAACAGGTGCGTTTGCTCGGTTTGGGGCATCACGTGCACGCTATCGCCCGGTCGGGCCGAGAGGCGCTGCCTGCAAACAAGCAGGACTTCATCGTCGCCGAGACGTACGAGCAAATGCGTTTCAGCACCCGTGGGTTCGCAGACCAAGACCTTCGCCTGAAGACTATGATCTCCTGAAAGCTCCAGGTGTTCGGGCCGAATTCCGTAGATCGCGGTTTGGCCATTTCTGGCCGACGAGATTGCAGGAAGTGGCAACTTGATTCCGGAATCCGTGAGGAAGCCATCTTCTCGGATTGTCCCAGGCAGATGGTTCATTGCCGGAGAGCCGATAAAACTCGCCACGAACACATTCAATGGCTTGTCGTAGAGCTCCAATGGCGTCCCGACTTGTTCGATCTTGCCATCACGTAGAACGACGATCTTGTCCGCCATGGTCATGGCTTCGATCTGATCGTGCGTGACGTATATCGTCGTGGTCTTCAAACGTTGATGGAGTTGGCGGATCTCGGCGCGCATCTGTACGCGGAGTTTGGCATCGAGGTTGCTTAAAGGCTCATCGAACAGAAAGACCTCAGGATCGCGAACGATAGCGCGACCCATGGCCACCCGCTGGCGTTGGCCGCCGGAAAGCTGACGCGGATACCGATCCAAGAGCTTCGAGAGGTGAAGAATGTCCGCAGCTTTTTCGACTTTGGACTGAATGTCACCCTTTGCCACGCCCTTTAGCTTCAGCGAGAACGCTATATTTTCAGCGACAGTCTTGTGAGGATAGAGGGCGTAATTTTGAAAGACCATTGCGATGTTTCGGTCTTTGGGAAGGACCTCGTTGACCACGCGGCCTCCAATCGCAATTTGACCGCCCGAGATGCTTTCCAGCCCTGCGATCATGCGGAGAAGGGTGGATTTGCCGCACCCCGACGGGCCAACCAGAGCCACGAACTCACCGTCGGCAATTTCCGCCGAGGCTCCGGGGATGACATTGACGGCACTGTACGACTTGCGGACTTCTCGTAGGCTGACGCCTGACATCGCGATCTCCGATTCACATTGTTCAATTTGATTAATGACCGCCCTGCAAGTTCGGACATAACAGAACAATAACAAACATTGAGATGATTGCAACGAATTTGAGCGAGTTCCAGTGAGAATCTCGCCAGTCGAATGGATATGCATGGCGAAGGAATATCGAGATTCTCGCTAATCCATTGTTGTGCATATGATTTTGTAAAGGAGGCAAGGTTGCATCCATGATTGAGAACCAAAACGAGGGGTTCGATCTTGGCCTCAACTGACTGAATATTTCGCTCAAAATCACACCTGTTAAACGGCATCGAATACTGTTATGTTTCAAATTGTGTGATTTGATGTGCGAAATCGGTGCTGGGCGTCGTTCGCATAGATCAGAGGCGTAAATGACCAAGATGCGTATAAATGAAAAAAACATGGATCGCGCTGTTCGAACGAAAGTTCTAGGACGCGTCAGGAAGGAGCGTATGGCAGCCCGTGTCCGGGCTCAGGGCTTCCTCTCTAGCGCCGACCTTGCGGTCGAGTTCGGGGTCTCTGAAATGACGATCCGCCGAGATTTGGCCGAGCTGGAAGCGGAGGGGACCGTATACCGGACCCATGGCGGGGCGGTGATCGAGGAGGTCAAGTCTCAAACGCAAGACACGCGTGAGCCCTTTTTCGACGAACGAAGCGAGTTGAATGGTGGGGTCAAAGCCCTCATCGCGACCGCAGCGGCGAAGCTCATCGGTCCAAGTAACTCCATCGCTCTCGATGTCGGGACGACCACGTATGCCTTGGCCCAGGAGTTGTCAGGTCGTTCAGACGTTCGTATTTTCACCAATAACCTTCGAATCGCGGCCCTGGACGAGTCTCATCTTGCGCAGACGTATGTTGTCGGTGGGAGAGTGCGCCAACCAGAGATGTCGCTGTGTGGGTCCGTCGCAGTCCAACAGCTGTCGAAGCTTTGGTTCGATTTTGCGTTCATCGGCGTGTCCAGCATCTCCACAGCGGGGATTTTCGACTATTCCATCGAAGAGACCGAAGTTAAGCGCACCTATCTCGAGCGTTCCACACGTAAGGTCGTCTTGGCTGACAGCTCGAAATTCGGTGGCGTGTCACTCGTGGAAATCGGATCGCTGCGGACGATCGACACGCTGGTGACCGACGCGGAACCGCCTGGCGACTTATCCATTGCTCTTCGAACAGCTGGCGTGCATGTGATCGTCGCAGACGGTTGACACCGGTGCTGACGTTCGATCGCACGCCGATTTGGTAGAATAGTTGTTCGAATCTCCCCAAATGTTTGTTTGTGACAGGCTGGCGCTATCATTATTTTCACCTCGCTGCTAAGATGGAGTTGATCAACAAGAGAGCACGGCATGAGCACTGAGCAGGCAGAAATGAAAACCACGGAGCGCCCGAAGTACCTCGCTCAGGTCCGTCACTCGGCGATTTTGGATGCCGTCACTAAGCACGGCTCTGTCACCGTAACCGATATGGCCCAGCAGCTTTCGGTGTCTGAGATGACAATTCGTCGCGATCTGGTCGAGTTGGAAAAGGCAGGAAAACTGGTCCGTACCCATGGTGGAGCGGTTCGTTTGGACGATGGCAATTCTTCGGCGGCAGAAGAACAATTCGACCAAGAAGAACCAGCATTCGAACGCCGGCAATCTCGCAACGCCGATCTTAAACGGAAGATCGCGGCCGCTGCTGCTCAAATCGCCTCTAACGCACGCAGTGTCGCGATCGACGTGGGTACGACGACGTTCATGTTGGCTGAAATGATGGATGGTGAAACGCACGCTAAGGTGTTCACCAATAACATTCGCGCGTCGACAGCTCTTGCTGCCAAGGGCGTTGAGGTTTATCTCGCGGGCGGGCGTATCAGGGAAGAAGAAATGTCCACCAGCGGTCCGGCGGCGACGTCTCAGTTTGCGTCGCTCTGGTTTGATATGGCGTTTATCGGGGTCTCGGGCCTGACGGTAAATGGCGCGTTCGATTATTCCTTCGAGGAAGCCGACATGAAGAGGCTGTACCTAACCCGGGCAACGAGAAAGATCGTTCTATGCGATTCGACAAAGTTCGATCGCATGTCGCTCGTGAACGTGGGAGCGTTGGCGGACTTCAATACAATGATCACCGATGCAGAGCCGCCCGCCGCGCTTGCAGCAGCGTTGTCGAAAGCGGGCGTCGAGATTATCGTAGCCGCATAAGCAAATCCGGCGAATTCACATCCTACACCTGCGCTGGCTATTTCCGTCACTGAAGTCGGCGGAGCGATGACTGGTGCCGCCAAGGAGATGTTCAAAATTCTCTTGAAGCCTTGAAAATATGTTTGTTAATGTTTGGACTATGTGCTTTTATGTTCGCGTGTAACGATGTCGAGCAAGCCTGGTGGTTTGACGATGTGCGTATTCTCGCCTGGACAACACGAAATTGGGCTGGCCACGATGAACTCGGTCGGTGCGATCTACGGTCCTACGATTTCGACGAATAGGAGAATTTTATGAGTGTTCTTGAGAAGTTTGGTCTGAGTGGAAAAATTGCGGTAGTCACAGGCGGTGCGCGCGGAATTGGTCGCGCTATTGCCGAACTCGCCGCCGCATCCGGCGCTGACATCGCAATTATTGACATCCTCGAGGAGACTGCCCAGCAGACTGCGAAGGAGATTTCCGAGTCAAGTGGCAAGAAGGTACTGGCATTTGGTGCTGACCTGACGAAGCCTGCAGCGTCGACGGAAGTCACGGACAAGATCGTCGCCGAGTTCGGGCGGATCGATGTGCTGTTCAACTGCATCGGGATCAATCCGAACACCGCGGCACTGGACATTCCTCCGGAGGAATGGGCAGCGGTCATGAATGTAAACGTCAACGGCCAGTTCTTTATTTCCCAGGCGATTGCTCGAAAGATGGTCGAGCGCAAGTCCGGTTCCATCGTTGCGATCGGTTCGAATTCCGGCTTCACGGTCGATCGGCCTCAGCCGCAGGCCCACTACAATACCTCGAAGGCTGCCGTCCATCAGATGGTTAAGTCCTTGGCAATCGAACTCGCTCCACATGGGGTCCGCGTCAACGCTGTAGCGCCCGGCTATGTCATCACAGAAATGACTGCTCGCGGCATCAGCAATCCCGAGTGGTTGCCGATGTGGAAGGACATGACGCCTCTCGGCCGCTTCGGTCAGCCCGATGAAATTGCCAACCTGATGCTTTTCCTTGCCAGCGATGCTGCAAGCTACATGACCGGCTCCATCGTGCTCATCGACGGCGGCTATACCTGCTGGTAGGGACTGTTTTCAAAATAGATTGCCTGGAACGCGCCGTCTCGGACGGCACGTTTTTTTGTGTTTTGGAACAACGCGCATTCATCATCGCCCCTAATTCCATTGCTGTGTTCGTTGAGAAGAATCTGACACAAACGAGCAAATATAAACATATGAGCTTGCGAATTTGTTCGAGTTGCGCATTAATGCCTATGGTTGCTGTTTGTTTAGCCAGCGATGGCGTCATTCAGCCGGGTTGTTTCGGTCGCCTCTCAATCAAAGGGGAACACAATGGCGAACAGAATCTTCGAAGTATTTGTCTCCGCTGCGGTCGCGCTTATGCCGCTTCCGGCGCTTGGTATCGACTGGCAGCAAGCGAAAGGGGAGGAAGTCACTCTCTTGTTTAATGCCCACCCTTGGACGACTGCCGTCGAGAAGCGAATTCCAGAATTCGAGAAGCTCACTGGCATCAAGGTAAAGCTGCAGACTTATCCGGAAGACCTCTACCTCGACCGTATGCAGCTCGCGGTCCGCTCGACCCACCCGATTGCCGACGTCTATTTCGCATCGCTGGACACGGTAGCGTTTTCGCAGTGGTCGGCCGGACTGATGGAGCCATTGTCTCCTTACATCAATGATCCGTCACTGACGGACCCCAGCTACAACTTCAAGGATTTCCCAGAAGGCTTCCGCCTCAGCGCATCGTTCCCTCCGGGCGATCAGAACGCGCAAGTTTACGGCATCCCCATCACGTTCGAAGCCTATATGCTTTTCTACAACAAGAAGCTGGTGAGCCAGTACCTCGGCGGCAAGGTTCCGCAGACTATGGACGAGCTCGTCGCAGACGCTGCTAAGGTCACGGCCGAAGGGAAGGGCCAGGTCTTCGGCTCGGTAGCCCGCGGAGCTCGCAGCGTTGGTATCTTCGACACCGTGTCTGGCGTGATCTTCGATAGCTGGGGCGCGGCGTCACCAGCCCTGCCGTACAACATCTGGTTCGACGGTGACTGGTCCAAGCCCCGGATGACCGATGATCGCATCGTGGCCGGTCTCAAGAATTACACTGGTCTGCTCAAGGCAGCGCCATCGAATGCCCTATCGATGGATTGGCCGGAAGCCACCCAGCTCTTCAAGGATGGTCGTGCCGCGTTTTACGTCGATGCGAGCGTGTTCGGTCCGACGTTTGAGGACAAGGCACAGTCGAAGGTCGCCGGCGACGTCGGTTACATGCCTCTTCCGCCAGCGGTCGAGGGTGGCAAAACACGCTCTGGCCAATGGCTGTGGTCGCTCGCTATCCCAAAGAACTCGGCTCATAAGAAGGCCGCCTGGCTCTTCGTGCAGTGGGCAACATCGAAAGATCTCGACGTCAGCAATGGTATTGCTACCGGTGGCGCTCCGCGTCGTTCGACCTGGGACAACCCGATCTTCACGAAGGAGCTGAATGCGGACTTCACGAAGGCAGTCGGCGTGGCGATGGAATCGACATCCCCGACGGCCGTGTTCAAAGAAGGTTGGGAAGAAGGCGCGCTCATGGTCATCGACGCGATGCACCAGATTTACGGCGGCACCGATCCCAAGGACGCGGCAGCGGAACTGCAGGAAAACATCACCAGCGTCATCCATTGACACGACGAGCGCTCGCCCGAGGGCGAGCGCTTCCACTGCAATTCGCAGGCTGCTGGAGGTTCCAGTAAGCCTGGACGTCTAAGGTAAATCCCAATGCAAGACGGGAAAACTGCTTCCAATTCTCCTTGGCTGTATCTGCTGCCCACCATAGCGATCCTCGGGGCCGCAGCGCTATACCCCCTGATCCAGGCCTTCGTCCTGAGCCTCTACGATCTGCGGTGGGGCGAGAGCGCCCATTTCGTCTGGTTCCAGAACTTCGTTCAACTGTTTTCGGACGGACGCGTATGGAAGGTGTTTGGCCGGACGGCGCTATTTTCGGTCCTTTCGGTCAGCATTGAAATTGTCCTTGGGCTCATATTCGCTCTCGCAGTGGACCGCCTTCTCTGGGGGCAGGGAATCGTCCGCACCATCATTATCCTGCCGCTGATGATATCCGGCATTGCGACATCCCTAATTTGGAAGGTGCTTCTCGACCCGGCATCTGGGCTGGTCAACTATGTCCTGACTCTGGTTGGTGCGGCGTCTCCGCCAGCATGGTTCGGTTCATCGGCCATGGCTCTTCCTTCATTGGTACTCGTGGACACATGGTGGCAGACAGGCTTCTCGTTCATAGTGCTAGCGGCTGCCATTAAAGGCTTACCCGGCGAGACGTTTGAAGCTGCAAAGATCGACGGAGCCACGTCGTTTCAGACATTCCGTTTCATCACTCTGCCTCTGCTGCTGCCGGTGATCGGAACCATCGCGATCTTCAGGCTTATCGATACGCTCAAGGTCTTCGATATCGTCTTCGGCACGACGGGTGGTGGCCCGGCGCAATCGACAGAGATGATTCAGACATTTGCCTATCGGACTGCATTCAAGTTCCTCGAACTCGGACGGTCCTCTGCGATCATGGTGATCTTCTCGGTCATTTTCATTTTGATCTGCGCGATCCTGATTTTCCGGGCCGAGAAAGTGGAGGGGAAATAAACATGCGATTTCTCGACCGAACCCCTTCCGCACTGGTGATCTGCTTCGCCACGCTAGCGTTGGGAATGCCGATCTACAGGTTCGGATTTCGTACCGCCGAGTCGATCCCCGCTCCAGCAATCGTGCCGGAGACTGCAACCGGACTGCTCGCCAACCATCAACTAGCTACTGTGATCGTCCTGACAGTCGTTATCCTTGCCTTGATCGCGTTCGCGATGGTGGCGGGCTCGAAGGGCGACGGGAACCGATAACATGAAGTTCGTATCTGCTTTGCCACAACGACTTGTCGTCCTTGTCGCCGTGTTGTTTTCCGCATTCCCGGTTTACTGGATTGCAGCTATGGCGCTCAAGTCGCCGCTTGATGCCTTCGCGACGCCACCTCTTTTCGTGTTCACACCCGTCTGGGAGAATTTCAGCCGCGCCTGGGAAATGGGTAACTTCGGCCAGTCGATGACGAACAGTCTTGTCATCTGCATCGCGGTAAATCTGATCACCCTCGCAGCAGCCGTGCCGGCCGCATTCGCGCTGAGCCGTTCCACGTTCCCCGGATACAAGCTGTTTCTGGTGGCGCTGCTTCTGTTCTACCTTCTGCCCGAATTCCTGTTCATCATCCCGCTCTACAGCGTCTTCCAGAACATCGGGCTATTCGATACGCGCTTCGGCTTGATCATCGCCTACCAGGTATTCTCGCTCCCGTTTGCTATCTGGCTACTGCGCGGATTTTTCGCGGAAATTCCCCGGGACATCGCCGAGGCCGCGGCACTCGACGGCTGCTCGAACTTCTCGGTACTTTGGCGGATGTACATCCCGTTGAGCGTGCCGGGTATCGCGGCAGTCGTCATTCTTAACAGCATCCGCATGTGGAACGAACTGACATACGCCTTGGCGTTGACGTTCAGCAATTCACAGACCGTGCCGCTGTCGGTCGCTTCGTTTCGAGGCTATGGCCAGATGGACTGGGGGGCCATGGCTGCCGGAGCAGTCATTTCCGCCGCTCCGATGATCATCATGGCATTGTTTGCTCAGCGATATATCGTCCGCGGCCTTACTCTTGGCGCTGTGAAGTGATCTCAGCGAGGTAACATCAAGAAAGACCTTGAGGGCCAGTTGACCAGTTCTATTTCAAAGCGCCGTACCGCGCTTTTCGCATTCTTCTTCGTCCCTGGCCTCTGCATTTCGTCTTGGATTACGAGAACCCCGGCCATCCGCGATGGTCTAGGTGTTTCGATCTCGGAGATGGGTGCGGTGCTGATCGGACTTTCCGTTGGTTCGATGACAGGCATTCTGTGCGCCGGCACGCTGGTCAGTCGATTTGGTATCAGGGCCGTTATGGCGGCCGGACTATGGTTCATCGTCCTATCGATGGCGACAATCGGAGTCGGAATGCACTTTGCATCCGCACCGGTTGTCGCCCTTGGCCTGGGCTTTTTCGGCTTCGGGATGGGGGCGGCCGAGATTGCCGTCAACATGGATGGCGCAGAAGTAGAACGGATCACCGGGAAGCATCTTCTACACGCACTGCACGGGTTCTTTAGCCTTGGGACGGTATGTGGAGCCTTGGTCGGGCTTGGTCTCAACGCTCTCCGTTTTCCGGTCACGTGGCACATGGCATTGGTCGCACTCGCATGCGCCCCCGTCATTGCGACGATGATCAAGCATGTTCCTGTCGGGCGTCAGGGCGCTGTCGATGCCGCCGATCGAACGTCTCCGCGGGGAAGAAAGCCAGCCGTATGGAAAGAACCGGTTGTTGTCATGATTGGATTCATCGTTCTTGCCATGGCGCTTGCCGAAGGTGCTGCAAACGATTGGCTACCGCTGCTGATGGTGGACGACTACGGGTTTGACCCAACATGGGGGTCAGCTGTTTTCCTTGTTTTCGCGGCGGCTATGACAGTCGGACGGTTCGGTGGCGGCGTCGTGTTGAATTATTTCGGGCGTCGCGTGACCATCGCGATAAGCGCTTTGACGGGCGCGATTGGAATCGCAATCGTAATTTTCGCCACCGATCCTGCATGGGGTGCGGCAGCGGTCGTCCTTTGGGGGCTTGGCGCGTCGCTCGGATTCCCAGTGGCATTGTCTGCGGCGGGGGATTCCGGACCTGACGGCGCGGAACGAGTGAAGATCGTTGCGATTGCCGGTTATGTCGCGTTTCTGGTGGGCCCTCCGTTGCTCGGTTTCATCGGTGAAAATTACGGGCTTCGGAATTCGATGATCGTGGTTCTGGCCCTGGTAATAATTGCTGCCGCGGTTGCTCCAGTTCTCAACGTGATCGAGAGCGCTGACGCATCGGACGCGGATGGAGAAAATTCCCGTGAAGGATGCTAGTTTGTCGTCGCCCCGAAGGTGACCATGCCATTGATCAATACGCGCGGCGCAAGCCGGTCAACATCACTTCCACGGCTACAACGCCCATTGCCAAGTAAGGCGTGAAGTTGATCGTGAACTCTATCGCGTCGAAGCCGATCTGCGCGGTTCCCTTCCGGGAGCTCGGCTTGCTGGAAGGCAAGAATTATCAGCACCTTTGATCGCGGACTGTCGGAATTGCCTGCATCACCGTTCGCGCATCGTTGGCAAATCGCCCCTCACACAAGTGTTACACTTCGGGTTTCTGAGCAGGGGCTAAAATCAGCATGAACTTTGTCTATACGCTACGAAACTCCCCATCCAAAGGGGACGCCGATGAACTGTCCCGACTTTGGCGGTACGTCAAAATCGACTTTTAGCAAACGACGAGGAACAACCAGTTGCGTTGAAAGCTCTCGCTCGAATTCGTCTTTGGTTAGTCGTCGGACGAACACTGGATCGGTGTCATCGCTGCCATCGTCCGGGTCCAAGCGCGTCAGTACGTTCACCGTATCAATAAAGACACCCGTAACTCTTAGCCCATCCTTATGTGGTTTTGTCGCGATTGATGCCGACACCGAATGTCCCTTGCCAGGGACGGCGTGGAATCGGGCGTTGGCCGCCCTCAGCACATCTGAAATGAAGTCGAAGCTTTCTTTGTAATGGTCGTATAGCTGCAGTTCGAAAACCTCATCAAACATGTTTCCCTTTATCGCTTCCCGGAGATGCCCATTGGAATCAAAAAATATCTCGAAGAGTATGCCGTCGAGCAGAGCGCGAACCTTCGCGGAACTCATTCCAGTCGTCTTGCTGGTGAAGCTTTTGATGAAACTCTCGGCACTCCGTGAGCCACCGTTTGCAGCTTGATAAAGGTTTCTGCCCAGGACGAAGAGATTGTCTTCCTTCACCGTATCGAGGAAAGCTGGCCTTAGTTGTTCGACCGCAGGATTTTGAACGTACCAGTCGTGTGACTTTAAGCTGCGGATAATCTTGTGAGAGCCCTTCGCCGGATCGAGCACGAACAGACGATCCGCGATCGCCGAAGGTCCGTAGATGTTCACGACGCTGTTAGCACTTACATTGAAATAGAAGTCTCCAGAAAGGGACGTATGTTCCCACGTCGTTTGACGACCGTTCGTAGCCGCCGAGACAGCGTTCCTAATGCGCTTGAAAACTGTCTCGATGGGGCAATCAGGCGCATCGATGTGTTGAAGAAGAGCACCGGTGTATACTCCGTTCCCCACCCTTCCGTCGCTAGCGACCTGGCCAGGGGAAGTCGCGAACGCAATGATCGTTCCGCGAGGAGCGAAAACCGAGGCCAGGCCTCGCGTGGCTGGGGATCGGTGCCACGACCTCTCAAAGGGATTATCGCGGCAAGCATCCAGAATGATGATTTTGGTGTCAGCTTGCGATTTATCAAGTAAGTCGATCACCTGGTTAAGCGACAGGGAAGAGTATTTTGCTTCGTTTTCTCCTGTCGCGTCGGTATCGCAAGCAAACAGAAAGTTTTCTCCATCAATCTGTATCCCGTGCCCCGCAAAGAAAACAAGAGCACTGCATCCCGGTTCAAGCGAGGAGCCGAACTTTGTCAGCCCTGTCCGCATATCTGCATAGTTCCCGTCGGTCACCACTGTCGTTTGAAACCCATATTTCTCGAGCTTCGCCGATAAGGAGGTAGCATCGTTCACCGCGTTGCTCAGTCTTTGGGTGTTGGGCCCGACGTAATCGCTGTTGCCGATGATAAGCGCCGATCTCTTTTGCAAGTCCACTTCTCCGTATGGCAAGCTCACCGAAGTCGACGAGTTTGCGGTGTGATGTAGCCAGAGTCAGCAAGCCACGTTGAACGAGCCTAACGCCAGCGACTCATCGGCCCATATGGCTAGAAGTGTTGCGATCTGGTCAAGTCGTAGAGCATACGCATTCACCGCCGTCGGTTCTGCGGTCGTTGCGTTTCTGCAAGGGCATCGAGACAAAGGGCCAATGTTGTCGCGTCTTTGCAATAATCCTGTGGTCTTGCGCCCCCGAGCTGACGCAACGATTGCCTCAGCCAAAGGTCTGCGTGATCGGGCCGTGAAATCACGCGGGCGAACCTCAGTGCGAAGCTTGTTCAGGAAGGTTGTCTCGAGACCTCGCACATGTGGTTCTGCGGTCCTGAGCGCCCGGATTTTGGCGATGTCCCCGAGCACCTTACCCAAGCCGACGGGACTGTCGGCCGCCATTTCCGCTCGGCCCTTTCGTCGGCAATAAGTATCGCCATTGACCGCAGGGCGGCACTCTGGATCATCTCGCGAGGTGCGACGTCGAGGATGACCTCATCTAAGCTTCCGAGTGGATGACCACCGTAGCCGGAGACGTCGATTTCGAGCACATCCACATCCATCGCCGCAAGCTTCAGCAGTTTTTCTGGCGGGCAGCCATGAGTATTCCTGATTTCGATGAAGAGCCTTCGGTCGCCCGGGGTAATAGCAACGATGTCGGGGATGACGTCGCCCGCCGCGACCTCGAGACGGACGTCAGTCAGGACAATGGATTGTGTGGGCGTCACCTGGCGGCGCTTGCCTTCCATGTCGACTATCCACGTTTCAGGCAACGTGACCCTGCCATGTCGCGCGATGATCTCTTTCCCGAGGATGTGCAACGCCGTTTCTCCGGCGGTTGCGCAATTTGGCGTGATCTCGTCGGGACGATGGGCGAACGAATGTCTGCGCAGGCCTGCATGACTGCCGTTCCGGGCGATCAGGACGCGCCCGCAACCGAAGCAGACGCATCCGCATCTCAACCCGTTCGCCACCTGAGATATGTGGCGGGGTATCCCATCGAGAGCGTCGCGTGCGACGAGGACGGTGCCGTCATCGCAAGGAAAAAGGTCGGCGAGCGTTATACTGGTAGACATCAGTGCCCGTGAACGAGTTGGAGATATAGGGCTAGCCCCGGCAAGTCAGCATCAAGAGTTCCTTAGGGTTTCGCTCACCCCGCAGCGGATGTTCCACTATCGCAGCGGGGTGGACTGGCGCGGCGCGCTTGTACAGGAAATGAAACGCGGTTGGTGGCCTCTTTAAGGACCACCGAGTGTTCCTGCACCAGGCTCATCAACGCGTAGTAGATTTGGTCTTCGCTGAAACCGGCGGCAATGAGGTCGGGTCCGATCAATGTCAGGTCGACGCTACGCTCGGTGGTCGCACTTTTGGATATCATCGTCTCCAGAAACTTTTGTTTTAGCAAGGACTGATCCATTTTTAATTTTGTGGAACATAGAAAGAACATAGTCAATGCCTGCGCACTCAACTGCGCCGTCATTTTGATGAAACCATCCGAATTCCGTTCGTTTGAGTCTTGCGCGATGGCATTTTTTGTTTATTAATGTTTGAAAATGATAAGGATCGATGAGGGTGACGGGTTTTCCGAGGCCACATCATCAAAAGCAGGGCCAAACTGGGTGGGAAGTGTCGATCCCTCTTTGTTTTGAGTTCTTATTTGTTCGTATTTGGTTGTTTCGCGTTTGGGGCGCGTTTTAGGGGAGACTGTCGAATGGTGGTGTCGGTCATGCAACGCACGCCTATCATTGCTCCGTCGGTTCTGACGGCTGACTACGGACGCTTAGGCGAGGAAGTGGCCGCCGTGTATGAAGCAGGTGCGGAATGGCTTCACCTGGACGTTATGGATGGTGTTTTCGTGCCGAACATGAGCTTCGGAGCGGACGTTATCCGGAAGCTCCGTCGATACACAAAGGCTATTTTCGACGTCCATTTGATGATCCATCAGCCGGATGACTATCTCGAAGCGTTCGCCGGTGCAGGCGCGGAGCGCCTCACAGTTCATGCCGAAGGCAACGTCCATCTGCAGCGTACTCTGGCGCGCATTCGCGCTCTTGGCTTGAAAGCAGGTGTTGCACTCAACCCTGCGACCTCGCCGGACATCCTCGACTATGTCCTGGACGATATCGACCAAGTGCTGATCATGAGCGTGAACCCTGGCTTCGGCGGGCAGAAATTCATTCCTGCCGTCCGGGAAAAGATCGTCGAGACCAGAAAGAAGCTTGGCGACCGCCCGGTAAAGATCGTCGTCGATGGCGGTGTTACGGCGGAGAATGCCCGGGAGGTGTGCGCTGCCGGCGCGGACGTCCTCGTCGCCGGTTCTGCGGTGTACCAAGGTCCCGGGGGTGATCTGAAGACCAATATCCGACTGCTCAAAGGCGAGCAGTGACCCACAGCCGCGGGTGGTCCCGTGCAATATAGACTCCACTTCAAACTCGGAGAGAAACTACCGTGAGCTTATTTCTTGGACTGGACATCGGAACGACTTCGACCATTGGGATTGTCATTCGACTTCCCAACGAGGTCCTTGGCATCGTTTCGCGACCGGTTTCCTTCAGTGCGCCGAACGTCGGCTGGGCAGAAGAGAACCCAACCGAATGGTGGGATAACGTCTGCGCCATCGTCCAGGAATTTCAGGCCAAGGGCGTTGATACAAAGGAAATCGTCGGCATTGGTGTTACGGGGATGCTGCCCGCTGTTGTCCTGCTCGACGAGAAGGGCGAGCTGATCCGTCAGTCAATTCAGCAGAGCGACGGCCGTTGCGGCAAGGAAGTAGAGGAACTTCGGGCGGAGATCGATCCCGCCGCCTTCCTGAACAAAGCTGGAAACGGCATCAACCAGCAGCTGGTCACTACGAAGCTCCGGTGGATCGAGAAGCATGAGAAAGAGAACTTCGCCCGGATCGCGACCGTTTTTGGTTCATATGATTACATTAACTGGCGTCTAACCGGGAAGCGCGCCGTCGAGCAGAATTGGGCACTCGAGGCCGGCTTTACTGATGTGGCGAGCCAAACGCTGTCGGACGATCTGATCGCGCTGGCCCGTATCCGCAGGGAAGCTGTACCGCCGATCGTGCGGCCGCACGAGGTCTTGGGCGGTGTGAGCGAGGCTGCGGCCACCGCGACGGGGTTGCACGCCGGAACGCCGATAGTAGGCGGCGCGGCCGATCTAATCGCCTCGGCTTTGGCAGCGGGGCTTACTAAGAAGGGCGACGTCCTCCTCAAGTTCGGCGGTTCGGTTGACGTTCTCGTTGCGACGGATCATGCGGTTCCCGACCAGCGGATGTTCCTCGATTTCCACCTCGTTCCCGGTCTTTTCGTTCCCAACGGCTGCATGTCTACGGGTGGTTCGGGATTGAACTGGTTTGCCAAGACTTTCGGTCCCGCAGGGCAGGCGGCTTCGGAAGGCCTCACTATTCACCAGTGGCTCGACCGGCGTGCCGACGAAACGCCAGCTGGCGCTGACGGCGTTACAGTCCTCCCGTATTTCCTTGGCGAGAAGACACCGATCCATGATGCCGACGCTCGAGGCGTATTCGCGGGCATCAGTCTCTCCCACCATATTGGTCATTTCTGGCGGGCGCTTCTTGAAGGCTACGCCTATGCGATCGCCCATCATATGGAAGTGTTCGAGGACATGGGGCACGAGGGGCGGCATTATCTGGTGTCCGACGGCGGCTCGAACAGCCGCGTCTGGATGCAGATTGTTGCCGACGTCATTCAGGCCCCTCTGCAAACTCTCAAGGGTCATCCTGGCTCTTGCCTCGGCGCGGCATGGGCTGCCGCGATTGGCAGTGGCGCGACCGACGATTGGGGAGCTGTCTCCAACTACGTGACCTACGACTCCATTGTCGAGCCGCGGCCGGAGTATGCTGAACTCTACAGGGATGGCTATCGAAAGTATCGCCAGCTTTACCGCGACCTTTACGAGGGCGGAGCGCACTGATGATGGCGGAGATTAGAGCCATTGCCTGGGACATCGATGGCACGCTGGTGGACAGCGAGCCTCTCCATGATGAAGTATTGATAAGCACCTGCGCCGACTGCGGTGTCGATTTGCGGGACCTCCCTGCTGATCGCTTCCTCGGTGTCCATGTGAACGACGTCTGGTTGGCCCTCGAGGAACGGTTGATCGGACGCATCGAACGCGATGCGTGGATGCGCTTGTTGACCGGTACCTACGTCAACCGGAGCAGCGAATTGGCGGGCTTCCCCGACGTTGTTCCCGTCATGCGCGCTCTCGCTGCGCGCGGAATTCGTCAGGTCTGCGTGTCCAACTCTGGGCGAGAAATTGTTGACGCCAACCTGGCCGCTCTCGGCGTCGGCGACATGGTCGACTTCTCGATAAGTCTCGATGACGTCAACCACGGCAAGCCCGACCCGGAGCCGTATATCTCGGCGGCACGACGGCTTGGCCTTTCCCCGTCGCAAATGGCGGCCGTCGAAGACAGCCCGACGGGGTCTCGCGCGGCCCACGCTGCGGGGATGCGGGTATTTGGTATCGGATCATCGCCGATTCCGTTGGCTGAGATTACTGTCGCCACGCGGGAAGAGCTCCTCCCGTTCCTCATCAGCTCGAAGAGCGAACCAATCACAAGTCCGCGGAGTGCAGCATATGGTTCATAAGATCACACGGGAAAGCGACGGTCAGTACATCGAGGAGATGAGGGCCGATCCAATTGGTGTCCATAGTCCGGGCCTGCAACGTCTCCTCAACGTCATGCGCCTTTATCGCGGTGGCAACCAACCGATCCTGGTCGCGCGTCGCGAATTTCACGACTACGTCATCGGCCTCATGCCGCCGAACCGGGAAGACCCTATCGTCCTTGAAGATGATCGAGTGTTCACGACACGCGAAGAGGCCGAATGGGTACTGTTCTGCCGCCGCTGGCTCGAGCACACCGGCGAAGTCATCGAATAGAAAACAACTTTTCACCTGCAGAGCCGATCTTGGGCCAGCTCCCGGAGCCGTCGCCCATCGCGGCCACACAAAGCTAATGAAAGTGCGACACCATGCTGAAAATTACAGGCTATCCGGACCGATATAGCGCCGTTGCAGGGGAGACGATCGACTTCAAGGTTACCCTGGAGGAAGGGGATAAGTTCGAAGCCCGTCTTGTGCGCGTTATCCATGGTGACGCCAACCCAGCTGGTCCAGGACTCAAGTTTCTCCATGTCCCATCCAACGCCGATGGGGTGCACTCAGGAAAGCCGCAGCGCATTGACGCGGGCTCCTACGCGGCGGTTTCGGGCGTGCCCAAGATGGAAGGCGTTTTCACATACTTCGCGATGGTTTGGCCCACGCTCGTCCGCCACGATGATCAGACGCTCATTTGTCAGTGGGACTGCGACAGTAACAGGGGCTTTCATATAGGGCTGTCTGCTGGCGGCTTTGTGACGGTAACTCTCGGTGGACAAAGTGGAACCGCCAAGGCTGTTGCGTCCAAGGCAATGGTCGAGCGGCAGTGGTATTCTCTCGCTGTAGCGATCGATCCAGCGACGGGGGCGGTTAGCGTCGAGCAGCGTCCCGTGACCCGCTATGCCCATCTTGATGACAGTTTCTCGGAGGAGTTCACGCTCAAGCCGATGACGGCGGTGTCCGAGCCGATCCATATGGCTGGATGCCCGTTGCAAGACGGAACGATCGGCCGGCACTACGACGGCAAGATCGATGGACCTCTTCTCATTGCCGGAAAGGCGTCTATCGATCTTCATGACACCCTGATCCGACACCCAGCCGACCGCGAGCTCCGCACGCGTATCATTGCCCACTGGGACTTCTCTCGCGAAATCGAGACCCCGAACATCATCGACGTGGGCCCATACACCTACCATGGGACCATCGAAAACCTGCCCACTCGCGCGATGAAGGGTTGGAATTGGACTGGCGAAGAACACGACTGGAAGCGCAAGCCCGAGCACTACGGTGCGATCCATTTTCATCGAGACGACCTCTACGATGCGAAATGGGAGACGTCGGTGTCGCTTGTCCTTCCCGCGGACTTGAAGTCGGGCTCGTATGCCCTGCATGTTCGTAGTGGCGAGACGAACAGCGAGGCAACACGCGAAGACTACATCTCTTTCTTTGTGACGCCGTCTAAGGACAAGGTCAAGAGAGGTGAACGTCCAAAGGTCGCGTTCCTTGCACCGACATGCTCCTACATCGCCTATGCGAACCACGCCGAGCATATCATGGCCCGTGGCGTCGAGGTGCTCATGAACCGGATGGTGCATTTCGGCCATTCCGATCTCTACATGTATGAGCATCCGGAGCTTGCCGGCTCTCTATACGACGTCCATGAGGACGGGTCCGGGGTGGCCTATTCGTCGCGCCTGAAGCCCGTCCTCAACTTCAAGGCCCAATACCACTCCTGGCTCGGCGGGCACGGTTCGGCCGTGTACCAGTACAACGCTGATACCCATTTCTTCGATTGGATGGAGCATCTCGGTATCGATTTCGACGTTATCACCGATGAGGACCTTCACGAGTGCGGCCTCGACCTGATTGACTGCTACGACGTCATAATGACGGGAACCCATCCGGAATATCACTCCACGCGCATGTGGGACGCAATGAAGGATTGGATCGATCGTGGTGGAAGGTTGATGTATCTGGGTGGTAACGGCTGGTATTGGCGCGTTGCGTTCAACAGCCACTGGCCTGCCGCGATCGAGCTTCGCCGTGCGGAGGACGGTATCCGTCCGTGGATTTCGGAACCGGGTGAATACTTCCATTCGTTCAATGGCGAATATGGTGGGCTCTGGCGTCGTATCGGTCGCGCTCCCAACGTAATCGCGGGTGTCGGCTTTATCGCGCAGGGGTTTGATTTCTCCTCTTACTACCGGCGTGCTCCAGATGCCGATAACCCGCGGGCGGCGTTCATTTTTGAAGGTGTAGACGACGAGATCATCGGCAACTTCGGCCTCGTTGGCGGGGGCGCTGCCGGTATCGAGCTTGACTGCATCACCTCTGACCTCGGGTCGCCGCCGAATATGCTCCGACTAGCAAGTTCAGAAGGCCACGGGCCGCTGATGATGCTCGTCAACGAGGAGTTTGGTCCAGTGCCGGCGAATCTCGGCGGCGACCAGAACCTCCGGGTTAGGGCCGACCTCGCGTTCGGCGAAACGCCTTCAGGCGGCGCGCTGTTCGCAACGTCTTCAATCGCATGGTGTGGGGCTCTATCCCATAACAACTACGACAACAACGTCTCGCGCATCACCGAGAATGTTCTCCGCCGGTTCATGAACCCGGAGCCCTTCTCGACGAAGTAAACGGACCTCGGTCTCAAGAGCATCGCCGGTCGGATCGGCCCGCCACCGCCGCGGGCCGATAAGGAAGGCCTGTGCCTTGACGGCCCTTTCGGAACAGCAATTTTCAGAGCGAGGAAGATCATGACTGGACTTCAAATTGGACAGGACCTCCGTGGTAAGAGGGCGATCGTTACCGGCGGGGCGGTTGGGATCGGACGTGCAATCAGCAAGGCGCTGGCCGATCACGGTGTCCAGGTCACCATTGCGGACTTGAATCTTGAGAATGCGACGGCAACCGCGAAGGAGCTAGGTGACGGGCATCACGCAGTTCAGATCGACGTCCGAAAACGCGAATCTGTAGAGACCGCATTCGAGACTGCCGTTCGTACGATGGGAGGCTATGACATCCTGTGCGCCAACGCCGGCGTTTCCACCATGAACAGAGCTGTTGATCTGACAGATCAAGAGTGGGACTTCAACTTTGATGTGAATTCCCGTGGCGTCTTCCTCACGAACCAGATCGCAGCTCGCTATTTTCTTGCGCAAAAGCACGGCGTCATCGTCAACACCGCGTCGCTCGCTGCCAAAGTGGGTGCGCCACTGCTTGCCCATTATTCGGCATCCAAATTCGCCGTTCTCGGTTGGACGCAAGGTTTGGCGCGCGAACTCGCACCGGCTGGCATCCGGGTGAATGCGGTTTGCCCTGGTTTCGTCAGGACTGGAATGCAGGAGCGCGAGGTGCTTTGGGAGGCCGAGCTCAGGGGGCTCAGTGCTGAGGCAGTAATCGACGACTACATCTCGCAAACGCCACTCGGTCGCCTCGAAGAACCCGAGGACATCGCGGGATTGGTTGCCTTCCTTGCGTCCGACGCGGCCCGTTTCATGACAGGGCAGGGAATAAACGTTACCGGCGGCGTCTACACAACGTAAAATCGAACAAAAACAAACAGACGTTTCGAGTTGGTCGATTGGTCGCGGACGCCGTAACTGAACCCTGCAACAATTTCGTTTGAAATCGCGGTTCATTACTTGGAGCGTTGTATCTACGCGATTGCAAGCTCTCCAGTGTCTGAAACCTAACACATCTGCACTGTTTTTGAGCAACGTTGAAAAAACGATGTTCAAACAAAAAACAAGTTGCAAACGTCATAAATGTTACATTATGTTTGAAATGCGTAAGGGCAAGATCGAAAATGTTCGATGTATGTCTGTTTGCATCGAGCCGTATGGGGTGAGTACCGGCATCAAGGTGCCCGCGTGATCCATAAGGCGAGGAGTAGTCATCACCCCGACGGGTGAGCTAGCGGCGCAAAAACAAAAAGACTGGGAACGCTACTGCCTGTCCAAATATTTGGGAGTTCAAGTAATGCACAGCAATAGCCGGGGCCCGTTTGCTGCCCCCACGCGTCGCTCATTTCTCCTGTCGACCGCTGGTATTGCCGCAATCGCGGTAGCGGGGCCCAAGTTGGCGTTTGCCGACGATGGCACCTTCAAAGCAACCAGCGGCGATACGGTCTACTTCCGCGGCTGGCAGTTCATGCCGGACATCGTTGTCGAGAACGTGAAGAACTACAACGAAGCGAACGCCGGCAAGGTCGACTACCAGACCGTGACCGGTGATTATCCGGTGCTGATGGAAAAGTCGCTCGTCGCCAAGGACAAGCTCGACATCATCTACGGCAACCCGCCGACGATGGTCCGCTTCATGGAGGCTGGCTGGATCGAAGGCGCTGACGATGTACCCAACGCCGACGCCGCCAAGGCGGACCTTTACGACGGTGTCAGGGAGCTCTGGACGTACAAGGGCAAGCTCCTTGGCCTCAGCTACTTTCTGGCCACCCGCGGTGTCGTCGCGGTCAACCGTGCCCGTCAGGAAGAGGTGGGCATTAAGGACGAGCAGCTCCCCAAGGATTGGGACGCCTTCTACGCGCAGCTCGACGAATTGTCGGCCAAGGGCCACAAAGACATCTACCTTCCGCACTGGTTCAACGAATACTACGGTATCAGCTGGTCGTTCCTCTTCGAGGTCCTCAACCGCGGCGGAAAGATCATCGATCCCGAAACGCACGAGCCGGCGGTGACGGTTGACGGTCCGGCAGGGAAGGTGCTTACCGCGTGGAAGAAGGCCTGGAATTCCGGCCAAATCCCGCAGGAGGTTCTGACCTATACGGAAGCCAACATCGTCGACGGCTTCGCGTCGGGACGGTTCCTGTACTCGCCGCAGGCCTGCTACAACCTCGCGTACTTCAATACCCCTGAAAAATCCAAGATCGCCGGCAAGGTTGGTTTCCTTCCATACCGCGGCCAGAGCTGGGGCCTTCTGGACAGCGCGCTCTATGTCAAGACGAAGAGGGACCGTTCTCCAGAGTTCCAGGCCGACGTGAACAAGTTCGTCAGCTGGTATGGATATAAGAACAATGAAGGCAAGGTCGGCGTCGGTAGCCGTTGGATGAAGGAAGCGATGCTTTTCTCGGGCTACAAGTCCGTGATGGAGAGCCCCGAAACGAAGGCGTCGATGGACGCCAAGCTCGCGCGCAAGGGCGACACCGAAGAACTGCTCGAAATCTACAAGAGCACCAAGGCACCGACGGACGTCTGGCTCACCGTCTACGCCGAGGAATTCAATGCGTGGCTTCGCAAGCGTTTGTCGGACTTCGTTCTCAACGATCAGCCGGTTGATGGCGTCATCGCTGACATCACCAAGCAGGTGAACAGCCTGAACAAAAAGTACAAGATCAAGACCTGATTATCGCATGCGTTCGGTCGGCCGTGGAACCTCCACAGCCGACCGGATGATCTCGCAAGTGCCGACTATATGGGCGGACTGTTGCGGTTGTGGAGCATTCCTAATGAAGAAATCAAAGGCTGAAGCCGCAAATCTTAGATTTGCGCTGCTTCTCACCAGTCCTGTTATCCTGTTTTTGCTGTGTTTCATGGCCTATCCGCTCGGCTATTCGCTGTGGATGTCCCTGAACAACATTGAGTACATTTTTGGCAACGTGAATGTCGAGTTCGTCGGCCTTCAGAACTACGCCGAGGCGTTTGCCGATCACGCATTCTGGAGAGCCCTCCAGGTATCCTTGCGGTTCACAGCCGAATCCGTTGTGCTGACAATTGCCATCGGCTTGGGCCTGGCTTTGGTGATGAACTCCCGGGTAGGCAGATCGAAGCTCATCCGAACCATCATTATCGTGCCTTGGGCAGTCTCCCTCTACGGTACGGGCATCATGTGGTTCTACTTGCTCAGCGGTCAATCCGGCATCCCGACGACGATCCTGAGCTGGTTCGGCGATACGACGCCGCCAAACCTGTTCTCGCCGCAGTGGGTGGTTGAGGTGTTGGCGCTCGGGAACGCATGGAACATGGCCCCATTGGTTGCCTTTTTCCTGCTTGCCGGCATGCAGTCCACCCCGTCGCGTTTGTACGACCTGGCTCAGATCGACCGTCTTGGGGTGTGGGGCCAGTTCGTCCACGTCACGCTGCCACCAATCCGGTTCACCCTGTTTGTGTTCACCAGCATTGCAACGATCTTCTCGTTCAAGATTTTTGACTACATCAACATCATGAGCCGCGGCGGCCCTGGCGATTCATCCACGGTGCTGACCTACCTCATCTACGACATCAGCTTCCAGCAGACCCGGATCGGCTACGGCTCCGCCGTCTCGTTCCTGCTGCTCGCGGTGATCATCATTTCCACCTTGCTGCTCTACTTCTTCTGGGGCCGTCACGAGGAGCCGGTGTAATGCAAAGCTCGTCCACTCGTATATGGGCATACCTCGCAGCACTCGTTGCGGTGGTTTGGACCCTGTTGCCGGTTTACTGGCTTCTGAGGCTGTCGCTGCTAACACCCGCGGACATCTCGTCGTATCCTCCGCCGATTCTCCCGCCGAACCCCCATCCGGGCAACTTCCTGAACATTCTGGGTTTCAACTATGAACTGTCGGCCGATCGCGTTATGCGGGCCGCCGGCCAGTCGCGGCAGATTCTGCTTGGCCTTCAAAACAGTGCGATCGTGTCGATAACTGTAACGCTGCTGACGCTCGTTGTGGTGGTGCCTTTGGCGTACGTCTTCGGCCGCATAGAATTTCGCTTCAAGAACGGACTTTTCATGTGCGTCTTGTTCGCCGTCTCCGTTCCACCAGTGTCGACGCTGATCCCGTTCTACCAGTTGTTCGTCAACGCCGGCCTATCGGGAACGCGCACGGGCCTGGTGCTTATCTCACTTACACTGACCATCCCATTCGTCACTTGGATGCTGATCGGCTACATGCGCAGCCTGCCGCCGGTGGAGAAGCTTGCCGCTGTCGATGGATATTCTCGGATAGGAACGCTTCTGTTCGTGATTGTGCCAATGGCGAAGAACGGCATAGCAGTGTCGGCCGTGATCGCATTTCTGTTCTCGTGGAACGAGTTCGTCTTTGCGACGACGCTGGTGAACGGAACGGATGCGACTACCCTGCCAGCCGCCGCATCTGCGTTCCTTTTCCAGCAGCCCGAGCCCGGACATATGGCCGCGTCGATCGTCCTGTCCCTTATTCCCGCAGCATTGGTCGTGTTGTTCCTGCAAAGGCACATCACCGAAATGAACCTCGTTGATCCTGTACGTTGAGAGGTGCCGTCGTGCCCGATATTAAAATCAGAAACCTTCGCAAGTCCTACGGGAACTATACGGCCATCCATCAGATGGATTTGACCATTCCCGAAGGTGCGTTCTGTGTCTTCCTCGGCCCTTCCGGCTGCGGGAAGTCGACGACGCTCAACTGTATCGCTGGGCTGGAGGATGCCACCACCGGTCAGATTCTGATGGGAGATCGGGATGTAACCGACCTCCCTCCGTACCAGCGCAACATCGCAATGGTCTTCCAGTCGTCGCTTCTCTATCCCCATTTGACTGCGCTGCAGAACATCAAGATGAGCCTTCGTGGTTCCAAGGCGAATCCCGCGGAGCTGGAAAAACGCATCTCCGACGCGGTCGCAATGCTGAACATCGGAAAACTGCTCGAGAAGAAGCCGTCCCGAATGTCGGGTGGCGAGCGCCAGCGCGTCGCCATGGCAAAGGCGATTGTCCGAAATCCCGCTGCCTTCCTGATGGACGAACCGCTTGCGGCTCTCGACGCGGCTCTACGTCAATCGCTGCGATCCGACCTCGTGCACCTCCAGAAGCAACTGGGCGTCACCACCGTTTTCGTGACACATGACCAGGTTGAGGCAATGACAATGGGCGATCTTGTCGTCGTCATGAAAGATGGCAGGATCGAGCAGGCTGGTTCGCCTCAAGACATCTATGAGCGCCCCGCAACGCGGTTCGTCGCCGGCTTCATCGGCTCGCCTCCCATGAATTTCTTGAGCGGGGACCTCACAATGCTCGGGGACGAGCCGGCTATCAGAAGCGGCTCAACTGTAATCGCGCTGCCGAAGTCGCTTAACTTGCCGGCTAGCGGCGGGACGATCGAGATTGGCGTCCGACCTCAGCACTTTACTCTCCTTCAAGAACAACTGGAGGGGGCGGTACCGGCGACGGTTTACGCAATCGAGCGGCTCGGAAAGGAGAACGTCATTGTCCTCGAGTCGGAAAGCAAGGACACCATTCGCGTCCTGACTGGACCATCGGTTGTGCCTTCATTGGGCGAGCGTATGTTTGCGAAACCAGACGTCAAAAAAATCCATCAGTTCTCCTCATAAAGCTTGCTTCAGCGGGGCGCCGCACCTTTGCGGCGAACCACCACCGAGAAGGCGAACGAGAAGGCGTCGACCTCTTGGCTGATGCATAAAGTTTTGTCAGTAAGCTGCATTTGCGCTGACGCTTTTTCTTGCCTTCTGCTTCGTGCGACCCCTCCTCTGTATCGCCCCAAGTTCCATAAATGACGCTAATGCCGCATTGGCCGACGAGTTAGTGCGGAAATCCTAAGATTGTAAACACCTTCAGATCCACGACCGTAACTATGTGACGGCTAGGTCTTCACCCGCTCCCGCAGGTATGAAGCGAACGGATCGATGACCGTTGCGCGAGGCTTTCTCGGTCCATAAGCCGGAGCCTCGAGGCTCCGTTCAATGTATTTGGGCACCGTCTTGCGATCGATGCCTGTTTCTTTGGAAATGGCCGACACCGTCAGCCCCCGCTGATGCAGATCCAGGATCATGATCGTCTCCCTCTGACGTGCCCCCAATAAATTAGGCCATTTGGAACTGGAATTTTCCACTTATGATCCCTGTTGGGAAGAAGAGGAGAATTCGATGAAGGCCTCTAAGTTTTCGGAAGCGCAGATCGCGTTCGTGTTGAAGCAAGCGGAGGATGGAACGCCGATTGGCGAGGTCTGCCGCAAGGCAGGAATTTCGGACGCGACGTTTTACAACTGGCGCAAAAAATACGCCGGCCTCATGCCGTCGGAGATGAAGCGGCTCCGCCAGCTCGAAGAAGAGAATGCCAAGCTGAAGCGGATTGTCGCCGACCTTTCATTGGACAAGGCCATGCTCCAGGACGTGCTGTCAAAAAATGTATGGTCCGCCCTGTCATTGCAAGGATTTTAGGTTCCGGCGATAGCAGTTTGCGTAAATGTATCCGGCCTCTCGCGAGTGGACTGCTGTTGCAGCCAGGCCCTGATGAGATCCGCACATTCTGTTTCCAAATAGCTTCTTCGGGCACGAAGCCCGCTTTCGACCAGGATTTACAGAATGTCGATCAACTGTCTCGTCATCACCCTCGAACCTCGCAATCTGTCCGGCCTCAACGGCCAGAAAGGCGATTGGGTCAAGCTGCGATCTGACGCATGTACGTGGCCCCCGGCTTTGTCAGGACAACCCAAACGACACGGGCTAGCTTGGCAGCCAAAGCTACGGTCACCTTGTTAACGTGCATTCTCAGCCGCAAGGTATCGATCCAGACGCCAAGACGATCCTTGCCGCGATCGAGATGCAGCATGCATGACCGTGCTCCATGAATGATCAAGCGACGAAGATAATTGTTGCCGCGTTTGCTGATGCCCAGGAGGTTCTGCTTCCCTCCGGTGGAATATTGTCGAGGCACCAGGCCCAGCCAGGCCGCAACGTCCCGGGCTTTGGAAAAGCGTGTCGGATCACCGATCGCGGAAAGAATGGCGGTTGCGCCAAGCGGCCCGATCCCCGGAATTGTCATAAGGCGTCTTGCGCGCTCGTCGGTATCGGCGATCTTCTCAATGTCGTCGGAGACCTGTCTGATCCGGGCTTCGAGCCGGCGGAAATCATCATGCAGATCTCGTAGAACAGATCGCGCCATAGGCGTCAGATCATTGTCGAGGTCATCCATAACCCGGCAAATGTCGACCTTGAATACGCCAGCTCCCTGCCGCATCGCGACACCATGCTCGAGGCAATAGGCGCGCATTTGGCAAATCAGGTTCGTCCGGGCCGATACCAGTCGGCTACGAACCCGGTGCAGCATTTGAAGGTCAACCTGATCCGCTTGCTTGACACCAACAAAACGCATTGTCGGTCGCGTTGCAGCCTCGGCGATTGCCGCGGCATCGATGATGTCATTCTTGTTCGACTTCACATAGGGCTTCACGAATTGCGCAGGGATAATGCGGACGGAATGACCCATCGTCTGCAGTTTGCGCGCGAGCCATTGCGATCCCGGGCAGGCTTCCATTCCAACAAGCGTCCGGTGAGCCCGTTCGAAAAACTGCAACAAAGTCTCACGTCGGAATTTGACGCGCTGAACGATCGCGCCTGAGCAATCAAGGCCCACGACATGGAAGAGGTTCTTTCCAATATCTACTCCAAAGACGGCGCACTCCTGCGGTTGGTTACGATTCATAATCAGGGCCCTCCTTTGCCCATCCCCACTATGCTCTCGGGAGACAGGGCGGACCATCCCATTAGCTCTGAGGCCTGCCCGCAAGCGCAAGCTTGTCGACACGGTCAAGGTGGACTGGAAGGTCTCGATCCGGCGCGCATGTGCGGTATTGAAGATCGATCGGTCGCTATATGTCTACAAGTCCAGGCGCGGCGAGCAGGCCGAACTGAAGCTGAAGATCAGGGACATCTGCCAGACGCGGGTGCGCTACGGTTATCGTCGCGTTCATGTCCTGCTCAAGCGCGACGGGTGGCCGGTCAATCCGAAGCGAATCTATCGCCTTTACAAGGAGATGGACCTCCAGCTCCGCAACAAGGTTCCCAAACGACGGGTCAAGGCGAAGCTTCGCGCCGATCGCACGGAACCGACCCATTCCAACCATGTCTGGGCGATGGACTTCGTTCATGACCAGTTGGCCACAGGTCGCAAGATCAGGGTTCTGACGGTTGTTGATACCTTCTCGCGCTTCTCGCCCACGGTCGATGCACGCTTCAGCTACCGGGGCGAGGACGTGGTTCAGACACTGGAACGAGTATGCCGGCAGGTCGGTTATCCGGCCACCATTCGCGTGGACAATGGCAGCGAATTCATCTCCCGAGACCTTGATCTCTGGGCCTATCACAAGGGTGTCGTGCTCGACTTCTCGCGGCCTGGCAAGCCGACCGATAACAGCTATATCGAGAGTTTCAATGGCAAGTTCCGAGCCGAGTGCCTGAACGCCCACTGGTTCATGAGCCTTGACGACGCGCGCTCGAAGATGGAGGATTGGCGTAGAGACTATAACGAGTTCCGGCCACATAGCGCGATCGGTAACAAGGTGCCGATTTCGCTGATGAACGGTTCATCGGCATCCCCGCCGAACTGAGCCATAACCCCGGAAAATTCCAGCTCTCGCTGGCCCAAAATCGGGGAGCACTTCAAAAACCGCTGGAGCAAACTCAAAACTGGATAAAACTTGGGGGCAAGGTCACCTCAGCTTGATCACCAATATCCCCCTTCCGACCCTCGGAAGGAGTATCGGCGATGACGCGCCGCCGGGGAAGATTCATGGGGAATATTGCTCCGATACTGATACCAGCAATCGTAAGATATGTTTTGCATGCCGTGACTTTCATCGAGCCTCCTGAAGTGAGGTGAGGACATGACGAAGCTACTCGACGGACAGGTCGTCCTGGTGACAGGAGCATCAGGCGGCATTGGTGCGGCAATCGTGAAGCAGCTTGCCGAGGAGGGCGCCCGCCCGATCATCCACTATGGCCGCGACAGGGCGGCTGGATCGTTCAGGCTGATCTCTCTTCCGATGACGGACCATTCGAACTCTGGTCGAAAGCGGTCGACGTTTCCGAGAGAGTGCATAGCCTCGTCAACAACGCTGGCATCCGGACAGAGATATCGATCGAGGCATCCGCTGGCGACTGGAAGGCTGCCTGGCAGCGTGAGTTCCAGATCAACTTCTTCGCCGCAGCCGACCTCAGTAAGGAGGCGATCCGCCATTTCAAAGCCAACGGTGGCGGCAGGATCGTCAACATGCTGGTTCCGATGAAGCCGCCCCTTTGTTCCGAGATGATTGCGCCCCGTGATTCCGGGATGATCTCGCCCCCATCCGAGGAGATCTGCAGGCAGGTATTGTTGTCAGTTCGTTCAGGCTTGGTGTCAAGCGTTACGCGGCAGGTTTCGGCGCCAACGGTGTGACTGCAGTGGCGATTGCGCCAGGCTGGGTGGGTACTGATATGGCTCGTGAACATTAAAGGGGCACAGATATACGCTATGCTGAGCATGAATTGGCGGATAGCGCATCAGTATCTGGAAAGAAGGTGTCACTTGAGCTTTAGGCGGCATCTATTTTAATGCTGGTGCTACGTGCTCAATCATCCTTATCGTTTGGCCAGAGCTCACCCTCAGCTCTATCTTTGCGCCAATAGGCAACCGGAAATATATCTGTCTTGGTGAGTTGTAATTCGTCTCGCCAATAGCGGCGAATAGCCTTGAAGGCGGTGTACTCTACCCCGGCCATAGCATGGATACGAGTTTCCGGTGGAGGCATCACTATAGCACGTACCGCATCAATGAGTAGCGAGGTCGTACCCGCTTTTGCGCCGTTGCGGTGCAGCCATAGCAGTTCTATGTCAGAGTCGTGTTGTATCAACTGCTCTTCGCCCTCGTCCGAGACCTCGATGATTGCGGTACCTTTCGCACTCGGAGGTAAGGATTCCAGCATCCGAGCGATAACCGGCAGTGCTGTTTCATCGCCGACGAGCAAAAACCAGTCAGCCTCTGGCAAGCGACGCCCGATCGGTCCGCGAACGCCGACAATATCTCCAAGCTGAACATTATTTGCCCAGTCCGAGCCAGCACCATAGTATTCATGCAGGATTATATCGACATCAATGGTCCCCGCAGCAAGATCGAAACTACGTACCGTGTATGTGCGGACAGTTGGCCTTACTTGCTCCGGTGGGTCAATTGCTATGCCGTCCTGTCCGGGCACGGGCCACTCCGGCTTAGAAATTCCAGCAGGTGGAATGAATAGCTTTACATGGAGGCCGCCTGTGACATAACGCTCGAGCCCTGGTCCGGACAGCGTAATACGGCGCATATGCGGTGTGAGGTCAACGATCCGCTCGACTGTCATCTCGTGAAGGTTGGGAAACCTTGTCGCCCCGGCGCCATCGCCTGTCCAGGCAAAACGCGGCCGATGGCCGTTCAGGTGATCGACCAAATGACCTGCCATTATCTGTTTCGTATATGCCAACCATGCCAAGTCTACCGCCTGTGCGGTCATCACCAGACCGGTCGGGCTTGACCGCATCGAACCTTCGCCGAAGAAGAACGTGGCCGAGGCACCACCTTCGGTAAATTGGACATCGGCCCCATGTTCGATAAAATGGTGGAAGATTTCCCTGATGATGCTGTCCGGATCATCGATCTCGATCGATGCCTCCGCCTTTAGCAAACGTGGCGATCCAGCAGCTTTAGACTGCATGCGGCAACTCCTTCGAATTTGCGGGGCCATCAACCATGATGTGTAGACGACCGCGCGAGCATCGCTCGACGCGGGCCTCCACGCCGTAGACGGCAGATAGGGTGGAAGGAGAAAGTGCGTGCTCTAGTGATCCTTCAGCAGCAACCATCCCATGGTCGAGCACCACGAGATGGTCGACCCAGCTCGCGGCCAGTGTCAAGTCATGTAGAACCACGACGACTATCCGGTCCTCACGAGCAAGTTCCTGAACTACCGTCATCACATCAAGCTGATGGCGAAGATCCAGCGCGCTGGTAGGCTCGTCCAGTAAGAGCAATCGCGGGGCACGCACGATCGCCTGAGCAAGGCTAGCGAGCTGACGTTGGCCACCAGAAAGCTGGCCTATACCTTCCATTGCCAGATCAAGAATGCCAAGGCGCTCAAGGACGTCCACAGCGCGGCGGCGGGCGGCAGGACCGCTGGCGTCGAAATCTGATAGTGGTGACGCCTTCAACGCGCCGATGACGCCTTCCAAGACCGTTAGCGCGGCATTTTGCGGAAGTGTCTGTGGCATGTACGCGACGTGCTGCGCCCGTTCCGCAAGACCGAGTGCATTGAGATCAAGGTCGCCGAGCCGGATAGATCCTGCCGCGGGAACGAGCCCAGCGAGGCTGCGCAAAAGGGTAGACTTGCCTGCAGCATTGGGGCCGATGAGCCCGGTCACTTTGCCCGGAGTGATGGGCGCAAGGGTCACGTCGCGCAGCACCGGTCGGTTGCGGTACCCTGCTGACAGGTTCGACACGATGAGTTCTGGAGGACTAATCATTACAGGCGCTCCCGGCGCCGGAAAATCAGCGAGAAGAATACCGGTAAGCCGACGAGAGAGGTAACGATCCCGATTGGAATGATTACGCCCGGCGCGATGCTTTTGCTAGCGATATCTGCAAGGGACATGACGACCGCGCCCGTAAGCGCGCTTGCTGGCAAGAAAAAGCGGTGGTCCTCTCCAATTCGGAGCCGTGCAATATGCGGGCCGACGAGACCGATAAAGCCGATAGTTCCGACGAACGCGACTGAGGTCGCGGCAAGCAGACTGATCCGGAAGAGCGAGATGAAGCGTAACCGCGCCACGTTGACGCCGAAGGAACGGGCTCGGTCTTCACCGAGACGTAGGGCCGTTAGCTTCCATGATGCGCGGTACGAGAATGGCATAGTCAATACGACGATGAGGCCGAGGATGGCCGTTGCTTCCCAATTGGCGCGCGTCAGGCTTCCCATACTCCAGAATACCAGTTGTTGCAGGGAATCGGCCGATGCGACAAACTGGATCAATGCCACCAGCGCGTTGAAGGTGAATACGAGCGCTATGCCGAACATGACGAGACTGTCGACGCCGGCGCCGCGCAATCCCGTCAAGCTTTGAAGCAGAAGAACCGAAGCGAAAGCGAACATGAATGCGTTGCCCGTGACGATCCAGCTTTCCGGCACGCCTGGAATTCCTACGCCAAGCACGATGGCGAGTGCGGCACCCAGTGATGCGGCAGACGACACGCCAAGTGTGAAGGGACTTGCAAGTGGGTTGTTGAGTATCGTCTGCATCTCCGCGCCAGCCAGCGAAAGCGCGACACCGACTAGTACTGCCATCACCGCTGCAGGCATGCGAACGTCCCAGACGATCACCAGCGTGCTGCGTCCAGCGTCTTTTGGCCACAAGATCGCATTCAGTGTATCCATGAACCCGAGACTGGCCGGACCGGTAGTAAGGTCGATGAGAAAGGAAACGACAAGGATCGCGACTAGGAAACCTAAAATGGCGAGCCGTCGCAGGGCCTGCCGGTCGTAAGCGCTGATGACGGCCTCTCGGCGGTCAATACTCGAGCCGCCCGCATTGACGATTTCCTCGGTCATTGTTGCTCACCAGACCGTCGATCACCCACGGCGTCGAAGCTCGTCCAAAAGGGACCTTTGAGCGGCGTATTCAGGAAACGCTGGTTGATTTCGGCAAGTGTGGCGTCGGGGTCGATATCTGCAAAAAGTTTGGGGTGGAACCACTTGGCAAGCACCTCGAAGGTTACAAAGTTAAGTGGTGACCTCATAAGATATTGGTCAAGCGCATAGACACGGTTGTTGCGTACCGCCGAAAGCTCGGCAAGGCCCGGCTCGCGCTTGAGGGTGTCAAGTGCGGTCATGGCCTGCGACAGGCTGCGTGGCTGGCCGAACATCGAACGCTTGTCGGAAAAGAGATCGATCGCAACGAAGATCTCCGGGTCACGCTCGATGATGGCTTCGAGATTGTACTGAACGGGTGTACCTTTCGTTTCTCCGGCAATGTTTTGCACACCGAGCCCTCCGAAATACGCCGTCACGCCATTGTCTGGCGATGCTTGACAGCAAGGTACGCCGGGGCCGCGAGACATCATTAGCAATGTAGGTCGATTAATCCCCGGTGTTTTGAGCCGATCCGTGATCGTCCGTACATGGTGACGATAAAAGTCGATGAACTCGGCCGCCTTCGCGTCCGCGCCGAGAACCTTCCCGAGGATAGCAAAGCTTCGTTCTGTGTCTGTGACCGGATTTGAATCGAAGTCGACATACACGACTGGAACGCCCGCCTTGATGAACGTGCGCTCCAGCGCCTTTTGGGTAGGGGTGGGTCCCCCACCAATGACTATATCCGGCTGCAGTTCGAGCGCCTTCTCGACTGAAAATGCTGAGGACCAGACGGTCCCCATGCGCGGTTTGTCACTCAGGTCCTGCTCTGCTTCTGGCAATTCGTCTCCGGAATTCCTGGCGATACCGATCACTCTCTCGGCTGCTCCCTTGTCCAGAATCGCGAGTGCCGGGTACCAGGATGGAGCCGTGAGAAGAATACGCCTTGCGGGAGCTGCGATCGTCACCTCGCGGCCAGCGATATCTGTGACAATGATCTCGGCTTTCGATGCACATATGCCAACGAGGATGACACACAACGACAGCGCGAGCCGCACGCTGAGTGACTTCAGAAGCCTAAAGCCTTCATGCAGCGTCGCGACGCACGTGTGGAGTATTTGTTGTCTTGGACGGTCCATCGGCATCCCTTATGCCATCAGAAATTGAAGGTCGTGGACAGGCGAAACGTCCGAGGTTCGCCAGCGTACATGTAGTTACCTTCTGCCGTCTTCCAGTAACTCTTATCGAACACGTTATCGACGTTGAACCGGACCGTTATCGGCTTATCATTCCACGCGGAGGCAAAGACATAGCGCGCTCCGAGATCGAAAGTCGTCCAAGAGGGAACTGCCAGATCTGGGAAGGAATTATTGATAACCTGATTGCTCGTGTAAGCTACACGGCCTGTCAGTGTCAGCCCTTCGATGAAGGGTGTATCCCATTCACCGCCGATAACTGTTCGGACCTTGGGCGCGCCGTGCGCCCTCTCTCCATCGTACGTTCCATTGGCTGTTTTGGTTTGACGAGCATCGAGGAACGTGACGCCACCGAGCAACCGTACGCCGTCGACGAGTTCGCCATATGCGTTCAACTCGATGCCCCGGTTACGTTGCTCACCATCCAAGGCAAGTTTCGGGAGTCCACCTGACGTGGAGGCTACAGAGATCGTGCTCGGTCGAGCGATCTGGAATACCGACATTGTCGTTGTCACTGTACCCCAATCAACCTTCACTCCGGCTTCATATTGCTCACTAACGTAGGGGGCAAACACTTCGCCGGCATTGGCGTAGCCATTGCCAACCGTCGTTCCGGTCTCCAAACCTTCGACATAGCTACCATATACGGACACATTCTCCCAAGGCTTGACGACAAGACCGAAAGCCGGAGTCCACGCATTGCTTTCGTATTGCGAGGTTAAGAGAGCCGTATTTCGATTATAGCTTAAGGAATCAATTGTCTGATAGCGAACGCCCGCAGTGAATTGAATACGCTCATCGAACATGGAGATGGTATCTGCAATTCCAAAGCTGTTCGTTGTGATATCGCTACGCTTGTTGAGCGGCCCAAAAGCGGATTGAGGTGGTTCTGCGCCGAAAACTGGATTGTAAATTGAACCCGGGCGTAGCTCATATTCAGTGTACGGGTTTGAGTAGCGTTCATAGTGGCTCCGCGACACATTCAGATTAAGGTCGTGTCCCACCGGCCCGGTAATTAACTTTGCCCTCACGCCGCCCTGCTTCGATAAGACGTCGTTCTCCTGATGCTCAGTCCATGTTTCTGCTCTGTAATTTCCGGTTGAATCAAGCAAAACTGCTGGTCCGAGGCCCCTTGATTTCATCTCGCTTTGCTGGCCGCCGATCGCAGCATAAGCCATGATGTCGTCTGTAATATCGATTTCGCCACGTAATGTGCCGACAGTGGCTTTAGTCGAATTTTCGGCCCAGGGTGGAAGGAGACTTGTTCCGGCATCCGGCGCCTTGACCGGTAGACCATCAGGAGCGGGACGCAGGTAGTTTGGTCCCGCGCCGGCCTCTCGGGAGATATGCGCAATGTCGGCGGACAGTCTGAATTGTTCCCCACGATAGTCGAGGTTGAGGGCAGCTGTGCCATTCAGCGCGTCCTCCGGGCTAATTGGTGTATCTCCTTTGTCGAGAGATCCGTTGAAGCGGACGCCGAACTCATTGTTGTCGCCGTAGCGCCTGCCCAGATCGACGTGCGTTCCAAGCTGCGACCTGGACATGAAGCGCGTCGTCACTTGCGTGAGCGGCTCATCCTCGGCCTGCTTGGTGACGAGATTAACCGTGCCTCCAACATTTCCAGACGCCACCGCCATCGCGTTAATCAAGCCGCTCGGACCTTTGAATATTTCGAGGCGCTCAACAAAATCCATTGCCGGTGAAAATGATGGTGCCGCGCCGGGCAAACCATTCAGGTTGCGGCCGGAAGAAGTCGCCCAGGTTCGAAAACCGCGAATAGAATCGTTCTCATACAATTGCGTCGTGCCGCTGGCCGTCACCATAACCGACGGATCGTTATCCATCACATCCTGCACAGTCCGCGCCTGCTTATTCAAGATAGTCTTGTTTGTGTAATTGGTTTGGCTGAACGGCGTGTTCATTGCATCGCGGTTACCAAGCATACCGATCTGCCCACCTCGAGCGACTTGACCTCCGGCATAGGCTTCCGGCAGAGCTATCGTTGAGTTCGGGCTCGATCCCGCAATGATGATGGGTTGCAGTGTAGTCGCACCGCCAGAACTAACTACTGAACCATTAGATGGCCCGGAGATCGTGACAGCATTCGGAGCAGTGAAGTTAAAAGTAAGACCTGTTCCCGCGAGCAATTGGGCAATAGCAGCTTGTGGCGATAGATTACCGCTCGCGCCGGGGCTGCGAAGTCCCTTTGTCAATGAAGCATTGTAAAGAACCTGAATACCGCTAGTTGCCCCGAACCGCGTCAGAGCAGTATCAAGCGGACCGGCCGAGATCGAGTAGCTGGCCTCTTGCTGCGCACTGGCGATTGTTGTACCAGAGGCAACTGAAACGAGCGCGATCGAGGCTAGTAGCCGCACTAAGATCGGCTTCTGTTTCCGAAAGGTGTTCAGCCGATCAGCAACGAATATTCTGGTTTGCCCCATTTCACGCCCCTTAGATGTTTCGGGACAACACAGCTGCTGAACCCTCTAAACCTATCAACGGTATGAAATCGCGGACCCGCAAATTTTTCTGAGAAATTTAAATCGGTTCTGCCGATTACTGAAGAACCACGACGCCGCCTACCAGATTAATTGGTCTGACGTGCAACGTGCTTTCCAGATGTGCCAAAATTTCCTCCGGCCGATCCAGATGGAATACCCCAGAGACCCGCCGAGATCTAAGGCTGCTCCTCGCGATTACCACCTTGCCTCGACGATGACGATTCACGTCCGAGATTACATCAGCCAATGGCCGGTCGCGAAAGATGAGAAGTCCATTCCGCCAAGCTGCCGCGTCTTCCGTGTCGGTGTCGATCTTTTCACCAAGACCGGTTGCGGAGTAAGTTATGCCTTCCTTGGCGCGTAAAGCGGCCGTACCAAGACATTCGACGTCGATTTCGCCTTCGAGACAATCAACTGAGACATCCTCGACGCCGTGTTTCACTGAAACCGAAGCCCTTTGTGCTGTAGATTTTCCCGCTTTCGCCATCACGATGAAAGGCCGCCGCTGCTCAACGATGTTGAAGACTGCTGCCCCAGTGGCAAGGCCGACCTTGCGCGTCGCGTCTGAGAATTCCACAGTGAGCGTCGTCCCGCCATCCAACGTAGCCATTGACCCATCCGGGAGCTGTATCGTCTTCTGCTCACCCACCGCCGTTGCATAGTCAGACAACATAGCTTCGATCGTCGGAAGGACGCCCAGTTGTGAAAGTCCAAAGGTAAGACCAGCCATACTGGCGACAGCGGTTGCTCCTCCGACCAAGAAGCTGCGGCGACTTAGGACGCTGTGCGGCATCTCTGTATATGGAGCAAGTGCGGGCCCCAAATCTTTCCAAAGACGGGTAGCTTCACGAAAAGCATGTTCGTTATCGAGACTTCTAGCTCGCCAACGCATTAACGCATCGCGGTCGTCCGTCGTAGCCTCACCAGAGGTCAGTCGCACGATCCAAGCCAAAGCTTCCTTTTTTAGAGCCTCGAAATCGTCGCTCAAAATCGTCCCCTAAATGAGCTGCGTGACGCAGAATCCCCGCTTATGCATCTATCCCTATAGACGATGCTAAAAGGAGAAACCGCAAAAATTAGGCACGATTTAATTTCGCCAGCCGATCGGTGCAATAATCAAGCGCTTGTCGAATCTCAAGTTCAACCGTGCGTATCGAAATATCGAACTCTTCCGCCAGAGTTTTATGGCTGTGTTGTTCAAGGCGGGCTGCGATCAGCAACTTGCGCTGTCGCGTCGGCAACTCTTCCATAATCTCCATCAAGCGGGACAATTGGTTGCGGTCTTCTAACTGCCTATACGGGTCGGCTCGATTATCTGGAACCGCAAGAGATTCAGCGATATCTTCATGCGTGAGTTTCTTACGCTTAGCGCGATTGTAGTCGATACCAAGATTTCGAACAATTTTGACCAAATAGGGTACTGGAGTTGCCTGAGCGGCCGAGCCATTACGAGAAAGCTTGATCCAAGCCTCCTGGAATAAATCCTCGGCATCATGCGATGAACCGCTAACCTTGCGAAGATAGCGTTTTAACGACGACTCGTTCTCTAAGAACGCGACAATCAATTTGTTGTCATAACCCGTCATCAAACCCTCCGGGAACCATATTGATGACCGTAATATCGTTTGGCTGTGCCTTCCTCAATAGTAGAGTTTCGAAGTCAGCTTTATTTAGCTAAATCAATCAAGTTTGTTGAGTTAATGTCACAAAGATGGAATTGGGAGCACAAGGTTCTTCGGGTGCTAGAATAAGCGCAGGCAGTGCAGCTCTTGTGTGAGTGTCTTTAAACACTGGGCACGGCCATAGTTATCGCTTTACCTTGTGACGTTGGAGGAGCCGTTCTCCATCAGTGCGCAATTCACCTTTCGGCCCGACGAAACGATAGAGGGTTTGCCGGGTAATACCGAGCTCAGCGCAAAGATCAGCTACTTTTGTTTCGGGCTTCCCCATTGCTGCCTGTGCAAGACGTAGCTTCGCCGGCGTCATCTTGAACGGTGCTCCCCATTCCGGCCACGGGTACGGGCGGCGGCGAGGCCGGCTTTGGTCCGTTCAATGATCAACGCTCGCTCGAACTCGGCGAGCGCGGCGAATATGCCGAACACCAATCTGCCATTGGCGGTTGAGGTGTCGATTGACGCGCCTTCGCCAGCCAGCACTTTCAGGCCGACGTTCCTTTTCGTCAGATCATCGACCAGATTAACGAGGTGGCGAAGGTCACGGCCGAGGCGGTCGAGTTTCCAGACCACAAGCGTGTCGCCGCGGCGTAGCGCTTTTAAGCAAGCAGCCAGACCAGGACGGTCGTCCTTCTTTCCTGATGCCGAATCCTCATAGACCTTGTCGGCTTCGACCCCGGCTGCGGCCAGGGCATCGCGCTGAAGGTCATGCACTTGGCTGCCGTCGGATTTCGAGACCCGCGCATATCCAATCTGGGTTGTCATTTATACGTCCGTCTATGTGACAATTCTTATTTGGCCGTGCCAAAGCCTGTACATTGTCACATAACCCGTCTTGCAATGTAAGCTCTATGAACGTTTATCTCCGTTCTTTTTGTGACATATGGAGTGCCTATGCCTCGCCGGATGATTTTAACGGATGCTGAGCGGCAAAATTTTCTAGCGCTGCCAACCGACGATGACACTCTGATCCGGCACTGGAGCCTTGATGACGATGATCGCCGTCTTATTGAAACTCGACGACACGATGATACCAGATTGGGATTGGCCCTTCAGCTCTGCGCACTGCGTTATCCTGGCCGTTTGATTCGGCGCGGGGAGATCATTCCACTGGCCGCTATCGCATTTCTGGCCGAGCAACTCGGAACAGAACCGGACGCACTTGCAAGTTTCGCACGAAGAGCGCCCACGCGCTATGAGCAACTGGCTGTCCTTCGCCAACATTACGGGTTCCGCGAACTGACCCAGCCATTGCGCGCCGACCTGCTTGCCTTCGCGCGCGGCGTGGCGATTGCCTCGACCAAGGACAAATACGTTGTCGCAGCCCTCGCCGATGAGATGCGCCGACGGCGTATCGTCATTCCCGGCATCACCGTGATCGAAAGGTTGGCCGGGCAGGCCTGCACCGAAGCCGAGGAGGCGCTGTTCGCCGATGTGGCGGAAAGATTGTCGCCGGACATTATCGTCAGGATGGAAGCGCTGCTACGTATAGGACCGCGCACCCGTCAGAGTGGGGTCTCCTGGTTGCGCGAACCACCCGGAAAGTCGGGGGATGCAGCCATGCGGGGATTGATCGATCGGCTTGAGACAGTGCGTCATGTCGGACTTTGCACTCATGTGCTTCAGGCGGTCCCGGCCCATCGCGTGCGCCGCATGGCGCAGGAGGGTCGCCGCCTGACGGCTCAGAATTTTGAGCAAATGCGGCCCGTCCGACGACATGCGACGCTCGTGGCTTTTCTTCTGGAAATGGAGATCGCGATGACCGATGCGGCGATCAGCATGTTCGAGGTGTTGATCGGCAAGGCTTCCCGGCAGGCCGAGGCCATCCGGGACAAGAAATTGCTGGAAAACGCCACGTCGGCAACATCCGCCCTGGATTTCTTCGTGAGTTTTGGCGAGGCAATCGCCGCCAAGCGGGAAAACGGACTTTCTCTCGATGAGGCCGTCAATGCGGTCACCAGTTGGGAACAGTTGATACAGGCGACCGCGGCGGCAAAAGCCGCATCTCGTACCCGCAAGGATGACGACCTGATCGCCTACCTTCCAGCTCAATACGTGCGCATCCGGCGCTTCGCCATCCCGTTCATGGCTGCATTTACTTTCGAGGGAAATCGGCAGAACCGCGACTTCATCAATGTCGTAATTCAAATGAGAGCGGCACGGAAAGGCCGCCAGCGATCAACGAATCCGCCGTGGGCGAAGGACGCACTCGACCTTGTAGACAAACGCTGGAGCAAGGAGATTATTACAGCGGATGGTGTAGTCAATCACAGAATGCTCGAACTCTTCATAGTCATCGAGCTGAAGAACCGGATCGCTGCCAACGAGATCTGGATCAAGGGATCTCGCACCTACCGGGCCATCGACGAGGATATGATTTCGCAGCAAACCTATGCCATCATCAAGGCCGAGGCGCGCATTCCCGTTGCCATTCCGGTCGATGTCGAAACCTATCTCGCCGAGAAAGCCGAGGCACTGGACCAAAAGTTGCGTGAGGCGGCAAACCGGCTAGAAGCCGGCAGGGGAGACACTCGTATCGGCGCGAAAGGCTTGCGGGTGCCGGCCGTTAAAACCACAGAGACCGAAGCTGCAATCGCTTTTGCGAGGCGGGTCGCGACGGCCATGCCGCCGATTAGGCTGACTGATCTGGTCGCCGATATCGACCGAATGACCGGCTTCAGCACCCTGTTCGAGCATCTTCAAACAGGACGCACACCGAGTGACATGCGTGTGTTCTATGCGGCTCTGATCGCCGAAGCCACCAATCTCGGCTTCTCGAAAATGGCGCTTGCCTGCCCTGGCATCACACGCCGCCAGTTACAGCAAATGGCAATATGGCACTTCAGGGAGGAAACCTTTACCCTGGCGCTCGCTCGACTGGTCGAGGCCCAGCATGCTGCCCCGTTCGCGTCCGTATTCGGTTCGCACACCGTTTCAACGTCTGACGGTCAGCATATCCATCTCGGTGACGGCGGTGAAGTCGCGGGCGGCGTCAACGGTCGTTACGGCACGAACCCGATCATCAAGCTCTACACTGCGATCTCTGGTCGATATGCTCCGTTCCACACAAAGATCATCGCTGCTACGGCGAGCGAGGCCGTCCATGTGCTAGACGCGCTTCTCGAAACCGACGCCGGTCTGGACATCGTCCGTCATCACGTCGATGGCGGCGGTGTTAGCGATCTCGTCTTCGCATTTTGTCATGCACTTGGCTTTGCCTTTGTGCCTCGTATTCCTGATCTCGACGGGCGATGCCTCTACGGTTTCCGCGCCGCGAAACAGTACGGCATTCTCCAGAATGTCATGGGGGACCGCATCGACGCCGATCTTATCCGAGCGCATTGGGACGACATTTTGCGCCTCATGACCTCGTTGCGTACGCGCACCGTCAGCGCATCCCTGATGTTGAAGCGATTGTCGGCGACCACAAGGCAGAGCGGTCTCGCCCAGGCATTGCGCCAGATGGGCAGGATCGAACGCACCCTGTTCACCCTCGACTGGATCAATGACGAGGAGCTACGCAAGACCACCACTGCGGAACTGAACAAAGGCGAAAGCCGCAACAGCCTCGTCCGCGCCGTCAATCTTCATCGTCTTGGCCGTTTCCGCGATCGCAGCCAGGAAAACCTGTCGATACGGGCGTCAGCCCTCAATCTGGTCGTCACCGCCATCATCCATTGGAATACGATCTACACCGGTCGTGTCGTCGATGCGCTAAAAACCGCTGGACAGGCCGTCCCAGAGCACATGCTCTCCAGTCTGTCGCCGCTTACATGGGAGCATGTGAATTTGACCGGCGATTATCTTTGGGAAGACAAGCCTGCCGTTGATGAAACTGGCTTTCGCCCATTGTCGTTCACCGTCTGATCTGCCTGCCGTATATCTGTGTCCCTTTAATGTTCAGGGGCCGATATGGCCCAGGACTTCATTGCCACTCACGGGAAAGCGGCTGCCGTCTCTGATATTCCAATCGGTGAAATTGCGTCTACCACGGAAATTGCCGAGCTCGTAGCCTTCGTCCTGCGACCGGCATCGCTCACTGGCGCCACATTGGACGTCAATTGTGGAAGTTACATCTGGTAGGAGGATGTGCGCGTAACACGTTTTTGACAGCAAGGTCTCGGTCGTCGCCGGAGCTGGTGGTGCGCTTCTCGTAATCGCGGATATGAATGAGACTGCCGCGAGGGCAGGTAGCGAGGGACCACAACGAGGGTGGGCACGCATTGCCATCGCCGTCGATATCTTCAACAAGCAGGCTTGCGTCTCCCTCATGTCGCGCTCGTTTGAGTTGAAGAAGACGATCGATACACTTCCAGAGAATGCTGGCAGGACTTGAAGGCGTGGTCGCAACACACCGTACGTAAAGCGACCGAGGGTGGAGGATACCACTAGATTATGATGACGTTTGCTCGCTAAGTCCGATCGTTCTCCTGTAGATCTTGTGAATTTATTTTCCCGTTCTGCACCGAACAACTGATCCCAGAGCGCAGTATCTGCCTGAGCGATGGAGAAAAACTTATCAGGACGCTGTGCGCGTGTTGCTCAAACCACTCGGCCGATCGGATAAAGCATATGTCGGTCGTCATAATAGAACGAGCGTTGGTAGAACCACCTCAAACGTGCAGTTGGATTAGCCGCGAAGTCGGGCTCCGCGGCGAGTTTGGATTCGAATGCGGACTTCAATTCTGGATCGGAGGCCAACATTTCTTCGGCCATCGGCGCGATAACGTAAGGCTCCATATACTCAACCTGCTCCAGCATCCCTGAGATAAAGCCTTGCGAGAAGAGTGAGTCTGCGCAAGCCGGTTCCAGCAGATGTATCAAGAGATCGCCATGTGGCTGATCCGTAGATACATAGACCGATCCGGCAGGATAACATTCATTTCGAACTTCAATCATCGAGCAATCGGCCGACAATACGGGCCGCCGCTCCGACAGCCGCGGCTCGACGACGACATCGGCAAGGCGAACCATGGCGACCTCCACTTGAACCGCTTCAGGAGAGATCTGATAATCTATGTCATGAAGCTTGAGGTGCTCCATCACTCGGATCTCGGCGACCGGAATCCAATAGCCGCGTGGCCGCTTTATCGTTATGCTAGGCGTCGAGCCATAGTGGGGCAGTTCGACCGGAGGCAACGGGTTTCCAAGCCAACGCACCTCCTCCACGCCCGACGCCGTAGACACGTAAAGTTCCGACGCAATTGGGTGAAACAACACTTTGCGCATAGGGGTTTCGGACGCGTTCCATGTGAGGACCGTTTCGCGTGTTTTGCGCGCGCAGTCCTTCCGTACCGCGGCGCGCAAGGCGGAAACTTCCTGTCCTGCCAAGCGCAGCGTCGCCTCCAGAAGGGCATATGTGCCCAGCACCCGTTGCTTTGTAGGCTTCAAAGAGTGGTTCTCGACCAGGACCGTTGCCAGGTGCCGGAGGTCGCCATAACTATGAGAGAATCGAGGGGGAAAGCTCGGTAGCATCAAGCCGATTTCAGGTCGTCGATCATCGATCGGCAAAATCAGCGGCCCTGGAAGGTGCCCCTGTTCCGTCAGGGCTGAGGCGATTGCGGGACGATAAACGGCTTCGAGCCACCTATTGATGTTCGGGGATGCGCTGTAAGGTTCGTCCTGAAAACCGAAGGTAATGTCGTACTGATAATCGAGGCCATCCGTGACGTGCAAATCGAGAAAAAGGTCGGGGTTCAATTCGTTGATCAACTGCAAAATCGCTCGTATTTCCGGCGAGTCAGCCTTCATAAAATCCCGGTTGAGATTGAGCCCCTGTGCGGAGGCACGCCAACCTTGCTCCTCAGGGCCACGCTGATTGGGCCGGCTGAACGGGGAGCGCCGCTCATGACCATCAGGACTCAGAACAGGGACGAAATACCAGTCGCAGCCTTGAAGAAGATCTTCCCTTCCCCCAAAGGCGATATCCCGTAAGAGCATCAGGCCAGCGTCCTTGCCGTCGATTTCTCCCGGATGTATGCCGCATTCAACAAAGACACGCGCGCGATCAGGCGACTTGTCATGCGTCAGGCTTGCAATTACCAAGATGAGAGGACGGCCTTCTGCTGAATGACCGTATGTTCTCTGCCGAATAATCGGTGAGGCTTCAGTCAGACGCTCAAGATAATCCAGCGTTTCTGAATATGTTGGCGTGGTAAAAAAATCATCTGCCTCAGCTGCGGTGCGCCAGGGATCATTCGCCGGTGCAATCAACGCTTCGGTCGCACCGTTCCAAGGCTGTATGGGAGGAAGCGGCGCGCGCCAGCCCGTCGAAGCAGTCATATAGCACTCCTGGCCAACGTCCTGTGGGCGACCGCCTGTCGACGTTGGCTTCTTCTCTGTGTATTGTTTGAACTAATTGCAGCTACTCGCGACAGCATCGCACGTTGGGTTGTGCTTTTGCCCCGAGAGATTGCAATCGACGATTATTTCGAAACTACAGCTGTCGCTTCAATTTCCACAAGAAAATCTGGCAAAGCGAGGGCCGCCACCCCAATGAAAGTGTTGGGCGCCGGGATCGCGTCACCGTAAAACTCGGCAATTGCGCCGAGCACCGGGCCAAGTTTATCCGGTGAGTGGTCGACAACGTAAGTGCGCAATCTTACAACATCGGCGGGTCCACATCCGGTCTCTGCCAGAACAGCTTGCAGATTCGCCAGCGCTTGGCGTGTCTGGGCCGCGAGATCACCGTTTCCGACGACTTTGCAATCCTTGTCCCAGGCTACTTGCCCCGCCAAGTGCAGAAGCCCGCCCCCATGATGCAGTGTGCCATGCGAAAATCCGAAATT
Organism: Agrobacterium sp. LEGMi-208b; assembly: GCF_059511785.1. Taxonomy (NCBI): domain Bacteria; kingdom Pseudomonadati; phylum Pseudomonadota; class Alphaproteobacteria; order Hyphomicrobiales; family Rhizobiaceae; genus Agrobacterium; species Agrobacterium sp. LEGMi-208b. The sequence goes on from NZ_JCALIC010000003.1 coordinate 347,798, forward strand.
GAGAGAATTATAGAGATTATCAGGGTTAATACGGGTCAGCATAGTTTTCTCCTCCACTTTCTCCAAAATATCTCGCGCTCAGGCGAACAACAACGCACGTGAGGCGATAAAGATGTTGCGCAAGTCGCAAGCTAATTTGGCTGTTCATCTTCGGCGATGGTCGCAATAGGGGTGGGGCGTACAGGCATACGGGCTTCGAAACGTTGATCGGGTGCGCCCGAGCCCATCAGGGCGCGAATCTGATGCTCACATCCGCGTCCCTGGCACCGTCCCATGCCGGCACGTGTAAGCTTCTTGATTGAGTTGATACCGACCGCCGGATAGGCCTCGATTGCGTCAGTCACAGCACCTTGGTGGATATCCTCGCATCGACACAGGATCGTGTCGGGCGATGCAAGGTGCTCCCAAACTGGCGACGGATCGGATATCGACGAAAGGAGATCGGCAAACTTGCGCAAAGAAGCGAGCCGCCGTCTGAGGGGGTGGACAAGACGCTTTGCTTCCGCATCTTCCATCACGCCAGCGGACCGAGCCACGGCAAGGCCAGCAATCTGTCCCTCAATCATCGACGATTCCGCGCCTGCGACGCCAGTAACCTCACCTGCCACAAACAGGTTGTCGACCCCGGTGAACATCCACTCGTCATGGACAATCCGCCACCCTCCTGTTTTCGGGATAGGGGTCGCCTTGGCGCCCAGTGCTCGTGGTAGGTCGCACTGCGGAAGAAACCCAAAACAGGTAGCGACGGCGTCACATTTGATCTGTTCAATCTCGTCTCTGGGGACGCCGTTGACGACCTTGACGATCGTCGCTGCTTCCACCCTATCCATGCCTTCGGCCTTACCTATAGTCTGACCAAAATGGACAGGAACGCCCGCTCGCAGCAGTCGCACCATTGCGTTGCCCGCCGCAGCCAACAATTTCAGATGCGCTATCGCGGTAACGGGTGCGCCGAGCACGCGCAGTGAACGCATTATCGGTTGTGCAAAAAGAACGGCTTCGACTCTACCTCCCGCCTTCATGATTTGGTCAGCGAGAATGATTTGCAACGGATGGGTCCCGGCAAGAACAAATCTTTTGCCAGGCACGATCTGTTGCGCCTTGACGAATGCTTGTGCAGCGCCGGCAGTGGTTACCCCTGGCAAGGTCCATCCCGGAAATGCAACCGGCATGTCGTAACAGCCAGTGGCAACCAGAAGGCGTTTCGACAGAAGATGCGCTGCACCGGATGGGCCTGCAAGTTGGAGATCGAAACCGAACGTATCGCGGTAGGCGGAATGAACCGACATTCCAGAAAGAAAATGCACCGGCAATGCCTCAGCCCGCGCCAGCTGGGCCTTGACGTTATTGTATACCCGACCGGGTAGCCAGTTCTTCACCTGGAAATGTTTCGAGGGCTGCCTCAGTATCTGGCCACCAAGCTGCTGTTGCTCGTCAATGATAGTGACGGAGAGCCCGGCCTTGATGGCAACTTCGGCAGCCGCCATTCCCGCCGGCCCCCCTCCGATGATTGCGAGATCGGTTCTGTCATTCATGACTTCGGCAGTCCTGTCGTTATGCGCTGGCCGTCGCAAGCAGGCAACAGACAGGCGCGGACCGCAATTTCTTGGACACCTTCTCCGACCCGCACCATGCATTCGCAACAAGTGCCCATATTACAATAGAGCCCTCTCGGGCGGCCACGACTATCGTTTTTGAAGGCGTTGATCCCCGCCGCGATCATGACCGTTGCCACGGTTTCTCCGCAAAACCCGTGGACAGGCTCACCGTCCACAAAGATCGTAAGAGGAGCGCCCCGCGTGACTTTTTCAAGAATCCGCATGTCACCCCATGAAACTGTTTAAATGTTCGTAGCGCGCCGGGGAGAAATATTGAAACTCCTCGGTTCTGCGACCTGAAAGAATTTCTCCCGCAAGCAACCTGGCAAAAGTGGGGCCGAGCGTGAAGGCTGATCCGCCGCCAGCAACATACACACCGGGCATCCGAGGGACTTCACCAACAATCGGCAACTGATCGGAAGATACCGCGACCGTACCTGTCCACGTCCTGATTAGATTGAGCGAAGCCACCTGAGGCACCACCGCGATTGCGGCTTTCAGATTCCCGATTACGGATTCACGTTTCGGCTCTGGTCGCTTCGAAAGGTCAAATCCGCAATCAGGCCGCCATGCGAGCTTGCCGGGCCAGCCGCCCCCTATGAGGATGTTGCCGGCCGCGGCTTGCTTCATGGACAGCCTTCGTCCGACGTGCTGTACGAGGTGCGGGATCAGTGGCGCACATCTTTCTGTTACGTTCATGCTAAGACCGAGGGGAAAGATCGGCATGTGCAAATTCAACATGGCAGCGATCTGAGCGATCCAGGCACCCGCGGCAATGACAATCTTGTCGCCCGTCACCGGTTGATCCGGATGCGGACCGCCGAGTTTCGCTTCAAATCCCCCGTTACGTTGTTCGAGTGCCAGAACCGGGCTTTGAGATAATATGGTCGCACCCGCCTCTTCTGCCGCCGCGGCAAAAGCTGGTGTAACTTTCTTCGGATCGGCATGTCCCTCGTCGGGCGCCCACAGCGCCGCAGTGACGAGCGGACCAAGGTACGGGGCGATGTCGTGCGCTTCCGCGCCGTCAATCATTTTTGTAGCCATCCCGGCCGATTCTTCCAGCCGCGCTTTGCGCTCGAGGAGCGTAACCTGTTCCGGCGTCTCAGCCACCATCAGCCCTCCGCGCATTGTTACCCCGAGAGAGCGACCCAGCAGGTCTTCAAGGCCGCGCCAGTCGTGGATCGCTTGACGATTCAGGCTGATGACATGCGAGGCTTGTTCCATGAGCGCCTCGCCTTGTTCAAGAAACCTTCGTTCCATTTGGAAGTGGAGCGAACCTGCGTTTTGTCCGGAGGCGACTGAGTTCACATCGCCGGCCTCAACAAGCAATACCGATTGTCCAGCTCGTGCGAGGTGGCAGGCTGTCGCACAGCCCACCAGCCCTCCACCGATTATCAGGACATCGGCATGATATTTCATGCCGTTCGAGCCTGCTCAAGAGGGATACAATCAAGCGACCTTAGCGTCTGGGCGATCTGCTCCGCGTCGGCCGATGAGACATCCTGGAACGGGGGACGTACGTACCCGCCGGGAAGACCTCTCGCGTTGAGCGCCGCTTTTAATATTGCCGCGCCTGATCCGAATTTCCCCGTTAACGCTGGTGTAAACCAATCGCGCATCAAAACGCGGTCTTTAGCACCGCAAGCGCGCGCCGCCTCCACGTCCCCTCGCCATAGATTGTCGTAAAAACCAGGCTGATATTGGCCAAGGACGCCACCTGCGCCCATTGTTCCATCAGCATCGTGCGCTCTTACCAACGTTATACCAAGCTCATCCATCGGCAAACCAAACACGCGGACCTGGTCCTTGAGAGCGAAGAATGTTTTGATGAAACGCGAGAGATCAGATGTCGATTGCTTTATTGCGACCACCGCATCAAGTTCCGCTAACCGGCTGAGCAGATCGAAGGACATGTCGATATTTGTCCCGGGCGGCCAGTTGTAAATGCAGATGGGAAGCCGGCTGCGCTGTGCAATGTAAGCGTAAAAGGCGAAGAGATCCTTTTCGTCGGGCAGAGCGTAAGGCGGAGGGGTGATCAGCGCGCCCTCGAAACCGCAACCCTGAGCGTATTCTATATGGGCGAGGACTTCATCTGGTGTGTAAGCGCTACATCCAGCGATGAGCGGTAACCGTCGTCCCATCTGTGCACCTGCAACCGAGAACAGCTGGTGCCGCTCTTGACCATTCAGGCTGAACCATTCGCCGGTTGTACCCCCGATAACAAGCCCATGCATACCCTCGGCATGAAGCCATTCAAGCAATAAACCAAGGCCGGTTATGTCAAGCTTGCGCTCACTATCAAAGGGCGTCGTGATGGCTGGAATATAGCCCCGCCATTGGACTCGTGCCCGTTTGTCATTCATCGTTTCTGCCTCACAGCTTTGCGTTCTGCATAGTTTAAACACTTACTTCATTTTACTCCTAGTGTGACCGTTCGGTCTATCGCATCGATTCGTTGACATCATTGCATTCAGCGCAATATAATGTAAAAAAAATCGGAGGAGCATGAATGGAGACTGCATTGCGATATTTCTATGAAGCTGCAAAGCAGGGCTCTATGCGACTGGCAAGTGAGAAACTTGGCATCGCCGTCTCCTCGATCAGCCGCCAGATCGCTCAGTTGGAGACGGAGCTAGGCGTGCCTTTAATTGAACGTGGACGCCGTTCGGTGAGACTGACAGAAGCGGGTCGGTTGGCGTTCGAGTTTCACCGCAACAATCTGGTTGAACTCGACAACTTCCAATCGCGGATCCAAAGTCTGCGGGGAGTACGTACGGGTCTAGTGCAGCTCGCAGTGGGCGAAGGCCTGCTTGGCAGCGGGTTCTTCGAGACAATAAACGGTTTTTATTCCGCTAATCGCGGTATACGAATCCAGACGCATGTTGCCGCAACGACGGAAATCGTCCGTATGGTCAAGGATGACGAGGCCCATATAGGGCTCGTGCTCCAAATCGAACCAGAACCCAAAATTCGAGTGCGAGTATCTGTAAAACAGGATTTGGTCGTGTTGGCGCATCCCACTCATCCGCTTGCCAGCCGTAAAAGTCTAACAGTTTCAGATCTGTCTGAGCACGAATTGTGTCTTCCGCCACGAGAGTTTCGCATTCGTCAGATCCTTGCAAAAACGGAAGCCGCCCACGGCATTCTTCTCGAACCGTCAATCATCACTACTTCGATCGTAATGATGCGGGAAATGGCAGCTGGGGGACACGTGGTTACCGTCCTGCCGCGCGCTCTGAGCGGGCAATCAGCACCGCAGCTAGTGGCGATACCCTTTGCCGAAAACGAAATCGATTCGACTTCTGTCCATTTAATCTCCCGATTGGGTAGGCAGCTGCACGGCGCGCCAGCTAAGCTGATGGTGACTCTTGAGGCCAAGATGCGGGGCTGGGGTGCATGATCTGCTTTGGCCAACCGAACCGCTTGGCCTGATTAGCTTGTCGACCGTCGGAATCGACTCGGAAACATCGTTTAATAAAAGAGGTAGCTCGCGCACCCCAACGATAATGAAACTGACAGAACTGCCGAAAATATCCTGCAAGCTCTTTTCTGCGGCCGCCCCATCTTCGTCCCGATCGGACAAGCGATGTTATCATGGTTCGTCGCTTTGAGAGGCGGCAAACATGTCCCTTGCGCTGACCCCATTTACGGATTTTCCCGCACGGCGGATCGTCCCCATCTCGCGACAATGACTGTGCCGACGATCGCTATTGAGCCGCCTATCAGCGTCGAGCCAGATGGTTGCTCATTAAGGAAAAGGAACGCAAGAAGCGCCGCTAACGGAGCAATCAAATAGATGAAGTTGGCGGCCACACTGGCCGGGAGACGTCCAAGCGCGTAGGTCCACGTCAGATAAGCGATCAGCGTCGGAAACAAAGTCAATCCGGCAAGTGCGATCATTGTGCCGAATGAGGCATTGATGACCTCCGCAGTGCTTGCGGGCATCCACGGCAATAAAAACAGACCAGCGAAGACGAGCGTATAGCCGGTGCTGTAGGCTGCTCCATAAATTGGCACGAGGGGTTTCTGCAGCACGAAATAGAGAGCGGATGAAAGCGATGCCATCAGGATGAAGCTCGCTCCAGACCCGAAGCTGAGGCCACCGGGTTGGCCAAGCCCGATGTAGCTTACTCCAGCAAAGCTGATCAGGCATCCGGCCCAGCCCAGAAGACTAAAACGCTCGCCAAGCATTGACCAAGCGAGAAGGGCGGTAACAATGGGGATGATGTTGGTGATGAAACTGGCTGCGCTTGCCGAGACCGTTTTCTGGCCCATATTGATAAGGACGCTGTAAAGGGTAAGGCCGAGCAAACCACATGCAGCAAAGCGCACCATGTGCGGTAATGCGGGCAATGGCTTTCGCCTCCACAGCAGCCAGCCTAGGGCGAAGGCGGCAGCGATACCAAAACGTGCGGTCGCTAAAGTAACAGGCTTTAATTCGGTAAGCGAAAAGGTAATAGCCGGAAATGCCGCCGCCCAAGAAAAGACAGATATGGCTACAGCCGCATAGGCCCAGCTAATGTGTTTTTCGGTGACCTGCGTTATCGATGGAATTGGTTTGGCTTTCGACGTACGCTTCCAGTCGGCATCCTGCGAGATGCTGGCGCTGGTATTATAATCCTCTTTCAGCATTCCAAATTTGCCTATCTTTAAACGACTGAGTTTCACTTTTTGCGTCGTGACGTATTCACCGCTGTTGGTCATACCGAGGGCTTAAGAATCCGTTGCCGCAACCGGGAACGTTTCATCAAGACACCAAACAAGATTCCTGCGGTTCTTTCATCGTGGTCGAGTGCGTTTGACACGAAACAATCTAGCCCGCTGGCAAATGCAATTGCTTCAGGAGTTTAAAATCCCCGTTTCCGTTGCCACACGCCTGTAGGCCGCTCCCGCTGTAAATCCTCCATCGATCACGAAATCCTCGCCAGTCATGAAGCTCGATGCTTCTGATGCGAGAAACAGCACGAGCTCAGCGATTTCTTCCGGTTTTCCACTGCGCTTCATAGGCGTCATTTCGATCATCGGTTCGAGATGGGGACTGGAAGCGTTCAAGCCGGTCACGACAAGCCCCGGGCAAATCGCATTCACCCGAATCCCTTTCGAAACCAGTTCCATCGCGGCGCTGCGGGTCAGACCCCGAAGGCCCCATTTGCTTGCTGTGTATGCCGGATCATAGTGCCCGGAAAAGCCGCTATTCGACGAGATGTTGATGATGGATCCACCGCCACTTTCCGCCATCAATTGATAGGCGGCCTGGATGCCAAGAAAAGCCCCCGTCAGATTGACCTGCAGAACGCGGTTCCAGGCTGTCAGGTCAGTGCTGGCAATTGTAGACCTGTTGATAATGCCGGCGTTATTGACAAGAATGTCGAGGCGACCCGACCATTCTTTGACGATATCGATTGCTCCGGCCCAACTCGTTGGATCGCACACATCGAGATAGATAAATCGCGCTTGCAAGCCCTCACCCTGGAGCGCATCCGCAAGGGATCGTCCTTCGTCGGCGAGCACATCAGCGATGATAACTGATGCTCCTTTTCGGGCAAGGAGTGTGGCCTCCGCTTCGCCCTGGCCACGCGCGCCGCCGGTGACGATCGCCGTCTTTCCCTTCAAATCCGTCATGTTTTTTAGCTCCCCGTCGCAATTGTTGTCTGACGCTGCTCGCCCAGACCTTCAATGCCGAGCGAGACGACTTGTCCCGGCGTTAGAAATACTGGCTCCGGTCTGATACCCATTCCGACCCCGGGAGGGGTTCCTGTTGCAATGATATCGCCCGGTTCAAGTGTCATAAACTGGCTGATATAGCTGACGAGATGAGCGACCCCAAAAATCATCGTGGCGGTCGTGCCTGTTTGGCGTCGCACACCGTCGACATCAAGCCAAAGGGCAAGTTTTTGAGGATCCGGCACCTCTTCCCGTGTCACAAGCCAAGGCCCGATCGGCCCGAAGGTGTCGTGGCTTTTGCCTTTGGTCCACTGACCGCCACGCTCGGATTGGAAGGCACGTTCGGAGACGTCGTTGACAACGCAATAGCCCACGACATGATTGAGCGCTTCGGCCTCGGAGACGTATTTGGCACGTTTGCCGATGACTACGCCAAGCTCGACTTCCCAATCGGTCTTGGTTGAGCCCCGGGGGATCTCGATATCATCATTTGGCCCCACGACAGCATTCGTGGCCTTCATAAACAGAATCGGCTCATCCGGAGGAGCCTTACCAGTTTCCTTGGCATGGTCGGCATAGTTCAGGCCAACACAGATGAATTTTCCCGGGCGCGCGACGCAAGCCCCGATCCGATCCACCTGAACGATCGGCAGTGAAGCAATGTCGGCCTCACGAATGTGATCCAATGAGGCGTCGGAGAGGGCATCTCCGCACAGGTCGGTGATGATGGTCGACAGATCACGAGCCTGGCCGTCACGGTCGATGATGGCGGGCTTTTCGGCGCCCGACGGTCCATGGCGAAGGAGTTTCATCAGGCGCGCCGGAAGCCGACGAGAATGCTGTCATCGACATCTGGAAGGTTGACGACGATGTTGTCCGGCGTGCGCGTGGTGAGCCACACCAGCTCCTCCGTTGTCGACATGTTCACCTCGATATGAGGCCAGTGCGGCGGTACGAAGATGAAGTCGCCTTCTTCCATATCAAGATATTCCTGCCAGTTATCACCGAAATAGATCCGCGCTTTGCCCTTCAACACGTAGCCCCCGGTCTCCGCCTCGCCGTGATGGTGAGGATAGGAGCGATATCCTGGTTCATTCGACACTTTGCCGAACCAGATTTTGGTGGCCGGCGTGTGCTGCGGTCCTACGCCCGATATGCGCACGCATCCACCGGATTGGCCGGTCCCTGTATCTTCCTGACCCTTGCGGGTAATGACGGGCATAACCTTGTTGCTCATTTTTTCCTCCTCAACAGGTTTGATCAATCGGGCACGACAGCCAGCGCTTGGATTTCGACTTTGGCGCGGTCTTCCATCAACGCAACGACCTGCACAGCCGCCATGGGCGGAAAATGTCGGCCGATAATCTCGCGGTAGGCCGCACCGATTTCCTTCATTCGGGATTTGTAGGCTTCGCGGTCTGTAAAGTACCAGGTCATCTGGATCAGGTGCTCTGGCTTCGCATTGGCGGAACTCAGAACGCTGACGATGTTGACAAGTGCCTGGCGCACCTGGTCGACGTAATCATCGGAATGGAACTCGCAATGCTCATCCCACCCGATCTGGCCGCCCACCTGAACGATGCGGCCCCGGGCGCTGATTCCGTTGGAATAACCAATGGGCTTGGCCCAGCCGTCAGGCTGAATGATTTCATGCTGCATTTTGTGCCTCCAGATATTGAAGTAGGCCCTGTCTGATATCGTCGGGCCATGGATGGGACTTATGATTTTCGAGCGAGGTGAGGACGATCCTTTGCCGTACTGTCCAGATCAATTCCCCACGGACGGATACCTCTGTCCGGAGATCCAGCGATGCGCGGCCAACGGAACAAACATGGACGGCAAAGTCGAGGACGTCGCCGTATGTGGAGGGCTTTACGAATTCGACGTTCAAGGTCACGGTCGGGAGCCCCAAGCGCCTTTCGAACATGATTTCTTTCCAGGTGACGCCAAACGAGGCGAACATCGCTTCGTTCACATCGACGAGCATCGAGAAATATGCCGGGTGATAGGCAATCCCGGTGAGGTCGCAATCGCCAAAGCGCAGGGCCTTTGATTGTCGAAATGGCATCTAATTCTCTCCTTAGTAGAAGGCAGCGGTTTTGGCCGAATGAGGGGGGTCGGATAAGCTGGATTGCAGGATCGCCGCTCCGTAATTGCGAGCGACCAAGGAATGGGCAAGCTTTACGGCTACCGCCTCGACCTCATCAGCCTCGTGGAGCGCATTGTAGAATCCCCAGGCCAGACCTTCCCGTGCGCTCATGGAACGGCCGGTAAACAGCAGCTCTGCCGCGCGGCCCTGACCGATGATGCGCGGCAGCATTCCAAAAGCGCTTGTACCCGCACCGGCGAGACCGACGTGGGTGAACCGGAAGGCGGTTTTCGCTTCAGGTGTAGCGAGCCGCATGTTGCACGCCGTGGCAAGGATCGCCTCCACCCCGGCACAGACGCCGTCAACTGCGGCTATGATCGGTTGGGGGCATTTCATCATCGCCTTGACGAGATCGCCGCTCATGCGCGTGAAGGCGATCAGGTCCGCTACAGCCAAGTCGCCTAACGGCGCGATGTTCTCGGACACGCCGCAGGCCGAGAAGAAATTGCCGCCTACACCCATCAAGACGACGGCGCGGATATCCGACGCATCGGCGAGATCGCAGAAGAGGTCACGCAGTTCGGCATACATCTCGAAGGTCACCGGAGTCTTGCGTTCTGGCCGATTGAGCCGGATCGTCGCAACACGATCGTGATCAGTCATTTCCCAGAGGAAGTGCTTGGGCCGGTAATCCTTGAACAAGCTCTGGTGTCCCGCCGTTGAAGTCGGTGTAAGGCTCATCCTGCCAACACCTCCCCGCCGGCGACCGCGATCGCCTGTCCATTGATCGATGCTGCTCCGGGGGACGCCAGCCACAGAACCGTGTCCGCGACCTCCTCCGGCTTCACCAGCCGGCCCTGCGGGTTGCCCTTCGTGAACTCCTTCAGCGCCTGTTCGGCGGTGCGCCCGGTCTTTTCGACGATGGTCTCGATCGAACGGGCAATCAGCGGCGTGTCGGTAAAGCCGGGGCACACTGCGTTGACGGTGATACCGGTTTTCGACAGTTCCAGCGCGAGTGACCGGGTCATTCCGACGACGCCATGTTTGGCGGCCACATAGGCAGAGACATAGGCATAACCGGTGAGCCCCGCTGTCGAGGCTATATTGATGATGCGGGCGCCAACGCCATAGGCCCTGAGATCCGGCAGCACAGCCTGCGTCACCAGGAAGACGCCGGTGAGATCCACCGCCATGACCCGGTTCCACATGTCGAGCGAGGTTTTCTCGAACGGCGCGCTCGGGCCTTCACCGGCATTGTTGACGAGGATGTCGACCGGACCGAATTTTTCGCGTGCTGCTTTCAAGCCGGCTTCTATGGCGGCAGGATTGGTGACGTCGAAGCCGCTGACGACATTGGCTTTATCTAAGCCAAGGGTTTCGGCCAGTGCTTGCAGCGGCTCGGCACGGCGGCCAGCCAGCGTCACGCGCGCGCCGGCTTCCACCAGCGCGGCCGCAATCGCCGCGCCAATGCCGGAGCCTGCGCCGGTGACGAGGGCGTGCCGATTTGCCAATCTGCCGGAAGCCGCGTTCATGCCGTTTTCCTACTTCGCTGCAATCGTCGGGCCGACGGCCGGAGGCGCCGCGGCGGCGGCAGCACGCGCAAGACCCGTCTCGTATTGCGACTTGGCGGAATAATATTGCTTCGGCCACGGAATGTTCGTCAGGCCGATCTTTGCCGCCTCGTGCAGCACCCAAGCGGGGTCGGCCAGATGCGGGCGGGCGACGGCGCAGAGATCGGCACGGCCGGCAGCGATGATCGAATTGGCATGATCGGCTTCGGAGATCGCTCCAACGGCAATGGTCGGGATGCCGATCTCATTGCGGATCTTGTCGGAGAAGGGCGTCTGGAAGAGGCGGCCATAGACCGGCTTCTCTTCCTTCCAGACCTGGCCGGACGAGCAGTCGATCAGATCGGCGCCGGCATCCTTGAACATTTTTGCAAATATCGCCGCATCTTCCGGTGTATTGCCGCCTTCGAACCAATCATGGCAGGAGAGGCGCACAGAGACTGGCTTGTCGGCTGGCCAGACCTCGCGGACCGCCTCGAAGACTTCCAGCGGATAGCGGGCGCGGTTTTCGTGGCTGCCACCATATTCATCGGTGCGAACGTTCGTCAGCGGTGACAGGAAGCTCGACAAAAGATAACCGTGGGCGCAGTGCAGCTCCAGCCAGTCCGCGCCGGCTTCGGCTGCATATCTCGCGGCGCGGACGTGATCGGCCTTGACCCGGTCCATGTCGGCGCGGTCCATCGCCTTCGGCACCTGGCTGTTCTTGAGATAGGGCAGCGCCGAAGCTGAAATCAACGACCATCCGCCTTCCTCGACCGGCTGGTCAATTCCCTCCCAGGCGACCTTGGTCGATCCCTTGCGGCCCGCATGACCGATCTGGATACCCACCTTGGCGGCGGAGTTCTCATGCACGAAGGTGACAAAACGCTTCCACTGTGCGGCCTGCTCGTCGTTCCACAGGCCTAGGCAGCCGGGGGTGATGCGAGCGTCCGGGGAAACGCAGGTCATTTCAGCGAAGACGAGGCCGGCGCCGCCGATCGCACGGGAGCCGAGATGGACGAGATGGAAATCGTCCATCAGCCCATCCTTGGCCGAATACATTGCCATGGGCGACATGACGATGCGGTTCGTCAGATGGGTTTCGCGCAGCGAATAGGGCGTGAACATCGGCGGCAGGGTGCGGCTGTTGCTGGTGACGTCGAGGCCGTTCTTCTCGGCGAACCATCGCTCATAACCTTCCAGCCAGACGGGATCGCGCAGGCGCAGGTTCTCATGGCTGATGCGCTGTGAACGGGTGAGCATGGAATACATGAACTGCGGCGGCTCGAGCGTGTCGGCGTAACGCTGGCCGACGACCTCGAACCATTCCATGGCATTGCGGGCCGCGTTCTGGATGCGGGCCACGTCTACGCGGCGGGTTCCCTCGTAGGCTTCGAGGACGGCCGGAATGCTTTCCTTGGTGTGCCCCAGCTTGTTGAACTGGTTAGTCAGCTCGATCGCGTCATCGATTGCAAGCTTGGTGCCGGAGCCGATCGCGAAATGGGCAGTATGGGCGGCGTCGCCCATCAGTACGACATGCGAGTTGCCGTTGAAATGGCTCCACTTGCCGCAGATCAGGCGGTTGAAGTTCAGCCAGGCGGATCCGCGCAGATGCCGCGCATTGGTCATCAGCTCGGACCCTTCGAGAACCTCCGAGAAGAGGTCCTGACAGAAGTCGATCGACTGTTGCTGGTCCATCTCGCCGAGACCGTGCTTTTCAAAGGCCTCTTCAGTTGTCTCGACGATGAAGGTCGAGGTCTTGTCGTCGAACTTGTAGATATGCGCCTGAAACCAGCCGTGATCGGTCTTGCGGAAATCGAAGGTGAAGGCGTCGAAAAGCTTGTTGGTGCCAAGCCAGATATAGCGGTTCGGGCGTACCACGAGATCGGGCTGGAAGACGTCTGGATAGCGGTTGCGGGTTTTCGAGTTGAAGCCGTCGGAGGCGATGATGAGATCCGCATCCGGATAGTCGGTATCGCCGTTGGATTCGGTCTCGAAGACCAGTTCGACGCCGAGCGCCTCACAGCGGCGCTGCAGGATATTCAGGAGCTTCTTGCGACCGATCCCGACGAACCCATGACCGGACGTGCGCTGGCGCGTACCCTTGAAGAGCAGTTCGATATCGTCCCAGTGGTTGAACGCGTCCTCGATTTCGGCAGCACTTTCCGGGTCCCAGGCCCGCATCGACACCATGGTCGCATCGGAAAAGACCACGCCCCAGCCGAATGTATCATAGGGCCGGTTTCGCTCGATCACCGAGATCGAATGCTCGGGATGAAACTTCTTCATCAAGAGCGCGAAATAAAGTCCCGCGGGGCCGCCACCAATACAGACGATTTTCATCAACATTCTCCTCCAACCGCGAACGCGACAGCTACAGCTGGCTGCAATTGCTTGAAGCTTAAAATGACTTTGCCAACGGCGACGGTCAAGTGAAATTATATGTGAAATCATATTTTTTATCTGTGTAAGACCGCGAATAAGGCCAGCATAGGGGTGCTAAAATTTTCATTTGACAATAATCGGGCGTTTAAAATATGATTTTGCATATAACAAGAAAATTGGGAGGTCATATGGCGGAGCGATCCTTTGCTAGCGAAGTCCAGGATTTGAAGCTTGGGGAAGGTAAAATCTTCCGCGGCGAGGGTATTCTTGCGATCACCAAGGCGCTGCTGCAATCAGGGGTGTCTTATGTTGGCGGCTATCAGGGCTCGCCAATCTCCCATTTGATGGATGTGTTGGCGGATGCCAAGGACATCATGGAAGAACTCGGGGTGCATTTCGAGACCTCAGCTTCCGAAGCGGCGGCGGCGGCGATGCTATCAGCCTCGGTCATGTATCCGGTGCGCGGTGCCGTCACCTGGAAATCGACGGCCGGAACCAATGTGGCATCCGACGCGCTGTCCAACCTGTCCTCTGGCGGCGTCAATGGCGGCGCACTGATCATTCTCGGCGAGGATTACGGCGAGGGTTCTTCGATCATGCAGGAGCGCAGCCATGCGTTTGCGATGAAATCGCAGATGTGGCTGCTCGATCCGCGCCCCAATCTCCCGTCCATGGTACAGGCGGTCGAGGAAGGCTTCGAGCTTTCAGAAGCCTCCAACACACCGGTCATGCTGCAGGTCCGCATCCGGGCTTGTCATATGCACGGGCAGTTCGTTGCCAAGAACAACAAGCGTCCTGCCTATACACTCAAACAGGCGCTTGAAAATCCGGTGCGCGACGTTAATCGCATTGTGCTGCCTCCGGCCAACTTTGCCCATGAAAAGGACAAGCTGGAGCGGCGCTGGCCGGCTGCTGTCAAGTACATAAAGGAGCGCAAGCTCAACGAATTCTTTGGCCCCGAAGAGGGTGAGATCGGCATCATCACGCTTGGCGGACACTATAACGGCGTCATGCGTGGACTGCAGCAGTTGGGCTTGGCCGATGTCTACGGCAATTCCTCAATCCCGATCTATGTGATGAACGTCGCCTATCCGACGATCGATGACGAGGTCGTCGATTTCTGTCTTGGCAAGAAGGCCGTGATTATGGTCGAGGAGGGGGCGCCGGAATATGTCGAGCAGACGCTTCATACACTGATGCGTCGCCAAGACATTCAGACCAAGCTGCACGGCAAGGATATCCTCCCCCTTGGTGGCGAATATACGCCTCCGGTCCTGATGAAGGGCCTGAAGACTTTCATTGAAATCTATGACCGGATGCTGCTCGGCAACCAGCCGCCCGTACCGGACTCGACGTCGATCCTCAACGACCCGAAGGTGAAAGCCTTGGCTGAAGTCGTGCCGGCGCGCCCTGCCGGGTTCTGCACGGGTTGCCCGGAGCGTCCGATCTTCGCTGCCATGAAGCTGGTCGAGAAGGAACTCGGCGAACATCATGTCTCGGCCGATATCGGCTGTCATCTTTTTTCGATCCTGCCCCCCTTCAATATCGGAGGCACGACGATGGGTTATGGTCTCGGCCCGGCATCCGCTTCCGCATTCAATGTCGAATCGGACAAGCGCTCGATCGCGGTCATGGGTGATGGCGGTTTCTGGCATAACGGTCTCGCCACGTCGGTGGGCAATGCCGTCTTCAACAAGCAGGACGGCGTCATTCTCGTCGTCGACAACTACTATTCAGCGGCGACCGGCGGCCAGGACGTCCTCTCGTCTCGCGCCATCAATCCCAACCGCAAGACGAACAATTCCATCGTCGATGCGGTGAAGGGGATCGGTGCCACCTGGGTGCGCCAGATCGACCGTACCTATGACGTCGCCAAGATGCGCGACACATTGAAGGAAGCGCTCACGACGAAGGAAAAGGGTCCTAAGATCATCGTCGCCTCTTCCGAATGCATGTTGAACAAGCAGCGCCGCATCAAGCCGCAATTCGCCAAAGCGGTGAAGGACGGCCAGCGCATGGTAAAGGAGCGCTTCGGCGTGGACGAGGATGTCTGCACCGGCGATCATGCCTGCATCCGGCTTTCCGGCTGTCCATCTTTGTCGGTCAAACACACGGACGATCCGCTGAAGGACGATCCGGTCGCGGCGATCGACAATAGCTGTGTCGGCTGCGGCAATTGCGGCGAGGTTTCGGAGGCGGCAGTGCTGTGTCCGTCCTTCTATCGTGCCGATGTCATCCACAATCCGACTGGCTGGGACAAGTTCATGTCTAACCTGCGCACCAAGGTGATCGGCTGGCTGCAGACCCGTCGAGCGGCTGGCCGCATCGTGTTTGCGGATTGAGGGGTTGAGATGTATGAAATGGTGAACCCTAAATCTCTGCTCGCGGCTGACAAACCACTGACGATCGCGATCCTTGCAATGGGTGGCCAAGGCGGGGGCGTCCTGGCGGACTGGATCGTTGGCCTTGCCGAGGATCAGGGCTGGATGGCACAGTCGACGTCCGTGCCGGGTGTTGCCCAGCGAACCGGTGCAACCATCTATTATATCGAAATGCTGCCAGCACGCGGCGATCATGGCCCAATCTTCTCGCTTATGCCAACGCCCGGCGACGTCGATGTCGTGCTTGCCTCAGAACTGATGGAAGCTGGCCGATCGGTGTTGCGCGGCCTCGTCACACCGGACAGGACGACGCTGATTGCGTCGACACACCGATCTTTCGCCGTCGGGGAAAAGGAAAAGCCAGGTAACGGCATTGGTGATCCGACCGTGGTTGTAGGCGCTACGGATTTTGCCGCCAAACGTACGATCGCATTCGACATGGATACGTTGGCGCTGAAAAACGGCAGCGTGATTTCCTCGTCCATGTTCGGCGCCCTAGCTGCGGCTGATGTCTTGCCATTTCCAAAAGAGGCGTTCGAAGCGACCATCCGCGGTGGCGGCAAGGGCGTCGATGCCAGCTTGCGCGCTTTCAACGCTGCCTACGAGCGCACAAAGGCCAAGCCGCGCGACGAAATTTCCGCTTCGCCGCCGAAGCATTTCGACGTGTTGCCCGAAACTGCCGGACACGCAAAACTTGATCGGCTGGTCCATCGTCTTCGCGCTGAGTTCCCTGAAGGTGCCTGGCCGCTTCTTTTCGCTGGCGTGAAGAAGCTGACGGATTTCCAGGATCCGGCTTATGCCGGAGAGTATCTCGACCGCATCGGCAAGCTCCATGCACTCGACCACGCCCATGGCGGTGAGGAGCGAGACTTTGCCTTCACCGTCCAGTCTGCGAAATATGTCGCGGTCGCCATGGCCTATGACGATGTCATTCGCGTCGCCGACCTTAAGACGCGGGGCTCCCGATTTGACCGGGTTCGCAAGGAAGTCGGCGTGAAACCGAACCAGATTCTCTATATGACCGAGTACATGCATCCGCGCATGGAGGAAATCTGCGGAACAATGCCGAAGAGGCTTGGACTATTCGTCGAGAAGCGGCCCAAGCTCTTTGCCTGGCTCGACCGGCGCATCAACAAAGGGCGGCGGGTGCAGACTGGTAGGCTCGGGTGGTTTTTGATGCTTTATCTGCTGGCCGCCCTTCGCCACATGCGCAGAAGCACGCTTCGGCATGCCGAGGAGGCCGAGCATCGAGAGGCTTGGCTCAAGGCTGCGACCGCGCTTCTGCCAGGGAACTACGACCTTGCCGTCGAAGTCATCAATAACCGCCGCCTCGTCAAGGGATATTCGGATACTCACGCGAGGGGGCTGTCAAAATTCGACCGGGTAATGTCGGCCCTGGATATGCTCTCAGATCGCGACGACGGCGCTGTTTGGATGAAGCGGCTGCGCCAGGCAGCACTTCTTGACGAGGATGGAATTGCGCTCGATGGAGCTCTGAAGACTGTGGCGACGCTTTGAAGCCCGGCGGGTTTTGAGCTCCAAAAAGCAACCAACGACAATGAACAAAAAGTGACGGCGCTGTTCAGTGCACGCCGTCCACAGCACGAAACTTGAAGCTGTCTAAGAGGAACGACAACCTGCGTGGGAGGGGCACCGTATTATGAGACCATTTGATCCGCCAACTGTCAAAGTACCATCGGAAATATCGACACGAAAGAGCATGCTCGTCGTTGCGCTCTGCTGGTTTGCCATCTTCGCCGAAGGTTATGATGTCGGCGTCCTTGGAGCCATTCTTCCGGCGCTGGCCACAGATCCGGATTGGAAACTAACGCCTCTCGAACTTGGCGCCATGGGGAGCTATACAGTTATCGGCATGCTCCTCGGCGGCATCATCGTCGGAACGATGAGTGAGCTCTATGGGCGCAAGCCGATGTTCATCGGCTGCCTGAGTTTGTTCGCCGGCTGCATGATCATATCGTCTATGGCTCCGACCCCGTTGTGGTTCGGTGCCAGCCGCTTCGTGGCGGGCCTAGGGCTTGGAGGCATCATTCCTGTCGCAGCGGCTCTCACTGTTGAATACTCGAAGCCACACCGCAGGAGCTTCAATTATGGTCTGATGTATTCCGGTTATTCTGTCGGCATTCTCGTCGCCGCATTATGCAGCCGGGCACTGATCGCAGAGCATGGGTGGAGACTGATCGTGTTGATTGGCGCTGCGCCTTTGCTGATTGTGCCGATTTTCATTCTCCTACTGCCGGAATCGCTCGAATCTTTGGTGCTTCGCGGCAAATGGAATGCTGCTGCTAAAACAGCCAAGCGGATGCGCATAGCGTTGCCTGCTCCTGTTGTCCACCACACAAAAGCGCCTGGCTGGACTACGGTTATTGGTTCGATTTTTGCTCCGCAGAAGGCTTTCGAGACTATTTGCTTTTGGTGCGCGCTCTTCTTGGGACTCCTCCTTGTCTACGCACTGGCACAGTGGTTGCCGCAGATCATGCGCAAATCAGGTTACGAGCTTGGCGATAGCTTGCTTTTCCTCGCCGTGTTCAGTTTCAGTTCTGCAATTGGCGGAATCGTGCTGGGAACCTGGGCTGACAGGTTTGGCGTGATCAGGACCGTCGCCCTCTCTTATTTGTTGGGAGCTTTGGGCATCGCCGCGCTTGCACTCAAGGGGCCGATTCTCATAAACTATCTGTTCGTCGGCATAGCGGGTTTCGGCACGGTTTCCGCGTCTTTGATCCTAACTGGGTTTCTCGCGCAGCGACTTGACTCTTCAATTCGTTCGGCCGGAACAGGGTTTGCTCTCAGCTTTTCGCGTCTTGGAGCACTGACCGGTCCTTTGGTTGGTGGTTGGATCGCCAGCACCGAGCTCACGCCCGAATGGAATTTTTACGTATTTGCTGCTGTGGCGGCATTGGCAGCGGTCGCCACTATTCTAATCCCATCTCGCTCCCGGACGTGAATTGAGCGTTCCGTCACATCGTTCTCTATCATCAAAATTAGTGGAGGCAGAGTGCGTATAGGTGCTCTAAAGGAACTATGGTCAGGCGAGGCGCGCGTGGCGATGACGCCTGATTCTGCCCAAGCGCTGCAGAAGCTCAGGCATGAATGCCTTGTGGAAACGGGTCCCGGGCTTGGGGCCGATCTTTCGGACGAGGCCTATCGCGGCGCCGGCGTCACGGTGGTCGATAGTGCCGATGCGGTGTTTGCCGCCGCCGACGTGATCGTCAAGGTTCGGCCGCCGATGGCGGCCGAGACCGAGAAGCTCGCTACCCGCTCCAGCTACCTTTCCAACAAGAACAACGACGTCCAACAAGCACTGATTTTAAAGCGTTTTTTGCCTCGCGCGCGGGGGGGCGATGGTCGCGGTTGATACGTTCATGATGGTAGCTCTCCAAAACAAGAAGAGCGGCCGAACGGCGCCTCGCACCGGCAGTAGCACCGGCATGTTATGGTATAGCATTATACCTAAATATTTTCAAATTTAGGGAAAATAACAGCTTAAGATAGTATTTTTTGTGGAGGAATAGCGAAGGTTCTTTCCTGTCCTTTGTTTGATCACTGGCAAGCAATGCGGTGTGGGATTCATCCGAGCGACGTCTGACGGACGCCGCGAAAAAACCCCAGTCGAAAAACTTCCCTTTTGACTCATGTATTTAGGACGACTCAGGTGAGCGGCCCGAATATATGCATTCACAAATTGTATAATCTGTGATTTTCTCCCTTTTGCGCGCAAAATACCATTTCTAAGTGTCTTGCCTGAGTTTGTAATCTCTCAACACGGAGGAATACCATGGCTCGCGTAAAGTTTATGTCGCTCACCCACATTGCTTTTGCCTTAGCCACATCGATGGCTCTGGCTACCCCGTCAGCAGCAGAGACGACTAGTTCCCCAAAATCCTCGACCGCTGACAAGCCCACCCAATGGCAGAAGAATGAGTTCCTTTCGACATTGGACGAGCAAAAAGAATACGCCTTCCTCGACGTGAATGACCAATTTCTCATCAAATCAGTCCCACAGGATAATATGACGACGGTGCGACTAGCGGTGCTAGATGGAACGCGCTCAGAATATGCCTCCTGCGGAACGACAGGGAAAAAATGGGAAAAGGGAC